>NZ_AQYC01000008.1:500000-612783 GCF_000380625.1 Thioalkalivibrio sp. ALMg9
AGGTAGCGAAATTCCTTGTCGGGTAAGTTCCGACCTGCACGAATGGCGTAACGATGGCGGCGCTGTCTCCACCCGAGACTCAGTGAAATTGAAATCGCAGTGAAGATGCTGTGTACCCGCGGCTAGACGGAAAGACCCCGTGAACCTTTACTACAGCTTCACACTGAACTTTGAACTTGTTTGTGTAGGATAGGTGGGAGGCTTTGAAACCGGGACGCCAGTCTCGGCGGAGCCAACCTTGAAATACCACCCTGGCAATTTTGGAGTTCTAACCCAGGCCTGTTATCCAGGTCGGGGACCGTGTGTGGTGGGTAGTTTGACTGGGGCGGTCTCCTCCCAAAGAGTAACGGAGGAGTGCGAAGGTACCCTCAGCGCGGTCGGAAATCGCGCGACGAGTGCAAAGGCATAAGGGTGCTTAACTGCGAGACAGACACGTCGAGCAGGTGCGAAAGCAGGTCTTAGTGATCCGGTGGTTCTGTATGGAAGGGCCATCGCTCAACGGATAAAAGGTACTCCGGGGATAACAGGCTGATACTGCCCAAGAGTCCATATCGACGGCAGTGTTTGGCACCTCGATGTCGGCTCATCACATCCTGGGGCTGAAGCAGGTCCCAAGGGTATGGCTGTTCGCCATTTAAAGTGGTACGCGAGCTGGGTTTAGAACGTCGTGAGACAGTTCGGTCCCTATCTGCCGTGGGCGTCGGAGATTTGACAGGATCTGTCCTTAGTACGAGAGGACCGGGATGGACGCACCTCTGGTGTTCCGGTTGTCACGCCAGTGGCATTGCCGGGTAGCTAAGTGCGGAAGGGATAACCGCTGAAAGCATCTAAGCGGGAAACCCACCTGAAGATGATATCTCCCTGGACCCTCGAGGTCCCTGTAGGGCCGTTGAAGACTACAACGTTGATAGGCTGGGTGTTGAAGCGCGGTAACGCGTGTAGCTAACCAGTACTAATTGCCCGTGAGGCTTGACCATATAACACCCAAAGTGTTGGTGGTCTCGTTTGACACATCGCTACGTACACAAGCCTAGAATGCATTCCGAATTTAGATGACGTGGAACAGTCCGCGTGGTCTAGCCAGTTTGTCTGGCGGCAATAGCGAGTAGGAACCACCCGATCCCATCCCGAACTCGGAAGTGAAACTGCTCTGCGCCGATGGTAGTGTGGGGTCTCCCCATGTGAGAGTAGGTCACCGCCAGGCATTAATCCGAAGCCCGGTCCCCTTTTTGGGGGCCGGGCTTTTTTTATGCGTGTTAGTCAGGCACCGTGTGCGGACGGTGAAGGCTGCTGCTGCGGCCCTTGGCCGGTTTGCAAGGGACGCAGGTGCCGAGACGGAGGCTGGGATGAGACAGAAGCGGACGGACGGCGGGTTAGTCCTGGTAGGGCTGGTGCTGCTCGGAATTGGACTCTATGCGATTTTCGGCGGACAGTTGGCTTTCACGCCCATTGCGCCGCGGGAGGGTTCCGGGTTTGGCGGGCCGGTGGCAACAGTCATTGGCGTGGCCTTCGTGATCGGGGGCCTGTATTTCCTTCGGGAGTCGCGCCGCTGATCACACTGGGCTTGGGACCACGTTGGAGAGCCGGCCTTGGTTTCCGACCCCAGCGTCAGGTGGCCGGAGGGGGCTGCGCCATGTGGGTTGATTGGCGCAGCCCTTCGACATGCGGCCGCGGCCGGGCTGATGTGACCGGGGGCACGGCGTTGGACGGGTAGTTGGAGTCAGGCTTGAGCCGTGGTTCGCCACGTGAAGCCGTAGTCCTGGGTTGCGATCTCGGGGTCGGATGGGGAGGAGCCAAGGCCGTCGGCGAGCGCCTGGCGTGCAAGCCCCTCGTGGTTGTTGTCACTCGACAGGTGCATACCGATCACGTGGCGTAGCCTGGATCGATCGATGCGATGGAGAAGGTCGGTGGCCGCGTGATTCGGTAGGTGGCCGTAACCGCCCGCAATACGTCGCTTGAGCGATGCCGGGTACCGCCCGGCGGCGAGCATGGCAGGGTCGTGGTTGCACTCCAGTAACAGGGCTTCGGCTGCATTGGCCACGTCGACCATGTGCGGGGAGATGTGGCCGGCATCCGTCATCAGGACCAGCCGGTGATCGCCGTCGGAAAACGCGAATTGGAGGGGTTCGCGGGAGTCGTGCGGCACCGTGTACGGTTGCACCCAGGCGTCGTCGATCTCCAGCGGTGCATCCGCCTGGATCTCCTGGATGTGAGCAAAACCGGTGTCGCGGGCGGCCAATCGGGTGCCGGGGCTGGTAAATACGGTGAGGCCGTAACGCCGGGATAGCGGCGCGGTGGCGCCGATGTGGTCGGCGTGCTCATGGGTCACCAGGACGGCCGTCAGGTCCTGTGGGGTCAGGTCGACCCGGGACAGGCGGCGTTCCAGCTCCTGCATCGAGAATCCGCAATCCACCAGCAGGCGGGTGGCACCGATCTCGACCACCAGGGCGTTGCCGGAACTCCCGCTGCCCAGGGAGCAGAAGCGGATCATGGTGGCTGGGCTCGCCGCGTTCTAGCGAAGGATCTGCTGCTCGATCTGCTCCAGTACGAACTCGGCGTCACGGCGGCCAAGGGGCTCGCCATCGATGTCGCGCGCCTCGATTCGCAGATCGCCGTCGCCGATGTCGGTCAGGCGAATCTGATAACGCTCGTTCTCGCGACGATCACCGCCGCGCCCGAAGATCCGACTGAAGAAGCCGCCGCGTTCGCTCTCGCCGACCATGTCGGGGCGATAGGTCACCTCGAAGGTCCCCGTATTGCGGTCTTGCTCGTCCACCAGGAGGCCGGCGCGGTCCAGGTAGGTGCCCATCTGCGACCACATGCGGTCGAAGTCGCTGCCCGTCACCAGTACCGGGTGGCCTTCGTGTTCCGTCTGGTGCAGCTCGGTCGGACGGTCGCCAATGGTCTCGGCTACCCGGGTGCCGCCCTCGGGGGTCTCGCCCGTGGCGAGGTAGACACGCAGGCGATTAAGCATTTCGGCCTCGAGTTCGGGATCGGACGGGCGCATTGCCCAGCGCCAGGTCTCGCCCTCGGGTTCTTCGGTGGCCCTTCGGTGCGAGATGTAGATGGCTGAGCGGCCATTGTCGCGTTCGACGCGCAGGCGGTATTGGTCGCGCGTGTTGGCGTCGTACACGTTACCCAGCGCACGGGCGAAGATGTTCTGTGTGCCCCGCAGCGGAATCCCGGCGCGGTCTTCGGCCCATTCGGTCTCCATGACGCCGACCTGGGGTTCGTTGCGCTCCAGGCGCAGGTTCTGACTGTCCCAGAATGCGGTCAGGCGATCCCAGAGATCCTCCGGGGCCACCTCGACACTCAGCCAGCGGACGCTGCCTTCGCGCATCAGCTGGATCTCGGTCGATTCCGGAAGCACCCGGGCATCGCTGCGGACCGGCGCGGTTGCCCCGGTGGGCTGGCGCTGCTGCTGGCGGGCCGCGGAGTCTTGCTGCATCTCGCGGGCGCTGATCCGTTCGCCCGGGGCGTCCGGAATACGGTAGGCGCGTTCGCTGTCGGGCGCGATCAGGTCCGGCGGGACCTCGAGGTTGTCCATCTGCCGACTCATTTCGTACTCGGGGCCGGACTGGCGGTCGCCGGAGGTCGAGCACCCGGCGATGGCCAGGCCCGTAGCCAGGGCCAGGGCGGTGCGGGTCGCGTGACGGTGGAGCTTGGCAGACTGTTTCATGTCGGGGATCAGACCTCTATGCCGGCCTGGCGCATCGCGTCCAGGACCGGCGCATGGAAGGGTTCGGACAACGGAGTCAGAGGCAGGCGGATGCCTTCCTCCATGAGCCCCATGCGTTGCAGCGCCCATTTGACCGGAATCGGGTTGGCCTCGAGGAACAGGGCCGAATGCAGCCCGTCCAACTGGCGATTGATCTCACGCGCCTCGTCGGGGCGGCCTTCGCGCACGGCGCGGCACATCGCGGCCATCAGTTGCGGTGCGACGTTGGCGGTGACCGAGATAACCCCGTGGCCGCCCGCGAGCAGAAAGGCCAGCCCGTTGCCGTCATCCCCACTGTAGAGGTCCAAGCGGTTGCCGACACGGGCGACCAGCTCGGCGGTTCGTTCGTTACTGGCCGAGGCTTCCTTGATCCCGATGATGTTCGGGATGTCGGCCAGACGCTCCACCGTCTCCGGCAACAGATCGACTGCGGTGCGGCCAGGCACGTTGTACAGGATCTGCGGGATGTCCACCGCTTCCGCAATGGCCTTGTGGTGCAGGTAAAGGCCTTCCTGGGTCGGCTTGTTGTAGTAGGGGGAGACCAGCAGGCAGGCATCCGCGCCGCCTTCCTTGGCGCAGCGGGTCAGGGCGATGGCCTCGCGCGTGGAGTTCGCGCCGGTACCCGCGATCACCGGCAGGCGCCCCGCGACGGTCTTCACCGTGTGGGCGATGGCCTCGCAGTGCTCGTCGAAATCGAGGGTCGCGGATTCACCGGTGGTGCCGACGGCAACAATGGCATCGGTGCCGGCCTCGATGTGGAATTCCAGGAGCCGATCCAGGGCCGGCCAGTCCAGGCTGCCGTCCGCGTGCATCGGGGTCGCCAGTGCGACCATGCTGCCTTGAAACATCGACTCCTCCAACAACGGTAATGGTGCAGTCTAACGGGCGGGTGACAGGGCATTCAAGATTCCTTCGGCCGGGTGTTCGCCGCACCTCGTCTTTCGTGCACCCGGTCGCCTCCCCTGGCGGGGAGACACGCGGATCAAGTCGCCCGGCTGCGTTGGCGCCGCCGGGGCAAGGTGGTATGTTGCGAGCCATCATGCCTGTTGCCGCTTTCACGCAGAGCCCCCCCGGGTGCTTGCCCGTCCCTTGCCTCGCGCGCAGCCGGCGGGTGCCGCATGGCTGAGGTGGTTGGCGCGGGCACCCACACCCACTTGATCCTCAACCTGATCGGGCCCGATCAGCCCGGTCTGGTGTCCAGCGTGACCCGCGTGATCGCCGATACCGGCTGCAATCTCGAATCCAGTCGCATCACGGTCGTGGGTGGCTACTGCTGCATGGCGCTTAGCGCCAGTGGCAACTGGAAGACCCTGGGTACCCTGGAGTCCCGTCTGCAGCGCCTGGAGGCGGAGATGGGGCTGGTCGTGGTGGCCCGTCGCGGCCCGCTGGAGGAGCGCCCCGAGGCGGCGATGCCCTATGCCGTGGACGCAGTAGCCCTGGACACCCCGGGCCTGCTGAATGCCCTGGCCGATTTCTTTACCAGCCGTGGAGTGAACCTGCGCGACGTCCAGACCCGGGTATACATTGCCCAGCAGACCGGGGCGCGCATGTTTGCGGCCAACATGGTCGTGGATATCCCCGCAGGGCAGCACCTGGCCACCCTGCGTGGCGAGTTCATGGATTTCTGTGACGAACTGAACGTGGACGGCGTGCTGGACCCGATCAAGGCCTGAACCGGCCGGGCTCGCGTGGCGTCCGCAGTCTTCTGCTTTGAGACCCTCTACTCAAGGAGCAACGCCTGATGAGCATCGCAATCGACCAGCGGGTACCCGAGGACCTGCGTGTGCCGGCGACCGGCGACCAGACGCTGGGACCGGCCGACTTCAAGGGCCGCATCGTGGTCCTGTATTTTTACCCCAAGGACAGTACCCCCGGCTGCACCAACGAGAGCCGCGACTTTGCTGCCAACCAGGCCGCCTTTGACGCCGCCGGTGCAGTGATCCTCGGTGTCTCGCGCGACAGCGTGAAGAGCCACGAGAACTTCCGCGCCAAGCAGGAGTTGCCCTTCGATCTGTTGAGCGATGGCGACGAGACCCTGTGCGACGCCTTCGATGTCATCAAGATGAAGAACATGTACGGCAAGCAGGTGCGTGGTATCGAGCGCTCCACGTTCGTGATCGATGCCGATGGCGTGTTGCGCAAGGAGTGGCGCAAGGTGAAGGTGCCGGGCCATGTGGACGAGGTCCTCGCCGCGGTGCGCGAACTCGCAGGGAGCTGAGCCCCTCTTCCCCCACTGCGCCCCGGAGGTGTCATGAACGCGATCGCCCAGGATCCGAAACGCCTGCTCGTCCTGGACACCAATGTCCTGATGCACGACCCCACGGCGCTGTTCCGCTTCAAGGAACACGACATCTTCCTGCCCATGGTCGTGCTCGAGGAGCTTGACCGTGGCAAGAAGGGGGTTTCCGAAGTCGCGCGCAACGTACGCCAGGTCTCGCGCTTCATTGACGAGCTCACCACCGGCGCCCAGCACGAGCAGATCGCCGCCGGGTTGCCGCTGCAGGCGGATTCGCTCAGCGAGTCGACGTTCGCGCCCACCGGGCGCCTGTTCTTTCAGACCCGCAACCTGTCCTCCAGCCTGCCGGCCTCGCTGCCGGGCACCTCGGCCGACAATGACATCCTCGCCACTGCCCAGGCGCTGAAGACCGAGTATCCCGACACCCCGGTGACGCTGGTATCCAAGGACATCAACCTGCGCATCAAGGCCACGGTGATCGGCCTGCACGCGGAGGACTACTACAACGATCAGGTGCTGGACGACGTCAGCCTGCTGTTCTCCGGCATGACCGAACTGCCAGCGGACTTCTGGGAGACCCACGGTGCCAAGATGGACTCCTGGCAGGAGTCCGGCCGCACCTACTATCGCGTGACCGGCCCGCTGGTGGCCGAGTGGCAGCCCAACCAGTTCGTCTACCGCGAGGGCGAGAACCCGCTGTCCGCGATCGTGCTGGAGATCGACCAGCCGAACGAATCCGCGGTAATCGAGCTGGTCGACGACTACATGACCCCGCGCCACAGCGTCTGGGGCATCAACGCCCGCAATCGCGAGCAGAACTACGCCCTGAACCTGCTGATGGACCCGGAGGTGGACTTCGTCTCCCTGCTGGGGGCCGCCGGCACCGGCAAGACCCTGCTGACCCTGGCCGCCGGGCTTGCGCAGACACTGGAGGACAACACCTACAAGGAGATCATCATGACCCGGGTCACGGTCCCAGTGGGCGAGGATATCGGCTTCCTGCCCGGGACCGAAGAGGAAAAGATGACCCCGTGGATGGGAGCGCTGATGGACAACCTCGAGGTGCTGGCCAAGTCCGAGGGCGCCGGGGACTGGGGGCGCATGGCCACCAACGACGTCCTGACCAGCCGCATCAAGATCCGCTCGCTGAACTTCATGCGCGGGCGTACCTTCCTCAACCGCTACATCATCCTTGACGAGGCGCAGAACCTGACCTCCAAGCAGATGAAGACCCTGATCACCCGGGCCGGGCCCGGGACCAAGGTGGTCGCGCTGGGCAATATCGCGCAGATCGACACCCCGTACCTGACCGAGACTTCCAGCGGACTGACCTATGTAGTGGACCGGTTCCGCAACTGGACCCACAGCGGCCACATCACGCTGACACGCGGGGAGCGCTCACGGCTGGCGGACTACGCCTCGAATCACTTGTAGGTGTCGGGAAGACAAACGCGGGGGCGGCAACGGAGCGGGAAACGGGCACCGTCATTGCGAGGAGCGAAGCGACGTGGCGACCTCCGTCCGGGATCATCTGATTCCGCATCTAGCTCAGCGCCAGCTTCGGGCGGTTGCCGCGGCCCCTGCGGGGCCTCGCAATGACGGTGCCAGTTGCGAGGAATGGGCTCAGCCGTCCTCGCTGTAGCGCACGCAGGCGCGGTCGGTCTCCCACAGGGTCAGCGCGTGCATGCGCAGGCCCGGGCGGTTCAGGCGTCCGGCCATTTCCCGGTAGAACCACTGGGCAATGTTCTCGGCCGTGGGGTTGACCGTGTCGAACGGCGGGACGTCGTTCAGGTAGCGGTGATCCAGCTGCCCGGCGATCTCGCGCGCGGCGGTCTTGACCACCTTGAAGTCCACCGCCATGCCGGAATCGTCCAGGGTCTCGGCCTGGACCTCGGCCTCCACCTTCCAGTTGTGCCCGTGCATGTTCGCGCACTGCCCCGGGTAGTCGCGCAGGGTATGCGCGGAGGCAAAGTCGGTCAGGACGCGAAGGGTGTAACGGGCACTCATGATCGTTTTCCGGGCGAGCGGCCATGGCGGCCGGGTTTTGATTAGCCCGCGAAGCCTATCCGGCTGCCGTCGTCCGCGCAATTCTCCAGCCCGAAGGCGTGGCGAATCGCGGCCAGTACGCCGGCCGTGTCGAGGCCGCAATCGGCGAGGATCTGCTCGCGCGAGCCATGCTCGGTGAAGGCATCCGGGATGCCCAGTACCTGGCAGGGCCGGGTCAGCCCTTCGGCCGAGAGCCACTCCAGTACTGCGCTGCCGGCACCACCGGCGCGCGCATGATCCTCGAGCGTCACGAAGCCCTGGTGGCTGGCGGCCAGTTGCGCCAGCAGCGCCGTATCCAGGGGCTTGATGAAGCGCATGTTGACCACGGTGGCATCCAGCGCCTCGCCGGCCGCCAGGGCGGTCTCCAGCAGAGCGCCGAAGCTGAGGATGGCCAGACCCCGGCCCTCGCGCACGACCTCGGCGCGCCCGACCGGCAATGTTTCCAGATCCTCGCTGCCGCCCTCCGGCAGTTCGCCGGGCCCGCCACCGCGCGGATAGCGCACCGCCGCCGGGCCGTCGTGGGCGAAGCCGGTGGACAGCATCTGGCGACACTCGCGCTCGTTGGCGGGTGCCATCAGCAGCAGGTTGGGGACCGTGCGCAGCAGGGCCGTGTCGAAGGTGCCGGCATGGGTCGGGCCATCGGCGCCGACGATCCCGGCACGATCCACGGCGAACAGCACCGGCAGATTCTGCAGTGCGACGTCGTGGATCACCTGATCCATGGCGCGCTGCAGGAAGGTCGAGTAGATCGCCACCACGGGCTTCTGGCCCTCGCAGGCCATGCCCGCGGCCAGGGTGACGGCATGCTGCTCGGCGATCCCGACGTCGAAATAGCGCTGTGGGAATTGTTCGGAGAACGCGACCAGGCCGGAACCCTCGCGCATGGCCGGGGTGATACCCAGCAGGCGATTGTCGGCCGTGGCCTGGTCGCACAGCCACTGGCTGAAGATGTCGGTGTAGGTTGGGGGCTTCGGGGCGGACGGGGCGAGGCCATTTTCCGGCTCGAACTTGGACACGCCATGGTAGCGGCAGGGGTCTTCCTCCGCGGGTGCATAGCCCTGGCCCTTGCGGGTAACCACGTGCAGCAGTTGCGGCCCGTGGGTGCCGCGCAGGTTCTTCAGGATCGAGACCAGCCCGTTCACGTCGTGGCCGTCCACCGGGCCGAAGTAGCGAAAGCCCAGTTCCTCGAACAGCGTACCGGGCACGAACATGCCCTTCATGTGTTCCTCGGCGCGCTGGGCAAAGGCCTTCATCGGCGGGACGAACTCCAGCATGCGCTTGGAGCCTTCGCGCATCGAGCTGTACAGGGGGCCGGACAGCAGTCGGGTGAAGTACTGATTGAGCGCGCCGACATTGGGCGAGATCGACATATCGTTGTCGTTCAGGATCACCAGCAGGTTGCAGTCGAGATCGCCGATGTGGTTCAGCGCCTCGAAGGCCATGCCCGCGGTCATCGCGCCGTCGCCGATTACGGCCACGTGGCGCCGGTCCAGCCCGGCGTGCTTCGCCGCCAGGGCCATGCCGGCGGCAGCGCTGATGGAGGTGCTGGAGTGCCCCGCCCCGAAGGCGTCGTATTCGCTCTCCGCGCGTTTGGGGAAGCCGGCCAGGCCCCCGTACTGGCGCAGACGGGCCATGTCGGCCCGGCGTCCGGTCAGGATCTTGTGGGCGTAGGCCTGATGGCCGACGTCCCAGACGATGCGGTCGTCGGGGGTGTTGAACGCGTAGTGCAGCGCGATCGCGAGTTCCACCGTGCCGAGGTTGGCAGCGAGATGGCCGCCGGTGCGCGAGACGCTCTCGATCAGGAATTGACGCAGTTCGTCGGCCACCCCGGTGAGGTCCGAGGCCGGGCGTTCCCGCAGGTCGGCGGGCCATTCGATTGCATCCAGCAGGGGTGTGGGGGTCATCTAGGCGGGCCGGTTCAATTCATGCGATCGACGATGTACCGCGCCAGGAAGCGAAGCAAGTCCGCCTCCTGACCGAAGGGTTGCAGCTCGGTCAGTGCCTCGTCGACCAGGGCCACCGCCCGCTCGCGCGAGGCCTCCAGGCCCTGCAGCGAGGGGAAGGTGGGCTTGTGCAGACGGGCATCCGCGCCACAGGCCTTGCCCAGGATCTCGGGGTCGCCTTCCACGTCGAGGACGTCGTCACGGATCTGGAAGGCCAGGCCGATGCATTCGGCGTAGCGTGTCAGGCGCTCCAGGGCGTCGGGGTCGGGCGTGCCGGCCAGCGCCCCCAGCCGCACCGAGGCGCGGATCAGGGCGCCGGTCTTCAGCCGGTGCATGCGTTCCAGTTCCGGCAGGTCGATGGGCTGGCCGCAGGCCCCGAGGTCGATCGCCTGGCCACCCGCCATGCCGTGCAGGCCGGCGGCGCGCGCGAGCTCGCGCACCGCGTTCAGCCCGGTCGGCGCGGGCAGTTCCGCGACGCCATCGGTCAGGATGTCGAAGGCCAGGGCCTGCAAGGCATCCCCGGCGAGGATGGCGGTCGCCTCGTCGAAGGCCTTGTGGCAGGTCGGGCGGCCGCGACGCAGGTCGTCATCGTCCATCGCCGGAAGGTCATCGTGGATCAGGGAATAGACGTGGATCATCTCCACCGCTGCGGCCATCGCATCCAGCGCCGGTTCCGGGGCGCCGGTCGTGCGCCCGGCCGCGTAGACCAGGACCGGGCGCAGGCGCTTGCCGCCGGACAGCGTGGCGTAGCGCATCGCCTCGATCAGGCGGGCGTCGGGGGCGCCGCCCGTGCCCAGGTGGCGGTCGAGGACGGCCTCGATGCGATGCTGGTATTCGTTCAGGGCCTGCTCGGGGGCGGTGGCGGTCAATGGCGGCTCGCTAGAACGGGACATCGGGGTCCGTCGTATCGTGCGGCTCCGGTGTCCGGGGAACATGGGTGCTTGCGTGATGGTCATTCTGGGCAGCGGTGCCGGAAGGTGCTTCCTGGGCCAGTGCCTCGATCCGGCGCTGGGCATCGTCGAGCGCCAGCTGGCAGCGGTTGACCAGTTCCATGCCACGCTGGAATTCGCCCAGCGACTGCTCCAGGCCGAGCTCGCCGGACTCCATCCGGGCGACCAGGGCCTCCAGGGCCTCCAGGCTGGCTTCGAATTCCGCCGGGCTGTCGGCGCTGGGCGAATCGGTCATGATGGATTACCGGGTCGAAAAGGTGAGAAAGTATCCGATCCGCTGCGGCGAGGAAAGGCGTGGCGCACGGCAGTCCTTGTTTATGGCGCCACCGCCCCCATAATCCGGAGGGCTTCCGGTTGACACTGAACCGGGTGCCGACTAGAGTTTTCGTACGGTTTAGACCGAGTCTAAACGCCCGTCTGCACAGGCATTCCTGTGGTTGTGTAGAACTTATCCAGAGAGAAGGAGAGCACCATGGACCTGAAAGGCAGCAAGACCGAAGAAGCCCTGAAAGAGGCCTTTGCCGGCGAATCGATGGCCAACCGCCGTTACCTGTACTTCGCTTCCAAGGCCGACGTGGAAGGCTACAACGACGTCGCCACCGTGTTCCGTTCCACCGCGGAAGGTGAAACCGGCCACGCCCACGGTCATCTCGAGTACCTCGAGAGCTGCGGCGATCCGGCCACCGGCCTGGAGTTCGGCCCCACCTCCGCCAACCTGAAGACCGCCGTCGCCGGCGAGACCCACGAGTACACCGACATGTACCCGGGCATGGCCAAGACCGCCCGCGACGAGGGCTTCGACGAAGTCGCCGACTGGTTCGAAACCCTCGCCAAGGCGGAGCGTTCCCACGCCAACCGCTTCCAGAAGGCGCTGGACCAGCTGGACGACTGATCGTCTCGCAGTGCTGGAAGTACACGGGGCCGGTCCGCCGGCCCCGTTTTCCGGGAGATACGGAACAGCCTGTGGCGTGGCTGAATGCAGTTCACCTCGCATGCTGTTCCGTGTTTCCCTCGAAGCATCGTACTGATACGGACACCGGAGGGATGCATGTCTGCGCCGACGCACCAACGTGAAGGAAGTCTCGAAGCCCCGACCCGTCATCCGCTGGACTGGAAGAACCCGGAGTTCTACAACGAGGAATCGCTGTTCAGCGAACTGGAACGGGTCTTTGATATCTGCCACGGCTGCCGTCGTTGCGTAAGCCTGTGCAACTCCTTCCCCACCCTGTTCGACTTGGTCGACGAATCCGAGACCCTGGAAGTCGACGGGGTCGACAAGAAGGATTACTGGCAGGTCGTCGATCACTGCTACCTGTGTGATCTGTGCTACCTGACCAAGTGTCCCTATGTGCCGCCGCACGAGTGGAACGTGGACTTCCCGCACCTGATGTTGCGGGCCAAGGCCTTCCGTTTCCAGAACGAGGGCGCCAAGACCTCGCACAAGCTGATGTCCAGCACGGACATGGTCGGCAAGCTGGCGGGCATCCCGGTGGTCGCCGGCGCGGTCAATGCCGCGAACAAGAACGGCGCGGTGCGCAAGATGCTGGACAAGACCATGGGCGTGCACCCGGACGCCCCGGTCCCCGAGTACCACTCCAGCAAGGGCCGCTCGCGCGTTGCCAAGACCGCGAAGGGTGTCAGCAACCCCGAGCCGGCCGGTGCCACCCAGGGCAAGGTCGCCCTCTACGCGACCTGCTACGGCAACTACAACGAGCCGCATCTGGTCGAGGACCTGGTCAAGGTCTTCGAGCACAACGGTATCGAGGTCACCCTGGTCGAGAAGGAACAGTGCTGCGGCATGCCCAAGCTGGAGCTGGGCGACCTGAAGTCGGTAGAGGCCTCCAAGGACGCCAACATCCCGGCAATGAAGCGCATGATCGACCAGGGCTATGACATCGTGGCCCCGGTGCCGTCCTGCGTGCTGATGTTCAAGCAGGAACTGCCGCTGATGTTCCCGGACGACGCCGACGTGATCGCAGTGCGCGACCGCATCTTCGACCCGTTCGAGTACCTGATGGAGCGGCACAAGGACGGCAAGCTGAATACCGATTTCCCCGAGAAGCTCGGCAAGATCGCTTACCACGCCGCCTGCCACCTGCGGGTGCAGAACATGGGTCTGAAGACCCGTGATCTGCTCAAACTGGTGCCGGAGACCGAGATCGACGTGATCGAGCGCTGCTCCGGACACGACGGCACCTACGGGGTGAAAAGCGAATTCTACGAGACGGCATCCAAGATCTGCCGTCCGGTAGTCAGCCGCGTGCAGAAGGCCGAGTCCGACCACTACTCGAGCGATTGCCCGATGGCCGGCCACATGATCGAGAACGGGCTGCAGGGCAAGGGCGAGGACAAGGCGCCCGAGCATCCGCTAACCCTTCTGCGCCAGGCGTATGGCCTGTAAGGCTGCCGGGCGGTATATCAGGATCAGCAAGGGCGTGAACGAACGCCCGCGAACGGAGAGAACCCATGGCGAGTGACAGCTACCACGAACCGGTGGAGGAACTGAGCGACGAGTCGCGCGAGATGCATCGCGCGATCGTCTCGTTGATGGAAGAACTCGAGGCGGTGGACTGGTACCAGCAGCGCATCGACGGCTGCAAGGACGAAGAGCTCAAGGCGATCCTCGCGCACAACCGCGACGAGGAGATCGAGCACGCCGCGATGGTGCTGGAGTGGATCCGTCGGCATAACCCGGTGTTCGATCACGAACTGAAAGACAACCTCTGGTCCGACAAGGACTACACGAAGACGGGGCATCACGATCACTGAGATGTGCTGATCCTGACGGACCCGTCCGGCGCGAAGGAGGTATCGAGATGAAGATGGAGGCAAGTGTGGACAAGCTGAGTCGTGAAGACCTGTATTCGCTGGAGAAGTACCACGAGATGCGGCCCCAGTTCCGCGCCGAGGTGATGCAGCACAAACGCAATCGCGTCGTGCAGGTGGGCCCGGCCGTGAGCCTGCACTTCGAGGATCGCAAGACGATGCAGTACCAGATCCAGGAGATGCTGCGGGTCGAGAAGATCTTCGACGCCGAGGGCATCCAGGAAGAGCTGGATTCCTACAACCCCTTGATCCCGGACGGCTCCAACTGGAAGGCGACCATGATGGTCGAGTATCCGGACGTGGACGAGCGCAAGGTGCAGCTGTCCAAACTGATCGGGATCGAGCGCAAGACTTATGTGCAGGTCGAAGGGCATGACAAGGTCTACCCGATCGCGAACGAGGACCTCGAGCGCGAGACGGACGACAAGACCTCGTCGGTGCACTTCCTGCGCTTCGAGTTGACGCCGGAGATGGTCGCGGCGGCGAAGTCGGGTGCGGCCATTGCCATGGGTGTGGAGCACGAGAACTACAACCACCGGCTGGACGCGGTCGCCGAAGGCACCCGCGAGTCGCTGGCCGCCGATCTCGACGCCATCAACTAACGCCGCGTTCTTCCGCGTATCGAAAGGCGCCCCCCCGGGCGCCTTTTTTTGTGCCTGAGCTTTGCCGGCCGTCCTGAGGCTGGCCCTGGTTCGTCATCCGGTGTTTACGTGCCTTCGTCCGGCCGCCTGCCACGCGCTGACTCGCCAGCGCGCCGCGCCCGTTTTTGATCAACAACGGGCTTCTTTGCTCGTGCAAAGAAGTACCCAAGAAACACGCCCGACTGCCGCGACCCCGGCCCGCGAAGCGGGCCGGGGGTTCCCTCGCTCCGAGGCTTTTCGCGGGCGGCGCTGAACTCGCTACGCTGCGCTTCGCTCAGACATCCAGCGCCCCGTGTCTATTTAGAATCGTCCCGCGAAAAAGCCTCTCCACTCGGCGCGACGACAACGGGGAGGCAGGTCCAAACAACGGCTATCCCAACGTTACTGCCAGTGGATGATGGCTAGGCTTTCGGACATCTTCGGCACGCTCGGCCTTTGGCCGTTGCGTGCCGCACCCGCGGAGCGGGTGCCGGGGGGGGGCGTAGGATGCGGATGAGCGCAGCGAATCGCATCAGGGTTTCGCGCGGCGTGGGGAACGGTGCGTTTCGCTGCGCTCAACCGCACCCTACGGGATACCGTCTGTTTTGACCTTCTCCTCCCGTATGAAGCCCCTCGCGGAGGGCGTGATGGGCCGGGAGAAGGCGCTGGATGTCTGAGCGGAGCCGCAGGCGCAGCTGTAACGCGCCGCGACTTGTGCGCCGGGGCGACACCGGGAATGAGAGAGTTTCACGCCCCATTAATTGACGGTTAAAGAGCCCCAGCGGCCGAGGATGCGGCGGCGCAGGGTGGCGCTGTCGGCGTGGCGGGCGTGGGCTTCCCAAGAGTTGATGCGTTGCTGGATCTCGAACGGGGTGATGGTGCCCTGGGCGTGGCGGTATTCCAGGTGGGCGAGGCGGCGGCGCATGCGGCGGATGGAGTCGCGCCGGAGCAGGCGCTTGTGCGGCCAGATGCGGTAGCCGAGGAAGTTGAGGCCACGGCTGGCCGGGAGGATGGAGGTCTTGCTGAACGCGAAGCCGAGGCTGGCGAGCTGTTCGCGGAAGGCCTCGCGGATGGCCAGGGCCTCTTCGCGGGTGCGCACCAGGACGATCATGTCGTCCATGTAGCGCGCGTAGCGGCGCAGGCGCAGCTCGCGCTTGGCCCACTGGTCGATGCGGTTGCCGACCAGGTTGGCGATCCACTGGCTGACGAGGTTGCCCACGGGGATGCCCACCGGTTCGCGCTCGTCGTGCCCGGCGGTGCTGGCGATGATGCGGTCCAGCAGGCGCAGGGTAGCGGGGCAGGCGATCTTGTCGCGGATGACGCTGCACGCGAGGGCGTGCGGGATGGAGGCGAAGTATTGCTGGATGTCCATCTTGAGCACCCAGCAGGGGCCGGTGGCGGCCATGCCGCGCAGCCAGGCCTGCGCCTGGTCGGCGCCGGCGTGGGTGCCCTTGCCGGGGCGGCAGGCGTAGTTGTGGGGGAACATGCTGTGGTCCCAGATGGGGCCGGTGATGGCGCAGATGGCGTGCTGGGCGACGCGGTCGCGGTAGGGCGCGGCGAGGATGCGCCGGCGCTTGGGCTCGTAGACGAGGAACTCGCGGTAACGCCCGGGCTGGTAGGTGCCCCAGAGCATCTCCATCTGTAGCGCGGCCAGTTCCTGCCACAGGTTGGCCTCGAAAGCGGTCACCTCGGCGCGGTCGCGTTTGCCCCGGCGGGCCAGGCGGTGCGCCTGGATCAGGTTGTCCCAGTCGATGATCGGTTCGATCAGTCCCTTGTAGCGCTTGCCCACGTTCCCTCCTGGAATAAAAAACGGCCGGTGCGGGCTTTCGGTTTCCCTACTCGCGCGAACCGGCCTGGCGTGTTCGGCCCGGCTTGCGGCCGGGACCGGGACAAAACGGCTGACCCCTATATCAGTGGGTGCTCGGGAGCCGCAAATGCCTTGCGGCCCTCTCCGTGCCTGGGGGCACTGGCGGCGGGCCGGCGCGACGCACCGCAACCCCGTATTCGAATTCACATTCTCGGGGTTGTTGTTCGAGTTCGCGCAGCGGGAGCCACAACGGGCACCGTTGTCGAAATCGCCCCCGGCCATCCAGAAGCGCCACCGCCGAAATCCGTCTTGCCCCTATGCGGCTCCGATGCGCTGGCGCCAGGCGCCAATCATGGAGCCGATCTCGCCCAGCATGCCGGCGGCATCGCCGACCCGCTTGGGGCTGAGCCACTTGCGCTCCGCGCCGACGCGGAGCAACGCATGGATGAAGCGGACCTGTTCGTCCGCGCGGTAGATCTTGCTCTTCTGCCCGCTCATCGCGGCCTCGATGAGCCGCTGCACCAGCTCCCAGAGCGCGTCCTCCACGCGGGTGGCGTAGCGGTAACGCTGGGTGCGGGGCACGCGGTCCAGGGCCGGGCCGAGATCCACGATCAGGCGCTCGGCCTTGTTGACCACGGCCAGGCCCCGCTGCCGCGGGGCCTCTTCAGGAAGCGAGGCCACAGGGCGTCACTGGCGGCGGGCCGGCGCGACGCACCGCAACCCCGTAAGCGAAGGCACAGCCCCGGGGCCGTTGTGCGAGTCCGCGCAGCGGGAGCCACAACGGGCACCGTTGTCGAATCTGCCCCCGGCCATCCAGAAGCGCCACCGCCGATGGTACATCTCGCCCCGGTTCTCGGTGCTATCCCGGCCGTTCTCCAGGATCAGACGGTCCCATTCGTAATCGACACTGGACATGGACCCCACATCATTGTGATCCAGCGTCGGCTCCCACAGATTGCCGGCGGCGTCGACCACGCCCAGGCAGCTCACGGCCTTGGCCACGGTGCCGGTGGCCGTGCGCCCGGAGTTGCTCGAGCTGGACCAGGCGGTGTCGTTGTCGTTCTCGCCGCCCTGGGGGGCGCCGTCCGCGTAGCGGAAGAACTCGGCCAGGGTGGGCAGGCGCTTGCCGGCGTTGGCGGCCAGGTACGGCAGGTCCAGGTAGCGGCTGTAGCCCTCGGAGCCGGACAGCGGCGTGGCACCGTGGCGCGAGAGCGGGATGGTCGACGGCCACAGGCCACCGTCCTCGCTGGACAGATAGATGTCCGCCCACAGTTGGTCCGGGATCACCTCGACCATGCCGGTCGGGTCGCAGGTCGGGCGGTGGTGATGGTCCCACACGCTGTTGGGCACGATCACGGTGGGCGGGTTGAACGTGGTGCTGTAGCGCTCGGCGAGCGGGCGGTGGCGGCCCACGTGAAAGCCGCCGATGCGGCGGGTGGTTTCGGCGGTATGGCCATCGGGCACGGTGATGTTCTTGCTGGCCACCAGGGTGGCCACGCCGCTGGGGTCCGCCACGGCGTAGAGGTACACGTCATCGCCGAGGGACAGCGACCCGCCCAGGGTGCCGTCCTCGTTCGCGGTCGGGTCCCAGTCCAGGGCCTCGTGCACGATAAAGCCCTGGCCGTGGCCACCGATGTTCAGGGCCATGTCGGGGATGTCCAGGGTAAAGTCCCCGGCCGCCTTCACGCGGCCCAGCAGGCTGGCAAAGCCGGGCATCTTGGCTGCTTCGATCGAGATCATTCCTGTGCTCCTTCCAGTTCGGTGATCTTGGCCTCGACCTGCGCGGGCGTGTAGCCGAGCGCGTCGATCCGGGCGTGCTCATCGCGCACGCGCTGGAATTGCCAGCGCTCGGCCGTGCCGTCCTCGGTCTCCTCGGCCAGCACGCGGTACTCCGGCTCCGGGCCGTCCGGCTCTTCACCCTCGGCCAGCTTGCGGTCGCGGTCGTAGCGCCAGCGGCCGTCCAGCAGCGCCTGCCAGTAGCCGCGCAGCGTGTCCACCTCGCGCGGGCGCAGCTCACCGGCCAGCGCCTGGGCGTGCAGCCCCTCGTAGTCCTGCGCCGTCTTCAGCGCGTTGTGCGGGATGCCCTTCATGCAGTTAACTCCTCGGTTGCCAGGTAGCCGTCGACGATGACGATGCGGTAGGGGGTTCCGGTGTTCTCGTCAGGGATGACGTTGCCGGTCTCGCGCAGCCACTCTTCAACGCCGTCGGATGTCAGCTCGATCTGCGCGCCCGGCACCAGATCGAACGTGGCATCACCGGCGATCGTGTCGCCCGCCGCGGGCTCGATCGTGACGCTGCGGGAGCCGTCCGTATCCGTGCGCATGATCTTGTAGCGCAGCCCCGCGAGCACCCCGGCGCCTGGGAGGGTCAGCGTGAGGCTGCCCGCGCTGGCATCGACCAGCACCACGCCGGCGTGCTCTCGCCCCAGCTCGGTACTGCTGGTCAGCTCCTGGACCTGCGTCCCGGTCAGGCGACGAATCGCCTCGCGCACCTGCGTCAGATCCGCGTGATCCGGCTCAATGCCCGCGATCTCCGCGACGGCACGCAGCTCTTCGGTGACCATGTGGTACCAGTAGTCACCCGGCCGGGTGGCCGGGATGCCCTGTGCGGGGTTGCCCCCAGTGGGGTAGCCGAAAGACGGTTCCGCCGGTGCGCTCGGGGCGCTGTCAGCGGCGTCTCGTTCCCATGCTCGATCAACCATGTCTTACTCTCCGTAGGCAAACAGAACGACGCTCTCCGCCGGCTGATAGCGGCGGATCACGCACTCGAGGCGGTCGTTGCCCCAGTTGGCCAGGGCGTCGCGAACGGTGCCGTTCACGTCGTGGTACTCGACCGTCTGCTCCTCCGATCGAACCTCCCAGGCCCAGCGCCACGCGGCGCCATGAATAGACGCTCCCACATCGTCTTCCACGGTGTGGGGGTGAAAGCTGGATACGGCCACGTCGTACCCCAGGCTCGCCGCGAGCGACTCGAAGTACCGGCGACTCTGGCCACCCGTACCGGTCAGCAGCCGGAGCAGCGAGCGGCGGCGCGCGGACGTCGTCTGATCGCCCTCGACACAGTCATCCGGTAGGCCGGCCGTGGCTTCCCAGTCGGGCAACAGCTCGTCCGCTTCCTCCGGCAGCATCTCTCGCAGCAGGTCGTGCCCCCGGCCATCCACGCGCGCGAACTCCGCGGCCAGCGCATCGAGGAGCGCCTGCCAGCGGCTATCGGGATCACGCGGCAACGCCGCCCCCGGCGGCGCGAGGGCGGCCAACATGTGGCGGTAGTCGGACTGCGTCAGGCGCCCCATGTGATGCTCCCCGGCACCGCGATCTCATTGGTGCCGTGCTCCACATCGGACGCGGGCACAACCAGCGTGTGCCGGCTCTCGCCCGCCGCCACATAGATCACCCCGCTAAGCTGCTCGCGGCGGATCGTGCCACCGGGTTCGCTCTCGCGCTCGATGAAGTCCTCGACCGCCTGCTGGACGCGTGCACGCGCGCCCTCGGTGTCCGGTGTCAGCTCCACCTGGAGGTCCAGCGGAACGGGATCGGGCGGCACGACGAACACCGCGCCCTGGCTCAAGTGCACGGGGCACTCGCCATCGATGTAGCTCTGCACCGACTCCACCACGGACGGCTCGGGGACACCGTCACTCGTCGCGCCGTCGGTCATCAGTCGCACCGTCACGGTGCCCGTCTCGACCTCGTTGGCCACCGGCCAGACCCGCGTCACGTCCGGGTGCGCGTCGCGCGCCCAGCGCTCATAGTCCGCGAGCGCGCCGCCATGCGGCGGCTGCTGGATGCGCTCCAGGAGCCGCTCGCGCAACCGACTGACCGGCTCCTGCTCGGCGCCGCCCGTCAGCCCGTCGTCACCCACAGTGGCCTCGCCCTCGACTCCAGATACCGCCGACACAAACCGCAGCGCCTCCCCGCCACCCAGGTTGCCCGCGGCGCCCGCATCCACGGCCGCCACCTGCAGCTCCACCGCGCCATCCTCGATGGTCGCGGATTCGGTCACCTCGTAGGTTTCCCCCTCGTTACTCTCCAGACGCGCCCCCTCGGGGATCGTCACATCGTTCTCCCCTTCGGCCCGTACCACGCCCGTGGCCGCCTCGGCCCGGCGACGGGTCACGCCCCAGGTGCGGGCCCAGTCCTCCAGGAGCTCCTGTGCCGTGTAAGGCGTGGCCTCCCGCGAAAGGCGCTCCAGAAACCCGTACAGGGCGTGCATGCCGCCGGCCTCCACATCCGCCAGCACGCCCAGCAGCGACCGGCGCTGCTCCGGCCGCGACTCCGGCAGCCGGCTGCGGATATCGGCCCGGATGCGCTCGCGCAGCTCCGGCAGTGAAGCTCGGTTAAACGGCATTTACAGGCCCTCCCACAGGTATTCAAATCGCTCCCGCCGCCCATCCGGCCGGCGCACGGTTACATCCAGGATCAGCCGCCCCGGCTCGTTCGCCCGCGCCTGCACATCGACCGCCCGCGCCAGCCCGTCCTCGACCATCCATGCCAGGGACTCGCGGGCGTAGGCCTCGGCGCGGCGGCGGTTCTCCGCCGTCTCCTGCGCGCGGCCCAGCAGCCACAACCGCGACCCGTGCTGATCGCCGGCCGGATCCGTATAGGCATCCGCCCACCAACCCCGGCGGTCGTCCGACCCATCGGGCAGGGGATCGTCCGCCAGCGCGCGCCGGTCCGTCAGCAGGCTCAACACGATCGCCGTGCGCAGCCCGCCCTCGGTCGCCAGATCGCCGTGCTCCAGCGCGATATCAATCGCCCCGTGCCGGTCCATACCCATCGCGATATCCGTCATTGCGCCGCCCCCGTCGTGCTACCGCCCGACTGCACGCCTCCATGCACATGGTCCTGCAGCGAGATCCCGCCGGCGGTCACATCGCCCGTCGTATCCAGATCGCCATCCACCGAGGCGCCGTGGCCGCCGCTGATCGCCAGCCCGCCCTGGCCGGTAATCAGGCCCTGCACCGTCAGGTCACCCGTGATCAGCGTCTGCGGCGTATCCAGCGTTACGCTGGTCGACGCATTCACCTCGGCGGTGTTGCAGTCCGCCCGCACCTCGGGCGCGGTCACGTGCACCCGGCTGCCCGCCGTCACCGCGATCACGCGACCGCGGCGCATATGGATCTCGTCGCCCTCGTCGGTATACAGGCACACCTCGCCCTGCTCGAGACCGCGCCGGCGGTGCCGACGGTCGCTCGCCACCAGGGCCAGAAAGTGCCCGCGCGCACCCCCCACGGCCGCGCCCACCACCTCCGCGCCGTTCAGCGGCCGCGAGGTATAGCCGTACGGCTCCATGTGCTCCACCTCGCGCGCCTCGCCGCGCAGCAGATCCAGTTGCAGCCGCTGCATGCCCCGTCCGGCCGCGCTCCGGCGCACCACCCCGCGCGAGATCAACAGCCGCAGCCGGCGCCACAGCGGGGAGAGCAGTCGATAAGCCGTACGCTGATTCACCAGGTCGTATCCTCTTCCGGTTCCTCGGGGGTCGCGCGCAGGTCATAGGCACTCGGCGGCACCACCCGCAGCTCCGCGCGCTCGCCGCGATCGTCCAGCACCAGTTGCACCTCCTCGATCAGCCACGCCACCCCGTCGAGCCCCACCCAGGGGTCGCGGATGGGCACCGTATCCCCCGGGCGCCACAGACCGTCCTGATGGCGCCACCCCGCGACCGTGTACGTCACCCCGCGAGAGCGCCCAAAGCGCTGGCGCACCTCCCAGTCCGCGCGCTCGCGGCAGGCGCCGCTATCCACCGCCGTATCCGACAGCACCAGGGTGGGGCGGTAGCGCCCGACACCCTCGTCCCGCGACCGCCCCATGGCCCCAGCCGCCGGCGGGCCAAACCACGAATCGTCCGCCGTGCCCTGGCCCTCCACCGTCACCTCCGAGAAGCGATCCCGGAACGAAAACCGCCCCCGCGCCTCGCGGATGTTCTCGCCCAGCGCCAGCTCCGTGCGCAGGCGCTCACGGGGCGGCCGCGTAATCACCAGCCGCCCCTCCACATCGCTCACCAGCAACAGCGCCCGATGCCGCGCCAGTTGCGAAAGCGCCTCCGCATAGGGCTGGCCCGCCTCGATCGAAGGCGCCCGCAGCGGCGCGCCCACATCCACCTCGGTCACCACCTCGATCCCAAACGGCGTGGCCACCGCCTGGGCGACCTGTTCCACCGTCTGCGCCACCCGAAAGTTCATGTCCTCGCCGGAGCAATCCACCAGATCGGCCGTCTTCGAACGCCCGGCCACCACCAGCGTGTGCGCACGACCGTCGTAGTTCGGCAGCACGTCATCCAGATACCCCGTCAGCACGCGCTCGCCGTCGATCTCCAGGTGCGCCGGCTCACCCGGGCGCAGCGGCAGCCGCGCGTCCTGCCCGTTCCAGCGCTCCGCCAGCTCAAGCTCAAAGCGATCCGCGATCTGCTCCAGCCCCCGGCGCACCTCGACGTTCGTCCAGCCCCGGTACTGGGTACCGTCCACCACCAGCGTCAGCTCACTCATCGCTCACCTCCAGCGGCTCACCGCCGGGCACCCGGCCGGGGTGACGGATCCGGTTGCGCTCGCAGATCGCGTCCGCGCGCCGCGCATCGCCATACAGCCGCTGCGCGATCACCAGCGCGGGCAGGGGCCCCGCCGGGGTATACGTCGTCAGGCGCGGCAGCTCCGCCCCGCGCTCGTCCAGGTCGCGCACCACGGCGGCCCGCAGCGCCGACAGATCCGCATACAGCGCGTCATCCGGGATCCGCTCGCGCACCACCAGCGTGTCGATGCCCTGGATGATCGTGTCGCGCGCGGCCGTGGCATCGTCCGCCACCGCCCAATCCTCGTCCGCCGCCTCGCGCGCCGCCTGCGTCACCGCCCCGCGACGGACCAGATCGTTCGTCGCACGGACGGCCTCGGTCTGCGCACGCAGCTCCGCCGGCGCGTTCACCGACACCGCGCGCGGCTCGTCCCCGGCCGTGAACAGATCGTCATACAGCCCCAGCGCACGGCCCGGCTCGCCCACCGTGTCACCAATGCGCCCGATCGCCCCCAGCAGCGCCCCGGCAAAGTTCGCCGGCGCCCGAATCACAGCGGCCAGCGGCCCGGTCACATCCCCGATCACCGCATCCAGGCGTTCCAGCGTGCGGTCCACATGCGCCTGAATCTGCGCCACCCGATCCGCCGCCAGGTCCACCGTCTCGAAGCGCACCAGGAAGTCCTCCAGCGCCGAGCGCTCCACCGCATCCGCCGCCTCGCGCACCTGCGCCTGTGTATCGCGCGTGGCGCGCGGCAGGCGCGGCGCATCGTCCGCCACCATCACCGACAGCGACACCCGCGCCATCCCGCCCTCGCGCGTCGTCTCGCGCACGCGGAAATCCGTCACCACCACCGGATGCCGGCCGTAGTAGGGATGCACCAGCTCGCCCTGGCCCGGCTGCTCGATCGCCGCGATCAGCGCATCGCGCTCCTGGTCGTAGTCCTCGCCCAGCAGGTAGCACTCGATCGTCCACTCGCGCGTGCGCCGCCCCAGATCCTCCGCATACGGCTGATCGCGCAGCGGGTACTCGTGCACCTGCACCCGCCGGCCCTGCTGGGCCGAGGCCCGCTCGACCCAAAACCCCGCCCCACGGAACGACCCGCGCGCGTCGTCGACTCGATCTCGCCAGCTCATTGGGCTACGCTCCAGGACATGGAATGGGAGACAGCGCAATGAAAGGACTTCGCCCCATCGCGTTCGGCGCAGTAGTTGCGGGCAGTGCCGCCTTGGTGTTTCTGACTTTGGGTTCTGCGCCAGCGACCGACTTTGAAATCGCTCTTACCGATGGCGAGAGCGCCGACCGAGGAGCCGTCGAACAAGACCTCGCGCGCTTCACGGAGTCCTGCCCGGACCTGCTCAGCACCCATCAAGACCGCATCCAGCACGCAGAGGCACAGCACCGCCCCGCCATGCCGTATCGGGCTAATACCTACGGATGGGAGTCCGAGCTTCGCCTTCGAGTGAAAATCGCGGACGATGGGCGTGCCGCTAGCGGCCACGTGGTCGACTACTACATTGGCCAGAATGGCTGGCTGACACAGAAGGCCGAAGGTGCGCATCTGTGCGGCCTTCCCGGCGACACAGACCGCGACACTTTTGTGGAGCTCTAGCGCGGTCACGGGATCATCCCCGCACCACCCACGTCCACGTCGATCTCCGGCCCGCCATCGCCACGCTCTGGGCGGGCAGAACGAACCCGTCCATCCTGATCGATCCGTACCGTGAGTCGGCTCTCGCCGCCTTCATTCACCCGAACGGCATTGCGTGCGTTCTCGCTGAACGGGGACAGTACCCGCGCGACCGCCCAGCCGATTCGGTCACCGATACGTTGCCCGGTCTCGGTGCCTTCGATCAGGTGCCGGTTGATCATGGTGCCGGCCCCATAGCCGCCGGCACCCGCCGCGCCAACCGCAAGGCCCGCAGTCCCCAAGGCGCCCGCGCCCAGGGCACCAATCGCCCGCAGGTTCGGGGCCGCCCTCAGCATCCGGAAACGGCCCGGGCGACGGGTTTGATGAGGCGACCTACGCGTGCCGCCGGCGCCACCACCGCGCCCAGCACCGCCGCCCGGCATCCCGCCCCAGTTCACGACATAAACAGGCGTGGGTGCAGCGCGACTTGCCGCGCCGCCAAGCCCTCCGGCAACACCGCCCGTTGTCATCCCGCCCCCCAGGACAGACCGCGCTCCCATCGTGAGGTCACGGCCCAGACGCCCCACCGAACGGATTGCATAGGCGGAGGCCACGATGCCGGCAATGGCTCCGCCAATTCGGAACCACCGATCGACGGTTTCTTTGTCCAGGCTGTTCAGCGCATCCGCCGCGGCCTGGATAGGCCCGCTCAGGTTCTGGTCGGCGAAGTCGTTCCAGGCGCTGGCAAGATTGCGCATGGCGGCGGCCGATGTCTGGGCTGCGCGCTCAGAATCGCGAAAGGTCGCAGTGCCGTCACCCTGGACCTGAAGAAATCGATCCAAGCTCTCGACTGCCCCGGTACGGTTGTACTCGGCCAAGGCGGAGTTGAATGCGCGCATCGCTTGAGCGTCGAAAACCTCCGAGAGCCGAGAGGTACGGCCTCCGGCCGCTTCGACAATCTCGGACATGAGCTCGTTGATGGGCCGCAGAACTTCGCGCCCCCGCTCCAACTCGTCAGGGTCGAAAATCTGGACTCCGCTGCGGCGTTGCAATTCGCTAGCACGGTCGGCGTCCTGGAACGTACGAAGTAATGCCTCAAATGCGGTGGCGGCTTGTTCGGAGCTGCCCGTGCCCTGGCGAATCACCTGAAGGGCAGCGCCCATTTCGCGCAGCGCCTCAGGGCCTTGACGCCCCAATGCGCTGTAGGCCGTAACGACACGCGGCCCGAGGGCGGCCAGGTTTTGGAGCGTAAAGGCACCCTCCTTGCCTTGCTCATTCAGGGTGTCGATTGCGCGCAGCACCTGCTCGGGTGCGCGCACATCCATCTTCTGAAACTCGGCCATGATCTCGCCGATGTTCGTACCTTCGGCGCCTGTAGCCGAGATCGCAGCAGCGATATTGCGCAGGTTATCTTCCGCGAACTGGAGGTCACCTGTTTTCTCGATGATGCTTTCGATCGCGGAAGTGATCTCGCTGGGGTCCACACGAATGTCGGGTGCACGCGCCGTGTCGAAGATCTGCCGGCGAAGGCGCTCCATGTCCTCCGCCGAGCGCTGCGACTGAATACCGAGGCGGGCAAATCGCTCCTCCATCCGTCCGAGCGACCGCAAGGTTCCAATGCCAGCGGCTCCCGTAGCCAGGGCGGTCCACCGGTTGCCGATCCGGTCCAAACCTCGCCCCAGTGCCCCCGTAACACGCGAGAGCCGGCTCATGTGCCGGCTGCCGCGCTGCGAGAGCTGCGCCATGGATTGTTCATACCGTCGTGCCTGGCGTTGCAGGTTGCCCTGCAAGTCCATCACCACGCTGGCTCGCAGTTCGCTCATATCAGTCTCGACGGCTCTGTTTCAGGTAACCCAGCACGCGACGGATCGTCAGCCGGCGCTGATCAAGCTCACTCCATCCGGTCCACGTTGCGATCGCCCACATCGCCTTCGGCATTTGTGCTGCGATCGCCATCACCTCGCCCCCGCTTGTTGGTGCCCCCTTCCACGGCGGAAACAGCGGCACCGTCCAGGGCTTCGGCTCGCTCCAATAGCGTATTGAGATCCTGCGGAGAGAGGCGCCGCATCATCTTCAGATCCACGGGGCCGCTCACATCTCCAACCGAGACCACTTGGCGACGCAACACCTCGACGCCCACCCGAGAAGGGCTAGTAACCAGTGCAGGCTCCATCCCGCCACTCGACCCCGGGGTGTAAACCAGCCGCTCCGCCTCCTCCTGGGCATCCAGGACATCGCCTGCAGTTGCTTCGCGCAGCACCACTTCACGGTGCGTTTCGCCCCCGATATCGATGCCATCGACCAAGGTCACCGTGACTGTCGCCGCCATCAGATGCGCTCCACGGCATAAGCGCTCATGCGCATGGTTACGTTGCCTTCACCCGAGGAGAGGGGGGGCGGCTCGGTCGTGAAGGCGCGCCGCAACAGATAGGCATCGCCGGTGTCGGTCTCGAACGTCACCGTCGCATTTGTAATCCTCGCGAGAGCGATCAGGTCGGTGTTCTCCGTGTGGCGCACCGTCACTTCAAGCTCGGGAGCGACGGACTCTTCACGAAAGCCCTGTACCCCGCGAGGACCGAGAACGGCCTCTCGGTTATTGCCGCCCGGGTTCAGCGTGGCATTCGCATCTGCAAGCAGCTCGTCGCCGTCGACCTTGACGGTGGCTTTGCCGGTGATTTGCGTCATGGTTATGGACTCCTCAAACAGGGGTTAACGGCGGAACTGCACCTGCTGTGCATGCACCCGGTACTGACCGATCAGTTGCGGGCTGTCGATGATGTTCAGCCGCGTCGGGTCGTCCGGATCGATGTTGACGTTCAGGCTCTCGGCGTAGGACTCGTAGCCCTGCACCCACCCGGACTGGAGGAAGTCGCGATACAGATCCAGCAGCTCGGCCTTGGCCAGGCGCGGGGTCATGATCGGCTGCCCGGCGCCGTACAGCCCGGCGTCGTCGTCCGAGGCCAGCTTGTGGCGCGGGTACTTGCTCAAGAACCGGGAGCGCTGCTCGTAGCGGATCCGCTCCAGGGTCTCGGGCGTGTTGATGTCCAGGTAGCTGTCATCGGCCACGCCGGAGGCGTTCTCCTGGTAGGTGGTCACCTGGCGCTCGATCTGCACTGTCCCGTCCATGGCCACGGTGTAGGTGGCAATGCCGTCGAACAGGAGCAGGTTGCGTTCGGCCTGGGTCCACAGGTCTTCCTGGCGCGGGCCGATCAGGCGCGGCAGCTCCAGGCGTTGCAGCGGCCGGGCCGGGTCGTTGGTCAGGGCGCCGGCGCCCACCATCGCGTTGGTGGCGGCCCACAACCACGTCGGGCTCACGGCCTGTCCGGTCCCCATCACGGTCACGTGCGGGTTGTTGCGCCCGCTGCCGAAGTCGCCAGTCTCGCTGTGGCTGCCGCGATAGGCGCAGAACGCACGCCCGCCCATCTGCACCATCGGGCCCCAGCGCCGGTCGAGCTCGTCGCCCAGCTCGTCCAGGTTGGCCACGTCGGTAAACGGGCAGGCGATGTAGTGGAACCACTCGTCCCCCCACTCGGCGATCGCGTCGCCCAGCTCGGGGTTGGCGCTGCCATCGGCCAACTGGGTCAGGGTCAGGCTCACGCCGCGCACGGTGGGTTCGCCGCGCACGCTCTCGGCCAGGTGAATATCGTTGCCGGTCTCGCCGGCCCAGCGCGCCGTCAGGTTGACCTGGGTGGGGTCGGTGTCATCCAGCGCGGCGGTCACCGGCACGCGATCGTCGGCGTTGATCGCCGCCTCGATGGCCAGGGCCAGCGCCTCGGAATTGTCTCCGGCATCCACCCCCACGCGGATCCGGTACCCCGCGATGTACAGCGAGATCGTCCCCGCGACCAGGGCGGGCCCGGCGGCGGTGATCGAGCCCGTGGCCTCGGCCGCGGCGACGGGGGCATCCAGCGGCTGGGCGTAGAGCTCCAGGTACGGGTCCACCTCCAGCGCCGCGCGCACCATCTCGGCCAGCATGGAGCCGCGCCCGTAGTAGCGCTCGGCCTGCTCGGCACTGGTCACGCGATCGACCGAGAACTCGTCCTTCTCGGCCGTGTCGGGGTCGCGCAGCCCCAGCACCAGCAGGCGCGACTGCCACACGCCCGAGTTGGCCAGTCGATTATCGAACTCGACATAGACCCCGGGCGTGCGCAGGGCCGTCGGGATCTCGTTGAATACGCCAGCGGTCACAGCCATGGTCGGTTACTCCTCGGTCTTCGTCTTGGTGGCGGTCTTCTGCGGCGGCTTGGCCACGACCACGTCGCCGTCGCGCAGGCGCCGGCGCCAGTACGAGGTCAGCGACACTTCGCGCCCCGCCTCGGGCAGGTGGCGCCCGTCTTCCTGGCGCACCTTCAGCGCGCCGTCGCCGGGCTTGTTCGGGTTGCGGTTGCGCGGCTTGATAAACACGGTCTGCGACACGGCTCAGTCCTCCTGGGGCAGGGACACCTGGTCGTAGGCGTCCGGTGTCTGGTCGTCACCCACCCGGTGGGTGGCGTGATAGGTCTCGAACGGGGCCAGATCCGCCGCGTCGAACGCCGGCGGGAACGTCATCCCCATGTGGTACTCGATGCCGTACACCACGACCCCTTCCTTGTCGAAGCGGTCGGAGTAGAGGTTCTCGATGGAGCGAAACGCCAGCGTGCCGATGCCCTGTACCGTCAGCCCGTGCAGGCCCGGCACCAGGCGCTGGATCAGCTCGTAGGCGCCCACCTGGCGCTGGTTGCCCCGGCGCCGTTCGCGCTCGCCGGAGGCATGCCCGGTCACCACGTAGGCCACATAGCGCGCCACCGCCTCGGGCTGCTGGCTCTCGCGCGCCGCCTGGCGAGCACCCGACCACGCGATATAGATGCCCGGCACCCGCCGCAGGGCCGCGCGCAGCGTGCGCTCGTCCCAGCGCCCGGGCAGGTCCTCGATGACCTGGACGTGCTCACCCACCACGGTCTGGGTGCGCTCCATCATGGCGTCCTCGACGCGCGCCAGCATGTCAGTACCCCCGCAGCGCGTCGTCGTCGAACGCGGCGTGGCCCGGACGCACCATCGGCGAGCCGCTGGTGGTCTTGGCCGGGGCATCCGCCCCCAGCGAGGCCTTGCCCTCGGCGATGTCGCGCAGGTAGCGCATCGCCGCCTCGTGGCGGCGCGTCACTTCATCCGTGGCGCGGTGCTCGTAGAGGTAGTAGCGGGCCAGATCGCAGGCCACGCGGGTCAGCACCTCGGGCACCGGATCCAGCGGCAGGCGCATGCGCCGACCCACATAGCTGTCGATCAGCGAGGCCGCGTCCGAAAGCGCCCCCTCCACCACATCGGTGTCGGGGGTGCCGTCGCCATCCCGATCCGCCAGGTCGAGGATCTCGCCCTCGCCAAAGCGGTCGATCAGGTCCGCCTGGGTGGCGTAGCTCACGCCGCGTCACCCTCGGTGAACGCCGCCCACGCCGCGTCGCGCTCCTTGGCGGTCACCTCGCGGCCCAGGGCTTCGCCCAGGGCCTCCACGGTCGGCTTGCCGCCATTGGTCCACAGCGCCTCGTTCCCGCGATCCAGCCCGGTCAGGGCCTTCGTCATCGGATCAGGCGTGTCGTCGTCGGCGGGGCCCTTGGGTTGCGCCGGCGCGGCCTCCCCGGCGAGCACTGGCGGCCGGCGGTGACGCAGGTTCTCCACCTGAACGGCGCTGATGGCGTCGTCCGGCAGGGTGTCACCCGGGGCGTACCGGCGGCCGTTATGCCGCAGCGGCTGAAGTACCTGGTATCCCATCACGGCCTCCTTACTCGACCACGTTCTGGACCAGGAACCCGGACTCGATGCCCGACAGCACGGGGCTGCGCTCGTAGGTCACCGGATACATCCAGCTCTTGGCGTTGCGGTCCTGGTAGGGCTCTTCCACCAGCGGGTGGCCACGCAGGGTGTAGGTGTAGCCGAAGCTCGGCATGCGCCGGCTGGTGATCTGCTCCGGCACGTAGCCCAGCACCATGTGCTTGCCCCAGGCGTCGGTCATTTCCTCCTCGCCATCGCCCAGGTACACCGCCTCGCCGATCGCCAGGCGGCGCAGACCGAACAGCCGCGCCAGCAGCTCCACCGTCACCGAGTCGGAGCTGGTGTACTTCACGCGGTCGACGATCTTCGGGTGCTCGGCCAGGGCGGCGAAGCCGTTGGCCGAGAGCACGCCCACGTTCGGGCGCATGCCCACCGCGCGGCGCACCTGCTCGCGGTACTCGCGCACCTGCTTGGAGGGGTCGCTGCCGCTATCCGACCACTGGTCGGTGCCGGAGAGCGCCACCTTGTGGTTGGTGGAGTAGTGGTCCGGGTTGGTGGCCAGCTCGGCGTGCTCGACCTCCAGGCCCAGCGACAGGATCTCCATGGTCTCGTTCACGGCCTCGCGGCCCATGTCGATCCCCGGCACCTGGTTGGCATCCTCCATGTGCTCCCACGGCACCTGGCCCTCCAGCGCGTCCTGGACCAGCCCAAACGGCTTGCCCTCGTACCCGAAGGTCACGCGCTTGGTGTTGGACCCCGGCGCCCGGCGGGTCTTGTACCGCTTGAACGACTCCTTGCCGAACTCGATAATCTGCCCGCCGCGGGCGCGCACCGGCACCTCGGGGAACAGCACCTTGCCGACGCGCTCCGGATGGGCATAGCCCTGGGCGACTTCGGTCAGAATCGGGTTGATCACCCGGACCTGGCTGGTATTCATGGTCATGTCAAACGCTCCTTAACCGTTGCGTTTCGCCCGCTTTAGCGGAGCAGGATCTCGATGAAGTGGCCGGAGTCGCCGCCCTCCAGGGCGTGCCCCACGACGTGCTCGCCCCCGGCGTCCGGGTTCACGATCACGCGGCCGTCGGTGCCGGCGACCAGCTCGTCGCCAACGGCCACCACGCCGCCGGCCTCGGCAATCGCCGTACCCTTGGCGACCACCGCCAGATCGTCGCCGTCCTCGGCATCGTTACGGGCCACCCCCAGCGCCAGCGCGCCGTTGGTATCCACCTGCGCGCCGTCGAAGCCGACGCAGCGGTGCTTGGTCACTCCGCCACTGGCGGAGACGGTATGGGTCAACAGGGCCGTGTTCTGCATGGCTTACGCCTCCTCTCGCTGCACGGCGTTCACCGCCGTGACAATGTCCACCTGGTGGGCCTCCATGTACTCCAGCGCCTTGCGATGCAGCGCTGCGGACTGGGGGTCCACCTCATAACCGTCGGGCACGTCCACCGACGCGGCCGGGGCGTTCTCGCCGTCCCGGCGCCCGCCGCGCTCGGCGTAGTCCACCGCCACCGGCTGGCGATCCAGGAACTCCAGGAACCATTCGCGCGGATCCGCCTGGGTGGCGTCGTCGCCTTCGCCAAACTCCACGACCGCCTCGGCGTCCTGCGCCTCCAGGAACGCCAGCACGCCATCCCGCTCACGCGGGAGCAGGCGGCCGGCCTCGACCGCCTGGTCGACCCGCGCGGCGTGGGCTTCGCGCCGACGCTTCGCCGCGTCCTCCTGGAGCTGCTGTTCGCGCTCGGAGAACTGTGCTTCCTGTTCATTGATCTTGGCCTCGCGATCGGCGAGGGCGCGCTCGCGGCGCTCCAGTTCGGCCTTGTCCACGGCGGATACCTCCTGGGGTTCGGGCTCGGAATACATGGGGTCGGGGGAGGTCGGGTCATCCCGCTGGATCTCCTCCACCGCATACGAGGGCACCACCTGGTCGGCGGTGTCGGTGCCACGCTCGGCGATCAGGTACTCGCGCAGCCGACGCAGGATGTCTTTCAGCAGGCCGCCCTCGACCTCGCCAAACTCCAGCGTGACCACGTCGTCATCCGCATCGGCAAACTCCACCGCCTTCAGGCCCTTCACGGCCGGCGGCTGCGCACCGAGGAACCCCACGTGGCGCAGGTAGTACACGCCCGGCACGGGGTTGGATTTCGCGTTGGGGGGGTAGAACGACGCCGAGACCTTCTTGAAGCGACCGGCACTGACCATCTCGGCAAACGCCGGGTCCACCTGGTCGGGCGTGGCCTCCAGGCCCTCGCCGTAGGACAGCCCGCGCACCCAGCCGTAGGCCGGGTGGTCGCTACGGGGATGGCCCACCACCAGCGGCGCCTCGTGCAGCGCCGGGTCGTAGGCGTCCGCCGAGGCTTGCAGGTCGGATTCGGAAAACTCCAGGGCGCGCCCGTCCATGGCCTTGTGCCGTCCGGGCTTGAAGATCTGGATCGATTGCATGGCGGCCTCCGATTGCTTGGAGGCCATCTTGAAACGCCCGGGGAGAGCGTCAGTAGGTGAAGGGTTTCACCGCTTGGGGGCAGGGTGTCGCAGGACTTCTATCGTGCCCCAACTCGGCTGGGGAAACCAAGCACGCTCCATCTCGTCCTTCGTCCGCGCTCGGCGAACCTGGCAAGCCACGGAGAGCCCGCCTAAGGCGCCAAAAAACCCCGCCGGGGTGATTCTCATCCTTAACGAGAAGTCCCGCCGGTGGGATTTAAACGTCATTTAATCGGCGGATGTAAAGCCCGGCTCCGGGCGGTGCGGCTCTTACGGCCCCCACACCTTGTACAGCGACCCCCGCCAGGGCCCGGGATGGGCGTGGGATTGCGGCGCCAACCGGGATCGCCCGGCGAGTCCCTCCGGGTTCACCCACATCAGGGTCGCCCCCGGTACGGGCCGGGCCTCAAACTGTTGAGCACAGCACCCGCACACCGCGGTCCCCACCCACTGGGCCCAGGTCTCGAGGCCGTCCCGGCTGATATATTGGAAGCCGGCGTGGTCGCACCAGGGTCGGTACGTCAGGCCCGGCTCCCAGAATAGCGAATCCACGCGCGCGAGCTCGCGCTGGCCGGCGCCCGTCACCCAGACCAGGGCGGCCGGCGCCATCTGGGGCGCAACCAACCATTCGTGCCGTATCCAGCTCACACATTCTCCTTCGCTTTCGATGACCGCCCTGCGCATTCGTGAAGGGCTGTTAAATCACGCGTCACGCGTTTAACGGGTTCGGAGTGGTCCGGGTATGGCGGGGCGGGAGTGATCGCCGCTCAAATCGCCTCTCATTGGCTCGGGCCGCGACCGCCCCGGAGCGGTCGTTCCAGGTAGTCGAGCAGGGTGCGCACGGCGGATTGCTCGTCCGCGTCGGACAGGCCCAGCCAGGGGCGCGCCGGAATGCCCCGGGCGTCATCGCCGAACTGATGCGTGGCCCCGTACACCCGATCGGTCCCGAACTCGAGACGCCCGGCCGCCACGTCGTAGCGCAGCGTGTCCCGCAGGTAGGTGTTGAGCACCAGGACCTCGTCCGCCCGCCGCGCCTTGCGCTCCTGGTACTCCGGCGACAGCGGCGCCCACGGGTGCCCCTCGGGCGAGATCTGCTGATCGAAGCGGTCGCGGTGCGAGAGCTGCAGGTCCTCCCCGATCGCCCGCAGCGGGGCGTCCATGCGTGCGGCGCGACGGCCCAGCGCCTCCAGCGCCCGGCGCACCCGGTCGTCGCGGATCTCGTAACGCACGTTTACGCCGGCCATTACGAGCCCTCGCCCCGGCGATACAGCCGCACACCCCGGCGCAGGGCATCCCCGCCGGCGTCGTCCAGGTCGCCGCGCGCACGCCAGCCGTTGCGGGCCCACTCCATCACCGCGACCGCCGGGCCTTGCGGACCCTGGTAGCGGGTCAGATAGCGCCGGCGCAATACGGCCGCGCCTTCGCCGTCGCGCTCCAGCGCCGCCCAGATCTCGTCCGGCTCGCGCACCGCCCGTGCGGCCGCGCGCAGGCTGCGGGCCTGTTGCAGGTCGCCCACGTCCAGACCCCCGCGCCCGTTGTCGAACAGCGCATCGGAGATCGCCAGGCGCTCGCCCAAGGCATCGGTGTAGTACGCGGGGTCCCGCCCGCGGCCGGTGCCGAACTCGTCCAGGAACGCATCCACGGCGTCCTCGGCCGTGGCCTCGTCACCCAGCCAGTCGAGATCCACATCGCGCGCCTCGGGCAGGGGGTCGGCCGCGCGGCGGTCGGGCACGACCTGCGTGGGGGACTGCTCCATGGGCCGGGCCATGCGCGGCGGGCTGACGCCGCGCACGCGATCACCACCGGGGCGATGCTCGAACCCGGGGTCGATCCCCTTGGGCACCTCGACGGTGCGCGGGTTGGGCCCGTTCACGCCCACCGTACGGGTCTCCGTCTCGATCGCGGGGCCCTGCTCGGAGACGGTCAGGCCCCGGCGCTCGGCTTCCTCGGCCGAGATCGCGTACTTCTTGCACTTGCAGCCCCAGCCGTTGCGCGGGCTCCACACATCCCACCAGGGGTCATCGAGGGGGACCACGCGGCCATCGTGTGCCAGGTGTTCCTCGCGCGGGTCCTCGCTGCCGCCGTGGCGGTACAGCCCATAGGGCCGCTGCGCGCGCAGCTCGGGGTCCGCCATCTGCGCCTCGCGCCCGGCGTGGTAACTCTGTAACAGGTTGGTCTCGTAGATCACGCGGGTGCGCCAGCCGCGCGCCCCCCGGTAGGACCAGCCATGGCGCTGCACGATGTCGTCGAAGTCGCGGCGGAAATCGGCAATCGTCTGGCCGTTGTCGATCATGTCCTGAATCGAGCGCTGGAAGTCCTCGACGATCGCCATGCGACTGGCGCCGGCCACCGTAAAGGCGTGGTCGTGCTCGCGGCCGTAGACGTCCGTCCAGGCGCGCGAGGGCATGGCCGCCTTCTCGCGCAGGTAGTCGATCTGCTCGTTAAAGGGCAGTGATCCGTACTCGGCCATCAGCTCGCCTCCTCGAGGAGGTCCACCCGCCCGGCGAGCTGGGCCGCCGCGAGGGCATCTCCCATGGCCTGCGCCAGATCCTCGACCGGCAGGTCCTCAAGGCGCTCGACCAGGCGGTCGCGCAGGTCCTCCAGGCTCTCGGCCGCATCCACCGTTTCGCGGATCGCGTCGACCAGGGCGTTCTCGCCGGCCTCCGCCTCGGTCGCCAGGCGTTCCAGTTGCGCGGCCTGCTCTTCGCCGTCCTCCGTGGGCGGCGGGTCGTCCTCGGCGAAGGCGGGGCCGCCCATGCCCCCGGCCATCGGATCGGGCTGCGGCTTCTCTTCCCACCCGTCGCCGTAGTGCTCGCGGATGTAGTCGAGCGTCGGCTTGTAGCCCAGTCGCGAGACGCGCTCGTCACGCTCGGCCAGGGTGTTCAGGTCTTCGGGCTGCTCGGTCTTGCGCCACACGCGCGGCGGCGTGGCGTTGGGGTAGTTCCACTCCGTCAGCCAGCGGGCGATCGAGCGGTTGAACGACTCGCACACCACGTCACCATCCGCCTTGATGATGTCCAGGCGCACGTCCTGCTGGGCATCGTCGCTGCCGAGGCGCCCGGGCGTACCCTCCACCGTGGCCACTTGCCCCAGGATCACCTTGGCGATCGCGCCATTCATCCGGTCGTACAGGGCGGTGTAGTCCGCCGTGCCGGAGCGCGCCGCTTCGAGCAACTCGATGTCCATGCCCTCGGGCACGATCACGCCACTGTCGGTGTGCAGGGCGCGCAGGGCGTCCAGGAGCTTTTGCTTCTCCGCCGCCGTGGCGGAGGGCGGGAACGTGCCCTTGCCGGTCGGCTGCCCGAACTTGTCCAGGAACTTCAGCCACAGGCGCACACCCGAGCGCTTGAAGAACACCGGCCAGTACAGCCAGTGCCCGAGCCCCAGGCCGTAGGGCTCGTCATCGTGATCGGCCCCGGTACGGAAGGTCCAGAACTTGCGCTCGGGCAACAGCTCGCCGCGCGGCTGGCTCATCGTGCGCAGGCGCAGGCGGCCCTCGCCGTCGAACCCAAAGCGCCGCCGGTCGCGTACCTGGATGCTGTCCAGTGCCACGTGGCCGCCGTCCCGCGTCCACATGGGCTCGGCCACGGCGTACCCGTAAAAGATGCCGAACAGCATTTGCTCGGTGATCCGGTCCCAGCCGATATGGTGGAGCTGGTCGCGCAGCATGTCCGCAGCGGCCTTGTCCTGGCGTCGGTTGCCGCCCGCCTCCACCTCCCACTCGGCCGAGACCACGGCGCGCTGGCGCTGCCCCCACGCGGTCTTCACCTGGTCGTCGCGGTACAGCTCCTTATAGAGGGTCAGGTCACCCCCGCCGCGCGTCAGCAGCACGGTGTCCTGGGGCTGCATCAGCTCCAGCGGGCCCACCCAACCGCGCGTGATGTCGCGCCCGTCCTGCGTGCCGGCGACTTCGCCGGTCTCGACTTTGTCTGCCATCAGTAGCCTCCCAGATCGGTCCCGCCGCCCACCGTGCCCCAGCCGGCATCGCGGGCTTCGAAGCGCGGGGCGTCGTCAATGTCGATACCGGCGCGGGTCTCGCCGGTGGATGCGTAGTCGATCAGGCCGGCTTCGTGCTCGCTGGCGTAGTCCGCGAGCGCAATGGCCACGGAGGCGTCCCCGTGCCGCTGGCCGCTGCGGTCGGTGGTGGCATCCGGCAGGCGCGGCACCCCGCGCACCAGGCGCCAGGCGCGGTAGTCCTCCAGCACGTCGTCATCCAGGGGGATGGTGATCGTGCCGTCTTCGAAGCGGGCCTTGTGGCGCGGCATGTTGTCGCGGTACCAGCCCTCGCTGAACGCGATCTGATCGACCAGCGAGCCCCAGTGGTCGTGCGCGGCCTCGGCGATAAAGCTGCCCGGCCCGCCGGCATCCACCGCCACGCCGGCCAGGCGCGGCAGGCGGTCCCCCAGCGCGAACAGCACCTGCTCCTGTTGCCGGTGCGGCACGTTGCGCATCTCCACCAGCAGCGGCACCGTGCGATGCCGGGTCGCGCCGATCTCCATCGGGGCCAGCACGGAGAGGTGCCCCTTGCGCGCGAAGTCCATGCCCAGGGTGTGGCGCCGGTCGCGGTCCAGGTCGCGCAGGTGGGGGATCAGCTCGTCGCGGATCCAGTCGTCCATCTGCACCCGGCGTGCATGCTCGGGTGCGGCGTTGAAGGCGTCATCGCCGGCAAAGCGCAGCACGGGGGCGGGCGCCATGCGCGGTTCGACCAGGGCGCGGGTCATGTAGGCGCCGCCGCCGCGGGCCGGGATGCAAAAAAGCTCTTCATCCTGGTTGGGCTTGTAGCGATCGACCATCGCCTGGCGCCATTCGCGCTCGGCCTCGATCGACCAGGGCTGCCCCGTCACCTCGCAGATGCGCCGGTACAGGCCATCGGCCAGGGCATCATCGAGCGTGACACGGTGCAGCGAGTAGGGATAACGCCCGGCCCGAATGTCGTTTACGAGCTGGTTAAAGGGGTTTTCTTCGCTGTTGTGGGTGCTGATGATCCGCACCTTGCCGCCCCACATGGTCATCGCCATGGCGGCCTTCAGCAGCTCCTCGATGTCGTCGACGAACGCCGCCTCGTCGATCACCAGCCGCTCGCCCGGGCGGCCCTTGGACCGCAGGTTGCGCGGGTTGGAGCTGAAGGTCTGGATCTGGTGACCGCTGTCGAACTTGATGACGTAGGTCAGGATCTGCCGATCGTCCGCCTCGATCACGGATTCTTCGATCTGACTGGCGGCCGCCTGGAACGCCCGCGCCCAGTGGGCACAGTCCTGGATAAAGCCCTGCGTCATCTCCTTGTCGTAGGAGATGTAATAGACGTTGGCGCCGTCTTCGGCCGCCGCGTGCAGCACGGCGTCCGAGGCCTCGGCATAGGACAGGCCAATGCGGCGCGATTTCTCGATCACCTTGACCGCCGCGTCATCCAGCACCCAGCGGCGCTGGTAGCCGAGCAACACGGATCCGGGCGCGCTCACGCCATCTCCTCGAGGATGGCCGCGCGCAGGGCCGCCACACCTTCGGCCGAGACCCCCGCCTTGCGCGCCACGGTCTCCGCCCGCTCGGCGGCCTCGGCCTGCGCCTGACGCCGCACGTCCGCCGCGAGTTTCTTCTGCGTCATGCTGGCGCGTGCCACTTCGGCCGCCGCCTTGCCGGCGCGGGCCAGCAGCGCCACGCGCTGGTCGGCGTCCAGCTCCGCGTCGTTCGCCTGCCGCAGGTTCATCAGCACCTGAAACATCTCGGACTGGATCATCCGCAACAGGGCCGAAGACTGGTTGTCCTCCGCGTCCTCGACCTCGGCCGTGATCAGCCGCGCCGCTTCGGTGGAGGCCCGGATATCCGCCAGGCGCTCTTCCAGCGCCTGGCCGTAGCGGTGCACGGCCGACCGGCTGATCTGGAACCCTTGCTCCGTCAGCCACTCGACCAGGCGGTCATAGTTCGCGAACCCCTGCTCCGCGAGACGGCGGTCCAGGGCCGAGCGAACCTCTTCGGGCAGTTGGCTCACTGCGCTACGCTGGGGCATGGGATCACCAGTACTTGGCCGGACGGCCGAGGCCGGGATCGGCGTCGATCGTGTACTCGGCCATGTCGATGCCGTGGCGGGTGAGCGTGGCGTACCAGCGCCCTTCGGGCAGTCGCTCCACGGTGGCCAGCCCGCGCGCATGCAGATAGTCCAGCGCGCGCCGCACCTCCAGGGCGGTGGCATCGGGGTAGACGGCCTGGGTCACGGCCAGTACCTGCTCCTCCCAGGCGCCCTCGGGGCGCGCGTGGTTCAGGGTCAGGATGCCGTGCCAGCGGATGTTCTCGCGGCGCACGCGTTCCGGATCAATGGTCACGATTCGCCTCCACTCGGGTCTGCTCCAGCTTGCCGGCCAGCGCGTCGAGCTTGGCCTCGATCACGCTCTGGCCGCGTACGTAGTCGTCCCGGCGCACGTACTGCACCGGGATCTCGGCTTTCAGGTTGAGCAGGTCCCGCTCCACCCGAGCCACTTCCTGGCTTTTCTCTTTGTGGCTGGCATCGAGGTCGTTCAGCCGCCCATCCAGGTGGTGCTGGTAACGGTCCAGCAGCCATTTGATGATCCAGAACAGCACGCCGCTCCAGGTCACGAACAAGCTGGCCAGCACCCCGATGCCGCGCCAGTCGATCACAAACTCCATCATTCCCCCTGGGTCCTTTCATGCCGGCTCTGGCAGTCGATGCAGCGGCCGTAGCCGAGCCGTGCCCGCTTGGGCATGGGTTCCTCGCATTCGGCACAGCAGGGCTGTCCGTCGATCATCACGGGCGCCGTGCCGCGATCGCGATTCCGCATCCGGTCCAGCGCGTGCTCGAGCTCGGCCGCGACCTGCTTTTCGGAGCTGACCACATAGCGTTCGTCAAAAGGCATCAGCGCGGCTCTCCGTGCGTACTCTCGATCACCGCTTCGAGCTGCTCGGCATACTCGCGGCGCAGACGATCGCGCTGGACCAGCGCGCGGTAGTCGTCCTCCGCGAGGCATTGCAGGGCCTCGCCCTGGATCGCGGGCAGTTCGGGGCGGGGTGGCATCGGCAGCGGTGCGGTCACGTACTCCACCCGCGGGGTGGCGCACCCGGCGAGCACGCCGGCGGCCAGCACTAGAACGAGTGCGGCCCTCACCAGTCGTTCTCCAGGTCGCGGCGATCCTTCGTGTCCGGCTCGCGCCGCTCGGACTCCTGGCGCTGCTCGGTCTTGCGCAAGCGCTCGCTGGCACGGGCCTGGGTCTGGCTGGCTTGCTCATTGCGATTGGCCCGCTCGGATTCGCGATCGGCGCGCTCCCGCTCGCGATCCCCGCGAGCCTTCAGGCCATAGGCGATCGCCGCAAACAGCAGCCCGATCAGGCCGAGCACCCCCTCAACCATTCCCATGGGAGACCCCCTTTTCCAGGTCCTTGGCTTTCCACTCGCGCCCGATCCAGATCGCCAGGATCAGGGAGACGGCCGGGCCGTATTCGGCGGCGGTCATGGCCGGCATGGTGCCGAGCGGCCCGAGCTCCAACCCGCCCAGGGCAAACCGCACCGTGACCACCAGCCACGACACGGCCACGAAGGGGAGCGTGCGGCTGGGCTTGCCGCGGGTATCGAGTAACGAGATCACGAGGCCACCTCCAGGATCTGATCGGGCTCGGGCTCCATGCCGCGTTCCAGCCAGCCGGCCACGTCGAACCCGGGGCACCGCTTGTTGGCGGGCACGTCGCGGTGGCCGATGATGGTCACCTCGCCCGGCAGCTTGTCGCGCAGGCGGCGCACCTGGCAGGCGAGCTGATCCCACTGCGCCTGGGTAAAGCGGTCGGTGCCGATCAGGCAGATGCCAACGGAGCGGCCGTTCATGGCGGGGCCGGCATGCGCGCCGGTTTCCAGCAGACCCCGGCCGGCGGCCACATGACCGTCCAGCTCAATCACCCAGTGGTAGCCGATGTGATGCAGATCGTTGGCGCCGCCATGCGGGGCACCGCGACGCCAACCGTTGCGGGCGTGCCACTGGTCGATGTCGGCGGCCGTGTCCGCGCGGCCGTTGGGGCTCGCGGAACAGTGGATGATGAGGTGATCGATCGCGTCGATCGGGCGGGCTCGGCTCACGGGGTGTCCCTGCGGTTACGATGTACCGGCAGGGTAGAAATGCGCCCGGGGTCAGGCGGCGGTGAACGGCTTCACGGGGAGGGTGCGGGGCGGTTTCGGGGTGCGGATCGGCGCATCATAGACGCCGTGATGGCGGCGCGCCAGAGGGGCCTATGGGGCGGCGTTGAAGAGGCTTTGCTGCGCACTCGGGTCGGCGTGGCGCGAGCGCGCCCGGATGTTCTTGATCTGGCGTTCGGTCAAATGATAGCGCAGCGCCAGATGGCGGGCGCTCCACCCGGCCTCGGTCAGGGCACGGACTTCCTCGTCACGCGCGGCCCGCAGGGCGTCCACGCAGCGGGGCACCACGACGCGCTCGCGCTGGTAGTGCTGGGCCAGTTGCCGCGCGGCGCTCCAGCCCAGGGCCTGCACCAGGCGGTGATCGTCGCGCAGGTACTGCGGCTGGGGCACGTGCACCGTGGTGCCGCCGGCGGTGTCCACCAGCGCCTGAAGCGCCGGCAGGCCGATGATGTCGGCCAGCTCGGCCGCTTGCGGCGGCAGACAGTCGTAGACGGCGTTCCAGTCGGTCACGGCATCAGGCCCTCGGGACGTGTTCCAGGATGTCCGCTGGCTGCGGCCAGCGGCTGGTGCGCTCGCCGGTCATGCGAAACGCCAGCGCCAGACGCTCGGCCCCGCGAAAGCGGCAGTCCTCGCGCCACTCCCGGCGCGGGTACAGGGCGTTGATCCAGTGCGGAATGACCTCGCCCCACAGATCGGCCGCCGGCTGGCCCTCCAGCGAGCGCAACACCAGCTCGCGCAGGCCGGTGCACACGGCGCGCACGAACCACTCGGGCCGGTCGTCGCCCGCCTCGGTCGGGTAGGCCTCCAGCATCTGGAGGATCTGCCCGCCCTTGGAGCGCGGCGCGGCCGGGGCCGGGGCCGTCTCGGCACTGGGGCCGGAGGATACGCCCCGCACGGTCACGCTCTCCAGTACACGCGAGAGGTACTGATGGTTGGTGAGCGGGCGCCAGCCGCCGGCTTCCTGCTTGACGCGCATCGCTTCCACCGTATCGGACAGCGCCTGCCCCAGCCGCGCCGGATCCGCATCCAGGGCCAGCGTCTCGCGCGCCAGGCGCAGGGCGCGTTCCCAGGCGAGCGCCCGGGTCTTGGGGCGGAACAGCCCCAGGTAGCGCGCCAGCGGGCGGCTGACGTCGCGCGGCTGATCGGCCAGCAGCGCCATCAGGTCGCGCGCGGCCTCGTCCTCCAGTACCGCCTCGACGCTGGACTCCGTGTAGCAGGTGGGGCAGCGCAGGCGCATCAGGCGGATTCCTCGGTTTGCTTGGGCATCAGGCGATTACGGCGCACCGTCAGGGCGGTGATCACCTTGTGGAGCTGGTCGGTCGGGACCCACTCGACGCGGTCCACCCCGCACACGCGGCGGGCGATGGTGTCGGCGTACTGCCAGGGCACGGCGCGTTGCTGGAGGTTGCCGATATCGGCCAACAGGGCCTCGATCTTGGCGATCTGCGGGCTGCGCCCGGAGGGGGCAGCGGGGCGCTTGCGGCCGTAGCGCTCGCCCCAGCCAAGCTGGCGCATCCGGGTCAGTACCTTGCGCCGGCCGTCCGCCGTCAGGTGCGCGGCGCTGGTCACGCCGGCCACCTGGGTGAGCAGGCCTTCGTAGGTGGCACGGTCCAGACCCAGCGCCTTGGCGGCCATGTGGATCTTGGCGAGGTCCTTGCGGCGGCGGTCATCCGGCATGGCACACCTCCGCGCGGCGGTCCTTGTAGGGCTTGCGGCCGTCGCGGCGCTCGCGGTCACAGGCCTTGCAGTAGTTGTGCACGCCGCCGGACTTGCGCGGCGTCCACTGCCAGAACTCGGTATCCAGCGGCCAGTACTGGGCGCAACGGCTGCACAGCCGCTCCATGCCGATGGCGGTGATGCGAAAGCGCCCGGAGTCGAGCCCGCGCCGGATCTGCGCGGGGGTGAACACGGGGCAGCAATGGCCATCGCGCAGGGCCGGGCGTGCGCGCCGCGCGGTCACGATGCACTCCGGATCAGGCGGTAGTGCCACAGCCCGTCGATCACGCGGGCCTCGATGTGCTCGCCGTTGGCGCGCAGCTCGGAGACGATGCTGTTCACCGCGCACACCTGCGCGCCGAGGATGATCTCCATGGTGCTGTGCGGTTCTCCGTCCTCCAGCAGGTTCAGGACGCGCTGCAGGCGGGGCGAGTGGGACAGTCGGGCGGCGTGCATGGCGGGCCTCCAGGGTCAGTACGGTGCGCAGGCGCGATGAATCACGCGGAACGGGACGCCCTCGCGAGCGGCGCGCCAGCCCAGCAGGAAGGCGGTGCGCAGGACGGTCTCGTCCTCGCGCACGCCCACGCGTGCCTCGGCCTGCGCGACGGTCTGTTCCGGGCGTTCCTCGAAGGCGCGATGCCCCGCCTGCCAGGCGAGGTCCGCGCTCTGCGGTGCAGGTGTGCTCATCAGGGTCCCCTCCTAAACGGCCGCGAGGTCGAGCGGGATGGGCCGGTACTGGTCGGTCCCGTCGCGGCGCTCGTACACGCGGATGTACACGGCGGTGCCGGTGGTCTGGATCGAGTCGCGCAGGGCTTCCATGGCGCGCTCCCAGTCCCCGTCCTCGATCTCCAGGCGCAGGAGCTCCAGCACGGCCGTGGTCTTGATCTGGCCCTGGCTGTCGGTCCGGAATGCGCGATCCACCAGCGCCTTGATGTTGACGTTGGCGCCTTCGCTCCAGCGCTCGATGCACTGGTTGATGAGTTCCTTGGCGGCCTCCAGCTCTTCGGTAAACGAGAGCCGTTCGGCATAGGAGCGCACCACGCGGTAGCGGCCGTCGTAGGTGGTCACGGTGACGTTGCCTTTCTTGCCGCCGAGGTGGACCTCGTAGCGGCTGGCCGCGACGCTGACCAGGTCGGCGATATCCGCCAGGGCGCGCTTTTTGAACGCCGTCAGGCGGCGGTTGAGTTCCAGCGCCTCGGCGGTCAGGTCACGCGCCGTCTGGTCGCGCAGCTTGTCGTGCTCGCGCACCTGGCTTTCCGGCACCAGGTGTCCGGCGCTGTTCTTCATGTAGCCGTCGGGGACGGCCTCGGTGTCGTAGGGGGCGGCGGTCTCGGTCATGGCTTGGGGTCTCCTTAGCTGCGAGCCGCGTGGGCGGCCCGGTCGATCCGGGCGCGCTCCTCGCGGATCAGTTGGTTCATGCGCCGCTTGACGGCGGCGCGCACGGTGGCTTGCAGGTGGGGCATGTCCAGCGCGGCCTGGCATTCGTCCAGGCCCAGCTCGGGCACACGGGCCAGGCGGCCCTCCACGGTCGGGTCCTCGGTCTTTCCGAGGCCTTCGCGGACCTGCATAAAGGGGTTTTCCGGGTGCATTACGCGCTCCTCACGACCGGGTTAATGGGCCAGCCACTGGACCTGACAGCCCATGTAGTGGGTGGCATAGAGGCGCTCGGGCGGCAGGCCAGCCCCGCGCACGCGGGTGACCTTGCATACCCGCGGCAGGTCCAGGTGGGCCGGCGGGCGGGTGATCCAGATCACGGGGTTGCGCTCGGCGGCCTCCACGCGGGTGACGGCGCAGCCCCATTCGGCCAGCAGGGTGGCCACGGTCTGCGCCTTGTTCAGCGCTTCGAGCAGGTGCTGGTTGCCCGCGCCCAGGGCGCTCGGCAGAGTCGAGGTGTGCGGCATCATGTCGCGGCTCCTGTCAGGGTGGTGGCCGGGCGGTGGAGACCGCCGGCCAGGTCGTTGGTCTCGACGGTGGCGTCCGCCCAGGTAATGCGGTGGTGCATCGCCTCGCAGGTCGGGCACACGGCAAAGGTGGTGTACGGCTCGAGCGTGGCGCTGGGCACCAGCTCCCAGAGCGCGGACGTGCACGCCGGGCAGGCGTACTCGACGGTCGCCTGGCCGCTGGCCTGCACCCGCGCGAGACGGGCGCGGTCCTCCGCCACGCGGGGATCCATGGGGGCAGCAGTCAGCACGGCTCACCTCCCCGGCGCTCGTTCCACGCGAGCACTTCCTCTTCGGTGGGCAGGCGGTCGAGCCGGTCGCAGGTCTCCACCTCGTAGTCGTCGCCGTCCTCGCCCAGGTCCTGGTCTTCGGCGTGTTGCAGGGCGGCCTGCTGGGCCGCGTTCTCGTTGGGCGCCGCCACGGTGATGCGGCAATAATCGCGGTGGCACTCCAGCCAGCTCACGCGCACCTGAAATACCTTCAGGTCGTCGGCCTTCACCGGGATGGTGATCGGCGTCTCGCCGCCGAACAGGTCGGGATGCAGCGGGCCGGGCACGTAGGCCACGGCGGTGTCATGGGTCTGCATGGTCAGTACTCCTTGGGCAGATGGCTGTTGAGGCAGCCGCTGCGGCAGGCGTAATAGAGCTGCACGCGCGAGGGGTTGGTGGCCGCGAACTCGCGGTCCTGGTGGCGCAGGCAGGCATCGCGCGGGATGTCGCCGAGGATCGGGCAGTCCACGGTGATGCCCAGCAGGGCGCCCTCCACGACTTCGCGCACGCGCTCGACATTGCCGCCGTAGGTTCCGCGCAGGACCTGGTTGATCACGGCCGGGCTGTAGCCCAGGGCGCGGGCGACGGTGGCCTGACTGCCGGTGCGCTGGCACTCGGCGCGCAGGGCGTCGAGCCATTCGTTGGGTGCTGCGGTCACTTCAGTCATCGGTGGCCTCTTTCGATTCGGGGTACAGGGTCTGGTGGGCGTTGGCGTCGTACACGCCGCCGTGCATTTGCGTGCGCGGGGCGTAGGGCCCCAGGTCGCGGATCAGCGCATAGCGGCCTCCCGCCCCCGGCACACCCGGCCGATGCCCGCAATGGCGGCGCACGACACCGACCCGGCGCAGGGCCCGCACGTAGCACGAGACGTTGTGGTACTGCGCCTCGGCGGTGGCGGCGAGCGTGGCCAGGTCGAACTGGCGCAGCACGCGAATGGACTGCCAGATGCGGGCGCGGGCGCTGCGCGCGGGGTGTGGCGGTACGCGCGGTGGGCTCATACGACGCACCATTACCGACCCCCGAATGCCGCGATCTTGCCGGGGCGACGGGCACCGGCCCCCGCCCGCTGGCGCGGCTCGGCACGCGGCAGGAAGAACCCTTCATCCCCCAGCGTCCAATCCCCCAGGGTCATGCTGTCCAGGCTGCGGGCGCGGCCGTGCTGCTCGATGCGGCCCAGCCCGACGGTGATGCGGCGGACCTCGCCACCGGCGGCGCGGTGCAGCCGTTCCAGCAGGTCGTCCGCCACCGGGATTTCGCACAGGCCATCGGCCAGGGCGCGGGCGTCCTCCAGGTCCGCCGGGCCGAACTCGACCCATTGGGCGATGCGGCCGGAGAGCTGCTGGCGCTGCCCGAGCTTCCTTTGAATTCCGGCCATGCCGATCAGCACGACCGGCACGGTGGAGAGGTCGTGAATGTCGCGCAGGGTCTCGGTCAGCCGGGCGCGCTCGGCGATGTAGTCCGCCTCGTCGACGAACAGCGGGCGGTTGCTGGTGGCCAGCCCCTCGACGATGCGCTCCACCATCTGCGCGCAGTTGCCACGCGCTTCCTGGTCGAGCTCGCGCAGGATGCTGCCGAGGAAGCTGGTGGGCGTGCTGGTGGCCATCGGCCGCACATACACGCCGTGCACGCGGTTGATCAACCAGGTGGCGGCGGTGGTCTTGCCGTAGCCGGTGGGGCCCCAGATCAGCCCCATGCCGGGCATGCCCATGCTGCGGTAGATCAGGGCGTCGCTCGCCTCGGACAGGCGAACCACGTTTTTGACGGGCACAATGCGGTGTCTCATAATTGCCTCACTAGGTAGTTGCAGGCCGTGCCAGCGGCCTTGTGTGGGGGGCGGGTCATTCCGCCCCTTCCTTTTGGCCCCCGCCCATGAACGGGCGGGCGCCATAGTCCTCGTACACCAGATACCGGCCGCGAAATTCGCTGGTGTCCTCGTAGCGTTGCTTCCAGTAGCGGTCGGTCTCCGGCAGTTCGGCGCCGTCCAGCTCCTGCTCGTGCAGGCGGATCCAGCGGCGGAACCGGTCCTCGGCCGTCTCGTCCTGGATCTGGTCTTCGCGCAGCAGCTCGGTCACCTCGGCCAGGGCCTGTTCATCGACCGGCGCCAGCTCCGGCGGCTGGTCGATCCGCTCGCGCGCGTCGGCGGCTTCGCGCGCGGCGTCGATGCCGTCGCTGGTGTGCTCGGTCTCGGGCCGGGGGAACGCGGCGATCTTGTCGCGGTCCTCGCGGCTGGCCGCCACGATCTCCTGCGCCACGTCGCGCACCCGCTCCTGCTTGGCCACCTCGCGCAGGCGGCGGCGCTCTGCCTCGACGCGCTTGGCCTGGCGCCGGCGCTGCTCCTGGGCCACTTCCTTGCGCGAGACGCCGGACACGCTCGGGTCCTCGGCAATGCACAGGAACTCGCCGTGGTGGTACACGTAGATCCGGCCGTAGTCGGTCTCGTCGTAGCGCACGTGCACGGTCTCGCCGCGGATGTCCGCCAGCTCGGGCGCGTCGTAGATGCCGTGATCCAGGTGGATGCCTTTCTTGCGCACGCGCCGCTGGCCTTCGCCCGGGGCCTCGGCCAGCAACACGTCCAGGGCACGCTCGTCCTGCACCCGGCGGATCACGCCCGGCGCGGCCTGGGCAGCCTCGAACGGCGTCGTGCCGTCCAGCCCCTTGTGCGGGCGGTGGTGATAGATGTTCTGGACCCAGTCATCGGCAAATTCCTGGAACGCGGCGGCCGTCATGCGCAGCTCCATCGCCTCGCCCTTGCGGAACAGCCGCTCGGAGAAGGCGCGGCGCTCCTCCAGCGCCTGGCGCTCGCCGACCGAGTGCCCGATGTATCCGGGCAGCAGCTCGACCAGGTCGTGCTGGAACGTGCGAAAGAACTTCTCGATGTGCGGCTTCTGCCAGGGCTGGAAGGGTTGGCAGCAGTGCTGCTCGATCCCCAGCCCCTGGAACACGCGGCGCATGTGGTGGCTGGTGTAGTCGGAGCCGTTGTCCGTCTTGGCGATCTCCGGGGCGCCCCAGTCCAGCAGCGTGCGCCGGGTCAGGCTGGCCACGGCCACGGCATGGCTGGTCTTGCTCACCAGCAGCTTGACCCGGCGGGTGGCCACGTCGATCACCCCAATCAGGGCATGGCGCCCGTCCTCGAGCATGATGTCGCCGGGCGTGGAGTCCAGCTCCCAGACCTGGTTGACCCGTTCGGTGCCCTCGCTCGCCGAGCCGGTGGCCGTCATGTAGCGGCCCTTCCATTCGTCCGGGTTGCGGATCCGCGTGAGCACTTCGTGCTGGCGCTCGCGGTAGGCCTTCAGCCAGCGCTGTACCGCGCGCCTGGACGGCATGCGCAGGTCCTCACGCCCCCGGAACCGAACATGGATCGCGCGCTCCAGTTGCGTCGCCCGGCACTCCGTGTACTCGGAGATGAACGCCTCGGCGAACCGGAACAGCTCCGGCTGATCCTCGATCGCGGACTGCTGGATCGCCTTGTACTGACCAGCCAGCGCAGCCGGCCCCTCGTTCTCCAGCTTGCGCGCCCAGCGGTAGAGGCTCGCCGACGAGATATCCGGCCCCAGCACCTCGCGGGTGGCGGGCGTCACATCCAGCTCGCCCGCGTTGTAGCGCTCCACCACCAGGCTGATCGCCCGCTTGTGCGACAGGGCCGCGTTGCGGCGCAGCCGCGCCACCGCGTCCAGCACCTCCAGCCGCGCATCCATGCGGGCCTGCTCCTTGGCGCCCAGACCCACCATCGCGGCCAGGCCCGCTTGCCGCCCGGCCCAGGCCTGCTCGGCGCTCACCTGCTCGGTGGCGCGCAGCTTGCGCGCGGCATCCGCCCCGCTTCGAGCATCCGGGTCCGAACGCAGCGCCAGCGCCGTGCGGGTTTCTGCGGGTAGGCTATCGATGGGGTATTCCCACCCCTTACCGTGGCGTCGCTTGCGGCGATCGATGCCGGCATTCTCTGCCCACTTGTGCACCCCTCGCTCGGTGCTCGGCATACCCGGCTGCCCGGCCAGCTCCTTAGCGGTGAACCACTGATCAGCCATGCTCCACCCCGTGGCGCGCAGGCCCGGTCATGGCTACGCTGTCCGGGCCAACCACCCAGGAGCACGCACCATGGACAACACCCCCGACGAATCGAAGACGGCAATGTGGGTCCTTCACGGCCTGATTTCCGCACTGAGCAAACATCATCCTTCTCTCCCCTGGGGCATCAGCGAAGCCCTCTCGACCATCCCGGAAGGCGACCTTTCGGCCGAGTCCAAAGAGGCCCTGGAAACAGCGCGCCAATGGGTCTGGTTCACCTTCACGGAGAAGGCGCCTCCTCACTGACGCCGTAGCCATGGCGCGCCTTGATCGCGCGCACCTTGGCGTTCATTTCGTCGTAGGGCTCCCTGGCCTCGGCGCTGCGGCGGATCTGCTCGGCGATCTCCGCGCGGCAGGCCTCGTTCACCACCGGGACGGGGAAAGGCAACCCGCCCAGCGTGGGGCGCTCGATCTGTTCTGTACTCATCACTCACCTCCAAAGGGCGCCCGCTCGGGCGCTTGGTCATTGCGGGGTAATACCTGGGGCATGGCGATGGACCACGCTTCAGCCACGGTCCACCCCGTTCGATTGGCGGGGGCGCACCCCTTCGCTACCGTTGGCGGTACCACCCGAACCAACCGACGAAGGAACGCCCCCAATGAACAGGCAGAAAGCTGGAATCGAACTCGCCATGCAGCTCATGGAAGAGCGCATGGGTCGCCCCATGGACAGTTGCTCGCCAACCCCTCTGTCTCCATGGGAAGTGCTGTCGGAGCTCTGGCCCATGAACGAAATCTTCCGGCCGCATATCCATAAAATCCGGACAATTCCGTACCGCAGCCGGGCGGAAAAAGCGGCCGATCGAGCCCTAGAGCACTTTGCATGGGCTCCCGAATCCACGACGTGGGCCGAGATCAACGGATCCACGTGGCGCGTTTTGCTCGAGCGGCACCAGCAGATATTGGTAATGGCTTCTGCGCTTGAGGCTCGGGGCGAACGCGTCATGACGCACCTCCCGGATGCGCTCCCCGATGGCGCTCGATTGCCTGCTCTAACGCTGCTTTGGCTTCACGGAATGCAGCTCCCGTTTCCAGTCCGTGATCGATCTCGGCTCGAATTGCCTGAATCAGGTCTGGATCCGTCGTTTCGGCTGCAGTGAATGCCCGCACCTGGTCGCGCTCGAGCCCGGCGGCAGTCATGCCCCGCCCCCGAACAACTCCAGCTCCGGCGCCTCACTCTTGCTCACGTTCACCCGGTGCTTCGCCAGCTCCGTCATGGCGGCGGTCACCCCACCGATCACGGCGTCATCGTCCAGGTCGCCGTGATAGAACTGCGTCAGTAGTTGCACCGCGTCCTGGAGCTTCGCGTTCAGCGCGAGCAGGTCATCGCCCCCGGCGGCACTCCCGCTCGGGATGTCCACCACCAGCTTCCGCGCGCTATGGCCGATGTACTCGGTCACATACGTGGCGTCGCAGGCGAACTCGAACGGGCGGATGCGCGAGCTGGGCATCGAGCCCTCGCTCATCCACTTGTAGATCGTCCACTCGCTGATCCCCATCAGCTCCGCCACCCGCGCCACACCGCGGTTGTGCCGGTGCGCGGCCCAGTCCAGGCACAGCCGGATGGCCTCCTGCATCGTGTGCGGGTACACCCGCTTCCAGTTCCGGCGCTTCACTTGCACCCCTCCCGGCCCGCAGGCCTCCAATCAAATCCCGGCCCAGCACCTAGGCGGTCCACCGCCGGGCGCCTAAAGTCGATGTAAGCCCAGTTCAAAAGCGCTTCGTTCATGCCGCATCCACGTTCACGTTCGTGTCGGAAGCCGCACTTTTGCGGTCGGGATTTAGCGGGAAAGTGCTATCCTGACTGGAGCATGTGCGAGTCCTGCGCCGTTTTTGGCGCGATGGCCAGATGCTCGCGGGGTCCACCCCGATCGCTTCGGCGATCAGGCGCTCCGCCTTCGGCCACGGCCGGGCCAGCGCAGAGCGCAGCACCGTCGGCGCATAGCCGTGGTGCTGCGAAAGGCGGCGTAGGGACCACCCGGCCTTGCGCAGGGCGGCGACGATATCGGCGGGATGCCAGTCCACTGGATCCGCCGTTTTTTTGGCTTCGTCTCGTGCATTCATGGAGCCATGCTAACGCAGATGTTCTAGGTCCGGCAAGACTTTTTGCCAGTTCCGATTCAGATAATCTGCAACCTCGCATCAGAAATACTCTAGGTTCCTGATATGACAGATAAAAACAGAGAATCGGAACAGAGAAATGAACGGGAAGATCGAGTTCCGATTCTCCGGGCGGGAATCGGAACTCGAATAAAGGCCGCTTCGGAGCGGGTGGGGTCTAGACGATCTGCGGCATTCGCGGCTGGCGTGTCGGAGGATATGCTGTATCGCTACATGCGGGAGAAGGCAGCACCATCATTCAGTGCCATGGCCGGCCTCGCTCAGGCAGCCAATGTGCGCCTTGAGTGGCTGGCCACAGGCGAGGGCCCAATGGAGCGCCCTGGAGAGGAGCGCGGAATCAGCAGCGGCTTGCGCGCCTACGCCGAACGCGAGATGGGCCCGGACGCAAATGAGGAAGACATACAGGAGTTCGCTCGGCGCGTGGCCGGGGCAAACCTGAAGCCCAGCGCCCACGCGGTCTCCGAGCCACCGGCGCTCCCCACACCCGCACCCATCGAGACTACCCAGCAGGCGCTCGAAGTCGTAGAAGAGGCAATGGGCGTGGTGGGCTACGACCCGGGCAGCCGCGCCATGACGCGTTTAATGGGGATGCTGCTCGACCAGGACATCAAGCCCGAGGCGCTACCTCGCATCCTCGAAATCCTCCGAGACCACGAATCAACCAGGAACGGCAACACCTGAAGAAGTTCATGGCGGTCAATGTTCGGTGAGGCGAAAAGATGCTGACAAGCCGAACGAATACTTCGTCTCATCAATCACTTGGGCGTAACTTTGACGCGTCCATCTTCAGAAAGTCAGAAGGTCAAACTTCAGGCCGGGAAGGTTGACGCGTTCGGTGGGCGCACTTCCGATGCTTTGTGGCGATCCCACGCCGCTGATGACCAGAACTGGAACCCAGAACCTATATCACTCCCGTGACGCGTTTTCGGCCCTTTATGCCGAAACCGGTATCAAACCACCTGTCGCGCACCCCGTCCCGAATCGACCCCATAACCGCCCCTCAAAGCCGCATCACAGAGCCATTCCAGCCCATTTCATCCAACCACTTCCCACAAAGTCCCACGTCTCAAACCGTCTGTCGGGGCACAGGTTTCCCTCGCTCCGAGGCTTTTCGCGGGCGGCGCTGAACTCGCTGCGCCTGCGGCTCCGCTCAGACATCCAGCGCCCCGTGTCTATTTAGAATCGTCCCGCGAAAAGCCTCTCCACTCGGCGCGACGACAACGGGGAGGTAGGTCAAACAACGGCTGGCCTGACAATTGTGCTCATGGATAAAGACTAGGTCTTCGAACATCCTGGGCACGCTCGGCCCCTGGCCGTTGCGTGCCGCGCCCGCGAAGCGGGCGCCGGGGGGCGTAGGATGCCGATGAGCGTAGCGAATCGCATCAGGGTGTCGCACGGCGTGGGGAACGGTGCGTTTCGCTGCGCTCAACCGCACCCTACGGGATACCGTCTGTTTTGACCTTCTCCTCCCGTATGAAGCCCCTCGCGGAGGGCGTGATGGGCCGGGAGAAGGCGCTGGATGTCTGAGCGAAGCCGCAGGCGCAGCGAGTTCAGCGCCGCCGGCCCAGCGCGTCCGGAGCGAGGTTCCCGGGCGGAATCCGGGGGCCCTTCTTTGGGTACTTTCTTGGGCAAGCAAGAAAGTACCTCGCGGCGCGCTGGCGAGTCAGCGCCTGGCAGTATGCGGACCGAAGCCACCGTAAACACCGGATGACGAACCAGGGCCAGCCTGCACGGCAGACAGCCGGCCAACGGCATATCCCCCGGGCGGCCAGCGCGCCGCGCCGTTATAATGCGCGGCTTTCCCCACACTCCGACCCGAGCGCGCCCGCGATCATGGACAAGAGCTTCGACCCGAAAAGCATCGAACAGACCCAGTACGACCGCTGGGAGGGCGCGAACGTCTTCGCGCCGCCGGCGACGGGCGAGGCCAACTACTGCATCCTGCTGCCGCCACCGAACGTGACCGGCACCCTGCACATGGGGCATGCCTTCCAGCACACCCTGATGGACACCCTGATCCGCTACCGGCGGATGCACGGCGACCGCACCCTGTGGCAGGGCGGCACCGACCACGCCGGGATCGCCACCCAGATGGTCGTCGAACGCCAGCTGGCCGCCTACGGCAAGGGCCGCCACGACCTCGGGCGCGAGAAATTCCTCGAGGCAGTCTGGGACTGGAAGGCCGAATCCGGCGGCACCATCACCCGCCAGATGCGCCGCCTGGGCGATTCCATGGACTGGTCGCGCGAGCGCTTCACCATGGACGAAGGGCTGTCCGACGCGGTGCGCGAGGTCTTCGTGCGCCTGCACGAGGAGGGCCTGATCTACCGCGGGAAGCGCCTGGTCAACTGGGACCCGGTGCTGCACACCGCGCTCTCCGATCTCGAGGTCCTGTCCGAGGAAGAGGTCGGCCACCTGTGGCACTTCCGCTACCCGCTGGCGGACGGCTCCGGGCACCTGACCGTCGCGACCACCCGCCCGGAGACCATGCTGGGCGACACCGCCGTCGCGGTGCATCCGGAGGACGAGCGCTACCAGCACCTGATCGGCAAGACCATCCGGCTGCCGCTGGTCGGGCGCGAGATCCCGATCATCGCCGACGACTACGTCGAGGCCGAGTTCGGCTCCGGCTGCGTGAAAATCACCCCGGCGCACGACTTCAACGACTACGCGATGGGGCAGCGCCACGACCTGCCGGTGATCAACATCCTGACCATCGACGCCTGCATGAACGACAACGTGCCGGCCGCCTATCGCGGGCTGGACCGCTACCAGGCCCGGCAGAAGGTTGTCGGCGACCTGGATACAGAAGGACTGCTCGAAAAGATCGACGACCACAAGCTGATGGTCCCGCGCGGCGACCGCTCCGGCACCGTGGTCGAGCCTTATCTGACCGACCAGTGGTACGTGAAGGCCGGCCCGCTGGCCGAACCGGCGATCAAGGCAGTGGAGGACGGCCGCATCCGCTTCGTGCCGGAAAACTGGTCGAAGACCTACTTCGAGTGGATGCGCAACATCGAGGACTGGTGCATCTCGCGCCAGATCTGGTGGGGCCACCGCATCCCGGCCTGGTACGACACCGACGGCAACGTGTACGTCGGGCGCTCCGAGGACGAGGTGCGCGCAAAGCACGGCCTGAGCGCGGACGTGGTGCTCGAACAGGACGAAGACGTGCTGGACACCTGGTTCAGCTCGGCGCTGTGGCCGTTCTCCACCCTCGGCTGGCCGGAGCAGACGCAGGAACTGAAGGATTTCTACCCGACCAGCGTGCTGGTCACCGGCTTCGACATCATCTTCTTCTGGGTCGCCCGCATGATCATGATGGGCGAGCACTTCATGGGCGATGTCCCCTTCCGCGAGGTCTACGTCACCGGCCTGATCCGCGACTCGGAAGGCCAGAAGATGTCCAAGTCCAAGGGCAACGTGATCGACCCGATCGATCTCATTGACGGCATCAGCGCCGACGACCTGGTGGCCAAACGCACCCGCGGCCTGATGCAGCCGCAGATGGCGCAGAAGATCGAAAAGGCCACGCGCAAGGCCTTCCCCGACGGCTTCCCCGCCTTTGGCACCGATGCCCTGCGCTTCACCCTGGCGGCACTCGCCACCACCGGGCGCGATATCAAGTTCGACCTCGGCCGCATCGAGGGCTACCGCAACTTCTGCAACAAGCTGTGGAACGCCTCGCGCTTCGTGCTGATGAACGTCGAGGGCCACGACTGCTCCGCCGCGGCCGATACCGCGGAGCACCGCACGCTGGCCGATCGCTGGATCCTTGACCGCCTGGCCGCCACCGCCGCGACCGCCACGGCGCAGCTCGATGCCTACCGCTTCGACCTCGCCGCGCAGACGCTCTACGAGTTCACCTGGCACGACTACTGCGACTGGTACCTGGAGCTGACCAAGCCGGTGCTGAACGACGACGCCACGCCGGAGGCGGTCAAGCGCGCCACGCGCAATACCCTGGTCACCGTGCTCGAAGCCCTGCTGCGCCTGCTGCACCCGGTGACCCCGTTCATCACCGAGGCCATCTGGACCAGTGTGAAACCGCATGCCGGCATCACGGATGACATCGAATTCCTGGTGCAGCGCCCCTGGCCCGGCCGCGACGGCTTCCCGCGTGACGCGACCGCCACGGCCGAGCTCGACTGGGTCAAGGACTTCATCACCGGGCTGCGCCGCATCCGCGCGGAGATGGACATCGCCCCCGCCAAACCGCTGCCGGTGCTGGTAAAGAACTGGACCGACGCCGACCAGGAGCGCTACACCCGCCACCGCGGCCTGCTGGAGTTCCTCGCCAAGCCCGAGAGCGTCACCTGGCTGGACACGGCCGACGAGGCCCCGGAATCGGCGATGGCCCTGGTCGACGACATGCAGCTGCTGATTCCGCTGGCCGGGCTGATCGACAAGGACGCCGAGCTCGCACGCCTGGACAAGGAAATCGGCAAGCTCGACAAGAACCTCGAACAGAGCGAGCAGCGGCTTTCCAACGCGAGCTTCGTCGACCGCGCCCCGGCCGAGGTGGTGCAGAAGGAACGCGACCGCGTCGCCGAGATGCACGCCACCCGCGACCAGCTGGCCGCCCAGCGCGAACGCATCCGCGCGATGTGAGGGCGCTGTTCACCACGAGGCACACGCAAAAGACCGGAAAAGCATTTACGGGAGACGGGAAGGGTCTTGGCTCGTGGGTCTAACAAGACGCTGATCGCTCTTGCCCGCCTTCGTGTCTTCGTGCGCTTCGCGCTTGAAGAACATCAACTGATCCGTTCGAGCATGCCCCGGTGGCGGATCAGGCGCGCCAGCGTGCGGCCGGTGTGGTACCAGTGCAGCATCCAGCATTCGCGCGCCAGTCGCGCCGCCGATACGGTGGAGCCCGGCTCCGCCGGACAGGGGCAGACGCGCAATCCCATGCCGCGCGCGATGGCAACCGCCCGGGCGAGATGAAAGCGACTGGTCACCAGCACCAGGGGCGCATCACCGGCCTCCGCCGTCGCCGTCAGCAGATCGCGCGCATTGCGCAGATTCTCCAGCGTATGCCGCGAGGCGTCTTCGGTACGGATGCGCGTCGCCGCGATCCCGTGGTGTTGCAGAAAGGCCGCGCCCGCGGCGGCCTCGCTGGGAGCCCCGACGGAGGTCTGCCCGCCCAGCACCAAGATCCGGGCATCGGGGTTCCGGCGCGCCAGACGCACGGCACGCAGCAGGCGCAGGCGGTAGCCCGGACCGGGCGCGCCCGACTCCAGCTGCTGCCCCAGCACCAGGATGCAGTCCCCGCGCCCGGGGCAGCGCCGCCGCCGCGACCAGTGCACGGTGTAGAGCCACAGCGCCAGCCAGGACAAGCCGCCGGTGGCCAGGATGATCAGATTCGACAGCGCAAAGGTCGCCAGGCCGTCCGGCCCGATGCGACCCAGTCCGACGCGCACCTCGTCCACGGGAGCCTTCTCAGGCCTCGTCTTCGGGCGTGGTGCCGCCGGTGAAGTGCAGCCGCGCGTTGCGCCGGCGCCGCGCCCAGAAGGCCAGGGCCCGCGGCAGGTTCAGCGCCATCTGCACGTAGTACACCGTCTTGAAGGCGCGCAGGGACCACTGCACACGGGTATTGCGGTAGACATCCCCGGCCAGCAGCGAGATCACCGCCTGCTCCATCCCGAAGGTATTGCGCGGACCCATGAACAGCTTGCGCATCACCGGGCTGTTGAAGCGGTAGATCAACCAGGAGAAACGGCGGACGCCACGGCGCACGTCGCGCTCAAAAGCACGCAGATAGCGTGCGGAGCGCGCCGGATGCTCCAGGCAGCGATCCACCGCATCGGCGGCGCGGAAGCCCCCCGACATCGCGATATAGACCCCGCTGGAGAACACCGGGTCGACAAAGGTGAACGCATCGCCGACCAGCAGATAACCCGGGCCGTGGGCCTGACTGGAGCGGTAGGAGAAATTGCCGGTGGCGTTGACCGGGCCGGCCAGCTCCGCGCCCTGCATGCGCTCGAAGGCCGGCGGGCAGAGCTTCAGCGTGTCCCACAGGAACGTCTCGGGCTTGGTCTTGCGCGTCTTCAGGTATTCGGGAAAACAGACCGCGCCCACGCTCATCGCCCCGTCGCGCAACGGGATCATCCAGATCCAGCCGTGCTGGAACCAGTAGATACTGATGTTGCCGGCATCGCGCCCGGCACGCCGCGGCACGTTGTTGAAGTGCCCGAAGATCGCGGCGCTGTTGTGTTCCGGGTTGCGCGCCTTCAGGCCCAGACGGCGCGCCAGGAAGGTATCGCGACCGGAGGCGTCGACCACGAAATCGGCCTCGAACTCCAGCGTGTTGCCGGATGCATCGCGCGCGGTGACCTGCTGGGTCCCGCCCTTGGCGGGATCGGCCAGGGCGACATCGAAGACGGTGACCTCTTCCAGCACCCGCACACCCAGGCGGGCGCTGTTTTCCAGCAACAGGTGGTCGAACTCCGAACGCCGCACCTCGCATGCCGACGCGGGTGTGTCGTCGTTCAGGGCACGCTCGAAGTAATAGGTTCGCGGCGCGTCGGGCGCCTCGGGGATGGTGAACTCGGCCCCGTGCTTGGGGATGCCGATTGCCGCGATGGCCTCGGCCACGCCCAGTTCCTCGAACAACGGCATATTCATCGGCAGCAGGGATTCGCCGATGTGGAAGCGCGGATGCCGGGCCTTTTCCAGCAGCACCACGTCGCGCCCCTTCTGCGCCAGTCGGGAGGCCACCGTGGAGCCGGCGGGGCCTCCTCCGATCACCACCACCTGGCAGCGCCCGTCGGTTACGGCTTCCTGTCCCGGTTGTATCAAATCACGTCTCCGCTTGCCCGCCCGCAACCCCAGAAAGGCGACCCGGTCTGGTCGCGAGGGTACCACGGCCCCTCGGGTGTGGGTATCATCGGCGCCCACAGCAGGGTGACCCTCGCGCGAACGGCAAGTTCGGAGGCGATCACAAAATGCGCACATCACTGCACCGGGGGAACACGTGCCATCACAAACAGCGTTCGAACAGGAAGTCGCTCAACTGATCGTGGACAGCCTTAATCTGGAGGAGGTCGCGCCGGAGGAGATCGAGCCGGAAGATGCGCTGTTCCGTGAAGGACTGGGGCTGGATTCCATCGATGCCCTGGAGCTGGCCCTGGCCATCTCCCGCGCCTACGGCGTCCAGATCCGGTCGGACGACGAAAACAACCGCGAGATCTTCGCGTCCTTGCGGGCGCTGAGCGCCCATATCGAGGCCAACCGAGCCACGTCGTGAACACCCCACTCGCCGCCTGCGTGGCCCTGAGTTATCCGGTCGCGGTCGTCCTCGGCGTGACCTTCGAGATCCCGCTGGTGCCGCTGGCGATCCTGGCCAGCCTGATCCTGGTGGCTGCATGGGCCTCGCTGGCCACCACCGGACGTGGCGTGCTGGCCGCGAGCCTGGCCGTGGGCATAAGCCTGTTGCTCCTCGGCGGGATGGCCACCTGGCTGCTGTATGCTTTGCCGGTGCTCATCATGGGGCTCTTGTCGCTTCTGTTCGCGCGTTCGCTACGCAGCGACTCTACCCCGCTGATCACGCGCTACGCCCTGGCCATGGGGGCCTCCGACACCGCCGCGGTGCACCGCTACACCCGCAACCTCACCATTACCTGGGCCCTGCTGTGTGCCGGACTGGCGATCGTGTCCGCCTGGCTGGCGCTGTTCGCCACCGCCACCACCTGGGCCCTGTTTGCCAACGGGATCAACTACCTTTTTCTGGCCGGCCTGTTCCTGCTGGAGTATCCGCTGCGCCGCTGGCTCCTGCGCGACGAGCCGCACAACGGCTTCCTGGCCTATCTGATGGAGCTGGCGCGGGTCGATCACCACCGGATGCTGAGGCACCCGTGACAGATACCCCGCAGGTCACTCGACCACTGATCGCCGACACGCCTGCCCCGCTGGCGCGCATCGGCGACCGGGCGATCTCGCGTGCCGCCTTCCTCGCCGACGCACAGGCGCTGGCCGCACGCCTGCCGCAGGCGCGGGCGGCCTTCAACCTGTGCCAGGACCGCTACCACTTCGCGGTCGCCTTTGCCGCCATTCTGCTGCGCGGCCAGGTCAATCTGCTGCCCCCGAACCGCGGGAGCACCACCCTGGCCGAGATCGCCAGCCAATACCCGGACGCGCCTGCCCTGGTCGACGGCCCGGATGCCGAGATCGCAATCCCGATCCTGCGGGTGTCCGCCTGCGGCGCAGCCGGCGAGGCCACCGGGGCGATCCCCGAGATCCCCGCCGACCAGACCGCCGTTCTGGCCTTCTCCTCCGGCAGCACCGGCACCCCCACGGCCCATGCGCGGACCTGGGAGGCCCTGCATGCTGTCACCTGGCAGGCGCTGGAATGCTTCGATCTGGTGGATGGCTCCGGACCGACCCTGATCGGCACGGTCCCGCCGCAGCACATGTACGGCCTGGAGTCCACGCTCCTGTACGCCCTGCTGGGGCACGCCACCCTGCTCGCCGGACGCCCGTTCTACCCCGAGGACATCCGTGCCGCACTGGCGGACTGCACCCCGGCCGTTCTGGTAACCACACCTTTTCATCTGAGCGCCTGCCTGCGTGCGGGGCTGGAGTGGCCGACCCCGGAACGCATCCTCTGCGCGACCGCGCCCCTGGACCCGGAAACGGCCGGCCAGGCCGAACGGGTGTTCGGCTGCCGCCTGGACGAGATCTACGGTTGCACCGAGGCCGGCGCCATTGCAACCCGCCGCACCACCCGCGAATCCGACTGGACGGCCTACCCCGGGGTGCAACTGCATCGCAATGACGACGGCCTCGCGCGCGTCCAGGGACCCCAGCACCCCGAAGCGGTCCCGCTTCCGGACCACATCGAGGTCCGGGACGTCAGCCACTTCCGCATGGAGGGGCGCCTGGCCGATCAACTGAACATCGCCGGCAAACGCGCCTCCCTGGCCGATCTCAACCGCCGACTCAACGCAATCCCCGGGGTGCTCGACGGGGTGTTCATTCCGCCGGGCACCGATCAGGACACGCACGGCGTGACCCGGCTGGCCGCCCTGGTGGTGGCACCGGATCGCAGCGCGGCCGAAATCCAGGCTGCACTGGCCGAGTGCATGGACCCGCTGTTCCTGCCGCGCCCGCTGGTCCGCGTCGATCATCTGCCGCGTTCGGCCACCGGCAAGCTGCCACGCCAGATCCTGCTGGACCTGCTCGCCCATCACGGCCAGTGCGCCTGAGCCGCCCGCCCTGATGCAGACCCTCATCCAGTCCACCATTCGCCGCATCGGGGCCGGTCACCCATCCCTGCCCGGGCACTTCCCCGGTCACCCGGTGGTGCCCGGCGTGGTCATCCTCGACCAGGTCGCGGCGGTGGCCCACGCCCACGGTCTCGGGCCGGTCGAGGCCCTCCCCCAGGTCAAGTTCCTTGCACCCCTGGGACCCGAGACGGCATTCCGGGTCGAGATCGATCCGCCCGGACACGGCGGCCGTCAGGCCTTCCGCGTACTCGCGGCGGATGGCGAGGCCCCCGTCACCTTCTGTGCCGGCCAACTGATCACGACTCACGACACCGCGGACGCATGAGCCGCGGCTGGTTTCAGCAGGCGGAACGGGGCTCGCCCCTGGCCCTGCGCATCATCCTCTGGGTGGCCCTGAATCTCGGGCGCCGCGCCAGCCGCACCCTGCTCTACCCGATCACGGCCTACTTCCTGCTGTTCGCACCGCAGTCGCGCCGCCACAGTCGCAACTACCTGCGCCGGGTCCTGGGGCGCGAACCGCGCCTGGGCGATTTGGCCCGGCACCTGCACTGCTTTGCGGCGGTCATCCTCGACCGCGTCTTCCTGCTCGCCGGCAAGGACGCCTGTCTGGACATCCAGGTACACAACCGCGAGACCTTCCTGGAACACGTGGACAGTGGCCGCGGCGCGATCCTGCTGGGCGCGCACCTGGGCAGCTTCGAGGCCTTGCGGGCGCTGGCGGTAGGCAAGTACGACTTTCCGGTCAAGGTCCTGATGTACAACGACCACAACCAGAGCATCACCCAGGTCCTGGAGGCCCTGAACCCCGAGGTCGCCGCGTCGGTGATCCCGCTGGGGCGTACCGAGACCCTGATCCAGGCCCGCGAGTGCCTGGATCGCGGCGAGCTGATCGCAACGCTGGGCGACCGCGTCGCCGAGAGTGACAAGATGGTCGCCTGCAACTTCCTCGGCGACACCGCGCTGTTCCCGCAAGGGCCGCTGCTGCTGGCCGCGGTGCTCAAGGTCCCGGTGATCCTGTGCTTCGGGCTCTATCGCGGGGGCAACCGCTACGATATCGTCTTTGAACCCTTCGCCGAGACCATCGAGGCCCCACGCGGGCAGCGCGATGCAGCCCTGGCACACTGGGTACAGCGCTACGCCGATCGCCTCGAGGCGCGGGTGCGCGAGGCCCCTTACAACTGGTTCAATTTCTATGACTTCTGGGACGATGCATCCAAATAGGCGAGGCCACGGCTTTGGCCCGCGTATCCGCCAGTCCGGCATCACGCTGATCCTGGCCTTGGGTCTTCTCGTCCCTGTTTCGGCCCTGGCCAACGACACCCTCGGCGCCTTGCTCAAAGCCCTGACCACCGAGCGCGCGGCGACCCTCGCGTTCGAAGAGCGCCGCGACGACCCGATGCTGGAATTCCCGGAGACCCGCTCGGGCTCCCTGGCCTTCGAGCCCCCCGATACCCTTACCCGCCAGGTCGACGGCCCGCGTGGCGAGACCGTGCACATCGAGGGTGACACCCTCACCCTGGAACGTCGCGGCTCCAGCCGCGAGATCGACCTCAACGAACAGCCCGCCCTGGCCACCCTGGCCGGGTTGTTCCGCGCCCTGCTGACCGGCGACCGCGAGACCCTGGAGGCCGACTTCGAGATCGGCGTATCGGGGGACATCGACGCCTGGACCCTCGCGCTCGTCCCGCGGGATCGTGCCCTGCGCCGCATGGTCCCCGAACTGACCCTGAGAGGCGCCGGCGGCGAACTGCACGAACTGGTCACCATCGAGGCTGGCGGCCACCACAGTCGCATGCGCTTCGAACCGCCACAGTACGCGGACTAGTCCTTGCTGCGCCGCCACCCCTCCCGCGTTGCCCTGACGCTCTGGCTGGCCGCCCTGCTCCTGGCCACGCTGACGCTGACCCTGCGCGGCGAACTGGTCACCGACCTGCAGGGCTTTGCCCCGGACCCGGTCAGCACGGACGGGATCGCCCTGGACCCCGGGGCCGGCCCCGCCGGACGCATGCTGCTGCTGGCCATCGCCGGTGGCGAGGCCCGCGAGCGGGCGGCAGCCAGTGATGCACTGGTCGCGGCCCTGGACGATGCCCCCGATGTTGCCGGCATCCACAACGGCCGCCTCGACCCCGACGACCCGGCGCTGGATTTCCTGATCGAGCATCGCTACCTGCTAAGCCCCCGGGTCGATGCCGAACACTTCAGCCAGGACCGCCTGAGCGAACACCTGGAGGCCCGCCGCGACGACCTCGCCAGCGCCGTCCCGGAACTGCCACGGGAACTGATCCCGCGTGACCCCACCGCGGAGGTCCGGGTCGTCCTGGAGCAGCTCGCCGCCACCGGTGGCCAGGCGACGACCGGCGCCGAAGGCGTCTGGGTCACCCCCGACCGGGGACGGGCCCTGCTGGTGCTGCGGAGCACGGCCGACGGCATGGACCTGGATGCCCAGGCCGCCCTGATCGAACGCACGCACGCGGCCTTCAGCGACCTCGCCGAACCGGATCTTCAGCTGCAGATTGCCGGCCCGGCGGTGATCGCGGTGGACTCCCGCGCCACCATCCGCGGCGAGGTCACCTGGATCACCGCGGGGGCCAGCGTCGCGCTGGCGCTCCTGCTGCTGGCGGTGTTCCGCCATCCGCACCCGGTCTGGCTGGCGGCCGTGCCACTGGCCAGCGGCATCCTGATCGCCGCGGCCGTGGTTACGCTGGTCTTCGGACATCTGCACGGGATCGCGCTGGCCTTCGGCATCACCGTGCTGGGCATCGCCCTCGACTACCCGCTGCACCTGTTCGCCCATGCGCAACGAGGCGATGGTGAACCGTCCGGCGACGGACGGGCCGACGGCGGGCGCCTCCCGCAGGTCGCGCGCGAGCTGTGGCCCGCCATTGCCCTGGGAGCCGGCAGCACGGTACTGGTGTATGCCCTGATGGCAATGACCGGGTTCTCCGGCATGGCCCAGCTCGGGCTGTTCGTATTGACTGGCGTGGCCGTGGCCGCCGTGGTCACCCGCTGGATCCTGCCAACGCTGGTCCCCACCCGCTTGCAGCGCGAGGGCCTGCCGCCGCTGCGCCTGCCCCTGCCCACGGGTCTCGCCCAGCCCCCCGCCATCGCGCGCTGGGGCCTCGCCCTGCTGGCCCTGGCCGCGATCGCCGTGGTCGCGACTGCCGACCCCTTCCCCTGGGAGGATCGCCTGTCCGCCCTGCACCCGGTACCGGAGGACCAGATTGCGCTCGACCAGGACCTGCGCAGCGCCCTGGGGCTGCCGGACGTCCGCCATGCCCTGCTGGTCAGCGCCGACACGCCGGAACAGGCCCTGCGCGCCAGCGAGGCCCTGACACCGGGCCTGGAGGCCCTGCGCGAGACCGGGGCCCTGGACGGCTTCGGCCATGCCGCGAACGTCCTGCCCAGCCGGGCACTGCAGCGCGAGCGTCAAGCCGCGTTGCCGGAACCCGATACCCTGCGCGAACGCCTGGAGGTGGCGGGCGCAGGGTTGGGGTTCCGCGACGGGGCCTTCGAGCCCTTCGTGAACGACATCCAGACGGCCCGTCAGCAAGACCTGCTGGAACCCGAGGGCCTTCCCGACGGGCCGCTGCGCAATGCCCTGGAACCCCTGCTCCAGCCCCGCGATGACGGCACTGGCTGGATCGCCTGGGTGCGCTTGCAGGGCGTCCATGACCCCGATGCCCTGACCCGCTGGGCCGAAGACGCACCTCTGGCCAGCGTGCCGGAACTGGACGGGGTGGGTATCCGCCACATCGACTTCTTCCGCGCCTCCGAAGAACTGGTGATCGGCTTTCGCGTCGAGGCCCTGCACCGGCTCGCGCTGGGAATGGTCGCGGTGGCCCTCCTGCTGCTGGCCGTCACCCGGGCGCCGGGACGCAGCCTGCGCATCCTCACCGCGGTGGGCACCGGGTTGCTGCTGACCCTGGCCACACTGATCCTGCTGGGCATCCAGCTGTCGCTGTTCCACCTGATCGCGATGCTGCTGATCACCGGGCTGTGCCTGGATTACGCCGTGTTCTTCAGCCGCCCGCTGCGGGATGCCGCGGCGCGCCTGCGCAACCTGCGCTCGGTCAGCGTGTGCGCACTGTCCACGCTGGTGGTGTTCGGTCTGTTGGCCCTTTCCAGTCTTCCGGTCTTGCAGGCCATGGGCCTCACGGTAGTGCTGGGCGTGGTATTTTCCTTCCTCGCAGCGGCCCTGCTGGCCCCCGAGGCCAGCCGCCGGCAAACTGCCTGAAGCAACGCCGAACTGGCCCAATCCACCCGGAACCCCCTCCGGCCACAACCCGCAGATACGCCCGTCCATGGACCCCCTGGTCATCACTGCCCACACCCTGACGAGTGCCGCCGGCACCGGGATCGCCGCCAACGCCGAGGCCCTGCGCAGCGGCACCAGCGGACTGCGTGCCTGCGACCTGGAGCGCGTCAACCTGGACACCTACGTCGGCCGCGTACCGGGTGTGGAAGCCATCGCCCTCGAGGGCGCCCTGGCCCCGTTCCTGTGTCGCAACAACCAGCTGGCCGAGCTGGGGTTGCGCCAGGACGGCTTCGCCGAGGCGGTGGCGGCTGCAGTGGAGCGCCACGGGGCCGACCGGGTGGCCGTACTGCTGGGCACCAGCACTTCCGGGATCGCCGCCACCGAGGCCGCGTACCACCGGCGTGACCCGCAGACCGGGGCCCTGCCACCGGACTATGACTACCAGCACACCCAGAACATGTTCTCGCTGGCCGACTTTGTTGCCACCCGCCTCGGCCTGTCCGGCCCCGCCATGGTGGTCTCCACGGCCTGCTCGTCCAGCGCCAAGGTCTTTGCCGATGCCCGGCGCTACATCGCGGCGGGACTGTGCGACGCCGCCGTGGTCGGCGGCGTCGACAGCCTGTGCGGCATGACGCTGTACGGCTTCGACGCCCTGCAGCTGGTCGCCGCGCAGCCCTGCACCCCGCTGGATCGCGACCGGGCCGGGATCTCCATCGGCGAGGCCGCCGGCTTCTTCCTGCTGGAGCGCCCCTCCGCGAATGCCCACGGCGCGCGGCTGACCGGTTACGGCGAATCCAGCGATGCCCACCACATGTCCGCCCCGCACCCGGAAGGCCTGGGGGCCGCGACGGCACTACAGCAAGCCCTGGACCGTGCAGGGCGGCAAGGCGACGAGATCGACTATGTGCTGATGCATGCCACCGCGACCCCGGCCAACGACCGTTCCGAGGCCCACGCCCTGATCCACCGCCTGGGCCCGACCCCGCGCGCGGTGGGCAGCAAGGGCCTGACCGGGCATACCCTCGGGGCTGCCGGCGCGGTGGGGGTCGCGCAGGCACTGGCCAGCCTGGCCGGCGGCTTCGTGCCGGCGACCGCCGGGCTGGGGCACCCGGACCCGGAACTGGGCCTGGATGCACGGGCAGAGACCGAGGAACGCCCGGTTCGGCGGGTCCTGGTCAACGCCTTCGGGTTCGGCGGAAACAACTGCAGCCTGCTGCTGGAGGCACCGCAATGAACACCATCGGTCTGCATGCGGTCGGACTGCTGGGCCCGGGACTGGACGACTTCGAGACCGCCCGCGCCATCCTCGCCGGCACGGCGCCTCTGGCGGGTGACGCGATCAATATCCCACCCGTGCGGCTGCTCCCCGCCAACGAGCGTCGACGCACCACGACCACGATTCGCCTGGCCCTGAAGGTGGCGGAAGAGGCCACAACCGACAGCGATCGCAGCCAACTGCGCAGCGTGTTCGCCTCGTCCTCCGGCGACATGGACATCATCGATCGCATCTGCGACGCGCTCACCCAGCCGGAGCCGGTGGTCTCGCCGGTCCAGTTCCACAATTCGGTGCACAACGCCCCGGCCGGTAACTGGTCGATCGCCACCCGCAACCCCGCCCCGGCGACCGCCGTATCCGGCTACAACGCCACGGTGGCCGCCGGCTTGCTGGAGGCCGCGACGCTGCAACAGTGCGAGGGTGGCGAGGTGCTGCTCACCTGCTACGACGTACCGTCGATGGAGACATTCATCCGCGTGCGCCCGATCCACCATGCGTTCGCGGTCGCCCTGCGCCTGGGGCCGGTGGAGGGCGCCACCTGGCGGCTGCAGATGGACCTCAAGGGACCCGCCACCGCCGATCGCTGCGTGGCTGACGAGCTGGAGGCCCTGCGCGAGAGCAACCCGGCGGCACGCGCCCTGCCCCTGCTGGAGCAACTGGCCCGGGGCACGGCCGGCCATGTTACGCTTGACGCCCCGTTGGGCCGGTCGCTGAGCATCCGCATCGAGCCCTGAACAATCGCTTGGATCAGGAAGATCCCGCGCATGCCATCCCGACCCGAAACCCTGGATCACGACGCCATCTGCCGGCTGCTGCCGCACGCCGGGGCGATGTGCCTGCTGGATTCGGTAGAGGCCTGGTCCGACGACGCCATCCACTGTCGTGCCGACAGCCACCGGGATCCGGCCAACCCGCTGCGCGGGGAAGGCGGCCTGCATGCCCTGGCGGCACTGGAATACGGCGCCCAGGGCATGGCCGTGCACGGGGCGCTGCTGGCGGATGGCGGCCCGCCCCGGGCCGGCTACCTGGCGGCCGTGCGCAACCTGCAACTGCGGGTCCAACGTCTCGACGGCCTCGACGACCCGCTCGAGATCCACGCCGAACGCATCCTGTCGGATACCCACAGCTCGATCTACGACCTGCGGGTCACCGCCGGTGACCGGCCGGTGCTGAGCGCCCGCGCGACGGTGATCCTGCAACCCGCCGACGAGGAAAAGACCCCGTGACTGCACGCGCCCTGATTACCGGAGCCAGCGGTGCCATCGGCGCCGCCATTGCCCAAGCCCTGGCCGCGGCTGGCCATGAGGTGGTCCTGCACGCCCATCGCAATGCCGACGCGGCCGAAGCAACAGCCGCGGCCATCCGCGCCGACGGCGGCCAGGCCCGCGTGCTGGTGTTCGACATCACCGACGAGGGGGCCTGCCGCGAGGCCCTGGAGCCCCTGGCGGCCGAACAACCGGTGCAGATCCTGGTGCATAACGCAGGCATCCACGACGATGCGCCGCTGGCCGGAATGCGCCGCGAGCAGTGGGACCGACCGATCGACGTCGGACTGAACGGGTTCTACAACGTCACCCAGCCACTACTGCTGCCGATGATCACCACCCGCTGGGGCCGGGTCGTGGCGATCTCCTCCGTCGCCGGGCAGATCGGCAATCGCGGCCAGGCCAACTACGCAGCGGCCAAGGCCGGGCTCCATGGTGCCATTCGCTCGCTGGCCCAGGAGGTCGCCTCGCGCGGGATTACCGCCAACGCGGTCGCCCCCGGGATCATCGAAAGCCCGATGAGCGATTCGAGCTTCGATGCCGACCGCATCCGCACCGTCGTACCCATGCGCCGTGCCGGCCAGCCCGCGGAGGTCGCGAGTGTGGTCGGCTTCCTCGCCAGCGAGGGCGCCAGCTACGTGTCCGGTCAGGTCATCGGCGTCAATGGTGCCCTCGCCTGATCCCGTCATGAGCCACGTCGTTGCCCTGATCCCGGCCCACAACGAGGCGGCCACCATCGAAGAGGTCGTCACTGGCGCCCGCGCCCACGTGGACCGGGTGATCGTGGTGGACGACGGCTCCGAGGATGCGACCGCAAGCCTGATCGAGGGCCAGGCGGAGGTCCTTCGGCAGCCCGAGAATGGCGGCAAGGCGGCCGCGTTGTGGGCCGGGATGCAGCATGCCCTGGCCACCGGGGCCGATGCCGTGGTGACCCTGGACGCCGACGGCCAGCACGACACCACGGAGATCCCGGCCCTCATCGCCGCCTGGCGCGAGACCCCCGAGCGGCTGATCCTGGGGGCCCGACTCAAGGGCCGCGAACATACCCCGCCGCTACGTCTGTTCGGCAACCGCATGGCGGACTTCTGGATTGCCTGGGCCTCGGGGCAACCGCTGCAGGATTCGCAGTCGGGGTTCCGCCTGTATCCCGCGGCGCTATTGCGACGCCTCGAGCTGCGTCATCACCGGGCGCGCGGCTTCGTGTTCGAAAGCGAGGCCCTAATCGTCGCCGAGCGGCTGGGATTCCCGGTGCGGGTGGTCCCGGTACGCTGTATCTACCCGGAGAACCACCGCCCCAGCCATTACCGCGCGACCGCGGACACCCTGCGCATCATCGCCATGGTCGCCGGCCACCTGCTGCGCCGCGGAATGCGCCCGCTGGGGCTGTTGCGCTCGCGGGGCCTGTTGCGCTGAAGGCCCCGGCGTGCGCTCCGGGCCGCGCCCTTGGAAACCACCGGCACGCATGTCTACACTCTCGACGCACCCATCCCAGAAGGAAAACGCCATGAATACCAGGACGTTGCTGGTCATCTTGTTTGCCAGCCTGATCGCGCTGGCCGGCTGCCGCGGCACGGTCCCCGTGCACAACGTCAGCGATACCACGGTCACCGATGTTGCGGGTGAACGCCCCAGCGCCGAACAGATGGAACGCGCCATCCGCACCGCCGGAACGGCGCTGGGCTGGCGCATGGAAGAAGTGGAACCGGGGCTGCTCGAAGGGCGACTTGCGCTGCGCGACCACGTCGCCGAAGTGGAGATCCCCTATGCGGCGGGTGAATACAGCATTCGCTACAAGGACAGCACCAACCTGAACTACGCGGACGGCAATATCCACCCGAACTACAACAACTGGATCCAGAACCTGGACAACCAGATCCGGGCGCAGATCTCCGCCCTCTGAGCCCACCCCGCACCGTGTCGGGCACGCCCCGGCGCCGTGCGTCCAGGGCAAAGGGCCTTTCACCACTAAGCGCACGAAGGCACGAAGAAAACCCGTAAAAGAGCATTTTCAGGAAGGCGGGGAGATCGGAAGGAATGCGGTGACGGAAGAGTCTTGCTCCTCCGTTGCGGTCTTGCCCATCATTCAGTCTTCGCACCTACCTGGTGGATGCTTTTCAGGTTTTCTTCGTGCCTTCCTGTGCTTCGTGGTGATCCCAAACCGACTCCGCGGTCACGGGTCAGTCGGGGCGCGGGCGTTCGTCCGGCTTGCGTGCCTCGCCCTCGGAACTCTTGGGGGTCGGCTCGTCGTCCTGGGCGTCCGATTCGTTGGCGCCGCCGGCCGCCTCGCCGGGACCGGCGCCGTAGTCACGGCGCGTCATGTGCGACAGAAGCTGCCCGGCCCGGTCCTCGAGGCGATCACGGGTCGGCTTGTCCGCCAGTTCCTCCGCGCTCTGCGCCAGGTGGTGGTAGAGGTCGCGGTAGGAACCCGCCATGGTCGCGAACAGCGTGGCCGTGCGATCGAAATGGTCGTTGACCTGGCTGCGGTAGCGGGTCAGTTCCTGCATGCGCCGGTCGAGTTCCTCTTCCAGCTCGCGGATCAGCTTGCGCTCGTCACTGGTGACGCGGCCCACCCAGAAACCCACGAGGGCGGCAACCACGATGGCCAGGATCCCGAGGGCCACCCACAGCCCCACTGCTGTCTGTTCTTCCACCACGACATCCTCTGCAAATGGAGCCGCCATTGTGCCGCAGGCCCTCGCCGAACGCACTGCCGGGCATGCTAACCTCGCCACAACAGGGACACCGGAACCACGCAGGAAGGCCCCCGGAAGCCGTTTCAATCCGCCGTACAACCAAGAGTTAGACCCACCATGATCGAACCGCAACATGCCCAGCAGATCCGCCAGGCCCAGGCCGGCCTGATCAACCTGGTGGTGCAGGCCACCCAGAACCCGGAGACCCGCCGCGAACTGGAGCCAGTGCTGAACCAGGCCCACGAGGCCGGCTGGGGCGAGCTGATCCTGCGCATCCGCCGCGTGCTCGAAGGCGAACGCGACACGTCCCTGCTGCAGGGGCTGGACGACGAGGACACGGTGATCCTGACGGCGATCCTGGCCGGCCTGCAGGATCCCTCCACCCTGCCGGACCCCGAGCAAAGCGGCGATCCGGCGCAGGCCGCACCGGGACTGGCCCAGATGATCCACGGCGCGGCCCACGGAGACGCCCAGTCGCTGCACTGGCTGTCGCAGATGGCCGAACAGATGAGCCGGGCCGGGGGCGACATGGCGCGCCTCGGTGGCATCACCAAGCGCCTGGTGGACGGCGAGCGTGACCCGGATGTGCTGTGCCGCGGCATGGACGCCCAGGGCGAGTCGCTGGTGCTCTCGATCCTCTCGGAGCTGGGCAAGCTCGAGCACCACTGACCAACCCGTGCGCCATTCCAGCATTTGCAGGCCACGCCGCCGAGGCACGCTCCGCCTCGAGCATCTGATGCTGGCCGTAATTGCCCTGTGGCTCCTGCAAGGCTGCGCCGCAGTCACCCTGCAGCCGCCGGCCGAACCGGAAGACCCGGTCACTGTGGCACTCCTGGACCACGGCCATCACTCCAGTCTGGTCCTGCCGACCGCGACCCCGGACGCCTGGCTGCGCTATTCCTACGGCGACTGGTCGTTTTACGTCGAGCGGCGAATCAACCCCCTGCAGGGGCTGGCCGGGCTGTTCCTGCCCACACGGGCGGGCCTCGGCCGGCAATCCCTGACCGGCTCCAACCTGGAAGACGCGACGGCGACCCAGTTGCGCGTGCCGCTGGAAGAACTGCATCTGCTGACGGTCCCCGGGGCCAGGGTCACGGCACTGCGCGAGGCGCTGGAGGGAATCTGGCAGGCGGGCCACGATGACCGCGAGGTATCGACAGAATGGGACATGGCCTTTGTCGAACACCCCGAGGCCTACACCCTGCGCAACAACTCCAACCGCATGGTCGCGCACTGGCTGACGGCCCTGGAGGTCGATGTCTCGCGCCTCCCGATCATGTCCAACTGGAAGCTCGACTCACCCTGAGGTCAATCAAGGCCCTCTGACCACGAAGCGCGCGAACCTAACCCTTCGTGCGCGCTTCGTGGTGGATAAACGCCGGGCGTCAAAGGCGGTGGGCCCACTCCAGGACGGCATCCTGCAGGTTCCGGCCGAGGCCCTGATGCGCGCGGGGGTCGTTGACCAGCACCACCACGGCCAGGTCGTCCCCACCTTGCGTGCGCACGTAGCCGGCGACCGCAGAGACCTCGTTGAGGTGCCCCGTCTTCAGGTGCATCTGCCCGCGCAGGTCGCGCTGGCTGCCGTTGCGGAAGCGATTGCGCAGGGTCCCGTCCAGCCCGGCCAGGGCCAGGGAGGACTGGAATTCCGGACGGTGAGAGTGCTGCCATCCGCCCTCGAGGATCTGGCCCAGCTGGCGCGCGGTCATGCGGGTGTCGCGGCTGAGCCCCGACCCGTTGTCGACCACCATGCCACCCACCTCGACCCCCAACCCGCGCAGCGACTCCAGCAGGGCCTGCTGCCCCTTCTCCAGCGTGGCCGGCGGGGTGAAGTGACGCGCCCCCAGGGTCAGCAGCAGGTGGCGGGTCATCACGTTGGAGCTCCACTTGTTGGAGACCCGGATCAGATCCGCCAGCGGCCGCGAGGTATGACGCAGGATCGGTTCGTCGTACAGCACCGGCAGCACGCCGGGGCGAATGTCGCCGGTCAGCTCACCACCCCACTGCGACCAGTGCAGACGGAACATCTCGGCGTGATTGGCCTCCGGCGTCAGGACCGTACGCAGCAGTTCGTAGTCCCCGCAGTTAACCGGGTACTCGCCGGCCAGGGTCACGCGTTGTGCCTCGGGGTCGGCGTCAAAGCGAATTCCCCGCTGCCAGGCCCCGCAGCTACCACGCGACGGCTGCAGGCGATTCTCGATCGTCAGCCCCGGCAGCGGCGGATCCACGGTCACGTCGATCCCGTTCCCATGCCGCTCCGGCCGCACGCGAAAGCGCTGGGCGTTGGCGTTTACGTGCAGGGCATAGGGCAGCTGGTTGTAGGCCCGCAGCGGCTGGTCATTGAATGCGGCCGGATGGCCCGGAGGCAGTTCGAAATGCGAGGCGTCGAGGATGACGTTGCCCTCGATGCGCCGCAGCCCGGTCTGACGCAACTGCCCCAGCATGCGCCAGTGCTCCTCGCTGACCATGCCGGGGTCGCCGGTCCCACGGATCACCAGATCGCCGCGCAATACACCGTCGCGCACCGGTCGCGTAGCCCACACCTCGGTGGTCCAGGTGTATTCCGGCCCCAACTCGTGCAACGCCGCCAGCGAGGTAGCCAACTTGATGGTGGAGGCAGGGTTGTACGGCTGATCGGCATTCAGGCGCGCGAGGACCGCGCCATCGGACATCCGCTGTACCCACAAGCCCACATTTGCCGGCGGCAGACGCTGGCTCTCGATCGCCCGCTGCAGCGGTCCCGGGAGATGCTCGAACTGGGCCTGTGCGGCCAGCGGTGCCAGCCACAACAAGAGGATCAAAGCGACGGATACGAAACACCAGGAAGGTCCGGACCGGGGCCCGGGGCGACGCGAAAAACGACAAGGGGACATTGAGACCAGCCATCCTGCATGAGAGCCTTCGGCAACGGCCCCTATAGTGTGCCGCCATCTCGGCCGCGACAAGCCCTCCGGGTGGGCTTCGTCACGCCCAGGGGAAATCGATCACCTGATCGATACGCGACACCCCCAACAGACGCATCAGCAGCCGGTCCACGCCCAGGGCCACGCCCGCGCAGTCCGGCAGCCCGGCCTCCAGTGCCGCCTCCAGGTGCCGATCCGCGGGCGGGAGTGGCTGACCACGCGCACGGCGGATCGCGATATCCCTTTTGCGACGGCTGCGGAACACCACCGGATCGGTCAGCTCGTGATAGCCGTTGGCCAGCTCCAGGTCGCCCCAGTAGAGCTCGAAACGGGCGGCATAGCCCGGCCGGTCCGCGCAGGGGCGCGCGAGGACGGCCTGGCTCTCGGGGTAGTCGAACAGGATTGTCAGCCGGTCCGGCGGGAAGCCCGGCGCGATCACCAGGCTGATCAGGGCATCCAGCCAGCCATCCCGATCCAGCCCGCCGCGGATGACCAGCCCGTGGTCCCCCGCGACCCGTTCCAGCTCCGCGGCATTCGTCTCCGCCGGGTCTACCCCCAAAGTCGAGCGAAACAGATCGGCATAGGCGATCGCCTCGCACCCCCGGGGCGCGTGCCAGTCGGGAGACTGCGCGGCCTGATCCGCGATCAGGGCCACCACCTCGCGCGCCAGTGCGTGGTGGTCCAGGCCCAGGCGATACCACTCCAGCAGAGTGAATTCGGGGTTGTGCCGCGGGCCGGATTCACCGCCGCGGAACACCCGTGCGATCTGGTAGATATCCGGGGCGCCGTCCGCCAGCAGGCGCTTCATCGGGTATTCCGGCGAGGTCTGCAGGTAGCCGCGCTCGCCGCCGGGCGCCTGCGCCTCCCAGCTCTCCAGCATTGGATCTTGCGGCGCGCCCCGGCTCAGGATCGGGGTCTCGACCTCGAGCACCCCGCGGGCCGCGAAGAACGCCCGCAACCCGGCCAGGAGGCGGGCGCGCGCCGCGCGGGCCGGCGCCGCACCCGGACGCCAGTCGGTCATGTCGCAGGGCCTGCCGGGGTCCGGCTCACACGCGCGAGACGTACTCGCCGTTGCGGGTATCCACCTTCACCGTCTCGCCCTCTTCGACGAACAACGGGACCTTGACCACCGCGCCGCTCTCCAGCGTGGCCGGCTTGGTGCCGCCCTGCGCGGTGTCACCGCGCAGGCCCGGATCGCACTGGGTGATCTTCAGCTCGGTGAAGGACGGCGGCACCACCGACAGCGGCTCGCCGTTCCACAGGGTCACGGTGCAAATATCCTGCTCCTTCAGCCACTGCCCGGAATCACCCAGTGCGGCCTCGCCGACGGCATACTGCTCGAAGGTGTCCGGCACCATGAAGTGCCAGAACTCGCCATCGTTGTAGAGATACTGCATCTCGGTATCCATCACGTCGGCGGCCTCCACCGACTCGCCGGACTTGAAGGTCTTCTCCAGCACCCGGCCGGTACGCAGATTGCGCAGCTTGACCCGGCTGAAGGCCTGGCCCTTGCCCGGCTTGACGAACTCGTTCTCCACGATGGCCTGCGGGTCACCATCCAGCAGGAGCTTGAGACCGGCCTTGAATTCGTTGGTACTGTAGGTTGCCATTGCGCGCTGTCCCTCGATGATGCGTGGCGCGGACATGCCGCCCCGTCCGGAAACGATTCATGCCCACAAAGCCCGTCATGATAACGCGCGAGGCGCGCGGAACCCAGCCAGCCGAACCGGCATCCACACCGGCCTGGCAGCAGGCGCTGGCGCGCGCGATCGCCGATCCCGAGACCCTGGCCGCACGCCTGGGACTGCCGCCCGAGTCCCTGCCGGGCATGCAGGCCGGGCACCGGCTGTTTCGCACCCGCATCCCGGAGAGCTACCTGGCCCGCATCCGCCCCGGCGACCCACGGGATCCCCTGCTGTTGCAGGCCCTGCCGGACGCGCGCGAGGCCATCGAGTCCCCGGGGTTCGTCAGTGACCCGGTCGGCGACCACGACGCGCTGGCCGCCCCCGGCGTGGTGCACAAGTACCACGGCCGTGCCCTGCTGCTGACCACCGGGGCCTGCGCCATCCACTGCCGTTACTGCTTTCGCCGCGAATTCGACTATGCCGACCACAATCCGGCCCGGGACGACTGGGAACCCGCGCTGAACTACATTGCGGCGCATCCGGACATCCGCGAGGTCGTCCTCAGCGGCGGCGACCCGCTGAGCCTGTCGGATACCCGCCTGGAACGGCTGACGGACCGGCTCGGAAACATCCCGCACCTCGAGCGCCTGCGCATCCATACACGCCTGCCGGTGGTGCTGCCGGAACGGGTCGACGACCGCCTGCTGGCCTGGCTCGGCAAGGGCCGTCTGCAGCACATCCTGGTGCTGCACGCGAATCACCCGCGCGAGTTCGCCGCACCGGCCGATGCAGCGATCGATCGCCTGCGCGCCGCCGGGGTCACGCTCCTCAACCAGGCGGTACTGCTGGCCGGCATCAACGACGACACCGAGACCCTGATTGAACTCCAGGAGGCCGGCTTCCGCCTGGGCGTGCTGCCCTACTACCTGCACCAGCTCGACCGCACCCGCGGCACAGCCCACTTCGAGGTACCGGACGCCCGCGCGCGCGAACTCTACCGCGCCCTGCACGCCCGCCTGCCGGGCTACCTGGTCCCGCGACTGGCGCGCGAGATCGCCGGAGAACCCGGCAAGACCCTGCAGACACCGTTTCCCGCGCATGAATGAGCCGCACCGGCACCCACACCGATTGCGCGGTTTGCTGCTAAAGTAGCGCCAGAATCCTGCAACCGGCCCAGCAACCACTGGACACGCCCATGCTGCAAGCCCTGCCCGAGCTGCCCACCCAACCGGCCGGTCCCGACAGCTTCCCCCACCAGACCCCGCAAACACTGGACGCCTGGTGTGCGGAGCTGCCCGGCAGCGAGCCGGAGCTCGGCATCCAGCGCATCCGCGAGGCCCTCGACGGGCTGAACGCGATCGTACTTCGCCCCGGAACCCGAGCCACGCTGGTCGCAATACTGGAAGATCATCTCCTGCCGCTACTCCCGGCCATGGAGCGACTGCTGCGCCAGCGGCCCCTGCCGCTGGGCAACCGCAGCCGCAAGCGCGCCGATGTTTACAGCGCCGCCGTGCGCGCCCTCCTCACCGCGGAGCTGCTGGTGGTCCGCGAACGCGCGGACGCGCACGACAACCGCCACGCGAAACGCCTGACAGCACCCCTGCAGGCCGCAGTCGCCCTGCTGGGGGCCTTGAGCATGCACCACTGGCGGCTGTACCAGTCCGTGCCGCCTGGCCACTGGCAGCGGCTGTTCGATGTGCTGCGCCTGGCGCGTGAGCAGGGAATCGCCGACGAGCGGCCCGCCACCGACAAGCGCTTCGGCCCGCTGGAGGTGGACCGCATCGAAGCCATGAGCGCACGGCTGATGATACTGGGCAGCACCGATCCCAATGCGCTGAAGATGGGCGAAATGGACTTGCTGGCTCGCTGGGCCAACACGTTGCCCCTCGCCTGCACCGCCGCCCCCGACCCGGAACAACACCCCGATCTTCCCGTACTGCGCTGCAATCTCGACCGCGACCACGCCCCGGGCCTGGTCCTGCGCGGGACACCGGCCACCGAACCCGCCTGCTTCATTGAGCTGACGCCGGCGCTGGACGCCCTTCGTGAACGCCCCGACGACCTGGAACCGCGCCGCCGCGGCGAGGGACAGCCGCTGGCCGAACACTTGTTGCGCCTGTGGTCGAACCTGCCGACCCGCCGTCACAGTCGCGAGAGCGCCAGCGACCTGCAGCGGATCTGCGTGATGGGCCTGGAACGTATCCATGATTTCCTGCTGATGGAAATGGACAGCCGGCGCGCGCCCGAGACCGAGACCACCGGGGCAGCGGAAGCGCCGGAGACCAGCCTGAAATCCCTGCAAGAACACGACCGCGGCGTCAGCGTGTTCGAAATGTCGAAGGCCGCGCTGCGCGGCTCGGATCTCGCCCTGGTAGACAGCCCGCACCGTTCCGACCGCGAGCGCGACCTGCAACCACTGGCGGACGACACGCCGAATACCGCCGCGACCGCCTGGGAGGATGTCGGGCGCGGACTCGAGATCGCCGCCCGCGATGAATCCACGGGACCGATCACCAAGCGTCACCCCCCGGAACACTGGCAGGTGGACGACATCGGCGCCGGCGGCGTGCGTCTGCGCCTGGACAACCCCCAGCAGCCCTTGCTGATCGGGGACCTCGTCGGCTTGCGTGCCGTGGATGGCCATCGCTGGACCATCGGGGTTCTGCGCTGGATTCGCTTCGACGACCAGGCCGGCAGTCTGATCAGCATCGGCGTGGAATTTCTCGCCGATCGCTGCCTGCCCATGCAGATTCAGGATTTCCGCAATGGCATGGCGGCGGGCGTCCCGCAATCAGGACTGTTCGCCCCGCAGCGCACCGATGCCGACGGGGCAGTACTGTTCCTGCCGGCGCAGGTATTCGATCATGAACAACGCGTCGTCTGCTGGCTGAACAGGCGCGCCCGTGTTCTGGAACTGGACAGCGAGCGCACGGGCACTACTCTGTTTACCGAGGTCGGGTGCCGCATGACCGGCCTGGAGGTCCACCAACCGGCCGGCGAGACGCCCGACATCGCCGACGGACCGGCCATCGCGGATGACGACGGACCGCCATTCACTACCCGCAACCGCGACGACTAGCCCCATGAACGAAACGATTCGCACGCTCTTCGTGACCAGCAACCCGAACCGGGCTGAAGAGGTCATCAGCAGTATCCGGACCCGCGGCAGCGCGATCCGGCCGGAGCAGGTATCCGGCAGCGACGCCCTGGCCGAGGCGCTGGAGGGCCGGCGCTTCGACGTGATCGTCCTGATCGAACCCGGCCTGGCCCTGACCCGGGAACACGTCGACGCGGCGCTGCACGCATCCGGTCGACGTACCCCGCTGGTCATCATGACCGAGCGCCCCGAACCCGCACGCATAGACGACTACGAGGCCGGCGCCTATGCCGTCGTCGATCACGAACTGCACGAACTGGCCGGCATCCTTGCGGTGCGCGCTGCCGAGCAGTTCCAGCTGCGCCAGCGGATGGGGCGCATGGACGCATCGCTGCAGGAGTCCGAACGCCGCTGCCAACTGTTGCTGGACAACTCGCGCGACGCCATCGCCTACGTCCACGAGGGCATGCACATCTATGCCAACGCGTCCTGGCGTGAACGCTTCGGGATTGCCGATCCGGAGGAAGTGGAAGGCCTGCCGCTGATGGACCTGATCGCCCCGGAGAGCCGCGACGAACTGAAGGGCCTGCTGCGCCGCTTCCAGAGTGGCGAGGAAGGTGACCAGACCCATCAGGCCTTCCAGCTGCAGGCGTTTGACGGCACGCCGTTCGAGGCCAACCTGCGTCTGTCCACCGCCAGCGTCGAGGGGGAGGCCTGCACCCAGGTGCTGCTGGACTCGGCCCAGGAGGATCCGGAGCTGGCCGAGAAGATCGACTACCTCTCGCAGCGTGACCTGGTCACCGGGCTCTACAACCGCCAGCACTTCTCCGGGATGATCGAGACCGCGCAGAGCCAGGCCGCGCAGTCGGAAAAGCCCTTCGCCCTGGTCACCCTTGCGGTCGACCGTTTCCCCGAGATCCGGGCCAACGTCGGCATGTCCGCCAGCGATCTGCTGCTTGCCGATATCGGCAAGCTGATCGAGGATCACTTTCCCGACCCGGCCATCGCCGCACGCCTGGAGGCCGAGCACTTCGGGATCGTGGTCCCCGACACCCGGCGCAACGAGGTGGAGGCCCGCATCCACGGTCTGATGGAAGCGGTCACCGGACGTGTCTTCGAGCTCGGCAACGCCTCGACCAACTGTAGCCTGTCGGCCGGCATCGTGATCGCCGACGAGACGGCGGTGGATACCGAAGAACTGCTGACCCACGCCGACCGCGCCCTGCAAGAGGCCGTGGAGGCTGGGGGCGGAAACCACCGCTTCTTCCGCCCCGCAGAGGGCGAGATGACCCAGGCGCAGAACGACCAGCAGTGGAAGCTGCGCATTCAGGACGCCCTGGAACACGATCGCCTGGAACTGCTGTATCAGCCGATCGTGAACCTGCACGGTGCCGATCGCCCGCGCTACTCGGTCTTCGTGCGCCTGCGTGACGCCGAGGGGCATATCCACGAGCCCGATGCCTTCCTGCCCAGTGCCGAGCGCACCGAGATGGCGGCACCCATCGACCGCTGGGTCCTGAAGACTGCGCTGCAGATGCTGACGGAACAGCTAAAGAAAGACCCGACCACCCAGTTCTTCCTCAAACTGACCAACGGCTCACTAGGCGACCCCTCCGTGGTCAGCTGGCTGCACAACGACCTGCACGGCATGCGCATCCCCGCCGACAACGTGGTCGTCGAACTGAAGGAACCCACCGTGGTTACCCACCTGAAGCCGGCGATCCACGTCGCCCGCGGGCTGCAGGAAATGCACGGCCATCTGTGCATCGACGACTTCGGCAGCGGGCTGAACCCGTTCCAGCTCCTGCAGCACCTGGAGGCGGATCACATCAAGCTGGACCCGTCCTACGTGAAGAACCTGGCCGAGAGCGAGGAGAACCAGCAGTTGATCCGCGAACATACCGATGCCGCGCATGCCAAGGGCAAGCAGGTCATCGTGCCCTATGTCGAGGACGCCAGCGTGCTCGCCGTGCTCTACAGCCTGAACGTGAACCTCGTTCAGGGCTACTTCCTGCAGGCACCGATGCCCGCCCCCACCTTCGATTTCGCCTCGACCTGAGCCCCCCACCTCGCGGACTCCGGCTTCTCCCACAGAACGCGCAGAGAACACGGCGCCGGGCAGGTCAAGGGCGATTCACAGCTAGACCCTGGGGTGTGAGGAACCGGGCTCGCGACCGCGCAGGGAAGCCCGGCTGCGGCGGCGAGTATGCGGCCGCCCATCCCGTCTTCCTGCACAGCGTTTTCCTCCGTGAACTCCGTGTTGGCTGGCACGAAAGTCGAGTCCGCAGAGCGAGGGACTTTATGGAGGGCTGAGCACGCCCCCAACGCAACAGGCCCCGGTGAATACCGGGGCCTGTGCGAACCATGGTCCTTGCCCTGCGGGACTACCTGGACCAGAAGTTAAGGTCCTCGAAAAACCCCTTAACGCCGTCCAGCCAGGAGTGAGCCTGCGGGCTGTGCTTGGTACCGCCAGCCTGGGTGGACTCCTCGAACTGGCGCAGGAGCTGCTTCTGCTCCTTGGTCAGGTTGATCGGCGTCTCTACCACCACGCGGCAGATCAGGTCACCGACCCCGCCGCCATGCACGGACTTCACGCCCTTGCCACCGACCCGGAACTGCTTGCCGGTCTGGGTCTCCGCGGGGACCTTCAGCTTGACCCGGCCATCCAGCGACGGCACTTCCAAATCGCCGCCCAGAGCGGCCGTGGCGAACGACACCGGCACCTCGCAGTGCAGATCCGAGCCCTCGCGCCGGAACAACTTGTGCGGCTTGACCCGCACCTGCACGTAGAGATCACCCGGCGGGCCGCCGTTCATGCCGGCCTCGCCCTGGCCTCCCAGGCGGATGCGGTCACCGCTGTCCACCCCGGCCGGGATCTTCACGTCCAGGGTGTTCTGCTCCTGCACTCGACCCTTGCCGTGGCAGGACTTGCAGGGGCTCGAGACGACCTTGCCCGCACCCTCGCAACGCGGGCAGGTCTGCTGCACCGAGAAGAAACCCTGCTGGATGCGCACCTGGCCGACCCCATTACAGGTCGGGCAGGTCTCCGGCGAGGTCCCCGGCTCGGCGCCCGAGCCATCACAGGCCTCGCAGCTGACGGTGGTCGGGATACGGACCTTCACCTCGGTGCCGAACACGGCCTCTTCCAGGGTCAGGTCCAGGTTGTACTGCAGGTCGGAGCCACGATAGGCCCGCTGCCCGCGGCCGCCCCCGCCACCTCCGAAGATATCGCCAAAGATGTCCTCGAAGATGTCACTGAAGTTGGAGGCCCCGGCGCCCCCGCCAAAACCCCCGGCCGAGCCGTCCACGCCGGCATGGCCGTAACGGTCGTAGGCGGCGCGCTTCTGGTCGTCGCTGAGGACGTCATAGGCGGCGCGCGCCTCCTTGAACTTGGCCTCAGCCTCCGCATCCCCGGGGTTGCGGTCGGGGTGGTGCTTCATCGCCAGGCGGCGAAAGGCCTTCTTGATATCGGCGGCCGAGGCGTCCTTGGAGACGCCCAGCACCTCGTAATAGTCGCGTTGTGACATGGTCATTCCCTGCTGATTCGTGCGCGCGAACGCGGAATGCCTTCACGCAAACGCCCGGAGTCACGAGTACCCCGGGCGCGGCGTTCAAACAGTTCCGGCGGGACGCCATAGCGTCCCGCCGGCTGCGGCATCAGCCCTGCTTTTTCTGGTCGTCGTCGACTTCCTCGAACTCGGCGTCCACGACATCGTCGCCCTGCGGGCCACCCTCGGCCTGCTCGGCCCCGGCCTCGCCCGCGGCGTCCGCGCCCTGGGCATAGGCCTTCTCGGCCAGCTTGCCGGAGACCTCGGCCAGCTTCTGCGCGGCCTGCTCGATCACCTCGGGGTCGTCGCCTTCCATCGCGGTCTTGGTCTCGGCCACCGCCGACTCGATCGCGGTGCGCTCGTCGTCGGAGACCTGATCTGCCAGATCCTTCAGGGACTTCTCGGCCGAATGCACCAGGCCATCGGCCTGGTTGCGCGCCTGGACCAGCTGCTGGAACTTCTTGTCGTCCTCGGCGTGGGCCTCGGCGTCCTTGACCATCTGTTCGACTTCCTCGTCGGACAGGCCGGAGGAGGCCTTGATGACGATCTTGTTCTCCTTGCCGGTCGCCTTGTCCTTGGCCGAGACGTTCAGGATGCCGTTGGAGTCGATGTCGAAGGTGACCTCGATCTGCGGCACACCACGCGGCGCGGCCGGGATGTCCTGCAGGTCGAAGCGACCCAGCGACTTGTTGGCGCTAGCCATGTCGCGCTCGCCCTGCAGCACGTGCACGGTCACCGCGGTCTGATTGTCCTCGGCGGTGGAGAACACCTGATTGGCCCGGGTCGGGATGGTGGTGTTCTTCTCGATCAGCTTGGTCATCACGCCGCCCATCGTCTCGATCCCGAGCGACAGCGGGGTCACGTCCAGCAGCAGCACGTCCTTGACGTCGCCACCCAGCACGCCGGCCTGCACCGCGGCACCGACCGCAACGGCCTCGTCCGGGTTCACGTCCTTGCGCGGCTCCTTGCCGAAGAACGCCTGCACCGCTTCCTGCACCTTGGGCATGCGGGTCTGGCCACCGACCAGGATCACGTCGTCCACCTCGGAGGCGGACAGACCGGCATCCTTCAGCGCGACCTTGCACGGCTCGATGGAGCGCTTGACCAGGTCATCGACCAGGCTTTCCAGCTTGGCGCGGGTGATCTTCAGCGCCAGGTGCTTGGGCCCGGTGTTGTCGGCGGTGATGTACGGCAGGTTCACCTCGGTCTGCTGGCTGGAGGACAGCTCGATCTTGGCCTTCTCGGCGGCCTCCTTCACGCGCTGCATCGCCAGCGGATCGCCCTTGATGTCGATGCCCTGGTCCTTCTTGAACTCGTCGACCAGGTAGTCGATCAGGCGATTGTCAAAGTCCTCGCCACCGAGGAAGGTGTCCCCGTTGGTCGCCAGCACCTCGAACTGGTGCTCGCCATCCACCTCGGCGATCTCGATGATCGAGACGTCGAAGGTACCGCCACCCAGGTCGTACACGGCGATCTTGCGATCCCCGCGCTGCTTGTCCATGCCATAGGCGAGCGCGGCCGCGGTCGGCTCGTTGATGATGCGCTTGACCTCGAGCCCGGCGATCTTGCCGGCGTCCTTGGTCGCCTGACGCTGGGAGTCGTTGAAGTACGCCGGGACGGTGATGACTGCCTCGGTAACCTCTTCGCCGAGATAGTCCTCGGCGGTCTTCTTCATCTTCTGCAGCACGCGGGCGGAGATCTCCGGCGGGGCCATCTTCTTGCCCTGCACCTCGATCCAGGCGTCACCGTTGTCGGCCTTCACGATGTTGTAGGAGACGAGCTTGATGTCCTTCTGGACCTCGTCTTCCTGGAACTTGCGACCGATCAGGCGCTTGGAAGCGAACACGGTGTTCTGGGGGTTGGTGACCGCCTGGCGCTTCGCGGACTGGCCAACCAGCACCTCGCCGTCGTCACTGAACGCGACGATGGACGGGGTGGTGCGGGTGCCTTCCGCGTTCTCGATGACCTTGGCCTGGTCGCCTTCCATTACGGCGACGCAGGAGTTGGTGGTCCCGAGGTCAATACCAATGATCTTGCCCATGACTGAAATCTCCTGATGCGAAAAATTTGGCGCTGCAGAGCGTGTTTCTCTGCCAACTTGTACGGGAATCTGGGGCCCCGGGCCGGGTTTTCAAGGGGCAGCGTGTCCGATACCCCGAAAACCGGCCCGAAAAGACGGCGTCAGGCGCTTTCGTCGATGTTCGGCGAGGTCGGCGCCTTGGAGACCACCACCATCGCCGGGCGCAGCACGCGGTCCTGCAACCGGTACCCCTTCTGCATGGTGGCCACCACGGTGTTCGGCGGGTTCTCCGGGTCTTCCTGCATGGACATCGCCTGGTGACGCTCCGGATCGAAGCGCTGACCGGTCGGGTCCTCGGACTGGATGCCGAACTTCTCGAACACCCGGGTCAGGTTCTTCAGGGTCAGCTCGGCGCCCTCGATGATGCGCTCGACATCCTTGGACTCGCGCGCCGCCTGCAGCCCCAGTTCCAGCGAATCGCCCACCTCCAGCATTTCGGCAGCGAACTTCTCCATTGCGTACTTGTGCGCGTTCTCCAGCTCGCGCTCGAAGCGGCGGCGCTGGTTCTCCAGCTCGGCCTGGGCCCGCAGGGCCTGGTCGCGGCGCTCTTCGGCCAGGGCCTCGAGCTCCTGCAGCCGATCATCCGTGCCACCCTCGGCCTCGGGGGTCTCGTCGTTCCGGGTCTCGAGTTCTTCCGGCTGTTCCTGGGATTCCCGCTGTTCGGACATGCTGGCCTCGCAAATCAATGAAAAACAAAATCGCCCGCCGCGCCGATCACCGGCGGACAGGGTGGATTGGGTTGTCTATCTGGATGCTGGGGGCATTCCCCCCGGTTTCAAGGGGCCGCTACTTCGAATCATCCACCGGGTGATCGCCCAGCGCCGAGCCCAGCAGGCGGGCCGTCACGTCCACAATCGGGATTACCCGGTCGTAGGACATCCGCGTGGGACCAATGACCCCGAGCACGCCCACCACCTCGCCGTCGACACTGTAGGGCGCAGTCACCACCGAACAGTTCTCGAACCAGTCGAGCCCCGATTCGCGGCCGATGAAGATCTGCACCCGGTCGCCGCGGATGCACTGGTCGAGGATGCCGAGGATCTCCTGCTTCTCGTTGAAGGCCTCCAGCAACTGGCGCAGGCGGGCCATGTCCGCCAGCTCCTCGTAGCCGAGCAGGTGGGTCTGGCCAGCCACGACCACGTCGTCCGGGTCCTCGTCGCCCACCGCCTTCTCGCCCAGGTCGATCGCCGCCAGCATCATTGCGTCCAGGTCGTCGCGCACGTCACGCATCTCGCGTAACAGCTCGGCGCGCACCGCATGCAGGCTCTTGCCGGCCAGATGGGCATTCAGGTAGTTCGCCATGCGCTGCAGTTCGTCCTGGCTGAAGTCACGATCCAGTTCCAGCACCCGGTTCTGCACCTCCTTGCCGTCGATCACCAGGATCGCAAGGATGCGGCCCTCGCCCAGGCGCAGGAACTCGATCTGACTGAGCGCCACGTTGCGATGCCGCGGCAGGCGCACCATCCCGGCCATGCGCGTGACCCGCGACAGCAGGTTGCTGGTGGCGTCCATCAGGTCCTGGGTGCTCGCACTCGGATCGAACCCCGACTGGATCGCACGGATATCCTCCGGCGAGGGATTGCGCACCTCCAGCAGGCTGTCGACGAACAGCCGGTAGCCGGCCGGGGTCGGTATGCGCCCGGCCGAGGTATGCGGCGAATGGATCAGCCCCATATCCTCGAGATCCGCCATCACGTTGCGCACGGTGGCGGCGCTCACACTGAGGCCAGAGGTCCGGGCCAGGGTGCGCGAACCGACGGGCTGGCCATCCCGGATATAGCTCTCGATCAGGGTCCGCAACAGGGTGCGGGCCCTGGCGTCCAGATTGATCGTTGCGTTTTCCATGGATCGTCAGCGCTCCACTCGGTCGAGTGCTTAAAGGGTTCAGTCTTGGATCGTGCAGGAATCAGGTCAAGAAACCCCGGGTGCAGTCGCGGTCCCTTTTCCGGATAATGCCGGCATGATGCCAGACTTCAACAAGGTCGGACTGGTCGGCAAGTCCAGCGACTCGCGTACCGCGCCCCTGGTCGCGACCCTGGTGGGTCTGCTGCAGGAGCGCGGCCGCCAGGTCTTCATGGAACAGGAGATCGACGGCTTCGAGCGGCCGGACAGCGTCGGGCTACTGCCACTGGACGAGCTGGCCCACGCGGTAGACCTTCTCATCGTGATCGGCGGCGACGGGACACTGCTGGCCACGGCCCGTGTCACCGCGGATGCCGACACCCCGCTGCTGGGGATCAACCTCGGCCGCCTCGGCTTCCTGGTGGATGTCTCCCCCGACACCGCCCCGGAGGAACTGGGCGAGGTCCTGGATGGCGCCTTCGAGCGCGAACCCCGGGCCATGCTCGAGGCCGAGCTGATCCGCGACGGCGTCACCATCCACCGCGGGATCGCCCTGAATGACGTCGTCCTCCACGTGCTGAGCGTGGTGCGCATTATCGAATTCGACACCGCAATCGACGGCATGGATGTCGGACGCCTGCGGGCCGACGGCCTGGTGATCGCGACCCCCACCGGGTCCACCGCCTACGCGCTGTCCGCCGGCGGGCCGATCCTGACCCCGCAGCTGGACGCGATGGTGCTGGTGCCGGTCTGCCCGCACAGCCTGAATCACCGCCCGCTGGTCGTCAGCGGCCGCTCCACCATCGAGATCCGCCTGTCCAGCGGCAGCCGCTCGCCAGCCCAGGTCGCACTGGATGGCCAGGAGAACGTGGACTTCGCCCCCGGCGACCTGCTGCGCATCCATCGCCGCGAACAGGCCCTGACCCTGATCCACCCCCGCGAACACCACTTCCTGCGCGTGCTCCGCACCAAGCTGCGCTGGGGCGAGCAGCCCTGATCCCATGTTGCATCTGATCAGCATCCGCGACTTCGCGATCATCGACCGGCTGGAACTGGAGCTGGACACCGGCCTGAGCGCCCTGACCGGCGAGACCGGGGCCGGCAAGTCCATCCTGATCGACGTGATCGGCCAGCTACTGGGCGACCGCGCGGACGCCGGCATGGTGCGCGAGGGTGCCGAACAGGCCGATCTGTCGGCCGAGTTCGCCCTGCCCGCCAAGGGCCCGGCCAGCGCCTGGCTGGTCGAACAGGACCTGGCCGCGGCGGACGACGAAAACGTCCTGCTGCGCCGCGTGCTGACCCGCCAGGGGAAGAGCCGCGCCTGGATCAACGGGCGCCCGGTCGCGGTGGGTCAGCTGCGCACCCTGGGCGAATGGCTGGTGGACATCCACGGCCAGCACGCGCATCAGCAGCTCTTGCAGCGCGATACCCAGCGCCACTGGCTGGACGGCTTCCTCGACGGCAACCCGACGCGCGATGTCCGCGAGGCCTACCGCGCCTGGCGCGCTGCGGCGAGCGCCCTGGACCAGGCACGCGAGGCCCAGGCCGACACCTCCGACCGCCTCGACCTGCTGCGCTTCCAGAGCGGAGAACTAGCCGAGCTGGCCCCGGCACAGGACGAATACCCCCGACTGCTGACCGAACAAAACCAGCTCGCCCACGGCACCGAGGTACTCACCGCCCTCCAGACCGCCAGCCAGCAGATCGAGGAGGACAGCGGGCTGGACACGCAGCTGGGCCAGGTCCTGCACGCCCTGCAGGACGCCGCGCAACACGACGAACGGGTCAGTCCGGCGGTCGAGCTGCTGGAATCCGCCCGCATCCAGATCGATGAGGCCGGCGACCACCTGCGCCGCCTGGCCGACGGCATCGAGCTGGACCCGGAACGCCTCGCCGAGCTGGATACTCGCGTCAGCGAATACCTGCGCCTGGCGCGCAAGCACCGGATCGACCCCGAGGCCCTGCCAGGCCTGTTCGATGAACTGCAAACGGAACTGGATGCCCTGGAAAACGGCGATCAGACCGTTGAGGCCCTGGAGGCCCGCGAACAGCAGACCCGCGCGGCCTTCGATACCGCTGCCACGAAACTCACTCAGGCCCGCCGGAAGGCCGCCAGCCGCATCGGACAGTCGGTCACCGAGACCATGCAGGAACTGGGCATGGCTGGCGGCCACTTCGAGATCGGGGTCGAGCCCGCCGACAAGCCGCAGGCCCACGGCGTGGACCACATTGAATTCCGCGTGGCCGCGAACCCCGGTGCTGCGCCGCAGCCGATGGCCAAGGTCGCCTCCGGCGGCGAGCTCTCGCGCATCGGGCTGGCGCTACAGGTACTGGCCAGCGAGCAGCAGACGGTGCCCACGCTGATCTTCGACGAGGTCGACAGCGGCATCAGTGGCGCCGTCGCCGAGGTGGTCGGGCGCAAGCTGCGCAGCCTGGGCGAACGCCATCAGGTCCTGTGCGTGACCCACCTGGCCCAGGTCGCCGCCCAGGCGCACCACCAGCTGGAGGTACAAAAGAGCCACGCCAAGGACGGCACCCGCACCGCGATCCAGCCGCTGGACGACGAACGCCGCGTGGAGGCCCTGGCCCGCCTGATCGGCGGCACCCAGCTCACCGAGACCACCCGCACCCACGCCCGCGAACTCCTCGCCTCCGCCGGCTAGCGCCTCCCCGGAACCACGAATACCAGGGAAACCGTAGGATGAAATGAGCGCAGCGAATCGCATCGTTCAAGACGTGGCACTCACCCCATGGGCCACCTGATGCGATTCGCTGCGCTCATCGGCATCCTACCGCTTTCGGACCGGGCCGCCGGCGTCCCGGGACCACAATGAACGCGCCGCCCGGATCAGGACCGCGCCGGCCAGGCCCCATCCGGCAGGTAGCGCGCATCGGGCGGCAATTGCGGCATCCAGTACACCCACAGGGCCCGTGGACCCTCCTGCGTTCGGGCGGGAACCAGCGCGCGGCGATACTCTCCGCGGCCGTCCGCGCGCACACCTTCGAGGGCATCGATCAGCGGCAGGGTCCGCGCGGGGTCCGGGAGGCGGATCCATTCCCCATGGACTTGTTCGCGGACGGCCCCGGCCGGTCTAGCTGACGCGGGCGTGCGGACGAGCCTCTGGCGGCCCGCATCGCGCACGGGGTCGGCACCCGCCTCCAGAAGGATGCTTGCGCCTGGGATCTGCACCGCCGGATAGCCCACGGGCAGATCAAAGATCGCTCCGGCGATCGATGCGGTGCGTATCTTGATCGCGCGCTCGCAGCATGCACGGTGGTTGGCAAAACCCCGCTTGAGCGTCCCGTAGACGAACAGGTCCACCACCGCCGGCATGGCTACTCCCGCGGCAGACGGACCACCGGGCGCCACAGGCGCGCGGACTCGGGCACCTCGCCGGGCCAGTCCACGACGTAGTCGATCAGTGGCAGGTCCGGGGCGTCCTGCTCGCGGATCACGCGCCCGGCCACTGACACGCGGGCGCGGCGGACCGTCTCCGGATCGCCGCTCAGCAGCGGATGCCAGGCTGGCAGAGGGTGACCCTCGAAGCGCAGCCGGTAGGCGCAGGTCGGTGGCAGCCAGTGATAGTGCGGCAGGTCCTTCCGGGTCAGCTGGATGCAGTCCGGCACGAAGTCGCGGCGGTTCGCGTAGTCGGAGCAGTAGCCGGTCTCGCAGTCGAGCAGATCGCAGGCCAGCCAGGTGAAGGCCAGCTCGCCCGAGTCCTCGTCTTCCAGCTTGTGCAGACAGCAGCGCCCGCAGCCATCGCACAGGGCCTCCCACTCGGCATGGGTCAGGCTCTCGAGCGGGCGCTCCCAGAACGGGCGGTCATCCGTCGGGTTCGACTCACTCATGATCCCCGTGATCCTCGCCCAGACGGCGCCGCCCCTCGTCGCGCAGGCGCTCCACCGTCTGCCCCCAGCGGTCCTGGGTAACGTAATGCATCAGCACGCGGCCGCGCCGCGGGACCAGGATGGCCAACCCCTCCTCGGGGTAGAGCCAGTAACTGTGATCGGAGTCGATACGCAGCCGCTCGCGCGGCTCGCCGAAGCGCTTGGTGATCAGGTCCTCGGTCCATTGCGCGCGGGGGATATAGCTCATCTCGACGATCGGCACATTGCCCAGCGAGGTCAGGGCATTGTCGCTCAGCCCGTAGCGCCGGGCGCCACTGGGCATCGGGCGCTCGGAGGTGACTTCGGACTGAATCCGGTCCAGCGCGGCCTCGTCCAGATCCGGGCGCAGGATCAGGTTGGCCTCGAACGGCGGGATGCGCGCGTTCACGTAATAGGCCTCAAGCGAACGCGAGCCGTCCGCGTCCACGAACAGTCGGATATCCGGCACCGGCAGGCGGTGCATCAGATCCGCCATGGTGGTCTCGCCCAGCACGACCCCCAGCACCCGGGTGCGCTGGCGGTCCCCCACCTCGATCTGCCAGGGCAGATCGGAGAACTGCTGGCTGCGCATCCCGCCGGGGTTGGAATAGACCCACATGGCCAGGGCCAGGATGCCCCCCATCACCACCAGCCCGATGATCCAGCGTATGCCCATTCCGCGATTCCCCTCGAGACAACGTGTAGCCCGCCCGTGGCGGGCGCTGTGCGGCGCCTCGTATAATGCGGCGCTCGCCCGACGACCGGATAACAGCCCACCATGTTCGCACGTTTGTCTGCCTGGATCACCGCCCGCTCCGTCCCCGGCGAAAGCAGCGGGCGCATCCTGGTCCTGGCCCCGCGGGCCACTCTGGAGACCGCCGCCGACTGGCTGCAGAAGCTGGCCGGGTCCGTCGGCCCCATCGCCCTCGGCGTCACCGACTGTGGCCAGGACCGCGAGGCCGAGGACCTGATCGACGGCCTCCCGGCCCTGGCGATGCGCCCCGAACTGGCCGCCACACGTCTGGCGCGCCTGCAACCGCGCGCCATCCTGGTCATCGGCCCCCTGCACGCTGGCGATCTGGACCTGGGACCCGCCCTCGGCGCGGTCCACGTGCCACGCATCTGGATCAATGCCGAGGGTGACGGCGCGGCAGGCGTCGAATGGAATGCGGTCTTCGCTGCACGCGAGGCCGCTACCCCCTCCGGCCCGGTCGAGGTGATCGGCGATCCGATCGCCGGGGCGGTGGAACTGCCGCCCGCGCCATCCGGAGATGCCGGGTTCTGCGAGCGTTTTCGCGAGTACCACGAGAAGGGTCACCCGATCCTGCTGGCACCCAATACTGGCCCGGGCGAGGAGGCCTTCGCCTTCGCCGTGTTGTTCGCGATCCTGCGCAAGAGCGCCGCCATCCTGCTGCTGGCCCCGGCCGACCCGGCACGCCACGAGCCGGTCTATCGCGACGCGATCAAGTACTCCCTGCCGATCATCCGCCACAACCGCTTCATGACGTCCTTCGTGCCGCGCAAGAACCGGGTCTACTACATCGAGGACCCGGAGACCCTGCACGCCGCCTACACCTGCGCCGACGTGACCCTGCCGGGTGGCACCCTGGCCGCCAGCGAGACCCCTCCGGACCTGGGGCTGCCACTGGCCTGTGGCAGCGCGGTGATCTGCGGCCCCGCGCAGCACGAGCGCCATCCGGACGCCGCCACCCGGCTGCGCATCGCGGCCGAACACACCGGCCTGGTCGCCCGCGGCGAGGACCCCGAACAGGTGGCCGAAGAGGTGCTTGCCCGCCTGGCGGAAGGGATTGATCGGCAGGCTCGCCGCGAGCGTCTGGCTGCATGGCAGGCACGGCAGGCCGGCGCCCGCGAGGCTGTTCAAGCCCGCCTGCAAGGCTTGCTCGGCACCTCCTGACGCCTTCCCGGATAGGCTTCCGGTGAAGTGCAACTAATTGATCTATAATTCGGTCGTAGGGTTGCAACCAATAACATAACGAGTTCGAAACGATGATCGACGGCAGCACCTCCCTCGCGGGCATTCAGAAGGGCATGACCAGCATGCGCCAGCAGGCACATACGGTGGCCACCGAGAATGCGGGCAGTCGCGAGGGCATGGGCGCCCAGGTCGGCATGATCGCCAGCCAGAATCAGATCGAGGCCTCGGTGAAGACCCTGCAGGCCGAAGATCGAATGATCGGCTCACTGCTGGATGTGCGCGCCTGAATCCAGGCGACAAGACCACGTAACGATCAGGGGGCTCGACGAGTCACACGATGGAAGTCCCAGTCTCCAACCCCTCAGCTGCAATACCGATCGGCACACGCCCGACCGGAAGCGACCGGCTGGGCCTGGGCCAACTCTCCACCCCGGCGGATTTCGAACGCCCGCTGAACGATCCGGAGGCCGGCGCGGCCCGCCGGCCGCTCGAAGACCGCCCGGAACAGGACGACAACCGGCGCGGTGATACCGAACAGGATCAGGGACTGGCCTTCCCGCGATCGGACCAGGAGATGGCCTCCCGCGCCCGCGTGGCGGCCCAGATCGAGGCGTTCCGCAGCGGCAATGATTCCGCCGAGGCCATGCCGGCGGACGGCGGCCCGCTGAGCGGTGGTGGTGTCGAGGCCCTGCGCCGTCGCGTGGAACTCGCGGTCAGCCTGGCCGGCCCGGCCGAAGAGCCGCGCCGCGAACTGAACGTAGTGATCTAGCCCAACGCCAACCGCAACGCCTTGCCCCTTTCTCAGTCTCAGGGACACCCCAGCGCGAGCGCCCGACCGACCCGCTATTGCAGACGGGGCGAGGAATGGCCCTGCAACCACTCCTGCGCACGCTCACCGGCATGCAGGCGCTGCTCCGGGCTCAGCTCGCGAGCGACCCGCTCGCGGTGCCGCGCGGCGCTCGCAACCCCCATCTCCGCCGCGATCGCATACCACTTGAACGCCGACACGTCGGAACGCTCCACGCCCTCGCCCATCGCGAACAGACGCGCGAGATTGGCCGCACCACGCCCTTCACCGGCCTCGGCCGCCAGCAGGTACCACTGTGCCGCCTGTTCCGGGTCCTGCGGCAGGCCCCGACCCTCGTCGAACTTGAGCCCCAGATTGAACATGGCCTGGGCGTTCCCGCGTTCGGCGGCAATATGGAACCAGCGCGCGGCCTCGTTGGGATTCGCCTCCGGCCCATCACCCTGCTCGAACAGCACCGCCAGGTTGAAGGCCGCATCCGGAAAGCCGGCTTCGGCTGAGCGCTGGTACCACTGCGCGGCCTCGAGCGGATCCCGGGGCAGGTACTGCCCCTCGTCCAGCAGCACGCCAAGATTAAACGCGCACTGCGGATCACCCGCCTCGGCACCCTGGCGCCAAAGGGTCATCGCAGCGTCATGTTCGCCCCGGGCCCAGGCCGAGCGAGCCTGATCGAGGAGGGGGTCGGGTTGGGAGAATTGCGCCATCACTACGGTCCGTGAATTGCTTGGGCATCACTGTAGCGGTGGGTTCGTGATGCGTCGACAAACCGCACGGGGATACGTGATGAGCGCCACGATCGCCTCACCGAAACGGTGGAGTGTGATGAACTTCTCGCAACATATGAGGGGGTATTCCGGTCAACTGGATTGAACGTCATTTTTCCGTTCACATTCACCCCGGATACACAGGAGTTTCCATGAAACATTCCACCAAGATCCTGGCCGCCATGGCCATCGCGCCCCTCGTCTTCCTGATGGGCTGCTCCGACGGCGACATGGGCATGGACGAGTTCGAAGAGCAACAGATGCAGGAACAGCCCGAGACCGGTGAAGGCGGCATGCAGAGCGCCCCACCACCCCAAGACGGCATGCAGCAACAGCAGCCGCCGGAAGGCGAGATGCAGCAGCCCCCGACGGATGACGGCATGGACGAGCAGGGCGGCTCCCTGGAACCCGAGGGTGACGACCGCCTCTGATCCTGCCCCGGATCCATCACCCAGGCGACCAGCTGGCGCTGGTCCGCCACAAAAAAGCCCCGACACGCTGCGCGTGCCGGGGCTTTCACGTACTGCAGGGCAGGAAATCAGTTGCTGAAGGTGTCTTCCATCTCGTCGCCGGCATCCTCCATCGAATCGCCCGCATCGTCCATGGCGTCATCGATGTTCTCGCCGGCCTCTTCCGCCGGGCCCTGATTGTCACACCCCGCGAGGGTGGCACTGCCCAGCGCCATCATCAGGGCAAGCATCAGGATCGTCAGTCGCGATTTCCACATGGTGTTCTCCTTTACCGTAAGGGTCCTTTCTCGCTTCGCCCCCAGTATCCGACAGTTACCCGTCGAACCGGGGACACTCGGGGCGTTGGACCCGGAAGCCCAACATACGATCCGTCTTGCCGGAAACCCGCCGTCCAGAATGTGACGGGCTGCCGATTCCGGTTTCCCATACAAGAAGACCGCACCCGAGGAAGGTGCGGTCTGCGGTGCAAGAGACACCGACTCAGAACCGGTGCGTCAACCCGACCGAGAACGTACGCGGTTCGTTGGGCCGGGCACCGTCCGGGGAGCGGGCGATGATTTGTTGCTCATCCAGCACATTGCTCACCCGGGCATAGAGGTCGGTGTTCCTGCCCAGGGGATACTGGCTCACCAGGTCGATCGTCGTCAGCGACTCGGTGCGGTCGAATGCGCCCGCGCTCCGGTTACAGCCATCGCTATTGCAGGTCGCGTCGATGTACTTCACGACCGCGTAGTGGTTCCAGCCACTCGCGTGCTCGAGGCCCCCTCGAAGGCTGAACTGGTGGCGCGGGATCCCCTGCAAGCGATCGCCCTCTTGCTGCCCCGAGGCCGGGTTGTCCGCGCTGGCCTTGGCGCTGGTGTAGGTGTAGCTGGCCTCCAGGGGCGCGTGGAAGGATCCCAGGTCCACCCCCGTGGAGGCCCGCAACTCCAGTCCGGAGATGACCGCCTCCCCGGTCGTGAAGGTCCCGGAGGTGGAACCGTCCGAGCAGGGCGTCGCCACCGAGCAGTTCTGCACGAAGTCGGAGAAATCGCTGTAGAAACCAATCGCCTCGACAAACGCATTGTCGCCCTGATACCGGGCGCCCAGTTCCCAGTTCGTGCTGGTTTCCGGGGCCTGGTCTTCGGTCGCACCGCCCCCCAGGGGAGCAAACCCACGGTGAACCCCCGCCAGCAGTTGCCAGCGATCCGTGAAATCGTAGGTCAGCGAGGCCCCCGGCAGCCAGACGCTGCTCGAATTGGAGCGCCGCGAATCCACGACGTTTCGCTGCGTATCGGCATACTGGGTCCGCGAGGTCTCGACATCCTCGTAGCGCAGCAGCAGGTTCGCGGTCAGCCGGTCATTGACGTACCACTCGTCGGCGAGCCAGAAGCTCCAGGCCTGCGCATCCTCGAACCGGTTGTTGCTGCCCGTCGGCTGGATGGTCTCCTGGTAGACGAGGGAACCGTTCACCTGATCGTAGATGTCGTCCGGCTGGAAGCGGTCCATCTCGTCCTGGTGATAACGGACACCCGCACGCAGCCAGTGGTCCCCGAAGTCCATGCCCAGTTCGGTCTGGATACCCTCGGAGACATATTCGCGGTTGTTGTTGCGGTAGGTCAGCCCCGCCACATCGTCTTCGCCCCGGAGGATTCGGTGCGCGGTCGCATCGCCCCGATTGGCGTCGTCAATGAACGCGCCACCCCCGCCTAGCTTGAACCAGTTTCGGGCGAATTCGTTGCGGTACAACGTGGTGGCCATGCGCACGCGCTCGGACCAGTCGATGTCGTGCGTGACGCTCAGACCGAGGTGGTCGTTCTCCATCTGATCGATCCCGGACAGGCCATAGCGCCGATTGGGATCACGCGCGAAATCCGCATCGGTCAGGCCAAGATAGGTCTCGTTGGACGTTTCCTCCGAGTACTGGACCTTGGCCTCGATGCTCTGGCGCTCGCCGTCCCAGCGCAGCTTGCCGACATAGTCCTGAATGTCGTAGCCGGTATCGCGGTTGCTGCGATCGATATCCTTGAAGCCGGCCCCTCTGCGCTGGACGGTCTCGACCATGTAGCTCCAGTCACCGGAACGATCCCCGAACATCGCGTGCACGTCGGTGCCGCCCCGATCGTTCACCACCGTTTCGATGGAACCTCCGCGTTCCCGGGGGATGGGCGTGGACACCAGATTGATCACACCCCCGGTGGTCTGCGGCCCGTGGCGCAACAGCGGGGCCCCCTTGAGCACTTCGATCTCGTTGATCCGCATCATGGTCGGGAAATAGTAGGCCGCCGGGTTGGAATACGGTGCCGGGGCGATCAGCACGTTGTCCTCCATCAGGGTCACCTTGCTGCTGCGGCCCGGAGGCGCTGCACGGATCCCGATATTGGGACGCAGACCCGCCCCGTCTTCCTCCTGCACATACACGCCAGGCACGGTCTTGAGCGCCTGGTGGATGTCCGTGGTCCCTTCGGTTTCCAGCTGTTCGCGACCCACCACGGCCGCCGAGCCGGGCAGCCGCTGCGTCGCGGTCACGTCTCCGAGGATTTGCACCGGCGCCAGCCGGGCCTCGGTTCCGGATTCGGCTGTCGGGGCGGCCTCGTCGGCATGCAGCGCGGGAATCCCCACGGCCCCGGCAATTGCGAGTACGACGGCACGTCGCCTCCATACCCCGGAGTTGCGCGAGTGGTCGGCGGGTCGTGCGATTCGGCGGCTTGCCAGATGGTTTCGAGCCATGGTTGTCTCCCTTGAGTTGGCCAGCATCAACACCGCCACGGACGCCGGGGCGCCGCGGATCGGTGACGGATTGGAGGCTGGCTGAGGGAGAGACTCCCCTGGCTGGCAGGAGCCGCGGTGTGGACCGCGGCTGGTGTTTCACGGGGTTTACTTGGTCAGGATCAGCTTGTCGTTGGCGGTCCGGCGCAGGGTGTACCACTCGCCGCGGTGGCAGATGCGGATCTGCCGCGCGGGGCCCAGCAGCTGCTCGCTGGCGATCTCGCGCGGGCCCGGATCCTCGCGGACAGCCGGCTTGCCGGATGGATGCGTTCCGGAATTCATTGTTCCCCCTCCGGTTCGGAGACGAAGGCCATGCGGCTCACCCCGGACTGGCGCACCTCGGCCATCACCCGGGCCAGGCGTTCGTAACGCGTGTCACGATCCGCGCGCAGATAGATCACGATGTCCGGTTGTGTCTCCAGCGCCTCGCGCAGGCGCGCCGGGAGACGCCCCAGCGAGACCGACTCGTTGTTCCAGTACAGGTCGCCGCTTCCGTCCAGGGACAGCGTCACGCTGTCCGGCAGCTCGTCCACCGGCTCGCTGGTGGCCTGAGGAAGATCCAGGTCCACCGAGTGGGTAATCACCGGTGCAGTGATGATGAAGATCACCAGCAGCACCAGCATCACATCCACCAGCGGGATCACGTTCATGTCCGACATTGGTTCGCTGGTGTCGCCCATGCGTCCGAAGGCCATGGCTTAGCCCTCCTGGTGCAGGCCGTCGTCCGGCAGTGCATGCGGATCGGTGCGGCGGTCACGCGCCTCGCGAGCATTGCCGGGCTTCAGGTCAGAGTGCATCAGCAGCGCATGCACATCGTGTGCAAAGGCCTCGAAGTCCTGATGCAACAGGCGCTGGGAGCGATTGAAGATGTTGAAGAAGGCCACCGCCGGGATCGCCGCGGCCAGGCCGGCGGCCGTCGCCACCAGGGCCTCGCCGAGCGGACCCGCCACCAGATCCATGGACACCGACGACTCCTGTGAGATGTCGATCAGGGCGCCATGGATACCCCAGACGGTACCGAGGAGTCCGACAAAGGGCGCCAGCGCCCCGACCGAGGCGAACACGATATTGCCGGCCTGCATGCGCAGCAGCTGGCGGTCCATCGCCTGGCGAATCCGGCGCACCACGTGGTCATCCAGGCGCTGCTCGGCCTTGTCCGACCCATCACGCACCCCGCGGTAGTCGTCGAACGCGGCAAACGCCTCCTGACCGATCACCGCCAGCGGGCCGCGCTGGTCGTGGATCGCATCGTGGAAGGCCGGCGCCGTCTGGCTGGCATCGAAGGCCGCCAACGCGGCGCGGTTGTCGCGACGCACGCCAATCAGCGTCAGCAGCTTGCTCGCGGCAATCGCCCAGGTCGCGACGGACATCAGCAGCAGGATCGCGAAGACCGCGACCAGCACCGGGTCACCATGGCGAAACACGTAGAAGACATCGAACTCGTTCATGCAATCATCCCCGGCTGCGCAGCGCTTCATGCGCCGGCCTTGTCATCGAATCGAAAAGTCCATCGGTACGAGCACCACGCCCTCCACCGCACGTCCCCCACGGCGGGCAGGCTCGAACTCCCAATGCTCGATCGCCGCTTCGGCGGCATCGTCCAGGCGCCGGTGGCCGCTGCTCTCCTCCACCGACCAGTCCAGCGGCTGCCCCTGCGCGGAGACCCGGACTCGCAGCAGGACGGTACCCTCCTCCCCTCGGCGCAACGAGATTCGCGGATAGTCCGGCGGCGGGTTATTCAGGTACTCCGCCCCGAACCCCGGCTCCTCGAAGGGCTCGTCCTCTTGGCCCACCGGACCACCGGGGGCCGCCTCCGTCGCCGGCTCCTGGTCTTCGGCCGGCCCGGACGCGCCCAAACGACTCGGTTCTGGCTCCGGTTCTGGCTCCGGTTCTGGCTCCGGTTCTGGCTCCGGTTCTGGCTCTGGCTCTGGCTCTGGCTCTGGTTCCGGCTCTGGTTCCGGCTCTGGTTCCGGCTCTGGTTCCGGCTCTGGTTCTGGTTCTGGTTCTGGTTCTGGTTCTGGTTCTGGTTCTGGTTCTGGTTCTGGTTCTGGTTCCGGTTCCGGTTCCGGTTCCGGTTCCGGTTCCGGTTCCGGTTCCGGTTCCGGTTCCGGTTCCGGTTCATCAAGTGTCTCGGTCACGGCGTCGGGTTCAACGACCGCCGTTTCTTGCCCGGTCGGGTCAGGCAACACCGCATCCAGTTCGACCCAGTGTGCCTCCATGCCCCCGCCCCGGGTGCCAGCCAACTCCGGTGCGGCATCACGCATCACCCATAGCGAGCCCAGTATCCCGCCGTGCAGCGCGAAGCTCACGGCCACGCCCAGCGCCAACGCACGACGACTGCCGGAAGGGGATATGGAAAAACGGTGGGTCATGGATGAGCTAGCTCGCCGCAGGACACGAATGTATAGACGCCTTGACCGAAGAGAAGCTAACCCGCTCGCACATCGGCGCGTATGGGTCACGCATCTCCCAGAATCCGACTATCGCGGCTGGCCGGCGGATTGCCAAGTCACTGCCCACGAACAGAGCGCACCCTACCCTTAATGCGAATGGTTTGCAATACCAGTCGCATATGGCGCCATTCGCTCCGGATCGATACGCGGCAGCCCGGGTCAACTTTCTTCGGGTCCAAAACGATAAAACCCGCCCCGGCGGCACCGGGGCGGGTCGAAAAAGGCGGCTAGGCCGGCGGTATCGCCGGCCAGGCGCGATCAGTGCTGGTGACCGCCCTCGCCGTGGGCGTGGCCGTGCTCCAGCTCTTCGGCCGAGGCCTCGCGGACTTCGACGATCTCGACGTCGAAGTTCAGGGTCTCGCCGGCCAGCGGATGGTTGCCATCGACCGTGGCGGTGTCGCCCTCGACCTTGGTCACGGTGACCGTCAGCGGGCCGTTTTCGGTCTGCGCCTGGAACTGCATCCCCGGCTCGACGGATTCGACGCCCTGGAAGGCCTCCATCGGGATCTCCTGAACCATGGCGTCGATCTTCTCGCCATAGCCTTCTTCCGGGGAGACCTTCGCCTGGACCTTGTCACCGGCGGCCTTGCCTTCCAGCTCCTTTTCCAGGCCCGGGACAATCTGGCCTTGTCCGTGCAGGTAGGCCAGCGGCTCGCGGCCTTCGGAGCTGTCGATCTTCTCGCCAGCATCGTTGGTCAGGGTGTAGTGGATGGCCACCACGGCGTTCTGCGCGACTTGCATGGGCTTTGCCCTCTTAATACATGAACTTTTAAGGGTAACGCGGAATATCGCTCCACGTCAGGTCCACCCGCCGGACACGCGGTTTCCGGCGGGTGGGTGTCCGCCAGGTCAGGCGGCCTTCTGCAATAGCAGTCGGTTCAACCGGGCGACGAAGCCGCTCGGGTCCTCCAGCTGCCCGCCCTCGGCCAGCAGGGACTGCTCGAACAGCAAGGAGGCCAGGTCGTTGAAGTCGTCGCCTTCCGCGGCCTTGAGGCGTGCGACCAGCGGATGGCCCGGGTTGACCTCCAGCACCGGCTTGCCGGAGAAGGTCTCCTGGCCCGCCTGTTTCAGCAGTTCCTGCAGATAGAGCGCCATCTCGTGCTCGCCAAGCACGATACAGGCCGGGGACTCCACCAACCGCCGCGAGGGCCGCACGCTCTCCACGCGGTCGCCCAGGGCCTGCTGCAGACGTTCCGGCAGATCGCCCAGGTCGCCCTCCGCGGCTTGTTCGCCGGTCTCGTCCTTCTGCTCGACGTCCTCGCCGATGATCTTGTCGAGGTCCAGGTCACCCTTGGCGACATTCTTGATGGGCTTGCCGTCGAACTCGCGCAGGTGGGACAGCAGCCACTCGTCGACCCGGTCCGACAGCAACAGGACCTCGATCCCGTGCTTGCGGAAGATCTCCAGGTGCGGGCTGTTGCGCGCGGCGGAGGCATTGTCGGCAGTGATCAGGTAGATCGCCTCCTGGCCCTCCTTCATGCGCTCGAGGTAATCCGCCAGCGCGACATTCTGGGTGTCGTCGCTGTTATGGGTGCTGGCAAAGCGCAGCAGCTTCGCAATGGCTTCCTGGTTGGCGAAATCCTCGCCCGGGCCCTCCTTCAGCACCCGCCCGAAGTTCTGCCAGATCTCGGCGTACGTCTCGGGCTCGTTCTTGGCGATGCTTTCCAGCAGCCCCAGGATCTTCTTCACCGAACCGGAGCGGATCGAGTCCACCAGGCGGTTGTCCTGCAGGATCTCGCGCGAGACGTTCAGCGGCAGGTCCGCCGAGTCCACCACCCCGCGCACGAAGCGCAGGTAGTTGGGCAGCAGCTTGTCCGCGTCGTCCATGATGAACACCCGCTTCACGTAGAGCTTCACCCCGTGGCGGGCATCGCGATCCCAAAGGTCGAACGGCGCGCGCTTCGGTATGTAGAACAGCGTGGTGTATTCCTGCCGGCCCTCCACGTGGTTGTGGGTCCAGGCGGCCGGATCCTCGAAGTCGTGCGCGACGTGCTTGTAGAACTCCCGGTATTCCTCGTCGCTGATCTCGCTCTTCGAGCGAGTCCACAGCGCGCTGGCACGGTTCACGGTCTCCCAGTCGTCGGCAGGGTTGTCCTCCTCGTCCTGCTTGCGCATGCGGATCGGGAACGCCACATGGTCCGAGTAGCGCCCGATGATGTGGCGCAGACGCACGGGCTCGAGAAACTCGCCGGCGTCTTCCTTCAGCGTCAGGGTGATCTCGGTCCCGGCCTCGGTGCGCTCGCATGGGGTAATGGTGTATTCACCGTCGCCACGCGACTCCCAGCGGGTACCCGCATCCTGTTCGCTGCCGGCGCGGCGCGTCTCCAGGCGCACGTGGTCGGCGACGATGAACGACGAGTAGAAACCCACCCCGAACTGACCAATCAGCTGGGAATCCTTTTTCTGGTCGCCAGTCAGCTTCTCGAGAAACGCCTTGGTACCCGAGCGTGCGATGGTGCCGATATGTTCGACCACCTCGTCACGTGACATGCCGATGCCGTTGTCGCGCACCGTAACGGTCCGCGCCTCCGCGTCCACCTCGACGTCAATCACCAGCTCCGCCGGCTGCGGGATCGCGTCCGGCTGGGCCAGGGCCTCGAAACGCAGCTTGTCACAGGCATCGGCGCCGTTGGAGATCAACTCACGCAGGAAGATCTCGCGATTGGAATAAAGCGAGTGGATCATCAGCTGCAGAAGCTGGCTGACCTCGGTCTCGAAGCGGCGAGTTTCGGTGCTGGGTTCGGTCTGGGTTTCGGTCATGGCGTGCGTGTCCCTTGATTGTTCTCGACACGTCGTAAGGTAGGGTCGCCTGTCCCGTTTTCAAGGACCGCGGCCTGGTAAAGTCCGCCCGCTCCTTCCGGATCCAGCAGTGCCCAGACCGGCGCGAGCAGCTCCGGAAGCTGCTCCTCCAGCTGCCACGGCGGACGCAGCACCAGCATCCCGGAGCCCGCCAGCCCGAGGTGGCGCTCCGGGTCGGCGGCGATACGCAACTCGCTGACCAGCCAGGGATCGTCCAGCTCGGCGCGTAACTGTTCGCGCATCGGGTGATCCGGCCGGCCTGCGAGAATGGGGTACCAGACCAGGATGATCCCGGTGTTCCAGCGCCGACGGATGGTCGCCACCATCTCCGCCAGCTCGCGATACTCCGACTTGCGCTCGTAGGACGGGTCCAGCAGGACCAGACCGCGGCGTGGCTCCGGCGGAAACAGCGCTCGCGCGGCCTCGCGCGCGTCACGCTTGTGCACATGGCAGCGTGAATCGCCGGCGAGGCGCGTCTGCAGCCGATCATAGGCCTCCGGATGGAGTTCGCACGCGATCAGGCGATCGCGTTCTCGCAACCGCGCCTGAATCAGCAACGGGGACCCCGGATATTCGGTAAGGCGCGGGGGCTTCGGCTGCATCCCCCGCAGCGTCTGCAGGAACGTGCGGCCCGCGGATGGCCAGACCGGATCCGCAGACCACAGGCGTGCGATACCGGAGGTGGCCTCGTCGGTCTTGCGTGCCCGCGCGCTGGTCAGGTCGTAGCCCCCGGCGCCAGCGTGCAGGTCCACGGCCACGAAGGGTTTCTCGCGCCCACGCAGCGCTTCCAGCACCTGCCACAGGACCAGATGCTTGTGGACGTCGGCAAAATTGCCGGCGTGGTAGTCATGTTGGTAGCTGAGCATGCGTCCCTCAAACAAAAAGCCACCGCGAGGGTACCCGCGGTGGCTCAAGAAGGGCAGCCCGGAAGGACCACCCTCGACCGTGTGAACGGCTTACTGGTTGACCGGCGAGTCCGGATCCAGAAGATACGCCATGACGTGCGCAATCTGTTCCTCGCTGAGGAAGTTGTTGCGTCCGAACCGCGGCATCTTGGTGCACGGGAAGTACTGGTGGGGGTTGGACACCACCTGGTGCACGTAATTCACCACCGAACTGTCATTACCACGGGTGGCCCCGTAACCGGCCAGGCTCGGACCCAGGGTGCCGTAAAGCTCCTCGGCCGGATCCATCTGATGGCAGGCGTAACAGTTACCGCCTGCCTCGCGGGTACCATGGTCATCGTTTCGATGACCGATACGGTAGCCATACCCGGAGCGCGCCAACTCGGCGCCACGGCGCCAGTTGCCCAGGCGCGGACCACCCGGCGGCTCCTCGTAGCTTTCGCGGGCCATGGCGATCACCTCGCCTGCGGTCCCGGAATCCGGATCGCCCTCGATCGAACAGGCGGCCTGAATGCCATCCTGCACCATGCGATCACGGGCCGACCCACCTTCCTGTGCCTCCTGCTCGAAACGATAACTGTCCGTTTCCAGCACGAGGTAATCTGCCAATTCGTCGGCGCTCATCGCCGTAATGTCGACCTCGCCACTGGTCTCGCCCATCCAGCCATCGCAACCCGCGATCAGCACCGTGGACGCCAGAACGGCCAAGCCCGCCCCAACTGTCTTGTTCCTAAGCATCCCTGATGTCTCCTCTTGCGTCGGCTATTGCCGCTTCTTGCCGATCATCGTGCCGGCGTCTTCCAGGCGTAGGCCCGGCTGCCTCCAGGCCCGATGGAGAACAGGTCCCGGATCAACGGCCCATGGCCGCAAAGTAGATAGACCCATGCGCGGGTCCGTCAGGAAAAACCACCGCGAGCCCTCCCGCGGTGGTTCCAAAAAAGGGCAGCCCCGGAAGGCTGCCTAGAACCAGCGTGTGGCTTACTGGTTGTTGACCGGCGACTCCGGATCCAGCAGGTAAGCCATGATATGGCTGATCTGCTCGTCGCTCAGGAGCTGGTGACGGTCGGAGTTGAACCGCGGCATCTGGGTGCACGGGAAGTACTGGTGAGGATTGGAAATCACCTCGTGCACGTAATTCAGCACCGCTTCGCTGGTACCACGGTTGGCACCGTAGTTCTGCAGGCTCGGGCCGATGGTCCCCTGCTCGGAAACCCGCGGGTCGAACACGTGGCAGTTGTAGCAGTTGCCACCCGCCTCGCGCTGACCGTGGTTGTCCGTGTTGTGACCCTGGCGGTAGCCATAACCGGAGTTCGCCAGTTCGGCACCCTTGCGCCAGTCACCCAGCTCCACGCCGCCTTCCGGACGTTCGTAGCCGGCACGCGCCATGGCCACGACGCGGCCGGCGGTTTCGCCATCCGGATCGCCTTCCATGGAGCAGGCCTTCTGCAGCTCGTCCTGGGTCATGCGATCACGCCAGGAACCGCCTTCCTGCATCTCCTGGTCACGGAAGCTGTCCGTTTCGAAGATGAGATGCTCGGCCAGCTCGTCAGCGCTCATCGCGGTGATGTCGACATCCGAACCCTTGCTTCCATCGGCAACGGCGCAACCAGCGGCGAGGGCGACGGATGCGAACGCGGCCATGCCGGCCGCAACAGCATTCTTTTTAAACATACTTGGTGTCTCCTATTGCGTCCGTAGATTACCGCTTCAGGTCAGGCAGGATGGCCGGTTCGCCACGGGCCGCGTCGTTCCAGAACGAGATCAGGGCGGTGTTGACCGGGGTATCGTGCTTGATACCTGCGTGACGCATCTGCCACACGCAACCACGGATACGGTGGTTCTGGCTACGCACGTTGTCGTGGCCGGCGCGGTGAGCGGGCCAGGAAACAGCCTTGGTCCATTCCTGCCCATTGCGCATCTCGGGCAGCACGGAGGCACGGATCTGCTTGCCGGAATCGCCATGGCAGCTGGCGCAGTTGAAGTCCATCGCGCCACCGCGGCGGAAGAACAGCTTCTCGCCCGCATCGCGCATGGCCTGCTCTTCCGGGTGATCCAGCGGCGGATTCCACGCCATACCGGAGGACTGGTGGGCAATGTAGGTGGTCAGCTTCATGATGTCGGAGCCGTTGCCGTGACGCTGGCCGACGGCGGCGTCATCGCTGGTGAAGCCCTGCAGTTCCTTCATGCAGTGCACCAGGCGCATTTCGAAGTCCATCACCTTGCCGGTGTCTTCGAAGTAGCGCGGCAGCTCGACATAGGCGCCGTCCAGCTCGCCCGGCCCCTTGCCGAAGTCGCAGCCTTCCAGGGAGACATTGTTCGGGCCGCGCTGGGCGTAAAACAGGTCCTCGCCTTCCTCGACCAGCCACAGGGCCGGGTTGTCCGGCATCATCATGATGTTCATTTCACTCTGATGCAGGTAGGCGGAATCGGGGTTGTTCTGCAGCAGGTTCTGCAGGACATCATTGGGGTCTTGCCATTCGCCGGCCTGAGCCGCAGCCCCAACAGCCATTGCTACGGGCAACGCAAGCAATGCTTTCTTGAACATGGAAACCTCCATCACACGGGTTTTTTTCGATTGAGCCCGGGACTGATCTGGCCCGGACCTGTGTAGCAGAGTGCTGAACCCGAGTCCGCGCTGTCAACACAAAAGACTATATTAGCGTTTCCTAAAAGTCTGTTTTGCAACGATTCTTGGGGATCAACACCAAGGGGCAGACGATGATTACCCCTTTATTATTCCCGCCTTTCCAGAGTTTTTTTCAGGCGCCGTTCAGGCGCGCCCCGAGCGACAAACACCTGATGCCGCGGGCGAATACCCGGGGGCCATCACCAGCCCGAGAACGGCGGGCTAACGCGGCCTCCACGGAATAGCGGGCCAGAATGAGAAAAGCACCCGACGCAGGTACGAGTATGGGGAGGGATCGGCGAGCTGCGAACTAGCGGCCGCGGGGTCAATCGCGACCCAAAACACCCTCATGGACCAGCAGCAGGCGTTTCACCTGGGCCAGCTCGCCAACCTGATCGCCGGCGTAACCGCCGACATCGCTGGAGGTACGAAAACGCGAGGACACCACGCGGTGGCAGGGGATGAACAAGGGCCAGGGGTTGGCACGACAGGCCTGCCCCACCGCACGGGGCGCAGAACCCACGCGGGTCGCGATCTCGGAGTACGTGCGCACCTCGCCCACCGGGATCTCCGACAAGGCGGCCCACACCCGGCGCGCATGGGCGCTGCCGGGGGGTACAGCCGACGTCGGGCGCCAGGCCGTGGCGTCACGACCGTAGCGTTCCGGGTCAAAGCGCGGCGCCTGGAGATCCGCGCTCGGGATATCCACCAACGGCACCAGGTCCTCGGGATCGCCCGGATCCTGCCAGTCGCAGGCCAGGACTTCGCCATCGGCGGATTCCAGCCACACAAAAGCCAGCGCGACTCCGGGGAGGAGGCAGCGCTGGCTGCGGGTCATCGGACCTGCCGACATCGAATGGTTAAACGCCAGGGGTGGCAGGGATTCGGCCATACGCCGAACCCCGTCCGGTCGCGTTACTTCGCGGCCTTGACGTCTTCCTTGATGCGGGCGGCCTTGCCGGTCCGGTCGCGCAGGTAGTACAGCTTGGAACGACGCACCTTGCCGCGGCGCTTCACCTTGATCTCGGCGATCTGCGGGCTGTGGGTCTGGAAGGTACGCTCCACGCCGTTGCCGTAGGAGACCTTGCGCAGGGTGAAGGCGGAGTTGAGGCCGCGGTTGCGCACGGCGATCACCGCGCCCTCGAAGGCCTGCAGACGCTCGCGGTCGCCTTCGCGAACCTTGACCTGCACCACCAAGGTATCGCCGGGCCCGAAGGCGGGCACATCCGACTTCATCTGCTCGGCTTCCAGTTCCTGAATGACGTTATTCATTGCTCGACCTCAATCATCGCTTTCGGTGCGCGAGCCGCCGGTATGGCCACTCGCACGGTATTCGTCCAACAGGGCCGCATCTTCGGCCCCGAGTTCCAGCCGGGCCAGCAGGTCCGGCCGCCGGGTCCAGGTCCTGCCCAGTGCCTCGCGGCGGCGCCAGCGCCGGATCGCGCCATGATCGCCCCCCTTCAGGACCGGCGGCACGGTACGCCCGGCGACCGTCTCCGGGCGCGTGTAGTGCGGGCAATCCAGAAGCCCCGCACTGAACGAGTCCTGCTCGGCCGAGTCCGCATGCCCCAGAACCCCCGGTAGCAGGCGGGCACAGCCATCGATCACCGCCATCGCCGCAAGTTCGCCGCCCGAGAGCACGAAGTCGCCTAGAGACCACTCCGCGTCGACCTGCGCCTCGATAAAGCGCTCGTCGATACCCTCGTAGCGCCCGCAGACCAGGGCGACCCGCGGCCGCCCGGCCAGTTCACGCAGCATCGCCTGCCGGATCGGTTGCCCCTGCGGGGTCAGTGCGATCACGTGCGGCGTGGCTTCGGCATCCGCCCGCGCCGCATTCAGCGCGGACGCCAGCGGCGCGTACTGCATCACCATGCCCGGCCCCCCGCCATATGGCCGGTCGTCCACTGCCTGGTGAACACCGGCGCCCCAGGCACGCGGATTCCAGTATCTCAGTTCCAGCTGACCGCGCTCCACGGCCCGCCCGGTCACTCCGGATTCGCCAACCGCTGCGACCAGCTCCGGAAACAGCGAGATGACGTCGAAACGCATCCGCGCCGCTTCAGAATTCCGGGTCCCAGTCGACCCGCACGCGGCGGGCCTCCAGATCCACGTCCAGCACGTACTGGTCGCGAACCCAGGGGATCAGGCGTTCCCGATCCCCCTGGACTACCAGCACGTCGTTGGCACCGGTCTCGATAAAACCCGAGATGGTTCCCAACACCGCGCCGTCGTTGTTCTCGACCGCCATGCCCAGAAGATCGGCCCAGTAGTAGGCGCCATCCTCGGCCGGTGGCAACCAGGCCCGCTCGATCGCGAGTTCGGCACCAATCAACCGGTGCGCCCCATCGCGATCCGCGGCTTCGCGAAACTTCATCACGACGCCCTGGCCATGGCCGCGGCCGCCCTCGACGTCAACCAGGCGCCAATCACTCCCGTGCTGCATCCACAGCTGCGGGAATTCGGTGATCGCGGCGCGCGGCGCGGTCTCGGAAAAGACCCGCACCCAACCCTTGACGCCATAGACCCCGGACACACGCCCGACGCGGATACGCTCATCCGCCTCATTCATGACCGCAGCCAAGCGTCAGTACAACGGCCGGGCGCCCTCAGGCCGCCGCGGACTGCTGCTGCTTGCGGTAACCCTTGACCAGGTGATTCACACGCTCGGACATGCCGGCGCCGTGACCCAGCCAGTGGTCCACGCGCTCCAGATCGATGCGCAGCGGTTCTTCCTGACCGCGGGCCACCGGGTTGAAGAAACCGATCTGCTCCTTGTAGCCGCTATCGCGACGAGCGCGGGAATCGGTAACCACGATCGAATAAAACGGGCGCTTCTTGGCGCCGCGGCGTAGCAGGCGAATCGTAACCATGTAGTGTTGAACCCCGTGAGTCCGTTTTCTCGAGAAAACGCGCGATTATAACGAATTCGACCGACAACACAAGGGAGAGCTCAGGTCTCCCTTGTGCGCCAGGCCGCCGCTCGCGCGTGCTTTAGGTAGTTTCTGCTAGCGAAACGGCATCCCGCCGCCGGGGCCACCCATACCCCCCATGCCGCCCATTTTGCTCCCCAGGGCCCGCATCATCTTCGATGCGCCGCCCTTGGAGAATTTCTTCATCGCCTTGCTCATTTGGGTGTGTTGCTTGAGCAGACGATTCACATCCTGAATCTGGGTGCCGGAACCGGCGGCAATACGGCGCTTGCGCGAGCCCTTGATCACCTCCGGGTGACGGCGCTCGCGCTCGGTCATCGACGAGATCACCGCCATCATGCGACCGATCTCCTTGTCGTTGGCCTGATTCTTCACCGCATCCGGCAGCTTGCCGCCGCCGGGGAGCTTCTCGAGCATGGAACTCATGCCGCCCATCTTCTGCATCTGGCCCAGCTGGTCGCGCAGGTCGTTCAGGTCGAAGCCGCGCCCCTTCTTCAACTTGCGGGTCAGCTTCTCGGCCTGATCCTGGTCGACCTGGCGACTGGCCTCCTCGACCAGCGACAGCACGTCGCCCTTGCCGAGGATGCGCGAGGCGATGCGCTCGGGGTGGAACGGCTCCAGGGCATCCGGGCGCTCGCCCATGCCAATGAACTTGATCGGCACGCCGGTGATCTGGCGCACCGAGAGGGCCGCACCCCCACGGGCATCGCCGTCCGCCTTGGTCAGCACCACGCCGGTCAGCGGCAGCGCCTCGCCGAAGGCGCGTGCGGTGTTCGCCGCATCCTGCCCGGTCATGGAATCGACCACGAACAGGGTCTCGATCGGGTCGATCGCCTGATGCAGGGCCTGGACCTCGGCCATCATGTCCTCGTCGACATGCAGGCGGCCCGCGGTATCCACCAGCAGGACCTCGATGCCCTCGCGGCGGGCGCGGGCGACCGCATCCCTGGCGATCGCCTCGGGCTTCTGGCTGGTGTCACTGGGATAGAACGTGACTTCGACCTGGCCGGCCAGGGTCTCCAACTGCTGGATTGCCGCCGGGCGATAGACGTCACAGCTGACCACTGCGACCTTTTTCTTCTCGCGCTCGCGCAACAGGCGCGCGAGCTTGCCGATACTGGTGGTCTTGCCGGCACCCTGGAGGCCGGCCACCAGCACTACGGCGGGCGGCTGCTGCGCCAGGTTCAGCGTGGCATTCTCGCCACCCATGGTCACGATCAGTTCGTCATGGACGACCTTGATCAGGGCCTGGCCGGGGGTCAGGCTGCCGATGACCTCCTTGCCCAGCGCCTTTTCCTTGACGTCCTTGATGAACTCGCGCACCACCGGCAGGGCCACGTCGGCCTCCAGCAGCGCCATGCGCACCTCGCGCAGGGCGTCCTGGACATTGTCCTCCGTGAGCCGCGCCTGACCCTTCAGGCGCTTCATGGTCTCCTGCAGGCGGCTGGAAAGGCCGTCGAACATCACGCGTCCTCGTCTAAATCAGCGGTGGTCGGCGCACATCCACCGACCACGGGACCGCACAGTATACCGCTCTCGCGCTCCGGGATGCAGGCCCACCGCCGGGCAACCGGTCGAGAGATCACAGCGGGGCACCCGAACTGGCGCCGGAACGGCCGCCACCATGTGCAATCCGCCCGCGGAGCGGCGATAATCCGGCGTCATGATCATTGCCATCGGACTCCTCGCCGTCGCGCTGTATCTCGTCACCGCGGGCTACCTGGTTGTCACCGCCCGCCGGCAGCCGCTGACACAGGGCCAGCCGCGGGGGCCCCTGGCCCTGTGGGGGCTCGCGCTGCTCGCCCACCTGGGCGCTCTGCTGCCGATGGTGCTGACCGATACGGGACTCAATCTGTGCCTGGGCAATGCGCTGTCGGCCTCGCTGTGGCTGGTGGCCGCACTGCTGTGGCTGACGAGCTGGCGCCATCCCCTGGCCATCCTCGGGGTCGTGATCCTGCCGCTGACCGCGCTGGCCGCCCTCACCGCTCTCCTGTGTGACGGCGATACGCGCTATACCACCTCGGCCGGGATCGACCTGCACATCCTGTTCTCGGCACTGGGCTGGGCGTTCCTCGCGCTGTCCACCGCACAGGCGGCGGTGATGGCCGCCCAGCACCGGGCCCTGCACAACCATCACGCCTCGGGCTTCGTGCGTGCCCTGCCGCCGTTGTTCTCGATGGAGGTGTGGCTGTTCCGGATGATCTTCATCGGCTGGCTGTTCCTCGGGCTCAGCCTGCTGTCCGGGTTGCTGTTCGTGGACAACCTGTTTGCCCAGCACCTGGTCCACAAGACCACACTGTCGATCCTGGCCTGGCTGATCTTCTCCACCCTGCTGATTGGCCGCTGGCGTCTCGGCTGGCGCGGCACCCGCGCGCTGGCCTGGACCACCGGCGGCTTTGTCGTGCTGGTGCTGGCCTATTTCGGCTCCAAGCTGGTGCTGGAAGTCATCCTCGGACGCATCTGAACGCGGTAACCACGGCTTGACACCCCCGCGGGCCTTGCCTGAAATGATCCCGAGCATGCAGCCCCGCCCGTCCGCCCACCCCTGACCGCAGGCCGCACCCTTGCAAGAGATCCCGCTGTACGTCCTGTTCGGCGCCCTGGTGGTGCTGTTCCTGCTGTCGGCGTTCTTCTCCGGCTCGGAGACGGCGTTGATGGCGTTGAACCGCTATCGCATGCGCCACCGCGCGCAGACCGGCCATCGCGGCGCCCAGCGCGCCGCGCGGCTGCTGGAGAAACCGGATCGACTGATCGGACTGATCCTGCTGGGCAATAATTTCGTCAACATCATGATCGCGCAGATCGCCACCTTCATCGGGTGGCGCCTGTTCGGCGATACCGGCGTGGCCATCGCCACCGGCGTGCTGACCCTGACCCTGCTGATCTTCGCCGAGACCGCACCGAAGACCCTCGCCGCGCTGCACAGCGAACGCGTGGCCTACCCCGCCGCCTGGGTCTACTCTGGACTGATCAGGGTGATGTGGCCGGTGGTCTGGATGATCAACCTGATGGCGAACGGCGTGCTGCGCCTATTTGGCGTCCATATGAATGCCGACCAGCGCGCCGCACTGAACACCGATGAACTCCGCAGCGTGGTCTCCGAGGCCGGCGCGCTGATCCCGGCCAACCACCAGCGCATGCTGCTGAACCTGCTGGATCTGGAGCGCACCACGGTCGAGGACATCATGATCCCGCGCAACGAGATTGTGGTGATCGACCTGAACGAACCCTGGAACGAGGTCGAGGACCAACTGATCCACGGCAGCTTCACCCGCCTGCCGGTGGTGGAGGGCGAGCTGGACCACATCGTCGGCTTCGTCCATCGCCGCGACGTCCTGCCACTGGTCGAACGTGACGCGTTCGGCCCCGACGACCTGCGTCAGGTCCTGACCCCGCCCTACTTCATTCCCGAAGGTACGGCGCTCAACCGCCAGCTGATCAACTTCCAGCAACAGAAGAAGCGGATCGGCCTGGTGGTGGACGAGTACGGTGATATCGAGGGGCTGATCACGCTGGAGGACCTGCTGGAGGAGATCGTCGGCGAGTTCACCACCGACTCCCCGGCGATGAGCGACGACCTCCTGCGTCAGGACGACGGCTCGGTCATGGTCGACGGCGGCATTCATCTGCGTGAACTGAACCGGGCCCTGGGCCTGGACCTGCCACAGGACGGCCCGAAGACCCTCAGCGGCCTGATCGTCGAACACCTGGAGAGCATCCCCGAAGCGCCCGTGAGCGTGAAAATCAACGGCGTGGTGATGGACATCGCCCAGATCAAGAACAACACCATCCGCACCGTGCGCGTGGTCGCGCCCGACCTGCCGGAAGCCCCACCGCAGAAGGCCCCCTGATGGCAAAGAGCAAGACCCAGTACGTATGCCAGTCCTGCGGCGCGATCAGCCCCAAGTGGGCCGGCCAGTGCGGCGACTGCGGCGCCTGGAACACCCTGGAGGAGGCCGCTCCGGCGGCCAGCGCCGGCCCGCGCGGCGGGTACGCCGGCGCGGTCGCCGGCATTACCCGCCTGGGCGAGGTCGAGCTGGCCGAGGTACCGCGCACCAGCACCGGGTTGTCGGAGCTGGATCGCGCCCTGGGGGGCGGCCTGGTCCACGGGTCGGTGGTGCTGCTGGGCGGCGACCCGGGCATCGGCAAGTCCACCCTGCTGCTGCAGACCCTGGCCATGCTGCCCATCGGCGACACGCTCTACGTGACCGGCGAGGAATCGGCCCAGCAGATCGGCATGCGCGCCCGGCGCCTGGGCCTGGAGGTCGACGGGCTGCGCCTGCTGACCGAGACCCAGGTCGAGAACGTGATCGCCACCTGCGAACGCGAGCGCCCGCGCGTACTGGTAATCGACTCCATCCAGACGCTCTACACCGCTGCGCTGCAGTCCGCCCCCGGCTCGGTCGGCCAGGTGCGCGAAAGCGCCGCGGCCCTGGTGCGCATGGCCAAGCAGCGCGGCATCACCGTGATCCTGGTCGGGCACGTGACCAAGGACGGCCAGCTCGCCGGGCCACGCGTGCTGGAACACATGGTCGATACGGTGCTCTATTTCGAGGGCGACCCGGACGGGCGCTATCGCATGCTGCGCGCGGTGAAGAACCGCTTCGGCGCGGTGAACGAGCTGGGCGTGTTCGCCATGCTGGAGAACGGCTTGAAGGCCGTCTCCAACCCGTCCGCGATCTTCCTGTCACGTCACCAGGGGCCGGTGCCCGGCAGCGTCGTCATGGTTACCCGCGAGGGCACGCGCCCGTTGCTGGTCGAGGTGCAGGCGCTGGTCGCCGAGAGCCATGCCTCGCAGCCGCGGCGGATCACCGTCGGGCTGGAGCAGAACCGCCTGACCATGCTCCTGGCCGTACTGCATCGCCACGGCGGCGTGGCCCTGTTCGACCAGGACGTCTTCATCAACGTGGTAGGCGGCGTGCGCGTAACCGAGACTGCCGCCGACCTGCCGATGCTGGCGGCCGCGCTCTCCAGCTTCCGTGATCGCGCCCTGCCGCAGGAGCTGCTGGCGTTCGGCGAGGTCGGCCTGGCCGGCGAGATCCGCCCGGTCCCGAACGGCGAGGAACGCCTGCGCGAAGCGGCCAAGCATGGCTACACCCGCGCCATCGCGCCGGCCGCCAACGCCCCGCGCAAGCCGATCAAGGGAATGGAGGTCATCCCCGTATCGCGCCTCTCGGAAGTCCTCGACGCCCTGTAGCGCCTGCCGCCCGTCAGGTGTTGGCCGGGCCGGGTTGGCCAACCGCGGTTACGATGCCTACGACCCGCTGCCTGCCCGGTTGTGGCTAGCCCTGGTTCGGCATCCAGTGTTTACGTGCCTTCGTCCGGCCGCCTGCCACGCGCTCTCTCGCGAGCGCACCGCGAGGTACTTTCTTGCTTGCCCAAGAAAGCACCCAAAGAAGGGCACCCGGATTCCGCCCAGGAACCTCGCTCCGGACGCGCTGGGCCGGCGGCGCTGAACTCGCTACGCCTGCGGCTTCGCTCAGACATCCAGCGCCTTCTTCCGGCCCATCACGCCCTCCGCGAGGGGCTCCATACGGGAGGGGAAGGTCAAAACAGAAGGTATCCTGTAAGGTGCGGATGAGCGCAGCGAAACGCACCGTTCCCCACGCCGCGCGAAACCCTGATGCGATTCGCTGCGCTCATCCGCATCCTACGCCCCCCCCCGGCACCCGCTCCGCGGGTGCGGCACGCAACGGCCAAAGGCCGAGCGTGCCGAAGATGTCCGAAAGCCTAGCCATCATCCACTGGCAGTAACGTTGGGATAGCCGTTGTTTGGACCTGCCTCCCCGTTGTCGTCGCGCCGAGTGGAGAGGCTTTTTCGCGGGACGATTCTAAATAGACACGGGGCGCTGGATGTCTGAGCGAAGCGCAGCGTAGCGAGTTCAGCGCCGCCCGCGAAAAGCCTCGGAGCGAGGGAAACCCCGGCCCGCTGCGCGGGCC
>NZ_AQYC01000008.1:612793-802745 GCF_000380625.1 Thioalkalivibrio sp. ALMg9
CGTAGCGAGTTCAGCGCCGCCGGCCCAGCGCGTCCGGAGCGAGGTTCCCGGGCGGAATCCGGGTGCCCTTCTTTGGGTACTTTCTTGGGCAAGCAAGAAAGTACCTCGCGGTGCGCTCGCGAGAGAGCGCCTGGCAGGCGGCCAGACGAAAGAACCGTAAACACCAGATGACGAACCCGGCCTAGCCACAATCCTCGACGGCAGCAGTCCGCAGCCGTCTACCGAAATCCTGAGCGATCAGGGCGCGGCGCGGGCGCCCCGGCGCTCGCCATCGACGTCGTCGACCTCGGCGTCGAGGTCGTGCAGGCGTCGGGTGGTCGCCAGCGGCGAGGTCGTGCCGCGGGCGACCAGGCGGTAGGCCGCCGGAATCACGAACAGCGTGAACAGCGTGGCGAACAGCACGCCGGAGAACACCGCCACCCCGATCACGAAGCGCGTCTCCTCACCCGGACCAGAAGCCAGAATCAGCGGAATCGAACCGGCCACGGTGGTCAGCGCGGTCATCAGGACCGGCCGCAGACGCATGCGCGAGGCCTCGAGGATCGCGGTATCGAAATCGCGCCCACGATCGCGCAGCTGGTTAGAAAACTCCACGATCAGGATGCCGTTCTTCGCTGCCAGCCCGATCAGCATGACCATGCCGATCTGGCTGTAGATGTTCAGTGTCTGACCGGTGACCGTCAGCCCGATCAGCGCCCCGACCACCGCCAGCGGCACCGTCAGCATAATCACCAACGGGTGCACGAAGCTCTCGAACTGCGCCGCCAGGACCAGGAACACCACCAGCAGGGCCAGCGCGAACACGAACAGGATGGCCTCGGAGCCACTGCGCAAATCGAGCGACTCGCCCTTGTAGTCGATCCCCGCCTCGGCCGGCAGCAGCTCGGCCGCCTTCGCGTCCAGGGCGTCCAGGGCCTCGCCCAGGGTCATGCCGTCACGCAGCCCGGCGGTCAGGGTCACCGCGCGCGAACGGTTGTAGCGCTCCAGCGACGATGGGCCGGCCTGCTCCTCGTAGGTCACCAGGCTGGACAACGGCACCATCGAGCCAGAGCTGGAGCGCACGTAGAGGTTGTCGATATCCCCGGGCGTGCGGCGCTGGTCGGCCAGACCCTCGATGATGACGTCGTATTCCTCGCCACGGTCGACAAAGGTGGTCACGTCGCGGCCGCCCAGCACGATATCCAGCGTGCGCCCAACATCGCGCATGGACACGCCCAGATCCCCCGCACGGTCGCGGTCCAGACGCACGTTGAGCTGCGGCTGGGTGGGTTCGTAGTCCAGGTCCACACGGGTCAGGCCGTCGATGCCCTCGGCGGCCTCGCGCATGATCTCGCCCCATTCCTCGAGCTGATCGTAGTCCGGCCCGGAGATGACAAACTGCACCGGCGGGCCGATACGGCCACTCGAGAGCCCCTGACGCATGATCACCCGCGCCTCGACTCCCGGCATCTCGTCGATGATGCCGCGGATCTGGTTGATGACCTCCTGACCCGAGACATCACGGTCATCCCAGTGCTCCAGGATCGCGATCACGAAGCCGTTGTTCATCAGCTCCGAACCACCAAAACCGCGCGGCGTGCGAACCAGTGCACGGCGAATCGGGCCATCCTCGATCAACGGCTGGATGCGTGCCTCGACCTCGGCCATCTGCCGGCTCATATACTCGAAGTTGGCACCCTCGGGGCCATCCACCAGCACGAAGAAAGATCCGCGGTCCTCCTGCGGGGCAAATTCTTCGGGCAGTTCCGCGAACAGGTACCAGCCGCCCGCCAACACGGCGGCGAGGAGCGGCAAGACCAGCCAGGAGCCCTTGAGCCCCTTCGCCAGTATCCGACCATAGCCGGCCTCCAGCGCGGCAAAGCCGCGGCCGATATAACGCGCCACGCCGGTCTCGTCGTCGCCCTTGTGCATGAGGCGCCCAGCCAGCACGGGGGCCAGGGTCAGTGCCACGATGCTGGAGAAGAACACGGCAATGGCCATGGCGATGGCGAACTCGGTGAACAGCTGGCCCACCGTGCCGTCGAGGAAGGCCAGCGGCACGAATACCGCAATCAACACGGAGGTCGTCGCGACGATCGCGAAGCCCACCTGCCCGGCGCCGCGATAGGCCGCCAACAGTCCCGGCTCGCCGCGCTCGATACGCCGGTGGATGTTCTCCAGCATCACAATCGCGTCATCCACGACCAGGCCGACCGCCAGCACCAACGCCAGCAGGGTGAGCAGGTTGACCGAGAATCCGAACAGGCTGATGCCAATGAAGGCCGCAGTGATCGCCACCGGCACCGTGACCGCAGGGATCAGGGTCGCGCGCCAGCTGCCCAGGAACAGGTAAATCACGAACACCACGGCGGCGGTCGCCACCGCCAGGGTGATGTAGACCTCGCGGATCGCGCCCTCGATGAATACCGATTCGTCGTAGGTGGTCACCAGCGAGGTACCCTCCGGCAGGGAGCCCTGCAGGCTGGCCGCCATGGCCTTCACCCCATTGGCCACCTCCAGCACGTTGGCGTTGGACTGGCGGATGATCCCCAGCCCGATCATGTCCTCGCCATTGCCGCGGAACTCGCTGCGCTCGGTATCCGCCCCCACGTTCACCTCGGCGACATCGCCCAGGCGCACCAGTTGTCCGCCCTCGCCTCGCTTCAGCACCAGACCGGAGAAATCCTCGGGCGTGCGGTACTGGCGTTCCACGCGTACGGTGAACTCGCGCTCCAGCGAATCCAGGCGCCCGGCGGGCAGTTCCACGTTTTCCTGCTGCAAGGCGTCAGCGATGTCGGTCACGGTCAGCTCGCGCGCGGCGAGGGCCTCGCGGTCGACCCAGATGCGCATCGCGTAACTGCGGGCGCCGCCCCGGCGCACCAGCCCCACGCCATCCACTACCGAGAGGCGGTCGATCAGGTTGCGCTCGGCGTAGTCCGCAAGCTCCAGCGCATCCATCGTGGTGCTGGCAAGGTTCAGCCACAGGATCGGGTTGGAATCGGCATCCGCCTTGGTCACCTCGGGCGGGTCGACTTCGTCGGGCAGATCGCCCAGTACCCGGCTGACCGCCTCGCGCACGTCATTCGCGGCGGCGTCGATGTCGCGACTCAGATTGAACTCGATGGTGATGCGCGAGCGCCCGTCCTCGCTGGAGGACTGCATGAAACGGATCCCCTCGATCCCCGCGATGCGGTCCTCGATCCGCTGGGTCACCTCGCGCTCGATGATCTCGCCACTGGCGCCCGGATAGATGGTGTCCACCGTCACCACCGGCGGATCGACATCCGGATACTCGCGCAGCGGCAGGCTGTCGTAGGCGATCAGGCCGAAGGTGATCAGCAGCAGGTTGAAGACAATCGCCAGCACCGGCCGGCGATTGGCGACGTCCGAAATGATCATGTGTCGGCCCCGGCCTCGCCGTTGCCGTTATCGGAATCCGGTACGCGCGGCGGGAGCACACGCACTTCCCGCCCGTCACGGACCCGCGAGACCCCTTCGGAGACCACGGTATCCCCCGGCTCCAGGCCATCCAGCACCTCGGCGTAGCCCGGGTCGCGGCGGCCAATACGGATGCGCACGCGCTCCACCGTGCCGTCGTCGCGCAGCCGGAACACGAAGTGCTGATCGGCGACCTGCTGGATGGCACCCTCCGGCACCCCCGGGCGTTCGACCGGGTCCAGCGGCAGACGGATGTTCACCAGCATCCCGGGGCGCAGCAATAGATCGGGATTCTCGACCAGGGCGCGCACGGTCAAGGTCCGGGTAGCCACGTCCAGACGATTGCTGACCGCCGCCACCTGCCCCGCGAACTCTCCGCTCGCGCTGCGGCCCGCTACTTCCATACCCAGACCGATGGCGGCGGCATGGCGCTCGGGCACGGCGAAATCGACTTTCACCACCGATACATCATCCAGCTCCACGATCGCGGTACCCGGACTCACCAGGGAGCCGGGGCTGACCTGGCGCAAGCCCAAACGGCCGCTGAACGGGGCCCGGATCACCCGGTTCGCAACCCGCGCCTCCGCGGCGGCCAGACGGGCCTCGGCCTCGTTCAGCCGCGATCGCTGCTGATCCACCTGCTGCTGCGTGACCACGCCATCGGCCACCCGGTCGCGCACGCGGTCCAGTTCGCGCCGGGCCTCGTCCACCTGCACGCGGATCTCGCGCAGGGCGGCGCGTTCTTCGTCGGCGTCCAGGCGCACCAGCACGTCTCCGGCCTCGACCGCATCGCCATCATCGAACAGGATTTCGACCACACGCTCGGTCACGCTCGCGGTCACCACGACCGACTCGTTGGCCTCCACCGTGCCCAGGGATTCGACCATGGTCTCGAAGGTGCGCGGAGCCACCTCGCTGACCCGCACCGGCGTGCGCTCGTCGCGTTGGGACGCGGCGGGGGCATCGCCTCCCTCGTCACGGGCGCCATCCTCGGGGCCGAACGCAAACCAGGCCGCGGCCACGATCGCCACAACCAGGACCAGCCCCAGGAACCCGCCTATCGCCTTCACTTGCCTTTCCCCCGACACGAATGCGGCCCGGCATCTAGCCGGGCCACGGTTGAACGTCCCAACAGTGTAACGACCGTCACGTTTCGTCGACGTTCCGCAACGCGGCCGGCAGGTCGCCCAGGGGGCGGCCATGCGGCCGGGTGTAGTCAATCATTGGACCCTTCGGCACGATGCCGCTGGGATTCAGCATCGGGTGACTGCCGTAGTAATGCGCCTTGATGTGGTCCATGCGCACGGTCTCGGCCACCCCCGGGCGCTGGTACAGCATGCGCAGATAGGCGGAGAGGTTCGGGAAGTCCAGCAGCCGCTGGCGATTGCACTTGAAATGGCTGTAGTACACCGGATCGAAGCGCAGCAGCGTGGTGAACAGCCGCCAGTCGGCCTCGGTCAGTCGCTCGCCGACCAGGAACGGCTGGCGTGCCAGGCGCTCCTCCAGCCAGTCCAGGGTGTCGAACAGACGGTCGAAGGCCGCCTCGTAGGCCTTCTGGCTGGTCGCGAAGCCGCTGCGATACACCCCGTTGTTCACGTTCTCGTAGATCCGCTCGTTGACCGCGTGGATCTCCTCGCGCAGATCTTCCGGATAGAAATCCAGGGTGTTGCCGGTAATGCCGTCGAACGCGCTGTTGAACATGCGCACCATGTCCAGCGACTCGTTGTTCACGATGCGGTCGGTCTGGGTGTCGAACAGCGCCGGCACGGTGATGATGCCGGTGTAGTTTGGATCGGTACGGGTGTAGAGCTCGTGCATGTAGCGCGACCCGTGCACCCGGTCCCCGGTGCAACCGTCGCAGTCATCAAACGACCAGCCGGCGTCACCCATGTAGTGGTGCACCACCGAAACCCCGATATGCGGCTCCAGACCCTTCAGTTTGCGCAGGATCAGCGTGCGGTGTGCCCAGGGGCAGGCGTAGGAGACATACAGGTGATAGCGCCCTGACTCGGCCGGATAGCCGCCGTCACCCATCGGGCCCGGCGAACCATCCCTGGTGACGTAGTTACGATACTGCTGGTCCTGGCGCACGAACTCGCCGCTCTCGTCCGACTCTTCTTCCAGCCAGCCCTCGCGCAATTCACCGTTGATCAAAAGACTCATGCCATGCTCCTGCCGTCTGTGCCCGGCACCGAATGCGCGCACGCCTCAACGGCTGAATGTATGTGATAGCCCGATCATCCCATCGATTTTATCGAAGATAAATCGCGTTAAACGCGGTCGACCGTTCTACAAAATCGAACGCACCCGATTCAGGAGGCCCGCAGGGTGCCGTCGAAATAGCGCGTCAGGAAGGTATCGAAGTCCAGCTCGTCCGCCTGCTCGATGGCCGCCTGATCGGCCAGGCTCTCGCGGGCCAGGGCCTCCAGCGTCTCGGCGCGCGGCAGCGGCCCGTTGAAGCGAAAGGCCTCGCGGTGCTGGGCCGACAGGCGGCGTGCGTAGGAGTAGAACCCCTCCTCGCGCGCCATCATGTCTTCCAGCATGCGCGCGGACGGGGTCAGATCCGCCTGCTCGACCTTGCCCCACTGCTCACTGAGCGCACGGCGGTAAGGGTCACCCGGCAATTCCTGATCCAGGACGGCCGCCACCGGTCGCATCAGCGCCAGCAGCTCGCGCGCCCAGGCCTGGAGCGCAACGCTCTCGCCCCCCCGACGCAGCTCGAGGCCCGGGCGACGCCCGTAATGCGCGACGTCCAGCAGATTGCGGTCGATCGCGTCCAGCTCGCCGTCGGCCAGCAGCGGGCTCGGCTGCAGCAGACAGGCCAGTGCGAACACCTCGAGAAAACGCAGCTGGGTCTCGTCCACCCCCAGCGGGTGCTGGGCGTTGATGTCCACCGAGCGCAGTTCGACGTATTCGATGCCCCGCGCCTCCAGGGCGTCGGTCGGCTTCTCGAAACGCTCCAGCGGCTGCTTGGGCCGCACGGTGGAGTAGTACTCGTTCTCGATCTGCAGGATGTTGGCATTCAGCTGGCGATACTCGCCATCCACCTTCACCCCGATGTGCTCCCACTCGGGGCTGGGGGTATTGATCGCACAACGCAGGGAGTCGACATAGCCGGCCAGCGAGTTGTAGTCCGCCTTGATGCCGGTGTCCGCCTCCTTGCGGTTGGTGTAGCCGATATCGCCCATGCGCAGGCTGGTGGCATGCGGCAGATAGGAGGTGTCGTCGTCGAAATCCTCCAGCACCGCGCCGTGGCCTTCGAGAAAGGAGTTGCAGACGGCCGGCGACGCCCCGAACAGATAGGGCACCAGCCAGCCAAAGCGCAGCAGGTTGCGGATCATCCCCATCATGCGCTCGTCGCGGAAGGCGCGGCCGTCGGGCGCACCGAGCACCTCCGCCAGGGCCGGCCAGAATTCCGGGCGCGGGGAGTAATTGAAGTGGACCCCGGCGATCACCTGCATCTTGCGTCCGTAGCGATGCCCGAGACCGATGCGGTAGACGGTCTTCATGCGCCCGGCGTTGGAGGCACCGTACTGCGCGACCGGAATCGCATTGTCATCGGCCGTCACACAGGGCATGGAGGTCGACCACAGGGTCTCGTCGCCGACGTTGGCGGCGGCGAAGGCCTGCAGGTCGTGCAGGAAGCCGAGGGTCTCGCGTACATCCTCGAACGGCGGCGTCACCAGTTCCAGCAGCGCCTCGGAGTAATCCGTGGTGATGTATGGATGCGTCAGCGCGGATCCCAGCGCGGCCGGGTGCGGCGTAAGCGCCGGCGAGCCTTCCGGCCCGACCCTCAGGGTCTCCTTTTCCAGCCCGATCTGCCCGTGCAACCCGACACCCGCCAGCGCCTCGGCCAGCTGGTGCGTCAGATCCTGCAGCTTGCGCTCGTCCGTACTCACGTGATGGTAACCCTGCGGTCATCGAAACCCGGCGAACATACCCGAATGCAGCGCCACGGTCACATACGACCCGACGCGGTCCGCGAGGTTCGTGCGACGCCTGCACCGCAAGCGGTTCCCAAATGGCCTATAACTAAAGTTGCGGGGTACACGGAATGCTGCAACGTTCATCCAGCATGCTCGACTTCTTCGCCCGGGGACGTGACGCGCCGTTCCTGGAGGAGGCCCGTGCGCGCCCCGATCTCCCGGTGCCGATGATCGAGAACGCGCACCCGGCCGGCCACCTGAGCACCCCGCCAGTCCGCGAACTGATGCTGAGCCAGTCCGTGGGCGCCCCCTTTCGCTACCACTGTGACATCGGGGCCGGTCCGTTCTCCGGTTGCGCCGGCCCGCGCGAATTCGTGGTGATCGCCCCGCAGGTCGCGGGACGCTGCCATATGCGGGACCCGGCACGCATGCGGTTTTTCGGCATCCCGCCCGAGCTGGCCCGGGACTGCCTGGAGCGCGACCCCGGCGATCCGCTGGACTTTGGCCACCTGCATACCCGACACCACCGGGACCCCCTGATCACCCAGGCCCTGGATGCCCTGTGGCAGGAGATGGACCGTGACGACCCGGCCGCGCAACTGTTCGTCGAGAGCATGCTCGCTGTTCTGGTTGTGCGCCTGGCCCGCATGGCCGAACACGACCGGGACCTGGACAGGCGCCGGGGCGGCCTGGCACCGCACCAGTCGGCACGGGTGATTGACTACATGCAATGCCATCTGGATCAGCGCATCACCCTGCGCGATCTGGCGGCCCTGACCGGACTCTCGCCCTGGCACTTCGCGCGCGCCTTTCGCGATACGCACGGCCTGCCACCGCATCGCTATCTCACCCGCCTGCGCGTGGAGCACGCCCGCGACCTGCTGACCCGAACATCACTGAGCATCACCGAGATCGCTGCCGCGACCGGGTACTCCCCGCAACAGCTGGTCCGCCATTTCCGCCAGGCCCTGGGTGTGGCCCCCGCGGCATACCGGCGCCAGCATTAAAACGGATCCATGCGCCCCTGGAAATCACCGCAAGATTCGCCCCACCCCCGCAAGATCGTGACCGCCCGCAAGGGCTTCCCGGCCTAGGCTCGAAGTAACGCCGACACCCGGCCCGGTTTGTCCTGGCGGAGGTCCACTGCATGTCGTCAGCCCCGGAATGCCTGTCACCCCCATCTGCCGCCGAGGACTTCGGCGAGCATCTGGTCAGCGTGCTCAACCACGGCGCGCTGTGCCTGACCCTGTCGATCGGGCACCGCACCGGGCTGTTCGACCACATGCGCGACCGGCCGCCTGCCACCTCCGGCGAGATCGCCGCCGCCGTGGGCCTGAACGAGCGCTACGTACGGGAATGGCTCGGGGTCATGGCGACCAGCGGCATCGTCACGGTGGATGCGGATGGCCCACGATTTGCTCTGCCCGCGGAACACGCCGCCTGCCTGACGCGCGCGGCAGCCGCCGACAACCTGGCCGTGTTTGCGCAGTACATCGGCCTGCTGGGTGGGGTGGAGGACACGATCGTTGCGGAATTCCGCACCGGCGGTGGCGTGGGGTACGAGCACTACACGCGCTTCCACGAGGTGATGGCCGAGGACAGCGGCCAGTCCGTACTGTCGTCACTGGAAAGCGACATCCTGCCCCTGGTTCCGGGCCTGACCGACCACCTCGAGCGCGGCATTCAGGTCCTGGATATCGGCTGCGGCAGCGGGCGTATCCTCAACCAGTTGGCCGCGCTGTACCCGCACAGCCGGTTCACCGGCCTGGACCTGTCCACAGAGGCTATCGAGCGCGCCCGCGCCGAGACACACGCCACCGGGCTGGGGAACGTCGAATTCATCCAGGCCGACGCGGCCGAACTGGATCGGCATGTCGCCGCGCAACAGTTCGCGCTGATCACCACCTTCGATGCCATCCACGACCAGGCCGACCCGCTGGGCGTACTGACGGGCATTCACCGCGCGCTCAAGTCCGAAGGCATCTACCTGATGCAGGACATCCGCGGCTCCGGACAGATTCATGGCGATCTCGAGCATCCGCTCGGACCCTTTCTCTACACCATCTCCTGCATGCACTGCATGCCGGTATCGCTCGCCCGGGGCGGACCCGGCCTGGGCGCGATGTGGGGCGAGCCCATGGCACGTGACTACCTGGAGCGCGCCGGCTTTCACGACATCCGGGTCCACCAGCTGGTCCACGACCCTCAGAACAACTGGTACGTGGCCACCCGTTAACGACGGCGCGAGGAGGACTCATCCATGACCGAAGCCAATCTCTACCAACGCCTGGGCAGCAAGGCACGGATCCGCGGGCTCGCCAGGCAGCATTTTCGACGAGGGGAACACGGATGCATCTGCAACGGCACCGGCGGCCCGCAGGCCTGCAGGGACCGCGACAGGCTGACCATCCATCGCGGCATGAACATCCGCGAGGGGGCATTCGTCGCCGTGGTCGACGACCTCGCCGAGACCCTGGACGGACTCGGGATTGGGCAGCGCGAAAAGGAAGCGCTGCCGATGATCTCCGGGTCTCTGAAACCGGAGATCGTTCGCGTCTGACGCGCCTTCACCCACCCACCTGGAGGACACAATCATGAAAACACTCACACCCATCGCCGCCTTCACGCTGGCCACTGCACTGGCGCTGTCCGCCCCGCTGGCAGCCACCGAGCCAGACGACCACTTCATCATCCGCGACTGCGAACAGTCGCGCGCGGACCTGGCGGGGGCGATTCGCGAATACGCCGAAAACGAGGAGGACTGGATCTTTCTGGCCGAGTTCGACCTGGCGGGCGGTGACATCACCGCGCTCAAGGTCTGCTACCTGCCGCTGGGACCGGACATCCTGGATGCCGGGCTGCATGTCGGGGCGATGATGCCCTGCGGCCACATCGGCCTGTACGAGGAGGACGGGGGCACGAAACTGTCCATGCTGCACCCGAAGTTCATGACGACGCTGCAGCCGCACCCGAGCCTTGAACGTGCCGTGGAAAACGCCGAGCCCGCCTTCGAGGCGCTGCTGGATCATGTCCTTGGTGGGTCGTAGGGACGCCGCGCCAAGCCACCCCGCCGGTTTGCCACGAGGCGCCCAATGCCCGGCCCAGGGTTGACGGTCGTCGCATGGACGCTTCTGGCTCTGGCGGGGCCGGCCCTTCCGGGCGGCGCCGGGACGGCGGAGGAGATGCAGGTGCATACCGAGCCCGACAGTGGGCTGATCACTTGGCACTGGCAGGGCGAGGGGCTTTCGCTGGAACTCGCACAGCGGCTCCCGGACCAGACCCGCGCGTTCTTCCTGGGCCGCGGGTTCGACACCGAGGATGCGACGTTCATCGCCGGCCACTGCGTGTTTCAGGGCGTCCTGCGCAATACCGACCGCAGCGCATCGGCCACCGTGGACCTGCGCCAATGGCGCAGCCAAACGCCAAACGGGGCCGCGCGACCGCTCCCCAACCGCGACTGGCAGGACGAGTGGACGAGCCGGGAGGTTCCGGAAGTAGCCCGTATCGCCTTTCGCTGGGCCTTGTTCCCTGGCGAACACCGGTTCCAGCCCGGCGACTGGCTGATGGGCATGATCGTCTTCAGGCACCCGCCCAGCACGACATTTGATCTGACCGTGCACTGGCGGCAGCAGACGACCCTGCGGCAGTCCACCCTGCCCGATCTACGCTGCGCCGGGGAACCGGAACGGGACGAGGCCGAACCATGATGAACCGGCGCCGCTTCCTGACTGCAATCCCCGGTGGCCTGCTCGGCCTTTCGCTGCGGCCCGTGTGGGCGGAAGCCACGCACCTGACCGCGCTGGAGCCACGCCCCAAGGGCCCGCCCCTGGCACTGGAGGACATCGATGGGCAGCACCATCGACTGGAGGACTATCGCGGACGTGTGGTGGTGGTGAACTTCTGGGCCACCTGGTGCCCACCCTGTCGCGACGAGCTGCCGTCGTTGCAACGGCTCTGGGAGCAGTTGCGCGATGCGGGCCTGGCGGTGCTGGGCGTGAACGTGGGCGAAGACGCCGATCGCATCTTCTTCTTTACCGCCGACTACCCGGTCGATTTCCCTCTGCTGCTGGACCAGGATTCCGCCACCATCGACCGCTGGCCGGTTCGCGGCATCCCCACCACGTTCATCATCGATCCCGAGGGCCGCATCGCCTACCGCGCCATCGGCGCCCGCGACTTCGATCATCCGCGCCTCCTCGAGCGCCTGCGCGCGCTCGGGCTCGACTGACAGCCCGCTGCAGCGCCCATGGCGCTTTCTGCGGGGCGGCGGCCTTCCCGGATATCGCGGCCGCCCGGTATCCCGATGCCGGCCGATCTTGTAGATTAGCAATCCCTAATAATCAAGGGATGAGACGTGGAGTCGTCCGGAGAACACCGTAGCTGGGAGGACCGGATCGTGGATGCGCTACGCGCGCCCGCGAGCTGGCTGTTCGTGCTGGGGCTCGTGCTCGGTGCCGCCACCGTGCACTGGGGCGTCGAGCGCCCACCGGCCGAGGGGGCGTTGATGGTCACGGTGCACAATGACAGCGACGTGCTGATCCAGGCGATCCACTTCGACTTCGGCCACGACCTGTCGGAATCGAGCATCCGCGAGGGCCAGCTCCGGCCCGGGGAACACCGGCGGGTGGCGCTGAACCATGTCCCCGCAGCCGGCTTCAACATGGAAATCCGCTACGCCGACGGGCAGGTACAGGAGTTCTGCGCCAACCGCGGCGTGGAAGGCTGGGAACAGGAAGTCCGGGTCTACCGCTAAGGACACACCACCCCGGCCAGGTGTTCAGGTGCCGGCCAGCACCGGGGCGACATCGGCGAATGCTAAAGACTGGGTCGAGCACTGCACCGCATTGGTGGAGGACCGCGCCGGCAACCTCCGCCTGCTGCACTGGCCCGATCATGGCACTGTTCAACACGCGCAGACGGGCACCCCCGCAGTCAATACACTCGATCTTGATTCGCTCCTCGCCAAACGATAGGTGGGCGCCTGTCACCGGGCTGTCATGGCCCTGGAGTACCGTGGACACAATGAACGAATCGCGATCGCGTCACTGGGCGGGAGCCGGCGCCGACCTGCTCCTGCTGCTGCAATCCATCACTAATCACGAACAGGCCCAGCGCCTGGCGCGCGTGGCCGGCTGGGTGCTGGTGTTCGCCGGGGTCGTGGTGGTGATGCTGGGCGTCCTGGTGCAGCACACGCCCACCATGCTCGAGGGCACGCTGGTCGCCCTGCTGGCACTGGTGGGCGGCTGGCTGCGCAGCCGGGTCGCCGCCACACTGCTGATGCTGCTGATGGCACTGGGGCTCGCCACCGGCCTCGCGGTGGGCGCGGCAACCGGCGGAATCCTGCTGCAAGTCGCGCTGTTCGGTGTCGCCCTGCGCATGGTCGAGGGCACCTTCCGCTTCCGCCGCCCCGTCACCGCCGAGTAGCCCGTGCTGCCAGCGAGACACCGCAGCGAAGCACGAGACGCGTCAAATAAGCGCTGAGACGATCCAACCAGCGCGGGTGGCTCCGGACAGCGACCGCTTCGTCGCCGCGCTCCACGCAATGACGCGCCAGTAGCAGAACGCACCCCCCAGGGACGGCTCGGCAGGCCGCCCGCGGGCGCGGAAACTTGAACCCAGCCGGCGGGGCGGACAGGATGAGCGCCTCCATACCCCGCCAAGGAAGCGCGAACGCGATGTCCGTCGTCGGCCGCCTGCAAACCCGCCTGCGAGCCTTCATCTGGCCGGCCTGGGCCACCCGCATCCTCGGGACGCTGTCGATCCCGGGGCTGATCCTGGCCACGCTGTTCTTTGCCGCCTCGCTGACCCCCAGCCTGATCCCGCGCACCGACGACGTCCAGGGCATCCTGTCCGGGGTATCGCTGGCGGCCGGCTACGGCCTGGGCGTGTTCTTCCACTGGCTGTGGTCATACCTGGAACTGCCGGAGCTCGGCGAGCGCACCCACAACACCCTGGTCGTGATCGCCGGCGGCGGGGCCATGCTGATCGTGCTGATCTTCCTGTGGCAGGCCACCGAGTGGCAGAACAGCATCCGCGCGCTGATGGAGCAGGAGCCGGTGGATGGCGGCTTCCCCATCCGCCTGGGGCTGATCGCGGCGGCGGTGTTCGTCGCCACGCTGGCCGTGGCGCGGCTGTTCCAGTTGCTGGTGCGCTTCCTCGCGCGGCATCTGCGCCGCTTTATCCCGCGGCGGCTGTCCAACGTAATCGGCGTACTGGTGGCGGCCGGGGTATTCTGGGCGGTGATCGACGGGGTGATCCTGGAATACAGCCTGCGCGCCGCCGATCGCAGCTTCCAGCAGTTCGACGTGCGCGAACACCCCGGGGCGCAGCAGCCGAGCGCGACCTTCCGCACCGGCAGCCCCGCCTCGCTGATCAGCTGGGACGAGGGCCTGGGCCGCCAGGGCCAGCGCTTCATCCACCAGGCCCCGGACGCCGCCGCCATTAGCGACTTCTCCGGCGAGACCGCACTGGATCCCATCCGGGTCTACGTGGGGCTGAACGCCGCCGAGACCATCGCGGAACGCGCCCGGCTGGCCCTGCAGGAGATGCTGCGGGTCAATGCCTTCGACCGCTCGGTGCTGGTGCTGGCCACGCCCACCGGACGCGGCTGGGTGGACAATCGCGCAATCCAGCCGGTCGAGTACCTGCACGGTGGCGATGTGGCCACGGTGGCCGTGCAGTACTCCTACCTGCCGAGCTGGTTGTCGCTGATGGCGGAATCGCAATACGGTCACGAGACCGCCCAGGCGGTGTTCGCGGAGATCTACGGCTACTGGAAACAGCTACCGCCGGACGCCCGCCCGGACCTGTACCTCTACGGCCTTAGTCTGGGCGCGCTGAACTCCGAGCGGGCCGCGGACCTGTACGACGTGATCGGCGACCCGTTCTCCGGCGCGCTGTGGGCGGGCCCGCCATTTCGTAGCGAGACCTGGCGCGACATCAAACGCCAGCGCCAGCCCGACTCGCCCGCCTGGCTGCCACGCTTTCGCGACAGCTCGGTGGTGCGCTTCACCAACCAGGGAAACCACCTGGATATCCCCGGCGCCGAATGGGGCCCGATGCGCATCGTGTACCTGCAGTACGCGAGCGACCCGGTCACCTTCTTCGAGCCCCAGGCGCTGTACCGCCAGCCGGAATGGATGCAGGCACCGCGCGGCCCGGATGTCTCTCCGGACCTGACCTGGTACCCGGTCATCACCATGCTGCAACTGGCGGTGGACGTAGCGATCGGCGATGCCGCCCCGCGCGGCTACGGCCACGTCTACGCCACCGAGCACTACATCGACGCCTGGCAGGCAGTGACCAACGCAGACCGGTCCGCGGACGAGATCGCGTGGCTCAAACGCCACCTGGCCGACTGACCGACAGGGTGCCTACCCCGCGCTTTCCCCTGCGACCAGGCCTCGCTTGCGCAGGTTGCGGCCCGTGAAGTTAACCATTGCCACCACGGTCCCGGCATACAACAACGCGACGCCCCCCACGATCCCAAGCATCACGGCGTCCAGTGCAATCCCCTCGGCCCACATCACCAGCAGGGTGAGCGGAATCTGTGTACCGAGGAGCAGCGCGATCATGGCGGCGATCACGCGCCACTTCTCGGCGCGCGACAGATAGCGCCCGTTCCTGCGCCCGAAGGACTCGCAGGGCCACACCACCGCCAGCGCCAGAATGCCCATCCCGATCGCCGTACCGGCTTGATCCAGATCGACATAGGCGCCCGCTACCGTTGCAGCGATCGACAGCGAGAAATAAAGCAGTACAAACCGAAACAGCAGACCCTTGATGGACATCGTCTCCCCTCCCTGGGATATCTGAAAGCCGCACCACCCTGTGCGGCCTGGATGCATGTCGGAGTGCCCCGACATGCACGATCATGACATGCGACTACTGCTCGGTGAACTTGGCGCCTTCGAGGATCACCGGATAGCTGTAGCCAGCCCCGAAGTCGCGATCCAGGATCAGCGTTCCGGTCACCGAGACGCGGTCGCCCACCTCGGGCAACTCGGTGGAGGTGACGGTGATGTAGTCACCCTCGCTGCCGGTACCGTCGACGAAGTGGATGAAATTGCGCCCCATGATGTCCTCGTTCACCCGGCCCACAATGCCTTCGAGCCGGACCTCTTCCCCATCCAGCTCGGCCGGGGCCTGATTCAGCTCCTCCACCGTATGCATCGGTTCGGCGCTCGCCACGCCCCACCCGAGCAACCCCACCAATAGTCCCGCCAGAATTCCCGCTTGTCCGCGCATTGCTCGACTCCTGTTCTCTTGTTTGCTTGTTGGCGTTGGGGAAACGCTGAACAACATCTCCCTGGGCGAATCATCCCGCGGTCGCACAAACCCATGCCATCGATTGATGCAGGGGTCGCCGTGCGCCCGGAAGCCCGGTCGGTCCCATTCTGGCACACAAGGACCGGCGCCCTGTCTGACCGCCTGTGCCACTATGCGCCCGGACGGGGCACCCGTTCACTGCCGCAACCACACCGCAAAGGAAACCACCATGTCCAGCCCTTATCGCCTCGCCACCGCCGTGGCCGGCGCCTGCATCCTCCTGGGCTCGGCCGGAGCAGTTCAGGCAAGCCCGTTCCACGGTTCCTACGTCGGCGGCCAACTCGGCTGGGTCGGTTATGACATCGACTACCGCGAAGACAGTGACGGCGGCATCTCCGGGCTTAGCGCCTCCGGCTTCACCGGGGGTGTCATGACGGGCTGGGGTACCGTCCTGGACAACGGCCTGTACCTGGGCTTGGAACTGAATGCGCAGAACGAGGACGCCGACCTGACGGTCACCCTTGATGAGAGCGAACTGGGGGTGGATAGCAAGTACAGCTACGGCATCACCGGCCGGCTCGGCACCACGGTAAACGACAACGTCCTGTTCTACGGCCTGGCCGGCTACCAGCGCTCGCGCCTGGACTACCGCCTTACCGATACAGAAGAGGACATATCCATTCGCTTCAAGGACAGTATCAACGGTGCCCGGCTCGGTGTAGGCGTCGAATACCAGATGGACAACCGCCTTTTCATGCGTGCCGAGTACTCGTACACGCTCTTCGAAAGCGAGCGCTATCGCATCGAGGGCGAAACCCTGCACTTCGATCCCGATGCCTCGCGCTTCATGGTCGGTCTCGGCTACCGCTTCTAGCATTCCTTTACGGCCCGTCCGCCATTCGGCAGCGGGCCTTTTCAGGCTGCGCGGGCAGCGTCCCGCATGCCTCCGGTCAGGCGCCGCTTCACCCCCTCCGCAGCGCGGTTCACCACCAGGTACAGGCAGGGCACCACCAGCAGCGTCAGGATCATCCCCGCGATCAGGCCGCCGACCACGGTCAGCGCCAGAGGGCGCATGATCTCCGCCCCTTCGCCGAGGCCGATCGCCAGCGGCAGCATACCGAGCACCGTGGTCAGGGTGGTCATCAGGATCGGGCGCAGGCGCAATGCCCCGGCCTCCACGACCGCCCGCGCCGGGCTCAGGCCACGGAGTCGACGCCCCTGCTCGATGTACTCCACCAGCAGGATTGCGTTGTTCACCACCACCCCGATCAGCAGGATGGCGCCAATCATCACCGGGGCGGAGACCGGTGTGCCGGTCGCCCACAGGATCGCGACTACCCCGGTCAGCGACAACGGAGCGGCCGCCACGATCACCAGCGGATTGGCCAGACGCTCGTACTGCACCGCCAGCACCACCAGCACCAGGAAGATCGCGAGCGCCACCACCGTGGCCATCTCGCGCTGGGTCTCCTGGATGGCCTCCCACTCGCCACCGATCAGCAGACTGTAGTGCTCGGGCACATCCACCTCGGCCAGGCGCTGCTCGACCGCGGTCATCACCGAGCCGACATCGTTCACCTCGGTGTTGATGTCGCCGTTCACCCGCACCACCCGGCTCTGGTTCTCGCGCTCGATATGCGCGGGCCCCTCGCCGATCTCGAACTCGGCCACGTCCGCCAGGCGCACGGGATCCCCGTTGTCGCGGAACAGGATCATCCGCCCCAGGGTGGCCGCATCCTGCACATCCTCGCGCGGCAGGCGCACGCGCAGGTCGTACTCGCGATCGTCACGGACGTACTGCGTCGGCACTGATCCCTCCACCGCGTCGCGGATCGCCTGCCCCACCGGGCCCACCTGCAGGCCCAGCGCAGCTGCCCGCTCGCGATCCACATGGACGCGCAAAATCGGGCTCTGGTCCTCGCGCCCGACCTCGACGCCCTCCAGGCCCCGGATGCCTTCGAGGCGCCCGGCGATCTCGCGGGCAATGCGGCGCATCTCGGTCAGATCCGCCCCGACCACCGCAATCGAGAGGTCATCCCCGGTGATACTGAACTGCAGCCCCTGGATGCTTGGCGGTCGCACGGTAATCCGTGCCCCGGGGAGTTCCAGCGCATCCATTGCCTCCTGCGCCTCGGCCACCCATTGTCCCGCGCTCATCTCGCGCTGTCCGGCCGGGGTCAGCTGGACGGTGATATTGGAGGTGCCCGGGCGCTCGTTGACCACGCCGCCACCGAGATGCCCGCCGACCATCGCGAACACGCTCTCCACATGCGGCAACGCCTCCAGCGCGGCCTCGATATCGCGTGCGGCCGCATCCGTCTCGTGCGGGGGCGTGCCCGGTGGCAGGACCATGCGCACGCTGACCTGGCCATCGTCGACCTGCGGCAGGAACTCGGTGCCCAGCTCACCGCCCACCTGCACCGCGCCGATCAGCAAAACGACGGCCGCCGCCAGCACCGCCCAGCGCAGGCGCAGCACCTTCGGCAACAGGCGCCGGTAACGTCGGCGTAGTCCCTGCACCCCGCGATCGAAGCCGCGCAGCAGCCAGGTCTGCTCCAGTCCGCTTTCCCAGCGGATGCGTGTCAGCAGGGCCGCGAGCATCGGCACCAGGGTGATGGCCGCGGCCAGGGTCGCGATGATCGCAAACGAAAGCGTCAGGATCAGCTCGCGGAAGATCAGTGCCCCGATCCCGGTAATCAGCAGGAACGGGAGCACCGCGGCCAGATTGGTGAGAGTGCCCGCGATGACCGCCGAGACCACCTCGCCGGCCCCGTCATGGGCCGCCTGCTCCGGCGACTTTCCGAGCTTGTCGCGATGGCGGACGATGTTCTCCAGCATCACGATGGCGTTGTCGAGCAACAGCCCCACCCCCAGCGCGAGCCCGCCGAGGCTGATGATGTTCAGGGTGAGCCCGCCCAGGCCCATCATGGCGAAGGTCGCCATCAACGCGATCGGGATCGACAACCCGATAATGAAGCTCTTGCGCAGACTGCCGAGAAACAGGAACACCGCCAGCATCGCCAGCACGCCGCCCAGGATCGCGGCGGTACCCACCGAACTGACCGCGCCACGGATGAACGGGGCGGAGTCGCTGACGACCTCCCACTGGATTTCCTCGGGGATGAAGCCCGAGCGCTCGAGTCGTTCGAGCGTGGCGCGTACCGAGTCCACCGATTCGACGGTATTGGCGTCCGGCAGCTTGAACACGGACACGCGCGCGGCCGGCGTGCCGTCCAGGCGGATGAACAGGCGCTGCTCGCGGTGGCCATCGCGCACCTCGGCCAGCTCGCCGAGGCGCACATGCGCGGACTGCGGCCCCGGCAACGGGATCAGCACATTGCGCACGTCCGCCGCGGAGGTAAACAACCCCTCGGTCTTGGCCATCACGTCAAAGGTATCGGAGGTCACCCAGCCCCCGGCCACCTCTCGGTTCTCGTCCTCCAGCGTCACGCTGATCGCCGCCAGCGAAAGGCCATAGCCGCGCACCCGCTCCTGGTCGAGCATCACCTCCAGCTCGCGTTCCTGCCCGCCGGAGGCCTCCACCGAGGAGATGCCGTGGATCGCGATCAGCTGCGGCGCCAGCTGGTGTTCCACCCAGTCGCGCACCGCGGTCTCGGTGCGCACGGTGGAGGAAAACCCCGCCTCCCAGATCGGGTCCTGCGAGGGGTCGTACTTGTACAGGCGCAGGGATTCGAAATCGTCCGGCAGCTGGGTGCGCGCGAGCTCCAGGTGGCGCGCTGCGTCCTGCAACGCCAGGTCCAGGTTGGTCCCGTACTCGAATAGCAGATTGACGTTGGTACGTCCCTCGGAGGCACGGCTGTAGATGCGGGTCAGGTTCTCGGTGGCCGCGAGGTTGCGTTCCAGCACGCGGGTCACCTGTTCCTCCATCACCTCCGGCGAGGCGCCGGGATGGTTCACGGTCACGCGGATATGCGGATACTCGACGTGCGGCAGCAGGTCCACCGGCAGGCGATCAACAAAGAACATGCCGAGCACGATCACCACCGAGGCCAGCGCCATGATCGCCACCGGTCGGCGGATGGAGAAGCTGGTCACCCGCCCGCGCGGACGGTCCTCCGGTTCGGCCGCCATCTTTTAGCCCCGCCAGCCAACGATGCGCACGCGCTGGCCCTCGCGCATGTCGATCGGGTTGGTGGCCAGCACGATGTCGCCTTCCTCCAGGCCGTCCGTGATCTCGGTCCATGGGCCGCGGGTCACGCCGGTCTCGACCGTGCGGCGCTCCAGCTGCTCGTCCACCACCACGTAGACATAGCGTTGGTCGCCGTCCTCGCCGATGGCGGCGGCCGGAACCGCCAGCACATCCGGGCGTTCGTCGACCGTCATGCGGATGCGCCCGAGATTGCCGGGACGCACGCCGTTGTCGGCCGCCCCGGCCGGCAGGGCAATCTCCACCGTCACCTGCTGGGAGTCCGGCGAGGCCGCCGGAAAGATGCGGCGGATCTTCGCGACGTAATCGGCATCCGGAAACGCGTCCAGCCGAATGGGTACATCCTGGCCCACCACCAGATCGCGCACGTCCAGCTCGGACACCCCGGGGCGCAGGACCAACGTAGTGGTATCGACCAGTTCCAGAAGCGTATCGCGCGCGGCAACCGCCTCGCCGGGCTCGACCATGCGCTCGGTGATCACGCCGTCACGGCTGGCGGCGAGCGCGCCGTAGTCTACCCGTGCCTGCCACAACGCCTGTTCGCTCTCGGCCGAGCGCAACGCGGCACGTGCCCGTTCGTAGCTGGCTCGGCTGGCAATCCCCTCGTCACGCAACTCGGCACTGCGCGCGTATTCCAGCCGGGCCTCCTCGACATGCGCCTCGGCCCGCGCCAGCTCCGCGCGCTCCTCGGCCACGTCCAGCTCGACCAGGGTCTCGCCCTGCTCCACGCGATCGCCTTCCTCGACATGCACCGCCTCGACCACACCATCGGTGCGCGCCGCCAGGCGCACCCACGCCCGCGGCTCGACCCGCGCGGACACCATCAGCTCGCGCGACAGATCCCGCGGCTGGAGCTCCACCGCCGCGACCGGGGTGGCCGACTCGCCGCCTTCATCATTGGCCCCGGCATCGTTGCCATTCCCGCAGGCAGTCAGCGAGAGCACCAGTGCAAAGGCGAGCGCGACTCCAGCCCTGCGGGTCGCGCGCGCGGACCGCGCGAATAAACCATCCTGGATGTTCGGCATGTGCAGCGACCTGTTTGGCGAGGGGGGCGCGCGGTGCCATCGTGCTCCCGCGGGCGACCGACCGTTGGGATTGATCCCCATGGTAGCGGTTCCTGCCCACGCCCCGCAGGCCAGGGAGGCGCTCGGGGTTCGCGCGGGTGCCCCCTGCTTTCCGGTCCTGCACGGCGCCCGGCGGGCAAACATGCGACGATTGGACGATGCACTCGACACCGCATTTTCCGCTGCGTGGCCTGTTCCGCCGCCTGCTGGGGCCGTTTGCCGGCCTGGAGCCCGAGGCCGTGCAGCTGGACAACGACGAGTGGGAGACCCTGCGCCGGCGGGTCCCGTTCGTCGCCCGCCTCACACCGGAAGAGCGCTCCCGGCTGCGCGAACTGGTCGGCCAGATCCTGGCGCAAAAGGAATTCATCGGCATCGCCGCGGAACCGGAACCCTGGCAGTGCCAGGTGATCGCCGCCTACGCCGCGCTGCCGGTGCTGGAACTGGGCCTCGAGCCTTACCGCGACTGGCGCACGCTGATCCTGTATCCCGACACCTTCGTGCCCGAACACGAGTGGGTGGACGAGGCTGGCATCGTCCACCAGGGGGCGATACCCCAGTCCGGCGAGGCCTGGGAACGCGGCCCGGTCATCCTGTCGTGGAACGATGTCGAGCGCGACGGCGCTGTGGTCGTGCACGAGATGACCCACGTACTGGACGCCGGCAACGGCGAGGTGAACGGGTTTCCGCCACTACGCCGCGGGCAGTCGGCCGGTGCCTGGACGGAGGATTTCTCGCGGGCCTTCGAGGCATTCGTGGAGGCCGTGGAGTCCGGCGAGATCGACGAAGCGGAGCTGCCGCTGGACCCTTATGCGGCCACCGCCCCGGAGGAGTTCCTGGCCGTCGCGACAGAGTCCTTTTTCTTCGAGCCGGCGCGCCTGCGCGAGGCCATGCCCGAAATCTATGAGCATCTGGTGGCATACTTTGATCAGGAGCCCCATCGACGCGGCGACCTGATCGCCTCCAGCACGCAACCCACCCCGGAGCACACACCATGATCCGCAGCCCCTTTCGTTCCCTGCACCTTGCTCTTCTGGGGATTGTCCTGATGCTGACCGCGCCCCTCGCGCTCGCCGTGGACGACCTGGACAGCCATTACGTGACCCTGGAGCCGGTGGTGGTGAACATGGCGTCCTCCGACCGCGGACGCTACCTGCAGGCCTCCATCCAGCTGGAAGGCAACGATCTGGAAGACGCCCGCGCGATCCGCGAGCACATTCCCGCAGTACGCGACCGACTGATCCGCATCCTTGGCGGGCGCAGTCCGGACAGCCTGACCGGCGGTGGTGCGCGCGAGGACCTGCGCAACGAGGCCACGGATGAGCTGAACGAGTTGCTAGAGGAGATTACCGGGGCGCCGCGGATCGCAGCCCTCTACTTCTCGGATTTCATCCGCCAGTAATCCTCACTCGCCGGGAAAGAAAAGCCCCCGGCAGCACAGGCTACCGGGGGCCGATGCTCCCGCCAGTACATGACGGGATCGAGCCCCGCTGGGGGCTCACTCCATAATCGATCATCGCTCCTTGATGGAACGATCAGTGCGGCCGATGCAGCAGCGGCATCTCGCCACGCTCCATCATGTGCCGGATCAATGCAGCCCGACCGGGCTCTTCCTGCTCCAGCTCGTCGGCGCACTGCGAAGGCTCGTGCGCGGCCTCCGATAGCATGACCTCCAGCTCGCGCAGGTCGACCTTGGGTTCCTGCAGGTCTTCCGGCTTCGGGTTCTCCAGCATGTTGGTTTTCCAGAACATGCGCGGGTGCCAGCAATGCAGTTTCGCATCCGGGTTGTGAAAGAGCTCGACACAGCGACGATTCAGTTCCTGTGCATTCATGGGGATCACTCCTCGCTCCAATGCATTCACCCTTATGTATAGACCCCGCAATACCCGAGTTCAAGGGTTGGTCTTTGAAGAGGGCCTCACTCCGCAGTCTCACCCTGGGCGGATTCCAGCGCCTCCAGCGCCTCCATCCACTCGGCCTCCGCCGTCTCCAGCCGACTGCGCAAATCGCCCTGTTCGCGGGTCAATTGGGCCAGACGATCCGCCGCCTCATCGGCGTACAGCGCCGGATCGGCCAGCTCGGTCTCCAGCGCATCCAGTCGTTCCTGAACACGGACACATTCCTGCTCGGCTCGGTCCGCACTCTTTTTCAGTGGCTTGAGTGCGGCACGCGCCTGCGCCGCCTGCTGCCGCCGTTCCTTCTGTGACAGTGCCGGACCACTCGGGGACGTCGTGGCGGGCGTTCCGGGGGCTTTCGCGGCGACACTTTCCCGCTCGCGGGCCTTCAGCTCGCGGGCGTAGTCATCCAGGTCCCCGTCAAAGTCGCTCAGGTGGCCGCCTTCCACCTTCCAGAAACGGTCGCAGACGCGAGCCAGCAGTTCACGGTCATGCGCCACCACCACCAGGCCACCGGCATAGTTCTCCAGCGCCTCGGCCAGCGCCTCGCGCATGTCCAGATCCAGGTGGTTGGTGGGTTCATCCAGCAACAGTAACGAGGGCGCCTGCCAGATCAGCAGCGCCAGTACCAGGCGCACCCGCTCCCCGCCGGAACACTGACCCACCGGAGCGTCCGCTTTCTCGCCGGGAAAACCCATGCCACCGAGAAAGTTGCGCAGGCGCTGCTCCTCGGCGCGCGGGTCCTGACGTTGCAGGTGCACCAGGGGCGAGGCCTTCAGGTCCAGCTGCTCGCTCTGGTGCTGGGCAAAATAGCCGACCTTCAGGTTGGGCTCCACGCGGCGCTCGCCCGCGGTCGGGGCCAGCTCGCCGGCCAGCAGCGTCAAGAGTGTCGATTTCCCGGCACCGTTCGGGCCCAGCACGCCGATCCGGTCCTCGGGGCGCAGACGTAAAGTCGTCGGATGCAGGCGGACGCGGTCCCCGGATCGGACCTCGGCATGATCCAGCGCCAGCAGGGGGTCGGGCAGGCGCTCCGGGGTCGGGATCTCCAGGTGAATCGCCCGGGCCGCGCGGATCACCGCAACCTCGTCGAGCTTCTCCAGACGCTTCAGTCGGCTCTGGGCCTGGCGTGCCTTGCTCGCCTTGGCACGGAAGCGGCGCACAAAGTCCTCCAGGTGGGCGCGCTCGGCCGCCACCTTTGCGGCCGACGCCTCGCTCTGGGCCATGGCCTCGGCGCGCTTGGCCTCGGCGTGGGTGTAGCTGCCGACGTACAACGCGATACCACCGCGCTCGATGTGCGCGATATGGGTGCAGACCGAATCGAGAAACCGCCGGTCATGCGCAATCACGATCACCGTCCCCGGATAACGCGCCAGCCAGTCCTCCAGCCACAGGATGGTCTCGACATCCAGGTGGTTGGTGGGCTCGTCCAGCAACAAGAGATCCGAGCGCGTCATCAGCGTGCGCGCCAGGCCCAGGCGCATGCGCCAGCCGCCGGAGAAATCGCTCATGGGCCGATCCGCATCCGCCGCAGCGAATCCGAGGCCTGCCAGCAGTCGGCGCGCACGGGCATCGGCCGTCCAGCCGTCAATCGCCTCCAGCGCGCCGAACAGGCGGGCCTGCTCGGCGCCATCGGACACCTGCTCCAGGCGCTGCTGCAGGTCGCGCAGTTCGGTATCCCCATCCAGCACGTAGTCCACGGCCGAGCGCTCGCTCCCCGGGACCTCCTGCGGAAGGTGCGCCACCACCCATTCCGCGGGCTGGTCGATCTCGCCGGCATCCAGGCTCAATTCGCCCTGCAACGCCGCCAGCAGGCTGGACTTGCCGGACCCGTTGGCGCCGGTCAGGCCGACGCGCCAGCCCGCATGCACGGTGAGGCTGGCGTGCTGCAGCAGGATCTGGCGGCCGCGACGCAGCTCGATATCTTGTATTCGAATCATGCGGCGCAGTGTAGGGCAAGCGCGCGCCCGGCTCATGTAGGCCGGCCGTTCCTCGGGAAACGCCGCCCCGGTGCAGGGTGTCAGAATCCTGCCGCACCTTGCCGCCTGCGGCGGTGAGGACCTGCCGGGGGCGGCGAAAAATCGCCGAATTTCCGTCAAGACCTCCGTTATCCGTGATGCAAATCACTGTTTTAACTAAATATACGATAAGTGGCATGGATCTGGCTTTACTCTCGACCCAACGATCGATGCGAGCGAGACGGCCATGAACCGCGACGGGAACGCCCACAACCTGCGACTGGTATCCGCCAAGGGCAAGACGACTGGCGATGCCGGGACGCCCTTTGATGCCCTTGCCTTCGTGCAGGCCCTGTCCTCCAGCCTCGAGCTCGGGACCGTCCTCGCCCGCCTGCAGGAACACCTGCACGCCCAGGTCCACCACAGCGGCTGGTTCTTCATCCTGCAGGAGAGTGACGAGACCTGGTCCGGCGGCGACGAGGATCGCCATCGCATCGAGTACGGCATGAGCTTCAACAACGAGACCATGGGTTCGCTGATCCTGATGCGCGGACGCCGCTTCAGCGACGACGAACAGCAGTTGATCGAGGCTTTGCTGGGGCTGGCCGCCCCGGCACTGGCCAACGCCCTGCGGTTCCAGCGCCTGAACGAAAGCCTGGAGACCGATGAACTGACCGGTCTCGGCAACCGCCGCGCCTTCGAGAAACAGGGCGCCCAGTGGCTGGCCGACTGCCGCCGCCAGGATCGCCCGATGTCGGTGCTGGCCATCGATCTCGATCACTTCAAGCAGATCAACGATGAATACGGCCACAGCGTGGGCGACGACATCCTGCGCCTGGTGGCGCAGACCCTGCGCAGCACCACCCGCGAGTCCGACCTGTGTGTGCGCATGGGCGGCGAGGAGTTCCTGGCGGTGCTGCCCGGCGCGGATCTCAGCCGTGCCATGGAATGCGGCGAGCGCATCCGCCTGGCTATTGCCGCCCTGCGCGCCTGCGCCACCGCCACCGACCAGTCCGCGCTGGAGAGCGCCGGCGCGGTCAAGGTGACCGCGAGCGTTGGCGTGGCCGGCGTCGGGCGCGGCGCCACCCTGCAGTCCGCCTACCAGGCGGCGGACGAGGCCCTGTATGCGGCCAAGCAGGCCGGGCGCAACCGCGTCCTCGCCGGCAACTGAGCCGCGGCAGCCCATCCCGCGCTAATCCGCATTGCCTTGATGCCGCCTACCCCGCGCCGGGCTGGATAAAATCGACACAGGTCAGCGGGGTCGAGAGCACCGCGCGCCGCAGCGCCTCGATGGCCTCCGGACGCGGAAAGCTGGTGCGCCACGCCAGGGCCACACGGCGGCTGGGCGCCGGATCCTGAAACCGCCGCACGGCCAGCAGTCGCTGGGCATAACGATCCGCCCCCACCGCCGTGCACGGGAGGATCGTTACCCCCATCCCCGAGGCCACCATGTGGCGGATTGTCTCCAGCGACGACCCCTCCAGATTGCGCGGCGTACTGCCATCCGCAGTCACCGTACGCTGACAGTCCGGGCAGCGCTCCAGCACCTGGTCGCGAAAACAGTGTCCGGCGCCCAGCATCAGCAGGGTCGCATCGGCCATGTCCTCCAGGCGCAGGGGCTCCTTGTCCTTCAGCGGGTGCGCCGCCGGCAGCACGGCCATGAACGGTTCGTCGTACAAGGGAAGCGTGACCACGCCCGGCTCCTCGAACGGCAACGAAATGAGGATCGCGTCGAGCTCACCCTGCTTGAGCCGCTCGCGCAGCCGCCCGGTGTAGTTCTCATCGATCACCAGCGGCATGTTCGGCGCGCGCTCGTGCAGCGCGGGGATCAGCTCCGGAAGCAGGTACGGACCGATGGTGTAGATCGCACCCAGGCGTAGCGGGCCGGAGAGTTGATCCTGACTCTGTACGGCAACCGAGCGCAGCTGTTCGACCTCGGCCAGCACACGCCGCGCCTGCGCGATAATCTGCTCACCTGCCGGCGTCACGTTGACCTCGCCGCGGCCGCGCTCGAACAGGGTCACGCCCAGTTCTTCCTCGAACTTGCGCACCGCCACCGACAGCGATGGCTGACTGACATGGCTGGCCGCGGCCGCCCGCCCAAAGTGGCGGGCATCGGCGACGGCGACCACATACCGCAGCTCGCTCAGGGTCACCGGGGCGCCCCTCCGCTGTTGTCATCGCTGTCCAGCCCCTGAAACTCGCGGCCGCCGTCCGGCCAGTCCAGGGTCACGCGTTTCAACTGTCGGCCTTCCAGCGAGATCTCGCCGGGATGTCGGCCCGCCCCATCGGCGGAAAACTCGAAGCGGTAGCGGCGTTGCAGGGCCAAGCCGCGGTCGCGCCAGACCAGGCGCTGGCCGGTACGCACGACGGTGGCATCGAGCAACTGCACCCCTGCCCGCTCGCAGGCCTGCCGCCCCACCCGACGGGCACGTTCGTTGGCACGCCAGGTGTCATTAACGTAAAACCCTATCAAGGCAATGGAGATGATTATGATCAAGCCTGTCATGGACCGGTATGATAAGCGCAAACGAACCCGAGTTTTTCCGGGCATGCCCGGCCGTCTCCGGTTCGTTTACCTTGCCACCAGCGTTTCCGGGTCTGCATGACTACCACTGCCATCCCCTTCTCCGATCTCGCGCAGGGCCTGCGCGAGATCGGGCAGCAAGAACTGCTGCCCCGCTTCGAGGCCGATATCGCCGTTGATTACAAGGCGGACGGCAGCGTGATCACCGAGGCCGACCACGCGGTGGATGCGCGTGTACGCACCCTGCTGGGCGCATACGGACAGGACACGCCGGTACTGAGCGAGGAACAGGCACGCGGCGAACAGGCACGCGTACTGGAGACCGCCCCCGCCTTCTGGCTGGTGGACCCGCTGGACGGCACCTCCAATTTCGCCGGTGGCATGCCCTTCTTCGCCATCTCCATCGCCCGCATCGAGGGTGACCGGGTCACCCATGGCGCGACCTACGATCCGGTACGCGAAGAACTCTTTACCGCCACCGAAGACAGCGCGCTGGAACTCAACGGGGTCACCCCGCCGGCGACCACTCGCCCTCCCGTCACGGAGCTGGGCCGCGCCATCGCCCTGGTGGATTACAAGCGCCTGGATGCCCCCCTGGCGGGTGAGCTGGCCTGCAACGCGCCGTTTCGCTCGCAACGCAACCTCGGCGCCTGCGCCCTGGAGTGGGCCTGGCTGGCCGCCGGCCGCGCCGATCTGTACCTGCACGGTGGCCAGGCCCCATGGGACAGCGCGGCCGGTGGGCTGATGCTCGCCCGCGCCGGCGGTGCCATGTGCAACCTCGCGGGCGAGCCCGTATTCGGACGATCGCTGACCAAGCGCTCCGCGGTGGCGGCGCGCTCCGACACCCTGCTCGCCGACTGGCGGGCGTGGCTGGCCCCTTGGCTTGCCGCCCCGGAGTCCCCCTCGTGATCCGCCGCCGCAAGTCCGGCGGCGGATCACGCCTGGGCGTCGGCAGCGCCGACTTCACCCCACGCTACCTGCCGATCGCATGGAAGATCGTCGCGGCGATCGCCGGGCTGACACTGGCCGGGATCGTGACCCTGTCGGCTGTGGTCCTGAACCAGGTCAGCAACGTGCTGGACAACCAGATTCGCGCCCAGGCCGAGATCACCGTGGCGCCGGTCGCGCGGACCTCGGCGGAACTGATGCTGGCCGAGGACTACCTGACCCTGGAGACCCTGCTGAACTCACTGGTGGAGGAGGGGCGCGTCGAGTCCATCGCCGCCTACGCGATCGACCGCGGTCAGGTTGCCCGCGCCGGGACACCCCCGGAGCAATCCCTCACCGACGGGGTGTGGCCGCTGGCACCGACGATGGAGCCCTACCGACGCAACGTGCGCTTTCAGGACGTACAGGTGGGCTACATCGAGGCCTACATCGACACCTCGCCAATGCAGGAGCTAATCCGCAACACCCTGAACGCCGGGATCGCCACGGCCGTCGGGGTGTTTCTGCTGAGCCTGATCCTGGCAATCGACATCAGCAAGCGCCTGGTGCGCCCACTGGAACGCCTGGCCGAGAGCATGCGTTCGCGCGCCCGCCCCATGGATGACCAGGGCAACACGCTGCCGATGGTGCGCCAGGACGAGATCGCACAGCTGACCGACGCCTTCAACGATATGGCGCGCGACCTGCTGCGCAAGGACCAGGTCGAGGCCGCCCTGCGCCGCTATGTGTCGGACGCCATCGCCCAGGACATCCTGGAGAATCTGGACCGGGTGGAGCTGGGCGGACGCGCGCTGGAGGGATCGGTACTGTTTGCCGACATCCAGGGCTACACCGCGCTTTCGGAGCGCTGCAGCCCGGAGGCCCTGGGCCGCATGCTCAACGAATTCTTCGGGCCGATGTCGGAATGCATTGCCCGTCACGGCGGCACGGTGGACAAGTACATGGGCGACTGTACCATGGCGGTCTTCGGCCTCGCGGCGGATGCCGGAAACCATCGCCTGACCGCTGTGCAGACCGGCCTGGCCCTGCTGGACACCGTCGCCTCGATCAACGCCGAGCGTGAACGCCGCGGCGATACCCGGGTGGAGTTCCGTATCGGCCTGAATGCCGGCGAGATGCTGGCCGGCAACATGGGGGCCGAAGACCGCATGCAGTTCACCGTAGTCGGCGACACCGTCAACCTCGCGGCCCGCCTGGTCACGGTCGCGCCCGCCGGCGGGCTGGTCACGACTGCCGCATTCATGGAGCACGAGCAGGTGAAGGGACAGTTCCGCACCGAAGACTGGGGCACCCACGAGCTGCACGGGGTCAGCGAAGCCGTGCCCACCACCCGGGTACTGAACGCTACGGATCGCACATGACTGCAGCCCGCGGCCTGTTCCCGCTCGCGAGCATCCTGCTGGCCCTTCTGCTGGTCCAGGGCTGCGCCGCTCTGGACCCCTTCGCCCCGCCCGAGCAGCGCATCGAACGCGCACTGGAGACGGGTAACTACCAGCATGCCCTCGAGCTGATCGACGAGCACGACCCGGAACCGCGAGCCCGATGGGCCGAGCGCCGGGCAGCCATCGAGGACGAGGCCGCGACCGCCGCGGCCGAGGCGATGCACGAGGCGCGCGCCGCCTCGGCCGAAGGCGCGGTCGCTCAGGCCCTGGAGATCCTCGAGACGGCCGAGGCACAACTGCCGCCGGACAGCGAACGTCGGGAATTCATCAGCCAACTGGAGCGCCAGCGACAGGTTGGATTGCAGACCCTGCAGCAACGCCACGACATCCTCGAGGCGCGCGCCCTGGTCCAGCGGCTGCGCCTGCTCGAGGTGATGCGTCCGTTGGTGCGCCACAGCGAACGACTGCCGGACGATCCCGACCGCCTTGCCAATCGTCGCGAGCCCCTGGCGCGGGCGCTGGATGGCTACGCCGCCGACACCGATGGCGAGGAACGCCTGGAGCTACTGCACCTGGCCCAGGGCCTGGCCTCCGACTCCGAACGCGCAGAACGCATCGCGCGCCTGGAGCGGGAACTGCGCCAGGCCGAAGCCCCCGAGATCGAGGAAGAGGTCCCGCGTTCCACCATCAATGCACGCCTGCGTCAGGCCCTGGAGGCCGGCGAATTGGCCACGGCGGCGCGCTGGTGTCGCAACGAGATCACCCCCGACACCGACGCCTCCGGCCCGGACCAGGCCGCCCAGCGAGCCCATCGCGCGCTGTGCGAGGAATGGCGCGAGCGCCGAGACGCGCGCGCCGAGACGCTGCTGGAGGAGGGCCGCAGCCATTACTCCGCCGGTGACATCGAAGAGGCCCTGAGACACTGGGAAGAGGGGCTCGAACTGGCGCCCGACCATGCCGGACTCCTCTCGGCCCACGAGCGCGCGCTGCGCGTGGTCGAACGCCTGGAGAGCCTTCGCGTGCCGGAACCGCTCCCTGAAGCGGAGGCAGACAGCCCGCCCGACGACGTGCCACAGGCCGAGCCCGATGCCCCGTAGCGCGCAAGCCGGCGCCCGGCGCTGCGGGCCGCGCGCATTCGCCGTAGAATACGGCCCGCCCACCGGAGCAAGAGCCCGCCACGCATGAATCCCGCCGTCCAGGAACTGATCGCCGACGAACCCCACCGCGTCCTGCAACTGGGCGACACCGAAGTCGTGGTGCTGGGCACCGCGCACGTGTCGCGCGCCAGCGCCGACAAGGTCCGTGCCCTGATCGACACGGGGGCCTTTGACAGCGTGGCGGTCGAGCTGTGCGAAAGCCGTCAGCGCGCGATGCTGGACCCCGACGCAGTCGGGCGCATGGATCTGTTCAGCGTGATGCGCAAGGGCCAGGCCCCGATGATCGCCGCCAGTCTGGCGCTCGGGGCCTACCAGCAACGCCTGGCCGACCAGTACGGCATCGAACCCGGCGCCGAGATGCGCGCGGCCATGGACGGCGCCCTGGACAATGGCCTCCCCCTGGCCCTGATCGACCGGGATATCGGCCTGACCCTGCGCCGCACCTACCGCGCAGTGCGCTGGTGGGAACGCATGGGGCTGATCGGCGGACTGTTCAGCTCCGTACTCTCGCGCGAGAAGATCGACGAATCCGAGATCGAGCGCCTGAAGGAAGGCGACATGCTGGAGTCCACCTTCAGCGAGTTCGCCGAGCAGTCCGAGGACCTCTACCGCACCCTGATCGAAGAGCGCGACCACTACATGGCCGCCCACCTGCGCCGCCTCGCGGCCAACCCGGAGACGCGCTGCATCCTGGCGGTGGTGGGGGCTGGCCACCTGCCCGGGATTGCCGAACAGGCCGAGGATCACCTGACCCCGCCGGACGCGATCCTCGACGCCCTGGACCAGGCCCCGCCCAAGGCGCGCTGGCCCAAGGTCGTCCCGTGGGTGGTGATCGGGATCATCCTCGCCGGCTTTGCCATCGGGTTCTCGCGCAACCCGGATATCGGCCTGCAGATGGTGATCGACTGGGTACTGATCAACGGCGGGCTGGCGGCCCTCGGCGCGATCATCGCCCTGGCCCATCCACTGACCGTGCTCACCGCTGCCCTGGCGGCCCCGCTGACCTCGCTGAATCCCACCATCGGGGTCGGCTTTGTGGCGGCCGCGGCCGAGCTGTTCCTGCGCAAGCCGCGGGTCTCCGACTTTGCCAGTCTGCGTCAGGACACCACCACGCCACGCGGCTGGTGGCGCAACCGCGTCTCGCGCGTGTTGCTGGTATTCCTGCTGACCACCCTGGGCTCGGCCGCCGGCACCTACATCGGCGGCGCCCGCGTCTTCAGCCACCTCTTCGGCAGCTAATCTCCTCCCCCACGCGCTTCGTGGTTGCAAGACCCGCTTATTCGGGGATGCGCAGCACGAGCTTGCCGCGGCGGCCGCCGGCTTCGATGCGCCGGTGGGCCTCGGCGGCCTCGGCCAGCGGGAGGGTATCCTCGACGTTGACCTGCAAGCGACCGCTGGCCAGCCGGGCCAGACCCTCGGCCACCAGGGTGGCCTGGTGCTTCAGACGGCGGCGATCATTCTCCAGCATCGGGGTCAGCATCAGCTCCAGGCTGATGCTCGGGTTGCGCAGCCGCGCCGGGTTCCAGTCGGTATCCTCCGGGGGGGCCAGAAGGGTCACCAGATCCCCGCCATAGGCCACCTGCGTCAGTCCCTCGCGGAAGACCTCGCCACCAACGGTGTCCAGCACGATGTCGAAGCCACGCCCATCGGTGTACTGCATGATCGCGTCCGCGGCATCCGGCTTGCGCAGGTCGACGACATCGCCCCCAAGTGCGGTGACAATCGTGCCCGCCTCGTCGCGCCGCACCAACCCCAGTACCCGGCCGCCGGCGGCGCGTGCGATCTGTACGGCCATCTGCCCGACCCCGCCGGCCGCCGCGTGGACCAGCACGCTCTGGCCGCGCTGCAGGTCGGCCCGCTCGAACAGGGCCTCCCAGGCGGTCAGCCAGGTAAGCGGCAGGGCGGCGGCCTGGGCATCGGATACCGCCGCCGGCACTGGGACCACCGCGGCCTCGGGCACCACGACCTGTTCGGCGTAGGTCCCCGGATCGGCCCCGACCCCACCAAAACAGAAGGCAACCCGCTGCCCCGGCCGCGCGTGATGCACGGCGCTGCCACATTCCTCGATGATGCCTACCCCATCGCAGCCCGGCGTGTTGCGCGGCGCACCGGGGACGATCATGCCCCCGGCGCGCACCTTGGTATCCACCGGATTGACACCGGCCGCCAGCATCCGGATGCGGACCTGATCGGGGGCCGTGAGCGCCGGCTCCGCCACTTCGTCCAGACGCAGGGCCTCAGCGGCTCCGGGTTGGTCGAACACGACTGCTCGCATGACTACTCCTCGTTGCATGGGGATTCGTGGAAACGCGCGCCGGCCGCCCCGAGTGCGGCCTACAGGCCGATTCCGATGCCTATGCCAAAGCGCACACCGCCGGAAGATCGTGGCGGCTCGGGCTCCGGCCACAGGTGCACCGAGTGGGCCTCCAGCACCGGGAATACGTAGTCCAGCTCGCCGATCCGGCCGTCCTCGACCCCGGTCACCGTCCCGACACCGGTAATCCGGCGCCCGGCACGATAGTCCACCGGGTCGGCGAAGCCCTCCACACGCAGGCGGAAACGCCCGGTGGTGGACTGCCGCGTCTGTGGCTCCTGACGACTGAGCGGGTAACCGACCACCTCGATGAAGGTCGCCTCGGCGCGATTGTCCACGCGCGCGATCACCCCGCCCCATACCTGCTCGTCGGGCGGCAGGCTATCGGCGGTGACTGCACGCGGTTCGACCTGCACGGCCGGGTCATCCGGGGCCTCCAGCGGGCCGGAGGCGCAGGCGCCCAGGAACACGGGCAGCAGCAATGCCAGAAAAGGACGCAGGAATCGGGTCATGCTCACCAGTACCAGGGATGCGGGTGATAGCGCCCATAGAGGCCGTAGCGCGGGCCCCAGGGGCTATAGAACGGGTCATAAAACGGGTCGTAGAACGGATCGCGGTAGCCGCGCTCCGTCGGTGGCGGGCGCCGCGGCCACAGGTAGACCGCATCCGCCTGCAGCGTAACGAAGGTATAGGCGTAGTCGCCGATGCGGCCCTCCTCGATCCCGTGGATGACACCCCGCACGGTCACCTCGCGGCCTGCCTTGTAGATCTGCGGGTCGAGAAAACCGCTGCTGACCACGCGGAAGCGCCCGGGTGAGCGATCCGCCTCCTGCGGTCGCCCCTGGCGATCAAGCTCGCGGGCCACCACCTCCAGCCGGGTACCGCCCGAGGTGTTCTCGATGTCCGCAATCACCCCACCCCAGACCACGGTCTCGCCCTTCACGGCCTCGGGATCCGCCAGCACCTGATCGCGATCGGGGGCGGCAGCAGGCAACGGGGAAAGGGCCGCCGGAACCCCGGCACAACCCGTCACCAGGAGCAGCAGCCCCGTCAGGACCAGCGCGCGCAATCGTACCAGTGGCAATGCCCGACTCTGCATAGTCGATGAGATTCGAGCGCCACCCTCAAGTTCACGGCGCGCCCTCATGGCCGCGGCTCCCCATCGTGCGCCGGATCGCAAAGATCCTGCACCGCCAGCACCTCGTGCTGGGCCTCCTCCACCGCGGCGAGCAGGACCTCGGGGGCCAGGTGCAGGGCGTCCCACACCGCCGGGTCTACCGGGGGTGCATCCGCCCAGTCGCGCGAATCGATCTCGGCGAGATGGGCACCGGTGTTGGCCAGGTGCACCAGCATCACCGCGGTGCGGTTGCACTCCGGCGCCTGCAGCGGGTGATGGTGACCGGCGAGGCAGTCGACCAGGAGTTCCGGCAGACCCCAGTGCGCGGCCAGGGCCCCACCCAGCTCCGCATGATCGAAGCCCAGTTGCGCGCGCTCCGCGCCCTGCGGGCTCAGGCCGTCGCCAACATCCAGACTGGAGAGGAAGGCCCGGTGGGCCGATTCCGGCGACTGCGAGAACAACAACAGTTTGCCAAGATCATGCAGCAGGCCAGCCAGGAAGATCCCGCTGGCCTGGCGCGGCGACACGCGCATCGCCAGTTGCCGCGCGATCACCGCACAGTAGGCCGAATGGCGCCAGAACACCTCCAGCGGCAGGCGTTCCTGATCGGGGATGCTGGCCGTGGCGCGGGTGATCGCGCTCGCCACCACCAGACGCTGCAGGGCATCGCGACCCAGCAGGGCAATCGCGCGGTCCACCGAGTCAACCGGACGCGCCGGGGCATAGGCAGGGCTGTTGGCGATGCGCAGGACCAGGGCCACCAGGCCGGGATCGCGTCCCAGGCTGCTGGCGATCCTGGCAGCCGTGGCGTCGTCGTCCTCCAGCAGGCGCGCAACCTCGAACACCACCTGTGGCATGGCCAGAAGCTTGTCAGCCGACTGGACGCGGGCCTCAAGGGAATCGTTGGCGGATCGGTCGGACATGGGTGGATCCTCTTGCCGAGGCGGAACGGGGATCGCTGCGCCTCACTCGTCCTGTTTCGAGGCCACCTCGCGCACGTGGCCCCGACCTCTCTACTGTAGCCGCTGTCCCCTTCGTTGTAACCCGGCCGGGCCCGAACCATACTCGGAGGCCCGGGTCGAAAACACGACGCTTCGACCACCAAGGAGGTGCCCATATGTTTAGCAAGTCCGCATTTGCGCCGCTGGCCATTTTGCTCGCCGGCCTGCTCCCCGGCATGGCCCTGGCCGGTATCCAGACCGAAGAGATCGCCTACGACCATGACGGCGACGAGATGACCGGCTATCTGGCCCATCCCGAAGGCGACGGGCCACACCCGGCGGTCCTGGTCATTCACGAATGGTGGGGCCACAACGACTACGCCCGCGACCGTGCCGAGCAGCTGGCCCGCGAGGGCTACACCGCCTTCGCCCTGGATATGTACGGCAGCGGCAAGCTGGCCGATCACCCGTCTACCGCCGGGGAATTCGCCGGGGAAATCCGCGAGAATCGCGACCTGATGCTGGGCCGCTTCCAGGCCGCCTACGACTGGCTGCGCGCGCATGATGCCAGCGCGGATGCGGCGCCCTCCGCGGTCGGCTACTGCTTCGGCGGCACCGTGGCCCTCGAGGCCGCGCGCGCGGGGATGGACCTGAACGTGGCGGCGAGCTTCCACGGCGGCCTGGCAACCGAGCACCGGGCCGAGGCCGGCAAGGTGTCGGCCGAACTGCTGTCCTTCACCGGTACCGCAGACCCGATGATCCCGCCGGAGCAGGTCGCCGGTTTCCAGAAGGAGATGCAGGAGGCCGAAGTACGCTACACCGTGGTGGAATTCTCCGGCGTGAAGCACAGCTTCACCAATCCGGGGGCCGATGCCATTGCCGAGGAGTTCGGCATGCCGGTCGGCTATGACGCCCGCGCCGACCACGACTCCTGGAACCACCTGCTGGGTGTCCTCCGCGATCGGCACTAAACCCGGTGAACGGCGGGCACTGCCAGGTGCCCGCCCCTTTCACGCGGCGCCTCAGATCCCGCGCAGGTAGATCGCCACCCCCAGGACCACGATCACCGCCAGCACCCCGACAAACGCCAGCCGGAACCAGCGGCGACGCCCCAGGCGCGCGGGTCGCGCGTGTTGCGCATCGAACAGGGACGCTCGCAGGCTGTCCTCCGGCTCCGCCTTGACCGGTTCGCCCCGACTCGGCTCGCTCGCCGGCTCCGCCGCAGCGGTGGTGCTGTGGCCGGTCAGGGCATGTTCCAGATCACGGATGCGGCCACGCAGGTCCTGGTTGCGCTGCTGGGCCTCCGCCAGCTCCTGCTCGCGGGCCACCAGGCGGTCACCCAGATCCGAAGCCGAATCCTGGCTATCCGTACAGCGCTGCTCGGCCTCGGCCTGGGCCTTCTCGGCCGCCGCGGCGCGCTCGCACTGCTGGTTGCGCTCGCGGCGCAGGCGTTCGGCCTCGCCCCGCGCCACCTTCAGCTCCGTCTGCTCCTCCTCGCGCTGGCGCTCCAGGTCGACGAGCTCGTGGTCCAGACGGACATTCTCGCTCTCGAGCTCGCGCACCCGGCTACGCAGTTGTTCGGTCTCGCGGTCGGGCTCGGTCGACTCCGGGGCGCCCTCAGCCTCGAGTTCTTCCACACGCACACGCAAGGCCGCAAGCTCCTCCTCGCGGGCCGCGGCCTGTTCGGCTGCTGCCGCGACCTCTTCGTCCCGCGCCCGCGCCTCGGCCAGCGCCGTCTCCGCCTCCTCCAGACGACCCTGCAGGGCCTCGATTTCGCGATCCCGCTCTTCCGCGCGCTGGAACGCCGCCGTGGACTCGTCGCGGGCCTCGCCCAGGGCGTTGCGCAGACGCTCCAGCTCTTTCTGTGCCTCGCGCTCATTGGAGGATTGCTGCCGCAGCATCAACTCGCGGCGCAGGCGCTCGACCTCGTCGCGCAGCGCCTGGTTCTCGGCGGAGTCGGAGGCCGCTCCGGAGGGGGGCGGCTCGGGGACCGGCGGCGGTGGCAGGAGTTCGGCCACGACCTCGCGCACGCGGGTGGGAACAAACGGCTTCATCAGGACGGCGTTGGCCCCCAGTGAACGCCATTCGTCGCTGGCCGCCTCGTCGCTCTCCTGACCGGTCACGATCACCACCGGAAGGTCCGTGGGGAGGTCATCGACGCCATCACGAATACGCAGCAGGAGATCCTGGCCGTCGATGCCCGGCATCGAGAGATCGGTCAGCACCAGCCCGATATCGGGATACTGCTGCAGCAGCTCCAGGGCCTGTTCGCCGTCGGCCGCCTCGTAGACGGTGTTCTGACCCTGCAGAATACGTTGCAACGCAACCCGGATGACCTTGGAGTCATCCACCACGAGGATCGCGGCGCGTTTTGGGTCCGGTATCTGATCGCTCATGCTTCCCCCTGACTGACATCCGCCCGCCTGACAGCGGCACGGCCGTCGACCACGCTGGATTCCCAGTGGCCGAGCATCCCTAGAGCCGCAAGACTACGGGCCCCCGCGTCCGGATGCCAGTGGGGTCGCCGGGGCAACCGGAACCGGTTCACACTTTCTCGCTCCGGGCGATCGGCCCGCGGAGCGTCATGCGCGAACACCGCTCCGTGTTTGCTACACGGGCTTCGACTTCCACTTGACCGAATAGAGGTCGCGCCGACGATCACGCAGGTTGCGCACCGAACCGTGATTGCGCAGCTCCTTCAGGTTGTCGAGGTCGAGATCCACGATCAGGGTCATCTCGGTGTTCGGGGTGGCCTCCGCGGCCACCGCGTCGTGCGGGAAGGCAAAGTCGGACGGGGTGAACACCGCAGCCTGGGAGTACTGCATGTCCATGTTCTCGACCTTGGGCAGGTTGCCCACCGAGCCGGACATCACCACGTAGCACTCGTTCTCGATCGCGCGGGCCTGGGCGCAACGCCGTACCCGGAGATAGGCATTCTTGGTGTCGGTCCAGTAGGGCACGAACAGGATCTGCAGGCCGTGATCGGCCATCACCCGCGGCAGTTCAGGGAACTCCACGTCGTAGCAGATCAGGATCCCGATCTTGCCGAAGTCGGTGTCGAAGACATGCACCTCGTCGCCGCCCTGCAGGCCCCAGTAGGACACCTCGTCCGGGGTCACGTGGATCTTGTACTGGCGGTCCCAGGTGCCATCGCGACGGCACAGATAGGAGACATTGCGCAGGACATCATCCGTGTACTCGGGCATCGAGCCGGCCACGATGTTGATGTTGTAGGCGAGCGCCAGGCGCACCATCTCCTCGCGGACCGCCTCGGTATACTCGGCCAGCCGGCGCACGGCCTCGGCCGGGTAGTCCTGGTTGAAGGCCCCCATCAACGGGCCGTTGAAGAATTCCGGGAACAGCACGCAGTCCGAGCGATAGCCGGAAACCGCATCGACGAAATACTCCACCTGCTGGAACAGGGAGTCCAGGTCCACCGTCGGGCGCATCTGCCACTGGACGACGCCGATGCGCACGTCCGAACGGCTGCCGCCGATCAGCTTTTCCTTCTCCTCGTAGTAGATGTTCAGCCACTCGATCAGGGTCGCGTAGGCCCCGGACTTCTCGTCGTCCGGCAGGTAGTTGGTGATGATCTTGCGGACGTGGAAGTCGTTCGCCAGCTGGAATGTCAGGATCGGGTCGATGATCTCGTGGTTCTTGACCCGGCGTACGTACTGCTGCGGCGTCAGCTCGTCGCGGTACGGCTCGTAGCCGGGGATACGCCCACCGGCGACGATGGCCCGCAGGTTCAGCTTCTCGCACAACTCCTTGCGCGCGTCGTACAGGCGCCGACCCAGACGCAGCCCGCGATAGTCCGGATGCACGAAAATGTCCACGCCGTACAGCGTGTCGCCGTCCGGGTCGTGGGTGGTCAGGAAGCCATTCCCGGTGATCTGCCAGTAATTGTGCTGATCGCCGAAACGCTTGTATTCGACGATCAGGCTGATGGCCGCGGCGACCACCTTGCCGTTGTCCTCGATACAGATCTGGCCCTCGGGGAAGCGCATCACCTGGGACCGGAACTGCGCCTCGCTCCAGGCACCGTCGAGGTCGTGATAGACCCGCTCCATGATCTCGCGGATGTCCTCGTAGTCCTCGACCCGCGTCGGACGCAGGGTCAGGTGGTGCTGGGGGTTCGACTCGTTGTCCGCGTCAGTGGTCACGCTTGGGGGCTCCGGGGTTGAGACAGAGGGGCAGGATGCACGGGGAGCGAGCGTGGATCAAAAGATCCAGGCCAGCATCAACCAGAAGAACACAAAGAACAGGAAGAAACCGGGGATCATGAACTGCAATTCCCCGATCAGACCCTCGCCGGCGGCCAGGGCGAACACGATCGACACCAGCACCGAGACGATGGCCGCGACCAGGGCCGCGTTCTTCAGGCCCATACCATCATCGAAGGTGAGCGCGACCCAGTCCGACAGCCCCGGCAGGGACACCGCTGCCGCCAGCACCAGCAGGGCGACGAGCAGGGCCACGAGCGTCGAGGTACCGAGCAGAATACGCAGCGCCAGGCGGCTGTCGCGGCGGTCCGAGCGCCTCATGCCACGGCCTCGCGGCGCTCCCGAACGTACTCGCGCACCCGGTTGGGGTCCGGGATGCCGCTAACCCGGAATTCCGGGTTGTCCCCGGTGGTGTACACCGCGATCTGGCCGACACGGAAGATGCGGTCGAAGAAACTCTGGTCCACCTTCACCGTGCGGATCTGGCCGATATCGAGGTCCACATGCGACTTCGACAACAGACCCCGCTCCAGATGCACCTGATCGGCATCGATGCGCAACCGTACCGAGCGCGTCTGGAGGTACCACCACAACAGGATCAGCAAGCCGAGGCCGAAGGCCGGGATCAGCACCAGGCTGAGTATGAAACCGACCGGGTGATTGCGGAACATCGCCGGTCGGGCGTCGATCGCAGGTTCACGGGCAGACATGCGCAGACTCCGGTTGGGGACGGACGCGTCCGCACAGCACGGACCCATCCAGTTTGGCGCGCCGTCCCAAACAAAGCGAGCCCCGCACGGGGCGGGGCTCGCAGTTTGCCGGGTAAGGGCCGGTCAGCCGGCCCGCCCGGGGCAGGATCGCGAAGTTACGCGGTCCTGGCGTCGCGCTCGGCCTTGGCTTCCGCCTTGGCCTCGTCGCTGTCGTCGTAGCCGAGGTTTGGCGCGAGCCAACGCTCGGCCTCCTCGAACGACATGCCCTTGCGCTTGGCGTAGTCCTCGACCTGGTCGCGGTTGACCTTGCCGAGCCCGAAGTAGCGCGACTCCGGATGGGCGAAGTACCAGCCGGAGACGGCCGAGACCGGCAGCATGGCGAAGCTCTCGGTGAGAGTCATGTCGGCGTGCTCTTCCGGCTGCAGCAGCTCCCACAGGGCCCCCTTCTCGGTGTGCTCCGGGCAGGCCGGGTAGCCGGGCGCCGGGCGAATACCCTGGTACTTCTCCTCGATCAGGTCCTCGTTCTCCAGCGACTCGTCGGGGACATAGCCCCAGTATTCGCGACGCACATGGTAGTGCATGCACTCGGCAAAGGCCTCGGCCAGACGGTCCGCCAGGCTCTTCACGAGGATGGCGTGATAATCGTCGTTGGCCTTTTCGTATTCCTTGGCCTTGGCGTCGACATCACCGCCGGCGCTGACCGCGAAGGCGCCGATGTAGTCCGGACCACCCGCTTCCTTGGGCATCACGAAATCCGCCAGGGAGTGGCTCGGCTGGCCGCGACGCTTCTCGGTCTGCTGGCGCAGATGGTGCAGCTTCTTCAGCACCTTGGAGCGGCTGTCGTCGGTGTACACCTCGATGTCGTCGTCATCAACGGTGTTCGCCGGGAAGAAGCCGACCACGCCGCGCAGGGTGACCCACTTCTCGTCGATCATCCGCTTCAGCATGTCCTTGCCATCCTTGAACAGCTTGCGCGCCTCTTCGCCGACCTTCTCGTCGTCCAGGATGCGCGGGTAGGCGGCATGCAGCTGCCAGGAGTGGAAGAACGGCGTCCAGTCGATGAACTTGGCGACCTCGTTCAGATCGTAGTCGTCGAAGCGCAGGAGCACGGAGCCATCGCCATGCGGGTGCAACACCTTCGGCTGCCCCGGGAGGTTGTCGGTCTCCAGCGCGTTCGGCTTCGGCGGCGTGTAGTCGGACCAGTCGATCTTCGGCTTGTTGGCGCGCGCCTTGTCGAGCGTGACCCACTGGACCTTCTTCTTGCGCCCGGCGTTCTGCACGCGCAGCTTCTCGTACTCCTCGCGGATGTCCGCGGCGTACTTCTCGCGCAGCTCGGGGCTGATCAGGCTCTGGGCCACGCCCACGGCACGCGAGGCGTCCTTCACCCAGACCACCGGACCGGAATAGTTCGGCTCGATCTTCACCGCGGTGTGGGCGCGCGAGGTCGTCGCGCCGCCGATCATCAGCGGGGTCTTCATGCCTTCACGCTCGAGGTCGGCGGCGAAGTTGGCCATCTCCTCCAGCGAGGGGGTAATCAGGCCGGACAGGCCGATGACGTCGACGTTGTGTTCCTTGGCGGCCTTCAGGATCGAGGCCCCCGGCTGCATCACGCCAATGTCGATGACCTCGAAGTTGTTGCACTGCAGCACCACGCCCACGATGTTCTTGCCGATGTCGTGGACGTCGCCCTTCACCGTGGCCATCAGGATCGTGCCGTTGTTTTCGGTGCCGGTCTTCTCGGCCTCGATGTACGGGATCAGGTGGGCCACGGCCTTCTTCATCACGCGGGCGGACTTGACCACCTGCGGCAGGAACATCTTGCCCTCGCCGAACAGGTCGCCGACCACGTTCATGCCGTCCATCAACGGACCCTCGATCACCTGGATCGGGCGGTCATACGCCTGGCGTGCCTCTTCGGTGTCGTCGACCACGTAGGTGTCGATACCCTTGACCAGGGAGTGCTCGAGACGCTTGGAGACTTCCCATTCGCGCCACTCGAGGTTCTCTTCCTTCTTGCCGCCGCCCTGGCCCTTGTACTCCTCGGACAGTTCGAGCAAACGGTCAGTGGCGTCGTCGCGGCGGTTCAGGACCACGTCCTCGACCGCTTCCTTCAGCTTCGCGTCGATATCGTCGTAGACCGCCAGCTGGCCGGCGTTGACGATACCCATGTCCATGCCCGCCTTGATGGCGTGATACAGGAAGACGGCGTGGATCGCCTCGCGCACCGGCTCGTTGCCGCGGAAGGAGAACGATACGTTGGACACGCCACCGGAGATCAGCGCGTGCGGCAGGTCGTTCTTGATACGGCGAGTGGCCTCGATGAAGTCCACGCCGTAGTTGTTGTGCTCTTCGATGCCGGTGGCAACCGCGAAGATGTTCGGGTCGAAGATAATGTCCTCGGCCGGGAAGCCAACCTTCTCGGTCAGCAGCTTGTAGGCCCGGGTGCAGATCTCGACGCGACGCTGCTCGTTATCCGCCTGGCCGTCCTCGTCGAAGGCCATGACCACGATCGCGGCGCCATAGCGGCGGCACAGCTGGGCCTGCTTGATGAAGTTTTCCTCGCCCTCCTTCATGGAGATCGAGTTGACCACCGGCTTGCCCTGCACGCACTTCAGACCGGCCTCGATGATCTCGAACTTGGAGGAGTCGATCATCACCGGGACGCGGGCGATATCGGGCTCGCCGGCCAGGAGGTTGAGGAAGCGGACCATCGCCTCCTGCGACTCCAGCATGCCCTCGTCCATGTTGATGTCGATGATCTGGGCGCCGCCCTCGACCTGGTTCAGCGCGACTTCCAGCGCGACATCGAATTCCTCGTTCTGGATCAGGCGCAGGAACTTGCGCGACCCGGTCACGTTGGTGCGCTCGCCGACGTTCACGAACAGCGAGTCGTCGGTGATGTTGCACGGCTCGAGACCCGACAGGCGGCAGGCCGGGGCGATCTCCGGCAGCTTGCGCGGCGCGTGCTTCTCGACCGCCTCGCGCATGGCGCGAATGTGCTCCGGCAGCGTGCCACAGCAGCCGCCGATGATGTTCAGCAGGCCCTGTTCGGCCCACGGGCCGACATCCGCGGCCATCTGCTCCGGGCTCTCGTCATAGTCGCCGAACTCGTTCGGCAGGCCGGCGTTCGGGTGCGCGGAGACAAAGGTATCGGCGATGCGCGAAAGCTCTTCCACGTACTGGCGCATTTCCTTGGCACCCAGCGCGCAGTTCAGGCCGATCGAGACCGGATTGGCGTGACGCACGGAGTTCCAGAAGGCCTCGGTGGTCTGGCCGGACAGGGTACGGCCGGAGGCGTCAGTGATCGTGCCGGAGATCATGATCGGGAGGTCCTTCCCGAGCTCGTCTTCCAGCGTCTTCACCGCGAAGATCGCGGCCTTGGCGTTCAGGGTGTCGAACACCGTCTCGATCAGCAGCAGATCGACGCCCCCCTCGACCAGGGCCTCGGCGGCCTCCTTGTAGGACGCGACCAGGGTGTCGAAGTCCACGTTACGCGCACCCGGGTCATTCACATCCGGGGAGATCGACGCGGTGCGGTTGGTCGGGCCGAGGATGCCAGCAACGTAGCGCGGCTTGTCCGGGGTCTTCTCGGTCCAGGCGTCGGCCGCCTTGCGCGCGAGCTTCGCCGATTCGCGGTTCAGCTCGGGGACCAGGTCCTCCATGTGGTAGTCCGCCATCGCGATGCGGGTACCGTTGAAGGTGTTGGCCTCGATGATGTCGGCACCGGCCTCGAGATAGTCGTTGTGGATCTGCTCGATGATATCCGGGCGGGTCAGCGACAGCAGATCGTTGTTGCCCTTGAGGTCGCTCTTCCAGTCCTTGAAGCGCTCGCCGCGGTAATCGGCCTCGTCCAGCTTGTACAGCTGGATGGTGGTACCCATACCGCCGTCCAGGATCAGGATGCGCTCTTTCAGCGCTTTCTCGATATCGTTTCGTGTTGCCGTCATGTGCCGTACACCATTGGTTTCGAATGGGATAAGTGTACACGCCGGGGTTCCATCCCGTGCGTGGAGCCCACCCTGGTGGCAGGCTCTTTCAAATTGCGTCGCAGCCCCGGATGCGGCCTGGTTGCGCCCGTGAGCAGAGCTGTCACGATAGCGCCATGCAGGAACATCCGATCCGCTGGTTCATTACTGCCCCGCAGGCCTGCCCCTATCTGGACGACCGCGAGATGCAGAGTTTGCTGGTCGACCCCGCGGTCAGCCTGGGCGGCGCGCGCTTCGGCCAGCTACTGGCCGAGGGCTTTCGCCGCAGCGGTCAGTTTATCTATCGGCATCACTGCCCCGAGTGCGCGGCCTGCGTGCCCGTACGCATCCCGGTTGCGGCCTTCCGCCCGAACCGGAGCCAGCGCCGCTGCCTGGATCGCAATCGCGATCTCGCGGTGACGATCCGCCGGCCGCCGGAACAGCCCGGAACATCGCCCGCCGCCGATCTCGACGAGCACATGCCGCTGTTCTCGCGCTACCAGACCGCCCGTCACACGGGCGGTGGCATGGAACAGATGGGACGCGAGGAATACGCGGGAATGCTCGCCCACCGCAACGGCCCAGTGGATCTGATCGAATTCCGCCAGGCCGACACGCTGGTCGCGGTGGCCGTCACCGATCGCACCCCACAGGGGTTGTCGGCGATGTACAGCTTCTTCGATCCGGATCAGCCGCGCCGCGGCCTGGGCACCCTCGCAATCCTGACCCAGGTGGCGCATGCGCACCGCCTGGGTCTGCCCCATGTCTACCTCGGCTACTGGATCGACCAGGCGCCGAAGATGGAATACAAGACCCGGTTCCAGCCGCTCGAAGGCCGCGTGGACGGGGTCTGGAGGCTGCTGCCCGCCTGACGGCGGCCAGCAGCCTCCTCGCGCGCGGCCTAGCGGGCCGGCTTGCGGAAGCGGAAGATGCCCCAGGTCAGGTAGCCCGAGTTGCCGCCATCGACCCAGTGCTGCAGGCCCTGCTTCATGCGGTCGATGTAGTCCTGCGAGATGTAGTTCTTCAACTCGTCCTCGCGGGACTCGAGCTCCTGCTTCACGCGACCGTAATGGGTCGAGATCTGACCGGAGTGCTCCTCGAAGCTGACCTCTTCCAGGCCGGCCGCCTTGGCCGCCTCGCGGTACAGCGCCGGGCTCGCCAGCGAATCCAGGTGGATACGGGCCAGAATCGGGTCCAGCACGCCATCCGGGCAATCGTCGGTCTGCATCGGATCGGTGAAGATCAGCCAGCCACCCGGCTTCAGGACGCGCGCGGCCTCCTGGATCACCTTTTTCTTTGCCTCGTTCTGGCTGTGCAGGAAGGAGTCCTCGGACCACACGACATCATAGGACTCGTCCGGCTCGTCGACTTTCTCGAAGGAGCCATCGACCACGGTGATCTTGTCGTCGAGGTGGCGCGCCTTGTTGATCTCGCGATCGCGCTCGTTTTCCTTCTCGGACAGGTTCAGCGCGGTAACGTCGCAACCGTAGTTTTCCACCAGGTAGCGGGCGACACCGCCGTAGCCGGCGCCCATGTCGAGCACGCGCCATTCCGGCTGCGGCTCGCCCAGGAGGTCGGACATGTGCGCGACCGTGCGACGGCTGGCGTCGCCGATCGGCTCGTCCTTGTACTCGTACAGCCCGATATGGAGGTCTTCACCGCCCCACACCATCTTGTAGAAGGTGTCGGCGTCCTCGCTGTTGTAGTAGTCGCGAGCGGTTTCGACTACGTCGGAGTAGTTCTCGCTCATCGTTCCTCGCCCTCGATATAACGCTTGTCGGCCACGTGGATGAAGAAGTCCGGATCACTCTCGCGATAGGTCTCCTGGAAATCCCCGTAGGTCTCGATCTTCTGGAAACCGACCTCGCGCATCAGGCGGCGGACATAGGCCTTGCGCAGCGGGAACATGTTCAGGAAGTACTCGGAACCATCCGGGAACTTGTACTGGAAGCGCGCCAGGCCTTCGTCAACGTGGGCCGGCTGCACCTGGACGTTGTCGCCGCAGTAGTAGTAGGTGTGCTTGGACGAGTAACCATGGTCCATGATGGTGTCGTAGTTGCGCTGGTCGAGGATCAGCACGCCATCGTGGTTCAGGGCGGAGTAGAACTCGGCCAGGGCCTTGCGGCGGTCGTGTTCATTGAACAGGTGGGTAAACGAGTTGCCCAGGCAGACGACGGCGTCGTAGCGGCCGTAGATATCGCGGTTCAGCATGCGCCAGTCGGCCTGCACGGTGCGCAGGATGTGACCCCGCTTGCGACCGTTCTCGAAGGCCTTGACGAGCATCTCGGGGGCGCCGTCGGCGGTCACCACGTCAAAGCCCGCTTCGCGCAACTGTACGGAATGGAAGCCGGTGCCGGCGGCGACGTCGAGCACGCGCTTGGCGCCGCGCTTCTTCAGTTCTTCGATGAAGAAGGTGCCTTCGCTCTTGGCGCGGTTGTCCCAGTCGATCAGGTCATCCCACTTGTCGACGAAGCCGGTGGTGTACTCGTTGAGATAGTTCTCGGTATCGCGACGTTCGGTCGGCTTCTCGCCGAAGTCCTGATCATTCTTGATATTCGCTGCCATGCTGGTTCCTCTTGGCTTTGCTGCTGTTGTAAGCGTGACTGGACCGGCCTCTGGGCCGATCCGTCGGCACAACACCCCGCAAACGCAGTAAACCGCGACCTCCGCATCACACGGCGGTCTCGCCAGCAGCCCGATCGAGCCAGGCGGGTGCCGCCCGGTGTTCGGGTATCAATGCGCCAGGTGCGTTGTTCGCAGCACCCGACACCGGCCTGGCCGGTTCTTCCTGCACATCCGGAGGGCAATCGGTACCCGGATGCCGAGCCGTGGTCTGGCGGGCCCATCCCGCCTGGCTCGGGGATCGTTTACGGCGCCGCGCGATGCGTCTGAACGCGGGCGTTGTGTCCGAAATCGTTTTTATACCCTGAAGGTTTTGCGCAAAAATTACAAGCTGAGGGCCCGTCTGGCGACCCTGGCTTCGCGACGCCGAATGCCGATCCATCCGGGCCGCGCGTTCGATATAATGGTCGTTTTGCAGCGATCCCGAGGCCCCGCATGACCCCCAGCCGCCCTATCCAGCGCGCCCTTTTGTCGGTCTCCGAGAAGACCGGCGTCGTGGAGCTCGCCCGCGCCCTGCATGAACGCGGCGTGGCGCTTCTGTCCACCGGCGGGACCGCCCGCCTGCTGGCCGAAAACAACCTTCCGGTAATCGAGGTTTCCGCGCACACGGGCTTCCCCGAGATCATGGATGGCCGAGTCAAGACCCTGCACCCGCGCATCCACGGCGGACTGCTCGGCCGGCGCGACATCGACTCCGCGGTGATGGCCGAGCAGGACATCCCGCCGATCGACCTGCTGGTGGTGAACCTCTATCCCTTCGAGGCGACCGTGGCCCGCCCCGGCTGCAGCCTGGAAGACGCCATCGAGAACATCGACATCGGCGGCCCGGCGATGCTGCGCGCCGCGGCCAAGAACTACCGCGACGTGGCCGTGGCCACCAGCCCCGACCAGTACAGCGAGATCGCCGCGGCCATCGGCGAGCATGGCGAGGTGCCGCAGTCGCTGCGCTTCCGCCTGGCGGTCGCGGCCTTCGATCACGTAGCGCGCTACGATGCCGCAATCAGCAACTACCTCTCGGCCCTCGACGAGGATGGGGAGATGGCCCCCTTCCCAGGACAGCTGAACGCCACCTTCGAACGCATCGAGACCCTGCGCTATGGCGAAAATCCGCACCAGCGCGCCGCGTTCTATCGTGATCCACAGCCTGCACCCGGCACCCTGGCCAGCTACCGCCAGCACCAGGGCAAGGCACTGTCTTACAACAACCTCGCCGACGCCGATGCCGCCTGGGAATGCGTGCGCCAGTTCGAGGCCGGGGCCTGCGTGATCGTCAAGCACGCCAACCCCTGCGGCGTGGCCGTCGCCCCGACCCAGCTGATGGGCTACGAACGCGCCTTCCAGACCGACCCGACCTCGGCCTTCGGCGGCATCATCGCCTTCAACCGGCCGCTGGACGGCGACACCGCCCACGCGATCGTCAGCCGCCAGTTCGTCGAGGTGGTCATCGCCCCCGAGATCACCCCGGGCGCACTGCGCGCCCTGGCCACCAAAAAGAATGTTCGCGTGCTGGAGATCCCGCCGGCGGGTGTCGGTCCCGGCCTCGACTACAAGCGCATCGGCGGCGGGCTGCTGGTACAGGATGCCGATCGCGGCAGCCTGGCCGATGTGGAGCTGAAGACCGTGACCGCGCGCGCGCCCTCGGAACAGGAAATGAAGGACCTCTGCTTCGCCTGGCAGGTGGGCAAGTACGTAAAGTCCAACGCGATCGTCTACGCCCGCGACGAACAGACCATCGGGGTCGGTGCCGGGCAGATGAGCCGGGTGTATTCCGCGCGCATCGCCGGCATCAAGGCCGCCGACGAGGGCCTGCAGGTGGCCGGCTCGGTGATGGCTTCGGACGCCTTCTTCCCGTTCCGCGACGGCATCGACGCCGCCGCCGAGGCCGGCATCACCGCGGTGATCCAGCCCGGCGGTTCGATGCGCGACCAGGAGGTGATCGACGCCGCCAACGAGCACGACATCGCCATGCTGTTCACCGGCATGCGCCACTTCCGTCACTGATCCGGGGCCTCCCATGAACGTACTGGTAATCGGCAACGGCGGCCGCGAACACGCCCTGGCGTGGAAGTTGGCGCAGTCCCCGCGAATCGAACGCGTCCTGGTGGCCCCCGGCAACGCCGGGACCGCGCGCGAGGCGAAGTGCGAGAACATCGACATCGGCGTCACCGACATCGACGCGCTACTGGCCCTGGCCGAGCGCGAGGCAGTGGCCTTTACGGTCGTCGGCCCGGAGGCCCCGCTGGTCGCCGGTGTAGTGGATGCGTTCCGCGCCGCCGGACGACGCTGCTTCGGCCCCACCGCGAAGGCGGCGCAGCTAGAGGGCTCGAAGAGCTTCGCCAAGGACTTCATGCAACGCCACGGCATCCCGACCGCCGCCTACGGCAGCTTCGAGGACGAGACCGCAGCGCTTGAGTTCATCGCTACCCACGGCGCACCCATCGTGGTCAAGGCCGACGGCCTGGCCGCCGGCAAGGGCGTCATCCTGGCGCAGACCGAAGACGAGGCGCGCGCCGCGGTTCACGACATGCTGGCCGGCAATGCCTTTGGCGAGGCCGGGAACCGGGTGGTCATCGAGGAATTCCTGCGCGGCGAGGAGGCCAGCTTTATCTGCATGGTGGATGGCGAGCATGTCTTGCCGCTGGCCTCCTCGCAGGACCACAAGGCGCGCGACAACGGCGACCGGGGCCCGAACACCGGCGGGATGGGGGCCTACTCGCCCGCCCCGGTGGTGACAAATGCCCTGCACGCGCGCATCCTGCGCGAGGTTATCGAGCCGACCGTGCAGGGCATGGCCGCCGATGGCGAACGCTACACCGGCTTTCTCTATGCCGGCGTGATGGTCGACGCCGCGGGCAACCCGAAGGTGCTGGAGTTCAACTGCCGCTTCGGCGACCCCGAGACCCAGCCGATCCTGAGCCGCCTGGACTCCGACCTCGGCGAACTGGTCGAGGCCGCGCTGGAAGGCCGCCTGGACCAAGTCCGGGCCGAATGGGATACGCGCGTGGCACTGGGCGTGGTCCTCGCCGCCGGCGGCTACCCCGGAACCTACCGCAAGGGCGATGCCATCACCGGCCTGGAGGCCGTGGAACGCGATCCCGATGCCCACGTGTTCCACGCCGGGACCGCACAGGGCGAAGACGGAACGATCGTCACCGCCGGGGGCCGCGTGCTGTGCGTGGTCGGCCTCGGCGAGGACGTGAAGGCCGCGCAGAAAAAGGCCTACGCGGCCGTACAACAGATTCATTTCGACGATATATACTGCCGAACAGATATCGGCTATCGCGCCGTCGCCCGGGAGGGATAACCCCGGGCAACAGCGCGTCTACCCCCTCCTGGAGAACCACCCGATGGCCGCCCCCGAAGTCACGCACCTGCCCAACCTCCCCAACGACGCGGAGGGCCTGCGGCAATCGATCCGCGATGCCGTGGTCCGCGTGGTGGGGGAAGACCCGCGCGAAGCCACCGAACGCGACTGGATGGAAGCACTCGCCTTCGCCATCCGTGAACGCATGGTGGAGCGGCGCCTGCTGACCCGCCGGCAATTCGCCGACGAGGACGTCAAGCGCGTCTACTACCTGTCGCTGGAATACCTGATCGGGCGCATGCTCGAGGCCAACCTGCGCAACATGGGCATCCTCGAGCCGGCACGCCAGGCGATGGCGGACCTCGGCGTGAACCTGGATACCATCCTCGACCTGGAAGACGACGCCGCCCTCGGCAATGGCGGCCTCGGGCGCCTGGCCGCCTGCATCCTCGAGTCGCTGGCGACCCAGGGCTACCCCGGCTACGGCTACGGCATCCGCTATGAATTCGGAATGTTCCGGCAGGAGTTCGAGCCCTACCAACAGGTCGAGCACCCGGACAACTGGCTGCGCTACGGCAACCCCTGGGAATTCCCGCGCTCGGATCGCAAATTCCCGATCCACTTCTACGGCTACGTGGTCGAGCATCATGACCCCGACGGCTCCACCCGTTACACCTGGGAGGACGGCGAGGAAGTCCTGGCCATGGCCTACGACTACCCGACGGCGGGCTACGGCCGGCGCAACGTGAACAATCTGCGGCTGTGGGCGGCCAAGGCCACCCGCGACTTCGACCTGCGCTACTTCAACGAGGGCGATTACATCCGCGCCGTCTCGGACAAGGCCGAGTCGGAGACCATCTCGATGGTTCTGTACCCGAACGACACCACTGCGGTCGGCAAGGAACTGCGGCTGAAACAGGAGTATTTCTTCGTCTCCGCTTCGCTGCAGGACATCCTGGAGCGCCATCTGGCGCTCGGCTACAGCCTCGATGAAGTGCCCGACAAGATTGCGATCCAGCTCAACGACACCCACCCGGCGATCGCCGTGGCGGAACTGATGCGCCTGCTGGTGGATCACCATGAACAGCCCTGGGACCACGCCTGGGACCTGAGTCGGCGCACCTTCGCCTACACCAACCACACCCTGATGCCCGAAGCCCTCGAGACCTGGCAGGTGGAGTTGATGGAGCGCGTTCTGCCACGCCACATGGGGATCATCTACCGTATCAACCAGAATTTCCTGGAAGAGGTCCGTCACCGCTATCCCGGGGACAACGACCGCCTGACCCGGCTGTCCATCATCGACGAGGACCATGGCCGCCGCGTGCGCATGGCCCATCTGGCCGTGGTCGGCTCGCACCACGTCAACGGCGTGGCCGCGCTGCATACCCAGCTGTTGCAGGAGACCCTGTTCGAGGACTTCTACGCCCTGTGGCCGGAGCGCTTCGTCAATGTCACCAACGGCGTGACCCCGCGCCTGTGGATGATCCAGTCCAACCCCGCGCTCACCGAACTGCTGGGCCAGCGCATCGGCAACGACTGGCAGTACAACCTGGACCGTCTGCGCGCGCTGGAGCCCTACGCCCAGGATCCCGAACTGCAAAAGGCGTTCATGGACGTGAAGCGCGCCAACAAGCAGCGCCTGACCGACCTGGTCCGCGAGCGCACCGGCGTGGAGTTGAACCCGGACGTGATGTTCGACGTGCAGATCAAGCGCATCCACGAATACAAGCGCCAGCTGCTAAAGCTCCTGCACGTGGTGGATCTCTACCAGCGCATCCGCGCCGGCGAGGACGTCCCGCCGCGCGTGGTCCTGTTCGGCGGCAAGGCAGCACCCGGCTATGCCCGCGCCAAGGGCATCATCCAGGTGATCAACGAGGTGGCCGACATCGTGAACCGCGATCCGGTCGTGGGCGACCGCCTGAAGTGCGTGTTCTTCCCCAACTACGAGGTCAGTTCCGCCAGCATCATCATCCCGGCGGCCGATGTCTCCGAACAGATTTCCACCGCCGGCTTCGAGGCCTCCGGCACCGGCAACATGAAGCTGGCACTGAACGGCGCCCTGACCATCGGCACGCTGGACGGCGCCAACATCGAGATCCGCGACGCGGTGGGCGAGGAGTCCATCTTCATCTTCGGCATGACTGCCGACGAGGTGGTCGAGCATCGCCGCAACGGCCCGAGCCCCGAGGCCATCCTGGCGCAGCAGCCCAACCTGGCCGCCGCGGTGGAGATGATCGAATCGGGGTTCTTTACCTGCGACGACCCGGGGACCCATGGCGACCTTGGGCGCTACCTGCGCCACGAGGACCCGTTCTTCGTCATCGCCGACTATCCGGCCTACGCCGCGGCCTGCGACCGGGCGGATGCCCTGTACGCCGACCGTACCGCATGGGCCGAGGCAGCCATCCTGAATGTCGCGCGCATGGGGTACTTCTCCATCGACCGCACGGTGCGCGACTACGCCGACCAGATCTGGGATATCACGCCGGAGCCGGTGGCCCCGTCGCGGACCAACGGCGCCGCCTGACACGGAGCGGGGGAACTCAGGCGTCGGGAAGCCCCAGGCGGCGCAACCAGCCGTCGGGGTTGCCCGCGCACACCAGGAATTCGGGGTTCAGCAGACTTTCGCGCGTGTTGTAACGCAGCTCCTGCCCGTGGAGATCCGTCACCCGTCCGCCTGCGGCCCGGACCACGGCGTGCGCCGCGCCGGTATCCCACTCGCTGGTGGGCCCCAGACGCGGATAGATGTCGGCGGCTCCCTCGGCCACCAGGCACAGCTTCATCGAGCTGCCCATGCTGACCAGGTCGTGGGGACCCAGACGGTCCAGCGCGACCTTGAGTCGCTCCGCCCCGTGCGAACGGCTGCCCGCCACCAATGGGTGATCGGTGCCAATACGGTCGCGTGCCACTGCGATTTCCCGCGGGGGCTGATCCTCGTCACGGCGAATGGCCACGCCATCGCGATGACCGGCGTACAGGCGCTTGAGCACCGGGCACCAGACGACGCCCAGCACCGGCTCGTGGTCGTGGATCAGGGCAACGTTCACGGTAAATTCGCCGCTGCGCTTGACGAACTCGCGGGTGCCGTCGAGGGGATCGATCAACCAGTAGGTCTGCCACTGGCGACGGCGCTCGAAAGGCACGTCCTGCCCCTCCTCCGACAACACGGGCCAGTCGGGGTCGATGTCGGCCAGCCCATGGGCAAGGATCCGGTGGGCAGCCAGATCGGCCTCGGTGAGCGGCGAATGATCGGCCTTTTCGGTGACCGCAAAGCGCGTCTCGTAGAGTTCGAGGATCGCGTGGCCGGCCTGGTCGGCCAGCGCAGCCACCTCGTGCATCAGGGCAGTAAGAGCCGAATCCTTCGGCGGAGCATGCATGGGGAACTCCCGTTTTCCCGAAACGTTCCGCCTAGCTTGGCAGGGTTGCGCTCAGGCGTCGAGGTAATCGCGCACCATGTACAGCGCGGCGATGGAGCGCGCCTCGGTCAGGTCTTCCCGGGCGACCAGCTCGGTCAGCCGGTCCAGCGACCAGGGGACTACCTCGAGCGCCTCCGGCTCGTCGCCTTCCGCGGCCTGCGGGTACAGGTCCTCGGCCAGCACCAGATGGGTCTGGTGGGCCATGTAGCCGGGTGCCACGGTCAGCGCGCCCAGGTGGGTCAGGCGATGCCCGGCGTGGCCGACCTCCTCCATGATCTCGCGGTTGGCGGCAGTCAGGATGTCCTCGCCCGCCTCCATCCGCCCCTTGGGCAGACCCAGCTCGTAGCGGTGGGTGCCGGCGGCGTACTCGCGGATCAACAGGACGGTCCGGTCGGTCTGCACCGGGGCGATGATCACCGCCCCGTGGCCGCGACTGACCAGACGCTCGAAACAGGTGCGCGCGCCATTGCTGAATTCGAGATCCAGCTCCTCCACCTCGAACAGGCGGCTGCTGGCGACCGTACGCCGCCCCTGGACATCCGGCTTGTCTCGGCTCATGCGCCCTCCGGGATACATGTAGGAAAACGCTGCTTAATGTACACGCTCGCGTTGGCACCCTACGGGCTCCGCCGCCTTTTCGCGCGCACGGCGCTGCGGCTCACCTGCCGCACAGGGACTGCACGGCAGCGCCGCACCTTGTTCGCACGCAAACACGTCAAGCGCGAGCGGTAAATGCGTCAGCGTTTCCCTAATGGCTGTTGCGTAGCCGCACCAGGGTACGCAGTTCGCCCTCGAACAAGGTGTCGAACATGAAGCCGTGATCGGAGGTGACCACCTCGAACCCGTCCTGGTCGGCCGGATCGGTCTCCGCCAGACGCAGGTCAAGATCGCCCCAGCTCACGGCCATGGTGACGCGCATCGGGAAGTAGCCATCCAGGAAGCGGCGCACGAACGGGCCGTTCTCCAGGCGATAGACGCCGTCCCCCTCGTCCTCGACGATCTTCATGCGCGCGGTCACGCAGACCTCGGCGTCCCGCTGCACCCCGCGCAGGTCCACGCGATCGCCCTCGGCACGCGCGGATTCGATATTGCGGGTGGACTCGACCTGGAGCTCGTCGATTCTGGCTTCATTGTACACAATGACCATGCGCCGAATGGCCGCCACATCATTGTGACACTGGCGCAGATCGGCCCAGCCGTCCTCCAGCGAGGACTGCGTGATGCGGATCTGGTTCTGGTGGTGATGCGGAGTCCGGTCCGGCTCCTCCAGCAGGAAGGTCAGCTCCGGACTGGTGGTCTGGGTCTGGTCCGGGGAGACCGTCTCGCCCCACAGGCTGTCGTCCTCCAGCGGGTCGTAGTCCGGGTCGCCGGGGTCCATTCCCTGCACCGCCAACGGCAGCGCCATCAGCGCAAGGAGCAGGGGCGCGGGAAGGAACCGCGATTGGGGTACCATGGGGGCCATCGTCGTCACCCTCTTTCGTGTAGCCGTTAGCTGTGGACCTGCAAAACCCCGAAAAAAATCCGCGCCCGCCCGCGGCCCGCGCCGCGATCGCCTGGGATCGCATCGACACTGTGCTGTTCGACATGGACGGGACGCTACTGGATCTGCACTTCGACAATCGCTTCTGGCGTGAACTGATCCCGCAGGAATACATCCGCTGCCAACCGGATGACCCGGAATGCGCGCGCCGCCGCCTGGAGGACGAGATGCAGCGGGTGCGCGGCAAGCTGGAGTGGTACTGCGTGGATCACTGGACCCGCTTTACTGGTCTGGACATCCTCGGCCTGAAACGCGAACTGGCCCACCACATCGCCCTGAAACCGCATGCCGATCAAGTCCTGGGTGCCCTGCAAAGGGCCGGGCGGCGGCGGGTGCTGGTAACCAACGCCCACCCGCAGGTCTACGCCTTCAAGCACCGCCTCACCCGCATTGGCGACCGCCTGGATACCATTGTCTCCGCCCACGACCTCGATTGCGCCAAGGAAGACGGCAGCTTCTGGGAACGCCTGCAGCGGGTCGCACCGTACGCTCCGGAACGTACGCTGCTGGTGGACGACAACCTGCTGGCGCTGGCCAGCGCCGCCGGAGCAGGGATCGCCCAACTGCGGGGGATGCGCTACCCGGACGAGCGCGGCGAACCCATGCACTCGGAGGACTTCGAGCTGCTGGAATCGCTCGCGGACCTGTTGCCCGGCCTGAGCGACCCGGGAGGCGTGGCGGCTGCTACTTGACCGGTGTCGGCAGGTTGCGGATCAAGTCCAGTCGGATCTGCACCGTACGTCCCTCGCACTCCCCGTCGAGCCAGTGGCACCCGTCCACCTCGCGCACCTCGCGCGGGGTCACCTTGCCCCACCAGGCCTGGCTGGAATTGGGCTCGACCCAGTTCAGTTGCAGGGTCTCGCCGGTAAGGATGGCGATCTCCAGACGCTCGGAGACATGACGGGGAATGGCGGGATCGGTCATCGGGGGGCTTCGCGGTAGTCGGTCGGGTCGGGGATGCCGGCCGCGGCGAACGCGGCACGCCGGGCCTGACACTGCGGGCAACGCCCGCACTGGCGCGATTGTGCCAGAAGGCAGCTCCAGGTGTGGCGCCAGTCGATCCCCAGCGGGTCGGTGGCGGCAACGATCTCGGCTTTGCTCCGGTCGATCAGCGGGGCCTCGACCTGCAGGCCGGGCACCAGACCTGCAGCCAGCTCCGAGACCTGCTGCACAAACCCCGGTTGCGAACCCGGACCATGCCCCTGATCCTCGCGGTTCAGCGCCAGCAGGATGCGTGCCGCGCCGTGATGCTCGGCCAGGTTCACCGCCAGGGCCAACACCAGCAGATTACGCTGGGGCAGCGGCACATGCCCGACCCAGTCGTTGCGGCGGGTGAAGGCCGTGCGCAGGGACTGGAGATCCAGCGCGATGGGGGCACAACCGTAGACCGCCGACAGATGCTCCACCGCGGTCCATTCGCGCGCGGCATTGCGCTGGCCGTAGTCGACCCACACGGCACGCAACAAGCGGCCGGCGGCATGCTCCTGCGCCAACAAGGCGCTGCTCTCGATGCCGCCGGAGAGCAGGAGAAGATCGGGGGATTCGGGCCGGGCGGATTCCATTCGGGCACCATACCGCACAGCGCAAGACCACGGAGACCCTGACTTGATCGAACAACTACGCAGCCACTGGCAGCGCCTGCTGGGCGCCGAACGCAGCGACCGCGCCGAGGGCGCCCCCGAGGAGCGCCTGCAACGCGCCGCGGCGGCGCTGATCATGGAGGTCTGCCGGGCCGACTTTGATCTGCACGCCGAGGAACTGGAGTCCGTGCGCGCCAGCCTGATCGAACTGTTCCGGCTGGATCGCGATACCGCCGATGCGATGCTGGAGATCGCCCAGGAGGATAGCGACGAACTGATCTCCATCCACCCCATGGTGCGCGAAGTGAACGCGTCCTTTGATGCCGGGCAGAAGACCGACATCATGCGCGCCCTGTGGCGTGCCGCCTGGGCCAACCGCGACCTCAACAAGCGCCAGGAAGCGGTAATCCGGCACCTGGCAGACCTGCTCTACATCCCGCACGCGACCTTCATCCGCACCAAGCACGAGGTGCTCGGCGATGCGGCCGACCCTCGCTGACCGAGGCGCTTTCTGATGAGTGATCCGGGCACCCTGCTGGCGGCCCTGGCCGTGGGCATCCTCGGTGGCGTGCACTGCCTGGGGATGTGCGGCGGCATCGTCGGCGCGATCTCCATGGGCCACGGCCGCCGCGGACCCGGGCTCGACCTCCTGCTGGCCTATAATCTCGGGCGCATGGCAAGTTACGTGGTCGCCGGCGCGCTGGCGGGATGGCTGGGGGCCAGCCTGCTCGGCGGCCTGCCCGCCGGGCAGGCGATCCTCCAGGGCATCGCCGCCGTCTTCCTGATCCTGCTCGGGCTCTATCTCGGGGGCTGGTGGCCGGTCCTGGCCCGCCTGGAACAGGCCGGTGGCGTGCTGTGGCGCCGCATCGAGCCGCTGGGCCGGCGTTTCCTGCCAGTGCGCCATGCCGGTCAGGCGCTGATGGTCGGCGGGCTGTGGGGCTGGCTGCCCTGCGGCCTGGTGTACAGCGTGCTGGCCTGGTCGCTCAGTGCCGGCGGCGCGCTGGAAGGGGCCGCCCTGATGGGGGCCTTCGCCCTGGGGACGCTGCCGAATCTGCTGCTGATGGGGGTATTCGCCGCGCGCCTGGCGGCCTTCGTGCGCCGCCCCTGGGTCCGCCGGATCGCCGGCGGCGGGGTCGCACTGTACGGCGCATGGATGCTGCTAGGCCTGGTGCTGTGATGCCCCGCCCGGACGAGCGGGGCATCGTTCGCGAGCGCCGGGGCGGGGCTCAGTCGGCGTAAAAGTCGCGGGTGAAACGGATCGGCAGCGTGCGATCGCTGTCCGCCGGGGTAATGTCGATCTGGAACTCGAGTGTTTCCCCGCCCCGCACCGTCACCTCGGAAAGGTGATAGATGGCATCACCGTCCTGAATCTCGCGGAAGCGCAGGCTGCGCATCTGGTCGTTCATGTTGGTGGCCGAGCCACTGACTTCCGCGGAGACCGCCTGCAAGCCGTTGTCGCCCCGCTCCATCACGCTGATGTTGACCATGGCCCGGTTGGAACTGCGCCGCACGTCATAGGCCCGCGCGACCTCCGGGGACAGGAAGGTGGTGTTGATCACGTTGTAGTAGACGACGTAATTGTCGAATTCCGCCTCGTTGGCGGATGCGATCGAGCTTCCGAGAGCAACCGCCGCCAATGCGACGAGAAAGCCGGTGATGACCCGATGCACTCTTGCCATGACTGACTCCTGTTCCGTTTGAGAAACGAGGACCTGGCGGCGGCATTGCCGCAGGGGCCCCTCGTCCCGAGTCTAGCCCGTTTTGCACCCGAACAGGCAAGGCCGCCCCGTGCATTTCGCCCGGACGGCAATCCACCTCAAAAAGAGCGCAAGATAATCAGCAAGATATAAAGCCCAACCAGGGCGATCATTGGCGAAAAATCGATCGCGCCGGTATTCGGCAGGGCCCGGCGCAGAGGGCCGAGGATGGGGCGGTTCACCGCCCCCGCCAGCCGCATGATGGGATTGTTGGTGGAACCGCCCCCCGCCTGAAGCCAGCTCATCACCACCTCGGCAATGAGCGCGATGATGAAGACCCAGATCACCGTGGTCAGCAATTCCCGGATTGCCACGGCAAGGATAATCCCGACCCCGGCATCCACACCCACAATCAGCACGCGCAACCAGATTTCGATGAACTTGAGCACGATCATCAGCACGATCGCGGCCAGATCGACCCGCCCGACCGAGGGGATCACGGGCCGCAACACCCGCAACGGCGGGTCGGTCAGCATCACGATGGTCTGCGAGATCGGGTTGTAGTAATCGGCCCGCACCAGGCCGAAGATCGTCCTCAAAATCAACAGGATGATATAAATCCCGAAGACAACGCCAACGAGGAAGATGGCGATCTCTTGTCCGGTTCCGGTGGCGGGCATGCAGACTCCTTGCGATGCAGCGAGTGAACCGCGCCCATTCTCCGGCAAGCCCGGCGGGATGCCAAGCCAGGGAGGCGCTGATCAAACGCCGCGGCGGGTATCCATGCAGTCGCGTACCCGGGTCGCGATTTCCTCGATCGACAGCTCGGTCACGTCCAGATGCGGGATCTGCCAGCTGTCGAAGAACTCCTGGATCGCCGCACACTCGGCCCGGCATTGGGCCAGACTGGCATAACGGCTGTCGGGCCGTCGGCCCTCGCGGATCTGCGCGAGCCGCTGCGGGGTGATCGTCAGCCCCACCAGGCGCCTACCCAGGCCTCGCAGCCCTTCCGGCATGTGCGGGATGTCGCCCTGGCGCAGGTCCTCCGGGACCAGCGGGTAATTCGCCGCGAACAGCCCGTAGTTCATGGCCAGATAGAGGCTGGTCGGCGTCTTGCCGGAACGCGAGGCACCCAGCAGCACGACATCGGCAACCGACAGGTCCTGCACGGCCAAACCGTCATCATGGGCGAGGGTGTAGTTCAGGGCCTCGATGCGCCGGTCATAGCGGCTGACATCGCCCATGCCGTGGGCACGCCCGGAAGCCGATTGCGAGGCCACCCCCAACAGCCCCTCCAGCCGCTCGACGTGCTCCCCGAAGACGTCAATCACCGGCACCGAGCTCTGGTGCAGATCAGCCCGCAAGTCAGCATTGGCTAGGGTGGCCACCACCAGTGCGGGCTGCGGCCCAGCCTCGACCCGGGCGAACACGGCGGCCAGACGCCCGGGCGTCTGCACAAAGGGCAGCCGGTGCCAAGCCGGGTCGACATCCGGGAACTGGGTGAACAGCGATCGCGCCAGGGCCTCTGCGGTGATCCCGGTACCGTCCGAGACCAGATAGACCTGCGGGCATTGGGCGACGGGCTCAGCCATCTGTCGCCCCCCCGACCTTCGCCAGTTGCTCCCAGGTGGAGAGCAGCGAATCGGGATTCAGCGACAGCGAATCGATACCCTCGCTCATCAGCCAGACTGCCAGATCCGGATAGTCGGACGGGGCCTGGCCGCAGATTCCAATATACTTGTCGGCGCGGCGGGCGGCGCGGATCGCCATGCTCAAGAGCGCCTTCACCGCATCGTTGCGTTCGTCGAAGGAATCCGCCACCAGTCCGGAGTCGCGGTCGACCCCCAGGGTCAGCTGGGTCAGATCGTTGGAGCCGATGGAGAAGCCGTCGAAATGCTCGAGGAAGCGCGCCGCCAGCAGGGCATTCGACGGGATCTCGCACATCATCACGATCTTCAGGCCCTGCTCGCCGCGGCGCAGGCCCTCCTCGCCCAGCACCCGGATCACGTCCTCGGCCTCGGTAAGCGTACGCACGAACGGGACCATAACCTGAACATTGTCCAGGCCCATCTCGTCGCGGACCCGGCGCAACGCCTCGCACTCCATGGCGAACGCCGGACGAAAGAGCTCCGAGCGGTAGCGTGAGGCCCCGCGAAAGCCGAGCATGGGGTTCTCTTCGTGCGGCTCGTAGCCAGCACCACCGATCAGATGGGCGTACTCGTTGGACTTGAAATCGGACAGGCGCACGATCACCGGTTCCGGCGCGAAGGCCGCCGCCAGCGTCGCGATGCCCTCGGACAGCTTGCGCACGAAGAATTCGCGCGGGCCATCATCAAAGCCACGCAGGTGCTCGGCAATCTGCTCCTGCACCTCGGGCTCCAGGCGATTCGGGTCCTCGGCATAGTCCAGCAGCGCCAGCGGGTGCACGCCGATGGTGCCGTTGATGATGAACTCCAGCCGCGCCAGACCGATCCCCGCGTGTGGCAGCTGCGAGAAGGCGTAGGCCCGCCCGGGGTTGGCCACATTCAGCATCAGCTTGACCGGCAACTCCGGCAGTTCGCCGATCTCGGTCTTCTTGACCGTGTAGTCGAGCCTGCCGGGGTACACATGCCCGTCGTCGCCCTCCGCACAGGAGACCGTCGCCTCCATCCCGTCGCTCAGCACCTCGGTTGCGTTACCGCAACCTACCACCGCCGGGATGCCCATCTCGCGGGCGATGATCGCCGCGTGGCAGGTACGCCCGCCGCGGTTGGTCACGATCGCAGCGGAGCGCTTCATCACCGGCTCCCAGTCGGGGTCAGTCATGTCCGCAACCAGGATGTCGCCTTCCTCCATGGCGTGCATGGCATCCGGCGAATCCAGCACGCGCACGATACCGGCCCCCACCTTCGAGCCGATTGCACGGCCGGTCACCACCGGCTCGGCGTCGTGCGGCGCCAGTTCGTAGCGCTCGCCCGCGCCCAGCTCGACCCGGCTCTCCACCGTCTCCGGCCGTGCCTGCACGATGAACAGCTCGCCGGTCTCACCATCCTGCGCCCACTCGATGTCCATCGGCCGTCCGTAGTGCTGCTCGATGGCAACCGCATAGCGGCCCAGCTGCTCGGCATCGGCATCCGAGAGGCAGAAGCGGTGGCGCAGGTCCGTCGGGGTGTCCTCGGTGCGGGTACCGTCCTCCGTGAGCACCATGCGCACGGCCTTGGTGCCCAGGGCACGGCCAATGATGGCGCGTTTTCCGGCCGCCAGCGCCGGCTTGTAGACCTGATACTCGTCGGGGTTCACGGCGCCCTGCACGACCGTCTCACCCAAGCCCCAGGCCCCGGTGATGAACACCGCATCGCGGAAGCCACTCTCGGTATCCAGGGTAAAGATCACGCCACTGGCGCCGACGTCGGAACGCACCATGCGCTGGATGCCGGCCGACAGCGCGACCTCGTCATGGGCAAAGCCGTTGTGCACGCGGTAGGCGATGGCGCGGTCGTTGTAGAGACTGGCGAAGCACTCGCGCAGCCGCTGCAACAGGGCATCAATGCCGCGCACGTTGAGGAAGGTCTCCTGCTGCCCGGCGAACGAGGCCTCGGGCAGGTCCTCGGCTGTGGCCGAGGAACGCACCGCCACCGGCACGTTATCGCCCAGTTGCGCGTAGTGCTCGCGCACCGCCTCCTCCAGCTCGCCCGGCAGTTCGGCCTGCTCGACCCAGCCGCGCACCTCGCGCCCGGCCGCGCGCAGGGCCTCGATGTCGTCGATATCGAGATCCGCCAGGCGCGCCTTGATCTGCGCGTCCAGCCCGTCCTTCGCCAGCAAGGCGCGATAGGCATCCGCGGTCGTGGCAAATCCACCCGGCACGCGCACCCCGGCGGCACCGAGCTGCCCCAGAAGCTCGCCCAGCGAGGCATTCTTGCCACCCACCCGGGCGACATCGTTCATGGTCAGATCGGCGAGATCGACTACCCAGCTCATGGCAACTCCTGAACTCCTAGGGCCACACTGATCTAATGCTTCCCTAGGCTTTGTGAACCCCTTAACACGGGGTAACAAACGTGATCAGCTACACTTCAGCGTTTTGTAACCTTCAGGAGACTGCGTGACTGCTCCAGCCGCCCGTCGTTCCAGCTTAACCCAATCCATCCTGCCGACCATGCTGCTCGTCCTGGCCTTCCTGACGCAATCCGCAGGGGCCCAGGAGTCGGGGGGTTCCATGGCCATCCTGGGTGCTGTGGAGAACGTTCGCATCGCCGAGGAAGACATCGTGCTAAAGGCGCGCATGGATACTGGTGCAACCTCCTCCTCGCTGAACGCGCTAAACAAGGAGCGCTTCGAGAGGGACGGTGAAGACTGGATCCGCTTCGAGATCATCGACCCGGACGACGAGGACGCGCGCATCACCCTGGAGCGACCGATCGAGCGCATCGTGCGCATTCGCAGGCACAGCGGAGACTCGCAGGAACGCCCGGTGGTGCGCATGGAGTTCTGTATCGGCGACCAGCTCCTGACCGCCGACACCAGCCTGATCGACCGCACGGCTCTGAAATACCAAGCCCTGATCGGGCGCAGCCACATGGCCGGGCACATCCTGGTGGACTCCGGCGCGGAGCACCTGCGCGCGCCCGACTGCGCGACGGATGACCAGTGAAGCGTTTCCACCTGCCGATCCTGATCGTGCTGCTGAGTACGATCGGACTCGGGGTCTTCGCCTACAAGGTCAGCGCGCTGGGGATGCCCCTGCAGCCGGACGCCACCGCCGAGACCTGGCAGGTGGAAGCCCGCGTGCGCTTCCAGGCCACCGGCGAGGCCACCACGGTGCAGCTTCGAATTCCACACCGCCTGCCGAATTTCTCCATCCTGGACGAAGGCTTCGTATCCCGCGGCTACGGCCTGAACACCGTCCTCCAGGCGGAGGATCGCCTGGCCCAGTGGACTACCCGTCAGCCGCGCGGCGAACAGGTGCTGTACTACCGCGCCACGCTCTACCGTGACGGAGACGACCGCTCGGAATCCGACTACCCGGGGCCAGTGGCCGTGCCCGACTGGAGCGAACCCTTCCGTTCGGCCGCCGAGGCGCTGATCGATGACGTCCGCGGACGCTCCTCGGACATCCAGAGTTTTGCCTCGGTACTGGTCAATGACCTCGCCAATGCCGCACCGGCTTCCAATGCGGCCGTGTTTATCGAGAGCGACGACAATCGCGCCCGCCGGGCCGAGACCCTGATCGAGCTGCTGGCCACCGCGCGCATCCCGGCCCGGCAGGTGACCGCCCTGCGCCTGGTCGACGGGCGCCGCGACATCGAACCGCAGACCTGGCTCGAGGTTCACAACACGCGGCGCTGGGTGCCCATCGACCCGGAGAATGGCGAAATCGAGTACCCCGCCGACGTGGCCGTTTGGTCGCACGGCGACGCCCCGCTCCTGGAGATATCCAACGGCGAGAACGCGGAGGTGCGCTTTGCGGTGGCCCGCGGGGTGCAGGATGCCCTGGCGACCATCCAGCGCTTCGGCGACACCCTGGACAGTCGCTTCCTCGACTTCTCCACCCTGAACCTGCCGCTGGGCACACAGAACACCTACCGGGTGCTGCTGATGGTGCCGCTGGGCGCGATGATCATCGTGTTCCTGCGCAACGTGATCGGCGTGCAGACCTTCGGCACCTTCATGCCAGTGCTGATCGCGCTGTCCTTCCGCGAGACCCAGCTGCTGGCCGGGATCATCCTGTTCACGCTGATCGTGTCGTTGGGTCTCGTGGTGCGCTTCTACCTCGAGCACCTCAGACTGCTACTGGTCCCGCGCCTGGCGGCAGTGGTCAGCGTGGTCATTATGCTCATGCTCGGCATCAGCATCTTGTCGCACCAGCTCGGCTTCGAACGCGCCCTGGCGCTGTCACTGTTCCCGATGGTCATCCTCGCCATGACCATCGAGCGCATGTCGGTGGTCTGGGAAGAACACGGCCCCGCCGATGCCATCACCCAGGGGATTGGCAGCCTGGCCGTCGCGGCCGCGGCCTACGGGCTGATGGCCAACCGCCAGCTGGAACACCTGTTGTTCGTGTTCCCGGAATTGCTGCTGGTCCTGCTGGCCATGACCCTGCTGCTGGGACGCTACACCGGCTACAGGCTCACCGAGCTGTTCCGCTTCGGACGCATCCAGGATGCGATGCGGAGGACCGACTAATGCCGACCTGGCTGCCGCGCTTCGTGCGCCCGAAACTGTTGAAGGAACAGGGCATCGTCGGCATGAACGCCCGCAATGCCCGCTATATCGCCGCCTGGAACGCACGGCGATTCTACCCGCGGGTGGATGACAAGCTGCAGACCAAACAACTCGCCCTGGATGCCGGGCTCTCGGTGCCGGATCTGTACGGCGTCGTACGCACCCTGCGCCAGATTCGCGACGTGCGGAAGCAGCTGCGGAACTATGAAGACGGCTTCGTCATCAAGCCGGCCCACGGCGCGGCCGGCGACGGCATTCTGGTGATCGACGGCTGGCGCGGCGATCGGCCTCGTCGGGCCGGTGGCCGCGCCATGGAGCTGAGCGAACTGGACGATCACATCGCCAACGTCCTCTCGGGCATGTACAGCCTGGGTGGCCGACCGGATGCCGCCATGATCGAGCAGCGGGTGCGCTTCTCCTCGATCTTCGATGAGGTCTCGCATCAGGGCGTGCCGGATATCCGCACCGTGGTCTATCGCGGCTACCCGGTGATGGCGATGATGCGCCTGCCAACCCAGGACTCCGACGGCAAGGCCAATCTGCACCAGGGTGCCGTGGGAACGGGCATTGACCTCGGCTCCGGCCGCACCATCGGCGGCGTGCGCTACAACCGGCCCTGCCGCGAGCACCCCGACAGCGAAAAGAGCATTGTCGGTCTGCAAATCCCCGGTTGGGACCAGCTGATGGAACTGGCCGCCGGCTGCTTTGAGCTGAGCGAGCTCGGCTACCTGGGGGTGGACGTGGTGATCGATGCCGACCGCGGGCCGCTGATCCTGGAACTCAACGCCCGGCCCGGGCTCGCCATCCAGATCGCCAACGGCGAAGGCCTGGACCACCGCATCCTCGCGGTGGATGCACACATGGTGGCCCGCGACATCGAGCCGGCCGCCGAACGCGCCCGGTGGTCCGCCGAGGTCTTCGCGCGCCCCGAGGCGACCCATCCAACCGAGCCCGACACCGAAACCACCCGCGCCGCCGAACCCGCCTGATCACCGAGGCGGTTACGGGCACCGTGATCGTTTGGGCTATCCTAGGCGCATGACTGCCGCCGCCGAGACCAAGACGCCGGACATCGAACAGGCCCTGGCCGACGCCGAACGCGTCTGCGCCACCCGTGGTGCTCGCCTGACCGAGCAGCGCCGGCGCATCCTGGAGCAGATCCTGCGCACCGAGGGCGTCATCAAGGCGTACGACCTGATCCACGCGCTGTCCTCCGATGATCACAGCATCAAGCCGCCAACCGTGTACCGCACCCTGGCCTTTCTGCTCGAGCAGGGCCTGATCCACCGTATCGAGAGCCTCAACGGCTTCGTCGCCTGCTCGCACCCCGGCGAGCGCCACGAGTCGGCCCTGATGATCTGCGACGGCTGCGGCCAGATCACCGAGTTCCACACCCCGGAGCCGGCCAGCCAGGCGCTGGAGCACGAGGCCGAGGCCCAGGACTTCGCCATCGACTCGCGCATGGTGGAGCTGCATGGCCAGTGCGGGGACTGCCGCCGGGGGCAGCAGGACCGCGCCTGACGCCGCGCGTCTGCACAGCCCACCCTGAACCCCGCCCTCCAATGACCGCCGCCGCACCGACCCTCGAGGCGTTCCCGCCCATCCTGCGTGCGGACACCCGCCTGATCGTGCTGGGCAGCTTTCCCGGCGTCGCCTCGCTGGAGGCCCAGGCCTACTACGCCCACCCGCGCAACCAGTTCTGGCCGATTGTCGGACAGATCCTCGGCGAGCCCTTCCCGGAAATGGATTACCCCGAGCGCATCGAGCGCCTGCTCGACCACGGCGTGGGCCTCTGGGACGTGTACGGCGCCTGCTCGCGCGAGGGGAGTCTGGACAGCGCCATCCGCGCCCCGGTCCCCAACGATCTCGCCCGGCTGACCCGCGAGGCCCCGGACCTGCGCGTGATCATCCACAACGGCGCCGAAAGCGCGCGGCGCATCCGCGAGACCCGCGCCCTGGGCGTCGAGGCCCTGCGCCTGCCCTCCACCAGCCCCGCCAACGCCCGCCTCAGCCTGACCGAGAAGCTGGAACCCTGGCGCAACGCCTTCGCCCGCGCCGGCCTTCCACGCGACTGACCGGCAGCACACCGGAGCGCCCGATCGGGGGGTTGATACCTCGCTTGTTATTGTATAACGTTCGCTTTGTCATCCGTTACGCTATAACAGTCCAATTTCGTTGATCGGCACTGCCCGGACCGGCAGACTGCCGCGCAACCAGGAGCCCGACATGCCCCTCACCCCGTTCTCACGCCCCGTCCTCGCCGCGCTGGCCAGCCTGACCCTCGCCGCCCCCGGAGCCGCCGCGGCGCAATGGACCACCAGTGACGACGAGTCCGCCTGGGGCATGGACGTCTCCCTGATCCTCGAGGGCATCTACTACAACGAGCTCTCGCACGGTAATGATTCGCCCGCCGGCTTCGACGACGGCCACGATCACGGCCATGGTAATGGCGACGACCACGGCCTCGACGACGGCTTCAATCTGGGCCATTCGGAGCTGGGCTTCCAGGCCCGTCTCGGCGACCTCCTGGACGCCACCGTGATCATCGAATTCGACGACCAGGACATCGAGGTCGACGAGGCCTACCTGACCACCCGCGCCCTGCCCGGCGGCCTCCAGCTCAAGGCGGGCAAGTTCCTGTCTGACATCGGCTACATCAACAACCGCCACCCGCACGAGTGGGACTTCGTGAACCGCCCGCTGGTCAACGAGTACCTGTTCGGCGACCACGGCCTGCTGGAAAAGGGCGTACAGGCGACTTGGCTCGCCCCTACCGCGACCTACACCCAGCTGGGTGTGGAGCTGCTGCAGGGCGAGACCAGCGGGATCGCCAACTACGAAGGCAGCCAGTCGTCGCTGAACGATCAGGACCGCATCCTGCGCGACCGCTCCGGTCCACGCCTGGTCACCGCCTTTGCCAAGATCGGGCCGGATCTCGGGCCGGACCACGCCGCGCAGTTCGGTGTCTCCGGCGGCTACGCCCGCAGCTATCAGGTCACCGACGAGCACTCCACTCGCTTCGAGGACTGGGACGGCAGCGCCTGGTTCGCCGGCCTGGATGCCGTCTACAAATACAGTGCCGGCCGCGCCTACGGCCATGGCGACTGGCGCCTGCAGGGCGAGTACTTCTACCGCGAGATCGATGTCGACCGCCGTGACGTGAATTTCGAAGCCGACGGCAACGGGCCGGTGGGCTTCGTACGCAACGAACAGTCGTTCAAGAACCAGCAGGACGGCATCTACGTCCAGGGTGTCTACGGCTTTGCCCCGCGCTGGGAAGCCGGCCTGCGCGCCGAGGCCCTGGGCCTGAGCAACGACGTCGGCCGCGGTGACGGCGAGTCCTTCGGCACCTCCTATCGCCACACCGCCCAGGTGACCTTCCGCCCGGTGGAGCCGGTATTCCTGCGCGCCCAACTGTCCCAGAACGACTTTGTCGATGACCACGGCGATCGCGATCGCGGCCTGGAGTTCCTGCTGCAGCTGAACGTGGCCCTCGGCGCCCACGGCGCCCACCGCTTCTAGGCCGCCTCTTGTCCTCGCGAGGCTGGCAGGGGCGGCTCCCGTCCCTGCCAGCCTCCGGCCATACCTCGATCTGAAAGGAGTCCCGCATGTCCTATCGCAAGACTCGCGTCCGCATGCCCCGCGCGCTCGCCGCCCTCGCCTCGGCGGCAATCCTGGCCCTCCTCCTGCTGCCGTCGCAGGCCGCCGCCGGACTGAACATCGTCGCCACCACTGCCACCCTCGGCGCCCTGGCCCGCGAGATTGGCGGCGACGAGGCCGAGGTCCGCGTGCTCGCGCCGCCGGATCGTGACGCGCACGACCTGGACGCCCGTCCGAGCTTCATGGCGGCCCTGCGCCGCGCCGACATGCTGCTCGAGATCGGCGCCGGGCTCGAGGAAGGCTGGCTGCCGGCCGCCCAGCGCGGCGCCCGCAACCGCACGATCAACTCCGGCCAGCCGGGCCACTTCCGGGCAGCGGACATGATCGAACTGCGCCACTCCATCACCATGGACGGCCCGAACATGGGCCACGCCCACGAGGAAGGGAACCCGCACTTCAACGGTGATCCGCGGCGCCTGGCAGACATCGCCCTGGCACTGGCCGAGCGCATGGGCAACCTGCGCCCGGACCATGCCGCCACGTTTATGGAACGCGGCGAGCGCACCGCCGAACGCCTGCGCGACCACGCCGAGGCCCTGGCCGAACAGGTCGAGCCGGGTCAGCGCATCGTGGTCTACCACGAGGACCTCGACTACCTCGAGGAATGGCTTCCGGTCGAGATCGTGGGCTATCTGGAACCGGCTCCGGGCATCCCGCCCACCGCGCGTCACCTGCGCAGCCTGGTGAGCGACCTGGAAGGCACCGAAGGCACCGTCCTCTACGCGGCCTTCCAGCCGGCGCGTGGCGCGGAGTTCCTGGAACGCAACCTCGGGTGGACCAGTCACGCGGTGCCGCTGGATCCGCCCGCGGATTCCTCGCTGGACGGCTACCTGGAGTTGATGACCACCTGGGCCGAGACGCTGCCGCGCCAGTAATCGAGTCCCTTTCCAGAAATTGACCAGCCGCGACGGACCCGGAACGCAACGTTTCGGGTCCGTTATCATTTGCGATGGCCCGAATGCCCGACGCTCACATGCCGACTGAAAGCTCGTCTCCGATCCTGCACACCCGCGCCGCGTATCTTGGGTTTGACCGGCCGGTGCTGGGCCCGCTGACCCTGGACGTACCGATCGGCTCGCGCTGGGCCCTGACCGGGCCCAACGGCATTGGAAAATCGCTTCTGCTGAAGGCCCTGACGGGACAGGCGCGGGTGCATCACGGTCACCTGGAACTTGCCCCCCAAGCCCGGATCAGCCTGCTCGCGCAGGACCACCCACGCCGCCAGCCCTGGCCGCTGTCCGGACACGACTGGTTCCGGGCAATGGGGGCGCACCCCCCCGAACAGGCACGCGTGCGCGCCCTGATGGACCGGCGGCTCGACCGCCTAAGCGGAGGGCAATGGCAACTGCTGCGCCTGGCCGCCGCCCTGGCCAGCCACGCCGCTCGCCCGCCGGCGCAGCGTCTGGTGCTACTGGACGAGCCCGCCAATCATCTGGATGCCGAGGTGCGCCACGACGCGATCGAGCTGATCACCAGCCTGCCAGGCGGCACCACACTGCTGATGACCAGCCATGACGACGATTTCCTGGAGGCCGCCGGGGTCGAACGCCACCCACTGACGGAATACATCCATGCTGGTTGACCTGCTACTCATGCCCTTCGTGGCAGGCCTGCTGATCACCGGCGTGCTGGGTCTCGCCGGCGCCGGACTGTTTCTGCGCGGCTCGGTCTGGCAGGCACTCGCGCTCGGCCAATGGGCCGCCGTCGGCGGGGTCCTGGCCTCGGTGCTGCACTGGCCGGTCCTGCTCGTGGCCCTCGTCCTGGGTACCGGGGTGATGGCCCTGCTACAGCGCAGCACGGACCGCGAGCGCCTGCCGCTGGGGGTGTTTCTGGCCGGCCTTGCGGCCGTGACCCTGCTCGCTGCCAACTTCTCCCAGGCCAGCCTGGCGGCGGCCGCCTGGGCCGAAGGCCAGCTGTACTTTGCCGGACCGAACGAATTGTGGGCGGTGGCGGTGCTGGCGGTCGCCAGCATCCTGCTCGCGCCCGGACTGTACCGCGTATGGCGGCATGCGCAGCTCGCTCCCGATGTCCCCGCCACACGCCCCCCGCCGACGTGGCAACGACTCACCGAGATCGGCTGGCTGGTCGCCGCGGTCGTGCTGGGCAGCATGGTCCTGGGCCTGCCCGCTGCCCTCGCGACCCTGCTGCTGCCCGCCTGGGGTGCGGCCTATCTCGCGCGCAATCTGCGCGGGCTGTTCCTGTGGACCCAGGCCATCGCCCTGGCGGGTTTCCTGATCGCCTGGAGCCTCAGCCTGCCTCTGGATCAGCCCTTTGCCCCCGTATTGGTACTGGTGAGCGTAGCGCTCGCCAGCGGCGCCCGCCTCGCCGCGTCGGTATATGGCGAACGCAACCGCTGAACAAGGCGGCCCCCGCTCAGCCATGAACGCGGCGCCACCCATACGCTGCAGCTGCGTCGCAAACGGGGCAGGTCAGAGGGCGGCCAGGGCACGCATATGCGCCACCACACTGCGCCCCAGGGCACTCAGGGCGTAGCCACCCTCCAGCATGGAGACCACGCGCCCATCGGCGTGACGCTCGGCCAGGGCCACCAGCTCACGAGTGATCCAAGCATAGTCATCCTCGGCCAGCAACAGGCGCGAGAGTTCGTCCTCGCGATGGGCATCGAATCCGGCGGAGATCAGCACGAGTTCCGGGGCAAAGGCGTCCAGCGCATCGAACCAGGCCCCAGCCACCGCGTCGCGCCACTGCTCCCCCGACGATCCGCCGGGTACCGGGACATTCAGGCAGTTGTCGGCCAGCGGCGGGATGCCCGACCCGGGATAGGCCGGATGCTCGAAGGCGGAAGCGAACAGGATGGCGTCATCACCCGCCACCAGGGACTCGGTGCCGTCGCCATGGTGCACGTCGAAGTCGACGATGGCGATGCGCCCCACGCCATGGCGCTCCTGTGCATGGCGGGCGGCAATCACCACGTTGTTGAACAGGCAGAACCCGGCCGCCCGGTCGGCACGGGCGTGGTGCCCCGGCGGCCGCACCGCGCAGAAGGCCCGCCGGTTCGCCGCCCCCATCACCCAGTCCACCGCGCCAATGCCCGCGCCGGCCGCCAGCAACGCGGCCTCGCGACTCCCTGGCGACAGGGCCGTGTCGCCATCCAGCATCACCCGCCCCCCTTCCGGGACGTGCTGCTGGATGGTGTCGATAAAGTCGCGTGTGTGAACCCGGCGCAGGTCCGCCCGCGTCGCCGGGAACGCCTCGCGATGCAGGACCCACGGATCCAGCCCGCTGGCCACCAGCTGGTCACGGATTGCGCTCAGCCGCTCCGGACATTCCGGGTGGCCGGGACCATTGTCGTGCTCAAGGCCGGCGTCCGGCGAGAAGAACGCTAGATTCATGTTATGAAGACACTTGGCACGTCATAACCGAGAGCATGCATGGGAACCCATATCCTGGACAAGCTGTTCAATCCGCGCGGTGTCGCCGTGTTCGGCGCATCCGAACGCGAGGGCAGCGTCGGCCGCACGGTGCTGGCCAACCTCCTGGCGGCCGGCTTCAAGCGCACCCTGCTCCCGGTAAATCCCAAATACGCCGAGGTACAGGGCCTGCACTGCGTGCCCGAGCTGAGACCCGGCGAGCACATGGTGGACCTGGCGCTGATCGCCACCCCGGCTCGGGCCGTCCCCGGCATCCTGCGCAACTGTGGCGAGGCGGGCCTGCGCGGCGCCGTCATCCTCTCGGCCGGCTTCGCCGAAGCCGGCCGAGAGGGCGAACGCCTGCAACAGGAATGCGTCGAGATCGCGCAGCGTTACCGCATGCGCCTGATCGGCCCCAACTGCCTGGGCATCATGCGCCCGGGCATCGGGCTCAACGCGACCTTCAGCCACAACCAGGCGCTGCCCGGCAAGCTCGGGCTGATCTCCAGCTCCGGGGCGCTGATCACCGCCGTCCTGGACTGGGCGGAGCCCACCGGCATCGGGTTTTCCAGCGTGGCCTCGACCGGCGACGCCGCAGACGTCGACTTCGGCGAGCTGCTGGACTACCTCGCGGTGGACCCCGAGACCCAGGGCATCCTGCTGTACGTCGAGGGCATCCGCCACACGCGGCGCTTTCTGTCGGGCTTGCGCGCCGCCGCGCGCATGAAGCCCGTCGTAGTCCTCAAGTCCGCTCGCCACGCGGCCACCGCCCAGGCGGCCGCCACCCATACCGGGGCGATGATGGGCTCGGATGCGGTGTTCGACGCGGCCCTGCAGCGCGCCGGCGTGGTCCGGGTGGAGCGCGTGTCGCAGTGGTTTTCCGCAGCCCAGACACTGGCCAGCGGCGTGCGCCTGCGCGGCGAGGATCTCGCCATCCTCACCAACGGCGGCGGACCCGGCGTGATGGCCGTGGACCGGGCCGCCGACCTCGGCCTGAACCTGGCCACGCTGGCCGACGGCACACTGGAGGCACTCAGCGCCCTGCTGCCCGCCCACTGGTCGCATGGCAACCCGGTGGACATCCTCGGCGACGCCACCCCCGAACGCTATGGCGAAGCCCTGCGCATCGTGCTCGCGGACCCTGGGGTTCACATGGCGAGCGTCCTGCTCACCCCCCAGGCCATGACCGACCCCGACGCCTGTGCCGAGGCCGTGATCGAACAGGCCCGCAAAAGCCACAAGCCGGTGCTGGCCTGCTGGATGGGCGACCCGCTGGTGGCCCGCGCACGGAATCGCTTCGACGCGGAAGGGATCCCCCAGTTCCGCACGCCCGAAGGCGCCGTCGAGACCTTCGCCTGGCTGATCGAACACCGACGCAACCAGCGCATGCTGCTGCAGGTCCCCGGCCCCCGCAGCGATGACCAGCCCGCGGATATCGAGGGCGCGCGCCTGATCCTGCAACACGCACGCAGCCAGGGCCGCAGGGTCCTGAGCATGCGCGAGTCCCGGGCCGTGCTGGCCGCCTTCCACATCCCCTGCAGTCCCAGCATCCTCGCCCGCGACCCGGCCGACGCGATGCTGGCCGCCGAGAGCCTGGGCTTCCCGGTCGCGCTCAAGATCAGTGCGCCCGACCTCACCCACAAGAGCGACTTTGGCGGTGTACGACTCAACCTGCGCAGCGTGCAGGCCGTGCGCCAGCAGGCCCAGGAGATGCTCGACCAGATCCACGAGCAATTCCCGGAGGTCGAGGTTGAAGGCGTGAGCGTGGAACGCATGGCCGAGGTCGGGCATGTTCGCGAACTGCTGGTGGGGATCTCGCGCGACCCGGTGTTCGGCCCGGTAATCGCCTTCGGACTGGGCGGGACCGCGGTGGAGGTCATCGGCGACCAGGCCGTCGCCCTGCCGCCGTTGAACCCCTCGCTGGCCCGGCGCCTGATGGCGCAGACTCGCGCGGCGCGCACCCTTGGCACCTTTCGCGGCGCGCCCCCGGTGCGCGAGGGCGCGGTGGAACAGGTCCTGCTCCGGGTCTCGGAGATGGCCTGCGAGCTGCCTGAACTCGCCGCGCTGGATATCAACCCCCTGCAGGCCGGCGAGAACGGCGTGATGGCCGTGGACGCCCGCATCGAACTGGCCGATCCCGCCCACGACGGCCGTGACTACGCGCACATGGCCATCCACCCCTATCCCGGCCACATGGCCCGGAAGGTCACCACCCGCGACGGCCATCAACTCGAGCTCCGGCCGATCCGGCCCGAGGACGCTGCCATCGAGCAGGAATTCGTGCGCAGCCTGTCGGAGAAGTCCCGCTATCTCCGGTTCATGCGCTCGATGGACGAACTCACGCCCGAGATGCTCGTGCGCTTCACCCAGATCGACTACGACCGCGAGATGGCCTTCATCGCGGTCGACCACCACACAGGCCGGGAGGTGCAGGTCGGCGTCGCCCGCTACACCACGGAACCCGACGGCGAGAGCGCGGAGTTCGCCGTGGTCATCAGTGACGCCTGGCAGGGCCGCGGCGTGGGCAGCCTCCTGATGGAGGCCGTCATCGATTCCGCCCGCAACGCCGGCCTGCGCGAACTGTTTGGCGAGGTGCTGCGCCACAACGGCGGCATGCTCGCGCTCGCCCAACGCCACGGCTTCCAGCGCGAGATCCTCGCCTCCGACGAGGAGATCATCCGCGTCAGCCGGCGCCTCCACTGACCACCGGGACGGTCGCCCGCAACCGCCGCACCCGACACGGCGGGCATCCGGCGCCCCGGCGCGTCGCTTGCGAGTGCCCGGGCGAATGGGTAGCGTCCCCGGGCATGCATCCACCCCTGGCCCGCCCGTGAATCGCGCCGAGCGCATCTTTCACCTGCACCGATTGTTGCAGGGGCGGCGGCCGCCCTCACTGGCGGACCTGATGGAGCGTCTCGAGGTCTCGCGCGCGACCGTCAAGCGCGACCTCGAATACATGCGCGACTTCATGCAGGCGCCCATCGAATACGATGCCCAGGCCAATGGCTACCGCTACGCGCAGGATGCCCCGGCGTTCGAGCTGCCGGGGCTGTGGTTCAACGAATCCGAGCTGCTGGCGCTGCTGACCATGGAACAACTCCTGGAGGACGTGCAGCCCGGGTTGCTGGCGCCCACGCTGGGGCCGCTGAAGGGCCGCATCCGCGAGCTGCTCGCCAGTGGTGGGCACCAGCCGGACACCGTGCGCCGCCGCATCCGCATCCAGCCGCTGGCCCAGCGCGGCAGCCGCGGCGAAAGCTTTCAGGCCGTGGCCGCTGCGACCCTGGACGAACACCCCGTCGAGATCGAGTATCACGGTCGTGCCCGGGACGCCGCGAGCTATCGCGTCGTGCACCCGCAGCGCCTGCTCTACTACCGCGACAACTGGTACCTGATCGCCTGGTGCGATCAGGCCCGAGCCCTGCGCACCTTCGCCTTGGAGCGCATCCGCTCGGTGCAGCCGGTGGAGTCCGCCTACCGCACCATCGACGAGGCAACCCTGGATGCCCACACCGGAGACGCCTTTGGCATCTTCACCGGCCCCGCACAGGAATGGGCCGTGCTGCGTTTCACCCCGGAACATGCCCGCTGGGTCGCCGACGAGATCTGGCACCCGGAGCAGATCGGCGAATACGAAGGCGACGCGTATCGCCTTCGCATCCCCTACTCCGACCCCACCGAGCTCGCCCAAGAGATCCTGCGCCACGGCCCGGGCGTCGAGGTGCTGGCGCCCGCCGAGCTGCGCCAGCGCGTGGCCGACGACCTCGCGCGCGCCGCGCACCAGTACACCCAGCCCAACGGATAAGAACAGATTTCGGGGGTGGCTCATCCTGTGAGCCACCCCCGGTGCTACAACGGACACCCAAGCCACACCGAGGAGTCCGAACATGTCGCACAACCGCCAGGCACGCCCCGTCCCGCCGCTCGCCGGCTACTACGCCGAGCGCGGCACCTACAACCGCACCGCCACCACCGAGGAACTGCTGGACCGCATCCCCCTGGCCGGTTTCCGCCACCACGAGGCGCCCCGGCTGTGGGACATCCTCAAGCGCGGCCAGGCCCTGACCGTGGAACGCGAGCGCACCAACACCCACGACGGCCGGGCCGTCGCCGTGCGCTGGATGGACCACCACCTGGGCTATCTGCCTCGCGACCGCAACGGCCTGGCCGCCCAGCTACTGGACCAGGACCAGCCCCTGATCGCCCGCATCCTGGAGAAGCGCAACCACGCCGACCGCAACAGCCGTCTCGAGCTCGGCCTCTACCGCGCGAAGCCGAGGCCCACCCCGGCCCACTAGACCCACATACTCGAAGCGACGCGGGTCAACCTTCGACGGGCACCGATCAACCGACCCAGATGGTCTTGGCGTTGACGAATTCGCGGATGCCGAGCTCGGAGAGTTCGCGGCCGTAGCCGGAGTCCTTCACGCCGCCGAAGGGCAGGCGCGGGTCGCTCTTGACGATGCCGTTGACGAAGGCGCAGCCGCATTCCAGACGCCGAGCCAGGGCCTCGCCACGTACCGGATCGGCGGTCCAGACGCTGCCGCCCAGGCCGAAGCGCGAGCGGTTGGCGAGCTCGATGGCATGATCCGCGTCGCGCGCCCGGGTGACCGCCGCGACCGGGCCGAAGGTCTCCTCGTCGAAGGCCGCCATGCCGGGTTCCACGGCATCCAGCAGTGTGGGCGGGTAGAAGTAACCGGCCCCATCGCGGGGCTCGCCGCCCGCTACCAGGCGGGCGCCGGCCGCCACGCTGCGGGTCACTTGGTCGTGCAACTCGCTACGCAGGTCATCGCGCGCCAGCGGCCCGATGTTCGTTCCCTCGTCCATCGGATCCCCGATGACCAGGGCCTCGATGGCCGCCTGGAAGCGTTCGACGAAGGCATCCGCGATGGCCTCCTCGACGATGAAGCGCTTGGCGGCGATGCAGGTCTCGCCGTTGTTCTGGAAGCGCCCGCGTACCGCCTGCTCCACGGTGTGATCGAGATCGGCATCCGCCAGCACGACGAAGGCATCCGAGCCGCCCAGTTCCAGCACCGAGGACTTCAGGGCCTTGCCGGCCGCAGCCCCCACCGCGCGGCCGGCGCCTTCGGAGCCGGTCAGGCTGACGCCCTGCACGCGACGGTCAGAGATGATGCCCTCCACCGCATCGGAGCCAACCGGCAGGTTGCGGAACACGCCCTCGGGAAAACCGGCCGCTGTAAACACCCGTTCCAGATGTTCGGCGCATCCGGGGACATTGGACGCGTGCTTCAGCAGCACGGTATTGCCGGCCAGCGTGGCCGGGATCGCCTGGCGAAAGGCCTGCCAGTAGGGAAAGTTCCAGGGCATCACCAGCAGCACGGTCCCCAGCGGCTGCCAGGCGATGAACGACCGGCTCGCATCCGAGGCGACCATGGTGTCCTGCAGGAAGTCCGGGCCATGCTCGGCGTAGTATTCGCAGGCGTTGGCACACTTGTCGACCTCGGCGCGCGCCTCGACCAGCCGCTTGCCCATCTCGCGGGTGGCCGTAGTCGCCAGGGTCTCGCGCGCGTCGCGCAGCACCCCGGCCAGGTCGTGCAGGCAGGCGGCGCGCTCCGCCACCGGGCGTGCCGCCCAGTCCGGTGCGGCACTGGCCGCGCGTGCCAGGGCGGCCTCCAGCCCGTCCCGATCCATGCGGGGGTAACGCGCGAGCATCTCGCCGGTCGCAGGGTTGATCGCGGTCAGTTCGGTCATGTCGGCGCCTCGGATTGGTGACCCGGAAACAGGCCATGGGAAACACAGGTCAACTATTTGCTAGTTTGAACAATGCGGGTCACCCGAGTATAAGACGATCCGCATTCGCTTTCGGAAGGACCTTGCCCCATGTCGATCGATTCGATTCGCAATGTCTGCCTGCTCGGCGGCACGGGCTTTGTCGGCCACCACATCATCCGCCGACTGATTGACCGCGGCCTGAAGGTCCGCGTGTTGTCGCGCCGTCCGCACCGCCATCGCGACCTCCTGGTCAACCCCGAGGTCGACCTGGTCGAGGGCAGCGCCCATGATCCCGCCACCCTGGAACGCCTGTTCGCGGGCCAGGACGCGGTGATCAACCTGGTCGGCATCCTCAACGAACGTGGCCACAGTGGCGCCGGCTTCCACGCCGCCCACACCGAGCTGACCGAGAAGGCCCTGGCCGCCGCCGAGTCGCAGGGCGTGCGCCGCTTCCTGCAGATGAGCGCGCTGAAGGCGGACATGGACGACGCCCCCAGCCACTACCTGCGCAGCAAGGGTGCGGCCGAGCAGGCCGTGTTCGCCAGCGAATCCCTGGCGGTCACCGTCTTCCGTCCCTCCGTCATCTTCGGGCCGGAAGACTCCTTCCTGAACCGCTTCGTGACGCTGCTGAAGTTCTCCCCCGTGATGCCGCTGGCGCGTGCCCGGGCGCGCTTCGCCCCGGTGTTCGTGGGCGATGTGGCCGAGCATTTCGTCGAGGCCCTGGAAGACCAGGACACCTTCGGCCAGGGCTTCGAGCTGTGCGGCCCGAAGACCTACACCCTGGGCGACCTGGTGCGGTATGTGGGCCGGGTCTCCGGCCACCGGCGCCCGGTAATCGGCCTGCCCGACTGGGCCGGCAAGCTGCAGGCCAGCGTGCTCGAGTTCGTGCCCGGCAAGCCGTTGTCGCGCGACAACTTCGCCTCGCTGACCATCGACTCGGTCTGCGACGGCGAACAGCAGCTGCCCTGCCCGACCCGCCTGGAATCCATTGCCCCCAGCTATCTGGGCGGTGGGGGCGCCGGGCGCGAGGCCCGCATGCAGCACCTGCGCACGCTCAATCGCGGGGCCAGCCGCGGCTGATCGAAGGGTGAACCGGTAACCGCCATGCAGACCTACCTCGTCGGCGGTGCGGTTCGCGACCGCCTGCTAGGGCGCCCGTTCACCGAGCGCGACTACGTCGTCGTCGGCAGCTCGCCGGAGGCGATGGAGTCCAATGGCTTTCGGCCGGTCGGGCGCGACTTCCCGGTCTTCCTGCATCCCGAAACCCACGAGGAATACGCGCTGGCGCGCACCGAGCGCAAGACCTCACGCGGCTATCACGGCTTCCAATTCAACGCCTCGCCCGAGGTCACGCTGGAGGACGACCTCGAACGCCGCGATCTCACCATCAACGCGATGGCCGAGGATGCCGACGGCCGCTTGATCGACCCCTACAATGGCCAGGCCGACCTGGAGGCGCGCCGACTGCGGCATGTCTCCCCCGCCTTCGCCGAGGACCCGGTGCGCCTGCTGCGCGTGGCGCGGTTTGCCGCCCAGCTCGCGCCATGGGGCTTCGAGGTCGCGCCCGACACGCTGACGCTGATGCGCGAGCTCGTCACCTCCGGCGAGGTCGACGCCCTGGTCCCCGAACGCGTCTGGGCGGAATGCGAGAAGGCCCTGAAGAGTCCGGCCCCACGGCGTTTTCTGGAGGTGCTGCGCGAGGCCGGGGCACTCGCCGTCCTGTTCCCAGAAATCGAGCGGCTGTTCGGCGTGCCGCAGCCGGAGCGCTACCACCCGGAGATCGACACCGGCGTGCATACCCTGATGGTGCTGGACCAGGCGACCCGGCTTTCCGATGCACCGGAGGTCCGTTTCGCCGCGCTGGTGCACGACCTCGGCAAGGGCACCACTGCCCCGGAGATCCTGCCCAGCCATCACGGGCACGAGGAACGCGGGGTGGACCTGATCCGCGCCCTAACCGAACGCCTGCGCATACCCAACCGCTACCGCGACCTGGCGGTGCGCGTGGCGCGCTACCACGGGCTGGTGCATCGCGTATTCGAGCTGCGCCCGAAGACCGTGATGAAGCTGGTCGACGGCCTGGACGTCCTGCGCCGCCCGGAGAACGTGGAGCCCTTCCTGCTGGCGGTGGAGGCGGACTTCCGCGGCCGCACCGGCTGGGAAGACAAGCCCTATCCACAGGCCGACGCGGTGCGCCGCGCAGTGGCGGCCGCGCAAGGCGTGCAGCCGGCGGCCCTGATGGCCGAGGGACACAAGGGCAAGGCACTGGGCGAGGCCCTGCAGCGCGAGCGCGTTCGCGCCATTGCCGCCGCCCTCGACGAACACCCCGACGCATAGGAGCCTGCTCGCAGGCGAATGCCCTGCCATTGTCGGACGCGGGCAGGGCATTCGCCTGCGAGCAGGCTCCTACTTGCCTGTTTCGGCCCGTGAACGTACTCTTTCGCGGCTGTCGAGCGCACTGAGGAAACCGCGATGGATTACGCCAAGGCCCGGATCAACATGGTCGAACAGCAGGTCCGCCCCTGGGACGTGCTGGACACCCGTGTACTGGACGTAATGGAAACGCTCCCGCGCGAGCGTTTCATGCCCGAGCCCTATCAGGCCCTGGCGTACGCCGATTCCGAGATCCCCCTGGGGCACGACGAGAACACCCTGCCGCCGGTCGTGATCGGCCGCCTGCTGCAGGCCGTGTCGCCGCAGCCTACCGAAACCGTGCTGGAGATCGGCACCGGTTCCGGCTACGTCACGGCCTGCCTGTCCCATCTGGCGGCCCAGGTCGACAGCGTCGAGCGCATCGACGAGCTGCGCCTGGCCGCCCGCAACCGCCTGACCGATCTCGGCATCGAGAACGCGCAACTGCGCACCGCCTCGGTGACGCCCGACTGGACCCCGCCGCGCCCGCGCTACGACGCAATCATCCTGACCGGCGGCATGACCGAATATGACGACTTCCTCGAGCCCTACCTGACCCTGGGCGGGCGACTGTTCGTGATTACCGGTGACGGTCCGATCATGGAGGCCCAGCTGATCATCCGCACCACCGAGGACGGCTGCCGCCACGAGGAGCTGTTCGAGACCCGCGTGAAGCCGCTGGTGGGCTTCGAGCCGAAGCCCGCCTTCGAATTCTGAGCGGCACCCGAGGGGCCCATTTCAGGCGCGGCCAACCTGGGATGAAGGTCCCATGCCCGAACCGGCTCTGATAGGATAGGCTTTTCCTAATATCCTTCCGGAGTCGCGTCCATGAACCGTCTGCCGTCGCTTCTCGCCACCGCCGGGCTGGTCCTTGTGATCTCGGCCCCCGCCGCCGCCTCGAGCCTCCTGGAGGTCTACGAGCGCGCCGCCACGGAAGACGCGGAGCTGCGCACCGCCGAGGCGGAATACCGCGGCGTGCTGGAAAATCGCCCGATCACTCGCTCTGCCCTGCTGCCACAGATCTCCGGGCAGGCCGAGGCCGGCGCGTTCTACCGCGACGACCGCAACCGCCCCGGAAGCGACGACGGGCGCCAGACCAGCTTTGGCGTCAATCTCTCGCAGAGCATCTACGACCGCCGCAACTACATTGATCTTGTGCAGGTGGATCTCGAGATCGCCCGCGCCGAGGCGGAACTGGATTCCGCCCGTCAGGACCTGATCCTGCGCGTCTCCCAGGCCTACTTCGACGTGCTGATCGCACAGGAGACCCTGGCCTTTCGCGAGGCCGAGGTCGAGGCAATCGAGCGCCAGCTGGAACAGACCGAGCGCCGCTTTGAGGTCGGCCTGGTCGCACGCACCGACGTCACCGAGGCCCAGGCCCAGCGCGACCTTGCCGAGGCCGAGCGCATCAGCGCCGAGAACCAGCTGGACCTGACCCGCGAACAGCTCGCGGTGATCACCAATACCTACTGGGACCAGCTCGACATGCTGCGCGACGACGCCGAGCTGACCCCGCCGGATCCGGCCGATCCGCAGGCCTGGGTGGATATCGCCCTGGCGAACAACCTGGAACTGGCCGCCCAGCGTCTGAGCACGGAGAGCGCGCGCGAGCAGATCCAGCGCCAGCGCGCCGAGGGCCTGCCACGCATCAATCTGAACGCCTCGGTCAACGAGAACCGCTATCACGGCCTTGATGCCGGCACGACCGGCGGGGCGATGTTCTTCGAGGGCACCGAAGCCCAGGTCGGGATCCAGCTGGAGATCCCGTTCTACACCGGCGGTCGTGTCAGCGCCCTCACCCGTCAGGCGCGCGAGAATTTCCAGGCCGCGCAGGAAGGCCAGTCGCTGGTTGAACGCCGTACGACCCAGGACACCCGCAGCGCTTATCTGTCGGTGATCTCCAACAACTCGCGCGTGCGCGCCCTGGAGCAGGCCCTGGCCTCCACCCAGTCCGCGTTCGAGGCGGCCGAGGCCGGCTTCGAGGTGGGCACCCGCACCCAGGTCGACGTCCTGCTCGCCCTGCGCGAGGTCTTCCGCGCCGAGCGCGACTACGCCGAGGCCCGCTACGGCTTCCTCAGCGAGTCGCTGCGCCTGCAGCGCGCCGCCGGCCGCCTGAGCGTGACCGATCTCGAGGCCATCAACCGCCTGCTGGAGTAATGGCCGCTGCCGCTTCCAATCCGCGAGCCCGCTGCGAGCGTGCGCGCTCGCGTCTGGTCCTGATCGACCTGCAGGAACGCCTGCTGGCCGCCATGCCGGACGCGCGGGACGAGGTCGAGCGCAATACCGCCCGCCTGATCGAGGCCGCACGCAAGCTGGATATCCCGATCGAGGTCTCGCGTCAGTATCCGCAGGGCCTGGGCGAAGTCACCGCCACTCTGCAGCAAGCGCTCGACGGGTACGGCACGGTCACCGACAAGACGTCCTTCTCCTGCTGCGCCGAGGATGACCTGCGCGCGCGCCTGACAGGCGGCGACCAGGTCATCCTGACCGGTTCGGAGACGCATATCTGCGTGACCCAGACGGCGCTGGAGTTGCTGGACGCGGGCGTAACCGTGTTCGTGGTCGAGGACGGGGTCTGCTCGCGCGACGCCGGGCGCAAACGCAACGGGCTGGAACGCCTGCGCGCTGCCGGCGCCATCATTACCAACCACGAATCGGTGCTGTTCGAATGGCTGCGCGACGCGGCCGATCCGCAGTTCCGCGAACTGAGCCAACTGATCCGCTAACCGGAGGATTCCGCAGGGATGCGCATACTCGGCAACATTCTATTGGGCGTCTGGCTGATCCTGTTCGGCCTGCGCGGCCTGCTGGGGCTGCAGTTCCAGTACGACCATTACGTCATCAGCGGCCTGGCGGTGATCGCCGGCATCCTGTTCATCCTGCGACGCTAATCGAGTCCCCATGCGCCTGACACCCGACGAATACCGCAACCAGGAGCACCGCCGCATCACCCTGCTGGGGATGTCCGGTGTCGGCAAGACGCGCCTGTCCAACATGCTCCGGCGCGAGGACTGGTTCCACTATTCGGGGGACTACCGCATCGGCACGCGCTACCTGAGCGAGCCGATCCTGGACAACATCAAGGCCCAGGCGATGGCGGTGCCGTTCCTGCGCGACCTGTTGCGCTCGGACTCGATCCAGATCATCAACAACATCACCGTGGACAACCTGCACCCGGTGGCGAGCTTCCTCGGCAAGCTCGGCAACCCGGAACTGGGCGGCCTGCCGCTGACCGAATTCAAGCGCCGCCAGACCCTGCACCACCAGGCCGAGGTGCAGGCGATGCTCGACGTGCCGGACTTCATCCACAAGGCACAAACGCTGTTCGGCTACCCGCATTTCGTCAACGACGCCGGCGGCTCGGTCTGCGAACTGGACAGCCCCGGCGTACTCGAGACGCTGGCCGAGCACACCCTGATCCTGTACATCAAGGCGACGGACGAAGACGAGCGCCAGCTGATCGAACGCGCAGAGCGCGACCCCAAACCGCTGTACTACCGCGAGGCCTTCCTCGACCAGCAGCTGGCCGAATACATGCGCGACGAGGGGCTGGACTACGTCGCCCAGATCGACCCGGACGCCTTCGTGCGCTGGGTCTTCTCGCGCCTGTTCCGCGCACGCCTGCCGCGCTACGAGGCGATCGCCGAGACCCACGGCTACACGATCAGCACCACCGAGCTGGCGCGCGTACGCAACGCGGCCGACTTCGATGACCTGGTCTGCATGGCCCTGGAACGGGAGGCACGCCTCTAATGCCACTTGTCGCCTATTCCGATCTGCCCACCTTTGCCCGTCTGAAGAGCGAGGGCGAGACCGTCCTGCCCAGCGACTTCGCGCAGCAGCAGGAGATCCGTGCGCTGCACATCGGGCTGCTGAACATGATGCCGGACGCCGCCCTGTCGGCCACCGAACGTCAGTTCTTTCGCCTGATCGGCGAGAGCAACCAGATCGCGCAGTTCTATATCCACCCGTTCACCCTGCCGCAGCTCAAGCGCGGGCCGAAGGGGCGCGATCACATCAAGCAGTACTACGAGGACTTCGAGGACCTGAAGAAAGAGGGTCTCGACGCGCTGATCATCACCGGGGCCAACGTCACCCAGCCGGACCTGGCACTGGAGCCATTCTGGGAGCCGCTGGCCGAGGTGGTGGACTGGGCCTGGGAAAACGTGACCTCGACGCTTTGCTCCTGCCTCGCCACCCACGCCGTGCTGCAGGCACGCTACGGCGAGCGCCGCGTGCACATGGGCGAGAAGCTGTGGGGCGTGTTCCCGCACCGGGTGGTGGACCGCGGGCACCCGCTGGTCACCGGCGTCAACACCCGCTTCGATGTGCCGCACTCGCGCTACAACGATGTCTCGCGCGAGCAATTCGAACGCCACGGCCTGCGCGTACTGGTGGAGAGCGAGCAGTCCGGGATCCACCTGGGTGCCTCGCCGGACGGCTTCCGCATGGTCTTCTTCCAGGGCCACCCGGAGTACGACTCCATCAGCCTGCTCAAGGAATACAAGCGCGAGGTCGTGCGCTACATCCAGGGCGAACGCGACGCCTACCCGCCGCTACCGGAGAACTACCTGATGCCGCAGGCCGCCGCGATCCTCGGCGAGCATCGCGAGCAGGTCGAGGCCGCGCTGGAGCACTGCACCGAGATCCCAGCGCTGCCCGAGGCGCTGCTGCTGGACCGCCTGGACAACACCTGGCACGACACCGCCCTGGCGGTGATCAACAACTGGCTGGGCAACGTTTATCAGCTGACCAACCTCGACCGGCGCAAGCCGTTCCGCGACAGCGTCGATCCGAGCGACCCCTTGGCCGGACGGCGTTAGTCAGCCGCCGTCATTGCGAGGAGCGCAGCGACGCGGCAATCTCCCACCGGAGCCACCGGGACCTGGCGCGTTGCCAACTTCGGGAGGTTGCCACGTCGCCTTCGGCTCCTCGCAATGACCGGGGGGCACCGCAACGGAAGGACTCCATGGCCGAACATGACCCGGACAAGCTGCCGCGCCCGCTGATCTCCCTGTACGAGACCATCGCCGGGGACGAGGACGCCCGCGTCTGCAAGGACATCCCGGAAAACGCCTGCAACGCCCAGCCGACTAACTTTTTCGTCCACCTGGTCTCCAACACCCTGAGCAAGATCGGCGACGAGCTGGCCTCGGCCCGCCTGGTCCTCGCCTGGCTATTGGGCGCCCTGGGGGCCCCGGCCGCCTTCGCCGGCTTCCTGGTCCCGATCCGCGAGTCCGGCTCGCTGCTGCCGCAGTTGTTCGTGGCCGCCGCCATCCGGCGGCGGGCCATCCGCAAGGGCTTCTGGATCCTCGGCAGCCTGCTCTCCGGGCTCGCGGTGGCCGGCATGGCCGTGGTCGCGCTGACCATGGAGGGTGCAGCCGCCGGCTGGGCCATTCTCGGGCTACTGGTGGTCTTTGCGCTTTCGCGCGGGATCAACTCGGTCGCGGCCAAGGATGTGCTGGGCAAGACCATCGCCAAGCATCGCCGCGGCACGGTGATGGGCTACGCCGCGTCGCTGGCCGGGTTCTTCACCCTGGGGCTGGGCATCTACCTCACTCTCGCGAACCTGGAAGAGGCCGGCATTGGCGTGTTCGTGGCCCTGCTGGCCGCCTCGGCCGGGGCCTGGTGGGTCGCCGCCGCGACCTTCACCCGGCTGCGCGAGGATCCGGGTGCCACCGAGGGTGGCGGCAACGCCGTCACCGAAGCCATCAAGTCGATGCGCCTGCTGTGGACCGACCGCGCCTTCGGTCACTTCGTCCTGACCCGCGCGCTGCTGATGAGCACGGCCCTGGCACTGCCCTTCTACGTCCTGCTCGCGGAGGACGCGACCGCCGGTGATCTGGGCACCCTGGGCCTGCTGATCCTCGCCAGCGGCCTGGCCTCGGCCGTCAGCGCCCCGGTCTGGGGCCGGCTATCCGACCGCTCCGCCCGCTGGGTCCTGATCCTCTCGGGACTCCTTGCAGCCGGCCTCGGCATCGCGGTCGCCCTGAGCGTCTGGCTCGCGCCCGTCGGCACCGACCATGCGCTGGTTCCCGGCGGCTGGGTCTATGCGACCCTGTTTTTCCTGCTCGGGGTCAGCCATGCCGGCGTGCGTCTGGGCCGCAAGACGTACCTGGTCGACATGGCAACCCAGGAAACGCGCGCCGCGTTCACCGCCGTCAGCAACACCGTCATCGGCGGCCTGCTACTGATCGGCGGCCTGTTCGGCCTGCTGGCCCAGCTGGCCGGCACCGAAGTCGCCATCTTCGTGCTCGCGCTGATGAGCCTCGCCGGCGCCGTGAGCGCCTGGCTCATGGGCGAAGCCTGACGCCCGCCTCGTCCCCGCTCACTAGCCTAAGCACGGTTCATCATCCGGTCTTTATGGTGGTGTCGGTCCACCGCCTGCCTGGTTGTGGCTAGTCCTGGTTCGGCATCTGGTGTTTACGGTGCCTTCGTCCGACCGCCTGCCAGGCGCTGACTCGCCAGCGCGCCCCGAGGTACTTTCTTGCTTGCCCAAGAAAGCACCCAAAGAAGGGCCCCCGGATTCCGCCCGGGAACCTCGCTCCGGACGCGCTGGGCCGGCGGCGCTGAACTCGCTACGCTGCGCTTCGCTCAGACATCCAGCGCCTTCTCCCGGCCCATCACGCCCTCCGCGAGGGGCTCCATACGGGAGGAGAAGGTCAAGACAGACGGTATCCGGACACCAGCAGCCAGCCCCTGTCCCGTAGGGTGCGGTTGAGCGCAGCGAAACGCACCGCTCCCCACGCCGTGCGACACCCTGATGCGATTCGCTACGCTTATCGGCATCCTACGCCCCCCGGCGCCCGCTTCGCCGGCGCGGCACGCCATGGCCGCAGGCCGAGCGTGCCAAAGATGCCGGAAGACCCAGCCTCCATCCATGAGCAACATCGCCGGGACGGCCGTTGTTTGGACCTTCCCCCCGTTGTCGTCGCGCCGAGTGGAGAGGCTTTTCGCGGGATTCAAGGCGCTGGATGTCTGAGCGGAGCCGAAGGCGCAGCGAGTTCAGCGCCGCCCGCGAAAAGCCTCGGAGCGAGGGAAACCCCGGCCCGCGCAGCGGGCCGGGGTCGCGGCAGTCGGGCGTGTTTCTTGGGTACTTCTTTGCACGAGAAAAGAAGTACCTCGCGGCGCGCTGGCGAGTCAGCGCCTGGCAGGCGGCCGGACGAAAGCACCGTAAACACCAGATGGCGAACCAGGCCCGGCCTCTCCCGGCTGGCAGTAGAAAGAACGCAATTCGCGCTCCGGGATGGCGAGCCTGAAAGGCCTCACGGTGCGCGCTACGGCACGCCAAGGTGATAGTCTTGACGCCCGCAACAACACTTGCTCGCGACCGGAATTCGAATGGCACTTCTCACCCTGCGCAACATCCACCTGGCCTACGGCATGGCCTCCCTGCTCGATGGCGTCAACATGAGCCTGGAGCCCGGCGAACGCGTCGCGATCGCCGGGCGCAACGGCGAGGGCAAGTCCACCCTGCTCAAGGTCATCACCGGCGAAGCCCAGGCCGATTCCGGCGAACTGACCCGCCAGGATGGCCTGACCACCGCCTACCTGACCCAGGAACTACCGCCCGGAATCGAAGGGACGGTCTTTGACGTGGTCGCCGAGGGCCTCGGCGAGGCCGGCCGGTTGCTGGAACGCTTCCACCACCTGAGCCAGGCCGCCGCATCGGGTGACATGGACGCCCTGGACAAGATGGGGCCGGTGCAATCGAAACTCGACGCCATCGACGGCTGGAGCCTGCAGAACCGGGTGGAGACCACGATTTCGCACCTGAGCCTGGATCCCGAGGCGCAGTTCGCCGCGCTGTCGGGCGGGCTGAAGCGACGGGTGTGGCTGGCGCGCGAGCTGGTGCAACGCCCGCAATTGCTGCTGCTCGACGAGCCCACCAACCACCTGGACGTGGCCGCGATCCGCTGGCTGGAGCAGTTCCTGATCGAGAGCGGACTGACCGTGGTGTTCATCAGCCATGATCGCCAGTTCATGGAGAGCGTAGCCACGCGCATCCTGGAGCTGGACCGCGGGCATCTGTACGAGCACCCACCATCCATCGAGGCCTTCCGCGAGCGCCAGGCCGAAAGGCTGGAAACGGAGGCCACCCAGCGCGCGGAGTTCGACCGCAAGCTGGCCCAGGAGGAGGTCTGGGTGCGCCAGGGCATCAAGGCGCGACGCACCCGTAACGAAGGCCGCGTGCGGGCCCTTCAGGCATTGCGTCGCAAGCGTGCCGAACGCCGGGAACGCGGCGGCCAGGTGAAGATGAAGCTGAGTCCGGAGCAGCGCTCCGGACGCCTGGTGATCGAGGCGGAACACGCCGATTTCGGCTACGACACCCCCATCGTGCGCGACGTGAACCTGCTGCTGCAGCGCGGGGATGCCCTGGGCATCGTCGGACCCAACGGGGCCGGCAAGACCACCCTGCTGCGCGGACTCCTGGGCCAGATGGAGCCGCTCGCAGGCAGCGTCAAGCTGGGCACCCAGCTGGAGATCGCCTACTTCGATCAGGCCCGTGCCCGTCTGGACGAGGCAACCACGGTTCAGGATGCGGTCGGCGAGGGCCGCGACCGGGTCATGGTCAATGGCGAGAGCCGCCACATCCTGTCCTATCTGGAAGACTTCCTGTTCCCGCCCGCGCGTGCCCGCCAGCCGGTATCGGCGCTGTCCGGGGGCGAGCGCAACCGCCTCCTGCTGGCGAAGCTGTTCCTGCGCCCGGCGAACCTGCTGGTGCTCGACGAGCCGACCAACGACCTCGACGTGGAGACCCTGGAGCTGCTGGAGCAGCTGCTGATCGAGTACACCGGCACCGTTATCGTGGTCAGTCACGACCGCTCGTTCCTCGACAACGTCGCGACCTCCACTCTGGTCCTGCCGGGCGATGGCGCGGTCGAGGAGTTCGTCGGCGGCTGGTCCGACCTGCCCGAACGGGTCACCCGGCGCCTGCTGGAGGGCGAGTCCGGAGCGACCGCGAAGGCCGAGCCCGCGGCCAAACCCGCGGCGCCCGCACCCGAGCCGGCACCGGCGACCCCACGCAAACGGTCCTACAAGACCGCGCGCGAACTGGAGGCCCTGCCGGCACAGATCGAGGCCCTGGAACAGGAACAGCAAAGCCTGACCACGGCCATGACCGAGCCGGATGCCCTGCGCGACGGTGACCGCATGCGCGAACTGCAGACGCGGCTCGAAGCCGTCGAGTCTGAACTGGCCCTCTGCTACGAGCGCTGGGAACAGCTGGAATCCGACTGAGCCCCGGCACGTCATCCTCCGGCGACTCCCTGAATAACCGGCTCAACTCTGAGCGCGGCCGGCCGTAACAGGGGTTGAATCACCACCTTTCGAGTCCGCGGTCGTAATGGCCGCGGCCGGTTCGTGAAGCGCCGGACACAAGGCGCCCAGAAGGAGTCATCGCATGCTGGACAAACTCTCCATTCGGGGGCTACTGATTGCCGGCTTTGGCCTGGTGGTCGCCATCCTGATCATCAACTCCCTGCTGGCCCTGCGCGCGATGAGTACGGGCAGCCAAGGGGTTGAACAGCTCACCCAGGCCGACTACCCGGCGGTAGCCCGGGTCAATGACGTCGAGCAATTGCTGCAGGAGAGCGCTGCGTTTCTCGGGTTCTACCTGATGAGCGAGGAGCAGTCCCACCGCGACGCGTGGCAAAACGCGATGCGTGACCTCGATGGCGCAACCCGCGCCCTGAACGACAACCCGGTGATCGCTGCCGACGAGGAACTGTCCGCCAGCGCAACCGAGGTCCGCCGCCTGGTCAACCAGTTCGCCAGCTTCGAGGACCGACTGATCGAGGTTGCCGAAAACGCCGCCGAAAACATGCCGGCGCTGGGAATCGCCAATGCCCGGGCCAACCCTGCCAGCCGCGAGATGACCCAGCAGACCAACATGATGATCAGCGCCGAGATGGGCCTCCCGCGCTTCCAGCGGTCCTGGGATCGTCTCGACACCCTGCATGACCTGCGCATGTCGGTGGTGCAGGTCACCTCGAACCTGCGCGGTTTTATCGCCTTCCGTGACGATGCCTTCCGCGAGAATGTCCGACTGTTCGCGACTCGCACCAACGACATCACCGCACAGCTGATGGACCAGTTCGACGAGCTGGACTTCGAACAGCAGATCGCGCTGGAGGACTTTCAGGGGGCGCTGGACACCCAGAACACGGCGCTGGATGACCTGATCGAGATCCACGGCAGCGAACAGGCGCTGCAAGACGCCTACCTGATCCGTACCGAGATCGGGCCCGTGCTGATCGAGGCGCGTGACCACCTGCAGGGACTCAGCGAGCGGATTACCAATCGCGCCGAGCGCAGCGCCGCCGCCCTGACCGCCGACATGCGCGCGACCCAGACCACCCAGGGCGTACTGGCCCTGATTGGCGTGATTCTGGGCTTGGCCGGCGCGGTGTTCATCATCCTGGTGGTCCGGCGCGCCCTGGCCCACTCGACCGCGGCACTCGAGGAGATCGCGGACGGCGACGGCGACCTGAGCCGTCGCCTGGACGAGAACGGCCTGATCGAAACCGCACAGCTGGGCCGGGCCTTCAACCGCTTCACCGACAAGATCGCCCAGGCCATCGGCAATGCCCGCGGCGGCACCGAGACGCTGAATCGCGCCACCGAGAACCTGAACCAGGAGGCCTACCAGGCCCGCGAGGCCGTCTCGCGCCAGCGCGACGAGACCGACCGCGTCGCCACCGCGATCAACGAACTGCAAAGCAGCGCCGAGGAGATCGCCCGCAACACCGATGCGACCTCCCAGGCGGGCCAGGAGGCCGGGAATGCAGTGAACAACGGCTCCGAGGTGATGAGCAAGAACATCGAGTCCATGGCCTCGCTGCTCGGGACGGTCGAACAGGCGGCCGACACCGTGGCCAAGCTGGGCGAGGACTCGAAGCAGATCGGGACCATCCTCGAGGTGATCCGCGGCGTGGCCGAACAGACCAACCTGCTGGCCCTGAACGCGGCCATCGAGGCCGCCCGCGCCGGTGAACACGGCCGCGGCTTCGCGGTGGTGGCCGACGAGGTACGCAAGCTGGCGACCCGTACGCAGGAATCCACCGACGAGATCGAGACCATGATCGCGCGCCTGCAGTCCGCCACCACCAGCGCGGTGAAGGCCATGCAGCACGGCCAGGAAGAGGCCGAGGCCACCATGGAGCACACCTCCGAGGTGAACGGTGCCCTGCAACAGATCCGCCAGTCGGTGACCACGATCGTGGAGATGACCGAGCAGATCGCGGTCGCCTCGCGCGAACAGAGCACGGTAGTCGAGGACATCAACCGCAACATCGTGCAGATCTCCGACGAGGCGGATCAGTCGGCTAATACCGCCGACCGCGTCAGCGCCGCCTCCGACGAGCTCAAGCAGGTAGAGAAGGAGATCCAGCAGGCACTGGCCCAGTTCCGGCTCTGACCGGGCGGGTTACAGGCTCCGGGCCTCCAGCCAGTTCCGGGCGGCGCGACGCAACCTTCGGGTGACGCCGCGCCGCCCGGAAACCTCCAGCTCGCGTGCCAGTCGGTCCCAGTCGATGGGCTGCGCCAGGCTCGCCTCGAGCAGCTGACCTTCCGGCTCGTCCGGCGGCGCCACCGCCAACTGCCGCAGCAACGCGGGAAGCGCCCACTCCAGGGGCCGCGCCCGCTGGGAAAAGGCTCGGACCTCCTTCAGATCCGCCACCGGGTCAACCGGCGGCAAGGGACAATCTCCCTCCGCATCCTGATCCCCAAGGACTTCGCTCACCATGGCCGCGGTCGTGTCCGGCAGGAACCGTGGATGCCAGGCCGGCCAGTCGCGCCGAAAGGCCGCCAATGCTTGTTGCAGCCGGGGCTGCAATCGGGGCGCGGTCGCACGCAGGACCACGCCGCTCACCTGGCCACTGGCCGCATCCGGCTGGATGCCGACTCGCACCAGGCCATAACCCGCGCGCAGCCAAAGGTGCAGCAACACAGGTTGCAGCCCGAAACTCGCGCCAATCAGCGCCACCCCCTTGGCACCAGCCCGGTCCGCGACCGCACGCAACAGACGACTCCCCAGGCCCAGCCCCTGCCAATGCGGATGCACCGCAATGCGCTGAATGCGCCACGCGCCCTCCCCCGCCAGGTCGAAGTCACCCCGGGCCGCAACGGTGCACGGCAGGAAATGCCCCTGCGGGCGCCGTTCGCCCGACCAAACCGCTTCGGCTATCCCGCGTTCCAGTTCGCCCTCTTCCTGGATCAGAACCACCCCGAACAGGGCGCCATCCGCCGCCCCTTCCAGCAGCAACAGGTGAACACCCGCATCATCCAGCCAGCGCGCCAGATCGGAGGGCCGTGTGCGGTAATGGGCATCTGCCAGCAGGCCCATTACTGCCTCCAGGGTTTGCGGCGTGTCCGCGAGCGCCGTGCCCGTGCTCCAGCGCAGCCGCACGGCCTGGGAGACCGGGGGGCGACTCGCCGCCTCCAGCAGGAACAGCCGATTCATCCAGTCCTCGAGCGGATCGCCCCGGGCCCAGCGGACCGGTGTATCCAGGGTCTGTAGCCGCACGCAAAAGCCCGCCCCCTCCAGGGCCGGCAGCGCACGCAGCCGAAAGCCCTGTCCACTCCCCTCGAAGCCGCCGGTCGTGGTCGCCAGCACCAGGCGCCGTGCCAGCCGGGCCAACTGGAGCAGGCGCTCGACCGGCATGCTCGCAGCCTCGTCGATGATCAAGGTATCCAGCGGTTCCGCGTGTTCCAGCAAAACGTCCGGGGCCCGGTAGTGCCATTCCGGCGCGTGCGTCCAATGTCGGGCGCGCGCCAGCAATGCGTCCACGGCCCGTGGTCCCGGCGCCGTCAGCGTGATCGTGGATTCGCCGCGCTGCAGTGCCGTGCCCAGGAACTCGCCCAGCAGGGTCGACTTGCCGCGGCCACGCGGGGCGGTCAACGCCACACATGCGCCCGGCGCGAGTCCCGCCAAATGCCCCAGCGCGACGGCCTGATCCGGCGTCCACGCAAACGGGCCCGCCGCCCTCGGCCTGATTCCGGGCCGTCGATCCACCGACGGTGGCTCCACCGTCCGCACCCACGGCTCGGCCAGCGCCGCCTGCCAGCGGCGGGCAAACGCCCCGTCTCCGCCGGTGCCGTCGAGGATGACCAGGGTGCCACCGCCGACCAGCAGGCCTGCGACCGTGACCAGGGCATCCACCGCGAGCGATTGCCGGGCCTCGAATACCAGGGCCTGTACCTCGTGCCCCAGCCAATGCCCAGCCTGCGCCGGCGCCACATGCGGCACCCCGCCGGGCGGCGAACGCCCCACCCACAGCACCGGCCCCTGCGCCGCAGCAGCCCGCAGCCAGTTCGCAGCCGCCTGCCAGCCAGCATTATCGGCAGACAACCGGTAGAGCGTACGGGCCTCCATGTCAGTGGCTCCCTGAGATCAGATCACGCATGAACGAACGAGTTTCCGGGGATGAAAGCGGCCATCTCCTCACACTGCCGGGCCGAAGATCCAGCCATTGATCGGGCGGCCGGGGTGAAACGTGTCTCAAGGTTTAATGCTTCCAGCCGTACAAGATTTTTACAAAGAACTGGAACAATACTGTACAACACCTGTACAGTGTGACCGAGTTCATGAAAGGGTACTGCAGATGACCCCCATTGCGTTGCCGAAACGCCTGCGCATCGATACCGCAGCCGAATGCTGGCAAGTACTGCGCGCGGCACTGGATGTCGGCGAAGACCTGCAGCTGGATTCGGCGGCTGTGAATGATGTGGACGCCGCCGGCGTGCAGGTCCTGCTGATGGCCCGCCATTCGGCCGCCCGCAAGGCGCAGGGCTGTTCGCTCATCGGGACCAGCGCGGTTCTGGCCCAGGCCCTGCAGGCACTGGGCGCACCCGAAGACGGTTTTGGGTCGAGCGCCGCACAACACGACGACAAGGATTCAGGAGACATCAATGGCTAAGGTTCTGGTGGTGGACGATTCCGCCTCGATGCGCCAGATGGTCGCATTCACCCTCAAGCAGGCCGGGCACGAGGTCGTCGAGGGCCGCGACGGCAAGGATGGCCTGAGCAAGGCCCAGGGCGCCAAGGCGGATCTGGTGATCACGGACGTGAATATGCCCGCCATGGACGGCCTGCAGCTGACCCGCGAGCTGCGCAAGCTGGGCGACTACAAGTTCACCCCCATCCTGGTGCTCACCACCGAGGCCGGGCCGGAGAAGAAACAGGAAGGCAAGGCCGCCGGCGCGACCGGCTGGCTGGTGAAGCCGTTTGACCCCGATCAGCTGATGAACACCGTCAACCGGGTGCTGCGCTAGTCATGTCGATCGACATGACCCAGTTCATCGATGCCTTTCTCGAGGAGAGCTTCGAGGGGCTGGAGCGCATGGAAACCGAACTCCTGGCGCTGGACGGCGGCGATCCGGAGACGCTGAACACGATCTTCCGCTGCGCCCACTCGATCAAGGGCGGAGCCGGGACCTTCGGGTTCGGCGCGATCTCCGGGTTCACCCATGGTGTGGAGACCCTGCTGGACCGCATGCGCAACGGCGAGCAGGAGGCGGCCCCGGAAACGGTGAACCTCCTCCTGCGTGCGGTGGATACTCTGCGTGCGCAATTGCATGCCGCCCGCGATGGCGGCGAGGCCGACCCCGCCGAGGTGGCCGAAGTGCGCGCCCTGATCGAGGCCCATCTGGGGGATGCCGCGCCCGCGAGCAGCCCGGCGGACAACCGTGGGGCCGCAGACTCTGGCGGCACCGATGCCCCCGCCGACGGGAACCGTACTGGCCCGCGTGGCTGGCGGATTCATTTCCAGCCCTACGCGGACCTGATGCGCACCGGCAACGACCCCCTGCGCATGTTCGAGGTGCTGGAGGAACTCGGCACGCTCAGCGTGCACTGCGAGACCGATCGCCTGCCGGACCACGCGGATGCCTTCGACCCGGAGGACTGCCACCTCGCCTGGACCCTGGAGCTGGAAGGCGATGCCAGCCGCGATCAGATCCAGGAGGTCTTCGAGTGGGTCGAGGACGAGTGCGATCTCCTGATTGAACCCCTCGGCGCGGCCAGCGAGCCGACCCCTGAAGCGCCCCTGCTGACGCCCGATGCGACAGAAACGGACGCGACCACCGACCGTCCGCCGGCGGCCCCCGCTGCGCGCGGCGGTAGCGGTAACCGTGGGGCGGAATCCAGCTCCATGCGGGTGAACGCCGGCAAGATCGACGCCCTGATCGACATGGTGGGCGAACTGGTGATCACCCAGTCGATGCTGACCGATATCAGCGAACAACTCGAGGAAGACCCGTCGCAGATGGAGGCGCAGATCGAGCGCCTGCGCACCGGATTGGGCGAACTGGAACGCAATACCCGCGAGCTGCAGGAAAGCGTGATGAGCATCCGCATGGTGCCGATCGCGCAGGTCTTCAACCGATTCCCGCGGCTGGTGCACGACATCTCCGGGCAGCTGGGCAAGCAGATCGAGCTCACCCTGAAAGGCGAATACACCGAGGTCGACAAGACCGTGATGGAACACCTGGGCGACCCGCTGGTGCACCTGGTGCGCAACGCAGTGGACCACGGCATTGAAATGCCCGAAGAACGCGCGGCGGCCGGCAAGCCGGAGACCGGCCAGGTCACCCTGGAAGCCTTCCACCGGGGTGGCAACGTGGTCATCGAGATCCGCGACGACGGCAAGGGCATGGATGCCGACCGCATCCTCGCCAAGGCCCGCGATGCCGGCCTCGTTGGACCCAACCAGCACCCGGACCGCCACGAGATCCTGCAGTTGATCTTCGAACCCGGCCTGTCCACGGCCGACCAGGTTAGCGACCTGTCCGGCCGCGGCGTCGGCATGGATGTGGTCAAGAAAAACATCCGCGGCCTGGGTGGCAACGTCGAGCTGGAGTCGGAACCCGGCAAGGGTTCGCGCCTGACCATCCGCCTGCCGCTGACGCTGTCGATCATGGATGGCCAGCTGCTGAAGATCGGAGAGGAGACCTTCGTGATCCCGCTGATCGCGATCGTCGAGTCGCTGCAGACCCTGCCAGAGAGCGTGAAACAGGCCTTCGGCAGGCTGCCGCTATACCGCCTCCGGGACGAATACATTCCGATCGTCGACCTCGCGGCCCTGTTCGGCCGTACCGAACCCAGCCCGCTGCCGGAACGCGCCCTGCTGGTGGTGGCCGAGGCCGACGACCAGCGCGTGGCGCTGCGGGTCGATGACCTGCTCGGTCAGCAACAGGTGGTCATCAAGACGCTGGAAACCAATTTCCGCAAGGTCCCCGGCACGGCCGGCGCGACCATCCTCGGGGACGGCCAGGTGGCCCTGATCCTGGATGTCGCCGGGATCGCGCGCATGGCCAGCGGGCGCGATACCCGCGCGGCCTGATCATCAAGGAGCCGAACGCAATGGCGAACGACGCAACCCAATCGATCCACGACCCGGCCACCGCCGGCGAGGACCAGTACCTCACCTTCATCCTCGCGGAGGAGGAATACGGCGTGGACATCCTGCGGGTGCAGGAGATCAAGGGCTGGGAACGCCCCACACCCCTGCCCAACACGCCGGACTACATCCGCGGCGTGATCAACGTGCGCGGCATGATCGTGCCGATCATCGACATGCGCCTGCGCTTCGGCATGGAGCCGCTGGAATACGGCCCGACCACGGTGGTGATCATGCTGCGCGTGGTGGGTGAGGAACGCGAACGCGTAATGGGCGTCGTCGTGGATGCGGTCTCCGAGGTCTACAGCATCGGTGCGCAAGACCTGCAGCCGGCACCCGACTTCGGGACCCGCATCGGGGTCAACTTCGTACGCGGGCTGGCGACCGTCGAGGAACAGATGATCCTGGTGCTGGACATCGACACCCTGCTGGGTCCCGGTCTGATTGCCAGCGCCGATGCCATCGAGGCCGAGGCGACGGCGTAAGCCCGACCTCGCACACGGACCATGCGAACCATCGCGGTGATCAACCAGAAAGGCGGGGTCGGCAAGACGACGGTAACCCTGAACCTCTCCCATGCCCTGGCCCTGCAGGGCTACCGGGTGCTGGCGATCGACGCCGACCCGCAAGGCCACCTGAGCATGGCCTTCGGGCTGGAAGACCCCGCCGGTCTGGACCGCGTTCTGCAGGACGGGGCCCGTTTGCAGGATGCCTTCAGCGAAGCCGGCAACGGACTGCAGATCGTCGCGGCCGGGGATCAGCTGCAGGAGGTCGAGAACCTGAACCAGGGCGGCGCCGAACGCGGCTGGCGCCTGAAGAAGGCCCTGGACGCACTGGAGCAGCCATTCGATTTCGTGCTGATCGACTGCCCGCCTTCGGCGGGCTTGCTGGGAATGAACGCGATCATCGCGGCCGACGAGATGCTGATCCCGGTGGCCGGTGACTTCCTGGCCCTGAATGGCCTGTCGCGACTGATGCGCATCCTCCAGGGCGTCGAGGCGCACCTGGGCACGGCCCGCAAGAAGTGGATCGTGCTGTCGCGCTTTGTCGAGCAGCGCCGGCATGCCCGCGAGGTCCGCGAACGCATCCGCGAGCACTTCGCCGAGGCGCTGCTGCCGACCACCATCCGCGAGACGGTGGTGCTAGCCGAAAGCCCGAGCTTCGGGCAGACGATATTCGAGTACCAGCCGCGTCACCGTGCGGCCGAGGACTTTCAGCAACTGGCCGCCGACCTGGTCGCGGCCGGGGCACTAACAACCACCCGCCCGACGGCGGCACACGCCTGAGCCTCGAGCCAGGGAGAACGGGCCATGACGACACGCAAACGCAACAAGCTGGGCAATGACCCGCTGGGCTGGCTGGACGAATCCAGCGCGGCCGGCGAGGCGAGCGGCGACGAGGTCTCGGGCGCGACCCGGCCGACCGCTACGGCTACGGCCACGCCCGAGCCCCTATCCGGCCCGCAAACCGACACTTCCAAGAAAACGAACAAACCCGCGCGTCGCCGCACCCCGGCATCGCGCCAGACGAACAAGCAAAGCGAGGACACCCCGATGGCCGCCATTCCGCAAACCGACGCCGCTCACAATGACCCGAACGAGATGATGGACGGGCGTTTCATGCGCGCCGCCTGCGAAGGCTCGCAAATGGCCGTAATGATGTGCGACACCGACATGAACATCATCTACGCCAACTCGGCCGTGATCAGCCTGCTGCGGAAACGTAGCCATGTCCTGCAGCAGCACTTCCCGAACTTTGATCCGGACAACCTCGTGGGGCAGTCCATCGACCAGTTCCACAAGGACCCGTCGCATCAGCGCGCCATCCTGTCGAACCCGGCACGCATGCCGTACACCGCCGAGATCGAGGTCGGGGGCATCGATTTCAAGCTGCAGGCGTCCGGAATCACCGATGACAACGGCGCGCTCGTCGGCAGCATGGTGGAGTGGCAGGACTTGACCGAGTGGAACCACTCGGAACGCGAGCGCGCCCGCTTCAGGGCCGCGATCGATGGCGCTTCGTCCTCGCTCATGATGTGCGACGAGAACATGACCATCACGTTCTCCAACGCCGCACTGACCGCCATGTTCCAGAAGCACCGGGAGGCCTTCACCAAGGCGTTCCCGAGCTTTGATCCGTACAACATGGTCGGCCAGTCCATTGACCAGTTTCACTCCGTTCCGTCGCATCAGCATTCGATTCTGAAAGACCCCTCCAAGCTGCCCTACGAGACCGAGATCAGCCTGGGTGATCTGCGTTTCTGGATTAACGCCACAGCGATCATTGACGAAGACGGCAATTACGCCGGCAACATGCTGGAGTGGCGGGATGTCACCGAGATGCGAAACGCCGAGGCCGAGATCGATACCCTTATCCGGGATGCCGCAAGCGGCAAACTGGGTGAACGCCTGGACGCGGAACGTTACAGCGACTTCACCAAGACGGTCGCGGAAAGCGTTAACGAACTGCTCGACGCCGTCGTGCCGCCCGTTCGCGAGGGCTCCCGCGTCATGCAGGCCATGGCGGAGGGCGACCTCAGCGTCCGCATGGAGGGCGAATTCCAAGGCGAATTCGGCGAGTTCCGCGACGCCATCCACACCTCGCTGGAAAACCTCGACAACCTGGTCGGGCAGATCCTCGAGGGCGCCGGCAACGTGCGCTCGGCCTCGGCCGAGATCGCCCAGGGCAACACCGACCTGTCCCAGCGCACGGAAGAGCAGGCCTCCTCGTTGGAGGAGACGGCCTCGTCGATGGAGGAGATGACCTCCACGGTGAAATCCAACGCCGACAATGCCCGCCAGGCCAATCAACTCGCCAGCGCCGCGCGTGACAAGGCGCAGGAAGGCGGCCAGGTCGTGGAGAAGACGGTCTCGGCAATGGGCGAGATCAATCAGTCGTCGAAGAAGATCGCCGACATCATCGGTGTGATCGACGAGATCGCATTCCAGACCAACCTGCTGGCGCTCAACGCGGCAGTGGAAGCCGCCCGCGCTGGCGAGCAGGGACGTGGCTTTGCCGTGGTCGCCACCGAGGTGCGCAACCTGGCACAGCGCAGTGCCCAGGCCGCCAAGGAGATCAAGACCCTGATCAACGACTCGGTGGAGCGCATTGGCGAGGGCAGCAAGCTGGTCGACAACTCCGGCAAGGCGCTGGAGGAGATCGTTGATTCGGTGAAGAAGGTCTCCGACATCATTGCCGAGATCGCCGCCGCCAGCGAGGAGCAGTCCACCGGACTCGACGAGATCAACAAGGCCGTGACCCAGCTCGACGAGGTCACCCAACAGAACGCCGCGCTGGTCGAAGAGGCCGCGGCCGCCAGCGAGTCACTGGACGACCAGTCACGCGAACTCCTAGACCTGATGAGCTTCTTCAAGGGCGTCGAGGTGCCGATGGCGCGCCAGGCCATGCCCCAGTCGAATGCACGACCGGCCGCAGCCACCGGCAGGACGGCGGGTGGCACGACCGGGCTGAAACGTCCGGCCTCCGCCGGCGGTAACCGCGAAGGCGGGTCGGCCAACCGGCCGACCCCGGCCCCCTCGCGCCAGGCGGCCACGGAAGAATGGGAAGAGTTTTGAGTCCCGGTCATTCATCCATTTCGGGGAGACACTGATTGGCCGCCTCCGACCGCCTGAGCGAGCGCGACTTCCGGCGCGTTGTCCGCCTGACGCAGGAACGCACCGGGATCATGCTCAACGAGAGCAAGAAGGAGCTGGTGTTCAGCCGGCTCTCGCGGCGGCTGCGCGTGCTCGGTCTCGACGCCTTCGACACCTATCTGGACCGGGTCGAGAGGGGTGACGAGGGCGAACTCGAGGAGTTCATCAATGCGCTCACCACCAACCTGACCGCGTTCTTCCGCGAGCCGCACCACTTCGAGATGCTGGGTGGCCCAGTGCTGCAGGAGATCCGACGGCGCAACCCGAACGGCCCGCTGAAGGTCTGGTCGGCGGGGTGCTCCACCGGCGAGGAGCCCTACTCCATCGCCATGACCCTGGCCGAGGCCCTGCCCTCGCCGGATGACGTACGCATCCTCGCCACCGATATCGACTCGCGCGTGGTCGAGCATGCCGACGCCGGGGTCTATGACGCCAAGCGCGTCACCGGCATCCCGCGGGCACGCCAGAAACGCTGGCTGCTGCGCGGCAAGGGGGCCAACGAGGACCGGGTGAAGATCCGCGACGATCTGCGCGCCATGGTGCACTTCCGCCAACTGAACCTGTTCGACCCGTGGCCGATGAAGGGCCCGCTGGACGTGATCTTCTGCCGCAACACGCTGATCTACTTCGACAAGCCGACCCAGAAGCAGCTGGTGGAGCGTTTTGCCAAGCTGCTACGCCCGGAGGGCTACCTGTTCATCGGCCATTCGGAGTCCCTGTTCCGCGTGACCGAGGACTTCCGGCTGCTGGAACAGACGCTGTACCGGCGGGCCGGCTGATGTCCGCCCTGCCGCAGCTGCACGATGACGCCTTCGCGCACATCAACCGCTACTGGGATCGGGTGCACGCCTGCCCGGCGGCGAAGCTGCTGCCGGGAGAATGCTATGTGTCGGTTTCGCGTTCGGAGCTGATCACCACGGTGCTTGGCTCCTGCGTCTCCGCCTGCGTGTGGTCATCCGAAGCCGGGGTCGGGGGCATGAACCATTTCATGCTGCCGGATGGCGCCCGCGACAGCGGCTGGGGACCGGCCGTCTCCAACGCCACCCGCTACGGTACGCACGCGATGGAGTTCCTGATCAACGAGCTGCTCAAGCTGGGAGCCCGGCGCGAGGATCTGCGCATCAAGATGTTTGGTGGTGGCCGCGTGATGGCCGGAATGAGCGATGTCGGCGCGGGCAACATCGCCTTCATGCGCCGGTTCCTGCAGGACGAGAACCTGGAACTGGTGGCGGAAGACGTGGGCGGGCGCTGGCCGCGCAAGGTCGTGTTCTTCCCCGCCACCGGGCGGGCACGGGTCAAGAAGCTCGTGTCCCTGCACAACAACACCCTGCTCGAACGCGAGCAGGACTACCGCCGCCGACTGCAGGACGAACCCCTGCAGGGCGACGTGGAGCTCTTCTAGATGTCTGCCACCTCCAAGCCCATTCGCGTCCTGGTCGTCGACGACTCGGCCCTGATCCGCAAGCTGCTTACGGAAATCCTGTCCCAGGCGCCGGACATCGAGGTCGTGGCTGCCGCCGCCGACCCCTTCGACGCTCGCACCAAGATCAAGCAACACGAACCGGACGTGCTGACCCTGGATGTGGAGATGCCGAAGATGGACGGCATCACCTTCCTGCGCAATCTGATGCGGCTGCGCCCGATGCCGGTTGTGATGGTCTCGTCACTGACCGAGGAGGGGGCCGACGTGACCCTGGAGGCGCTGGAGGTCGGCGCAGTGGATTTTGTCACCAAGCCCAAGGTGGATGTCTCCCATGCCCTGCAGGACTACGCCGACGTGCTGATCGACAAGGTCCGCACGGCCGCGCGCGTCCGTCTGCAGGCACGCAGCGCCACACCCGCCACGGCACCGCAGCGGCTGGCCAGCGCGGGCAGCGGACGTTTCCGAACCACCGACCGGGTCATCGTCCTGGGCGCCTCTACCGGTGGCACCGAGGCCCTGCGCGAGGTGCTGGTCGCGCTGCCGCCGGACGCCCCGGGCATCCTCATCACCCAGCACATCCCGGCCGGGTTCAGCCGCGCCTTTGCCGAACGCATGGACCGCAACACCGCACTCAGCGTGAAAGAGGCCGAGGACGGCGATATCGTGATGCCCGGGCACGCCTATGTGGCCCCAGGCAGCGACTACCACCTGCGCCTGGCGCGCGACGGCGCCCGCTACATCTGCCGCCTCGACCAGGGCGGGCCGGTGAACCGCCACCGCCCCAGCGTCGACGTGCTGTTCAACTCCGCCGCCGAGCAGGCGGGGGCCAACGTCGTCGCCGCCCTGCTGACGGGCATGGGCGACGATGGCGCCCGCGGTCTGCGAGCGCTGCGCGACGCCGGCGCCCACACTATCGCCCAGAACGAGAGCACCAGCCTGGTCTGGGGCATGCCTGGCGAAGCGGTCAAACTGGACGCCGCGGTGCAGGTACTGCCGCTGGGGGGCATCGCCGCGTCCCTGATCCGTGACCACCGCAACGCCGCCGCATCCGGCCAATAGGAGCAATGTGAATGGACGACCGCATGCAATGGCTCACCCGGGATTCGGCCCACAAAGCCCTGGCGCTGGTACTGACCGCCCTGCTCCTGCTCGCGGCCATCATCGCCGGCTTCTCCGCCGCCTGGTGGCAGGCACTGGCCGCCGCGATCCTGGCCGGGCTGGCGGCGCTGCTGGCTCTGGGCATCCAGCAGCGCGGGCCGACGTCCGCTGACACCGCTTCCGATGAGTGCGCATCCCCGGGCCAGCCCACCGGCGGGCGAGAACTCTCCGACGAGCTGGATCAGGCAATGGATTTCGAACTGGGGCAGCTGTCGGCCGAGATCGGCCGACAGCGCGGGCTGATCGCCGAGGCGGTGAAGGAATTGGGTTCCAGCTTCAACGAGATGCACGAGATTGCCGGCCGCCAGACGGAGTTGATGAGCCGCGATGCCTCCCAGGGTAACAACGCCGAGGACATGACCAATGCCGAGGTGATCACCGAGCTGACCCGCAAGTCCGACGAGACCCTGCAAATGTTCATCGACACCCTGGTGCAGATCAGTCGCCAGAGTGTCGAGAGCGCCCACCACATGGAAGACATGAGCCAGCACATGGACGGGGTGTTCAAACTGCTGGACAGCGCCGGCGCGATCGCGGGGCAGACCAACCTGCTGGCGCTGAACGCCAGCATTGAGGCGGCCCGTGCCGGCGAGGCCGGGCGCGGCTTCTCGGTGGTGGCCGACGAGGTACGCTCGCTGTCGCAGCGTTCGGCGACCTTCCACGACGACATCCGCAAGCAGATCGACCAGGCCCGCGAGTCGATCGGAAAGGTGCATGGCACGGTGCACGACATGGCCTCGCGCGACATGAGCGACACCATGGGCGAAAAGGAGCGCATTTCCCACCTGTTCGAATACGCCCGGCGCGCCACCGACGAGCTGGACGAACGCATCCGCGAGGAAGCAGAGTTAAGCGAGCGCATGCACCAGGCGGTTGCCATCGCCATACGCTCACTGCAGTTCGAGGACATCGCCCGGCAATCGCTGGGTACCGCCGAAGAGGCCGTGACTCACCTGCAGGAGCTGCAAGGCATCCTGCACGAGGCCCGCTCGACCGAGGACGCCCGGGCCATGGCCCAGCGCGTGCGCGAGTGGCGCGAGCGTCGCCAGGAGAATTACCACCGCGCGGTGGACCAGCAGAACATGGCCACCGGCGACGTGGAATTGTTCTGACGTGGAATTGTTCTGAAGTCTTGCCATCCAACACCCCGCCGACGTCGCCCTTCCGGCATCACGCCGGCCATCAGCCGCCGGGGAAGCGCAGCTTCATTCGCGCCTCCCCGCGGCACGTCGGATGTGCCGCCGAAATCGACCGGACCAAACGGTTGATTCCGCCGCAAGCTGCGACTCGGGTTTGCAGCATCGCTTGCGCCGAACAAGCCAGGGTGGCTTTGTTCAGCGCCTACTTCACCGGGCACGAAGCCCCCCAAAGCGCCAGGAATCGCATATGAGCATCGAGCAACACACCTCCGACGACGGCAAGGAAGTCCGCATCCGGGTCAAGGGCCGCTTCGACTTCGAACAGCACCAGGACTTCCGCGCCGCCTACCGCGACACCGCCGGGACTGGCGTGCGTTACACCGTGGACCTCTCGCAGACCGAATACATGGACAGCTCCGCTCTGGGCATGCTGCTCCTGCTGCGAGAACACGCCGGGGGCGAGTTCTCCGATGTCTCCGTCGCCGGGGCCTCCCAGGGCGTACGCAAGGTGCTGGATATCGCCAATTTCGGCCGCCTGTTCCGCATTCAGTAGCAGGGTCGTGGACGAACAGACCGACATCCCGACCAGCAACGAATCCTCGCCGGGCGATCTGATCTCCGGCGAGGGGCTGGTGCTGGTGGTCGACGACGACCCGCACAACCGCCGCCTGCTGCGAATGATGCTGATGGGCGCCGGATACCGAATCCGCGAGGCCAACAACGGTCTTGCGGCCGTGGAGGCCTGCCGCGAGCAAGTGCCGGACCTGATCCTGATGGACGTGATGATGCCGGAGCTCGACGGCTACCAGGCCACGTCCCGCATCAAGGCCGAGATGGGCCATCGCTTCGTCCCGGTGATCTTCCTGACCGCCCTGGACGATGAGAATGCCCTGCTGCGCGGCATCGAGTCGGGCGGGGATGATTTCCTCAGCAAGCCGCTGAATCTCGCGGTCCTCAAGGCCAAGATCCATGCGATGGAGCGCCTGCGCGACCTGCACACGGGGCTGCAAAGCCGCAATGAGGCCCTGCTGCGCGCCCAGGCTCGCCAGGCCTGGGAAGAAGAGACCGCCGAAGGCCTGTTCTCGCGCGCCATCACCCGCCGCAATCGCGGCCTGGATCGGTTGCGGCTGCACCGCTACGCGGCCTCCACCTTCAGCGGCGACGTCGTGCTCTCCGGGTACACCCCCGACGGAGCCCTGCGCGTGCTGGTCGGGGACTTCACCGGCCACGGCCTGACTGCCGCGATCGGGACGTATCCGGTCAGCGAGACCTTTCACACCCTGACCCAGGAGGGCGTGGACGACCAGGAACTGCTGCACGAGCTGAACCACGTCCTGCACGACTTCCTGCCAGCCGCGATGTTCATGGGCGCGCTGCTCGCCACGTTTTCCGCGGACGGCCGCCGGGTCCGCCTGTGGAACGGCGGCATGCCCGATGCCTGGCTGTGCAACACGCAACAGGACCGGGTACGGCGCATCCAGTCCCAGGCCATGCCCCTGGGCATCCTCGGCCGCCTCGACCACGATACCGGCGCCCGTTCCTTCGACCTCGACGAGGGCGACTGGCTCACGCTGGTCAGCGACGGGGTGCTGGAGGCCACCGATGTCGCCGGGACCGCGTTCGGCGAAGACACGATCCTTCGGGACTGCCAGGCGAGCCGATCTGCCGAGGACGCCTTCGAGCGCATCCGCGAGGCGCTGGAGGCCCACTGCGGCGATCAGACACCCACCGACGACATGACCCTGGTGACCATCGACTGCTCTCCCGCCGTGGTCACCGAGAGCGAGCACCCGCAGGATCGCCAGCTCCGGGGCACCCTGCGCTGGTCGCTGGAGGCCAGTGACCAGCGCCTGGCCGAGGTTGATCTGGTCGGTGCCGCCCGAACCCAGCTGCTGGAATGGCTGCCGAACCTGGGGGGTGGACACGCAGAGGCGCTGCAGACGGTGATCGCCGAGCTTTGCAACAACGGCTTCGAACACGGCGTATTGCGCCTGGACTCCGACATGAAGGCCACGGTGGAGGGCTTCGAGCAGTACTACCAGCAGCGGACCGAGGGGCTGCGGGACATTCGCGGCCGGATCGGCATCTCCCTGCGCTACCGGCCCATGGCCGGCCAGCACTGCATCCGCATCCGGGTGCGCGACAGCGGGCCGGGCTTTGACCACCGCCAGATCCAGGAGGCCCTGGAAGGCCGTGGCGACAAGCGCCTATGGGGGCGCGGTCTGAACCTGGTGCGTCAGCTCTGCGAGCAGGTTCGCTATCACGGCAGCGGCAACCTGGTGGAGGCGGATTATCGTTGGGGCGCCGCCGCGGGGACCGGGTCCAAGGGTGGAGTGTCAGGATGACCTACGCCCTGGAAGCCATGCACAGCCCAGCGCCGATCGATCTGGTCAACGCCCTGAGCGAGGCGGTGCTGTTCGTCACGGCCGATGGCCACGTGCGCTACGCCAACCCGGCGGCGGAACGCTTGTTCGGCACGACCGCCTGCAGCCTGGACGGACGCGACCTGGCTGCCCTGATCACACCCCGCGATCCGGCCTTCGATCTACTCGAACGGCTGCGCGAATCGACGCGCGCGGATGGCTGGATCCCCCGCCGCGACCCTGTTGAACTCCTCTGCGAGGACGGCCAGTCGCGGCCGGCCCTGCTCGATATCGGAACCTGCCAGCACACGCATGAACACGTGCAGTTCGTGGTGCTGCGCGAGCAGCGGCCGGGGCACCCCGCCGACACGCCGGAACAGGCCGAACACCTGCGCGAGGCCATCGACCTGCTGACCCGTCAGGTGCAAGAACGCATGCGCGCCGAACAGGCCCTGCAGGACAGTCATCGGCGCCTGGTGGCCGCGCAGCGGGTAGCCCGGATCGGCCACTGGGAATTCATACTGGAGACCGACGAACTCCAGCTGTCACCCAGTGCCAGCGTCCTGTTCGGGCATGAAGACCGGCCCCGCTCCATGCCCCGCGAGGCGCTGGTCGAAGCCACCCATCCGGATGACCGCGCGGCCCTGGCCTTTGCCCTGCTGCGCCTGGCCAACGGGGAAACCGAGCGTTTCTCGATTCGGCACCGCCTGCTACTGCCCAACGGCGAGGAACGCTACATGCTGGCCGAGGGCGAGCGCGCCGCGGATCCGCCCGCCCGCATCCTCGGCATCCATCAGGACCTGACCGAGCGCGAGAAAACCGAGCAGGCGCTGTTCAAGCTGGTGAATTTCGACGCCCTGACGGGCCTGCCCAACCGCACCGGGCTGCGCAGCCGATTGCGCGCCGCCCTGGGCGAGGCCGAGCGTCAGGGGGAATCGCTGGCGGTACTGCTGCTGGACATCGATCGTTTCACCTCCATCAACAGCACCCTGGGCCACGACGCCGGGGACGCCCTGTTGAATGCCCTGGCCCGGCGCTTGCAAAACCTCCTGCGCCCGCGCGATACCCTGGCCCGACTGGCCTCCGACGAGTTCGCCGTGATCCTGACCGAGATCGAGGACCTCGCCCATGCGCAGGAACGCGCGCAGGCCATTCTGGATCACTGCTCGGAACCGTTTGCGCTCGGGAAGGGCCAGCATGTCGCCACCAGCAGCGTGGGCATCAGCCTGTTCCCGCAGGATGCGCGCGGCAAGGACGACCTGCTGCGCCATGCCACCAGCGCCCTGCACGAGGCCAAGGGTTCTGGCGGCAACACCTGCCGCTTCTATACGCAGGAGCTGAACACCCAGGCGCGCGAACAGCTGGAGCTGGAACAGGGACTGCGTGGCGCGCTTCGCCAGCAAGAATTCGAGCTCCACTATCAGCCGCAGATCGGACTGAATCGCGGCCACACTGTCGGTGTCGAGACCCTGATCCGCTGGCGCCACCCCGAGCGCGGAATGGTGTCGCCGGGCGAATTCATCCCGCTGGCGGAGAAGACCGGGCTGATCGTGCCCATCGGCGACTGGGTCCTGCGCACCGCCACCCAGCAACTGGCGGAATGGGATCGCCTGGGCCTGCCACCGCTGCGCCTGGCCATCAACCTGTCCGCCCGGCAGTTCGCCGACCCCGAGCTGCCCGAGCGCATCCTGGAAACCCTGCAGGCGGCCGGGCTCGCCCCCGAGCGCCTGGAGGTGGAGATCACCGAGAGCGTGCTGGTCGAGGATATCGACGCGGCGGCCGAGATGCTCCAGCGTCTGGTGCGTCTGGGCGTCTCGGTGGCGATCGACGACTTCGGCACCGGGCAGTCGTCCCTGCGCTACCTGCGGCGGCTGCCGCTGACCACGCTGAAGATCGACCGTGAATTCACCTGGGGTATCGGCAACGACCCGGACGACGAGGCGATCACCCGCGCGATCATCGGCCTGGGCAAAACCCTGAAGTTGCGGGTCCTGGCCGAGGGCGTGGAGACCGAACAGCAGCACGCATTCCTGCGCGAGATGGGCTGCGACGAGGTCCAGGGCTTCCTGCTCGGCCGCCCGATGCCCGCCACCCAGCTCGAACGCGAATGGAAGGAACGCGCACACACACCAGGGTAGGCGCTTTTTGTGTGCACCACGAAGCGCAAGAGGGCACGGAGCAAACTCAGGGCAATGGAGTGGGGAGGATGAGCGCCGCGAATCGCATCCGTCTCACGGAACTGCCGGGCCTCGACCCGATACGCTGCCAATCCGCCTGAAGTCTTTGCGGTTTTCTCTGCGCCCTCCGTGGTGGAATCTGTCTTGACCTGGCCCTTCTTCGTGCCTTCGTGCGCTTCGTGGTAGACAATCTGCCCAACAGAAAAACCAAGGAGAACGACATGCAGGACAGCGGTTTCGGTTCGGCACTCGTCACCGGCAATTCCAGTGGCCTGGGTCTGGGGATGACCCGGGTGTTGCTGGAACAAGGCGCCCGCGTCTACGGCATGAGCCGGCGCGGCTGCCCCGAGGCCGGGGTGAGCGGCGACGAAAAAGTGGATCTGGGCGATTTCAACGCCACCGGGGCCGCAATGGAGCGACTGCTGGGCGGCGTGGACCGCGTTGATCTGGTGGTGCTCAACGCCGGGCTACTGGGCCACATGCAGCGCATGCAGGACGCGCCGATGGACGAGTTGCGCCTGCTGATGGACGTGAACACCTTCGCCAACAAAGTCATCCTCGACGCGCTGCTGAAGCATCGTGTGGCCGTCGGCCAGATCATCGCGATCTCCTCCGGCGCGTCGGTCTCCGGGCATGCCGGCTGGAGCGGCTATTCGCTGTCCAAGGCCGCGCTGAACATGATGATGCAGCTCTACGCGCACGAATTCCCCGAAGAGACCGCCATCAACGCCTTCGCCCCGGGCCTGGTCGACACCGCGATGCAGGACTACCTGTGCGACGAGGCCGACCGCGAGAGCTTCCCGGTACTCCAGCGCCTGAAGGCGGCGCGCGGCACCCCGGACATGCCCGACCCGGAAAACGCCGCGCGCGCCATCCTGGATGCCCTGCCGCGCCTGCGCCACACGACCCGCGGCAGCTTCGTCGACATCCGTCAACTCTGACGCCCGTTTCTGTTTCGCACGCAGAAAACCGTAGTGGAAACGCTCTTGATTCTGCCTTTCTTCGCGGCCTTGTGCGGTTCGGACGTGGACCGCGACCCAACCCGGAAAATCGGCTTCGCAGCGCCAAAAAAGGTTCATGAAGGTGCGTTGGATTTTGCCTGGGATGGCGCGTATAGTCGGGAGCGTGATTCGTGGTTGAGCGACAACACTAGGAAGTTTCTAGTTTCTGAACCAGTGCTCCCGTTGATCTGTTGGCAGCATGCCACGAACACATTTGTTAGTTACATGAAGAGGTTACAAGTTGTGAATACTGGTGTTGTGAAGTGGTTCAACGAGAGCAAGGGTTTTGGTTTCATTACCCCCGATGATGGCGGCAAGGACGTATTCGTCCATTTTTCCGCGATCAGCGGTTCGGGTTTCAAGACCCTGGCCGAAGGCCAGAAGGTCTCCTTTGAAATCCAGGAAACCGCCAAGGGCCTGGCCGCCGGCGAAGTGACCGCCATCTAAGGCGCCACTCCCAAGGCTGACGGCTCCTTCGTTGGACCGTCCGAAAAGGCCGCCTCCGGGCGGCCTTTTTCGTGTCCGGCGTTCTGTATTCACCACGAAGCACACGAACAGACGGATTCGCAGTGCTCATCCGCAGTGCAATCGCCCTTGACCCGGACCTCCTGCATGTCTTCGTGCGCTTCGTGGTGAATGCGGAAGTTCATCGAGAATGATTCAAGTACACTGCGGGGCTTTCCCGAAGGCTGCTCCCGCACGCGATGAACCGCCTGTTTCGCTCCACCGCCGTCGTCAGTGGCATGACCATGATCTCCCGGATCATGGGCTATCTGCGCGACATGGTGCTGGCGGTCACCTTCGGCGCCGGCCCGGCCACCGACGCCTTTTTCGTCGCCTTCCGCATCCCGAATTTTCTGCGCCGACTGTTCGCCGAGGGCGCCTTCAACCAGGCCTTCGTTCCGGTGTTCGCGGAGTTTCGCGAGAAGCGCGGACGCGAGGCCCTGCGTGATTTGCTGGATCACACCGCCGGCACCCTGATGACAGTGGTCACCGTCGTGACCCTGATCGGGATCCTGGCGGCGCCGGCACTGATCTGGGTGTTCGCCCCGGGGCTGGGCACCCAGGAGGCCGGGCGCCAGGACCTCGCCGCAGCCATGCTGCGGATCACCTTCCCGTATCTGCTGTTCATCTCCCTGACCGCGATGGCAGCCGGCATTCTCAACAGCATCGGGCGCTTTGCGGTGCCGGCCTTCACCCCGGTCTTCCTGAACCTGTCGATGATCGTCGCCGCGCTGTGGCTGGCGCCGATGTTCGACGAGCCGGTGGTCGCCCTCGCGTGGGGGGTGTTTATCGCCGGGGCCCTGCAACTGGCCTTCCAGATCCCCTTTCTGTGGCGCGCGGGGCTACTGCCGCGCCCGCGCTTTGGACGCGCCCACGAGGGGGTGCGCCGGATCGTGAAGCTGATGCTGCCGGCGATCCTCGGGACCTCGGTGGTACAGATCAACCTGCTGGTGGACACCCTGATCGCGTCGTTCCTGGTGGCCGGATCAATCTCCTGGCTGTACTTCGGCGACCGCTTCGTGGAGCTGCCGCTGGCCCTGTTCGGGATCGCGATCGGCACGGTGATCCTTCCGCGCCTGGCGCGGCAGTACAACCTGGCCGACCCGGCCGCCTTCGGTCGCACCCTGGACTGGGCCCTGCGCCTGGCGATGCTGGTCGCGCTGCCCTCCATGGTCGGCCTGGTCGTGCTGGCAGTGCCGATCCTGGCCACGCTGATCCAGTATCAGGCCTTCACCCAGTTCGATACCTACATGACCGCGATGGCCCTGGCGGCCTATGCCCTGGGCCTGCCCGGCTTCATCCTGATCAAGGTGCTGGCGCCTGGCTTCTTCGCTCGCCAGGACACCAAGACCCCGGTGAAGATCGCGATCATCGCCATGCTCTGGAACATGGTGCTGAACGGCGCCTTTGTGCTGCCGTGGTACCTCTCCGGCACGCCCGGAGCGCACGCCGGACTGGCGCTGGCCACCTCGGCCTCGGCCTATATCAACGCCGGGCTGCTCTACCGCGGGCTGATCCGCGAGGGCATCTACCAGCCAGGACCGGGTTTGCGCTCGTTACGCCTGGGGCTGCCCCTGGGGCTCGCCGCGATGATCGGGGTGCTGATCTGGCTCTCGCCGGAGTTCGGCCAGTGGACCGAGTGGCCCGTCGACACCCGCCTGCTGGCGCTCACCGGCCTGATCCTGGCCGGCACCGCCACACTCGCCGCCACGTTGTGGCTGACCGGTGTGCGCCCGCACCACTTGCTGCTGCGCGAAGGCACCGATCAATGATGCCGGGGAAGGCCCCGGCGGGTTATACTTTCGGTTTTGCGCGGGATCGGGGCGATGCGGCTGATTCGCGGCCTGGGGCCGGCCGACAGCAAGGCGTTCGAGGCAGCCGGCATGCATGGCGCGGTGGTGACCATTGGCAACTTTGATGGTCTGCATCGTGGTCATCAGGCTGTTCTGGGACGGCTACTCGAGGCGGCGCAGGATCGCCAGGCGCCGGCGCTCCTGATGACCTTCGAGCCGTTGCCCCGCGAGTACTTCGCCGCACGCTCCCAGGCCCCCGCGCCACCCGGCCGCCTGCAGCGGCTGCGCGATCGCCTGGTGACGCTGGGCGACAGCGCCCTCGGCGCAGCCTGGGTCCTGCGTTTCGACGCGCAGCTGGCGGGGCTTTCGGCCACGGCCTTCATGGAGGAGGTCCTGCATCGCCGTCTGGGCGCCCGCCATGTGCTGGTGGGCGACGACTTCCGTTTCGGACGCGGACGCGAGGGCGATCAGTCGGCCCTGCAGACGGCCGGCAAACGTCTCGGCTTCACCGTCGAATCCACCCCGACGGTGCGTGACGCCGAGGGGCGCATCAGCAGCACGCGGGTGCGTGCCGCCGCCGTCGCCGGCGACTTCGCCCGCGTGGCGGAGCTCCTGGGGCGGCCCTACCGGCTGCACGGCCGGGTTGCACACGGCGACAAGCGCGGGCGCACCATCGGCTTTCCTACCGCGAACCTGCGCCTGGGGCCATGGCCGCTGGCACTGCGCGGGGTGTACTCCGGCTGGCTGCGCCGGGCCTCCGGCGAGGCCCTGCCCGCCGTCGCCAACATCGGCTGGCGTCCGACGGTGGGTGGCACCGAACAGCGTCTGGAGGCCCACGTACTCGAGGGCCAGCCCGACCTGTACGGCGAGGCCGTCTGTTTTGAACCCGTCGCGCAGGTGCGCGGCGAACAACGCTTCGAGGGACTGGAGACGCTGCGCGCGCAGATCGCGCGTGACGTCGAAACCGCCCGCACGCAACTCTCCGCACACGACTGAAACCGGCCCGCAGGGCCGATCCGGAACTCGCTAATGGCACGCAAACCGGCACCGCCGAACCCCTACAAGGACACCCTCAACCTGCCCGAGACGGCCTTACCCATGCGCGCCGGCCTGGCGACGCGGGAGCCGGAGTGGCTGGAGGCCTGGAAGGCCGAGGACCGCTACCAGCGCCTGCGCGAATACTGCGCCGGGCGGCCGCGCTTCGTGCTGGCCGACGGCCCTCCGTATGCGAACGGCTCGATCCACGTCGGCCACGCGGTCAACAAGATCCTCAAGGACGTGATCGTGAAGAGCCGCACGCTGGCCGGCTTCGACGCCCCCTACGTGCCGGGCTGGGACTGCCACGGCCTGCCGATCGAGCTGAAGGTGGAACAGAAGCTGGGCAAGGCCGGGCGCGACGTGGACGCCGCGACCTTCCGCAAGGCCTGTCGCGAATACGCCCAGGAGCAGGTGGACGGCCAGAGCGCGGACTTCCAGCGCCTGGGCGTGCTGGGAGACTGGGACAACCCCTACCTGACCATGAACTACCAGGTGGAGGCGGACACCGTCCGCGCGCTGGGCACCATCTTCAAGCGCGGCCACGTGCAGATGGGCGAGAAGCCGGTGCACTGGTGTGTGGACTGCGGCTCGGCCCTGGCCGAGGCCGAGGTCGAGTATGAGGACAAGTTCTCTCAGGCGATCGACGTACGCTTTCGCGTGGTCGACGACATCGACTTCCTGCGCCGCTTCGACGGCATCGACGGCTCGCGCGGCCCGATCAGCGTGGTGATCTGGACCACCACCCCCTGGACCCTGCCGGCCAACCAGGCGGTCGCCCTGCACCCGGAACTGAACTACGCCCTGGTGGAGCTGGAACACGAGCGCATCCTGCTGGCGGAGGACCTGGTCGAGGACTGCCTGGCGCGCTACTCCCTGGGCGAAGGCCACATCGTGGCACGCACCAAGGGTCAGGCACTGGAAGGCCTGATGCTGCGCCACCCGTTCCTGGAGCGCGACGTGCCGCTGATCCTCGGCGATCACGTGACCACCGAGACCGGTACCGGCGCGGTGCACACCGCCCCCGGCCACGGCCAGGAGGACTATGCGGTCGGGCTGCAGTACAGCCTGCCGGTGGAAAACCCGGTGGGCCCGGATGGCCGCTTCCTGCCCGACACCCCGCACTTCGCCGGCGAGAACGTGCACCAGGCCAACGGCCACGTGATCGACGTGCTGAAGGAGCACGCCGCGCTGATCGTGGCGGTAAAGTTCGAGCACAGCTATCCGCATTGCTGGCGCCACAAGACCCCGATCATCTTCCGCGCGACGCCGCAGTGGTTCATCAGCATGGACCGCGCCGAGCTGCGCGCCGATGCCCTGAAGGCCATCGCCGACACGGAGTGGATGCCGAGCTGGGGCCAGGCCCGGATCCACGGGATGGTGGTCAACCGCCCGGACTGGTGCATCTCGCGCCAGCGCAACTGGGGCGTGCCGATCCCGTTCTTCGTGCACAAGGAAACCAACCGCCTGCATCCGCATACCGCGGAGCTGATCGAGACCATCGCACAGCGCATCGAGCGCGACGGTATCGAGGCCTGGTTCCAGCTGGATCCGCAGGAATTGCTGGGCGAGAAGGCCGACGACTACGTGAAGCTCAACGACACGCTGGACGTCTGGTTCGACTCCGGCGTGCTGCACTCCACGGTCGTGGAGAAACGCCCGGAACTGGGCGAGCTGCCGGTGGACCTGTTCCTGGAGGGCTCGGACCAGCACCGCGGCTGGTTCCAGTCCAGCCTGCTGACCAGCGTGGCCATGCGTGGCGAGGCGCCCTACAAGGCGGTGCTGACCCACGGCTTCACGGTGGACGAGAAGGGCGAGAAGATGTCCAAGTCGCGCGGCAACGTGGTCGCGCCACAAGAGGTGGTCTCCACCCTGGGGGCGGACATCCTGCGCCTGTGGGTCGCGGCGACCGACTTCTCCGGCGAGATGGCGATCTCCAAGGACATCCTCGACCGCACCGCCGATGCCTATCGCCGCATCCGCAACACTACGCGCTTCCTGCTGGGCAACCTGAACGGCTTCGAGCCGGCCGAACACGCCCTGCCGCTGGAGGATCTACTGCCACTGGATCGCTGGATCGTCGCCCGCGCACTGCAGGTACAGGGCCAGGTCACGCAGGCCTACGACGGCTACCAGTTCCACCAGATCTACCAGCGGGTACACAACTTCTGCTCGGTGGAGCTGGGCAGTTTCTACCTGGACGTGATCAAGGATCGTCAGTACACCACCCAGGCAGACTCGCACGCCCGCCGCTCGGCACAGACCGCGCTGTATCACGTGGCCGAGGCCCTGACCCGCTGGGTGGCCCCGATCCTGACCTTCACCGCCGAGGAGATCTGGGAACTGCTGCCCGGCGAGCGTCCGGACAGCGTGCTGTTCGCCACCTGGTACGAGGGGCTGGCGCCCCTGCCGGAAGACGCCACGTTCTCCGATGGCGACTGGGACCGCATCCTGGAGGTGCGCACCCATGTCGCCCGCGCCCTGGAACTGGCGCGCAACGAGCAGGGCATCGGCGCCTCGCTGAATGCCGAGATCGACCTGCACCTGCCGGCCGACTCGAGTGCCCGCAGCCTGCTGGAACGCCTCGGAGACGAATTGCGCTTCGTGCTGATCACCTCCGAGGCACGCCTCGCCGAAGGCGCCGCACCGGAAGCTGCGCATGCCGCGGAACTCGGCGACGGGACGCCGCTGGGCGTGGCGGTGCACAAGAGCGAACAGCCCAAGTGCGCCCGCTGCTGGCACCGCCGCCCGGACGTCGGTCAACACACCCAGCATCCGGAACTGTGCGGGCGCTGCGTCAGTAACGTGGACGGCCCGGGCGAGACCCGGCGTTTCGCTTGATGGGCTTGCGGGGGTCCGGCCTCGGCCCGGGGCTGCTGATCGCGGTGGCCATCGTGCTGGCCGACCAGGTCACCAAGGTCTGGGCGGAGCATGCGCTGACGCTGTTCGCGCCGGTCGAGGTCACGAGCTTCTTCAACCTGTCGCTGGTGTACAACCCGGGTGCGGCCTTCAGCTTTCTGGCCGGGGCCGGGGACTGGGGCCGCTGGCTGCTGACCGGCATTGCCGTGGTGATCGGGCTTCTGATCCTCGTCTGGCTGGCCCGCCTGCCACGCCAGGCCTGGTGGTCGGTGACCGCCCTGGGCCTGGTGCTGGGCGGCGCCATCGGCAACCTGATCGACCGCGTGCGCTACGGCGCGGTGGTGGATTTTCTGGACTTTCACTGGGCGGGCTATCACTGGCCGGCCTTCAACGTGGCGGACATGGCCATTGTTGTAGGGGCGATCACGCTGATCGTCGCGACCTTCATCGAGGGCGATCGCAGCCACTCGGGCAACACAGACTAGTCGGGAGCACACATGACCACGGCCACCAAGGGCGCGCACATCGAGATGCACTACCGCCTGATCCTGGAAAACGGCTTTGTCGTGGACGGGACGGGCGAAGAACCCATCACCCTGGAGATCGGTTCCGGCGAGATCCTGCCCGGGCTGGAGGATCTGCTGGTCGGTCTGATCGCGGGCGACCACCGGGAATTTGCGATCGAGGCCGGCGTCATGTTCCCGTTTCGGGACCAGGCGGCGGTGCAGCAGATGCCGCGCTCGCAGTTCCCGGCCGACCTGCCGCTGGAAGTGGACTACATCTACGAGTTCAACAGCCCGGCCGGCGATGCCGTACCCGGCCGCATCGAAGCGGTAGAGGACGACACCGTGACGGTGGATTTCAACCACCCGCTGGCGGGGCAGAACTTCACCTTCGAGGTGGATGTGCTATCGGTAAGTGAACCGCAATAGGTCGCAGGAGAGTCTCCTATGAGCATGCAGGCCCAGCTCGCCAATCCGCGCGGTTTCTGCGCCGGGGTGGAACGCGCCATCGAGATCGTGGAACGCGCCCTGGAGATCTACGGCGCGCCGCTGTACGTCCGCCATGAAGTGGTACACAACCGGCACGTGGTCGGGCGTCTGACGGATGCCGGCGTGCGCTTCGTCGACGAGCTGGACGAGGTCCCCGACGGCCAGGTGGTGATCTTCTCCGCCCACGGCGTGCCCAAGCGTGTGCAGCAGGAGGCCGAACAACGCGGCCTGACGGTGTTCGACGCCACCTGCCCGCTGGTCACCAAGGTGCATCTGGAGGTAGCGCGCTACGCTCGCGAGGGCCGCGAGGTGGTGCTGATCGGCCACGCCGGGCACCCCGAGGTCGAGGGCACCCTGGGCCAGTTCGATGATTCCCGGGGCGGGAGCATGATGCTGGTCGAGACCATCGCGGACGTCGAGAACCTCGAGGTGGCCAACCCCGACCGGCTTGCCTTCGTGTCCCAGACCACGCTGTCGATGGACGACACCGCCGGGATCATCGACGCCCTGACCGCGCGCTTCCCGAAGATCGAAGGCCCGCGCAAGATGGACATCTGCTACGCCACCCAGAACCGCCAGGACGCGGTGAAGGACCTGGCGAAGCAATGCGACCTGCTACTAGTGGTCGGCTCGAAGAACAGCTCGAACTCCAACCGCCTGAGCGAGATCGGCGCACGCATGGGCGTGGAGTCCTATCTGGTGGACGGCGCAGCCGACATCGACCCGGCCTGGCTCGAGGGCAAGAGCCGCATTGGCGTCACCGCCGGCGCCTCGGCCCCGGAGATCCTGGTCAACGAGGTGCTCGACTTCCTGCGCGGGCACGGCGTCGACGCCGTCTCCGAACTCGCCGGCCGCGAAGAGACCATCACCTTCTCCATCCCCACCGGCCTGCGCCGCGAATCTGCCTGACCCGCCCCGTCCTTCCTTGCGGCGATTTGTTCACCACGAAGCGCACGAAGAGATGAAGAGGGCAAGGCGAATGAACCACAGAGGTCACGGAGATAACCGGGGATGGCTTTGTGGCAGGCAGGATGCTGAGGCGCGCCGCGAATCGCATTGATCCTTTGGCACCGCCCGGACCCGATGCGTAGCAGAATCTCGTCATCCCGGCCGCAGCGCAGCGGAGAGCCGGGATCTTCCAAGGCTGCCACCGACGCATCGCCAACCCCGGGAGATCCCGGATAACCGCTGCGCGGTTTCCGGGATGACTTCGCTTGGGGCGATGCCCTCTGTGGTAAAAATGTCCATGATCTTCTCCGCGCCTTTGCGCGCTTCGTGGTGAAACCCGCCCTTGACCTTATTCGGGATACTTAAACGACATGGATGATCGACCCCGTTTTCGGCTGAGTATCCGCTGCCCCGATCAGCACGGAATCGTCGCGCGCATTGCCAACGCAATCGCGAATACCGATGGCTGGATCACCGAGGCGGCCCAGCACACCGATGCCGAGGCCGGCTGGTTCTTCATGCGCTGGGTATTCTCGCTGCCCATCGATGCCGAGCCCGCCCTGCGTGAACGGCTGGATGAACTGGCCCGCGATCTTGGCATGGACTGGTGGCTGGCGGGGGCCGACACCCGCCCGCGCGTGGTGCTGATGGTCTCGCGCGAACCGCACTGTCTCAGCGACCTGCTGGCCCGCTGGAGCAACGACGAACTGCCGATGGAGATCCCGGCGATCCTTTCCAACCACCGCGACCTGGCACCGCTGGCGGATTGCTACGGCATCCCGTTCGAGCACATCCCCGTGCCGCGCGCAGACCGCGCGGCCGCCTTTGCCACCCTGCAGGCGCGCCTCGCCGAGCTGGCGCCCGATGCCATCGTGCTGGCGCGCTACATGCAGATCCTGCCGCCCACGCTCTGCGACGAATACCCCGAGCGTATCCTCAACATCCACCACAGCTTCCTGCCGTCGTTCGTCGGTGCCCGCCCCTATCACCAGGCCTTCGCCCGCGGCGTGAAGCTGATCGGCGCCACCTGCCACTACGTCACCGAGGACCTCGACGCCGGCCCGATCATCGAGCAGGACGTCACCCGCATCCGCCACGACGACGGCGTGCAGGACCTGATCCGCAAGGGCCGCGACGTCGAACGCTGGGTCCTCGCCCGCGGCCTGCGCTACCACCTCGAGGGCCGCGTCCTCACTCACGGCAACAAGACCATCGTCTTCAACTGACGGGGCGTCGACGCGGCGTTAAAGCGCCCGCTGACCATGACCCCCTTCGCCTAACGCATCAGCACCACGGCCGGAACCGCCTGACCTAGACTCGAACCATCGACTGGCGGGGATGGCCCATGGACAGCACGACGAGCAAGCGATCCGCCCTCTTCTCCCGGGGCTTTTCGGCAGACACCTGGCAGCGCGCGAGGAAGACGCTGAAGGTGCTGGCCACGGCGAGCCTTCTGGCCCTGCTGGTTACCCAGCGCCCGGCTGCCGCCGACGGACTGCCGGACACGATCGAGCGCATCAAGCCCTCGGTAGTCAGTATTGCGACCCACCAGCCGTCGCGCAGCCCGCGAGCCAATTACCTCGCAACCGGATTTGCGGTCGGCGACGGGCGCCTCATCGTTACGAATCACCATGTGATCCCGGAATCACTGGATCATGCAAACCGCGAGCAACTCGTGGTAGTCAGCGGCGAAGGTCGCGACACCTCCATCCACAGCGCGGAGCTTGTGGCCCATTCGGCGAACGACGACCTGGCCCTGTTGCGGATCGCCGGCCCTCCACTGCCCCCCTTGCGACTGGGATCGTCGGACGCCGTACGCGCGGGCGAGCAGCTGGCTTTCACTGGCTACCCGATCGGCATGATCCTGGGCATCTACCCCGCGACCCATCGTGCCAACGTGGCCGCACGCACCCCCATGGCGATCACCGCCCGCCGCTCGAGAGAACTGAGCGAGGCTCACATCCGGCAACTGCGCGCCGGCGCGCCGATGGTGTTTCAGCTGGATGCCACCGCCTACCCCGGTAACAGCGGCAGCCCCCTCTACCGCATCGACAATGGCGAAGTCGTCGGCGTAATCAACCAGGTCTTCGTCCAGGGCGGGCGCGAGGCCGCAGTAAGCCGGCCCAGCGGCATCAGTTATGCGGTCCCCGCCGACCGGATCCGCCCGCTGCTGGCCAGCTACCAGGAGTAGGCTGATCCGCACCCCCTCCCCTCACGGCAAGTCCGAGCCGGACAAAGGCACACCCATGGCGGCCTCATCGTCCGATACTCGCTGCGTTTACCGCCAGATCCACATCGATGTGGCCCGCAACGCCACGGACGACTTCAACCCGTTCCATGACGGCGACAAATGGACGCGCATCCGCGGCAATCCGTTTGGCGGACCGATCGTGCTGGGCTTTCAGCTGGAGTGTCTGGCAGAGGCCCTGGTGACCCGGATGCGGATCGCCGAGGGCGATGCCGGAAGCACCTCGCAACTCCGGTTCCGCAACTACCAATTCACGTTCGCCGGCGCCCTGCGCGTCGACGAGCCGTTCACCACCGTCGTCAAACCCACCCTCCGGGGCACGGATGCGTCGGGACAGCCGCAGGTATCCAATCGCATCGCGATGCGCAAAGGCAGCGGACTGGTGCTGCTCGGCCATGTACGCGACTCCCTGACACCCCAGGCGTTGCCTGGCGAGTCATTGCCGCTGCCCGCGGATGTCCGACTCGAGCAGCTCGAGGATCGCTGCGTGCTTGCAGAAAACGGGTGGTTCCACAAGCGCAAGTTCATGTCCAACAGCAATGCCAAGAACCTGCTGTCGGGGTCACTCGTGCGCCAGGCGGACTACTTCGACGAGCTCGAAGATCGCATCAACTTTCCGGACATGTTTCCCGCCGCGCTGATCTCCTGCGCCCTGCTCGAAAAGGCCGATGCAGACGGCCACGATTTCTACCGCGACCCCATGGTCTACACCGCGCACCACATCAGCGTGGACCAGCGGCTAGCACGCGCCCTGCGAAGCGCCGACGCCCTGCACATCCTGGTGAGCCCCGCGGAGCAAGTGGAAACCGCGGGGCGCGGCCTGGCGGGCTCCGGCATGGCACAACTACGCTATCGGTGCATGGGGCTGGTGGCAGGCCCGCGCATCCTGTTCCGCGGCGAACTGTTTCTCGCACCCCTGATGGCCCTTTCCGAAGCCATGGTTTCCGGCCCCGCAGCCCCCTGAGCCCTGGCCACTCCGATCAGGGCTCAGCCTGGTTCCTGTTGCCCTTGCGATGGTCCTTGGCCGCCTTGCGCAGCAGGTGCGGAACCAGCAAGTGCAAGGGCATGCGCAGATAGTGCGAGCGTACATACAACAACCAGCGGGCGGTGCCGGACAACCGGCCGTCGCAACTCCAGTGATGCGGTTTCAGGCCGCGCCGGAACAGGCCGTCCATCAGCACCAGAAGAGGACGCGCCGGACGCGCCGCGGCCAGCGCGCGGAACGCCGAATCGGGGACGGGGGTCTGCAGGAACTCGCGACCATAGCGCAACGCATAGTAGAGCGGGCGTGCCAGATCCATCTCGAAGGCGCGCGCCGTCAGGTGTTCCCAGAAGTCCGAATCCTCCGCCACAAAACGACGCAGTAGCGCATCCATATCCGCCAGGTCCCGCAGGCCGTTCTCCAGTTCGCCATCGTGAAACAGATGCGTCGCACTGTGCAGGACCATGTCGGCCGGCCCCGGAACGTACATTCCGGGAAAGCCATCCAGCGGCAGCGCGGCCGCCCACAGGAGTTCCGGATCGGGATGCAACCGCGCGGTCGGCGGCAGGATGGTGTGATGCACATCCAGCACGCTCTTGCGCCGCATGTGCGTGAGCGGAGGCAGCTCGTGCATCCACTGGCGATAGTAGGTCTGGTCGTAGGTGTCGTAGCCCTCGCAGACCCACCCCTGAACGAACAGGTGCTGTTCCGCCGACTGGATCTGCGCCTGCGGGACCAGGATGTCGACATCGGAGAACTGCCGCCCCGGCGCACTGGGCAGCCCGGCCATCACGTAGGCCGCGCCTTTCAGGAGCATCACCGGGATCGCCTCCGGCGCCAGGGCCTCGTGAATCCGTGCCACCTCCCAGCGAGCCATGGCGTGCTGGCGATCCGCCAGGACCCGCGCGACGTGCAGGTGTCGCCGGGGCGCCGGAGGCACATCCGACAACGCCCCGGCATCCTTGATCAAGGCATGCAACCGCCCCTCCAGAGAGGCCACTCGCGCCACCCGGACCAGCCAATCCCAATCCGCCAGCGAAAGACTGCGGGAGGCTGCCGGCTCGGCGAGGACCGCGAGCAGTTGCTCCAGCGCGGGACGGATCATGCGCCCGCCCCGGCGAGATCATTCAGCAACCCCAGGGAGGCATCCAGGTCCGCGTACTCCAGATTCAGGCAGGCGCTTTGCTCGATCAGATCGGCCGCTGCCCCGAAACCCGCTCCGCCCACCACGCTGTAATTGAAGGACGAGCCGATCAGCTTCAGCAATGCCTCGGCCCGCTCCAGAGGTTGCAGGCGGTCACGTCCTCCGGCCGCAAAGCGCGGGAAGACCAGCCAAGCCGGCCCGGCCTGCTGGTGCATCCGTTCAATGCTCGAATCCGGTGGCTTCAGATGTGCCACGGTCCCCTTGCTGGTGTCGTGGGAGGCGGGACCGATGATCGCCTGCGGATGGCGTTCGCGGATCAGGTCGATGGCGGCATTCTTCAGGCTGACCGGACGCGGCAGCGCGACCAGCTTGCCGGTCGCCAGCGACAGCAGGGCGAATTCGTCCGACAACAACCGCCAGCCCGACAGGGTCAGGGCCGCGGTCAGCGTGCTCTTTCCCGCCCCGGGCTCGCCCGGCATCACCAGCGCCCGGCCGTCGCGCTCCAGCACCGCCGCATGGATCATCAGGAAGTCATGGGCGTGCTGGGCAATGCACCAGTTCAGCCCCCACTCGAACAGCGGATAGGCATGCGCCAGCGGCAGGGGGCGGAAGGGCGAGCGACCATCCAGAAAGAAACGCGCCTGCGGACGCCAAACCGAGCGCAGGCCGGGGGAGGCCGCAAGGGTGACGTGGAAATCGGCGAAGGGGGTACTGGCGGCCGGCAAAAGTTGCCGGTCGTAGAACAGGGCCACGGAGTGCTCGACCCGGTCCAGCCGCGAACGCAAGCGGACCACGAAGGGCCCCACCTGGATGGCAAGGCCGGCGTCCCGCAACCCCGCCCTCAGGTCTTCATGGGCAATCACGCGTCCCGCGACTCCGGGGAGACACGGATCAGATCATGCTGCCGCAACTGGCTCAAGCCGGCGTGCATCGCATCCTCCAGGTCCCCTTCCGTGGCGTCATATCGCTGTTCAAGGTACTCGAACAGGGTGGCCGGCGTCATCGGCCCCTCTTGCAGGGCCTGGAAGATGTCGATCAGAGGGGGCTGCAGCACGTGCGTCTCGCCACAGCGCTGATCATAGACAACCACCGATTCACCCCATGCCCGCACGTGAGCGGCGGGCAGCGGGATCAGCGCAAAGGATTCTTCAGAAACGGACAAGGGGGCCTCGTGTACCGACCGGCCCAGGAGCGCTGGTGGGCAGCGCCCCGGGATATCAACGATTGAGAGTGGAAGAGTTGGTCCGCACCTCCACGCACTCGCCCGCCTCGTTGCGCGTGTAGCCGTCTCCGCAGTCGCCCAGGCCGTTGATCGGGCAGAAGCGCTCGTTCATGTAGGCGAAGACGTTCGTCACCGCGGAGTGCTTGCCCACATCCTCGCGGGCCATCGAATAGGCCTTGATCACCTCGTCGACCGAGGCGCCGAAGTCGATCGAGGTACACGCTGCGTTCAGAACGGCGCCCACTGCATGCCAGTCGAGCGACCCCCTGCACACGCCCCAGGCATGGAGCACCTCCATCAGCGAGGGTGTGCCGGTCAGACATTCCGGCCTGTAACCGAAGACCTCCTCGAAGGAGGTCGCCCCGCCCGTACCCACGGTGGCGTCAAAACGCTGGCAGTTGTTGTCGGTCCCGCTGGTCTGAATGCAGGAACCCGGGGAATACCCGGTGCACTCCCAGGCACCCCAGTTGTCCTTCCAGAACGCCGAGGTACAGCCATCGCCCGCGGTGCACTCGTGGTCAATGTTGGAGACGTTGGCGGAGAAGATGTTGCCCGACAGCGAGCACTGCCCCTGGGCGCCCCAGACCGACTTGGCCGGGAGCGACACCAGCATCGCCCCACCCAGGCCGGCCGCGGTCAGGCGGCGCCGGCTGCGACTGCGAAGGCCGGACGAACCCGTGTCCGGGTCCACGGGGGCGGTGGACTTGCCCTCGCCTACGTCTTCGGGGCCATGATTTCCGTTGTGCTCGTGTTCATCACTCATGCTTGCCTGCTCCAGGTCAAACCTCGCCATTTCGCCGTCCGGGCAACGGCACCCGGCCACGCCGCAATGGGCTGCGATCCGGGGGGTACACTGCAATCAGACGCTTTCTCCTGGAACATAGCAAGCGGGATGCCAGCCTTTTGAATAACGGGTAACTTACTGATATAACGGCTCCGACCCTCGACGATACAAAGCCCGCGGGGCACGCGGAGGCGCCGAGTGGAAAGTTTTCCGACAGCCCTGAGTGGCCCGCCCCTCATACCCGCCGCACCCGCAGAATGAACGAATGACTCAGCCACGCCCCGGCGGCCGGCACCGCCTGCAGGAAACTCCGGGTGCCCCGGTTCTCCAGGAGCGGCTGCAAGCGCGCCAGGCGGCCGGGGGCCAACGGAAGCCAGTACAACGCCTCGGGCCGCAGACCCACGGCCTCCGCCGCCGCGCGAAAACCCTGAGGGTCGTCGTAGCGCAGATGCGGCGGACGCCCTCGCCGACACCGGCGCCATTCGCGAACCGCCGTGGGCAGGCAACGCAGGTTCAGCGCATCGACCCAGGCCTCGCCTCCCGGGCGCAGAACGCGCCGAATCTCGGCAAGTGCCGGCTTTGGATCCGACAAGGCCTGCATGACGCCGAAGCAGAGCACCCCGTCGAAGGCGGCGTCCGCCAGCGGGAGGTGATTGATGTCCGCCGCCAGCCAGGGGATCGCCGGATCACTTCGATCCCGCGCCTTCTGCAGGGAGGGCGTTGAGTAGTCCAGCCCCCAGACCCCATGGCCCTGCGCATGCAGCATCCGTGTGTAGGTTCCCGCGCCGCAGCCGACATCCAGCCAGCGACCGGGCCCCACGTCGGCGCGCCGCCACAGTCGCTCGAACTGCCGGATGCGGCTATGCAGGCCGCTGTGCGTCCAGCCCGCGATCCCGGCATCGTCCTCCAGGTTCGCCCCGCGCTCCAGGAAGCGCTGGCGCCAACGGCGTTCGAAGCCGGCATCCTTCACCGGTTCGCACCTTGCGCCATCGCCATGACCGCGTGATGGTTCATTCCCGGCCCTCGCTTACCTGACCAATGAGTTCGGTCGCGGCAATCAGCACATGATCGCGGGAGAATCCGGCCCGGCTCATCTCGTCGTACAGCGTGCGCGCCAGCAACCGGGCCACGCGTTCCGGGGCGTGGGTAATGGGGCCCGTTGCCGCACCCGGCTGTCGCGCCAGCGCCATCTGCGTAAAACTCGTGCGCAAAAGTCCCTTTAACCGATGGACGAGGACCGACTTCGCCACCACCAGGGCCAGGATCAACGCCCGGCGCAAATCCTCCTGCGTCAGCCGGCCCCGCCCCTCGGGGCTGTCGATGTTGATCACGCCCAACAGGTCGCCCTCCAGAATCACTGGCACCGCGATCACGTCGACCGGACCCGAACCCTCGGCCCGCCGCGCCTCGGCTGCAAAATCGGAGGCATGCAGGTCACGAATCAGCAACCCCTTGCGCGCACTCGCCACCCGCCCCGAAATACCCGAGCCAAGGGGTTGCCTCACGTCATAGGCCTGATCGGGCAGATACCCGTGATGTGCCTGGACGCGCAAGCGCACCGCGCTCCCGTCCGGGTCCGGCTTCAGCAGCATGATCGAACAGCGCTCGCACTCCATGGCGTGACTGACCAGCGCGGCCAGGCCGGCCAACCCCTTTTCCAGGGACTCGGCCTCCTCCACAAAATGAGCCAGCTCCATCAGCCGCTCGTCGAATGCATCAAAGGCCTCGCCCATCTCCCCGGCCCCACCACGGTTTCGTCCTGCGAGCTTAACAGCCCGATCAGGCGCGGGATCGAGGCAGCGTTAGGCACAAGCCGAGCGGACCGGACGGGCCCATAACGCCCCCGACCGCGCACCGCACGACTGCCCCAAATTCAACCCGCTCGAGGCTTCGCGGATTGCCTGACGCCCTTTGCGGCCGGCGCTGCGGACGCCGCCACGCCCAGCAACAGCACCAGGTAGAACAACAGGGCGATCCGCGGGGAGTAAAACAGCGTACTGAACACGCCGATCGACAATGCCCCTGTCAACGCGGCAGTCGACGCCAGCGCCACCGCATCGCCCGCCAGCGAACGCCGCAACAGCAAAACCAGGGCCGCCAGCGTCAGCCACACAAAGGCCAGAAGACCCAGCCAGCCCTGATCGAAATAGATCTCCAGCCACTGATTCTCGACCCGCCACGGCCACAGATGGTCCGTGGTGAAGTACCAGTAACGGCCCAGATGCTCGAAGTCGCCGTTGGCGACGTATTCACGACCGGCCGAATCCCGAACCTGCACGCTGTAAAATTCGGTGACAGACCGCTGGCGCGCATCGACCCCCAGCGACAACACCAGGCCGCGCTGAATGGGCCAGGGGCGTGCCTCCATCGGATCCAGGTCGAAGCTCCACTGGAAGGTCTGACGTCCGCCGTCTTCCAGGCGCATGCCCTCGCTGCGACAACCGAAGGAATGGCGGATGGGCTTCTCGCAGATGAAGACTCGAAATCCCGTGGGCTGGGCACTGGCGGCCTCCACGGTCAAGGTATAGAGACCGTCGCGGGGCAGGCTCACCCGCTGATTCACGAACAACGAATCGCCACCGCCGATTTGCAGGCGCGGCTCACCCTCCGCGCGGGTGAAGGCCAGATTGCCGGGCAGGCGCCCGTCCCGGTTTCCGGTCCGGTAGTGCTCCGGAAAACTGCCGACACCCCGCCCAAACAGAGGTGAAAGCGGCCCGCCGCCCGGCAGTTCGAGGGCGGCCTGCCAGTGATCCATGCGGATCCCGAAGTCACGTTCGATGTGGCTCATCCGCTGCTCGGCAAACCCGCCCAACGTGGTGCCCGCAACCAGGGCAATCGCCACCACGGGCAACAGCACACCGACCAGTGCCCCCTGCCGAGCCTGCATGCGCCCATGCAACGCCGCCAGCAGCACCCCGACCGCGAGCACGACCACAGCCACCGCCAACCCCAGATACCCGCCGCGCGAATAGGTCATCGCCACGGCGTATGCCGTCCCGACCGCCAGCAGGGCCGAGCCGGCGAGCATCAGGCCGAGGCGCTGGCGCCAGCACCAGATCAGGGCCAGGGGAAAGGCCAGCACCAGAAAGGTCTCGATGCTGGGCCCTCCCGCCTGCATCTCCGAAAACAGCCCTGACAGCCGATAGCCACTATCGAAGTTCAGCAGCCCGGGATAGGTAACCCGCTCGCGCACCACGAACGCCAGTTGCGCCAGCAGGGCCAGCGCCACCCCGGGGAGAAACCAGCGCGTCACCTGCTCCGGCACCGGGACAGACGCAACCCTCAGCATCGCCAGCAGGACAACCGCCCACAGCAGGCCCTTGGCCACCCGCAGGGCATTCCACTGGTGGGCAAAATGCACCGCCTCGCCGGGGTTCCAGGTGCCGGGCGGGAACAGGGCAACCGCCAGGCTGATCAGCGTCGAGGCCACCAGGAGACCCAGCGCCCAACGAATGCCGCGCGGCAACAACGATGCCCCCGCATGCAGCGCATGCGGCCCGAGCCAGAGGGCCATGGCCAGGGTCATCAACAGGAACAGGTCCAGCTCGGAGACGAAAAGGCGCCCGTGGTAGAGCGTCAGGTCCAGGGTGGCCAGCAGCACGGGGATCACGAACAGCCAGCCCTGCGGCCGCCACGCCAGCAATGCGGCATAGGCCAGCAACCCGGCGCTCAGTGCCACGGGCACGACCGGCCAGGTCACCGCCAGCAACAGAGTCGCCAGCGCCAGCAGGCCGGCAAGCGCCTGGCGCAGGCGCTGAAAACCGCGCGGATTCGGGCCCGGCCCGGCCGGCTCCGGGTGAGGACCGCGTGGCTCAGCCGCAGCCCGTCCTGCGGGTACGCCCCCCACGGCACTGGCACGACCCAGCCATTGCAGCAGCGCGGCCATCGCCCAGGCGGCCAGGCCGGCAAGCACCAGGCTGGCCGGGTCCGGGCGCGCGCCGTCCACGAAGAGCTTGGCGGCCTCGACCAGCAGCGCCAGGACAACCCCTGCCACGACGGCCAGCAGGTTCAGCGCCGACGGCTGCAGGGGACGGCGCAGCTGCCACAACCAGACCAGGAACCCTAGCGGTGCATACATGGCCAGATGCAGCGCCGTACTGCGCAGGGCGTGAATCTCGTCCACGTGATAGTGGTAGTAGAACGGCCACAGGTTCAGGTCGGCCCACTGGATTCGGGCCGCTTCCACATCGGCGTGGAACGGGCCGAAACCGTGGTTGAGCGCGACCAGCAACAACGCGTAGAACACGGCACCGATCACGAGTATCGGCGTGGCGAACTGCTGCAGCGTCCGGATCACGCCATGGGGATGCGCGGGCAGGTTCCGGAACAGGACCAGGCCGATGCCCATCCCCAGGGCCCGCAACAGCACGGACCGCCCCTCGGCGATGCCCGACAGGGTGGCGAGATTCAACAGCTCCAGCAGGCCCGCAAGAAGCAGGGCCAGCGGGATCCCGGCCCCCAGCAGCGCCGCGCCGCGCCGGTGCAGCCACAATGCCAGGAGCAGCCCCACCGGGATACTGGCGACCACCTCCAGCGTCAGCCAGCTGATACAGCGAATCCCGCTGGTGCAGGCCCCGGCAGCGACCCACCAGCCCCAGGCATCGGATGCCAGGCGAGCCCGCAGCTCGTCCATGGCGAGCACCAGGTCAAAGGGGACGAAGCCGACCATCACATAGGCGGCGGCATAGATCACCAGCCCGGCGGTCAGGGCCTGCGCACCCGCACCCTCCAGCACCCGACGCCAGCGCGCCAACGGGTCGCGCAACGCCAGCCAGGCGAGCGAGCCGGCCACTGCCCCGGAAAAGTTTCCGGCGATATCGGCCGCCGCCGGATGCCGGTACGGCAACCACACCTGCAAGAACTCCACGCCGGCCGTAACCGCCAGGCCCAGGGCGGCCACGAAGACGAACGCGCCGGTCGCAAGCAGCCGGTTGCGGCGACCATGAGTCAGCCATGCGGTCCAGGAGAACCCCAACGGCATGAACATCAGGGCATTGGCCATGAACTGCTGGCGGCCACTGGTCCCGGGGCCGGTCAGGCTCATGCCACGGTAGATCTCCCAGGCGCGCTCCAGGCTCATCGAGCCGAACTCGAACGGCAGCAGCGTCAGGTAGACCGCAGCGCCCAGCGACAGCCAGGCCCACAGCGCGCAGGTACGCAGCGACAGCGGTTCCGAACCGGCGCGCGGCCGGCTCATCGAAGGGTCAGGGAAGCGCCGATCCATGAATCGGTGCAAGCGCGCGTCACGCCCGAATGCACATGGGGCGCAGCGCCGCCCCTGCAATCAGGCGGCACGTCGGAAACCATGGGGCAACAACGCGGACGGACACACGGTTCAGCGTCTCCCGGGACGAAAGCGTCCCGCCACTGTAGCTCCGGCCGCGCCCATGAACAGCCCGGGCGTTATGCGGGCGTGGCGTTCACCATCCGTGCGCCGCGCCGGGGCCCAGGGGAACAGTGCGCGCCGCGCCAGGTCCCGAAGCTTCCCCATCAGGAACCTGGGGGGGCATCAACGCGAACGCTGATGGGCTCGGCGCCCCCTTACAGGCGGAGATCCGTGGCAGTACGGGGGAATACCGATTTCACGTCGAAGATTACCGACTCGGGCCGTGCCAGTTCGCGGATGGCCTCGATCCCCATCTGCAGGAATTCGCGGTGCGGCACGGCCACGATGATTGCATCGAACTGCCCCGGTGCCGGCGTCTCGGTCACCGGCGTGATGCCGTACTCGTGCTCGGCCTCGGCCGGGTCCACCCAGGGGTCGAAGACCGTCACCTCGGCGTTGTAGCCAGCCAGGGTGGCGTGGATGTCGATCACCCGGGTGTTGCGCAGGTCCGGGCAGTTCTCCTTGAAGGTTAGCCCCATCACCAGGATCCGCGCCCCCACCGGGTTGATGCCCTTGCGCACCAGGGCGCGCACCGTGTTGTCCGCGATGTGCGCGCCCATGGCATCGTTCACGCGCCGCCCGGCCAGGATCATCTCCGGGTGATGGCCCACCGCCTGTGCCTTGTGCGTCAGGTAGTAGGGATCCACGCCAATGCAGTGTCCGCCCACCAGGCCCGGCCGGAAGGGCAGGAAGTTCCACTTGGTTCCGGCCGCCTTCAGTACCGCCTCGGTATCCAGGCCCAGGCGCTCGAACAGCAGGGCCAGCTCGTTGATCAGGGCGATGTTCACGTCGCGCTGCGTGTTCTCGATCACCTTGGCGGCCTCGGCCACGCGGATGCTCTCGGCCTTGTGCGTCCCGGCGGTGATCACCCGCGCATACAGCCCGTCCACGAAGTCGGCCACCTCCGGGGTGGAGCCCGAGGTCACCTTCATGATGGAGGTGACCCCGTGCTCCTTGTCGCCCGGATTGATGCGCTCGGGGCTGTAGCCGGTGAAGAAGTCCCGGTTATGCACCAGCCCGGACTGCGCCTCGAGGATCGGTACGCAATCCTCCTCGGTCGCCCCCGGGTAAACGGTGGATTCGTAGATCACCGTGTCGCCCGGCTTGAGGACCTGCCCCACACTGCGGCTGGCTCCCAGAAGCGGTCTCAGGTCCGGTCGCTTGTGCAGGTCGATCGGCGTCGGGACGGTCACCACGAACACGTTGCATTCGCGCATGGCCTCGAGATCGGCGGTGTACGTCAGCTGCGGGGTCGCGGCGAGCTTCTCCGGCTCCACCTCGCGCGTGCGGTCCACTCCGGCCTGCAGCTGCCGCACCCGCTCCGGGTCGATGTCGAACCCGCGGGTGGGCCATTGATGGCCGAATTCGACGGCCAGTGGCAGGCCGACGTACCCCAGACCGACTACTCCGATGGTGACTTCATCCAGCGCGGGAAGCGTATGCATAAGATGTCCGTTCTCGTTGCCAATCGTAATGGAGGGCGCCCGGCCGGATACCTCTCCGTTTTCGTATGCGATACCGACGCTCGCAACCCGTCAGCGGCAGGGTGCACAGCCCGGGACACGCGGCCCGACCCCGTCCGCTCGTCCGGGGTTGGGCCCCGGCGGCCCGGCATAGGCACCCCAGACTGCCTGCTCGCGCAAACGGCCATTGTAGTCGCGATCCGCACCCGCGACCGGGGCCGAACTCACGCCGGCAGAACGCTCGTGCAGAGCGCCCTCCCGGGGATAGAGATCCAGAGCATCCTGCCCGGCATCCGGTGCCGCCAGATACCGGGCCGCGTCCGCGCGCGCCGCAGTGAAGTTCTCGCCGCCCGCGATACGCCCCGAGAGCTGCAGCGGATCCCCGGCAAACACGGCGTTGCCGGACGCCTCCTGATCGTAGGCCCGACCCGACGCGTCCACCCGGATGCCGAACCCGGTGGCCAGGATCGTATTGTTCACGATCCGGATCTCGCGTGGCCGGTGGTTGTGCGGCCGCACCAGTACCGCGTCGCCCGTATCGTTCAGGAACAGGTTGTCGTGTAGCTCGATATTCCCCTCGCCCTGAAACAGACGCTCGTGCGGGTTCTGATAGAACAGGTTCCCCGCGATGCGATAGCGGTCCTGGGACCCCGGCCCAGCGGGCGGGAAATGCCCCACCAGCAGGTTGGGCCGCGCCCGCCCCCCGTCGCTGGCGCGCTCTGCCTTGCTCAGCAGGTTGTAGCGAATCCGGGTCTCCCGCGGCTCCGCCGGCATCCCCGGGATCCCGTCGCGGTCCGTCTGGTGCTTGATCTGGATGTTGTACCCCAGGGTGCGGTGAACGTGATTGTGCTCGATCACGCCAGCGACAAACGGGCTGGTCCCGTCCGGCTGTCCCAGATACATCCCGGTCCCCACATCGTGGATTTCGTTGTGCCGGATCACCCAGTCCCGGGCGGGCGCCCGCGTGGTGATCCCGGCGTTGCCTTGCGAATGGTCGTAATGACGGATGGTCAGGTGTTCCAGGGTCACGTGATGGACCCCATCACCGCGCGCCTCGGCGACCACCCCGGCCACGGGTTCGCCACCACCATCCAGGGTCAGGTGCCGGATCACGACATGCTCGGCGTCCACCAGGCTGATCGTGTTCTCCCCGCGGCGTCCGCGCAGGATGGCGGGCTCGCCGCCGACCGGGCCACTGATCACGATGGGTTGCTCCGGCGTTCCGCGCACGCCATGCAGCCGCAGGGCCCGGGGGTAGTCGCCCGGTGCCAGCTGCAGCCAGTCGCCGGGCTCCAGCGACGCCACCCGCGCACGGTAATCTTCCGGACCCGCCCGTACCACGTTCCAGGCCGTATCCGGCAGGTCTGTTCCAGGCTCACTTGTGACCGTAGAAGTGCCTGGATCTGCAATGGCGACCGGTATCCCCTGCAGCAAGACGCACGCCGCCAGCAACCCGCCAAGGGCACGGCACAGTCCGCGATCGAAACGTTCCATCACCGAGGCCTCCCTTGCCGAAAACGCTTACCCAACCCACTTGCCGAACTCAACGATGACCCCCGGCCACCCTGTTGTCACGCACTACCACCCACACCGGATCTAACGAGCCATTCACGAAGGCCCAGCATGTTTCTGCAGACACGATAAAGTGATTCAACAGGGATCCCGACCGGGCCTCGCGGACCCATCGCGGATGCCCAGCAGCGCCCGTTGGCGTCGTCGCAAGCGGGCCCCGCCCATGCGCCCACAGGACATCTCGACAGCCCATGACAAGCCATCAGCAATGCGACATCGTGTGCGTCGTTGGCGCACGGCCGAATTTCATGAAGATCGGCCCGGTGATGCGCGCGCTGGCCGGCGCGGGCATCACCGGGCAGCTCGTGCATACCGGCCAGCACTACGATCCGGCGATGAACGAGCGCTTCTTCACCGATCTGAACATCCCGTACCCGGACATCAACCTGGAAGTCGGCTCCTCCTCCCACGCGGTACAGACGGCCGAGGTCATGAGCCGCTTCGAGCCGGTGCTGGACGCGCTGAACCCGCGGGCCGTGCTGGTCGTCGGCGACGTGAACTCCACCATCGCCTGTGCCCTGGTCGCGGCCAAGAAGGGGATCGGCGTGATCCACGTCGAGGCCGGGCTGCGCAGCTACGATCGACGCATGCCGGAGGAGATCAACCGGGTTCTGACCGACCAGATCTCCGATCTCCTGTTCACCACCGAAGGCCATGCCATCGACAACCTCGCGCGCGAGGGGATCGATCGCGAGCGCGTCCACTTCGTCGGCAACGTGATGATCGACACCCAGCTCCACAACCTCGAGCGGGCCGTGCCCTGGGACGCATCCCTGCAATCCGCGGGTATCGACCCGGCGCGCTTCGCCCCGGATGGTGCCTACGGCGTGCTAACCCTGCACCGTCCCTCCAATGTCGACGACCCGGCGATCCTGGAACGCCTCATCGCCACTCTCGCGACCATCGCCCGCGAACTGCCCCTGGTCTTCCCGCTGCACCCCCGCACCCGCGACCGGCTGCAGGCCTCCGGGCTGGACCACCACCTGAGCGAGGCGCCCATCGCGGTCCTGCCGCCGGCCGGCTATCTGGAAATGCTGGGCCTGATGAAGGACGCGCGAGTCGTGCTCACCGACTCCGGTGGCATGCAGGAAGAAACCACGGCGCTGGGCGTACCCTGCATCACCCTGCGGGAGAATACCGAACGGCCCATCACCATCGACGAGGGCACCAATGTCCTGGTCGGACACGACCCGAAGCGTCTGCAGGCCGCCTTCCGCGACGTCATGGACCATGGCGGCAAACAGGGCCGCGCCCCGCAATACTGGGATGGCCGCGCCGGCGAGCGTATTGCCTCCGTCATCGCCCAGTGGCTGGGGCACGAGCCGCGCGCCCGCGCCACGGGCTGACCCGCATGCTGCTGCGCTCGCTGCTGTCCCTGATGTCGCCCGGCGGCTCCCGCGCGCGCCTGTCCATCCTGATCTATCACCGCGTCCTGCCCGCACCCGACCCGCTGTTGCCCGGCGATCCGCACGCCGATGATTTCCGCTGGCAGATGCGCCTGCTGGCCCGCTCCATGAACCCCTTGCCGCTGGACGAGGCCGTGGACCGCCTGCAGGCCGCTACGCTGCCCGCCCGCGCGGTCAGCGTCTCCTTCGATGACGGCTACGCCGACAACGCCACGGTCGCCCTGCCGATCCTGCGCGAGGCGGGCGTGCCGGCCACCTTCTTCATCGCCACCGGGTATCTCGACGGCGGGCGCATGTTCAACGACACCCTGATCGAGACCGTACGCCGCCTGCCAGCGGGCCCCATCGACCTGACGCCGGAGGGCCTGGGACAGCGGCAGCTGGACACCATCGCCGACCGGCGGGAGTTGATCCGCGCCCTGATCGGCCAGTTCAAGTACCAGCCCGCGGAGCAGCGCACGGCCGGCACCGAGGCACTTGCCCGGCGCTTCGGACTGAAACTTCCTGACGACCTGATGATGACTCGCGCCCAGGTCCGCGAACTGGCGGCGGCGGGCATGGGGATCGGCGGGCACACGGCCACCCACCCGATCCTCACCGAGGTGGACGCCACCACCGCGCGCGCCGAGATCCAGCGCGGCAAGGCCGATCTGGAGACGCTGCTGGACCGCCCGCTGCGCCTGTTCGCCTACCCGAACGGCCGCCCGGACCGCGACTACGCCGCCGAGCACGTGCAGATCGCGCGCGAGTGCGGCTTCGATGCCGCCGTCTCCACCGCCGCCGGCGCCGCGCGCGCGGCTTCCGATCCGTTCCAGCTCCCGCGCTTTACCCCCTGGGACCGCACGCCCCTGCGCTTCGGCCTGCGCCTGGCCCGCAACCTCGCCGAACCCTTGGAACGCCGCGCCGCATGACCACCCGTGTCCACATCACGGTCGACACCGAGTTCAGCATCGGCGGGGCCTTTGCCGACCCCCAGGGCCGGCGGCCGATCGGCCCGCCGTCCGTCTACTGCGAGCGCCATGGTCGCTCGGAAGGTCTGGGCTATCTTCTGGAGACCCTGGAGCAGTACGGCATTCGCGGCACCTTCTTTGTCGAGACCCTGAACACCTGCTATTTCGGAGACGAGCTCATGGGGGGCATCGCGCGCGAGATCGCCGCGCGGGGGCATGACGTGCAACTCCACCTGCACCCCTGCTGGACGTACTTCGAACAGCCGAACTGGTCTCAACAGCTGCAGACGAATCCGCCGAACGATGACATCACCCGCCGCAGCGAGGACGAGCAGGTTCGGCTGATCCGGATGGGCCAGGACACCTTCACCCGCTGGGGCCTGCCCGCGCCCACGGTCCTGCGTACCGGCGGGCTCAAGGTCGGGCTTGGCGTCTACGCGGCGATGCGCCGCTGCGGCATGGGGATCGCCTCGAACATCGGCCTGGCGATCTACCGCCCGCGCGAGCCCGAGCTGCACTTGTTCGCCGGACATCACGATATCGACGGCATACGCGAGTTCCCGGTCACCACCTACACGGACTTTTGCCTGCGGGGCGAGCGCCACTACAAGACCCTCACGATCACGGGATGCTCCTGGCCGGAGACCCGGACCGTCCTGAAAAAGGCCCGCGAACAGGGCGTATCGGATGTCGTGGTCCTCACCCACCCATTCGAGTTCGTGAAGCACCGGGGCGACGCCGCCCGGTCGCCGACCCTTGATCGCATCAATCGTCACCGCCTGAAACGACTGTGCAAATTCGTCGCGGAACAGCCCGATCTGGAGGCGGCCTGCATGAGCACACTCGGAAACGAGCCCGCGGCCCCGCATGAAGACACGCTCGATGTCCCCGCCTACCGGGCTCTGGGGCGCATCCTCGTCAACCGCCTCAACCACGCCTCGGTCGGGGTGTGAGCATGGCCCGCTCCCCCAGCGCCGCGGCGACCCAGCAGAACGATCGTGCCCGCGCAGCGAACTGGGTCCTGCGCCAGGCCTCGCCGGGCGAGACCTTCACGCCCCCGGCGCCGGGCACGATGATGGAGCATGACCCGGAGTGGCTGCTCGCCATACGGCACCCCGGCCACGGCAGCGTGCTGCTGGCCGAGCGGGACTCCCGCCAGTTGCCCATCTATGTCCACGACGGGGCCCTCAGCTTCGTCCTCGGTGGCATGGCCCTGAGGCGCATCGAGATCCGCCGCCATGTACTCACCGGCAACCTGCCCGACTGGTCGCAGGATGACCTGACGGCCGTCCTCGGCGAGCTGAAAGGCCACCTGGACCGGCGCGGCGTGGTGTTTCTGATCGGCGTGGTCGAAGGCGAACCGCTCTGGCAGGCGCTGCAATCGGCCGAGCTCCGCCGTCACTACCACGTACTGCAAAGCGGCGAGACGGACACGCGGCGTCTGGCGGACCTGCCAGGCACCTTCGATGCGTATCTCGGCTCGTTGCCACGCAAGGCCCGCCAGGATATCCGCCGCAGTGAACGTCGATTCAGCGAACACTTCGGCCAAAGCGCGCGCCTGGATGTCTTCTCCCGACCGGAAGAGATCACGGCGTTTCTTGATACCGTCGAGCCCGTATCGGCCCGCACCTACCAAAGCCGCCTGCTCGGACTGGGGGTAAAGCGAGGGCACTGGATTGAGCGCATGCTGCAGGCCGCCGCCGAACGCGGCTACGCGCGATGTTACGGCTTGTTTGTGGACCAGAAGCTGGTCGCCTGGAGAGTCGGCTTCGTCTTTCAGGGCACCTATTTCAGCCACCACATCGGCTACGACCCGGACTGGTCCGAATGGCATCCGGGCATTGTGCTGCAAGCACGGACCCTCCAGGACCTCTGTTCGCTGTCACCGACCATCCAGCGCGTCGACATGCTGCACGGAGACAACGCGGCAAAGCGCAAACTCTCGAACCAGTCGCGCCGCGAAGGCAAGTTCTACCTGTTCCCGCGAAACGTGCGGGGGACCCTGCTCTACACCTCTCTGGGTAGCTTCAACAGGCTCTCTGACACCCTCTCTGCCCTCGCCGCACGCCTGAAATTCAAGGACCGGATCCGGAGGGTTCTGCGGCGGGTTTGAGGCGCGTGACGCCGAAGCCCCGCCGGCGGGTACCGGGGGTGGCGACAAGGCGTCCGGAGGTAGTCGCGACAATGATCCCCGCCGGCCGCCAGCCTGCGCGCCGGAATGCCCGGCGAGAGGCAATATTGGTGGAGCGGACATGACAGTACGCGCGCCCGTAGCCTTCCCGAAACAGCGTCTCGCAGGCATGCCGCACCAGTGCCTGGGCGTGCCCCCGCCCGCGCTCGGATTCCGGCGTGTACAGGAAGGAGACAAAGAACGCCTCGGCCGGCAGGGAGAACCGCAACGGAATCGGCGTGGAGACATCGAATGCGCCGAACTGCACGTTCAGCTGCGACACGATTCGTCCGCCCGCCTCCAGCGCATGGATGCGCCCGCCCTCGCGCAACAGGCGCCGGGGTGAGCGGCCGGTGTGTCCCGCGATCGCCTGGGCCTGATCCTCGGGCAGACGGTCGAACCCGGCCACATCACGAAACTGGTGATAGCCGACGTCCGGTGCCCCCCCGTGCGGGTTGCCACTACCCGTGGCGTCCGCGCGCAGTTCGTAGAGCCAATGGACCTGGAGACCGGTCAGTCGCTTGAGCAGCCACAGGGCGGATGCCTCGAACGTCATCGGTGACATGCGCAGTCGGCGCACGAGCGATCGCCCCTCAGCCTGCCGCGGCCGCCCGGGCACGACGCTTGGCCCGGCCCTTGAGCTGCAAGCGGCTCAGCACATCACTGGCCAGACGCGAAAGGTCCGTGACCGCCAGATACGAGTACACCAGGGCGCGGTTACGCCAGGACGGGCGCAACAGGTACACGTCGGCGCAATAGCGGGAGTCCTTCCCGAACAGCGACTTGTGCGCGCCTTCCCCCGGGCTGAAATCGAACAGGGCAAATCGCTCCTCGTGGAACAGCGCCTCCAGCACCAGCCACTGCAGGACCGTGCCGGGGGACAGGTCGGCATGCTCCTGCAAGTAGCCGAGGAATGCGTAACGCAGAATCCCGTCGTCAATCGGACAGTACAGATAGGCAATGGGCTGCCCCTGCAGAAACAGCAGGTACCCGCGCACCCGCCCCTCGCGAGCACGTTCCACCAGTTGCTCGACGAACGCCTTGCCCCCGGGCAGACCGGCATCCAGCAAGCGCTCCTGATAGGTCCGGGCCGACACCTCGCGGGCGAGTTGATGAAACTCCTGGATCCCCTCCGGCGTGTCGTATTGGCGCCAGTCGACCGCGCCGCCGGAGGCCTCCGCCAGCTTGCGCACCTTGCGGCGCATGCTCGCGCGCGTCTTCGCGCTGAACCGTCCCTGATACGCGTCCCACCCGGTGGTCAGATCAATGAAGTGGCGCTGATACTGCCGGGGCACGAAGCGCAATCGCCCCCGAAACCGCGAGACGCGGGGCAGGGGCGCCTCCACCGGCATGGAGCGGATCAGGCAGTCCTCGTCCGGTGCGGCCGTCAGGATCTCTTCGGCATGCTCGGCACGGATCCGGGTAAACGGAAGCTGCAGCACCTGCATCGTGCGCACCGGCTCCGCCAGGGTGCGATACCCGAAGCGGAAAGGCAGATACACCGTCTGGCGCGCCAGCGGCAGGGCCGGGCTTTCCGGGGGCACGGCAACGGCGCCGTTCACACCAGGATCTCCACGGGTTCCGGATGGCTGAGGAAGCGCGTGGGGCTCGCGGTGTAGCCGTAAGCACCCGACTGGAAGACCACGATCAGGTCGCCCACGTCGGCGCGTGCCAGTTCCATCTGCTGGGCCAGCACATCCAGCGGCGTGCACAAAGGGCCCACCACGTTCACGACCTCGCGCTCGGTACCGCGCACACGATTGCCCACCACCACCGGATAGTTCTTGCGGATCACCTGGCCAAAGTTGCCGGAAGCGGCAAGGTGGTGATGCAAGCCGCCATTGGTGACCAGAAACACCTGACCGCGCGACTCCTTGCGGTCCAGGACCTCGGCCACATAAATGCCGGCCTCGCCCACCAGGTAACGCCCCAGTTCGAGAATGATCTCCGCATCCGGGAGCGCATCCCGCACCGCAGGCAGACGGCCTTCCAGGTGCTCCGCGACCGGCCCGAGATCCAGCGGTTGATCGCCCGGGAAATAGGGGATACCGAAGCCGCCGCCGATGTTCAGCATCTCGACCGGCCCCGGGGCGGACTCGGCCAGACGCAGGGCAAGCTCGAACGTCTGCCCCTGCGCCTCGACCAAGGTCTCTGGTCGCAGGTTCTGCGAGCCGGAGAAGATATGGAAACCGCGAAAATGCAGCCCGAGTTCGCCAATGCGGGCCAGCAGGTCGGGAACCCGTTCGGCATCGATCCCGAAGGCCTTGGGTCCGCCACTCATGCGCATGCCGGAGCTCTTCAGCTCGAAATCGGGGTTCACCCGGACCGCGACACGGGCCTGATACCCGGTACGCGCGGCAATCGCGCCGACCCGCTCCAGTTCGGTGGAAGACTCCAGGTTGATGGTGATCCCGGCCGCGACGGCGGCCTCCAGCTCCGGCACCGACTTGCCCGGTCCGGCGAAGCTGATGTCAGCCGGGCCGGTCCCGGTATCGAGCGCCACCTGCATCTCGCGCTGCGAGGCCACGTCGAGCCCGTCCACCTGCCCGGCCATGTGTTGTACGACCGCCGGCATCGGGTTGGCCTTGATCGCGTAATGCAGCGAGAGGCCCTCCGGCAGGCTGCGACGCAGCAGCGCGACCCGGCGGGTCATTGCGTCCCGGTCATAGGCATAAAAGGGGGTCTGTCCGACGCGTGCGGCCAGATCCACGAGCGACTGCCCTCCAAGCTGGAGGCAGTCGTCCACCACACTGAACTGGTCCATCGGGCTGTGGTCGGGGCGGGTATCGTTCACGCCGGCACCCCTTCCCGGAACAGGTCGCCAAACTCGCTGGCAAGCGCCTTGCGGTCGATCTTGCCGTTGGCGTTGCGCGGCAGTGGCTCGGCGCACAAACCGACATGCGCCGGCAGCATGAAGCCCGGCAAATGGGGGCGCAGCGCGTCGATCAGGTCATCCGCCCGCAGCCCCGGGGCCTGCGGCAGGGCCACCAGCACGATCGCTTGCCCCAGGCCCGGGTGTTCCACCCCCAGCGCGGCGGCCTCCGCCACCAGCCCTGTGGCATAGACCGCTTCTTCCACCTCGTTGGGGCTCACGCGGTACCCGGAAGTCTTGATCATCTCGTCACGGCGCCCGACGAAATAGAGGAACCCATCCGCATCCATGCGTACCGTATCGCCGGACCACACCGCCATCTCGGTCAGGGGCACACCGGACGGTTGGCCCGGCGCGGGGCGGAAACGTTCCGCCGTGCGTTCCGGATCATTCCAGTACCCCATGGCGACCAGCGCACCCCGGTGAACCAGCTCGCCCGGCTCGCCGGGGGCGCAGGGGCTGCCGTCCTCGCGGACCACCTGGATCTCCGCATTGGGGATCGCCCGGCCCATGGAGCCGGAACGCTTGTCCAGCTCGGCCGGCGGGAGATAGGTAGAACGAAATGCCTCGGTCAATCCGTACATCAGGTAGCAATCGGTGCGAGGAAGTTGTTCACGCAGGGCCGCGAGTGTCTCCTTCGGCATCGCACCGCCGGAGTTGGTGATATAGCGCAGGGAGGCGCGTGCCGCTTCCGGCCATTCCAGGCGGGCGAGCTGGATCCACAGAGGCGGGACGGCCGCAAGGCCGGTGATGCCGTCGCGCTCCACGGCCCGGATCACGTCGCGCGGCAGCAGGTAATTCAGCAACACGGCCTCGGCCCCGATCCGGAAGGCGGTGGTCAGCTGACTCAGGCCATAGTCAAAACTGAAGGGGAGCACCGCGAGGATGCGATCCTCCGGCCGGTTGTCCAGGTAGGTCGACACGCTCTGTGCGCCCGCGACCATATTGCGGTGCGAAAGCACAACCCCCTTGGGGCGTCCGGTACTCCCGGAGGTGTAGAGGATCGCGGCCATGTCGGTATCGATCACCCGGTGCCCGCTCAATCCATCGCGATCCGGCTCGGCGTCCCAGGCGTCCACTCGCACATGCCCGCCCCCGGCATCGCCCGAGTCCTGACCCGAGTCCTGGCTCGGCTCCTGCCCCACCACCAGCACCGTGTGCAGGTCGGGGCACCCGGCGAGAGCCGCACGCAGTGCCGCCAGGCGGTCCGCGGAGGTCACCAGGATGCGCACATTGCAGTCGCGCAGGATGTGCGCCACCTGTTCCGCCTTGAGTAGCGGGTTAACCGGAACGAATACACCGCCGGCGCGAGCCGCACCGAACAGGGCGTGAACCGTCTCCGGCCGCTTGTCGAGGTAGACCGCGACGCGTTCCTGACGCTCCAGGCCGCAATCCAGCAGGCGCGAGGCCGCGCGCTCGATACTGGCCGCCAGCGTCGCATAGTCCTCGACGCCATCCCGATGGCGCAGGGCCGGTACGGCCGCCGAGCGCTCGGCTTGCATCAATACGGAATCGTGCAGGAGAAAGGACATTCGGCGCCAAGGGTGTCGGGGACTGACGGGTCGATCATACCCCACGCACTTCGCACCGCTGGCCGCGGCCTGGCCACAGCGTTAGTAGTCCGTTCGTCGGCCCGGCCTTACATGCGTCTCGCCGCGTGTAACATTCGAAAAGACGCGCCATGAGCCATCCCTTTTCCGTCCGTCCCGGCCACAGCGGCGCGAGGTTCGAACTGCATGCGTGATTACCTGCTCGCCCTGATCGTCGTCGTGCTCGTTCCCCTGATCGTGCGCTACGCGTGGATCGGCATCCTGGCCTGGTTCTGGGTCGGGCTCTTTGCGCCCCAGTGGCACACTTGGACCTTCATGCGCGGGGCCCCCCTCGCCACCTACCTGGGCGGGGCGACCCTGGTCGCACTGTTCCTGGCAAAGGATCGCAAGCCGTTTCCGTTCACCCGCGAGACGGTGATGCTGTTCGCGCTGGCGGCGTATTTCGCGATGACCAGCCACTTCGCGGTGAATTCCAGTGGCGCCTGGGACTTCTGGATCCACTTCATGAAGATCCTGCTGATCACCTTCATCACGCCCCTGCTGATCTACGGCGAGCGCCGCATTGTCTGGCTGCTGCTGGTGATCACCGCCTCGCTCGCCTTCTACGGATTCAAGGGCGGCATCTTCGCCCTCCAGACGGGCGGGGCCCACATGGTCCTTGGGCCCGTTGGCTCCTACCTTTCCGGCAATACCTACATCGGCCTGGCCATGCTCATGGTGCTGCCACTCATCCTGGCAAGCGCGCGCATGTTCCATCACCAGTGGGTCGACCTGGGATTCGACCTGCTCCGTCGATTCTCGCGCCCCATTAGCTGGTTCCTCTACGGCGTCTTCTGGCTCACCGCAATCGCGATCCTCGCCACCCACTCGCGCGGGGCGTTCGTCGGCCTGCTCGCGATCGTGCCCCTGCTCTTCTGGCACATGCAGAAGAAGTGGCTGATGGTCCTCGTCGGCTTTTTCCTTATAGCGGTGGTGGGCGTGACCGCACCGGAGCCGCTGGTCGAGCGCTGGCAGACGATCGAGACCTACGAGGAAGACACCTCCGCCATGCAACGCATCCAGTCCTGGGGCGTGGCCTGGAACATGGCGATGGAACGCCCCCTCACCGGCATGGGGTTTCGGAACTCAGCTCTGGGTTATGACTGGTGGATGGGCTATGCCAATTTCGAGGGCAGCTGGCGCCACGTACTGTCTCCCCACAGCGTGTATTTCGGGATCCTGGGACAACACGGGTTCGGAGGCCTGGCCGTATTCCTGCTGCTAATGGCCTTCACCTTTCACACTCTCAACCGGGTCCGGCGAACGGCGCGCCAACGGACAGGAGAGATCTGGCTGTCGGAGTACGCCTGGGCCCTGCAGATTGGGCTCGTAGGCTATCTGATATCCGGCATCTTCCTGGATGTCGCCTACTTCAACCTGCTGTATGCCTTTATCGCCCTGGCCGTCATCATGCGCAGGGAACTGGAACAGGCCCCACAAGCGGCCACGGCCACGGCCACGGCTTCCGATCCGCCCACGGAGCCAGGCCTCGCCTCCGGCCCCGATCCCGACCCCGAACCAGTCCGCGCAGACAAGGACACCGTGATGTCCGGCACCCTGATGGGGCCGTCGTCGCCCAGGGTTTAAGTCGATTGTGATTACCGACCTGATGGGGGCCACACCAATCATCCCTTCCTCCGCGCCTGCGGCTTCCGAGTTGGGCCGGTGTCTAGAGGCCCTCGCCGCTGCACTACGTACTCACATCCGGCCCGGCTCTGGCTTGCACGATCCAGTCGATGAAGCCCCTACACCCGCAGATCACTACGGCCAAACCGGTGCCGCCCTCGCGCTTGCAATCCTGGATGGGCCCGACTCGCGGATGTGGCGGCACCCCCTGGAGGCGTGGGAGGCCCTGCCGGCGCAAAAGACCGGGCACGCCCCGTTCAACCGCTTCCTGCTGACCCTGCTCGCGGAACACCTCGAGCGATCCGGGGCACCGGCAAGCGAAGTGGCGCACAGCCGGGCATTGGCTCAAGGCTGCAAGTTGGCGCGCCGCTACCCATCCAACAATTGGACCTTGCTGGCCCGGCTGTGCGAACTGCAGGAGGCCAACGGCAAGGCCGAACCCCGGACGCATGCGCGCCTGCGCGGACTCCTTGACCGCTGGACAACCCCTTCCGGCGCCTTCGTTGATTACCCGGCCCGCCCCGGCACACCGGCACGCGGGGCCACACCCGCGGCCTATCATCACAAAGCGTTGTTCGTGGCGGTCATGGCCGCGGAGCTTGGCGAACCGGAAGCATGGCGGCCCACCATCGAGCGCCTGTTGCGATGGAGCCTCTACGTGTGGGACGGCCACGGCCATGCTGGCGGCCTCGGCCGGAGCAGCCACGCGCTCTTTGGAGATGCCTGTCTGGTAGCGAGCCTGCTACTGCTCGGGGCCGCAACTGACGCACACCAGGACACCGCATCCGGACGGATGCTGAGCGGCCTTCTTGGGCGCTGGTCCGACCAGATTCGGTCCGATGGCTTCCTGGCACTGAACCCCGCCGATACCGCCATTTCAGGCACAGGCTGGGACCCCTACATGCATCTGTCGGTCTACAACGCCTGGGCCGCGGCCATAATCGCATGGGCGCGCTGTCGCACGGACCGCCCTGATCGCGAGCATGCCGTCCACCTCGATGCGCTCGAGGCCGCACAGCCAGCCCACACGGGGACCGAGCTTCTCCGGGCCGGAACACCGTCTGCCACCTTTGCCCTGGTCTCTACCCACGGGCAGCCTCCACAGGCCTTCAGCCGCGACGCCGTGGAGCTGCGCTATGCCGGTGGCGTACCGTTGCACGTGACCTGGCAGGGGAACGTGCTTTGTCCCGCGCCTGCCCGAATACCCGTAAAAGCCCTGCTGGACGCTCCCGCCCTGGCGGGCTGGACGCCCGTGTTCCTGATTGACGACCGCCTGTTCGGACTCACCGACTTCGAACACTGCGAAAGCGAGGCTTCGGAAGAACGCTTGCGAGTAACGCTCTCGGGACACCCGCGCCCTTTGCTTCGCCTTGCCGACACAAGCCTCCCGGCCCGGGCCCTGGCAGCACTCGACTGGCGGTTGCTGGATGGCGCGCTAGGCCGGCGCGCCGCCCTGCGGAGAGCGCCATACCGGGACGTCGTCGGCACTGTCACCCTGATCATTTCCCTGAAGAAGCCTTGCATCGTGCAACGGCTGAACCTCGAATACGGCGGTCGGCAGGGTCTCACCCTCCTGAACCCGGGCGGACACGCTGTCACCGACACGCGACGGGTGAATCGCTGGTTCAGACAAGCCGTGAACGGAGCCCAGCGCGATCACTCATCGGGCGACTGGCACGAGACGCCCTTGCCCTCCGCCATTGCCAGTGGCATGGGGTTTTGCCAGAGCCCCGAAAGCATCCTGAGAGGCACTTACATGTCCGAACTGACACTCGAATGGCCCAGTCGGCACCGGGACGCTACGGGATCGCCATGCTAGCCGCCCAACATCGTTTACGCCGTTGGCCGTCCACCCTTTTCTCCAAGGCGTCCGAGGGCCAGGCCCAGGATGTTCGGCAAGAACAGGACCGCCCCCAGCGGATCTCGACGCAACGTCGCCCTCACCAAAGACCAGTCCAGGGGTTTACGGTGCCTCAGCTGGTGCAAGACGGCCGCGACGAAAGAACGCCGCGAGTCCGCCAGCTGTCCCCGCACAAATGCCCGCTGCTTCCCATCCAGCCGAATCTCTTCAAGAACCATGCGCGCGAGCGCGATGTAGTTGGATGTCAGGCGAACATAGCCTTCCGTCTTCCAGCCCGACTTGTCGAAGATATTCACGCCCTCGCCTTCGTCGGCATAAATACGGGGCGAAAATGCCACGCGACCGATCGATTGCCCCAGCGTCAGTTTGAACAACCGGTCCTCACCCTGAAAAAGACTCTCGCGGAAACGGACATCGGGAAACCGGTCAAGTCGGTACGCCATGGTCGTGGGACCAATGATATTGGTTCGCCGAACCAAAAGGTCAAAGAAATCCCCAACGTATTCGTACAAGTCGTGTTCCGGATCCACCACGCGGTGCTCCTCGGGACAGATATTGTCGTTCCGAGTATCCGACCACTGGAAGCGCGATGTCGGGATTCCGGTTCGTCGACTGTTTCCCACAAAGAGGTCGAATCCTTGGTCAAGGGCTCGCACAGCATCTTCCAGAAAGGGCCCTATCCATTCGTCATCGGAATCCAGAAAGGCGACATGGCGGGTGCCTGGAGCAACATGTTCGAGGCCCTTATTTCGGGCCGCCGCCGGCCCCGCATTCTCCTGGTGAATAACCTCGACCGGACAATCCTCCAGGAAATCGCCGATCTCCTCCTCGGCTGGAAGTGGCGACCCGTCATCGACCACCAGGACCTCTATGTCAACTCCCGCGGCGTTGTCCAGAACCGAACGCACGCACTGGCGCAGAAGTCCCCGCTTGCGCTGGAAATAAGGTATGACCACTGCAATCTTCGAAGGGCTCACGGACAATTTGATATCTCCACGACGGGGACCGAACAGCTGCCTTTTGACATCTAAATCCCTCTAATACAACCCCAACATCCGGGGCGCTCCCCTGGATTGTGCTGGAGCTCAAGATGTATCTCTATAGCTATCGTAAACGACCCAACTTTGGCGACGCTCTCAACGACTACCTTTGGCCACGTTTCATCCGAACGCCACTGGAGGCTGAGCCAGGCTCCAACGAGGTGTTTGTAGGCATAGGGACGTTGCTCAATGAACGCCTGCCCGCCTCGGGCGTTCTCCACATCTTCGGCAGCGGCCTCGGCTATGGAACGGTCCCAGCAGAAGCCGTCGCGCGCTGGACCGTGCACTTCGTACGGGGCCCCTTGACCGCCGCCTCCCTGAACCTGGACCCGAAACTCGCCATCTCTGACCCCGGCATCCTCCTCCACCGCACCGAAGACCTCAACCCGAAAAAAGATATCGACTGCGCCTTTATGCCGCACCACGCCCTTTTCTCCGAACGAATGCGCCAGCTTTGCGAGCAGGCCGGCGTTCATTTCATTCATCCCGAGGCCTCTTGCGACAGCGTAATCGATCAGATCGGACGATCCCGCAAGCTCATCTGCTCCGCCATGCACGGCGCGATCACGGCCGAAGCACTCCGTGTTCCGTGGCTTCCCGTGATTACAAACCGCCAAATGCTTCTGAGCAAGTGGCACGACTGGTCAGCGAGCATGCAGACTGAAGTCCACTTTCACAAGCTTCCGACAATATGGTCTCACGCCAACCGGTCTCCCCATGGCTGGGTCCTTGCGAAATTCAAGGGCAACGCCTTTTCCCGAAAACTGAAACAACTCGCACGGAAAGGCAATTTCCAATTAGGGGCCGATCGCATCCTTCAGGATCGCATCCAGCGCATAGAGAACAAGATCCACGACTTCAACTCACAGATATGCAGCCAAGTCGACGGCGCCGACCAACCCCAGAAAGGCGCCTCTCAATTAAAGGCGGATTGGGCCAAATAACCCCCTGCACCAAAGACGCAAAACCCAACCAAGAAACACCAGATGTTCGTATGATAGAAAATACAATACACCCGACCGACCCCGACACGCTGCGCCAGCGTAAACAAAAAAAGGGCGGTTTCGACTGATATTAAATATCACCCATGGGGACGACTGCCATGACCATCTACGTCGAACGAACGGAGCAACGCGAAGAAGATGGCTGGGCCATTTTCGAAACAGCAGTTCACCATCCACAACTTCCGGACAACCTCTACTTCCGTACGTTCAGCCGTTATTCCGGCCACATATCCGAAGAATCCGACGCGCCCGCGCTAGCCCTCCTGATGCCCGCCATGGCTTTAGGTGAAGACATACACCTCTCCACAACCGTGTCCGAGAAACTTCTCCGGAACCTTAACGGCCCAATTCAGACCATCCTCCTCGCCATTGCCCCCTACCTAACACGGGTGGAGGTGAAGGCGACCCCCGCGCCACGCACTCCTCACCATGGGGACGGGCTGGTGGCGACGGGATTTTCTTCCGGCGTCGACTCCTTCTGCACCCTAACGCAATACCATCGTGCGAACGCGCCGCAGGGCTTTGCGCTATCCTTTCTGACCTACAACAACGTAGGATCGCAAACCAAATCCAACACAAAAGAGTTCCTCGAACGATATAACCGCCTAAAACCAAAGGCCTCCCAAGAGGGGCTCGAACTTGTTCCAATTGACTCGAACATGGAAGAATTTTTCCAAGTATCTGATGAACTCGACTTCGTTCAGACACATTCCGTACGAAACAGCGCGACAGGACTCCTTTTCCAACAGCGAACGTGCCGATTTCTATACTCGTCAGCCTACCCGTACGACGCTACATTCGTTGGAGAAACGCGTCTGATCGCGCGCGCAGATCCCGTTTTACTACCCCTTCTCGGAACCGAATCCATCGAAGTACTTCCGGTGGGTGGCGAACTCACGCGGGTGGAGAAAACGGTGGCCCTCGTAAAGAACCACACGGCGCGGACAGGCTTGGACGTATGCCTAATTAATGAAAGGGGGGAGAACTGCTCGCGCTGTGAAAAATGCATGAGGACACTCCTTTGCCTTGAAATCACAGGAAATCTCGAACAATTCAGCGAATCGTTCGATCTTAAAGTTTATGAGAAGGAGCGAATTCGATACATCGCGAGAACCATTCGAGGACAAAGGACTTACGACAAGGAGCTACAAGATGCGATGAAACGGTACCGGTTTCGAGCCCCGCTAAAGGCGCAACTCATCGCAAGCTCCAGGGTTATCGAGATGCGATACAAGATACGGCAAACAAGGCAGCTGGCTCGGCATACAATCGGTGCCATTCGGAGAAGATTGGGAAACCAAGCGTCAGCCAAGAGTTAACCAAGCTTCACCGGGGAAGTCGTAGAGTATTTTTAACATCCAACGTCAAACAGATTATTTTATCGCGTCTAATTGCACCCCGTGCGAGAAAGCGTTTTTATGTCGCGCGAAGGAGTGACAAAACATAGTTCCGGACGATTGAACGCAGGGCTGAGATTGGCACTTTACGGTTAAGCTGGACCGTTGAAAACGTAACCCCCCCCCGGCAGAGCAGGGCCTATGGACGCCGAGCTTGTCCTAGCGGACGCGACCCTGTAGGAGATCATCAACAAATCTCTGAGTTCGGGCTCAGAGACCATGGATTCCTCCCGCTGCCCGTTCCATTTCTAATCTTCTTAACAATGGCTGAAGATACCAAAGCTTCCCTGGATGCCGGGCAACGGATGAACGCGCCAGCATTGCCGCGAAGCGCCCAGTCCTCACTAGACGGGAACGCATCAGCCCAGGGTTTCTGGCCAGATACAGTAGTGTCTCGCGCGCCGCCTTGCGGTAATACCGATCGAGCTCACGTTGTCTCGGTGGCGTCGTGCTTCGAGATTCATAAGGTACGTCCGCGTATTCCGGGTAGCTGCGGCGAATTGTCTCGTCATGCAATCCCTGGCGCGCGTAAGCAGGGTTCAGCCCCATCAGAAAGTCGAACAGATCATGGTCGAGATAGGGGCAAAATACCGTTTCGACATCTCGCAAGAGACCAAAGGGTATCAGGCCAATGCATCGACGAGTGCGATTCCAGAAGACGAACGAGAGCAATGGATTCGGTGCACCGCAGTGTTGAGCCAGCTCCTCGGCCAAGCGGTCGATTGCGACCGACCGGGGAATGCGTTTCCGAAAATCGGCTTGAGAACATGAGTGGATAAAACCCTCGTTTCCTGATTCTTCCAATAGATTCTCAGCTAGCCGTGATGTCTGGCCAGAAGCAAGGAGCTGCTGTTTCTCTTCCGTGAGCGTATGGCCTGCGGAAAGCACGTCGCCCCCGATGCCGTCGTAAATACACTTCGTCCCGCGATGCGAGAAATAACCGGCCAGTGGATCAAGCCAGGTGTGCCCGCTGGCGCAGAATTCGGTCAGCTCGATATCCTGCAGGGTTGCCTCGAGGTAGGAGGCCGGATAGTCCACCTCGTCATGCAGCTGCCCCGTGGCCTGCGTGAGGCGGCATGCAATCAACCGGTCCTCATCATCGATTGGCGGATATCCCTGGACCGTCACGGTCCGCCTTGGAGCGTGGCCTTGAGCTAGTAATTCCAGAAAGATGTGGCGCGAATCCCTGCCTCCACTGAGTGCCAGATCAAATCCGCCATCGGGAGGAACCCTGCGGCTGATGGCCTGCGCGAACAGGCCGGCATACTGGTCGACGGCCTCGTCAAAATTCCCCACCTTGGGTGCCACCTGGGATGCCCCGGAAAAACGCGGCTCCACGGAAATCTTTCCGTTTGCCCAGATAAGCCGTACGCCCGGGGGCAAAAACCTCACGTGTTCGAAGGGCGTATCGTTCGCTAGGAAGATTCCCAGCCTCTGAAAAACCGCCAGCGCCCCGAAGTCGAGTGTTTTGGGGAAGGAACCTGCAAGCACATGCCGAATCGACGGCGAAATCCGTATCTCGTTCCCCCATGTGCTATAGAACAATGGATACATCCCGTACCGATCGTTTTCTACGATCAGCCTTCTCCCGCTCCAGTCCCAACGGCCGAAGATTCCGTCCGTTTCTCTACCGAGACCGCCGTCGAGCTCATGACCCAGACGCACGTGCTCTTCCCCTTCAATGCAAATACCCGACGCGGTGCTTCGAGCGACGAAATATGGCTCGGGCTTGGGTTTGCTATTGCAAAGCCGAAAGTCCAAAGGCTCCTGCTTCATAGAAATCACCTCACGGGCAAAAAAAGCCAACGTCGCCTCTGCTTCAGCTCGCCCAAACACGAGCCACAACCGAATGAAGCAGCTGACTCCACGATTGCTCGAACGTCTGCATAGAAGAGGCAGCCCGCCCATGGAAGCGTTTTAACCAAGCGGGGCAAAGAGCTTCCATCCGCTTGCAGCTTCTCAGAGACGCCTTCACATCGATACCCCGATCCGTGAATAACCACCAACCGAAAGAAGAGTCGATCTATGGCACACCGTAAGGATCCACACTAATCAAGTCCTCCTCATACGTGCGCGACTTTAGTTCGAGAGCCTGGCACGGAACGCCGCGAATCCGCCACGCTGCAACCCTTTACCCGCTAGAGCAGGGAGAGCCTCTATTCGCAGCGGATCCACTCTGCCGTGACCCCGAACGTGACCCCCAAATCCCGAACGAGCCCCTAAACCGAACCACACATGGATCTAGGTAGATCATCATGTTCCAAAGGACCGCCAACTACTTCTCCGCATGAACATCCCGATGCGCGCCACTACCAATGTCCGTGAACTGCTTGAATCCGATATTTTCCAACTTCCGTCTTAGTTCAGGAACAGACACCCACCTCTCATCCACCTCATACACGATATCGGATATGCGAGGACAAAGTTGCGTCGATTGAGCAATCGATGAAATCACTGAAGGCTCATGCCCTTCAACGTCGATCTTTACAAATATTGGGAGCATCTCGCCACTCACGTACTGCTCCAAATCAGAGAACTCGTGCAGCTCGACGACCTCCCCCTTCTGCCCGTCACTCCAGCGCTCTAAACTACTCGCGCCGCTATGGTTGGGATTGGATGATACCCTCGCATTACCACGACGATTACTGATAGCCCAAGGCAGCGCCACCACGTGACCCGACACGCCATTCAAGATAATGTTCTGCTTTAGGGTTTCAAAAGTATCCTTTATCGGCTCTAACGAGATCGCCTTACGACACTGAGGGTTCCGAGCCGCAAGAATACTATAAAGGCCTTGGTTGGCGCCGATGTCAATGAAGAAAAACGGTGAGTCCTGTTCAGACAGAAGGTCCGCGAGGCCGGTACCATAGGCACCGTTCACATAAAACCTAAACGTCAGGTCGCGCCAATTTGGAACAAAGTCTACGCCGTATGGGCTACCCACCTTTTTGACACCGACCCAGTCACACCAACGCTGACGCCAACTCGATCGGACTTCAGTACGCAGCATTCGAAAACGCCAACGAACAGAATGGATGACACCCATCAGTCCGTATTTACGATGCGTGGATAGGCTGCGGGTCCAGATGTTTTTAAGTTTGGAATGCATCGTCATTAACCAGCGCGGATGTGAGGCGTTGAAGGCGTGAAAAAAACCAGAGCCGCTACGCAATCCAGAAATGGACTTGTCCCACGGGCTGGATCACGCATTCATAGAAATCGAGTTAAATTCACATAAGGCATGCAAAGCAGCACCCCACAAGGATCCGGTATGGTCTTGCCCCCCCCTGTGGGGTCAATCTTCGGGCCATTTCCATGCGGGTCAGTCCCGGAGAAACCGAGTAAGCCCCAAACGGCCACATACCTCGAGCAAGTCGTAGTTGTGCAGCAAATTCCGATTCAAGTCGCGGCGGACGTCCATTGGACCTTGTGGTTCGTACAGCTTGTTGCCGATACGGGTGCAATGGCCCTCATGCAGCGATTTGGCGCGAATGGGTTTAACTTTCCCCCCGCACCGTTCGTTCCAAGCCAGGATACCGCCCCCGTGATCCCAGCTGTAGGCTCGCCGTGCGACGCGTTCCCGTTCGTCGTCGGGGCCGTTGGGATGATCGTCTATCCACTTCCACCAGCCGCAGCCATTGGCGAATTGATCAGCGCTGGCACCTCGGGTGGTACACCCGATCAGCTCCCAGAAACGCCCCCTTTTGCCGCTCGGGATCCGGCGAAACCAGCGGTTTCGGACGTCCACGGCCGCAGTGGCTCCATCTGGCAACTGGCGGAAACGTTGGGCCAACTCTCGGAAGAGCGGCTCACGGACCAAGAGATCGGAGTGCCAAAAGGCTAGCCGAGGGGCAAACAGGTAGACGAGTTCCATCGGGAACGCCATGTGGAGCATGGGGAAGTCGAGGCCGGCGTTAAAATCCACGAGAATCGCGCCCTCCACTAGGGGCGGCTCCCCCACGCGTGGATCAAAACCTACCACAGGGGTCCAACCGACTGATCGGACCATCCTTTGCTGGACCAAACACCATTCATCGGCCACATTCCAGCAAAGCCATGGGTAGTCCACCCCTTCCAAGGCTTTTGCCCATGGTCCTTCAGCCAGCGCTTGCGCGGCCCGCAACTCATCTGCACAAATGGCACGCCAAACGCCTTTCCCCGCTGCATATCGGCGGCCTTCGGGATCGTCCTGGTACAACGTTTCCGTGCTCAGCACTCCCATGGACTGCTAACCCCTTTGACTCGCCATTTATCGCTTACTCCATCCAAGCGTAAGTCGGAAATTCACCTGCGACTCACTCAACCCCGACCGCAAGCTGGTGAAAGAGCGTTCCGGCGCTCGACAGTTCTTCATAAGAACCGTCCTCCGAAATCCGGCCCTTATGTAACACGTAGATCCGGTCACAGGGCTTCACGGTGGTAAGCCGATGCGCCACCAAGATGATCGTCTTGGCTCCGGAGAGATTGTGGATTGCTTCCATCACCGCCCGCTCAGTGGCGTTATCCAACGCGCTGGTAGCTTCATCAAATAGGAGCACATCGGGGTCGCGATAAAGGGCGCGAGCGATACCAATGCGTTGCCTTTGCCCGCCGGAGAGGCGAGTGCCACGTTCGCCGATGACGGTTGCGTAACCGTTCGGGAGCTCCTGGATGACGAATTCGTGCAGGTTAGCCAGGCAAGCAACTCGCTCCACAGCTTGCTGGTCAATCTGGTCTTCCGGAACACCCAGGGCGATATTCGCGGCCACACTCTGGTCGGCGAGAAAGATGTGCTGCGGGACGTAGCCCAGGGCTGCCTGCCAGCGACGGATGTTGGCTCGTGTCAGGGGTTCGCCATCGATCAGGATAGTGCCCTGCTCGGGTTCCAACAGACCCAGCAACACGTCGACCAGGGTGCTCTTTCCGGCACCGGACGAGCCCACGAATCCGACCGTGGTTCTGGCGCGAATCTCCAGAGAGATGTCTTTCAGGGCAGGGTGCTCGTGTTCGGGATACCGATAGGTGAGACCTTGCACCTTGATGGACCGAGTCGGAGCCAGCGGAGCGAGTCGATCGTTGCGCGAAAGGGGAGGCGTACTGTCAGAGAACTGGCCAAGGTCCCGAAGAACGCTGTCGACCGCGGCCGCATTGAAACGCAACGAAGCGACCTGCTGGAAGATCTTCTGAAACGCCGGGATCAACTGGCGTCCGGCCAGCGCGTACAGGCCGATCAGGGGCAAGGCCTGAGCCAGCCCACCGTCCCCCGCCATCAGATAGAGCACCAGGACGAGAACCCCGCCGAATGCAATCGCCTCGATCGCGTATTGCGGAAGGCTCTGCAGCAGGACGGCGTTCGCCTGGTGACTCGCAAACCGCTTGGATGGCTTCCGGTACCGCTCCAGGTAATCACGCTCCCGCCCCAACAGACGGATCTCCTTGGCACCGGCAAAGGCCTCGGCCGCGGCCGTGAAACGCTCGCGATTGGCCTCCACGCGGTCCAGGCCGATGCGGTTCAGCCACGTCCGCGACGCCACATAAATAACCGCATAGATGCCACCGAGGCCAGCCGCTGCGATCAAGGCCAGCCAGGGCTGCACCACAACCAGAAGTGCAATGATGAAGGCCGCGAGTAACAGCTGGCTCACGAGCTTCAGCGCGGGCATCAGCGCGCCATTGATCGCCTGGGTGGTTTCCTGCAGTACCGTTTTCGCCAGATCACCGGAGTTTCGATTAAGGAAGAACGTGAACGGACGGCTAAGGTAGTCCCCCATCAGGCGCCGAGAAAGCTCGTACTGCTGCATGTGGGTGAACCGCGTAATGGCCCACTGGTTGAATGCCTGAAGCGCGGTACCGGTCATGAACAGAACAAAGGCCGCAAGACCCAGGAAGTACAGGAAGCGACTGGTCGACTCGAAGCCAAGCCATTCGTAGGCGAAGCGCAGCATCTCGTTGTCGTGGACCATGCCCGGATCGGACAGTACCGCCAGAAACGGCATGACCGAGGCGATGCCGGCGGTCTGCATGAACGCCGTGGCAATCATCAGGATCAGCAGCAATACGACCTTGCCGCGATCGCGGGGGTCGAGCAGGGCATTCAGCTTGTACAGGGTTTGCAGCATGGTTTCGCCGAACCGGGATCCTTCGCACGAGGGGCCTTGTCGCGGCCCCGTAGACAACCGCCATCAGGCGGCCGTTAGCCAGGCCTGGTGGCCTGCTTCTCGTTTGGATTGTACGAGATGGGGCGTTCGCGGATGCTGCGCTGAAGGCACCGTGGACGTGCCTGGGCACGACTGGCCAGATGGATCGCCGGTCCGGGCCGACCCAAAAACCCCCGGAAGCCGCAGCAGTAAAGGGTTCCCGAGGAGAGCGAGGACTGCATCCATGCCAAACGCCAGGATAACGAAGGGTTTACTGACCGGCTTCCTGCGCTCCGTCGAACGCTTCCCGGAACGCCCCGCCCTGGATGTCGAGGGTCGCGTCCTGAGCTACGAGGAGCTGTTCGCGGCCGGCGCAGATAGCGCCCACACGCTGCAGCAGAGCCCGACCGGGCCCGGCCGGGTCGGTGTACTGGCCCAGCGCTCGCTCGCGATGTACCGCGGGATTCTGGGCACCCTGATGGCCGGCCAAGCTCTGGTTCCGCTGAACCCGGGGTTTCCCACGGAACGTACGGTGGCCATGGCCGAACAGGCCGATCTGTCGGCGTTGCTGGTGGATACCCAGGGTCTTGAGCGGCTCGATGAACTGCTGCAGGCATTCTCCCGCCCGCTCCTGATCCTGCTACCCGATACGCAGCGACTGGAGGACCTGCAAACGCGCTGGCCCCGACACGACGTCCGGGTGGCCGGCGATTCCCATCGGCCCGCGGACTGGGCGCCGGCGGCCGTATCCCCGGATGACCTGGCCTGCCTGTTCTTCACCTCCGGCAGCACGGGCGTCCCCAAGGGTGTGGGGGTTCTGCAGCGCAACGCAGCCCGTTTCGTGGAGATGTCGCAGGAGCGCTACCGCGAGTTCGGCATTAGCGAGACGGACCGCTTTTCGCAGTTCTACGACATCACCTTCGATTCCTCGATGTTCGACCTGTACGTGTCGTGGGCCTTTGGCGCCTGCCTGTGCTGCCCCTCCGCCAAGGAGTGGTTCAACCCCAACCGCTACATCGCGGACAAGGCCCTCACGGTAATCGACATCACCCCCTCGGCCGGACACGGGATGAATCGCCGCAACGGCTGGGCGCCGGGACGGTTCCCGGATCTGCGCCTGTGCCGCTTTGGCGGGGAGGCCCTGTCAGCGGAGCTGGCCGAGGCGATGGCGGCCGCCGCCCCCAATGCCATTGTCGACAATGCCTACGGGCCCACCGAATGCACGGTGGATGCCTGCTACTACCGCTGGGACGGGGAGCGCTCGCCGGCGGAATGCGAGCACGGCATGGTGCCGATCGGCTATCCGGGCAACCAGGTCGGACTGCGCGTGGCGGACGAGGCCCTGCGGGAGGTGCCGGTCGGGGCCGAGGGCGAACTGCTGATCAGCGGCCCGCAGGTGACGCCCGGCTACTGGAAGGACCCCGAACGCACGGCGCAGGCCTTTGTGCACCTGGACGATGGGCGCGTGCACTACCGCACGGGGGACCTGGTGCGCCGGCCGGCCGCGGGCGAACCGCTCATCTTTCTCGGGCGCCTGGATCACCAGATCAAGATTGGCGGGGTGCGGATCGAGCTCGGCGAGGTGGAGGCCGCACTGCGCGAGGCCGCCGGCACGGACCAGGCAGTGGCCGTTGGATGGCCACGAACGGAAAGCGGCGCCTCGGGGATCGTGGCCTTCGTGGTCGCGGAAGATATGGACGAATCGGCCATCCGCGACCGACTCCGCCAGCGACTGCCCACGGTGATGGTGCCCCGGGCCATCCACTCGCTGGACAACCTGCCGCTCAACGCCAATGGCAAGGCCGACCGAAAGGCACTGATCTCGACCCTGGAAGAGACGGCGACCCCGTAACCACGAGGCTGCGCCGAGCCTCTGGCCAACGTCTGTTTCCAGGCTACGCCGGCGCGACCACTCCAGGCACAGCCAGGTACGTATGCCGGAGATGCAATACCTCGAACCCCTTGCGGAGGTGGTTTTGATAGGACGGGTCAGGCCTGTCCGGTGTCCCCACGGCGGTATCCGTGATCACCGACGTACACCCATGCAGCGACGCGTCCCTGAGGCAAGCGGAGATGAGCGCCCCATGCAGGCCACGTCCACGGTAGTCCGGGCGGGTTGCTTCCCACCCGGCCCAGGCCACCCCGTCCCCGAGATACAACAGGCCGGTTGCCACCACCGTTCCATCGTCGAGCGCCAGCCACTGACGCCATTTGGGTGATCGCGGCAGTTCCGCCAGAAGGGCCTTTGCCTCCTGCGGCACGGAGAACGCATCGACCGCCAGCGCGGCGCCGGCATCTTCGTCTTCTGGCCGCCAGGGGCGGATCTCGAGATCGCTCTTCCCCTCGGGGACGTCGCTGCTGGCCCGCATCAGGACCGCAGATGCCGCCCCCCGGCGAATCCTGCGATCGCGTAGCCATTGGAGAACGGACTCCGGGCGGGCATGAGGGCTGAGCTCGATTGCCCAGGGAAGGTCATGCTCGGCGTACAGGGCCGCTAGTTCATCAATATGGGCCTCGGTTGCCGGGTCTGAAACGCCCAATCCCAGCACCCGGTTAAAGACCAGCATCTTCTTCAGGCCCGGGGCGATCAGGGCAACATGCGTCCCGCTACGGACCGCTCGAAAGCCCGGGATGCCCGCGCTTTCGGCCAGCTGCATCATGCTCTCGTAGGCCTCGGCCTCGACCCGCTCGGCCTGGGCGGAAGATGGATCTTCAGTCATGGAACCTCCTTCTGTCTCCGGCTTGGGTCTTGCCGAGGGCCCTTAATCACCCCCGGACGATGCCGGGCCCGGCCCAATGCCTCACCGCGCCTTGCCTCTCCCTGCCAGACTCTTCCCGGCACTCAGGACCAGGTAGGCCCAGGTGGACACGGACCAGGGGTCCCGAAGCGTCGACTGCAGGAACGATCGTGCCGCCAGCCTCGGATCCCCCTCCCAGTAATGGTGATAGCCGAAACTGAAGCAGGTCTCGGCAAGGCGCCTGCGAATCGCGCCGCGTGACGTCTGCTCTCCACCCGGGCCAACCCGACCCCAGCGGCCGAGCGCCTTGCGGACGACCTCGAATTCGTAATTCGTGTCGGGGTACTTGGTGATGCAGCCCTCGCCATGAAGCCGGTAGAGAGCCGTCACGAGGTTCAGTTGGTGGATCTCGGTCAAGCGCGACGCCCGCAACCAGTAATCGTAGTCCTGCCCCCTTTTGAGATCAGGGTCGAACTGTCCGACACGTTCCACCAGGTCGCGTCGCATCATCACCGTGATGGTGTGAGGCAGCGAGCCGAAGAGCAGACGGTTGTAAAGCCACCCGGACCCACGATCCACAAGCGGTTTGCCGTCAGGGTTCATCGGGTACGCACCCTTGGCCGCATCGGGTTTCAGGAACGTGCCAGACGGATCGGGCTTCCATGTGGCCCAGGCGGTAAAGGTCATCCCGATCCCGGGATGCTGGTCCATGTAGTCCACCTGAGCCGCGACCTTTCCCGGCAGCCAGACATCGTCGGAGTCGATAAAGGCGATGTAGTCACCGCCCGCCCTCGCGACGCCGGCATTGCGGGCCACGGCCGCCCCCTGGTTCTGCTGGGTCAGCAGTGTCAGGCGGTCACCATATCCGCGCAGGATGTCGAGCGTCCCGTCGGTCGAGCCGTCGTCTACCACGATCAGCTCGATGCCCGGGTAGTCCTGATCCAGAACACTGTCGACGGACTCGGCGATATATGCGGCCGTGTTGTAGGCCGGCATGATCACCGACACCAGGGGCTTGCGGTCACGACCCTCCGGCGCGGCCGGGGCCCTGCTGCTCGTCCGGGCTTGCTCCACGGACGACATCACTCCCGCCCTCGTTCCGGCAATGTCTGTAGCCAGTCATGCGTCCACAGCGCCACCTGGTCGCGCCACACGCGGCGAGAAAAGGTGTGGTTGGCACCGGGCAGTTCGCGCAAGGTCACGCGCGGCTCCTGCAGCAATCCACTCCATGCCGGCGCGTTCGTCGCCACATCGCGAAACTCGGCCGCGGTCAGGTCATCGCCGCTCAGGATCACCAGGACGGGCCCCTGGAAGCGCCGCCAGCCCTCGGCCATCCGGTCCGGCAGGGGGCCTTTGTCGATGCGATCCGGGCTTGTGTTGTCGGGCTCGCCGGAAGCCCCCCCGGAACCGGAGCCAACCGCAGTGCCGACCATGCGCCCCAGGGAGCGCAGGGACACCCAGGGGTTGAAACGCCCCTTGAAGGCCCCGGACCAGAAATCGCGCGAGAACAGGCGCTGGAGGTAGTAGGTCTTCAGGTAGGCCCGAGCCAGCCCTTCCTCGGTGCGGGCCCAGGGGTTGACCAGCACCAGGCCTGTCACGCGGGGGTCGCGCCAGGCATAGAACAACGCCGCAGAGGCCGCGCCACACAGACCCCACAGGGTCACCTCGTGCATCCCCGGCACCTCGCCTGCAAAGGTATCGACGGCCGCATGCAGGTCGTCGTGCACGTCGTGGAACGTCCGCTGGGCACCGGAAGAATCGCCCATGCCGCGGAAATCGAAGCGGAAAACGGGTATCCCCTGCGCCGCGAGGTGTCGGGCCAGGAGCAGGAACTGGCGGTGGCTGCCTACCCGGTACTGCGGCCCACCCACGGCGATCAGCACGCCACGCCGGGCGCCCTCCGCGCCGGGATGCAGGATCCCCAGGAGTTCGTCTTCCCCCACGTGGAAGACGACGGCGCGCTCGCTCATGGGAGAGCCTCCAGGCGTTGCATGGTCGCCTCCAGCAATTGCGGCACCTCGACGATGTCCTGGGTGGACCAGAAGGCATCGCCAGCAACGACCGTCGCGGTGACCGCGGCGCCCTCCTCTCGCCAGCGCTCGATCAGACGTTCGCTCGCCGGCGGCAGCGGTGCGGTCTCCTGCACGGCCACCTCGAACCATTCGATCGCCTCCGCGTGCGGCCGCTGCAGACGGGCCGCCGCCAGGCGCGCGGCCAGCCCGGGCGCCAGGGTATACCCGGCGACTTCCAGCGGCTCTCCCGCATCCAGTTGGGCCCGCAGCTGGGCGGTACCTTCCTTCTGTCCACCCATCAGCCCGGCGGCCATGCGCAGGCGCAGGAACTGGGTCAGGTGCTGTTCGCCATTCGTGACCGGGGCCCAGAAGATCACGGCCGTCGCCGGTTGCGCACGTGTAGCCAGGAAGTCACCTGCGAGCAGGCAACCCGCCCGCACTCCCCAGACCATGAACGGCGCCGGGCAACGCGTCTCGAGGTGTTCGCTGCAGCGTGCGAGGTCGTCCAGCCAGAGATCCCAGTCCGCGTCGCCAAAGTCACCGCCGCTGTCGCCGCACCCGTAGAGGTCCGGGATCAACACGGCGTAGCCCGCCTGCGCCAGGCGGCGCGCTTGCAGATTCACCATACGGCGAGCCTTGTTGAGCTCCTCGGCCAGGGGCGGGACAAACAGCACAGCACCCCGGATGGAGGGACCATCCGGCAGATGGAGCACATGGAATACCGGCCCGGCCTTGCCCTCCAGGAACCCGGCTTCCATGCCGCGCGCCTAGCTGTCGAGCTTGGAGTCGATGAAATCGACCAGAGTGCCGAGCGTCTCGAAGGTCTCGGCGCTGACATCGTCATCATCGATCACGATGTCGAAATGGCTCTCGATCGAGGTGATCAGCGAAACGACCGCCATCGAGTCCAGCTCCGGTACGCCACCCAACAGCGTGGTCTTGCGATCGAAGTGCTGCGCTCTCCCGTTCAGACTCAGGGCACTGTCCAGCAGGTTCTTGGTGTGATCGAGGGTCGACATATGACGGGTTCCTGAAGGTCGGGTATCCCTGCCCGGCCGGGATGCGGGATTGTCCGGCAGGTTACCGCATCTGCACGGGCTGTCCAGATCGGCGCCGGCAGACGGCGCCCCCTGCGTGATCGGCTCGTTAAGCCCCTGGGCCTCGGACCACCGCGCGCACCCGGACCCGCACGTAGAATGAGGTCCAGCACGGCACGGATTCGTGCTCGCGAGCAGTGCGCGCGGCCTCGCCCCGCGCATCCCGCGCCTTGTCAGCAAGCAACAACGACTCGAGCGCGAACGCATACATCAATCAACGTTTCCCTGGCCCGACCAGGCAACAGGCGGACGGATGGCGGGACTTTGTGGATGGTTCGCGGTGAATGCCGCATCACCGGCCGGCGCCCTTGAGGCCCAGGGACAGGCGCTCCCGGGGCTCTCCGGGGCGCCTGACGCCCAATGCACGAACCGCCTGGGCGGCTGCCGGGTCCGGGGCGGCTGGATCGCGCAGGAGGCCGACGTCATTGCCGCCATCACCGGCCATCCGCAATGGCGGGACCCTGCCCTGGCCCGACGGGCGCGAGAGCACGACCCGGCGCAAGCCCTGCTGGAGGCCTGGCGGCAGCACGGCACCGGCCTCTTCGAGCAGGTTGGCGGCGACTATGCACTGGCCATCGTGGATTCCGGGCACGGTCGCCTGGTGGCCGGCATCGACCGCCTGGGCCAGACACCGCTTCACTTTGCGCACCTGGATGGCGGCGTGGCCTTCGGCACCAGTGCCGGATGCGTGGCCGCACACCCGGCGGTTGCCACCGAGGTGACCCGCGAGGGACTCTACCACTACTGTTTCTTTCACATGCTTCCGGCCCCGGTCAGCCTGTTCTCCGGGCTGGAGAAACTGCCGGGCGCCCACCGCCTGACCCACAACGGCGACCGGGCCGAGGTGTCCCGCTACTGGCGCCCGCGCTTCGAGGAAGACAGCGCGGCCACGCCCGAGGCCCTGGAACATGCCCTGCACGAACACGCGCAAGCAGCGGTGGAACGACGTGCGGACTCCCCCCGCCCCGGCGCCTTTCTGAGCGGCGGCCTGGACAGCTCGACGGTGGCCGGGATGCTCGCCGGCATGCACCCCGGGGCCGACAGCTTCAGCATCGGCTTTGATGCGCCCGGATACGACGAGATGGAGTACGCGCGCATCGCCTCGCGGCACTTCGGGACCCAGGCGCACGAGTACTACGTGACGCCGGAGGACGTCGTCGACGCCGTGCCCCGGATCGCCGGCAGCTACGACGAGCCCTTCGGTAATTCGTCGGCCCTGCCGGCCTATTTCTGCGCCCGCATGGCGGCCGACGCCGGCATCACCCGGCTACTGGCCGGGGATGGCGGCGACGAGCTGTTCGCGGGGAATGCGCGCTACGCCAAGCAGGGCGTATTCGAACACTGGGGCCGGATCCCCGCGCCGCTGCGCCACCACCTGCTGGATCCGCTGTTCACCCGCCTGCCGCGCGGCCTGCCGCTGGCCGGCAAGGCCCGCAGCTACGTGGAACAGGCGCGTATCCCGCTGCCGGATCGACTGCAGACCTACAACTACCTGCACCGCCTGGCGCCGGAGACGATGTTCGCACCGGAGTTTCTCGCGGCGGTGGACCGCGAGGCCCCCTGGGAGTTGATGCGCGGGATCTACGCGCAGCCCCAATCGGCGTCGTCCCTCAACCGCATGATGTACCTGGACTGGCAGCAAACCCTGGCCGACAACGACCTGCGCAAGGTGACCGGGATGTGCCAGCTGGCCGGCGTCGATGTCGCCTTCCCGATGCTGGACGACGATCTGGTCGAGTTCTCCTGCCGCGTACCATCGGACCTGAAGCTGCGCAACGGCCGGCTGCGCCACTTCTACAAGGAGGCGTTTACCGGTTTCCTGCCCGACGCCATCATCGACAAGAAAAAACACGGCTTCGGCCTGCCGTTCGGCGTCTGGATGCAGGAGCACGCGCCGCTGCGGGAGCTGGCATACGACAGCCTGCTGCGACTGAAGGGCCGCAATTTCCTCCGCGACGACTTCATCGACGAGCTGATCCGCCTGCACCGCGAGGGCCACGCAGCCTATTACGGCGATTTCGTCTGGATCCTGATGATGCTCGACCTCTGGCTCGAGTCCCACCCCGCCGCCCGCCTGGCATGAACCACGAATAGCACGAAGACGCGAAGCGAGGGCGGGGGGCGGGGGCGGGTCACAGGAAGGCGGGAAACGCGCGAACGCTCTGGATGGATTGGCCCGTAATCGGCCGACTTGGGATCTCTCCGACTGTAGCGGTTGCCATACCCCTGTCATCCCGGCCGCAGCGAAGCGGAAAGCCGGGATCTCCAGACTCTGGAACCAACGCCGTGCAACCCCCAACGAGATCCCGGATAACCGCTACGCGGTTTCCGGGATGACGGCACCGGATGGGCAGTAGCGGATAGGATGCTTTGAACGCCGCGAAACGCATCGCGGCCTCGACCACGCCCACGCACGAGACACCGGCTTCCCGGTTCACCTCCACGCGCCGCACTGGGGGCTATCATGATCGCCCGGCACGCCCCAGCGCCACCGTCACGAATCTTCCCGTTTTCCCCGCTTCCTGTTAACTAGCACTTCTTCGTATCTTCGTGCGCTTCGTGGTGAGTACTCAGGCGTTCCGGGCTGGCTGATCGGTATCGGGAACGCGGCAGACGACGTGACGGTGCTTGCCGTTGGGCTCCGGAGGGATGGCATCCACCGCCCGCACATCCACCTGGACCGCCTGCCCCAGCGCGTCGACCAATGCACGGCGCAGGCGCTCCTCGGCGGCCGCCGGCAATGCGGCGACCAGGCTCAGCAGCACCTCGACGTGGTGTCGGTCGTGCTGGATGACCTTGTAGGCGCGCAGCCCGGGCAGGTCGCGCATCAGGTAGTTGAAGCGGCTGCCGTGGATCCAGGAACCGTCCGTCGCGATCAGGCCGTCGTTGGCACGGCCGTCGATGTCGCGCAGCAGCGGCAGGCCGCGCCCGCAGGGGCAGGGACGCGGGTCCAGGGCACCCCGATCCCCGGTGCGATAGCGGATGAACGGGAATTCCGGGCCCACCAGGTTAGTGATGACGATGTTTCCGGTCGCGCCGGGCGGCACCGGTCGATCCTCCGCATCCAGGATCTCGACGATCAGGGCCTCGGCCGTGATGTGCATGCCCCCCGCCGGACATTCGCGGGCGATGAATCCGGCGTCGCGCGCGCCGTACTCGTTGGCGACCCCACAGCCCATCACCTCGCCGATCACCGCGCGCCACTCCGGGCGCAACACCTCGGAGGTCGTGAAGGCGACACGAATCCCGAGATCATCCAGCCGCTGCCCCCGCTCGCGCGCCCGCCATGCCACGCGGGACAATGCCGACGGATACCCGAACAGCATGCGCGGACGCCGTTGGCGGATCTGCTCGATGATGCGGTCGAGCCGCGCCGGATTCAGGTCGCGGGCCGGCACCAGGTACGAACGGAACAGGCGATCGCGCCAGGCACGCATGCCGTTCTGGGCCTCGTTCTCGACGGCGGATCCCCACAGGACCAGTTCGCGGTCGCCCACGTCCACGCCCCACCAGCGGGTTGCCCGCCACTTTGCGGCGATATCCATACCGATGCGATCCGCGCCCAGCCAGAACCTCAGAGGCTCGCCGGACGACCCGCTGGTGTGCTGCTCTTCGAGGTTCCTCGCGCCCTCCGCGCGCCAGGCCGCGCCCTGTTCGCGGATCAGCGCCTTGTCGACGGCCGGGAGGCGCTGAAGGTCCGCGATACCGGAGAACGCCGCAGGCGACCAGGCCTGTTGCGCAAACCATTCCCGGTAGAACGGCACCTGCCGCGCGACACGTTCCAGAAGCCCCTGCAGCCGCTGCTCCTGCAGGCTCTGCAGGGCCTCCGGCGTCCACCACTGAGTGGCTTCCAGGGCCTTGTGCCACGCCACCGTGGGGTGACCCTTGAGCCGCTCCTGCAGCGGGAACAGGCCGCGCGCCACCCATTGGGTATAAAGCCCCATGTTCAGCCGGACCGCGCGGTCCCGGGGGCCGTCGCGGTATCCGCGGCCGCGATCTGCTCGAAGGCTGCAACCAGCTCCGGGATCCGCGTCTCCCAGGCATTCGCCCGCGCATGGGCCAGGATGGCCTCGCGGTCCCATTGGCGCTCGAGCGCCTCCAGCAGGGCGTCGCGCAGCGCGTCATGGTCGCCGTACGGGACCACGATCCCGACCTGATCGGAATTCACCACCTCGGCGTTGCCTCCAACCCGGGTGGTCACGATCGGCAGGGCGCAGGCCGACGCCTCGAGGAAGACATTCGCCCAGCCTTCGAACCGGGTGGCCAGGACGAACACGTCGCCAGCCGAATAGACGAAACGCAGGTCTTCCGGCGATACCTGCCCCAGGAACCAGACCCGGCCATCCAGACCCAGGCCCTTTACCTGCTGGCGCAACTCGGCCTCGTTGTTGCCCTCGGGGGTCGCGCCGCCGGCAATGACCAGGTGCAGGTCGGGTTGCGTGCGCAGCAATTCGGGGAGGGTCGCGATCACCCGGTGAAAGCCCTTGCGCTCGGTCAGCCCCCCCACCGACACGAGGAAGCGGCCCTCCTGCGGCAGACCCAGACGCTGGCGGGCCCCGGCCCGGTCCTCGGGATGGAAACGCCGCAGGTCCGCGCCGTTGCCGACGACCTGCACATGCCCGGGGGCCTGCCCCCAGGCGATCGCATCCTGCCGCAGCGAGTCCGCCACCGAGAACACCCGCGCCGCCGCGCTCATCGCCCGGTTGATCTGGCGCCGATGCAGGGCGCTGCCGGCGAAGCGGACGAGGCTGCCGCGCAGGGTGATGGTGTAGGGGCAGCGCAACCAGCGCGCCAGCCAGCGCGCGGCCACGCCATCGGGATAGACAAAGTGGGCGTCGATCAGCTCAAACCGGAAATCGCGCCGCAACCGCCGCATCAGCCAGAAACTGCCCAGCGCCAGGAAGAACCCGTCGGTCCACTTGAGCACGCCCGGAAAACAGAAGAACCGCGGGTGATAGACCACAATGCCGTCCTGCTCCTCGTAGCGCGGCAGCGGCGGGCGCGAATGCGGCCTGAGACGTCCGAGCAACCCCTGGAACGGAAACCACGGGGCCGGCGCCACGACGACCAGGTCCAGGTGTTCGGCCACCCGCCGCATGCGTTCGCGCACGAACAGCCCCAGGTTGGGCTGCGCCGCGTTGGGGTAGACGCGGGTGAACACCACCAGGCGCGGGCGCCGGCCAGCGTGACGCCGGTCACCGGGCATGGGCGGGCTCCACGACACCCCGCAGACGTTCGTAAATCGCCTGGTATCGGGCAACACTCCTCGCCCAGGTGCGTTCCTGCTCGACAAAGCGGCGCCCCGCGGCGCGTACCGCATCCCATTCGGGCTCGCGGGCCAGGGTGTCGAGCACCGTGTCCGCCAGCGCCCCCGGGTCGTCGGCGGGGAACAGCCAGCCGGTTTCGCCATGCCGGATCAGTTCCTGGTGTCCGCCGACGTCCGAGGCCACCAGCAGCCGCCCCTGGGCCATCGCCTCCAGCGGCTTGAGCGGGGTCACCAGCTCGGTCAGCCGCATCGAGTGCCGTGGGTAAACCAGCAGATCCACCAGGTCGTAGTAGCGCTGCACCTGGTCATGCGGCACCCGACCCGCAAAGACGACCTGATCGGCGATGCCCAGGCGCCGGGCCTGCTCCTGCAGGCGTTCCGCCTGCGGCCCGCCACCCACCAGCAGGATGCGTACATCCGGGGCCTGCGCCCGGATGCGCGGAAAGGCCTCCAGCAGCAGGTCCAGCCCCTCGTAGGCATAGAACGAGCCGATAAAGCCCAGCACCCGGGCATTGGCCAGCCCGAGCTGCGCCTTAAGCTCGGCGTCCGGCGCCCCGCCCAGGCGGAAGGCCTCGGCATCCACCGCATTCGGGATCACGGTGACCCGGTCCTGCGGGATACCCCGGGCGACGATGTCCCGCCGCAGGCCTTCGCAAATGGTCGTCACGTGGTCCACCCGGCGGAACACGTATGACTCGAAACCGCGCGTCATGCGGTAGCGCAGTCCGTGTTCGCGGCTGGTCCCGTGATCCACCGCGGCATCCTCCCAGAAGGCCCGCACCTCGTAGACTACGGGGATGCCGAGACGCCGCCCGACCCGCAGGGCCGGCAGGGCATTGAGAACCGGGGAATGGGCATGCAGCACATCCGGCTGCACTTCCCGGGCCACGGCCTCCAGGCGCCGGGTCAGGGCACGCATCAACCCCCATTCGCCAAGCCCCGGCAGCGTCCCGGGGCGATAGCGCGTGCGGTAGAAGTGCAGGCCGTCGACATCCTCCTCGTCCGCATCCACCGCACCCTGCTTGGGGCTGGTCAAATGAAACGTCTCCCAGCCGAGCCGGTGCTGCTCGCGCAGGATGGCGGCCGTGCGGAAGGTATACCCACTGTGCAGCGGGATGGAGTGATCAAGGACATGCAGGATCTTCATTGCCACCCCCGCATCAGGCCGTCGACCGGGCCAGGAAGCCCTCGAACATCAACAGCGACCACAGGGCCGGGCTGTGGTCGCGGGCGCCACTGGTGTGCTGGTCCACGAGGGTCTTGAGATAGTCCATGTCGAAGATGCCGGAGTCGGCGATGCGCGGCCCCAGCACCTGCGCCCGCATGCGTTCACGCAGCGGTCCGCGAAACCACTCGGCGACCGGGACGGCGAACCCCTTCTTGCGCCGATAGAGGATCTCCTCCGGCAGGTAGGGCTCCATGGCCTTTTTCAGCACGTACTTGCCCTCCGTCCCCCGCAGCTTGAGATCCGGGGGCAGGCCCGAGGTCCACTCGACCAGCTGGTGGTCGAGCAGGGGCACCCGGACCTCCAGCGAATGCGCCATGCTCGCGCGGTCGACCTTGGTCAGGATGTCGCCCGGCAGGTAGGTCTTCATGTCCAGGTACTGCACCAGCGACAGCGGGTGCTCGGTGGGAGCGCGCGCCGCATGCCGACGCAGGACCTCCACCGCGCTGTAGCCCTGAAGCGAGCGCCGGAACGCTGGCGAAAACAAGTGCGCGCGCAGGTCGTCACGCAGGATGGATACCCCCTGGAAATAGCCCTCGACCGAGTCCCGCGCCAGGGCCTGGAAGGTGGCGCGGGCGCGGAACGGGCGCGGTGCCCAGTCGGCCTTGGGATACCACCGCGCCAGGGTCCCGAACACGGCCCGCCGAAGCCCCAGTGGCAGCGGCGCGCGCAGGCGTTCCTCCGCCAGGTGATGGCGATAGCGCCGATAGCCGGCCAGGTTCTCGTCGCCGCCATCCCCGGACAGCGCAACCACGACCTGCTGGCGTGCCTGTTCGCAGACCCGATAGGTCGGCAGCGCGGAACTGTCGGCAAACGGTTCATCGTAGAGCCCGCTCAGGCGGTCCAGCAGCGCAAAGTCGTCGGGATCGACCTCCTGCGTGCGGTGATCCGTGTGGTAGCGGTCGGCGACCATCCGCGCGTAGCGGGATTCGTCGTAGGCCGGATCGGCGAAGCCGATGGAACTGGTGCGCACCGGGTCGTCGGACAGACCCGCCATCATCGCGACCACCGCGCTGGAGTCCACCCCGCCCGAGAGGAAGGCCCCCAGCGGGACCTCCGCGACCATGCGGACGTCCACTGCCTCGCGCAGGCGCGCAGTGAGTTCCTCCGCGGCGGTCGCTGCATCCGCCACACCACTGTCGCCGAACGGGATGTCCCAGTATTCGCGCGGTTCACTCAGGTTGCCCTGTCCGCGGCGCACGGTCAGCGTGTGGCCGGGCGGCAGCTTGTGCACGCCCCGGAAGATACTGCGCGGCTCCGGCACGTAACCGAAGGCGAAATAGTCCTCCACCGCATGCGGGTCCATATGTCGCGGCATCCCCGGATGCGCCATCAACGCCTTGAGCTCCGAGCCGAAGATCAGGTGCCCGTCCGCCAGCGCACTGTAGTACAGCGGCTTGATCCCCAGGCGGTCGCGGGCGAGGAACAGGGTGTCGCGATTGCGATCCCAGACGGCGAAGGCGAACATGCCACGAAAGCGCTGCACACAGGCCTCGCCCCACTCCTCCCAGGCATGCACGATCACCTCGGTATCGCAGTGGGAGCGGAACCGGTGCCCCGCCTGCTGCAACTCGGCGGTCAACTCCGGGAAGTTGTAGATCTCGCCGTTGTAGGTCACAACGACGGTCTCGTCCTCGTTGAACAGCGGCTGCTGCCCGCCGGAGAGGTCGATGATCGACAGGCGACGATGCGCCAGCCCGACGCCCGGTTCCAGGTGCACACCCCCCTCGTCCGGACCGCGGTGAAACTGGGTCTCGTTCATCGCCTCCAGCAGGGACCGATTGATCGGCTGCCGGTCGCGCAGATCGAAGATGCCGGTAATGCCGCACATGTCGGGTTCCTGATCGCTTCCTTGCCGAGGCCAAGTGACGCCGGACGGTGCCCCCGGGGAGGCCCTGATCGGGGCAAGCCCCGTCGCACCATCACGGAAAATTCAGCATAAACGACAACCCCGCCGCGGACCGACCGCGATACGCGCCACAGGGCCCCTGGCGTTAGCGCCGGAACTAACGGCGGCGCCGACCCGCGTTCTGCGGGCACCAAGGGAGACGCTGATCCATCCACGCAGTCGCGTCGATGGATCAGCGTCTACCTAACACCCGGTCGTACACCCCCATGTACCCCGCGACCATCGCGTCCATGCTGAACTCCGCCTCGGCCCGCGCACGAGCGGCCACACCTTGCCGTGCGGTCCGTGCCGGGTCGCCGGGATAGGCCATCAGCGCGGCCGCAATCGCGTCCGGATCGCCCGCCGGGACCAGCACCCCGGTCACCCCCGGCTGGACGAGGTCCGGGTTCCCCCCGACATCCGTCGCGACCACCGGGAGCCCGGTGGCCATCGCCTCGAGGATGGTGTTGCAGATGCCTTCGGCCAGCGAGGGAAGGACGAAGAGGTCCAGCGCCCGCAGGCAGTCAGGGATATCCTCCCGGGCACCGGGGATCCAGGCCTGGCCGGCCACCCCGGACTGCTCCAGCAGCTGGCGGACCTCCCCGCGCAGCGGGCCGTCCCCGATCATCGCCAGACGCAGGCGCGGAAATTCCGTCGGCATCCGTTCGCGCAGTGCGACAAAGGCCCGTGCCAGGTCCAGCGGCGCCTTGACCGCCTGCATGCGCATGACCGAGCCGATCACGAAGGTGCCGGGGCCCCGGAAGCCCTCTGGAAACGGGGGCACGAACGCCTCTGACGTTGGTGCGAAACGGCCGGTATCCACACCATTGAAGATGTGCGAAAGACGCGCTGTGGGCACCCCGATCGCATCCCGCAGGTATCCCTTTTGATGCTGCGAAAGGGCAATGTAGTGTCGGACCAGTGGCCGCATCAGCCGGCGCAATCGGCGGTTGCGGTCGCGCGTGCCGTCCAGGTCGCCGACATCCCAACCGTGTTCGCCATGCACGCGCGCGCGCACGCCGGATAGCGCGGCGGTCACCTGCGCCTCCAGCGTGCCGAAGTTCCGGGTATGGACGATATCCGGTTGCAGGGCACGCAGCAGTCGCCACAGGCGAACGTGGACCTGCGGATCCTTGCCTTCGCGCTTGTGCAGGGCATGCAGACTGACATCGTCGCGCCGGATGCGCAGGCGAAAATCGGTGTAGTCCGTCATGCAGATGATGGCGTGCCGGAAGCGGTCCGCGGGCATGTGGTTGATCAGGTTGACCAGCCCGTTCTCCATCCCGCCGATGTCCAGGCGATGGATGATATGCGCCACGCAGGGTCGCGGGTCACCATCCCGGACGGTCTTGGCGGATGCGCCCGTCACTGTCGCGCGACAGCGGCGAGCTGCTCGAGGAGCTCGGGCAGGACGTCGGCCGCATAGGCCTGTAGCGTCGCCTCCTCTTCCCCGGGCTCGGAGCCATAGGGCACATAGAGCACGACCAGGGCCGCGTCATCGCGGCCTCCCACCAGGCGGTTCAGCGCCTCGCGAGCCTTGACCGTATGCGGCAACGTGGTCAGCTGGCCGTCCACCCAATACCAGCGCCAGACCAGCAGTTGCTGCCCGGGCCCGTGCAACAGGAAACGTTCGGGATTGGGGTAACCGTCGACCGTGGCCTGCCCGCGATGGGATTGCGACCAGGACCCCACGCGGTGACGCCCGGCCAGGGTATTGCTCCAGCCCACCATGTTCCCGTAATGGTGCTGTTCGCGGTAGAACAGCACGTGCATGCCCACCGGCGGCCCGCCATATTCCGCCGTGACGAGGCCACCCCGGCCATCGCGGGCGCCGCGATAACCCGGCTCCCAGGCATCGGCCTGATCCTCCAGCACCCGCCAGCCGGGCGGGGCCAACGGGCCCACGCCCAGACCCGCCACCGGACCGAGATCACGCTGGTTCATCCAATCCGCATACAGCGGGGCCACGCTGGCCAGCACCACCGCCAGCAGGGCCGCCACGGCGAACGGTCCGGCCTGCAACGAGCGTCGCTGTTTCGGCGTGTGCACGCGTGCGGTGGGCGGGTCCATATCTTCGCGCCAGAAGGCCCCGATCCCGAACATCAGCGCAATGACCACCCCGAAGAAGATCCACCCATAGATCAGGTGATCGACCCCGGCCGCATACTCCATGTCGCTCAGATGACCAATCATCACGATCATGTAGGCCCGCAGGCCATTGGCGACGATCGGCACCACGATGGAGACGCCGACAAACACGAGCCGCCGCCAGGGGCTGCGATACATGAGATAGGCGTACAGGGTACCGAGCGCGACCGACGCGATCAGATAGCGCACGCCACTGCAGGCCTCGACTACCGACCAGCGGCCCGTGGGCAGATCGAAATACAACCCGTCGCGATAGACCGGGATCCCGGTGAGCTGTACCGCCGTTACGGTGAAGTCCGCAGTGAAATCCATCAGCGGCGGCACCAGGAACTCACCGAACGGGACCGCGAACAGCAGGTACGCCAGAGGGAATTGCAAGCGCCAGGTGATCGCATTGCCCAGCACGAGCCAGAACAGCGCGGGGATCATCAGGACGGCCGCGAACTGACGCACGGACACCACATCCACCAGCTCTCCCGCCACCCAGACCAGCGAAAAGCCCAGCAAGGGCAACAGCGCCCACCAGGAAGGACGCGGCTCCAGGGCCAGCACCTCCTCGCGCTTGAGAAACAACAGAAACAGCACGATGGGGACAATCAGGAAACCATGGGCAAAGGTCTCCGAACGGTTCCAGACGGCCACAATGGATTCGAACGTCGGGTAGAACATCCATCCCAGCACGACCAGACCCAGCACCAGCACCGGCCCGGCCAGCCACCAGGACGAGCCGCGCACGGACGCCCGGATGTTGAGCGTTTCAGCGTCCATGGGCAGCCTCCGGGACCGGCTCGGCGCCGGGGACCCCGCCGGGGTGCAGGCGGAGAAACTCGCCCAGGTGCGCGAGATTGCGCGCCCAGTCATAGTCCGCCAGCACCCGGGTGCGCGCCGCGTGCCCGAGCGCCGGATCCGGTGCACGCAGATATCCGGAAACGGCCTGCAGAAACGCGCCCGGTTCGGCCTCGGCACGGATCACCTCACGCCCAGCCATCGCGGTCAGGCCTTCCAGAGCCTGCGGGCTGGCCACGACCGGGCGCGCCAGGGCCATCGCCTCCAGGACCTTGTTCTGCACCCCACGGGCAATTCGCAGGGGTGCAATGACGACGGTCGCGTGCGCGATCCACGGTCGCACGTCGTCCACGAATCCGGTCACCGTGACACCGGGGCGATCCGCCAGCGCCATCACCTCCGGGGCCGGCCGGCTGCCAACGATGCAGAACTCCACACCGGGATGTTCGAGCCGCAGCGCAGGCAGGACGTGGTCGGCGAACCAGATCACGGCATCGACATTGGGCCAGTAATCCATCGCCCCCGAGAACACCACGGTGCGCGCCCCCTCCGCATAGGGACCGGGTGCCGCAACCGCATCGGGCGAGAAGAAGGCGGCATCGACACCGTTGTTCAGGGCATGCACCCGGCCTGCCACTTCCGGTGCTTGCTCGCGAAAGGTGTCCGCCTCGGCCGGCGACACGAACAGGCTGGCGTCACTGGCCTGCGCGACCTGTCGCTCGTATGCCAGCAGCCGCCGCCCTTCGCGCCGATATATGGCGCTCATGGGCCAGCGCCGCGTCGGCGCATACTGCGTCCACTTGTCGGAATCCACGTCCACGAAGTCGACCACCCGGGTCAGCCCGCCCCCCTCCGGCAGGTACTGGGCCATCGCCGAGGAAAAGGCCAGGGCTCGGGCGACCGGCTGCCTTGCCAGCGTTGCCCGGACCCAGCGCGCCAGTTCCCGGTCGCGATACCACGGCACGCTGAGCGCCTCGCCACTCAGCAAGCCGCTCAGGGCGCGCAACTGGGCACGGCGGCGCGGCAATGGACGGGCACAGACACTGGCGCACAGCCCTTCGAGTTCGGGCAGGTAGGCAGCGTCGGCCGGGTCATCGATGAACGTGCCGAGATGCACGCGATAGTGCTGCGCCAGATAGCGCAGGATGTGGTGCGAACGGATCTTGTCGCCCTTGTTGGGCGGCCACGGAATCCGGTGCACCAGATACAACAGATCATCCATAAGGCTTGTTCACCACGAAGCTCGCGAAGGCACGAAGAAGGGCATTCAAATCAAAGAACCAGAGTTGAGGCCATCGTTGAGGCGACCGCTGTTGAAATGGATCAACAGGGCTTGCGCGCTATTCGAGAGTTTCATGTACCTGAGGGTTTGGGCCTCGTGAACCCGTTGCAGGGCATCCACACCTTTCCATTCCATCATCAGTCTGTCCTCGACCAGGATGTCGATACGGTATCCACAATCCAGCGTCTGCCCCTTGTAAGTGACGGGTATCGGAACCTGAGAGACGCAGGACAGGCCCGATTCCAGCATTTCGTGCACCCGGTATTTCTCGCAAACCGATTCCAACAGTCCCGGCCTAAGCTCACGATGTACCTCGATCGCCAATCCGATGGCCTTTCTCGATAGCGGGTCGAATTCCATCTCTCCCCCGGACAATCTTTTCTGGATGCACTTCGTGTCTTCGTGCCCTTCGTGGTCAATCCGCCCTTGACCTGCTCGGCGTTCTCTGTGGCCTCTGTGGTGAAAAGGCCCTTCAGCCGAGGGAGCGGGAGATCTTGGGGCCCAGCCAGTTGGCCACGGGCAGGGGCAGGCGCTGCCAGGCGGCGATGAAGTAGCGGTACTTCGGGTTGAGGGGATTGACGTCCGGCATCTCTCGAGCGCGTACCAGGTCGTATTCGTAGTACAACGGCTGCGGCTCGAAGCCCCAGTTCTTCTTGAAGCTGAAGGACCCGGTATCGCGCTTGCTGCGGCCGAAATCGAATACCCGGTAGCCCGCCTCGCAGGCACGACGCATCAGTTCCCAATAGAGGAAGTCGTAGCCCGCCACTTCGCGGGCTCGCGGGGTTCCCGCGCCGTAGTAGGGCAGCACCTCGTTGCGGAACCAAAAGCTGACCACGCTGGCGATCGCTTCGCCCTCATGCGTCACCGTCAGCACGTCGCAATCATGACCGAACACGTCGAGCAATTTGCGGAAGTAATTCGGGCCGAAGACCGGGGTCCCCATGCGCCGGACATTGGCCGCGTAAATCGGGTAGAAGCGGTCGATGTCATGTTCGACCTCGCTGACCAGGCCCGCCTTGATGCCCTTGCGCACCATGCGCCGCTGTTTGCGCGGGATCGCATTCATGTTCGCGTCGACATCCGGATCCAGAAGGCGGCGGAAGGTGAAGTAGAGCTCGCTCTTGGTCGGCCAGTCCGGGTGCCTCGGTTCGCGCTGGCGATACTCGAGATAATCGACATTCAGGCGGCGGGCGAGCTCCTGTGCTCGGGCATCCAGCGCCGCAGCCGCGCCGTCGGTGACTGCGGCCACACCACCGTAGACACAGAACGGCAGCGATGACAGCGAGTCCCCAAACAGACGGGAACGGATACGGGCCAGCGGCAGCACGCCCTGTATGGCGCCATCCACCTCGGCATAGAGGAAGTGCGTCTCGTGTCCGAACGCCTCGCGCAAAACGGTCGACCAGCCTGCGCGGTGGAAGAAGGTGGCCTGCGGACAGTTCTCCACGAACGCATCCCAGCGCGCATGGTCGGCCGCACACAGCTTCCGGACCTGCAGGGCACCGGTACCGCTGGCACGTTGATCAGGCGGTTCGTACATTGTCTTCCCCTGTCACTCTTGCATGGTCCCTGGGTGCCGCCAGTTCCGCGGCAAACACGCGGTCCATGCGATCCCAGCGAAAGTCCTGCAGAAGACGCTTCAGACGCGACTCCATCCGGTGCAGGTTCACGTAGTGCCGGAAACGGCTCCGCGCCCCGAGCCCGGACACCCGCGGCTGATCGGGATCGATCTCCCAGGGGTGGAAGTAGAAAACCGCCGGCATCCCGTCCAGTGCCCCGATTCGCCGAAGGGCCCCGCGCGACATCACATAAGGCAGCAACCGGAAATAGCCGCCACCGGCCGCCGGGAGGTTGCGCCCGCCCATGCGTAGGGTCGCCGGGGGCAGCTCCAGGACCCCGGCAGGCATCGGGCGATGCGGGTGTCGCGGGGCCTTCGGCATACCGTAGTGATCGTGATGCACCGGGTAGATACTCGAGCTGTACTCCAGCCCCGCCTCGCGCAGCACCTCCAGCGCCCAGAGATTGCCCTCGCCGATCGAGAAGCTGGGCGCGCGATAGCCGCGGACCGGGGCTCCGGAGAGGTCTTCGAGGATGCGCTGGGCGCGCTCGATATCGGCGCGGAAGGCGGCGGGCGCCAGATCCGTGACCCGCTCGTGGCCGTAGCCGTGACTCGCCAGCTCATGGCCGGCGTCGACGATGCGGCGGATCGCGTGCGGGTAACGCTCGGCGATCCAGCCGAGGGTGAAGAAGGTCGCCTGAGCGCCGCTCTGATCGAACAGCTCGAGGATGCGATCAAGGTTGCGCTCGATGCGGCATTCGCGGGTGTCCCAGGTATCGCGCGGGATGCGCGGGGCCAGTGCCGAGACCTGGAAGTAATCCTCCACATCGACGGTCAGGGCGTTGGGCCGATCGGCACTTTGCGTCTGCATGTCAGGCCTCGGCAGCTACGACTGCGCGGCACTGGAAACGGGCGCCAGCGCCTCCGTTTCGTAGCCCTCGTCGCGCACGATCTTCAGCACCTCCTGGGTCGCCCGGAAGTTGACCAGGAGATTGCGCTCGATCCGCTGCAGGCGTTCCTCCAGTGCCTCGATATCCTGTTCGATCCGCAGCATGGAGACCTGGCTGGCCACCAGGCGATCATCCAGGCCGTCCGCCCCCGACCCGGCTTCGGGGCGTACCGTGGCAGCCGGCCCCTCATCCAGCAGGACCCCTTCCAGGTCTTCCTCGATCTCGTCGATAACCTGCTGCGCCCGCGCGGCATCCAGGTCGGTACATTCCTCCAGGTACCCCATCAGCAGCAGGCGGTCACAGAAGGTGTTTACCTTGCGCGGGATGCCACTGGTGTAGTCGTGGATGCGCGCCCAGATGTCGTCGTCGAAATGCGGCCGCTCGTCCCAGCCGACCCGAGCGAGCCGGTGCTCGACGTAGGCCCGGGTATCGTCTGCGTCCATCGGCCCCAGGTGGTAGGTCGCGATCACCCGCTGGCGCAGCTGCTGCATGTCCTCGCTCCGCAACAGGCGCCGGAATTCCGGCTGCCCGAGCAGGAAGCTCTGCAGCAGCGGCCCGTCCTCGCCCTGGAAATTGGAGAGCATGCGCAGCTCCTCCACGGCATCGGGGCCCAGGTTCTGCGCCTCGTCGACCACCAGAAGGGCGCGCTGGCCACGCGCCCGGGTATCGCGCAGGAAGGTCTCCAGACGGCGCAGCTGGCCGGCCTTGTGACTGGGGGCATCGTCCAGCCCGAACGCGAGACAGACCGAACGCAGCAAGTCTTCTGCATCCAGCTGGGTGCTAACCAACTGCGCCGCCACCAGAGGCTTGTCACTCAGGGTCTCGAACAGACTGCGCACCAACGTCGTCTTGCCGGCCCCGACCTCGCCGGTAATAACGATGAAGCCCTCCTCCAGCTGCACGCCGTATTCGAGATACGCCATCGCCCGACTATGGCCCTTGCTGGCATAGAAAAAACGCGGATCGGGGCTCAGGGCAAAGGGCCGACCGGTGAAGCCGTAGAATTCTTCGTACATGCCTCAGAACTCCTTGGTCAGCGTGCCGATGATCGCGTTCTCGCGATACTCGTTGTCCGCGCTGTTCGACTCCCGACGCTGGTGCCGGACGGCCAGGCTCGCGGTGGTGTCCGGGGCCAGCTGACGGCTGACACTGGCACGCAGGTACCAGAGGTCGTCCTCGCGATCGCTGTCGGTAAAATCGGTCTGGGTGACGCCAGCGCTCACCAGGGACGTCGTACGCGGGCCATACCGCCATTGCCAGAAGGCATTGGCCCCGCGCTGGATCCGGTTGTCCTCGAACAGGCCGACATTGGTCTGGGTCTCGGATTCACGCTCGGTCTGCACCAGATTGATCCCGAATACACTGCGGCCGGTGTCATAGCTCCAGCCCGCACGCCAGCTACGAGTAAAGTAGAAGCCTTCAACGAAGGCCTCGTCGCCCAGCTGCGGATTGAGGGCGAACAGGAAGATCTCCTCCAGGGTGTAGTTCTCCAGCAACTCGTCGATGGTCATGAACTGCGCATCCTCCGCCAGCTGGGCAAAGGGGCCCTCACGCCGCTGCCGGGTCGAGCTCACCCCCTCGTCGTAGCTGAGGCGGTAGGTCGAGCGGCGACTGCGATGATTCACGGACAGCGCGCGGTTCTTGCCGAAATAGCGCTCGCCGTAACGCGCCTCGATATTGGTGACCCGGGTCGGGGCCCAGCCTGCGCCGACCTGCCAGAAACTGCCGTCATCGTCTTCGCGGGTCGTCGCGTAATCATTGAAGTCCTCGCCCACCACGCCGAACAGACGCAGGGACCGCCCGAAACGATAGCCGAGCGTCCCGCTGACCTGCCCGAACTCGCCCTCCAGGCCATTGTCGAAGCGCTCCTCCTCGTAGAACCCGGCGACCTGCCAGAACGGGCGGTTGAAGGCAGCCCCGCTATTGAGGACGTACTCGCCCCGGTGGTAGTCGCTGTCCTGGCGATTGCTCTGGTGGTTCAGGGTCGCGCCATAGGTATAGCGGACCTCCTGCGTGGCGAAACTGCCGTAACGGGTCCGCAGCATCGGCGAAACGCTGTAGGAGGTGGTCTCCTGCAGGTTTCCGCGCGGGGTACTGCCACCGATGCCGACCGGGTCGAGAATCGATGCCACCTGCTCGGTACGCGAGGCCCCGGCATTGACAAAGAAGGTGTCGTCCACCAGCTCCCAGTTGCTGCGCCCGCGCAGGGCGTGCGTCGTGCGCCCCTGGCGCGAGTCGTCGAGATAAAAGCGCGAGTTCAGGCGGTAATCGATACGGGTATCGCTGCGGGCGCCTTCCCCGCGCAGCGTAAATCCGGGGCTGACGGTACCGATCAGGTCCGCTTCCTCCTGGCCTCGCGGGGCCAGACGGGCGTTGTCGGTGACCTCGGCCGACACCGTGACCCGCGGGGTCAACGTCCACTCGACGGCCAGCGCACTTGCGGGCGATGCCAGCGCGACCACCGCCGTGCCGACCAGCCACCAGCGGGCCGGCAACTGCCGCCCCGTGCGCGGGAAGCTAGCGGGCCGAGGTGTCGGCGACATGATCACGCTCGATGCCATAGTAGCTACCCCCGTAATATTGACCGCCGATGCCGATACCGGGCGTCGCGCGGTTGAGGGAGGTGAGCACGACGCCGCAGGAATCCAGCTGATGCATGGCTCGCTCCACCGTGCTCGCCGGGGTGCGATCGGCCTCCACTACCATCACGACCTGCCCCATGTGCGTCGCCAGGACACCCGGCTCGCTGGTGGCCAGCAGGGGCGGGGAGTCGAACAGGATGATGCGATCCTCGTACCGGTCATGCAGGTCATCGACCAGATCCCGCATCACGTCGCTCGCCAGGATCTCGGTCGAGCGTCCGTGGGGGCGGCCTGCCGGCAAAACGGTCAGGTTTTCCACGTTGGTTCGCAGCAGGACATCGGGGATCTGGATGTCGGGTTCGCTGAGGACATCCATGAGCCCGAGATCAGCGTGAAACCCAAGTGTGCGGGGGATAGCCGGTCGTGATACATCGGCATCCACCAGCAGCACGGTGCGCTCCAGCTCCATCGCCATGCTCAGGGCCAGATTCACGCTGGTGAAGGTCTTGCCTTCCCCCGGCAGGGAGCTAGTGATCATGATCAGCCGGCCCTTGGGCACACGCATCGCGGCATGACGCCCGAATGCATTGTTCAGCAGGGGGCGTTTCATCATGCGGAACTCTTCCGCCACGCTGGAACGCTGATCCCCCGGAACGATGAGTCCCTGCTTGCGCAGCCAGGCAAAATCGATGCTGACTTCCTGCGACACCGGCTCTCGCCAGCGTTCGGGCTCGCGCGCGGCGGCTTCGGGGGCGGCCGCCTGTTCGGCCGTTTCTTCAGGGACCGGCCGACGCGCCCGGTTCTTGTCCAGTGCCTTCTCGATAATGCTCATTATGCTGTCAGCCCCTTGCCGGCAACCGACTCCGTCGAGTCGGCCGGTTCCCTGAAAGATAGTCGGCACGCCACCGAATTGCCGGGGCATCCCATCCCGCACCTGCGCGGTTCCGTCATCGCAACAGCCCCAGGAGATCGTCCAGAAGGGCTTCCGATCCGGTCGCGTAAAGTCCCATAACCACGGCATATACCAGCACCAGCGTCCCCAGTGCGGCGGTGAACACCATCAGCTCGGACAACCGGCGATGGCGGCTCATCGGCGTACGCACCCGCGAGACACTGCCCAGAACCGGGCGGCCGGTGACCGCCGCCAGCTGCTGGCTGCTACTGATCGTTCGGCGCAGCTGCGACAGCAGGAACGCAAAGCCGGTGCCCGCACCCAGACCGACCAGGAGTACTGCCGTGGCCAGCATGGGTCGATCCGGCGAGGCCGGCGCTGTGGGCTGACGCGGCGGCTCGAGCACACGGAAGTCGACCGCGTCGGTCTGGCTTTCGACGGCCCCCGACATCACCGCCTGCTCGCGGCGATCCTGCAACTGGCGATAGGAGTTCCGCATGACGTCGTAATTGCGGGTCAGGGAGGTCAGCTCGGACTCCACCGCCGGTGCGCGATCCACGTCGCCCTCCAGCCGCGCAACCCGGTCCTCGAATTCGGCGATCCGGGTCGTCAGTGACGCGATCTCGCTTTCGGTTTCGCTGATGGCATTTTGCAGTACCTCGTTACCGCTGCCCGGGCGCTGGATAGCCTGCGGGTTCTGCGTCTCTTGTTCACGACGCGCCTCCAGCTCCTCCAGAATGCGCCGTGACGAGACCAAATCCGGGTGCTCGTCGGTGTAGTGCAGACGCATCGAATCGATGCTTTGCTGCAGGTCGCTGATACGCCGATCCAGCTCCGCGTTCTCGTAACTCCCCGGTCCGCTTCCGGCTCGCCGCACGAGGGTTTGCAACCGGCTCTGCGCCTCCCGCTTTTGCAAGCGTGCTTGCTGCAGCTGGTCACGGGTGCGCTCCAGACGCGAGTAAAAGTTGCCGTCGCCGCTGAGGAAGCGCGCATTGTCGCGCTTGAACTGCTCGATCTTGGCCTCCTTCTCCTGCAGCTGCTGCTCGTAGTTCTCGAGCTGGCGTTCGATGAACGCCTGCGAGGTGGTGAGATCAAGGCGCGAGTCGCCCATGCCGCGAGCCATGAACAGATCGACCGTCTCGCGAACCACGCGATAGGCCACCTCGGGGTTTCCGTGACGGAAACTCACGCTGTAGATGTTGTCGCGCTCGCCGACGTCCAGCGTCAGCCGTGCGCGCAGCAACGCGATCTGGGCATCCAGGTTGGAGTTGCCGGTCAGAACGTCGAGGTCGCTCTCGCGGGCGATCTCCTCGAGGTTGTCACGACTGAACAGGGTACGGGTGATCATGAGCAGGCGCTGCTCGGTGTTCGGCCGCACCGTCATCCCGCGCAGCAGCGGATCCAGCACCGACTGGGTATTCACATAGACCCGGGCATCTGCCTGATAGGTATCGGGCAGGTTGTGGGCATAGGCCCAGCCGCCCAGACAGACCAGCCATGCAATGGGCAGGATCCACCAGCGCTTGCGCCAAGTGGAGCGAACATGCTGCCAGAGCTCTTGAACGATCTTTTCCATACAACCCAGCTTCCCGCCGACCGCACCGGCGCCTGGTAGCGCTCGCGGGCCGATCTGCTAACAAATACCTGCCCCCCGGACGCGCCTGCCTTGCGCCGGGACCCCCCGGGCTCGACACCGGCGTGCCGGTGAGGCCGGGTTGGGAGAAATCCCAGGTTCATTGAAGTGGGTTTGCCAGGGACTGTCCACAGATGTCGGGATTGTTTACAGCTGGCGAACTGACGGGCAAATCACGGCGCAGGCGACTCGCGCGAGGATGAGCGAATCCCTGTCATTTCTGTGTACTGGTACAGAGTTTGCTGCTGTACACACAGGGTAGAGTTTCACATCTGCAGCGGCCCCTGCACCGACCATCAAGGATCGCTGATGAGTCACGAAAAGTTGGCACTGGAACTCGCGGACTTCTGGTTCCCGGCAATCGCAAACGAGACCTGGGATCAACGCCTCCGCATCCTCGACGAGATCCATGGCCAGCTATACCAGGACCTGGAAACCGCCGGGGAGTACGAACAGGTCTCCGCCAGCTTCGTCGCGGCGTTGATCGACCGGCTGGGGTCGCCCCCGATCACCGACCCGGCACAGGCACAGATCTACGCCGGCTCGGCGGAGGAGCAGCACTGGGGCGCAGCCATCGCGTGGCAATTCGGCGAGGGACAAGAGGCCGACGAGGCCACTAGCGAGCAGAGGGAACGACGGCGCTGGCCGCGCGAGGCGGTCAACCTGCGCACGGAAATGTGGATCCAGGGACGGCCGGCTCACTGCCGTCTGATGGACGTCTCGCGCTCCGGCGCGCGCGTCATGCCGCTGCGCTACCAGCCGCGGCCGCCGCCCGGGACCGCCATCCGGGTAATCGTGCCGAATGGCGGCGCGCGCGACGGCGTCGTTGTGTTTTCCAGCCCACGGGGGGTCGGGCTGCAGTTCGCGAATGCCGCCGCCTGAAGCGAGCGGCTACTAATCCCCAACCCATGGGAGCAGACAGATGAATCACTGGATGGCCATTCAGCCAGAAATCGCAAAAGCGTCCCCGCAACCGCTCGTCGCGTCCGATTTCGGACGCGCCCTATCAGATGGGTAGCCCCGGCCGGATCCGCACCTACCTCGCCCGGTCGGAGGCCGCCCGACGCATTCATTACCGGCTGCGTTACGAGGTGTACTGCCGCGAAACCGGGTTCGAACCCGCCGAGCAGCACCCGGAGGGCATTGAGCGCGACGCCTACGACGAACATGCCGAACACTTCCTGATCAGCCACGAGGGTCGCCCGCCGGAAACGCGCTGGGTCGGCGCGATGCGCCTGATCCTCCCGGGCAAACACCCACTGCCGACCACGACAAACTGCCGACTGTTCCCGGAGGTGGAGGCCGACGCCGATGTTCCGGCAGTGGAAGTTTCGCGCCTGATCGTACGCGGGGCTTCGCCCGAGGTGCTTTATCACCTGTGTCAGGCCTCGCAGGAATACGCACGACGGCATGGATACCTGCGCATGTTCTTTCTGGTGCGCCCGGCGCTCGCGCGACTGCTGCGATGTCATGGCCTGCCCGTCGAGGTCTGTGGCTCGCCGCACCGGCATCGTGGCACACGCATACCCTGCCTGACGCACACTGACGAAGCGGGCGAGGCCCTGAAGGCCTGGCGGCAGCGATTGCAGCTTCCGGCACTTTCGGAAGTTCCGCACTACACTGCATGGGAGAGTCCCGGACCGGAATGCACGCCGCGCCATGCGGATGCTCCCGCGCTATTGGGTCCGCCCTCGGATACGGCGGGGCTCGTAGCAGGAGGAAACTAGTCGTGGAAAGCGACTCGGTAGTAAGTGCGTTCAATCGGTACTTCGACCTCTCCACGCGCACCGGGCAAAGCCTGGAGGAAATCCAGCATCTTCGCTATCAGGTGTACTGCAAGGAGTTCGGCTTCGAGCGTGAAGAAGACTGCCCGGGGCACAAGGAGATCGACGAGTACGACACCCAGGCCTGGCACTGCCTGCTGGAACACAAGCCCAGCGCCATGGCGGCCGGGTGTGTGCGCGTGGTCCATGTCGACGCCCATGATTCAATCACGCAATTGCCGATGGAACGCCATTGCAGCGAGAGCTTTTTCGACAGCGCGTGGCGTCCCGACCGGCTGGACCGCGACAACATCTGCGAGGTATCCCGCCTCGCCGTCCACGGCATGTTTCGGCGGCGCCATGGCGAGACGGCCACACCGTTCGGCGACATCGAGGCACTGGAAATTTCGCCCGACCAGGTTCGCGTATTCCCGATCCTGGCGGTCAGCCTGTTCGTGGCCGCCACCCTGCTCTGCGTGCACCACCGCAAGCAGCATGCCTTTGCCATGATGGAGCCAGCACTCGCCCGCATCCTGCGCCACACCGGACTCGAGTTCACCCAAATCGGCGAGATCGTGCACTATCACGGCAAGCGTGCGGCATTCTATATCGATTCCGGGGAGGCGTACGAAAGCATCCGGCGATCCAGTGCCCTGAGCGAGCTGTGCCGGCACGTGGAGTCGACCCTGCTGCGCAGACCACATCCACTCCCCACCGCGATGCCGATGAAGGCCATCCGGCCACGCGCTGCCCCCATGCGCCCCAAAGGCTTGCCGGCCGGGCGGACGTGGCGCCCGCAACCAACGAGACCTGAAAATGGATACCACGGGTTGAGGAATTGAGCTCCGCCTTCGACTACCAGACGGCATTCGCCCGCACCGTCGGCTGGGTGACCACCAGCGAACTGCAGCAGATGCGCGGGGCGCGGATTGCAATCGCGGGCCTGGGCGGTGTTGGCGGTGCCCATCTGCTGACACTCGTGCGCCTCGGGATCGGCCACTTCCGCATCGCCGATCCGGATATCTTCGAACTGCACAACATGAACCGTCAGGTCGGGGCAGCCCTGTCGCGCCTGGATCGCCCCAAGGTCGAGGTGCTGGAGGCGATGGCCCGGGACATCAACCCGGAGCTCGAGATCGACGCGTTCCCGCAGGGCATCAGTCCGGACAATCTCGATGCGTTCCTCGCCGGCGTGGATGTCTATGTCGATGGCCTCGACTTCTTCGCCTTCGACATCCGGCGCCAGGTGTTCGCGGCCTGCGCCGAGCGCGGCATCCCGGCCGTCACGGTGGCGCCCCTCGGTATGGGGGCGGCGCTCCTGAACTTCCGTCCCGGCGGGATGAGCTTCGATGCCTACTTCGACCTGCACGACGGCCTGGACGACGAGGAGCTGGCGCTTCGTTTCATGATCGGCCTGGCCCCCGCCATGCTGCAGATGGGCTACCTGGCCGACCCGTCAGCCGTCGACCTGGCCGCGCGGCGCGGGCCCTCCACCCCCATGGCCTGCGACCTGTGCGCCGGCGTCATGGGAACCGAGGTGCTCAAGCTCTTGCTGGGCCGCGGGACGGTCACGTGGGCCCCGCGGGGCGTGCATTTCGATGCCTACCGCCAGCGCCTCGCGCGGACGTGGCGCCCGGGCGGCAATCGCAACCCGCTGCATCGCCTGCTGATCCGCATGGCCCGCAAGCGACTGCACGCCCAGCGCGCCCAACAGCGGGCCGCGACCCCGGGGGTACAATGACGCCATGATGAACCGGATCGCCATGTTCGCCGGCACGGCCCTGCTGCTGTCGGCCACCGTCCTCCCCACCGCGGCCCTGGCCGAGGAATCCGCGGCACGCGATCTGGCGCGCGCAGTGCACGAACGCCCGGACGGCGACGACGCCGTCACCCGCGGCATCATGACCCTCACCGGCGGCGGCCGCCGCGAGCGGGTACGCGAAAGCTACGAATACCGCCTGGAAGGCGACGAGCCCGGCGCCAGCCGCAACCTCATCCGCTTCACCTCGCCGCGCAACATCGCCGACACCGCCATCCTGATCCACAACCACCCCGGGGGTGACGTCGATCAGTGGTTGTATCTCCCCGCCATCCAGCGCGAGCGCCGCATCAGCAGCGAGAACCGGGGCGGCAGCTTCGTGCAGTCGGAACTCTATTTCGAGGATCTGGAAGACCGCGAACCACATAAGGACCACCATCGCATCCTGGGCGAGGAAACCTACGAAGGGGCGCCCGTCACTATCCTCGAAAGCATCCCCGTGGACTCCGGCAACTCCGTCTACAGCAAGCGCGTCAGCTGGATCCACAAGGAAACCCTGCTGCCGCTGCGAATTGACCTGTACGAAGGGGGGGACGAACCGTCCAAACGCCTGGAGGTCCAGCGGATCGAGGACATCCAGGGCTACTGGACGGTCACCCGTAGCGCCATGACCGATCTCGCCAGCGACCGCACCACCATCCTCGAGGTCGAGGACGTGACCTACAACAGCGGCCTGCCGAGCGAGTTGTTCAGCATCCGCGGCCTGTCGGACCCGAGCCTTGCGCGCCCCTATCGCCCATAACGCCGACGGCCTCCGGGCCGGGGGGCACCCCGCCCTGGCCCTCGCCGCGTTGCTGGTGCTGGGCCCCCTGCCCCTGGCGGCCGCCTCTCCGGGTCCCTATACGGTTCAGCCGGGCGACACCCTCTGGGACTTGGCCGAGCACCTGCGCCCGGACCAACACACCTCGATCCAGGAAACGGTCCGGCTTCTGTTCGAGCACAATCCGCACGCCTTCACCGGCGACGAACGCACCCTGCAGGTGGGCGCCGTCCTGTCGAGCCCGGATACCCCTGCCGGCCAGGCCAGGGCCGCGGACCCCGCGAACGCCGCACCTCCGCGAGACCCCCAGCCCACCGACTCGGCATCGGCGGACAGCGTGGCGGCCGCCCCCGACGGCGAAACACGGCGCGAATTTGTATTTGGTGAACGGCCGGACGAGGACACAGAGGCGGAAACCGAAACCGGCACCTCCGCCTGGGACCTGCGCGTCGACGAGGCGATGGTCGAACTCGGGGTCCTGGGCACGTCCGGGCGCCCCGTGGATTACGTGCAGCACGGGCGCGCCGTGGTCAGCGCCCGGCACAACCTGAACGAGGACTGGGACCTGCGCCTGGGCGCCCGTCTGGACGTCCAGGCGCAACAGGGTGGCGACTATCCGCGCACGACGCGGGCCCGCGCCGACTACGACGAGAACTTCCTGCGTTACCGCGGCGACCGCACGCGCATCACGGTCGGCACCCAGCGCATCCTGTGGGGACGGGTGGACGAGATTCCACCCACCGACCGGCTCAGCACCAAGGATCTGACCCGCTTCGGGCTGGACCCCTACGGCGAACGCCGACGCGCGAATCCCGCCATCCGCGCGGAATTCTTCGAGGGGCCCTGGCACGCCGACCTGGTGTTCCTGCCCATCTTCCGGCCGGCGGAGCTGCCCGATCGCGACAGCCTCTGGCACCCGGTGGACCGCAACCGCGGCCGCCTGCTGGGGCTGCCGCAGGACCCGGCACTGGCGCCCCTGATCGAACAGGCCACGCTCGACGACGATGTCTCCGGCAACGGCGGCGCCGGGGTGCGGCTGGGACGCTCTGGGCGGGGCGCCGACTTTGCCGTGACGATCCAGCGCGCCCGGCACTCGCAGCCCTACTACCGCTTCGATGCCGATACCCGCCAGGCCATCCTGACGGGCCAGCCCGCCGGCGACCCGACGCTGGAGGCCGTGCACCCGCGCACATGGGTGGTCGGCGGTGACACCGCCTTTGCCATCGGCGCCTGGACCTGGCGGGCCGAGGCCGCCTGGCTCAGCGATGTACCGGTCACCCGCGCGGACGATCTGCGCCAGACCACGGTGGAAGGCGTCGACTGGGTGATCGGTGCCGAGGGCTTCCCCGGGGACGGAGATTTCCGCATGACCACGCAACTGGCCGGCCAGCACCTGCTGAATGCCGGGGACATGCTGGATGCCCGGGAGAGTTACTTCCTGACCGGGGAACTGGAAAGCCCGTTTGCCGGCCACAACTGGCGCGCCCGCATGCGGTACTCGGTTGGCCTGAACCGGCGCGACATCTACCTGAACCCGGAACTCGCGTGGATTGCCCGCGAGCCCATGGAATTCTATATCGGCCTGCACTGGCTGGACGGTGCCGAGGGTACCGCCGGTGGCTTCTATCGCGATAACCGCATGCTGGTGACGGGCTGGCGAGGTCAGTTCTGATGCGCTGGCTCCGGGGGCATCCCCTGCTCGCGCTGGGGATCCTGGCCCTGCTGATCCTCCTGCCCGGACCCGTCCTGCTGCAGGTCAATCTGGACAACGCACCCGAGTCCTATTTCCCCGAGGACGCCCCGGCCGTCACCTTCGATCGCGAACTGCGCGAACGCTTCCCCCAGGATCAGGTGCTGGTCGGCCTGTTCACCGGAAGCGATCTGTTCGAAGCGGACTTCCTGGAACGCATTGATGCGCTGGCACGGGACATGGAGGCCGACCCCGCCGTCGAACGGGTGCTGTCGGTCACCACCCTGGATCACATCCGGGCGACAGCGGACGGATTCACGGTGGATCGTCTGGTCGACGGCCGGGCACTGGACGAACGCAGCCCGGAACAATGGCGCGAGCGGGTGCTGCGCGATCGCTTTGCCCCCGGACTGGTGGCCGGCACCGGAGGCGAGGCCCTCGCCGTGATCGTGCGCCCGCACGCCCTCGACAACAGCCTGCAACGCCTGCAACTGGAACGCCTGCTGCGCGACCGAATCCGCGAAAACGAACTGGAAGACGAGCTGGCGGCCATTGCCGGACATATTGCCCTGGATGTCGCCCAGCTCCGGGCCATGGTCAAGGACCTCGCCTTCCTGGTTCCGGGCACCATGACCGTGAGCCTCCTGCTCCTGTGGTGGCTGTTCCGGCGCCCGCTGGTGGTCGTGCTGTCCGCCGCCACCATCAGTGCGGTCACCGGCCCCGCGATCGCCCTGCTGATCCTGCTGGACCGCCCGTTCACGCTGATCTCCGCCATCCTGCCGCCGTTGCTGACGGCGCTCACGGTGGCGATGCTGATGCATTTCTTCAACGCCACGCTGCACGCCGCGCAACGCGGCCACCAGGGGCGCGCGCGCGTGGAAGCGGCGCTTGCCGCCGTAGCCCGGCCCACGTGGTTCATGGCGCTGACCACCGCGGCGGGGCTTGCCTCGCTGCAAGTCAGCAGCATCCGGCCGATCGAGACCTTTGGCCTGATCGGGGCCTTTGGCGTCCTCCTCGCCGCGGCGATTGTGCTGCTACTGCTGCCCGCGATCATGGGACGCTGGGACCGCGGCGACTGGCTCACGCCCAAGCGCGGATTGCTCCTGCTCGATCGCGTGACCGCGCTGGCGGCACACCTGGCAATCCGCCGGGCTGGCTGGGTGCTGCTAGCCACGGCCATCCTCCTGGCCCTGGCGATCCCGCAGATCCGGCATGTCGAGGTCGAGACCGATCTCTACGCCTTCTTTGACGACAACCACTCGATTACCCAGGCCACCCGCGCGGTGGAGAGCGAACTCTCCGGGGTGATGGCACTGGAGGTGGTGTTCGACGGCCCGGACTGGGACAGCCTCCAGGATCCGGGCCGGCTGCAGGCGATCCAGCGCGTACAGCACTGGCTGGACCAGCGCCCCGAAGTCGACTACAGCCTGTCCCTGCCGGACCTGGTCGCGGAGATGCACTGGGCCTTCAACGAGGAAGACCCGGCGTACCGCCGGATCCCCGACGACCCCAACCTGGTCGCCCAGTACCTGTTCATCTACGACGGCCGCGATCTGTTCGATGCCGTGGACCGCGACTTCGAACGCAGCCGCATCCTGCTCAACCTGAACGCCCACGGCGCCCGGTCCATCAACGCGCTGATGGACGATCTGCGGGGGTATCTGGAGGCCAACCCACCGGCCGATCTCGAGTGGGACATGGCCGGCATGGCAAGGCTGTTTGCGGATCAGGAACGCCTGCTGATTCAAGGCCAGCTCCACAGCCTGTATGCCGTGGCGGCGATGATCACGCTGCTGATGCTGCTGATGTGGCGCTCCGTTCCCCTGACCCTCCTCAGCATGATCCCCAACCTGGCACCGGTGGCGATGATCTTCGCCCTGATGGGCCTGCTGGGCATCTGGCTGGACATGGCCACGGCCATGATTGCCAGTGTCGCCATCGGGATCGCCGTGGACGACACCATCCACATCCTGCACAACTATCGCCGGCGCCGCGGGCGTGGCAGCCCGGTTGCCTGGGCCCTCGCCCGGAGCTTCCGCCGCAGCGGTCGCGCGATTACCGCCACCACCATCGTGCTGGTGGCTCAGTTCCTGCTGCTGGCGCTGTCCGACTTCCAGCCCACGGCCGCCTTTGGCTGGCTGACCGCCTTCGGGCTGATCGCGGCCCTGCTGTTCGACCTGCTGGTACTCCCCGCCATGCTGGTCGTCGCGCATCGACTGTCGCGGGCGCGTACCGCCTAGGGAGACGCTGATCAATGCGCACGTCCGCGCTCGAGTCGACTTTGCGGGCTGACAAGGCGCGGCGAGTGAAGTGTAGCCGAGCTACATGAGCGAGCCGCAACGCGGTCAGCGGGCAAAATCGGCCGAGCCCCTTCGGGGTTGGGCCCCATTTTCCCCGATCCTGCGTTGCGCCGCTTGACCGTAGAATGACTACGGCGCTGCGCTGCGCGCCTTGTCTCGGGAAAAATGGGGCACCAACGCGGACGTGCGCATTGATCAGCGTCTCCCTAGGCCCGTCGCGCCCGCCAGACCCGACCGGTCCTTCGGTGTTCGCGTACCCCGCACATCACGCCCCACCCTCGCAAACGGCCCTTCGCCCCGATCCTTTGTCGATCCCGGGGCCTCCCGTGGCCCGTTGTCGATGGGCTTTACAAGGGGGCATTTCCGACAGCTCGCTGATTTTATGGCACTTGTTGTCCATGGGCCCCAGCCCATCGACCTGAAGCCCCGAACCCACGCCAGCCTTCGTCGACCCCCTTTACAGTTCCGCCCCGGGATCGCGGGCAAACCACCCGCACGCGGCGGCGAATCCAAAACCCGCCGCCAAGCCCCAACATTTTCTATCGCACAAACAATGGGTTGTGAGCGATTAATTTTCGAGGCCGAAATTGGCACGGCATCTGCTTCGTAATAACTGCGACAACAACGGACTCGGCCACCAGGCCAAACCACGGCGATGGTTGAATCGTTTTAAATTGAGCATCAGGAGAATCCCTTGAACGCGAAAAAAGTACTTCTTTCTTCGCTCTGCGTCGGCATTTTCGCCGCAGGTGCGAGTACCGCGACGGCAGCGGAGGTGATCGACTTCGACATGAACCTCGACGCCACCGCGAACTACAGCGGATCGGTCGAAAACGTCCGCCGAATCATGTTCGACCTGAACACCCAGACCTTCCAGTACATTCAGGACCCGAACAACCCGGTTCAGGTCGGAGATGTGTTCTATGACCGCGGGTACGGCGATGCCACGTCCTACCGGACCTCCACCAACGCGGCCGCACCCCAGTCCGGCGACATCCTTGGCAACGACTACTCCATGGGGCTCCTCTGGGACGAACTCCGCGGCGTGGTAACCGGCACCGATACGGTGGGCGGCAATTACGTAGTCAACGCCAACTACACCGCGGTGGGCACCGACAACTTCCAGCTGTTCATGTCCGGCGTGACTCCCGGTTTCGGTCAGGACTATGAAGCGGCGGCGGCACACTACAGCGCCGGCGAACAGATCATGGAGTTGGCCCTGCAGTCCGGGAACAGCATCCTGGAATTCCAGAGCCAGGGCGGGGCCTTCATCGAAGGGACCTTCACCTTCGAATTCGAGGTGGTGAACGTGCTGCCGGGCTTCTGGTTTACCAGCGACGGCATCGACTTCGCCGACCTGCTGGAAGACGAAGAAGGCAATCCGACCTTCATCGTCTCGGCCTTTGCCAGCGCCGGCACCATCCAGGAACCGCCGCCGGAGACCTTCTTCGGTGACGATGCCAACAACGTGTACGGCGACACCCGCGAAGGCCAGACCCTGTTCAGCGAAACCCAGTCCACCCACGATGGCAGCCTGCGCTTCGCAGTGCCGGAACCGGGCACCCTGGCGCTGATGGGCCTGTCCCTGCTGATCCTCGCCGGCTTCATCGGGGTCGGTGGCATCCGCCGCCGCTCCGCCTACCGCCAGGCCGCATAACCGACGCTAGAACGATTTCTAGTCTTGATGGCCCTCCCCCCGGGGCATCGAGTTGAGGGCTCCCTTCGGGGAGCCCTTTTTTTGTTCCGCGATCCGGGCCCGGTACTACAGCGGTCATG
>NZ_AQYC01000009.1:0-1033170 GCF_000380625.1 Thioalkalivibrio sp. ALMg9
CGGGGCTATCCGCAGCAGCTCCGGCTCGATAATGGCCCCGAGTTCGTCTCGGCCGCGATCGCCGACTGGGCCGAACAGCGCGGCGTGGAACTGAGCTTCATCCAGCCGGGCAAACCGATGCAGAACGGCTTCATCGAACGGTTCAACGGCAGCTACCGCCGCGGGGTCCTGGACCTCTACGTCTTCCGAACGCTGACCGAAGTCCGGGAACACACCGAGCAGTGGCTGCAGGACTACAACGAAACCATCCCTCACGATTCGCTGGGGGACCTGACGCCGGTCGAATACCGGCAGTTACACACCCCGGAAACCTCTAGTTATGCGTGGACCTAATCCGGGGAAGTCGACACCTACAAGACCGCCAGCGTGGTGCTGGACGAAGCCGATCAGGCCCTGTACTACGCCAAGGCAAACGGCAAGAACCAGGTCTGTTTGTTCGACCGCCTGGTTGCCGAAGGCGCGATTCAGCCACCCACGATCAGGACCGGGGAAATCGAACTGTTCTGACCGCGCTTGTCGGCCGCTAACCGCGCGCCAGGCGGCGGTTGAGTGCGTAGACCGACAGCGGCGCGAACACCAGCACGATGCCCAGTGCCCAGGCCAGCGACCAAAGTGCCGGCTCAAGGGCCGGACCATCGGCATTCATCAGTGCGCGCGCCGCGTCGGCCAGCAGCGACACCGGGTTGGCCTGCACGAAGCCCTGCAACCACGCGGGCATCGTATCCACCGGCACGAAGGCCGAGCTCACGAAGGTGACCGGGAACAGCGCGGTAAAGCCGAACAGCTGCACGTGTTCCGGGTCGCGTGCGATGACGCCGACCAGCACCATCACCCAGGAAAAGGCCACGGCAAAGGTCAGCACCAGCGCCACCATCGCCAGTAGATGCGCCCACGAAGTCTCGAGGCGAAAGCCCAGCAGGAATCCGACGACCAGCAACAGGGCAATGCACAGCAGCTGCTTGACCACGTCCGCCAGGATGCGCCCGGCCAGCGGCGCCCAGCGCGGGATGGGCAGGGCGCGAAAGCGGTCGAACACGCCGCGGGTCAGGTCGGTGTTCAGGCCGTGGCCCACGTACACGGTGACGAACAGCATGTTCATTACGATGACACCCGGCAGCACGAACGCCAGGTAGTTCTCTGGCGAGCCGGCAATTGCCCCGCCGAATACGAACAGGAACAGCACCAGAAACAGGATCGGCTGGATGCTGTAGTCGCCCAGCTCCCAGGGGTTGCGCCGCACCTGCACCAGGCTGCGCCAGGCGAGCGCCAGGGTCTGATCGAGGGCCTTCATGGCGTGTCCTCCGCGTTGCCCGACTCTTCGCGGCAGGCCCCGCTGCGCCCGGTCAGGGACAGGAACACATCATCCAGACTGGCGCCGCGCAGCCCCAGCTCCGCGACCTCGATGCCGGCGGCGTCCAGCTCTCGCAGCAACGCGGGCAGCAGGGCCGGGTCCGACACCGGTACGCTGATCGTTTCGCCCTCCACACGGGGCGGGGTGCCCACCATCGCGGCGACCCGCTCGCCGGCCGCCGCGGCCTGTTCCGCGCGGGCCACCATCAGGAACAGCGAGCGTCCGCCGACCCGGGCCTTCAGCTGTGCGGCGGTGCCTTCGGCGATCACGCGTCCGTGGTCCAGTACTACGATGGCATCGGCCAAGGCGTCGGCTTCCTCCAGGTACTGGGTGGTCAGCAGCACGGTTGTGCCGTCAGTCTGCAGTTGGCGGACACGCTCCCACAGGTCGCGGCGGGCCCGCGGGTCGAGGCCAGTGGAGGGCTCGTCGAGGAACAGGATGCGCGGGCGCCCGACCAGGCTGGCGGCCAGATCCAGCCGGCGCCGCATCCCGCCGGAGTAGGTCTGGGCCGGGCGCTGACCGGCCTCGCGCAGGTCGAAATCCTGCAACAACTCGTCAGCGCGGGCCCTGGCGTCACGGCGTTTCAGGCCCAGCAGGCGGCCGATCAGGATCAGGTTCTCCCGTCCGGTCAGCTTCTCGTCCACCGAGGCGTACTGGCCGGTCAGGCCGATGATCTCGCGCACCCGAGCGCCGTCGCGAGCCACATCGAAGCCGCCTACACGGGCGACCCCGGCGGTGGGCGTCAGCAGAGTGGCGAGCATACGCACTACGGTTGTCTTGCCGGCGCCGTTGGGCCCCAGCAGGCCCAGCACGTGGCCGGCCGGCACCCGCAGATCCACGCCGTCCACGGCCCGCGTACCGCCAAAGTCGCGCACCAGGCCTTCCACTTCGATGGCGTTGTCCAAACTCGTCTCCCTGTTCGATGCCCTTGCTGAGACGCCGTCTGGCCGTACCGGTTCCTCAGCGTGTCCCTCAGTCACCTTGCCGCACCTTCAACAGGTCGCGGATCTCCGTCAACAGTTTCTCTTCGTTGCTGGGCGCCGCGGGTTCCTCCGCTTTGGCCTCTTCCTTGCGCTGCAGGCGGGCGATCCCCTTGATGGCGGCGAATACCACCACGGCGATAATCAGGAAGTCCACCACGCGCTTGATGAACAGTCCGTAATTGATCGTGACCGCCGCCACGCCGTTCTCCGCCTCGCGCAGCACGATCGCGAGTTCTCCAAAGTCGACCCCGCCGATCAGCAGGCCGATGGGTGGCATCACTACATCGGATACCAGTGATGACACGATCTGGCCGAACGCCAGCCCGATGATGACACCCACGGCCATGTCGACCACGTTGCCGCGCGCCACAAACTGCTTGAACTCGTTCACGATGCCCATGGCCCCTCTCCAGTCGATGACGTTGCTAGATCTATAGGCCACAGCCGGGGCTGTTGCTGTGGAAGGACGGAGGGGGAGACCCAAGTTTGCACGGGGGATACGTCAGTGCGAGTGCCGCGGCGTTGCACTCGACGCGCGTGATTTTTCGGCGCGATGCTGTGAATAGATGCATAGTCTATAAAGGTTATAGCGGAGCGTTGTGGATCCGCTCCAGAGGAGGGGGCAATGAAACGACCAGAATCGGCATATCCTTCGGCCATCGGACGTAATCCACTGGGTGCCCATTTCGCGGCCGGGCTCGCGGTGGTCCTGTTGTGGTATTTCGCCTCAGTGGCCCAGGCGTCGATGGGGCCGGATTTCAGCGAGCTGTTTGGTAACAGCGACTTTATCGAGATCATCGAGCGTGACGAGGGGCTCGAGACCCGGCCGACCGGGTACGTCTCCCAGGAAGCCGAACCGGATCATGTATTCCGGATCGACCTGGACGAGGGGCAGGTGCCGATCGGGCAGGGCGTGGTCTACGACGGCTTCCTGATCGACGGAAAACTGCCCGGGCCAACCTTGCGGGTGACCGAGGGCGACATCGTGCGTATGGAGATCAGCAACAGCGGGGATGTGATGCACGGCGCCTCGATCCACGCGGCCTACACGCAGACCTCGAAGCATGTCGGGCACATCCTTCCCGGGCAGACCAAGTCGATCACCTTCCGCGCGACCACACCGGGGGTCTTTATGTATCACTGTGCCCCGGGTGGTCATGCGATCCCCATGCACGTGATGTTCGGGCAGTACGGCATGATCGTTGTCGAGCCGCGCGACGAACCCTACAAGCTGGAAGCCGACCTGGGGCAGGAGCCGGACCTGAAGCTCTATATGTTGCAGCACGAGCTGTATGCCAGCGGCAAAGAGGCGGTGGAAGGGGATGCCAGTTACACCGCGTTCAACGGCCAGCTGTTTCGCTACGTGGAGAACCCGATCCCCGTCCGTCCGGGGGACTACGTACGCATGTACTTCCTCAACGTGGGCCCCAATCTGCTGTCGACCTTCCATATCGTCGGCATCGTCTGGGATTACGTGTACTGGCAGGGGCATCCCGAGGCACTGTGGCCCGGTGGGCAGACGGTGACCACGGGCCCGTCGGATTCCTGGGTGATCGAGTTCCGTATACCGCCGGAGGAAGGGGTCTACACCATGCTGGATCATGGCGTCGGGGCCACCAGTCGGGGTGCCATTGGGCTGCTGGATGCCCGAGCGGATGCGGATACACCAGCCGCGATTCTGGCCGAGGGGCCCGTTTACGAGTCGGAGGAACGTGTGGAACGGATCAGCGAAGCCCGCCGCATACTTTCACCGTTCGGGATTCCCGAAGTCGAGGCCAATCCGATTCCCGCGCGGGCCGACCGTCCGGTTCGCTTCGGAGCGGATGTGGACGAGGTCGTGATCGAGATGAAAGGCAATTCCTTCTATCCGAAGAGCGTTGAGGTGGCCCCCGGCACGAAAGTCACCTGGGTCAACGAGGATGTCTTCACCTATGGGCTCGGGGAGACCTCGGGCGCTCACAACGCCGTCGCCATGCGGGGGCCACAGTCGTTTTCAACGGCGATGCTGGAGCATGCCGAAAGCGACAGCGTCACGCTGACGGAGCCGGGTACCTACGACTACATCTGTGCCCCGCATCCCTACATGCAGGGGCGCATCGTCGTGCGTGACCCCGACTGAGAGTTGCCTGCCCGACCGCCTGTAGTCGTCCAGGATTGGCGCGCCGGCGGGTTTCAGGATCCGTGGGCGGTGCGCGAGTCTTCAGGCGCCTGGGCGCGCTCGTGCATCCCGTAGTCGCGGACCACCTCGGCCACGCGCAGGCGGTAGTCGGCGAAGATGCCGCCGCGGCCGGCCGCCTGCACCTGGCGGTGTTCCTCGAGGTTGCGCCATTCCCGAACGGCGGCTTCATCCCGCCAGAAAGACAGTGACAGCACCTTGCCCGGCTGGCTCAGGCTCTCGAAACGCTCGATGGAGAGGAATCCGTCGACGTCCTTCAGGTGTTCGCGCAGACTCGCGGCCGCATCCAGGTAGTCCTGTTTGCGTTCGGCGTGTGGTTCCACTTCGAAGATTACGGCGATCATGGTGGGCTTTGGTATGGGGATGAAGGGCCGATTAGACCACGCGAACGTCGGTGTTGGGGAAGGCATTCAAGGGACGAGTGGCCAGTCCGATTCATCGAGGCACACCTGGGGCCGTCATCCCGGACGCCGCGCAGCGGCGATCCGGGATCTCCGGCGCTGGGGGAGTCGCTGACGTAGGAGATCCCGGCTCTGCGCTTCGCTCCGGCCGGGATGACGAGCGGGGGCAGCAGCCGGTTGGGTGGTGGCCCGTGATGAGTGAGCGTCAGGCCGTCCTGGCCGCGCTTGCGTTGGGGATTTCGCGCCGGATCAGGTGGTCGACGTAGAGAAAGCCGAAGGGCACCACCCCAAGGAACAGGACCAGCAGCCATTTCCAGACTGGCCACCCGCTCAGGTGGCTGGCGATCAACGACGTCGCGCCATAGACGATGAACAGGATGCCGTGCAGCCAGCCCACGTAGGTCACCGCCAGTGGCATATCCGCGTAGGTGCGTAGCGGCATGGCGACAAAGAGCAGGGTGACGAGGGAAATGCCCTCGACAATGCTGATCAGGCGGAAGAATTTCATAGGGCTGGCCCGGCGGCATGGGAATCGGCGCGGAGGGTAGCACACGGGGCCCGAACGCCTGATAACCTTCCGGTACGAGAAGCCTTTGCTCCGGTAACCAGGAACCCGCATGAGCACCAAGCCGCACTGGGAAGACGTCTACCAGACCCGCGCCACCGATGCCGTGGGGTGGTATCAGGCGGAGGCGCGGACGTCGCGGGCCCTGATTCGGGCGGTGGCGTCGGCCCCCGATGCCGCGATTGTCGATATCGGTGGCGGTGCCTCGGTCCTGGTGGACGAACTGCTGGCTGAGGGCTATCGCAACCTGACGGTGCTCGATCTGTCCGGGGCGGCGCTCGAGAAGGCGCGCGAGCGGGTCGGGGAGCGCGCCGCAGCGGTCGCATGGCAGGAAGCGGACGTACTGGAACACGCATTCCCGGAGGCAGCGCTTGATGTCTGGCATGACCGCGCGGTGTTTCACTTCCTGATCGCCGCGGATCAACGGGCCCGATACGTGCAGCAGGTGCAGCATGCCCTTCGCCCGGGGGGGCATATCGTAATCGGGACCTTTGCGCTGGATGGCCCGGAAAAATGTTCCGGCCTGCCGGTGCAGCGGCATTCCCCGGAGACCCTGCAGGACGCGTTCGGTCCGGGTTTCGCGCTGGTCAAGTCGCAACGCGAGGTCCACGTGACCCCGGGCGAGACCGAGCAGCCGTTCAACTGGTGCGTGTTCCGCAAGAACGCCTGATCCCGACCGCACCACGTTCAGCGGTGCCGCCGCGGCGATCAGCGGCGTTTGACCTCCGCGGCATGGGCCTTGGCCCGGGAGCGGATCTCCTCGAAAAACAGTGCCTCCCAGCGGGTGTTGCGTTCGTCCCTCGACAGGGCGTTGTCCTGCGCCTCGCGCTTGAGGCGCTCATCCGCCCCCGCCTCCGCAGCGTCCAGGATCTGCTTGAAGCTCTCCTGTGCCGCGGCCGCCTTCGGGTCGATCCCTTGGCGTTGCAGGACATCGGCCAGCAGTGCCCCGCCTTTCTTCCACTTCGACCAAAGCCTCATAAGTGGCCCCCTGGGGTTCGTTTGGAACGGCCCGGTCCCATGCGTGACGGGCTTGGAGCCTGGGCTCCGCCAGACAACAAACAGTGTACCCGGGCGCGCCTGCGATGGAATCCGGCCGTCCAAACGGAAAAGGCCCTCCGAAGAGGGCCCCGTCAGCATCGAAAGCGGGCGATCAGTTCGAGAAGAAGCGCACGTTCGGATCGGCCATATAGGCACCGACTTCTTCCGGGTCGGCCGGGGTGATGCCGTCAAGCAGGTCGGCCTCGGTGTAGTCCGTGTTCGGCAGGAAGATGGCGCAGGTCTCAACGGTGGCGCCGTTGTTGAGCAGGTTCATCATCAGCTGCTGCGCGTTCCGGTCGGCCGGCTGCATGGTGGCGCCCTCAAAATCTTCGGTCGCCATCGTAGCGGCGGGGCCGCACAGCAGGACGCGGATCTCCTGACCCTGACGCATGCTCTGGTTGGCCAACACCATGGACATGAACTGTGTGTGGTCGTCGGCCGAGGTGACGCTGACGAACAGCTTGGAGGGCTCATCCGCCTGCGCAACTGTGCCGGCACCGGCACCGGCGAGGGCGAGAAGGGCGGAAGCCGCTAGAGTCTTGATGGCTCGCATGGAGTCTCCTGATTGGTTCGAAAAATGGAACGTCAGAAGATAAGCGTATGCTGATCATAAATGCAAAAGAATGCGTCTAGATCGTGTTTATCGGGCTCCCCGAAATTCATCCACCTTCGGCAGGTGGAAGCATCGCGAACAACCTGAGGTACTGAGGCTCGGAGTGCGGCCGGGGTCTCGAGTTCCCGGTGGCCCTTGACGAGCCTCCATTTTTTGCATCGCAAGTTCGGAGCGCGTGGCTTCTCCTGACGGATCCGTTTCTTCGGATGCTTTCGTGCAAAGCGGTGGCCGCCCGCCTGGCAAGCCGGCACGCCGGAGCCGAAGCCGAAGCCGAGCTCGCGGTGCTCTGTAGGAGTGGGGGTCAGCCAATGCGGTAGGCGGAGGCCAGGTCGCGTACACGCGAGGCGATGTCCGCGACCTCCTGGCTGGCGGTCGCCGTCTGGCGGGCCCCGTTGGCGGTATCGCCGGTGATGTCATTGATGGCGTAGATGTTCCGGTTGATCTCCTCGGCCACCGCGTTTTGTTCTTCGGCCGCGCTGGCGATCTGCGTGGTCATGTCGCTGATCCGACCGACTGCCTGGACGATGGATTCCAGCGCCTGGCCGGCGCGTTCGGCGTCGTTGCTGGTGGCCTCGGCCATTTCGCGGCCGCGGCCCATCGCGGTGACGGCGTTGCGGGTACCCGCCTGGAGCGACTCGATCATCGCCTGGATATCCGCCGTGGAGTCCTGCGTGCGCGAGGCGAGGGTACGCACCTCGTCGGCGACCACGGCGAAGCCGCGTCCCTGTTCGCCGGCGCGGGCGGCCTCGATGGCCGCATTCAGGGCCAGGAGGTTGGTCTGCTCGGCAATGCCGCGAATGACGTCGAGCACCGAGCCAATCTGCTGCCCCTTCTCGTCCAGGTTGCGCACGGATTCCTCGATGGTCGCGACTTCGCCCGACAGGCGTCCGATGTCGCTGACCACCGTGCGCACCACTTCGCCACCCGCGCGGGACTCCTGATCGGCTTCCTGGCTGGAGGACGCGGCATCGGAGGCGTTGCGCGCGACCTCCTGCACCGTCGCGGCCATCTCGTTCATCGCCGTCGAGACCTGTTCGGTCTGCGAGCGCTGCTGGTCGATGTTCCCGTTGGTCTGGGTACTGACGGCGGACAGCTGTTCCGCGGCAGAGGCCATCTGATCCGTCAGGGTGCGCAACTCGCGGATCGAGTCCTGGAATTGGTCGAGCATGCTGTTCAGGGCGCCTGCAGTGGCGCCGATCTCGTCGTCGGAGCGAACGTCGACCCGGCGCGAGAGGTCATGGTGCTCGGCGATCTCCGTGAGTGTCGCGCGCATCCGCGAGATCGGGAGTGCCACCGAGCGATACGTCCACACCCCGGTGACCACGACGATGATCAAGACCACCAGCATCAGCGCGCCGCTGCGCACCAGAACCTGGGTGTAGAACGCCGATACCCGCTCGGCCTCGGTCCCGGCAACATCGATCTGCAGGTCGACCAGCTGGGTGATCTGGTCGCTGATCGGATCGATGGTGTCGTACAGGGGACCGTTGAAGGCGTCGAGCTCGCCCTGGACATCGCCGGACATCCCGCCCAGAGCCCCCTCCAGGCGGTCCAGGTGGGCGTTGGCTGCGCGGAACAACCCGCGGGCACCATCAGCCAGTTCCTGCTCACGGGGCGTCAGGGTCGTGGCCAGGTAGGCGTCCCAGATCTCGGCGATCTCCTCTCGTGCCTCACGGACGTCGGCGAGTGCCTCTTCCGCCGTCATCCGTCCGGCGTCCGCCTTGTTGACCGCGTCGATGACCAGCACCGCATAGTTGTCGGCGATGGTCTTCAGCTGCTGCAGGGGCACGACGCGGTCGTGATAGATGTTCTGCACGCCCTCTTCGATGTTGGCTGTGCCGCGTGCGGCCAGGGCCGCCAACAGCAGGAGCGCGGCCACGGGTACCACGATGGTGATGACCAGCTTGGATCGAACAGAGAGCGAGCGGAAATTCATGGGCGGTCCTTGTGTGGCCAGTATTGGGAGCAGCCCGCAACCTCGGGCCTTGACCACAGTAAACGGCCTGGCCGGCCAAACCTTGAGGTGGGTCACCCGTGGCGACGTCCGCTAGAGTCCGCCGCCAGCCGGTTCGAATGGGTGTCGGGCCTGCACGGTTGGCGGTGTATTTGCTGGGGGTTCCGCGGCGTTTTCTGCGGGGCCGACTGACGAAGCAAAAGGCAAGGTTTGACCCCGAAGGTCGCGAAGGTCTCGCGTTCTACTTCATCTCGCGGACGGTCCGGACGACAGGGTTTCGCGGATGCGCCGCACGTCGCGCACATACTCCAGCATGGCTGTCATGGCATCGGCGAACAGGTAGGCCCCGAACAGGACCATCCCGCCCGCGAACAATCCGGCGAGGGGCCACAGGATCGCCGTCAGGATGGCCAGTCCCCAGCTCGCCGGTTCCACCAGCTCGGCTTCAAGGCCGAACGCGGCCACCGCAACGCCCGCAAAGGGCTCGACCGCCGTCAGGGAGATGACCGACAACGCCAGTGCGAGCAGCACGAAGGCAATCGCCAGCAGTTCGCCGACCAGCCGTGTGCAGACGACAACGCAGGTGATGGCGGGATAGTCCCGCGTCTCCAGCGCGCCCAGTGCGCGGGCCCTTCGCCACAGGAGCACGACCCAGGCCAGCACCGCAACGGCAAAGAGGGCCTGCAGCAACACCAGGGATGCGACCGGCCAGGGCACCTGCGGCGTTTCCTGTGCCAGCGTCCAGAGCGTCACCGATGTCAGTAGCCCGACCAGGCCCGTCAGGACCGCGATACCGCGCAGCCCCCATCCTGCCAGCCGCTGCAGGGGGAGTGCGCCCTCGGTCCCGCCGGTTGTCTCGTCGTTCACGGCCGTCTCCATGTCGTTCGCATACGGCCACACGATAGTGCCCGAAAACCGGCCCCGTCAGGTCGCGGGAGAGCGCCCGGGTCAGTCTTTCTTGCCGAGCAGGTCGGCGAAGCCGTGGTTAACGTCCCGGTGGCCTGCCTCGTCGGCGCGTACCGCGCGGATCACATCGGACAGGCGGGCATCTTCCGGAAGGTTCCAGTACTGGATTGCGCGTGCCGGCGCGGCGACGTTATCGAGCCCGCCGGACTCCACTTCCTCCAGGTACTCGGTGTAGCTGACGACCGCTTCCTCTTCAAAGTAGCCTACGATCCGGTGCGCCGTGCGCGACGAGATGATGTAGATCATAAAGAACAACGTGTAGAAGAAGCCCTGCGCCAGGATGATCAGGAAGCGCTCCAGCCAGTTGGGCGAGGTGATCTCAATGAAGGTGAGCAGGTGCATGCGCTCGTTCTCGGCCTCGTCCATCAGCGTGCGGATCCAGCCGTGGTCATCCTCCATGCGCCGCAGCGAGCGCAGGTGCTGCAGCGTGGCGCCCACCATGCCGGGGACGCCCGCAACCGTCTCCAGGACCACGGCGCGGTGTCCGTAGCGCCGGGCAAAGAAGGTGTCGGCGAAGAATCGCATCAGCGAGGTAAAGCCCCGTGCGACGCGGTCGGAGAAATCACGGGGTTCGTGGTGGCGGCTCAGGTCGATATCGCGGTCGTTCGGCATGCTGCCCCTAACGCTGATCAGTGCGCCGTTTCAGGCGGCAGGTATCCATGGAGCATAGAACCCGCCGTCTGAAATGTCGTGGGGCCGCTTCACAGAGCGTGAAACCCCATGCATGACAGAAGCCCGGACCGGGTTTCTGATGTCCAATGTCGAGGTTGTGGATGGGGCGGTGCAAGCGGGGGAACCGGGAGCCGAGAAGGCGGCCTCAGAGAGAGGCGAACATCAAAGGAGAACGCATGGCGAACGAAACGAGCAAGCCGCAGCTGGAGATCAGCGTGAACGCGGCGCGCGAACTGGTCGATATCGGCCTGGCCGTGTTGCTGGATATCCGTCAGCCCTTCGAACTGGAGCTGGAAGGCGCGGTAGAAGGTGCCGTCCCTGTGCCCCTGTTCCGCCTGAAGCAGTTGCTGGGTCGCGAGCTGTCCGAGGAGGAACAGGAACTGCTGGATGCGGACGAGCCGGACGAGCGGGATTTCCAGCACTTCATCTCCCTGATCAACCGCCACCACGTCACCCAGGACCAGATCCTGCTGTGCCTGTGCAACAGCGGCCGCCGCAGCCTGCGTGCCGCAGAGCTCCTGCGGGACCTCGGGTATGCACGCTGCCTTTCCGTCCGGGAAGGTTTCCGCGGCTGGACCAGCAAGGGAGACACATGATCCATGGGCATGTTCGCCAGTGCTGATCGCGGATATGGGCTATCTAAGGAGGTGAGTGGGGGCGACTTCGCCTCAATGGTCACCGTTTCGGGCCCTGACCCGGGGCCGACCCCGTCATGACCGTCAATGGGCGCCGGCCGGGTGATTCTACGGAGGGGCGCTGCCATGCTTCGACTGCCGGCCGTTCCGTTTGCCCACCAATCCTGGTGCCGACTGCACATCGTCGCGCTTGTCGGGTTGGCTCTGCTTGTCGGAAGCCCTCTACTGGCGCATGCGGATGGCGCCGAAGACTGGCTGGCCGCCATTGCCGAATCACCGCTGGGCGAGCCGATTGCCGTTACCTCCACTGTGCAGGGCGGCGTCGTCGAGGGGGCGGTGCACGCCCGGCTGCCGTATTCGTTTGCGCTGGTGGCCAGTGAGCTGGAAGCGCTTTCGGCGTGGTGCGAAATCACCGTCCTGCACATCAACATCAAGAGCTGCGTCTACCGCGAGGGGGCGGACGCCTTGCTGCACCTGTACGTGGGCCGTGCGCGTTACGAGCAGGCGGAGTATGCAGAGCGTGTGGAACTCGTCAGGCGGTCGGCCCAGATGGGTGAGGACTGGCTGCTGATCGAGCTGGAGGGCGATCGTGGGCCGTACGGAACCCGGGATTACTCCATTGTCGTCCACGTCGTGCCGCACGACACGGGGACCCTCGTCAACCTCGAGTATTCGTTGCGCTTCGGGGTGATTGCCCGGCTGGCCGCGCTCGTCTACCTCGCCACCGGGGGACGCGAGCGGGTGGGTTTCACCGTGGTCGGTTACGAAAACGGCGAGCCACAATACATCGGCGGCCTGGAAGGCATGATCGAGCGCACCGTCATGCGTTTCTATCTTGCACTGCAGGCCTGGCTCGACGTCCGCGACCGGCCGGCTCAGGAGCTCCTTTTGGCCCGCCTGGAACGCTGGTTCGACCTGACCGACGAATACCCGCGCCAGCTACGCGAGCTGGACCGCGAGACCTACCTCGAGCAGAAGCAACGCGAGTACGCGAACCAGCAGAGGCTGCAGGATGCCCCACCGCCCCGCCGGCGCATCCTGCCCCTGGACTGACGGGCTATCCGAATCTCCCTGACCTTGCAGCTCGGCCAGGAGGCGGGTGTCGTGTTCTTCCGTCTTCGACCGCACGGGGGTGTGGGTCAGGGGTGCTCCGGTGCGTTGGCGTATTGCTGGCGGGGGCGGTCGAGTTCGAGCAGTTCCAGGCGGTGGTTGCCGGTCGGATGGGGCCCCGAGGGGCCCTGGACGAGGAGGGCGAGGCCGTCGTCGATGCCGTGCTCGGTGAGCCACTGGCGCGCGAAATCGTTCCAGTCGGCGCGGTCCTCGGCGACATCCACGGGGTGGACACCGTAGGAAAACTGCAGGCCCTGGGCGGTGGCCGGGGTCGGGGTGAAGGCGGCGATCCAGCAGGGCAGGCGCAGGCGGGCGATGCGCCGGGCGGTGGCCCCACTGGCGGTAGGCGCCAGGGTGACCCGTGGCAGGCGCCGCTGCGCGGTGTGCAGTACGCTGCGCGCGATGAGGTCGACGGCTCGATCAAGACCTGCCTCGTCAGGGTCGCCCGGGCCGTCGGCGCTGATGCCGCCGTCGCGTTCCGGTTCGATGGAGCGGGCAATGGCCGCCAGCATCGCCACGGCCTCCACCGGGTAAAGCCCCATCGCCGACTCGGCGGAAAGCATCACGCAGTCGGTGCCGCCGAGGATGGCGTTGGCGACGTCGGTGGCCTCGGCGCGGGTAGGGCGGCGCGAGGCGACCATGGACTCCAGCATCTGGGTGGCGGTGATCACCGGGCGGTTGTGCCGGTTGGCGCGTCGGGTGATGCGCCGCTGGGCGAGGGCAATGCGCGCGATCGGAATCTCCACTCCGAGATCCCCGCGCGCTACCATGATGCCGTCGGCGGCTTCGAGGATGCTGTCGAGCTGCTCCAGCGCGGCGGCGCGCTCGATCTTGGCGATGATGAAGGGGGCGTAGTCCAGTGCTTCTGCCGCCTTGCGCACCGCAAGGATGTCGTCGCCGTCGACTACGAAGCTCTGGCTGACCGCATCCACGCCGTGTTCCGCTGCAAACCGCAGCCATTGGTGGTCTTCCGTGGTGAAGGCGCGGATGCCGAGATCGATGCCCGGCAGATTCAGGCCCTTGCGCGAGCGCAGTTCGCCGCCGGTATGTACGCGGCAGATCACTTCGCTGCGCTCGACCGTCACCACCTCCAGCTCGATGAAGCCATCGTTCAGGAACAGGGCATCGCCCGGCTGCACCGCCTCCGGCAGGCTCGCGAACGACACGCTGACCCGCGAGGCATCGCCAATGCAGTCCTCGGTAGTCAGGGTGATGGTCTGGTCGGGGTGCAGTTCGATCGGCTCTTCCGCCAGTTCGCCGATACGCATCTTCGGACCGGGAAGGTCACCGAGGATCGCGACGCGGGTGCTGTTCGCCTGCGCGGCGTCGCGGATGCGACCGATCAACTCGGCATGGTAGGCGGCATCGCCGTGCGAGAAATTCAGCCGAGCTACATCGAGCCCGGCCAGCATCATGCGCCGCAGCGTCTCTGGTGAATCGGACGCGGGCCCAATGGTGGCAACGATCTTGGTCTTCTGCGCGGGAAACGGCATGGGCGGGTTATTCATCCGGGCGGTGTCTTAGGAGGGTAGACCGTACCGCGGGTACCTGTCGCCGTGCCCGTGGCGTGTCCATGTGCGGCCGCTGGAATCGGTAGACGACCTTCGTAGACGACCCTCCGTGCGATGCGTCCGCTTTAATCGTGGCGTAACCCTGCCGGAGCAGTGATAGCGGCCCGTTGGGTCGAACGTTCGGACCATCGGAACAACATGGGTGTCCTCTTCTTCCTGGTCCTGGAGCAAGAAGGATGAGCGAGATAACAGCACAACCCGTCGAGCGGTTTCCGTTTATTCGTTCATGTCTTCGCGCTTTGAGCGCTCCTCCTGACGTCGCTTGCGAATGGTGCTGGACTTTATGAATGGCAGGAGTTTCAGCAGCCCCGTAACAAGGCGTGAACGATAGTACTCGACGCGCACGATGAAGCGGACAGCCCAGTGTTCCTTACCCAGCTTTTCCTTGGCCTCCGTCATCGCGGCACTGCTGCCGGCATTGCGGACGCTGGCCAGGCGGAACAGTTCAATCTGTCGGAGCAGGGCCGTGTGTCGCAGCAGCGGCAGGGGGCGGAGAAGTCGGATCAGGCGAGTGGATTTGAGTATCTCGTGAAGCAGTGGAAAGGAGAAGATGATAATCAACACCGACAGCCAGTTTTCTTTGGTCGTCTTCCAGCGGTCATGCGAGATGGCCATGTAAAAAGCATACTCGACCACGAACACTGCCCAGATCAGCCAATCGGCGACCGTGATCAGGGGGTGTCCCACGTCTAACCAGTAAGTGAGCGTCAGCGGTGCGGTCAGTATGGCGGCAATGATGACGGCAGCGGTCAGGTAATTGCTGAGCGATTCTTCAAGCGCCGATTCAAGCTTCAGTCGCACCGGCTCCCTCCCGCTACCCTGAGTGGCCGCCTTCCAGCGCACGAATGGCAATGGATAACGTCACGCCAGGGATTCGTGCCTTTGCATGGCGCGTTCGTCATCAACACAGACTGTTCGCCACCATAGGCCGAGGTCAGGCTGGCGTCGGTACGGTGCCAAACAGAACGGTTTTGCGGCTCTTTGCGGCGGAAAATCCGGCCTTTTCCAGCAGGGCGAGCGCCGCGGCTGACGCCAGGAGCCCGTACCGCTGGGGTCGGTGAAGGCCGGCTGCAAGAAGATGGGGATCTCTTCTTCCGGCTGAGGGGGTACCACTAGCTCCGCCATGATCGGAAGGAGGGGCAACAGGCAAGGTCGACCCCATGCCATGCGCGCAACCAATAGCGTGACGCACTTGACTGAGACCGGCGCCGTAACGTGGAGCCCTTCTGATTCGGTTTCTCTACAATACCCGGCATCACACCCTTCCGGATCAACCCATGCAGCTGGAACAACGCGCCCGTTCCTTCGCCATTGCCGCGCATGCGCGCGTCGAGCACGTCTGCCGGTATACCGGCGAGCCCTATATCGTGCATCCGGCGCGGGTTGTGGAACTGCTGCGTTCGGTGCAGCACACCGAGTGCATGCGGGCGGCCGTCTGGCTGCAGGACACCATTCGGGATACCGGGGTCAAACCCGAGACCCTGGAGCGGCTGTTTGGTGCGGAGGTCGCAGAAATGGTGGTGATGATCAGCGACGTGAGTCATCCGGAGGACGGCAACCGGGCCCAGCGCAAGGCGATCGACCGGGCGCATCTGGCGCGGGCGACGGCCCCGGCCAAGACCGTGAAACTGGCCCAGCTGATCGATCTGGCCTGTACCGTATTCATGCATGATCGTGCCTTCACCCCGGTGTTTGTTCGCGAGAAGGCGGCCTGGCTGGAGGTGCTGAAGGGCGGCGACCCGTTGCTCTGGCGCCAGTTGCGGGATCTGACACCGGCCATGCACCCGGAAATGGCGGACAAGGACGCCGACTGGCGTCGAAACTGCCCCTTCGCACGGCGCTCTCCCCTGCGCCGGTACGATGTCGCAGTGGGGCGTGGTATTCGGGAAGGATCCAGCAACCAGGACACGGCTGCGGCCGGGTGAAGCGACAGTCCGAACCGCGCAGGAACAGGAACCGGTCCCCATTATCGCGGTCGGCGGCGGATTGTTTCTAGCGCGAGTCTTACACCGTCCCCAGCAGCGTTGGCCTCACTCGCCGGGGACACTCGCGGTGCTCGTGCCGAACGGGTGATGGACTAACTAACTGGAGGCTCGGCCTTGCGCGCCTCGGGAAGTAAGGGGTCAGACCTGGTCTTTTTCTCTGCCTTCATCACAGGGGCAAAAGGCAAGGTGTGACCCCATGCCATAGCGGGAGATGCCGCATTGCCGTCTGTCTGCGAGCAAGTTGGCCATTTTCGTCCCTGAAATTGTCCGTTCAAGGCCATCTGTGGGCCTGGAAAGCGCTATAACCGAAAGTATTTCAGGCTCTTGTCGTGGTCCGACCCCGTCGCGCTTGTCCCGTCGCGCTTGTCGGCGCGTGCGCGCTCGCCTATCGAGTGATGGGCGGACCGAAGGGTTCGGTCTTGCGCGTCTCGGCCTGCGCGCGTTGTTCCGGGGTGAGTTGCTGGTGGATGTAGTCGCGCGCCTCGGCCGCCGGCTTGTGGCCCTGATCGGCGGCGCGCGCGAACCAGACCCAGGCGGCGACATAGTCGACCTCCACACCATGGCCGTCGGCCAGCACGATGCCCAGGTTGTACTGCGCCGGGGCCAGACCCTGCCGGGCAGAGGCTTCATACCAGCGCGCCGCCGCCGTTTGATCCCGGGGCACGCCCAGACCCCGATCCAGCAGGACCCCAAGATTGGCCTGGGCCTGGGGGTGGCCCGCTTCGGCCGCCGCCCGATACCAGTGAGCGGCAGCTTCCATGTCTTCCTTTGTGCCCTTGCCATCGCGGCAGAGATTCCCCAGTTTCGCCGCGGCGTCGGGGTCCCCGGCCTCGGCCGCCTGCTGATACCAGCGGACAGCGGCGGTCAGGTCCGCGTCCACTCCATCGCCCTGTTCCAGGGCGAGGGCGAGGTTGAAGGCCGCGTCGCGGTGTCCCGCGTTGGCCGCCTGGGCGTAATACCCGACGGCGGCCGTTCGATCTCGCTGGCAGCCGCTGCCCTGCTGGTGGGCGACCCCAAGGCTGTTCAGGGCATCGGGGTCGCCGCGTTCCGCGGAGCGTTTCCACCATTGGACGGCCTCGGTGGCGGCGGCGTCGCCGCCCTGGTTGAGCAGCAGAACCGCCAGATTGTTCTGTGCCGCGACGTGTCCAGCCTCGGCCGCGCGGCGATGCCAGTGTTCGGCTGCCCTGGTGTCCGCCGGATCTGACTTTTCGGCCATCACGCCCAGGTTGAAGCTGGCATCGCTCAGACCCTGTTCCGCAGCCTGTGTCCAGTACTCGCGTGCACGTTCCGGGTCCGCCTCCAGCCCCAACCCCTCCGCGTAGAGGATTCCCATGCCGAGTTGCGCCCAGGCCGAGCCACCATCGGCGCGGGCCTCCCAGATGTCCCGGGCGGCCTGGTAGTCGCCCCGTTCGAAGGCAAAAAAACCCTCGCGGTCGGCGCCGCCCGGACTTTCGGGGGGCAAGGGGTTGGAGGATGAGATGGGCGTGTCCATGGCTGATGCGCTCGGTGGCAGGTGACAGCCCGAGGATACAGGCCCGGATGCCTACCGCAAGGCACAGCACGGAACATCGTCGGGGTTGCACGGCTCGCCACCCATTCGCCCGGCCGAGCCGTTCGGTCATGGCCCGTCTCCAGCCCGGACCTTGGCTCTTGGGGAACTACGATCCGGCAGCGACCGCTCGATGCTCAGTACCTTGTCGAGGTCCGCACGGGCAACGCGTGGCTGGCCCCGCTAGCCTCTACAACCTTTTAGGGCGGCCAAATCCACAGGATCAGCGGCACGGCAGTCACGATGACGATCAGCGACAGTGGCAGGCCCATGCGCCAGTAGTCGCGGAATTCGTAGCCACCGGGGGCCATGACCAGGGTGTTCGACTGGTGCCCGATCGGCGTCAGGAAGGCGCAGGACGCACCCACGGCGACCGCCATCAGAAACGGATCCGGGGCGGCCTCCATCGACCGGGCCAGCGCGATCCCCACTGGCGCCGCCAGCACTGCCGCGGCGGCGTTGTTGACCACGTTCGACAGCAGCATGACCACGGCCATCAGCAGCGCGAGCATCCATGCGGGCGAGGCGGCCGCGCCTAGTGCGAACAGCCCATCCGCGATCAACTGCGATCCGCCGGTTGTTTCCAGTGCCTGTCCCACCGGCAACAAGGCCGCCAGCAGCACAATCACCGGCCATTCGATCCCGCGGTACACCTCGCTCGGACCGATCAGTCCCACCAGCACCATGGCCACAGCTGCCCCGACCAGCGCCGGTGCTGCCGGGACCCAGCCCAGGGCCACCAGTCCCAGGGCCAGGGCAAACAGGCTGGTGGCCAGGATGACCTTGCGCGGCCGGGCAATGCGCAGCCCGCGAGAGGCCAACGGCAGACAGCCGAGCTCGCCCAGCGCATCGGGTAACTCCTCTTCGCTCCCCTGTACCAGCAGGATGTCACCGGCCCGGAAGCGCACCTGATCCAGCCGCTCGCGCAGCCGGACCCCCTGACGTGCAACCGCGAGTACGTTCAGTGCGTAGCGCTGGCGCAGTTCCAGGGCGCTGGCAGTGGCACCGACCAGACGCGAAGTGGGTGTGACGATGGCCTCCTCCAGTGCCAGTTCGCCCATGGGGCTATCGCGGCCCTCTCCGCGGCCCTTTTGCGCGTCTTGTTCCTGTGCCTCTTCGAGACGTGCCTCCAGCTCCATTCCCGTCACGTCCAGTAGCGTCTTCAGGCTGTCGGGGTCCGCCTCGACCAGCAGGATGTCGCCCGCGCGCAGTACTTCATAGATGGCCGGCATCGGCTCGCGGCGTTCTCCGCGCACCAGACCGACCACCACCACCTCGGCCTCACCCTGCAGTTCGCGCATCAGCTCGAAGACGGTGTGCCCCACATAGCGATTCTCCTCGGTGACCCGCACCTCGGTCAGGTAGGCGCTGATCTCGAACAGCTCGCCGGTCGCGGCCGGGCGTTCCCGCTGGGGTATCAGGCGCCAGCCGATCAAGGCGATGAAAATCACGCCGACCGCGGTGACGCCCAATCCCACCGGCATGAAGTCGAACATCGCGAACGGCGCGCCCGTAATCTCCGCGCGGTACCCTGCGATGATGATGTTCGGTGGCGTGCCGATCATCGTCAGCATCCCGCCAAGCAATGACCCGAACGCCAGTGGCATCAGCAGGAAAGAGGGTGACCGGCCGCTCTGGCGCGCCATCCACACGGCCACCGGCATCAACAGGGCCAGTGCGCCCACGTTGTTCATGAACCCCGAGGCCAGGGCGACAATCACGGTCAGCGCGGTCACCTGCACCCAGGGACGTTCCCCCACCCGGGTGAGTTGCCGCGCCACTGCGTCCACCACGCCCGCATTCAGCAGCCCTCGGCTCAGTACCAGGACCGCCGCGACCGTAATCACCGCCGGATGACCGAATCCGGAGAACATCTCGCCGAACGGGACCAGCCCCAGGAACGCCGCAGTCAGCAGCGCCGCAATGGCGACGATGTCGTAACGCCAGCGGTTCCACACGAACAACGCGAGGGTTGCCGTCAACACCCCAAAGATCATCCACTGCTCGGTCGTCACACCCGGATCCCTGGCTTCCGTCTGCAATCAATGTAAGGCCTTCACCCCCCGATTGCATCGCTCATGGCGGTCGGCGTGAGCCTGGTCCGTCGTTGTCTCCAGTCGCCGACACCGCTCGGTTACCCGGGGCGCAGCACATCCGGAGAGAGTCAATCCAGGAAGGCTGCCGACTTGACCAGGGCGTGGACGCGGATGCCGGGTTTCAGGCCGAGGCGTTCGGTGGAGAGGCGGGTGAGTTCGGCCATCAGGGTCTGGCCGTCGTCCTGGCGGCAGGTGGCGAGGATGCGGGCGGGGCCGTGGTGGCCGGGGGCCTCGTCCAGGGCTTCGATGGTGACGGGGATGATGTTGAGGATGGAGACGTCCTGGGGTGGGGTCAGGGCGATGGAGACGTCGCGGGCGTCGATGCGCAGGCGGGCCTCGCTGCCGGCGCCGTTGGTGGAGCCGGGCGTGGCCGGAACGCGATAGCGTGCGTCCGGGGAGCCGAAGGGGTGCAGGCCGTGTTCGTCTGGCGGACCCAGCTCGCCCTGCAGGACAGATACGGCGCCCTCGTCGCGGAACAGGGGGGAATCGGGGCGGGCGAGGGCCTCGCGCAGGGGTTCCAGGCGTTCGAGTTGGCCGTCGTGCATGAAGGTGACGCGGTGGGCGAGGCGTTCGACCTCGTCCGGGGCGTGGGTGACCAGCAGGGTGGGGATGCCGGTTTTGTCCGACAGGCGCGCGAGGAAGGGCATGATCTCGCGCTTGGTCTGGGTGTCCAGCGCGTTCAGGGGTTCGTCGAGCAGCAGCAGGTCGGGGCTGATGAGCAAGGCGCGGCCCAGCGCCACGCGCTGGCGCTGGCCTCCGGAGAGCTGGTCGGCGCGGCGCTCCAGCAGCTCGGTGATGCCGAGGAGGTCGGCGACCTCGTCCAGGTGCAGGCGGCGCAGGGGCTCCGGGGTGCGTTTGTAGCCGTAGAGCAGGTTGCCGCGCACGGAGAGGTGCGGGAGGAGGGTGGACTCCTGGAACACCAGTCCGACGCGGCGGCGGTGCAGCGGGACGAAGGTCTTGCCGGATTGCCAGATGGTGTCGCCGAAGTGCACCTCGGCGCCGGGCGGATGCTCCAGGCCGGCGATGATGCGCAGGAGGGTGGTCTTGCCGCAGCCGGAGCGGCCGAACAGGGCGGTCACGCCCTCCAGCGGGAAGGCCGTGTCCACGTCCAGCGTGAAGCCGGGGCGTTCCAGCCGGGCCTGGATGCGCAGTGTTTCGCTCGTGGGTCGGGTCACAGGCGCACCGTGTCGAAGCGACGGTTGATCGCGTAGACCACGAACAGCACCACGAAGGCGAAGATGAGCAGCCCGAGCGACAGGCGATGCGCGGAGGCGAAGTCCATCGCCTCGGCGTGGTCGTAGATCAGGATGGACAGCACCTGGGTCTCGCCGGGGATGGCGCCGCCCAGCATCAGGATTACGCCGAACTCGCCGAGGGTGTGGGCGAAGGCGAGCGTGGCGGCGACGATGAAGCCGCCGCGCGACATCGGCAGGATCACGGTGAAGAAGCGGTCCATGCGCCCGGCGCCCAGCGAGCCGGCGATCTCGGTGGGGCGGCGGCCGAGGTTGGCGAAGGCCTGCTGCAGGGGCTGCACGGCGAACGGCAGGGAGTAGATCACTGAGGCGATCAGGATGCCCTGGAAGGTGAACGCCAGGTGGTTCAGGCCCAGGTTCTCCAGCGTGCTGCCGACCGGGCCGGCCGGGCCCAGCAGGACCAGCAGATAGAAGCCAAGCACGGTGGGCGGCAGGACCAGCGGCAGGGCGACCAGTGCCTGGATCGTCGTGCGCAGGCCGCCGGGGGCGCGGCCGTTGGCCAGCCACCAGGCGATGGGGGTGGCGATGACCAGCAGGATCAGCGTGGTGTACAGCGCAAGCTTGAGGGTGACCTCGATCGCCATCCAGTCCGTGGGGCTCAGCTCGAACATGGCCGGTTACGGGGTTGCCGTGGCCGTGTCGGCGGGTTCGTCTTCGGGGAGTGCTTCGCCGGGCATCACGAAGCCGTAGCGGCGCATGATGTCGCGTGCGGTATCGCCGTTCATGTACTCGGCGAAGCGGTGGGCCGTGTCGTTGTGTTCACCGCGTCGGGTGATGATGAAGCCCTGGGTGAGGGGTTCGTGCAGGGCGTCGTCGATCAGATGGTAGTTGTGTTCGGCGAGGTCCGGGAACTCGGCCAGCGACAGGGCGATGATGCCGATCTCGGCGCCGCCCGCCTGAATCATGCGCGCGGTCTGGGCGATGTTGTCACCGTTGACGATCTTCGGTTGCAGGTCGTCCCAGATGCCGACGGATTTCAGCGCCTCCATTGCCCGCACGCCGTAGGGGGCGTGGGTGGGGGAGGCGATGGCGACGCGGCGGATGTCGTCGCGTAGCAGGTCTTCCAGTGTCATTTCCGAGGCATCCATGCGGTTGCTCCACAGCACGATGCGGCCGATGGCGTAGACCTCCGGCTCGGTCACCGCGTGGCCCTCGGCGCGCAGCTTCTGTGGGTAGGCGATATCGGCGGAGAAAAACACGTCGTAGGGGGCGCCGTTCATGATCTGCGTGGTCATGCGGCCGGAGGAGCCGTAGGTCACGCGTACGGCATCGTCCGGGTGGGCCTCGCGGTAGGCGTCCAGGATCTCGTCCAGGGCGAAGCGCAGGTCGGAGGCGGCCGCGATGGTCAGCGGGCCGTTGGCGGTGGTCAGGCCGGGTAGCAGGAGCAGCAGGGTCAGGAGGAGGGCGCGCAGGTGCATGGTGTAGGTTGTTCCCTGTGGCTGGGTCTTGGTGGACTCGGGTGGTTCCATTGGCGATTACTCGCTGCGCTCGCCCTTCGGGCCGGCTTTTGGCCGTTCAACGCAGCTTCGCTGCTTTTGTGCTTCGTCGCGTTGCTCCTCGCAGCGACGCGGCTCTTGTCTGGGTGGATATGCGTTTCGTTATATTTCAGTTTGCATATCGGTAGGCGCAATGATGCGGGGGCCAGGGAGACCCGTCAAGGCTGGGGTCGGGGTTACGGCTTGGGGTCGTCGGCGAGGAAGTCGGCGAAGGCGTGCAGCTCGTCGCGCAGGGCCTCGCAGGCTTGGCGTTCCATGTCGCGGTAGCGTGCCAGTACGGTCTCGCCGAAGGCGGTGACCTGGGCCCCGCCGCCGCCGGAGCCGCCCTTGGCGGTGGCCACCATGGGCTCGCGGAAGCTCTGGTTCATGGTCTCGACGAGGTCCCAGGCGCGGCGGTACGACATGCCGACGCTGCGCGCGGCCGCGGAGATCGAGCCCTTGTCGCGGATGGCCTCTAGCAGCATGGCCTTGCCCGGGCCCATGGCCGTGACCTCGCCCAGCAGCACGCGCAGGCGCGGGGCCTGTGGGTGGTCCTTGGGGTTGCCGGAGTGGTGGGTGCTCATGCGTTGTGGGGCCTGGGGTTTGCCGGTGATGGTGCCGGGGAGGGGTTGTGAGTACGAATGATAACCCCCGCCCCCGTCATTGCGAGGAGCCGAAGGCGACGCGGCACAAAAGCGCGCAGCGCGTTGAATGGCCGGAGGACAATTACAACGAGCCTACCCCGAACCTCGACCGAAATCCCCGTCATTGCGAGGAGTGCAACGACGCGGCACAAAAGCAGCAAAGCTGCGTTGAACGGCCGAGGGCCGGCCCGAAGGGCGAGCGCAGCGAGTAATCTCCTGATGCTGGCACTGCGCGAGTGGTCAGATTCCGGTGGTTACGGACGGAGATTGCCGCGTCGCCTTCGGCTCCTCGCAATGACGGGGGGAGGGAGGGGGCCCGGGAAAGCCGGGAAGAGGCCGGGGCGCGGGGCCCCGGCCCGGGGCTCAGGCCTTGCCCTGGAGCTGCGGGATGACGGCCTCGTTTTCCAGCGTGGAGGTGTCGGAGGTGATCTCCTCGCCCTTGGCGATGGAGCGCAGCAGGCGGCGCATGATCTTGCCGGAGCGGGTCTTGGGCAGGCCGTCGGCAAAGCGGATGTCGTCCGGCTTGGCGATCGGGCCGATCTGGTCGGCGACCCAGTTGCGCAGTTCCTTGACCATCTCCTCGGCCTCCTCGCCGGTCAGGCGATCGCCCTGCAGGATCACGAAGGCCACGATGGCCTCGCCCTTAACGTCATGCGGGCGGCCGACCACGGCGGCCTCGGCGACCGCCTTGTGCGCGACCAGGGCGGATTCGACCTCCATGGTGCCCATGCGGTGGCCGGAGACGTTCAGCACGTCATCGATGCGCCCCATGATCCAGAAGTTGCCTTCGGCGTCGCGGCGGGCGGAGTCGCCGGCCAGGTAGTACTTGCCGCCGAACTTGGGCCAGTAGGTGTCCTTGTAGCGCTGGTCGTCGCCCCAGACGGTGCGCAGCATATGCGGCCAGGGCTTCTTGATGACCAGGTAGCCGCCCTCGTCGGCACCCAGGCTCTTGCCGTCCTCGTCCACCACGTCGGCCGCAATGCCGGGAAGGGCCTGGGTGCAGGAGCCGGGGACCAGCGTGGTCGCGCCCGGGATCGGGGCGATCATGTTGGCGCCGGTCTCGGTCTGCCACCAGGTATCGACGATCGGGCAGCGCTCTTCGCCGACGGTGGTGTAGTACCACATCCAGGCCTCGGGGTTGATCGGTTCGCCGACCGTGCCCAGCAGGCGCAGCTTGGACAGGTCGTACTGCTTGGGCAGGTCCGGTCCGGCCTTCATCAGCGCGCGGATGGCGGTGGGGGCGGTGTAGAACACGGTCACGCCGTGGTCCTGGCACATCTTCCACCAGCGCCCGGCGTCGGGCACGGTCGGGGTACCCTCGTAGACTACCTGGGTGGCACCCACGGCCAGCGGGCCGTAGGCGACATAGGTGTGGCCGGTGATCCAGCCGACATCCGCGGTGCACCAGTAGACGTCGTCGCCCTGCAGGTCGAACACCCACTCGTTGGTGACGATCGCGCCCAGCAGGTAACCGGCACTGGAGTGCTGGATGCCCTTGGGCTTGCCGGTGGAGCCGGAGGTGTAGAGCAGGAATAGCGGGTGCTCGGCCTCCACCCATTCCGGCTCGCAGTCGACGGATTCGCCGTCCACGGCGTCTTCCCACCAGACGTCGCGGTCGGCGTGCATGGTCACGTCGTTGCCGGCCCGCTTGCAGACGACCACCTTTTCGACGTCGCCCGGGTTGGAGTCCAGCGCCTTGTCGACGTTGGCCTTGAGCCCCACGACCTTGCCGCCGCGCTCGCCGCCGTCGGCGGTGATCACGACCTTGGAGCCGGAGTCCACCACGCGGTCACGCAGGGCGTCCGCGGAGAAGCCGCCGAACACCACCGAGTGGATCGCGCCGATGCGGGCGCAGGCCTGCATGGCGATCACGGCCTCGGCGTTCATCGGCATGTAGATGATGACGCGGTCGCCCTTCACCACGCCCATGCCCTTGAGGGCGTTGGCGAGCTTGCCGACCTCGTTGTAGAGGTCACGGTAGGTGAGGTGGCGGGTGTCGCCGTTCTCCGCCTCGAAGACGATCGCGGTCTTGTTGCCGCGGACTTCCAGGTGGCGATCGATGCAGTTGTAGGAGACGTTCATGCGCCCGTCGGCGAACCACTGGTAATGCGGCGCCTTGGACTCGTCGAGACCCTGGGTGAACTCGGTCTGCCAGTCGATCTTCTCGCGCGCGAGATCGCACCAGAAGCCCTCGTAGTCGGCCTCGGCCTTCTGGTGCAGGGCCTCGAGATCGGCCGGCTTCAGGCGGGCGTTTTCGGTGAACTCCGCCGACGGCGCAAAGTGGCGCGTCTCGGTGAGGGTGGACTCGATGTTGTCACTCATCAGGGCCTCCAGATCGGTTTTTGGTATGGGGTATGGGAGTGGCCAACCGCCAGCCCCTTTGGTGGGTGCGAGGATAGCATGCGAACCGGGCGCTGGCCGCGCTTACCAGAGCCACGCGGGGCGGAACAGCACGCGCCCCAGTGGCAGTTTTCCGTCCGGCGATTGCCGGCTCAGCAGCGCGGCGAACAGTTCGCCCGCGGCGATGGCGTCGAACAACGCGTCGTGCGCGCGATAGGCCGGCAGGTTGTAGCGCGCGCGCAGGGTATGCAGGCGCAGCCCGTGGGCCGGGATCGGCTGGCCGGCGCGGCGCAGGGCCGTCTCCGCCAGGCGCAGCGTGTCCACGATGGCCAGCGGGGCGCTTACGCCGTACAGGCGCTGGCAGGCCTGCTCGAGGAAGCCGATCTCCAGGGCCGCGTGGTGCGCCACCATGACGCGCCCGGCGAGTGCGTGGAACAGGGCGTTCAGGGCCTCGTCCAGCGGTACCCCGCTGGCGGCGCGCTGATCGGTGATGCGGTGGATGACGGCGCTGGCCTCCGGCACGGGCCCTTCGGCGCGCACCAGGCGCTGGTCCGCGGTGGCGAGGTCGATGCGCGGGCCCTCCATTGCCACCCAACCCATGCTCAGGATGCGGTCGTGTTCCGGGTCCAGGCCGGTGGTTTCCAGATCCACTGCGAGAAAGCGGCTGGCGGCCACCGGCTGGCCGGCGGGCAGCATGGGGGCCTCGAGGAGCTCGCGCAGCGGGCCCGGCGGGGCGCGGCGCGCAGCCCGACGCCGGGCGCGGCAGAAGCGCCAGTGGCCAGGCGGGCGGAGCCATGCGGCAGCGTGCAGAGGGCAGACCATCAGAGGGCCGTCTTGCGGGCGTCGTTCACCAGGCGGAAGGCGGTCTTCAGGTGACTGCGCTCCAGGGTGGACAGTCCGGCCGGGTCCAGCGCGTTGTCCGGGGGCTGGCCGTTGCGGATCTGGCGAGCCTGATGACGGGCGCGCAGGTTAGCGATGTACAGCCAGGCATCGGCCAGGTTGTCGGCCGTGCTCTCGTTGATAACCCCCGCCCGGGCCGCGGCGCTCAGGCGTTCCACCGTGCTGCGTGCCGCGCTGCCGGCGTGCAGGGCAAAGACCCGCGCCATGGCGACGATCGGCAGCAGCCCACGCATTTTCAGGTCGAGGGTGTCGGCGTGTGCGCCGCTGTCCTCCAGCACGAACTGGCGGAAGAAGCCGAGCGGCGGGGGCAGGTTGCGCGCCTGGTCGGCCAGGGTGCTCAGCAGGGCCTCGTGGCGCGCACCAACCTCCAATGCCTGTTGGCGCAATGGTTCGAACAGTTCGGCCGCACCGTGGATCACGCGCATGTCGAGATAGTGGGTGGCCAGCATCGCATCGCGTGGGGCCGGGTGGTGCAGCACGCGTGCCATCTCGCGCGCCCAGGCAGCCGCGGGTCGGCGCCAGTCGGGATGGGTGGGATCGACATCGCCGGGGCAGGCGCGGATGCCGCAGGCGTCGAGGCCGGCGGTTACCCCGCGGGCAAGCTCCGCGAACCAGACGTCGACGTCCGGCGAGGCGTCATCGGCAATGATGAGAGCGGTGTCCTGGTCAGTGAACACGGTCTGCTCGTGGCGGCCCTGGCTGCCGCTCGCAAGCCAGGCAAAGGCGCAGGGGGCCGGGCCGCGGTCGCGTTCGTCCAGCTCGATCAGGCGCTGGGTGAGTGTGTCGATCACCGTGGTAACAGTCTGGGTGAGTTGGGCGGCGTCGGCGCCGGCCTCCACCAGTTGCACCTGCAACTGGGGCAGGGCCTGCATTACGCCCTGCAGGCCGGCAAGGTCGTCGGCACGGCGCAGGTCGCGCACCAGGTAGATGGCGCTGGTGCCCTGGTGGCGGATCAGGTCGGTGCTGGAGAGGATGCCGGCGAGGGTCCCGTCGGCCTCGTGGACGACCGGGAGGTGGTGGATGTCGTGGCGCGCCATGCGCAGCAGGGCCTCGAAGGCGGGGGTGCCGCGCTCAACCGTGGTCAGCGGGCTGGCCATGGATTCGGCAACGGGCTGGCCGGGGTCCACGCCGGTGGCGACCGCACGGCGCAGGTCGGTGTCGGTGAGGATGCCGCAGGGTTCGCCCGGGCGCTCGGGCGTGTGCAGCAGCAGCGCGGAAATGTCGCCGCGGTCCATCAGGCGCGCGGCCTCGCGCAGGCTGAGCGTGCTGACCGCCAGTATCGGGTCGCAGGTCATCAGGGCGCGCACTGGCGTGGTTAGCAGGCTGCGGTCCCCGTGCCCGCCCTGTGCTGTGCGGTCGGTGGCCAGTGGGCGCGGGGCGTCGGCGTCGAGGAACTGGGCGATGGCGTCGTCGCGCGCGGCCAGCTCAAGGGCGCGATCCAGCGGCAGGTGGTAGACCAGGGCGTCCTCGGTGACCGGGCCCAGCGGGTGCGCCGGGGTGTTGGGGATGTGCACCAGATCGCCCTCGCCCAGGCGGTCGTGCAGGGTGTCCTGCGCGTCGCGGATCTCCAGCGTGCCGGTGCGCACGATCCACAGGCCGGGTTCGGCGTCCGGGGGAAAGCTGGTGCCCTCACGCAGGTAGCGCAGAGTGAGCTGGCGCAGAAAGGCATCCCGGCTGGCCTTTGGCAGGGGGGCCAGATCGGGGCAGTGGTCGAGAAACTCGCGGATCTCTTCGAGTTCGCCGTTCATGCGTGGGTCCGTGTGGGGTGGGGCAACCGGCAATCGACCGGGGTGGGGTCGATTGCCGCTTGGCCCGCAGACACTGTGCCAGATAAAAGGGGCCGACCCGGTGCACCCGAGCCGACCCCGTCTTTTCTCCTGTCGAATGACCATCCAGTCATGGTGGCAGGGGTCCCGCCATGTTGATCATGGCGGGACCGTCCATCAGCCTTCGGTACGCGGTACGCGCACGCTTTCCACCAGATCCTGGATGTCCTTCGGCGGCTCCTTGGTCAGCTTCATCACGATGTAGGCGGTGACGAAGTTGAAGACCGCGCCGATGGCGCCGAAGCCGGTCGGGTTCACGCCCAGCAGCCAGCCGTCCGGGTTGTCCGGGAGCATGGCGGTGCCGGAGAAGAAGAACCAGCCCTTGTACGTGAAGATGTACAGAAGGGTGGTCAGCAGCCCCACCAGCATGCCGGCGATCGCGCCTTCCTTGTTCATCTTCTTCATGAAGATGCCCATCATCAGGGTCGGGAACAGCGAGGCCGCGGCGAGACCGAAGGCCAGTGCCACCACCTCGGCCGCGAAGCCGGGTGGATTCAGCCCCAGATAACCGGCGAACAGGATGGCGACACCCATGGCGATACGTCCGGCCATGAGCTCTCTCTTCTCGCTGATCCTTGGCATGAACACGCCCTTCAGCAAGTCATGCGAGATGGCCGATGCAATGGCCAGCAGCAGTCCCGCTGCGGTCGACAGTGCGGCGGCGATACCGCCCGCTGCGACCAGTGCGATGACCCAGCCCGGAAGCCCGGCGATCTCGGGGTTGGCCAGCACCATGATGTCGCGGTCGAGGGTGACGATCTCGGAACCTTCCCAGCCGTATTCCTCTTCGGCGAAAGCCGCGAACTCTTCGTTGCCGTCGTTGTAGTACTGGATCACGCCGTCGTCGTTCTTGTCCTCGAAGGCGAGCAGGCCGGTCTGTTCCCAGCGCTCCATCCACGCCGGCCGGTCCGCATGGGCCAGATGCCCCTCTTCGGTGCCGATCTCGCCCGGGTGGACGGTGTTCACCAGGTTCCAGATGGCCATCGCGCCGACTGCCGGGGCAGTGGTGTAGAGGATGCCGATGAACACCAGCGCCCAGCCGGCGGACTTGCGGGCATCACGCACGCGCGGAACGGTGAAGAAGCGGATGATGACGTGCGGCAGGCCCGCGGTACCGATCATCAGCGCCAGCGTCAGCAGGAACATGTTGAGCATGCTCATGCCGCCCACTTCGGTGTAGGCGTGGAAGCCCAGATCGACCATGGTCTGGTCCAGCGCCTCCAGCAGGTAGGTATCCGTCCCCTGCAGGGTGGAGCCCAGTCCCAGCTGCGGGACCGGATTGCCGGTCAGGGTGATGGCAATGAAGATCGCCGGCACCGTGTAGGCAAAGATCATGATCACGTACTGCGCGATCTGGGTGTAGGTGATGCCTTTCATCCCGCCGAGCACGGCGTAGATGAACACCACGGTCATACCGGCGATCAGGCCGGTGGCCAGTGGCACTTCCAAGATGTTGGAGAAGGCGATCCCGACCCCGCGCATCTGCCCGATCACGTAGGTCACGGACATCACGATCAGGGAGATCACCGCGATAATGCGCGCGGTCTTCGAGTAGAAGCGGTCACCGATGAATTCCGGCACCGTGAACTTCCCGAACTTGCGCAGGTACGGGGCCAGCAGCAGTGCCATCAGCACGTAGCCGCCGGTCCAGCCCATCAGGTACGCACCCCCGGTGAAGCCGAGGAACGCGATCAGGCCGGCCATGGAGATGAACGACGCGGCGGACATCCAGTCCGCGGCCGTGGCCATGCCGTTGGCGATCGGGTTAATGCCGCGCCCGGCGACGTAGAACTCGCTGGTCGAACCGGCGCGCGCCCAGATGGCAATGCCGATGTACAGGGCGAAGGTCGCCCCGACCACGAGCAGGCTTAGAGTCTGTTGATCCATGACAGGCTTACTCCTCGTGGACGTTGAACTTGCGATCCAGGACGTTCATGCGCCAGGCATAAACGAAAATCAGGATGATGAAGGTGTAGATCGAGCCCTGTTGCGCGAACCAGAAGCCCAGCGGATAGCCCCCCAGCTGGAACGCGTTCAGCGGCTGGGAGACCAGAATGCCCAGCACGAACGACACCAGGAACCAGATTGCCAGGCAGATGCCCAGCAGACGCAGATGCGCCCGCCAGTAGGCCTGCCGGCTCAGGTCTTCTTGTGACATGACGATGCTCCTCTCGTAAGGTTTTGTTGTTTGCCGTGTTCCATCACAGCTGGTATTGCACCTCAAGCTGTCCCTGCAGCTTGCGGGCCTGCCGGAAACTCTCCTTGAGCACCCGTCCCTCCAGGGCACCCAGCTCTTCCGGCCGGATTCGGTTGTCGTCGTCGCGTCCCTCGCGCAGCGCCTTTTGCTGGGCGCGCAGGCGCAGCATCTGCAGGTAGCGCAGTGCGGCGTGGTAGTCCTGGGCATCGGCGGCGCGCATTACGTCGGCCGCAACGGCCTGGTCCAGACGTTCGTGGGTGCGTGTGGCCGGCAACTCGGCCGCCAGCGCGATCACCCGTGCGCCGTCGACGAAGGGCGTGACCCCCTGTTTCTTGATATCGATTCCGTTGGACCCGCTCTTGATCTCGCCGAACAGACCCAGCGGTGGGCGGAACATCTGCTGGTTGGCGGCCATCTGGCGGCGGAAACGGCTGTTGAAGGCGGTCTTCTGCAGCAGGCGGGTGCGCAGTGCCTCGACGGGTCCGGCATCGCCGTCCACGGCGCGCAGATCGAAGAAGATGCTGCTCTTGAGCAGGTGCTCCGGCGTGCCCTGCTCGATCCAGCGGGTGAAACGCTGATCCCACTCCGGGCCGCTCAGGCAGCACTCCGGGTTGCCGGCCATGATGTTGCCGGGGCACAGCATGAACCCGCACTCGGCCAGCGCCTGGTTCACGTCCTTCGCGTACGGCAGCAGGCGCTCGCGGATTGCGTCCGCGTCGCTGGCCGCGGCGTCGAACAGGATGCCGTTGTCCTGGTCCGTGACCAGGGCCTGCTCCTCGCGCGCCTGGGAGCCGAACGCCAGCCAAGTGAAGTCGATGCCCTCGATCGCCTCGTGCTGCGGCCGCAACAGGGCCAGCACCCGGCGGGTGGCGTGTTCGTTGAGACGCGTGATCAGGCGCAGGACCTGATCGGCTTCTGCGCCCTGGCCGGCCACGGCCTCGATCAGGCGTGGCACCTGGCGCAGGCGCTCGGCGACGGCGGTGACAGAGTCGGCGCGGCGGATCGCGCGCACCAGACCGTCCAGGGTCAGCGGCTGACTGGTCAGCAGGTCGCGCTCGCCCAGCACGCCGACCAGGCGGCCGTCGCGCACCACACACAGGTGGGTCATCCCGTGCTCGGTCATCGCCTCGATACCCTCGAAGCCCGGGGTGCTCTCCTCCAGCGCCACCGGGTCGGGGGTCATCACGGCCGCGACCGGGGTGTCGAGGTCGACATCCGCGAGCGCCACGCGCGAGAGCAGGTCATGCAGGGTGAAGATGCCCACCGGCCGCTGGTTGTCGTCGACCGCGACGATGGAGCCGACCCGCTCGTCGCGCATGGTGGTCAGGACCTCGCGCAGCCGGGTGTCCGGGCGGCAGGTAACCGGGCTGCGCGCCAGGCGCAGGACCAGCGGCGTATTGAGTTGTCCGGCGCCACCGTCGCGGGCGGACAGGGTGTCCAGGCCCTGCTGCAGGCGGTCCAGCAGGTTGGCCAGGCGGCGCGTGCAGAAGTCGTTAAAGACCCGCGAACGGGCGCGCAGGCGGTCGAAGTCCTCCAGGCTCAGTTCCAAGCAGACGGTGTCCTCCGCTGCGCGATGCACGGTATGTACCGCGCGGCGGCCGAGCAGCGCGCCGATCGGGAAGCATTCGCCGGGGATCAGCTCCCAGGCCTTGCCGGAGAGCTGTTCGTCCTCGCTGGGGGTCTCGCCGCGGATGCGGCCCTGGCGGATGATGTGGAAACGCTGGGCCGGACCGGCCTCGGGGTCGGTGATGCGCGCGCCACGCGCGTAGAAGCGGCTCTCCAGGCGGGGCAGCAGGAACTCCAGCGCATCCGTCTCGAGCTGGTCGAACGGGGCGTGGGCGCCGAGGAACTCCCGGGTGCTGTCGAGCGCGTCGGACATGGCGGTAGCGGCATCCCCAAAGTGATGGTGTTCACGTCTCGGGGGTCTGCTGCAAGTTGCACGCCAATTCTTTGGCCCCCGCGAATCAGCAGGTTGTGGCCAAGCGGTCTGTTCCGTGCGTTACGTTGCGTAACGTGGGTGTTTCTTCTCGTTACACCGGCCCGCGGCGTAACGGAGGCAAATGCGAATGCCGACGTGTTCGCATTCGCCCCGGTCGTCAGCAAGCCTTCGTTACACCGGGGGGCGCCTGCCGGTGACGAAGAACACCACCGCCAGGATCAGGCCCACGACAAACAGGATCCAGGCGATTTGCGTGGCGGCCCCGGCAATCCCGCTCAGCCCCAGCGCGCCCGCGACGATCGCAACGATCAGGAAAAGTAGTGCCCATCCCAGCATTGGTTCTCTCCTTTCGACTCGTTTGAAATTTCAGTGTAGGCCAGAATTCGCTGTCCCATGGCTTCTTGTATTCGGCTTGGCGTACCAGTTCTCAGTTCCGGATTCCCATGGGCGACCTGGCGTATCCACCAAGGACACACTGGGGGCAGGTGGGTGATGCTCGCTATGGGTTTTCAATCGGATGAACGTGTGTCCGGTCGGGAAATGTGAACCTGTTCAGGACGGCTTCGGTGCATGCCGAGATAGAGGTCGCCGGCGTCGGTAAAAGAATGTTGCCTTTTCGATGGATTGGGAAGCATTGATCGGCGCGCCCTGGAAAAGAATTCCTGGAGGGAAAATGCAATGAGCAGCGTTATCCGAAAATCATGCAAGGATGCGGACGGTCCGTCGCGATTCCTGTCGCTGCCGGTATATGCGGTAGCCCTGGTGCTTGGCGGCATGCTGGCGGGCTGTTCCGATCCGGGCCCGGCGCAGGAGGCCGGCGAGGCAGTGGACGAGACGGTCGAGGAGGTGGACGAGGACCTGCGTGGCTGGATCGAGGATCTGCGCGAGGATGAGGTGCAAGAGGGCGAATCCGGCCGCGGGGGGCATGACGACGCGTTCTCCGAGGAGGATCCGGCGCACGATATGGACTGATCAGAGGTCGCCGTGCCGTGGGGCCGGGTCGGAAAGGGACTCGGTCAAACGGATGCAGCGATCAGGAAACAAAAGGCTGGTGGGTGGGTCGCCATGAGCGGATGGCGGTTCGCCCATCAGCCTTTTTCTTTGGGTTCTGTGGGTGTGCGCGGTATCACGAGTCGGGTCTCGGGGTGGTGCTTTTTTTCACGTGTTTAAAAATGAGTCACGCATTTCTGCTTTCCCAAACTGGGGTGGTTCGGGAAAATCGCCGGCGTCTTTATGGGAGTCAAGAAATTTTACATTTCGAGCACGATCAGGAAGGAGACGCGAAGATGAAAAAGATCTTGTTGAACACGGTTGTGGTGGCCGCTGCAGGGATCCTGGCGCCCCAAGTGGTGATGGCAGATGAGTCTGATCGGGGCGAGGGCCTGTACATGGGGCTCGGTACCGGTTTCAGCGCTCTGAAGAACGACCGCGACGAAGTCGCCGATTTCATCGGTTCCGGGGCCTCGGACTACCGCCTGGACGACGACGACAACGTCTGGCGCGGGTTTGTCGGGTACAACTTCAATCCGTATGTAGGGGTCGAGGGGTTCTACTCGGATCTCGGAAAGGTGAAGCTGCGCGGTGACGAGTCCGGTGCGCATACCGACATCAAGTCCCGAGCCTATGGCGCGAGCGTCCTCGGCAAACTGCCGATCGGGCAGCATTTCGAGTTCTTTGCGAAGGCGGGCCTCGCCAAGTGGGATGCAGACGTCCGGGGCAACCTGGGTGATGAGAGCATCACCCTGCGCGACAACGATGGCGTGGATCCGGTCTACGGACTCGGTGCTCAGGTGAATCTGGACAGCTTCCTGATTCGCGCCGAGTACGAACGCTATGACTTCGACAGCGACTACAAGGTCGACGCGTTTACTGCCTCGGTTGGCTGGCGATTCTAGAAAATACGGGCACAGACGGCCCACGAGATAACGTCTTGACGCCGCCCCGGTTGGTTGCCGGGGCGGCGTTTTACGTGGGGAGAACGGCGTGACCCTCAGGCGGCCTTGGCAATGCCTTCCTGGCGGCCCGGGCGGCCTTCCTTCAGGGTGACCAGTTCCTCGGCGCTGGTCGGGTGCAGCGGGATGGTCAGGTCCAGGTCGCGCTTGGTCGCGCCCATGCGCACGGCCACCGCGAAACCCTGCAGCATCTCGTCGACATTGGCGCCGATCATGTGGATGCCCACCACCTTTTCGTCGTCCCCGACGCAGACCAGCTTCATTGCCACCGGCGGCAGCTCGCCCTCGGCGAAGGCGCGGTTCAGGCCGCCGAACTGGGTCTCGTAGATACGCACCTTGTCTCCGTGCTTCTCCACTGCCTGCGGCTCGGTCAGGCCCACCATGCCCGCGGTCGGGTGCGTAAAGGTGACCGTGGGGATCTGGTCGTAGTCCACCGGCACGGGGTTCGTCTCCGGGGCATACCAGTGCGCGGCCAGGCGGCGACCGGCGGCGATGGCCACGGGGGTCAGCGGCCCCTTGCCGATGATATCGCCCAGGGCGTAGATGCCCTCGACATTGGTCGCCTGCCACTCGTCTACCGGGATGGTGCCGCCGCGGGCGATCTCGACGCCGACCTCTTCCAGGCCCATGTCCTGGGTGGCCGGCTTGCGGCCGACGGCCCACAGCACCTTCTCGTACGGGCCCAGTTCCTTGCCGCCTTCCAGTTTGACGGTGACCGCGCCGGGCTTGCCGCCCAGACCCGCGGCCTTCATGCCTAGGTGGCGTTCGATGCCCTGGTGCTCCATGTGCTGGTCCAGCGTCTGCGAGATCATCGGGTCGGCGATCTCCAGCACGCGGTCCTCCATGGCGACCACGTCGGTCTTCACACCCATGGAGCGCAACATGCCGGCCATTTCCAGCCCGATGTAGCCTCCGCCGATTACGGCGATGGATTCCGGCAGCTCGGTCCACTCGAAGAAGTCGTCGGAGGTGGCACCCAGCTCGGCGCCCTCGAGCGGCGGTACCAGCGGGGCGCCACCCATGGCCAACACGATGCGCTCGGCGGTGTACTCGGTGCCGCTCTCGCTGACCACCTTGTTCGTGTCGGCCAGGCGGGCCCGTTCCGGGATGTGGGTCACGCCCAGCTTCTCCAGGTGCCCGGACCAGAAGTTGTTCAGGTCCTTCAGCATTGCCTGGCGTTTGTTCGCCAGGTCGGCATAGCGGATGCCCTTGATCTCGACGTCCACACCGAACTCGCCGGCCTCGCGGGCGTGCGACAGGTGCTCCGCGGCGTACCAGGTGAGCTTTTTCGGGACGCAGCCCTCGTTCACGCAGGTGCCGCCCAGGGGCTTGGGATCGAACACGGCGACGCGGGCGCCGTGCGGGGCGGCACGTTCCGCAACGGCCAGGCCGCCGCTGCCGCCGCCGATCACGATGATGTCGTAGTGTTCCATGTCGGTTCCTCGAAGGATTCGGTCAACGTTGGGTTTAGTCGAAGTTTCGCATAACGACCGCCGTCGTTACGGTCGTCAGGGTTTGCCATCCGTGTCCGGACGTCCGGATTCGACGTCCGGACACGGATGGCCACCTGTGGGAGCAGATGGCCATCCGGGGCGGGCCGTGGACCCGCCCCGGGTGGTGGTGACGAGTTACGCCGCCTTTTTTTCGCGGGAGATCCACTCCTGCAGATCTTCCGCGCCGCCGATGCGGTGCCCGCCGACGAATACCTGCGGCACGGTCATCGCACCGGTAGCCGCCCGCAGGCTGCGCAGGCTGGCGTCGCGACCCAGCACGATCTCCTCGTAGTCGAGACCGGCGTTCTCCAGCATCTCCTTGGCGCTGGCGCAGTACGGGCAGCCCGGCTTGGTGAAGACCACGACGTCTTCGGGGCAGGCCGCATCCGGGGCGACGTGGGCGAGCATCGTGTCGGCGTCGGAGACGACGAAGGGGTCGCCCGGCTCGTCCGGCTCGATGAACTGCTTCTCGATCACGCCGTCGCGCACCAGCATGGAGTAGCGCCAGGAGCGGTGACCAAAGCCAAGGTCGCTCTTGTCGACCAGCATGCCCATCTGTTCGGTGAATTCGCCGTTACCGTCGGCGATGAAGGTCACCCGGTCGGCCTGCTGATCGGCCTGCCAGGCTTCCATCACGAAGCCATCATTGACCGAGATGCAGACGATCTCGTCGATGCCATGCTGCTTGAGCACCGGTGCCAGCTCGTTGTAACGCGGCACGTGGGCGGACGAGCAGGTCGGGGTGAATGCGCCCGGCAGGGCGAACACGACCACGTTGCGACCCTTGAACAGGTCTTCGCTGCGGACGTCATTCCAGTCGTTGTCCTTGCGGCAGCGGAAGGTGACTTCCGGGACGCGCTGACCTTCGCGATTTTCGAGTTCCATGTTTCGTACTCCTGTTTGGGTGTTAATTGCAGTAGACCAGAAAGAAGATTTTGGTTCGGTCGGGGCGATGCCCGACTGCGAGACTCAAGATAAGGGCTGGCCTCTCATTGATCCAGTTTTCGTTCTCTATACGGTTGTTAGTTTCGGGCTATCGTCAGTTCCGGCCCTTTGTGGCGTCTCAAGGTTGACGCGTCCGCCGGAAATGCGGAAGCTTGCCGCCCGGATTCGGAAAGCCCGAATCGCGGTCCGCGTTATGGTGGTCCGTATCAGTCCCCTCGCGACGACAGGTTGTGAACCCCGCCAGGCCCGGAAGGGAGCAACGGTAGCAGCTGCGTCGGGCGCCGGGGTGTGGCGGGTGCGGGCCACCACCCTTTTCCTTGCGGCCCAGATTCCTGCGGTGATTGCCCCGCACCCGGGCACGCAACAGACTCCACTGACGGGGGAGGCATGAGTCACCAGGTTCTGGCCCGCAAGTGGCGCCCCTCGCGCTTCGAGGACCTGGTCGGGCAGCCGCATGTGGTGCGCGCCCTGGCCAATGCCCTGAGCGGCGAACGCCTGCACCACGCCTACCTGTTTGCCGGTACCCGCGGGGTGGGCAAGACCTCCATTGCCCGGATTCTTGCGCGCTGTCTCAATTGCGAGACCGGTGTGACGGCCACGCCCTGCGGCGAGTGCCGTTCCTGCGTGGAGATCGCCGAGGGTCGCCACCTCGACTTGATCGAAGTGGATGCCGCCTCGCGCACCCGGGTGGACGATACCCGCGAGCTGCTGGACAACGTTTCCTATGCCCCGACCACCGGGCGCTTCAAGGTGTACCTGATCGACGAGGTACACATGCTCTCGGAGAAGAGCTTCAACGCCCTGTTGAAGACCCTGGAGGAGCCGCCGGAACACGTGAAGTTCCTGCTGGCGACGACCGATCCGCAGAAGCTGCCGGTCACCGTGCTGTCGCGCTGCCTGCAGTTCAACCTGAAACCGATGCCGCCGGCGATGATCGCCGAGCACCTGACCCGGATCCTGGCCGCCGAAGGCGTCGAGGCGGAGCCGGGTGCCCTGCTGCGTCTGGGCGAGGCGGCCGAGGGCTCGATGCGCGATGCCCTGAGTCTGACCGACCAGGCGATTGCCTATGGCGGCGACCGCCTGAGCGAATCCGACGCCTGCGACATGCTTGGATTGCTCCCGCGCACGCGACTGGCCGCGCTGCTGGATGCGGTGTTTGCCGGGGACGGCCCGGCCCTGCTGGCGGGCCTGGCGGAGCTGGAGACGCTGGGACCCGACTGGTCGCGCCTGCTGGACGAGCTCGCCGCGCTGGTGCACCAAGTGGCGGTGCAGCAGGTGGCCGGTGCCACACCGGCGGCGGGCGAGGAGGCGCTGGTCTGGGCACACGAGGCCGCCGGCCGGGTCGACCCGGAAACGATTCAGCTGACCTATCAGATCCTGATCCACGGGGTGCGTGATCTGCCCTACGCGCCGGACGCGCGCATGGGCGTGGAGATGACCTTGCTGCGCCTGCTGGCCTTTCGCCCGGAGCCAGCCCCGGGGTCTGGGGAGGACGAGGGCCAGGCCGAACGCCGGCCGGCCACGGTGCGCGGGGAAGCGTCTGCGCCGCGCGCCGCGCCCTCCCGTAATGCCGCACCCGCGGTGCAACCCGCTGCAGTCGAACCGGCCATGCCGAAATCGGCCGCGCAGGCGGCCTCGCGCAGCGGTGAAAACTCGCCGCCGCCCCGCGAGCGGGTGAGCGAGCCGCCACCTCCGCGGGAGGCACCCACACCGCCGGTGCACGCCGATGAGCCCACGCACCGGGAGTCGTCGCCGCGACAGGCCACGCCGGCGGCGTCTTCGACTGCGGAACCGGTCGCACCCGCCGTGGCCGCAGACGGGATGTTCGACTGGCATCGTTTTGCCGAGGGTCTGCCCATGGGGACGGTGCGCGAACTCGCCCTGCACGCGGAGCTGCGCAAGCATGACCAGGAGTGCGTGGTGATTGCGGTGGCTCCGGGTACGTTATGTACCGACCGGGCCAGGACCCGCCTGAAGGAAGCGCTGGAGAAGACGCTGGGGCACTCCCTTCGCCTGGAGATTGTCAACCAGTCCGAACCGTCGGAGACGACACCCGCGGCGCGGCTTGCGGCGGCCTCGGCAGAGCGTCAGGCTAGCGCCGAGACGACCATGCGCGAGGACCCGGTGGTCCAGGCCCTGGGCCTGGAATTTGGCGCCGAACTGGGCGCGGTGCGCATTCGCGAAACCAACGAAGACAACTCCGCGGGCGACGCGTCGTCGGCCCCGCGCTAACCCGTCGAGTACGGACAAACCCGCCTTTGTGCGGGGCAGGAGATCGAACCGATGATGAAAGGTGGCATGGGTGGCCTGATGAAGCAGGCCCAGAAGATGCAGGAAGACATGCAGAAGGTGCAGGCCGAGCTGGCCGAGATGGAGATCGAGGGCCAGGCCGGCGGCGGGCTGGTCAGCGTGGTGTTGACCGGCAAGTACGCCGCGCGCCGCGTGAAGATCGACCCCAGCCTGTTCGACGATGATCGCGACATGCTCGAAGACCTGGTGGCCGCCGCGATCAACGATGCGGTGCAGAAGGTCGAGTCCACCACGCAGGAGCGCATGGGCAGCCTGACCGAGGGCATGGGCCTGCCGGCCGGCATGAAGCTGCCGTTCTGAACCGGCGGAGCGGGCGCGCCTGATGGAAGCGGAACTGGACGAGCTGGTCCAGGCGCTGCGCTGCCTCCCCGGGGTCGGGGCAAAGTCGGCGCGGCGTATGGCGCTGCACTTGCTGGAGCGCGACCGCGAGGGCGCGCGGCGCCTGTCGCGGGCGGTGGACGAGGCCGTGGCGCGCATCGGGCATTGCTCGGTATGCCGCACGCTGACCTCGGCCGAGACCTGTTCGCGCTGCGCGGACCCGGAGCGCGATTCGCGGGTGGTTTGCGTGGTAGAGAGCCCCGGCGACGTGCTGGCGATCGAGTCGGCCACGGATTTCGGCGGTCGCTTTCACGTTTTGCTGGGCCGGTTGTCGCCGCTGGACGGGATTGGCCCGGAGGAGCTGGGGCTCGACCGACTGGAGGCCCGCTTGCAGGCGGAGGGTGTGGAGGAGCTGATCCTGGCGACGAACACGTCGGTAGAGGGCGAGGTGACCGCGCATTACCTCGCGGAGATGGCCGCACGTCACGGGATTCGTACCACGCGTATCGCCCAGGGTATCCCCAGCGGCGGCGAGCTGGAGTACATCGATGCCGGCACCCTGGCGCATGCACTTTCGGGTCGGCGCGAATATTGATGCGTGGTAATATTTTGATATCAGGAGTAGCGGCATGACGGATTGCGTGTTCTGCAAGATCGTGGCGGGCGAGATCCCGGCCCGGGTGGTGTTCGAGGACGACGCGGTGCTGGCCTTCGAGGATCTGAACCCGCAGGCGCCCGAACATGTGCTGGTGATCCCGAAAACGCACATTGCCACGTTGAACGATTTGAGCGCTGCGGAGGCCCCGGTGATCGGGCAGATGGCCCGGGCCGCGGCGGAGATCGCACGCGATCGCGGATTTGCGGAGAACGGTTATCGAACCGTGATGAATTGCAACGACCACGGTGGGCAAACGGTCTACCATATACACATGCATGTCCTCGCTGGGCGTGCACTGAGCTGGCCCCCCGGCTAGCGGCCAAGAACGACAACACGGATTGCTGGTGTGACGCGACAAGGATCGAACGGTGCAGCCCTGAAGCGGCCGCAGGCACAATGCCTGCGGCCGCTTCGTGCGCGCGCGTGGCGCTCGGGCTGGTTCGTGGCTTCGCTGGTGGTTGCGGGTCTCGCACTGGGCACGGGCGCTGCCAGCGCCGCCGACCGTTACTCGTTGGTTACGCCACCCCAGACCCAGGGGATCGGTGGGGCGGGGGTGACGTTGCGCGACGAGCCGGAAACGGGTCGCGACACCGAATCGCGCTACCGCCTGTCGGTGCGCAGTACCGGCGATGCCTCGGCCCTGGACGAGGCCGACAATGCCTTAGGCGGGACACGCCTGTTCGAGGCGGTGGGTGGCTATCACCAGGAACTGGGTGGGGGCTTCGGTTACGGCCTGAATCTTGGGGTGGGCATGGAGACGCGTCCGGACTGGAACGAACTCGGGCCGGCCGGTGAGTCCACCGCGTACTTCACCGATTTCAGTTTCGGGCCGACCTTCGCCTCCGGGCGTTTCGACAGCCAGTTCCGGGTGGGCGTGCGCCAGCCCCTGTCCAGCGAGGATCGGGATCTGGGCTTCGGCTACGGTGATCGCAGTCGCGAGACGGGCCGCACCGCCGGTTACCTGAGCCTGGATGGCCGCCTGCGTCTGCAGAACCAGTCCGAGCTGTCCCTGAGCCTGTACTACGACGACTATTCGCTGAACTCCGCGGATAACTGGCTGGCCGATCGCCTCGAGTTTGAAGGCGTGAGCCGCGAGCCGGCCTCCTCGGTCATCGGCGTCGAGATGGGCCTGACCTTCTGATCCCGGTCCCCCCGGCCGCGACACCTGCCACACGTTCCGCCGCAACTCTCACTGCACGCCACCGTGCGGGCTCTCCGAGTTCGTCTGGTGCAACCACGACGTACACGAAGGCACGAAGAAGGGCCGGAAAAGCGATTCACAGGGCATTGGGAGGTTGGAAGAAATTCCGACTGGAATTCTCTGACTCGCACGGATCGTTGCGGGGCGCCACCGAACACGCGGTTTCCAATGCCTTTCTTCGTCCAGGCTTCCCCTTCCCGTTAATCGCTTTGTAACCCTGGGTGTTCTTCGTGTGCTTCGTCGAGGAAAAGTTACCCGCGCGCGCGGTTCTGGGCGGGGATCTCGGCGGCGAGGGCGTGCCAGGCCTGCAGGCGTGCGGCGGGGAGTTCGCCGGCCTCGATCGCGGCCAGTACCGCACAACCGGGCTCGCTCTGGTGGCGGCAGTCACGGAAGCGGCATTGATCACCGCGCTCCGCGATGTCCGGGAAGCCGCGCTCCAGGGTGTCCAGGGACGGGATTTCGGGCGTGAAATCGCGCACGCCGGGCGAGTCAATCCAGGCGCCGCCGTTGGCCAGTGGAAACCACTGGGCGGTGACCGTGGTGTGGCGTCCCTCGCCGGAGGCGGCCAGGTCGCCCGTGGTTGGCGCGATCGCGTCGACGATCCCGTACTGCTCGAGCAGCGCGGCGACCAGCGAGGACTTTCCGACACCGGACTGCCCGACCAGGATGTTGGTCTGGCCGGCCGCAGCCGCCGCCAGGTCGTCCAGTCCGAACCCGCTTTTGGCGCTGACGAATAGCGGATCCAGGTCCAGCTGGCGGTAGGCGTCCAGCCACTCGGGCCGGGCCGCGGGCCCCTCGTCCTGCTTGTTGATCAGCAGGCGGGGGCGGGCGGGCAGGTTGAGGATTGCCACCAGAAAGCGGTCGATCAGGTTGCGCGAGGGTGCCGGTTCCGGCGCGATCACAATCCACACGCAGTCGATATTGGCCGCGATGACCTTGCGCCGGCCGAAGCCGTCGCGACGCACGAGCACGTTGTTGCGATCCAGCTGGCGGGTCACCTCGTCGCCGGTGGCATCCAGCTCGACCAGGTCGCCGCAGGCGAGGTCGCGGAAGCGGCGGTGCAGGCGTAACCGACGCGGGGCCGCGTCGGGCCCCGCGATGTCGGCCATCTGGTTGTGGCGGGCGAAGACCCGGGCGATCCGCGTCAAGCCGGGGCTCCTTGTGGCTGCCTAGTCGAACAGGGCATCGACGCGCGCGGCACAGATAAAGTCATTCTCGCTCAGCCCGCCGATGGCATGGGTCGAGAACTCCACCGCACAGCGGTTGAAGCCGACCGCCATGTCGGGGTGATGATCCTCGCCATGCGCGATCCAGGCGACGGCGTTCACGAACGCCATGGTCTCGTGGAAGTTCTTGAACTTGAAGCTGCGCTGGATGCTCTTGCCGGTCTCGTCGATACCCCAGGCGTCGTGCAGCTGTCCCAGGGCGCGCTGGGCATCGTCCCGTGGCATCGGGTTGGTAAAGCCTTCGCAGGACTGGCAGTGCTTGGTCTTCAGATCAGTCATCGAACTGGTAGTACTCCGCGTTGAGGTAGGCGACCACGGCATTGACCTCGTCGTCGAACCAGTTGGTGCCGAGATTCACATTGCAGTTGTTAACCTGGGCCACCAGTTCGTCGTGCGAGCCGACCATGCGGTTCGATCGCGTGTAGAGGTCGGAGCCATCGCCTCCGACCATGTCGGCGTGACAGCTGATGCAGTTGTCGCTGTGCAGCTCCTGTCCCATGCGGATGTCATCCGCCAGCGCGATGTTTGCGCCGCCAAGGCTCAGGGCCAGCGCGGCAGTGCCGGCGGCAATACGTGCGTTGGTATGTCGCATTGTTCCCTCCTGATCACGGGGGTTGGAGTCCGGGGCCACAGGCCCCGCAACCATGATGATAGACTCCTGCGGCATATGAAAGGGCCGTGGTCGTCACACGACGGCCTCCCCGCGAAGGAGTACGCGACATGGCCGTGAATGCCGAAAACCTGATCTGGATCGATCTCGAGATGACCGGTCTGGAGCCGCAAACCGACCGGATCCTGGAGGTGGCGACCATCGTCACCGACAAGGACCTTAACATCCTGGCCGAAGGGCCAGTCATCGCCCTGTACCAGCCGGCCGAGGTGCTGGAGGGGATGGACGAATGGAACCAGCGCACCCATGGAACATCGGGGCTGATCGAACGGGTGCGCAACAGCTCGTCGGACACCCGCGATGCGGAGCAGGCGACCCTGGAGTTCCTGGCGCAGTATGTGCCGAAGGGGGCCTCGCCGATGTGTGGCAATTCCATCTGCCAGGACCGGCGCTTCATGGCGCGCCTGATGCCGGAGTTGGAGCAGTACTTCCACTACCGCAATCTGGATGTCTCCACCTTGAAGGAGCTGGCGCGACGCTGGGCGCCGGACGTGATCGCGCAGTTGCGCAAGAACGCGTCGCACCAGGCCATGCAGGATATCCGCGATTCCATCGACGAACTGCGCCTGTACCGCGAACGCTTCATCCAGATGCCGCCGGCGTCGCAGAACTAGCCTCCCGTCCTTCCAGGTCCCATGGTGCACTCGGGGTGTGTGCTGCGTGGCGCACAGGCCGGGCCCGGTTCTTCCTCGGGTGTTTACGGTGGGCTCTGTCCGGCGCCGACCCGAGAGGCTGGTCCCGGTTCATCCTCAGTGTTTACTTGCCTCTGGTCCGCCGCCTGCCACGCGCTCTCTCGCGAGCGCACCGCGAGGTACTTTCTTGCTTGCCCAAGAAAGTACCCAAAGAAGGGCACCCGGATTTCGCCCGGGAACCTTGCTCCAGGGCCCTCGGGCCGGCGGCGCTGAACTCGCTGCGCCTTCGGCTTCGCTCAGACATCCAGCGCCTTCTCCCGGCCCGAGAACCCTTCCGCAAGGGGCTCCATACGGGAGGAGAAAGTCAAAACCGACGCTACTCCGACATTCCTGCCCAGCCATAGGCACTGCCACCCGAACAGCCCCGGCGCCCGCTACGCGGGCGCGGCACGCAACGGCCAAAGGCCGAGCGTGCCGAAGATGTCCGAAAGCCTAGCCATCATCCATTAGCCATAGCGCCGGGATAGCCGTTGTTTGGACCTTCCTCCCCGTTGTCGTCGCGCCGAGTGGAGAGGCTTTTCGCGGGAGAAAAGGCGCTGGATGTCTGAGCGAAGCGCAGCGTAGCGAGTTCAGCGCCGCCCGCGAAAAGCCTCGGAGCGAGGGAAACCCCGGCCCGCACAGCGGGCCGGGGTCGCGGCAGTCGGGCGTGTTTCTTGGGTACTTCTTTGCACGAGCAAAGAAGTACCTCGCGGTGCGCTGGCGAGTCAGCGCGTGGCAGGCGGCTGGACGCAGCCACCGTAAACACCGGATGGCGAACCGTGGCCAGCCACAACCAGGCAGGCGGCGGACCGAAGCCATCCTAAACACCAGTGGATGAACCAGGCCCGGCCCCAGGCGGTGAACGGCGCGCAGTAATCGCCGGGATTGCAACGCGAAAGCCGCGGGCTAGTCCAGGCGCAGGGAGTAGTCGATGGCGTGGAGGTGCTTGGTCAGCGCGCCGACCGAGATGTAGTCCACGCCGGTGGCGGCGATGGCCGCAAGGGTATCCGGTGTGACCCCGCCGGAGGCCTCGGAGATCGCGCGGCCGCGAATGCGCTGCACGGCCGTGGCCAGATCTGCCATCGACAGCTCGTCGAGCATGATCACGTCGGCCCCGGCGGCCAGGGCCTGATCGACCTCGTCGAGGTTCTCCGTCTCGACCTCTACCCAGCGCCCGGCGCCCAGGGTACGGGCTCGTTCCACCGCGGCCGCGATGGAGCCGCAGGCGGCGATGTGGTTTTCCTTGATCAGCACGGCATCCCACAGGGCGAGGCGATGGTTGTGGCCCCCGCCGCAGCGCACGGCGTACTTCTGCCCGTGGCGCAGGCCCGGGAGGGTCTTGCGGGTATCGAGGATGCGGCTGTCCGTACCCTCCAGGCGGGCGACCCAGCGGGCGGTCTCGGTGGCCGTTCCGGAGAGGGTCTGGAGCAGGTTGAGGGCCGCGCGTTCGGCCGCCAGAACGGCCCGTGCGGGGCCTTCCAGGGTGGCGATCACGCGCGGTGCGTCGTCCACTTCCACGTGGGTGCCTTCGGCTACCTGCCAGTCGATCCGGGTCTCCGGCGCGAGGCTGGCGAACACCCGGTCGAACCAGGGCTGGCCACAAACGATCGCGCTTTCCTTCAATAGCAGCGTGGCGCGCGCCACCCGTTCAGCCGGGACCAGGGCGGCGGTCAGGTCGCCGTCGACACCATCGGGGCCCAGATCCTCCGCGAGGGCGCCTTCGACCTCGCGCACCAGCATGGCCGCGTCCGGACGTGCGGGGCCCTGTGCGAACGGGTCGGATGGACCGCCCGCAAAGCTGTGCTCATCCCTCATGGCGATCCGGCATCGGGCGATGCGCCACGTAGTCGTCGCGCAGCTTCTTGACCAGGCCGGCCAGCAGGATCAGCGCGATCAGGTTGGGTGCGGCCATCAGGATGTTGGCGATGTCGGAGAAGTTCCAGACCACGCCCAGCGGGATGGTCGCGCCGATCACGATGAGGATGACGAACACGACGCGGTAGGGCATCACCGCGCGTTCGCCGAACAGGAAGTAGGCCGAGCGGTCGCCGTAGTAGGACCAGGCGATCATGGTGGAGAAGGCGAACAGCATCAGGCTGATGCCGACTACCATGGCGCCGAACGGACCCAGCGTGGAGCTGAAGGCGGTGGCGGTCAGCGAGGCACCGACCACGTCGTCGGCGCGGTCGATATAGGCCCCGGTGACGACAATGGCCAGGCCGGTCAGGGTGCAGACCACGATGGTGTCGATGAACGGCTCGAGCATGGCCACCGAGCCCTCGCGCGGCGGGTCGCCGTTCTTGGCCGCGGCATGCGCCATGGCCGAGGAGCCCAGGCCCGCCTCGTTGGAGAACATGCCGCGCGCGACGCCGTACTGAATGGCGAGGCCGATGGCACCGCCGCCGGCGGCCCAGGGGTTGAGCGCGAGATTCAGGATGGTCCCGATCGCGGCCGGGACGGCCTCGATGTTGGCGGCGATCACCACGAAGGCGCCCAGCATGTAGATCACGGCCATGAACGGGACGATGGTCGAGGCGATCATGGCGATGCGCTTCACACCGCCGATGATCACCAGCGCCACCAGCACGGCCATGGTCAGGCCGATGATCAGGGCCATCCAGCCCATGATGTCGTCGTCGGCGCGCAGATCCGGCACGATGAAGGTCAGGCCGTCGACCACCGAGTTGGCCTGCACCATGTTGCCGATGCCGAACGAGGCGATCAGGGTGAAGACGGCGAACAGGATGGCCAGCTTCTTCATCTTGAGGCCGTGGAGCAGGGTGAACATTGGCCCGCCGGCGATGCTGCCGTCCGGGGCGATCTCGCGGTAGCGAACGGCCAGGGTGGTCTCGGCGAACTTGGTGGCCATGCCGAAGAAGGCCGTCACCCACATCCAGAACAGCGCCCCGGGGCCGCCCAGCGCGATGGCCGTGGCCACGCCGGCGATGTTCCCGGTACCGATGGTGCCGGACAGCGCGGTCGACAGCGCCTGGAATGGCGAGATCTGCCCGGTGCCGCCGCCGCGTCCATCTGACCCGCGCAGGGCGCGCCAGCCCTCGCGGAATGCGACGACCTGGACCAGCCCCAGGCGAATGGTGAGGTAGAGCCCGGTGCCCAGCAGCAGGATCAGGGTGAGCGGGTTGCCCCAAAGCAGGCCGGCGGTGTCGCCGAGGAACTGGTCGATGGTGTCGAGCATCGGTGGGTCCTTGTGGTCCGGAGCGGCTTTGGCTGAAAACTCTACCGCGCACAACGGGTGTTGACGATAGCTTTTGTCGAACCCGGCCATTGGGCGCGTCTGTGGAACGCCGCGATGGACCCTGTTTCAATGGCGGCTTCGACTCTCAAGGACGACGCATGACCGAACCCTCTCCCGCCGTTTCCGAGCCGGATCACGGCAAACCGGTACCCCGGATCTTCCTCGTCGGATCGCTGATCGCACTGGCGGTCTTCATCTGGCTGATCAGCCTGCTGTGGCCGATTCTGGAAGAGCGCATTGCCGATCTGAACACGCTGCAGATCGGCTTGCTGGCGAGTTTCGTCGCCGGTCTGATGACCGCGGTGGGGGCGATCCCGATCTTCTTCCTGCGCCGCATCAGCCAGTCGGTCGAGGATGCAATGATGGGTTTCGGCGCCGGGGTGATGCTGTCGGCCACGGCCTTCGAGCTGGTGCTGCCCTCGGTGGAGCAGGCGGAAGCGCAGTACGGCGGCGTGGGCATGGCCATTGTCGTGCTCGCGGTGGGGATCGGGCTGGGTGGCGGTGCATTGCTGGCGCTGCACAAGCTGGTGCCACACGAGCACTTCTTCATCGGGCCGCAAAGCGGTGCCGACCCGCAGAAGATCCGTCGCGTATGGTTGTTTATCTTTGCAATCGCACTGCACAACCTGCCGGAAGGCCTGGCGGTGGGGGTCGGCTTCGGCGGCGATGACGTGAGCGACGGGATTGCGCTGGCCATCGGGATCGGGCTGCAGAATATGCCCGAGGGGCTGGTGGTCGCCATCGCCCTGCTGTCGCTGGGCTACAGCAAGTGGGCGGCATTCGGGGTGACCTTGCTGACCGGGCTGGTGCAGCCGCTCGGCGGCCTGATCGGGGCCGGTGCGATCACGCTGATGGAGTTTCTGCTGCCCTGGGGGCTGGCGTTCGCGGCCGGCGCGATGCTGTTCGTGATCAGTCACGAGATCATCCCCGAGTCGCACCGCAAGGGCCACGAGGCTCAGGCCACGGTGGGGGTCCTGGTCGGCTTCGTCGTCCTCCTCGCGATCGACATGGCGTTGTAGGGCACCGCGCACAATGGTCGCCACTGGCACCGTCATTGCGAGGAGCCGAAGGCGACGCGGCACAAAAGCGCGCAGCGCGTTGAACGGCCGCAGGCCGGCCCGAAGGGCGAGCGCAGCGAGTAACCTCCGAAAGCTGGCAGAGCGTCAGCATCCGCTGGTTTCGTAAGGAGGTTGCTTCGTCGCTGCGCTCCTCGCAATGACGGGGCTTTCTGGATGTGTGAGGGGGCAGGCCGGGGCGTCGGAATAGTGGCGCGGCCCGTCCGGGCTTTCGCAGCGAGGGTATTTTGGTCTACAATTACTTTCGTCTGTGGGCGCCCGACAATGCCCGCACACCGTTCTGGAAGAGATCTGCGATCGCCAGTCGATTGGCAGACGCCGAAGGCGCAACATCCGCCCGGAATCGCTCAGGCTACAGGACCGGAACGGTGCAGGAGACACACTCTGGAGAGCGGCCGGAAACGGCCCACCGAAGGGGGCGGTCACGCAGTCCGACAACGGGCTGACGCGACGCAAACTCTCAGGTTTCAGGACAGAGGGGCGGCTGGCAGATTCATTCTGCCGGCCGCCCCTTTTTTTATGCCCGGAGCGCGGCGGCCGGGCCTCGCGGTTCCACCGGCGGATGCCGGCGAGCCGACCACGACACGCAAGCAAGGCGAGAACTAGATGACGACGTTGAAGACAACTCCGCTCCATGCCGCGCATCAGCGCGCGGGGGCCAAGCTGGTCGATTTCGCCGGTTGGGAGATGCCGCTGCATTACGGCTCCCAGATGGAGGAGCACAAGCGGGTGCGCGAATCCGCCGGCATGTTCGATGTCTCGCACATGCAGGTCGTGGATATCCACGGCCCGCAGGCCCAGGCCTTCCTGCGCTATCTGCTAGCCAACGACGTGGCCAAGCTGAAGACCGAGGGTCGCGCGCTGTACAGCTGCATGCTGAACGAGGCCGGCGGCGTGATCGACGACCTGATCATCTACTGGACCGGTGGCGATACCTACCGCGCGGTGGTCAATGCCGCGACGGCCGAGGGCGACATCGCTCACATGCAGGCGGTCGCGAAGGACTTCGACGTGAACGTGGAGCCGCGCCCGGAGTTCGCCCTGATTGCGATTCAGGGCCCGCAGGCGGTAGAGAAGACCCTGCCGCTGTTGCCGGCCGATCTGCGCAATGCGGGGGATCTCAAGCCGTTTTCCGCGGTCTGGAATGACAAGTGGTTTGTCGCCCGCACGGGCTACACCGGCGAAGACGGCTTCGAGGTGATGCTGCCGGCTGATGAGGCCGACGATCTCTGGGAAAAGCTGAAGGATGCCGGCGTGCACCCCATCGGCCTCGGCGCGCGCGACACCCTGCGCCTGGAGGCCGGCATGAATCTCTACGGCACGGACATGGACGACCAGACCAATCCGCTGACCGCCAACCTGGGCTGGACCATCGCGCTGAAGGATGCCGAGCGCGACTTCATCGGCCGCGCGCCGATCGAGCAGTCGAAGGCCGAGGGCGTGAAGGAACGCATGGTGGGGCTGGTGCTGGATGGTCGCGGGGTGCTGCGTGGCGGCACCCGCATCGAAACCGAGGCCGGCGACGGCGTGGTCACCTCCGGCAGTTTCGCGCCCAGTCTGGGCGTGTCGGTCGCGTTCGCGCGTATCCCGGCCGGGGTCGAGGCCGAGCAGCTGCACGCGGACATCCGCGGCCGCAAGCTGCCGGTGCGCGTGGTCAAGCCGGTGTTCGTCCGCAACGGCGAGCCGCAGATCGATCTGCCGAAAAACTGAAGCGAGGATTGCCTCATCCCGCGTGCACCGGACTACACTGCGCAGGCGGGATCTAACAAGCAAAAGGAAGATGTCATGAGCGAAGCACCGAAGGACCTGAAGTACACCAAAAGCCACGAGTGGGTGCGCAGCGAGGCTGACGGCAGCGTGACCGTGGGCATTACCGATCACGCGCAGGAACTGCTGGGCGATCTGGTGTTTGTCGAGGCCCCGGAAGCGGGCAGCACCATCGAGGCCGGCACGGCTTGCGCCACCGTGGAATCGGTCAAGGCCGCCTCGGATATCTATGCGCCGATCTCCGGTGAGGTGACCGCGGTCAACGAGGACCTGGCCGACAGCCCCGAGAAGGTCAACGAGTCGCCCTTCGAGGATGGCTGGCTGTTCAAGGTGGAGCCGTCCGATGCCGGCCAGCTGGATGCGCTGATGGACGCGGATGCCTATACCGCGCACGTCGAGGCGGAATCCTGAGCGTAGCCGCGTATCACCGGTCCCGGCCGCGTCCGGCCGGGACCCAACCGAACTTCGCCGCAATCGGCGAAAGCGAGACCTGACATGCCGTTTATCCCGCATACCGAAGAAGACATCCGTGCCATGCTCGACAGCATTGGCGCCGAATCCGTCGAGGACCTGTTCGACGAGATTCCCGCCGACCTGCGTGCGCCGCCACTCACGGGGATCCCCGAGGGCGAGAGCGAGATGGGCATCACCCGCCTGATGCAGGAGCGGGCTGCGAAGGACGGCATGCCATCGAATTTCATCGGGGCCGGTGCCTACGAGCACCACATCCCGGCCGCCGTGTGGCAGATCGCTACGCGCGGCGAGTTCTACAGCGCCTACACGCCGTACCAGGCGGAGGCCAGCCAGGGCACGCTGCAGCTGATCTACGAATACCAGACGATGATCAGCCGCCTGACCGGGATGGAGGTCTCCAACGCCTCCCTGTATGACGGGGCCTCCGCCCTGGCCGAGGCCGTGCTGATGGCGGTGCGCGTGAATCGCCGCTCCAAGGCCAAGCGCGTGCTGCTGCCGGGGGCGCTGCACCCGGACTATCGGAAGGTGGTGAAGACGCTGATCGGCAACCAGGGCATCGAACTGGTCGAACTGCCGTTCGACGAAACCACCGGCCAGACCCCGGTGGAGGTGCTGGCGCCGTTTGCGGACGACGACGTCACCGCCATGGTGATCAGCCAGCCCAACTTCTTCGGCATCCTGGAAGACGTGGATGCCCTGACCGGGTGGGCCGAAGAACGCGGCATCCCGGTTATCGCCGTGGTGAACCCGGTCTCGCTGGCGCTGCTAAAGCCGCCGGGCGAGTGGGGCGCCAATGGCGTGGACATCGTGGTCGGCGAGGGCCAGCCGCTGGGTGCGCCGCTGTCGTCCGGCGGGCCGTACTACGGCTTCATGACCACGCTGAAAAAGCATATCCGGCAGATGCCGGGGCGCATAGTCGGCCGTGCCGAGGACGCCGACGGCAAGCCTGGTTTCGTGCTGACCCTGCAGGCGCGCGAGCAGCATATCCGCCGCTCCAAGGCGACCTCGAACATCTGCACCAACCAGGGCCTGGTGGTGACGGCGTCGACGATCCATATGTCGCTGCTGGGTGACGAGGGCCTGACCCGCGTGGCCGAGGCCTGCTACGCCAACACCCATGCGCTGGTGGAAAAACTGGCCGCCAAGGGCATCAAGCCGCGCTTTACCGGCGAGTACTTCCACGAAGTCGCGCTGGACTTCGGCGGCGATGCCGCGACCCGCGTGCAGACCATGGCCGATGCCGGCGTGCTGGCGGGCCTCGAGCTGAGCCGGGACTATCCGCAGCTGGATGGCTGCGTGCTCGCCTGCGCCACCGAGACCAAGACCGAATCCGACCTGGAGCAGTACGTGACCACTTGGGAGCAGGCCGCCTGAGGCGGTTCGGCTTCCCACGGTCAACGACACCAAGCGCCATACACATCAAGCCGGGAGGCAACCATGGCCGAAATCAAGCTGCAAGGTAATCCGATCAACACCAACGGCGATCTGCCGCACGTGGGCTCGCCGGCCCCGGACTTCAAGCTGACCAACAAGGATCTGCAGGATGTCTCACTGGCCGACTTCGGCGACAAGCGCAAGCTGATCTCCATCGTGCCCAGCCTGGATACCCCGGTCTGCGCCGACTCCACCAAGAAGTTCAACGAGATGGTCGCCAGCCGTCCGGATCTCGAGATCCTGATCGTCTCCGCCGACCTGCCGTTCGCGATGAGCCGCTTCTGCGCCGCCGAGAACCTGGAACGCGTGACCGTGCTGTCGATGATGCGCGATCGCAACTTCGCCCAGGACTACGGCGTGCTGATCCAGGACGGCCCGCTGGCCGGGATCACCGCGCGCGGTGTGGTCGTGCTGGATACCGACAACCTGGTGATGCACGCCCAGCTGGTCTCCGAGATCGGCGACGAGCCGGACTACGACGCCGCGTTCGCGGCCCTGGATGATCGGGCCAACCTGAGCCCGACCCAGTAATCGGCCGGAGTCCCTCCGTGCCGCCGGTGGCCGGGCCTGTGCCCGGTCGCCGTCACCCGAATACGCAAGCGAGAAACCGCTATGAGCACCACTGAAGCCAATCTGATCTTCGAACGTTCCCGCGCCGGCCGCTCGGCCGTGGCCCAGGCGCCGCGCGACCACGCCGCGACCCGCATCCCGGCGAACCTGCAGCGCAAGTCCGCGCCGGGTCTGCCGGCGGCCTCGGAACTGGACGTGGTGCGGCACTACACGCGGTTGTCGCAGAAGAACTTCTCCATCGACACCGAGTTCTACCCGCTAGGCTCGTGCACGATGAAGTACAACCCGCGCGCCTGTAACAGCCTCGCGATGCTGCCCGGGTTCCTGAACCGGCATCCGCTTGCTCCGGCCAGCCACAGCCAGGGCTTCCTGCAGACGATGTTCGAATTGCAGGAGATGCTGAAGGAAGTGACCGGCATGAAGGCCGTGTCGCTGGCGCCGATGGCGGGTGCCCAGGGCGAGTACACCGGTGTGGCCATGATCCGCGCCTACCACGATTCCCGCGGCGATACCGAGCGCCGCGAGATCATCGTGCCGGATGCCGCCCACGGCACCAACCCGGCGACCGCGATCATGTGCGGCTACGAGGTGCGCGAGATCCCCACCGACGATACCGGTGACGTGGATATCGAGGCCCTGAAGGCGGCCGTGGGTCCGCACACCGCCGGGATCATGCTGACCAATCCGTCCACTGTGGGCGTGTTCGAACGGCGCATCAAGCAGATTGCCGGCATCGTGCACGAGGCCGGCGGCCTGCTGTACTACGACGGTGCCAACCTGAACGCGATCCTCGGCAAGGTGCGCCCGGGCGACATGGGCTTCGATGTGATCCACATGAACCTGCACAAGACCTTCTCCACGCCGCATGGTGGCGGTGGACCGGGTTCCGGTGCCGTGGGCGTGGCCGAACGGCTGCTGCCGTTCATGCCGATCCCGCACGTGATCGAAGCCGAGCAGGGCGGCTACCGCTTTGCCGAGGAAACCGATCGTCCGCAGAGCATCGGGCGCCTGTCCGCCTTTGCCGGGAACGCCGGTGTGCTCCTGCGGGCCTATATCTACATGCGCATGCTGGGCCGCGAGGGCATGGTGCGGGTCTCCGAATTCTCGACCCTGAATGCCAACTACCTGGCGCGCGAACTGGCCGCGGCCGGGTTCGACCTGGCCTATCCCAAGCGCCGTGCCACGCACGAGTTCATCGTGACCATGAAGAAGCAGGCCAAGGAACGTGGACTGACTGCGGGCGATGTGGCCAAGCGCCTGCTCGACCACGGCTACCATGCGCCGACCACTTACTTCCCGCTGCTGGTGCCGGAGTGCCTGCTGGTAGAGCCGACCGAGACCGAGTCGAAAGAGACCCTGGACGGCTTCGTCGAGGCGATGGCCTGCATCTTGGCCGAGTCGGAGAACGACATGGACACGATCAAGGGCGCGCCACACACGCTACCGAACCGGCGCTTCAACGAAGTGGCCGCCGCCAAGGCGCTGGATGTCGTGTTCCAGCCCGCCGAGGACGGGGACGCCAGCGCGCCGCGCACCGGTACGCACGGCTGACGGGATTCCCGGGGACCCGCCCCGGGCTTCCTGGTTCGTCCTGTAACGCCCCCGCTTGTCGGGGGCGTTTCCGTTTTGCAGGGCAGTAAACGCCTTATTGTGGGGTCAAGCGGAAACCGGACTGGTTATCTGGTAGGTTTCTGGACTCAGTCTACCAATCCACCGCCAGGTCCGAGGGCAGAAGACACGCCGGGCGTGTCTTTGACGAAGTCTCTGCAAAGAGAGACGCAGACGGACAAGGAACCCAATGAGCGAGATTTGTGCCATCCACGGCTATGCGGCGCTGTTCGAGCATGCGCCGGTGGGGCTGGCCGAGATGGATACCGAGGGGCGCATCCTGCGCGCCAATCCCCGCCTGGGCGCCTTGCTGGCCTGTGATCCGGCGGATCTGGCGGACGCGATCCTGCAAGACTACGTGTGCCCGGACGACCGCGAGCGTTGCGCGGCGCGGCGTCACGTCCTGTTGAACGGGGATTGCAGCACCAGCAGCTTCGAGGCGCGTCTGCTGGATGCCACCGATCAGGCGCACTGGGTGGAGTTGGCGGTTAGCCGGATCCCGGCCACCGAGGACTGCCCCGAGGCCCTGCTCGTGGCAGTCGCCGATATTGGCGTGCGCAAGGAGACGGAGCAGCGTACCGAGACCCTGCTGCGCGCCAGTCCGGCCGTGATCTACACCATGGACCCCTCGGACTTCGGCACCATGACCTGGCTCAGCCCCAACGTGCAGGCCGTCACTGGCTGGGCGCCAGAGCAGGTTACCGGCCAGCCGGACTGGTTGCAGGCCCACCTGGCTCGCGAGGATTACCAGCGTTGCGCCGGCCAGGTGAAGCGCTGGCTGGCCGATGGCGCGCGCGGATTCTGTCGCCTGAGCTATCGCCAGCGCATGCCCAGCGGGCACTGGCAATGGCTGGAGGATCAGGTGACCGCGATCCGCGACGGTCAGGGCGCGGTCGTCGAACTGGTGGGTGCCTTCCAGGACGTGGGGGCGCGGGAGGAGACCGAGCGGCATCTGGAAAAGATTGCGCACAACCTGCCCGGGGTGATCTACCAGTACCGCCAGTACCCGGATGGCCGGGCGTCGTTCCCGTATGCCAGTGAGGGCATGGCCGATGTGTACGGCGTGACGCCCGAGGCCGTAATGCTCGATGCCCGCCGCGTTTTCGACGTGATCCACCCGGATGATGTCGAGCGGGTCGCCGCCAGTATCGAGGCCTCCATGCGCTGCCTGGAATCGTGGCGTCAGCGCTATCGCGTGCGCCACCCCGAGCGCGGCGAGATCTGGGTGGAAGGGCATGCCAGTCCCGAGGCACTGGAGGATGGCAGTGTGCTCTGGTTCGGGGTGATCCTGGACATCACCGAACGGGTGCAGGCCGAAGAGGTCCTGCATCTGCGCGAGCGCGAGCTGGCCGAGGCCCAGCGCATCGCGCATATCGGCAACTGGGTGTCGGACTTTGTCCGCAACGAGGTTCGCTGGTCGGACGAGGTCTTCCGGATTTTCGGGATGTCCCGCGGTGAATGGGGCGGGACGCACGAGGCCTTTATGCATGCGGTGCATCCGGGCGATCGCGAACAGGTCCAGGCCGAGGTGGATGCCTCGCTGGGTGGGGACGGGGCGCTTGATATCGTGCACCGGGTTCTGCGCCCGGACGGCGACGTGCGCGTGGTGCACGAACGCGGTTATGTAGAGTTCGATGCCGCTGGACGCGTCCAGCGGATGATCGGCACGGTCCAGGACATCACCGAACGCCATCATCTGGAGCAGGAGCAGCGTCTGCTGGCGGCGACCTTCGACAGCAGTCAGGCGATCTTCATCACCGATGTCGAGGGTACGATCCAGCGCGTCAACGCGACCTTTGCCGACCTCACGGGATTCACCGAGGAAGACGCGGTGGGCCAGAATCCGCGCATCATGAATTCGGGCCGTCAGGACCGCGGCTTTTATGAGGAGATGTTCCAGTCCGTGCGTGAAAACGGCCACTGGTCCGGCGAGGTGTGGAACCGGCGCAAGGATGGCCGGATCTTCCCCCTGCACGAGATCGTGACTGCGATCCGGGATGCCAGCGGCGTGATCGAGTACTACATCGCCATGTTCCACGACATCTCGCGGCAGAAGGAGCTGGAGGCTGCACTGGAATATCAGGCCTTCTACGACACGCTGACCGATGCCGCCAATCGGGGCCATTTCGAGGCATTGCTGGAGCAGGAGGCCCGGCGGGCGGAGCGCTATGCAGACCCCTGTTCGCTGGTGATGCTGGACCTGGACCACTTCAAGCGGATCAACGACACCCATGGCCACGACATCGGCGACGAGGTCCTGCGCCGGGTGGTGGCGACGGCCGGCGAACGCCTGCGCCAGTCCGATGTTCTGGGCCGTTGGGGTGGCGAGGAATTCATGGTCATGCTGCCCAGTACCCGGGCCGAAGATGCCTGCCGCCTGGCCGAGGATCTGCGCCGGCAGGTGGCCGCGCTGGATCTGCCCCGGGTCGGGCAGGTGACCATCAGTCTGGGGGTGGCGGAGTGTTGTCGTGGCGAGGCGATCAAGGACTGGATCAAGCGTGCGGACGATGCGATGTACCGGGCCAAGCACTCGGGGCGCAATCGGGTCGTATGGCAGGATTGACGGCCACGGCCAAACTCCTGGGGGAGGCTTGATGGATCCTGCGGAGCATGCAGGCACGGGCTTGTTCCACCGGGCCGCCGTGGGGCTGGTGTTTCTGGAGGCCAGTGGCCGCATTCATGCGGCCAATGCGCGCCTGGCGGAATGGCTGGGCTGCGCGGCGGATGACTTCGATGGTGTGCGGCTGGCCGAGTGTGTGCCGCAGGGGCAGCACAAGGCGTTGATGGACGCCCTCGCACGCTCCGGCTCGGCCGAAGTGACCCTGGAGCTTTCGCTCAGGGCGCCGCACGTCGAGGACGCGAAGGCGGTTGCCTGCACGCTGGCGCTGGCGCCCGACCCGGACGGGCGGCTCGCCACCGTGCAGCGCCAGGCGCAAGGCGATTCCGCCGCCCAGGTCTACGAGCAGATCTTTACCGCCAATACCGCCCCGAAGCTGCTGATCAACCCCGAGGATGGCGGGATCGTCGATGCCAATCCGGCCGCAGTGGCGTTCTACGGCTATTCGGCCGAGGCGTTGAAGGCCATGTGCATCCAGGACATCAACACGCTCTCGGCGGACGACGTGCGCACCGAGATGGAGCGGGCGGCTCGCGAGGAACGCCGCTTCTTCCGTTTTCGCCACCGCATCTGCGGGGGCGAGATCCGCGATGTCGAGGTGTATTCCGGCCCGGTGGTGCTGGACGGGACCCAATATCTCTACTCGATCATTCACGATGTCTCGGAGACCCGGCGCTACGAGCAGGAGTTGGAGTTCTACGGAATCGCGTTTGGTCGGCTTCCGGTGGGTGTCTACCGTAATACCCCGGGGCCAGAGGGCCGCTTTGTGCGGCTCAATCCGGCCATGGTGGAGCTGTTCGAGGCGGAAACCGAGACCGAACTGCGTTCGACGCCGGTCCACGAGCTCTACCGCGATCCGGTCGAGCGCGAGGCCTTCAGTCGCGACCTCAAGGCCTACGGGCGGGTTGTCGGTCGCGAGTTGGATCTAAGGACACTGCGGGGACGCCCGTTTCGTGCCCGGATCACCGCGTACCGGACCGAGGATGGGGATGGTCGGCATGTGTTCGATGGCGTGATCGAGGATGTCACTGAATTGCGCGCGGCCGAGGCGTTCCAGACGCGCTTGCTGGGCAGTCTGGCCGAAGGGGTCTTTGGGCTGGATCGCTATGGTCGCTATACCTTCCTGAATCCGGCGGCCTGTCGTCTGCTGGGTTTCGAGGGCGAAGGCGATGCTCTGGGACGGGATGCGCATTCGACCAACCATCACACGCTGGTGGACGGGACCCCCTATCCACCCGAGGCCTGCCCGATCCGCCGTGTCCTCGATACCGGAAAACCGCTGGACTCCTGGGACGATCACTTCGTGCGCGCCGACGGGATCCTGTTTCCGGTGAGCGTCTTTACCGCACCCACGTTCGACGTATCCGGCCGGGTCGACGGCGCCGTGGTCTCGTTCCAGGACCAGACCGCCCGGCATGAGCGCGAGGCGCGTCTGACCAAGGCAACCAGCCACCTGCCCGGGGCGATCTACCAGTATCGGTTGTATCCGGACGGACGCCACGCCTTCCCGTTCGTCAGCGAAGGCGTCCAGCGGGTGTACGGGTTGTCCCCTGACGAGATCCAGGAGGACGCCGATGCGGCCTTCGCTCGGGTGAACCCCGACGACCTCCCGCGTATCCAGGCCAGCATCCAGGAGTCGGCGCGCTTGCTGGGGCCCTGGCAGGTGCGTTTCCGCGTCCGCCATCCGTTACGCGGGACGGTCTGGGTCGAGGGCCGCGCGACGCCGCAAGTCCTGCGAGCGGACGGCAGTATGGTCTGGCACGGGGTGATGATCGACATCACCGAGCAGGTGGCGATGGAGGAGGCCCTGCGTGAGCGTGGCGAGGAACTGGCCGCGGCGCAGCGCATCGCGCACGTGGGGAGCTGGGTCTGGACGATCCAGGAGGATCGCACGCGCTGGTCGGACGAGGTCTATCGTATCTTCGGCCTGCGGCGGGAGGATTGGGAGGCGAACTATGCGGGCTTCTTGCAGGCCGTGCACCCGGACGACCGGGATCGCGTGGCCGCCACGGTGGAGGCGGCGCTGGAGACCGGGGAGTACGACATTCATTTCCGGGTCCTGCGGCCCGATGGCCGTGAGCGCGTGGTCCACACGCGCGGCGCGGTCGAGCGCGATGGCGGCGGCAAGCCCCGACGCCTGATCGGGACGGTGCAGGACGTGACCGACCGCCGCGCGCTGGAGGAGAACCTGCGCCGGCTGGTCGGCATCCTGGAGTTCACCCCCGATGTGGTCGGCATGCACGGGCCGGACGGGAACATGCTGTTCCTGAATGCGGGCGGGCGTGCATTGTTCGGTCTGCCACCGGCCTCCGGAGAGCCGTGGGACCCCGAAACCGGCTGGAATACCCGAAGCCTGCCGACGGAGGTGGGTTCCCTGGAGACCACGGTCCGGCGGTTCCATCCGCCCTGGGCCGCGGACCATATCCTGCAGGAGGCGGTCCCGGTGGCGATGCGCGAGGGCATCTGGCAGGGCGAGACTGTCGTGCTGGATGGCGAAGGCCACGAAGTGCCGGTGTCCCAGGTCATCATGGTTCGCCACGATGGCCAGGGGCAGGTGCGGCAAATCTCGACCATCCTGCGTGATCTCTCGCAACGCAAGGCCGTGGAAGAGGCCCTGCGCGAGAGCGAGGCGCGTTTCCGTCAGCTGGCCGGGTCCGTGAACGAGGTCTTCTGGCTGCAGGACGAGCATTCGATTTTGTACGTCAATCCGGCCTACGAACGGGTCTGGGGGTACAGCCGCGAGCACCTGTACCGCGACCGGACCGAGATGCTGGAGGCCGTGCATCCGGAGGACCGTGCCCGGGTGGAGGCGGTGTTTCTTTCCGGGGCTTTCGGGGACGGAACGGCCGACGAGACCTTTCGAATTCTGCGCCCGGACGGGGAGCAGCGCTGGGTTCGGGTCCGCCGTTACCCGATTGCGGACACAGAGGGTCGGGTGACCCGGGTGGCCGGAACGGCGGTCGACATCACCGCGCTGAAGGCCACCCAGCAAGAGCTGGAACGCAACCAGGCGGAACTCGAGCGTCAGGCCTTCTATGACCGACTGACCGGTGTTGCGAATCGGCGCTATTTCGAAAGCCTGCTGGATCGCGAAGTCGAGCGCGCCGAACGCTACGGACAGGGATTCTCGCTGGTGATGTTCGACCTCGATCACTTCAAGAAGGTCAACGACACCTATGGTCATGCCGCCGGGGATGTGGTGTTGCAGGAGGTGACCCGCGTGGCGGGCGAACGCCTGCGTGGCGCGGATGTGCTCGGGCGCTGGGGGGGCGAGGAGTTCATGGTCCTGCTTCCGGGCGACCCGGCGGAGGCCGGCGCACGGGTGGCGGAGTTGATCCGGGCGCGGGTGGCCGGGCATGCCTTCCCGGGCGTAGGCAGGGTCACGGTCAGCCTCGGGGTGGCGGCGTTTCACCCCGGCGAGCCCCGCGGTGAGCTGCTGCGGCGGGTCGACGAGGCGCTCTACCGCGCCAAGCGCGAGGGCCGCAACCGGGTGGCCGTGGCGCCGCCGCCCGCCGCATGACGGGGCGCACCGAGGGGAATCCGGGTGGCGCATAGTGGCCGACGCGGTCTGGGCCGGGTGCTGCATGCCTTCGGGTATTCCTGGCGCGGGCTGCGCGAGGCGTATCAGCACGAGTCGGCGTTTCGTCAGGAGCTGGCGTTGCTCGCGGTATTGCTGCCGCTGGCGATCTGGTTGGGCGAGAGCGGGGTGGAGCGGGCTCTGCTGGTCGGCAGTGCCTTGTTGATCCTGGTGGTGGAACTGCTGAACTCGGCGGTGGAGGCGGCAATCGACCGGTTTGGCGACGAACGCCATCCGCTGTCGGCGCGCGCCAAGGACATGGCCTCGGCCGCGGTGCTGGTCAGCTTCCTCCTGGCGGCGCTGGTGTGGGGGCTGATCCTGCTCTGACCGCGGTGGGCATCCGGGCCTTTTCCCTTTGGTTACCCCGGCCGAAGCGAAGCGCAGAGCCGGGATATCCGGCCTCGGGGGCTGTCCCGGCGTGGGAGATCCCGGATAACCGCTACGCGGTTTCCGGGGTGACGGCACAGGAAGGTGGGGCGGCGATGCGCAGCGTCCGGAGGTGGGGCCGCGTGTCCGTCAGGAGCCGTTATGTGCCATGCAGTCGGTGAAGCCGTCCGCCATACCCTGCATCAGCAGGAACCAGGCATCGGGGCCAGGCTCCAGCTCCGCGCCGATTGGATCGAGCATGCCGAGCCGGGTCCCGGTACCCTCGGCCACGGTTTCCGCCAGCGCCGGGCGAAACTGCGGTTCGGTGAACAGGCAGGCGACATCGCCCTGTGCCAGACGGCCGCGTAGTTCGGACAGCCGGCGGGCCCCGGGCATGCGCGAGGGATCGACGCTGATGGAGCCGGCCGCGTTCAGGCCATAGTGCTGCTCGAAGTACTGGTAGGCGTCGTGAAACACCATGAAGCGCTGGTCGCGTACCGGCGCCAGTTGCTCGGCGATCCTGGCGTCCATCTCGTCGATGCGCTGGAGCAGGCCGTCCCGGTTGTCCCGGATCGTTGCGGCCTGTTCCGGATCGAGTTCCGCGAGGCGCTCCGCAAGCTGTTCGACGATGGCCCGTGCGACGCCCGGCGACAGCCACAGGTGGCTGTCGTAATCGCCATGTGCATGCCCGTGCCCGTCGTCATGCGCGGCGTGTCCATGATTATCCGAGCCGTGAGCATCGTGGTCGTGCGCGTCATGGTCGTGTGCGTGGTCCGCGTGTCCGTTGTGATCGTCGTGGGGATGATCGTCATGCCCATGGCCGCCATCGTCGCCGTGGTCATGATGGCCTTCCCATACGCCCCCGGTGCGGCCCTCCAGAAGATCGAGATCGAGGTCGTGCATCAGGCTGATGACCGTCGCGCGGTCGGCGATCCCGTGCAGCGAGCGCTCCAGAAAGCCCTCGAGCTCCGGACCGACCCAGACCACCAGGTCGGCCTGCTGCAGGCGCCGTGCCTCGGAGGGACGCATGGAATAGCCGTGGGGCGATGCGCTGGCCGGCACCAGCAGTTCCACCTCGTGGGTGTCGCCGGCCAGCGCGGCAACCAGGCTGTGAATCGGTAGAATCGATGCGACGATGCGCGGGCTGTCGGCCTGCGCGGGCATGGCCACCGTCACCAGAAACGCCAGGGCCAGGAGCAGGGCGAGGAAGGTCGGGCGGCGGGCAGCAGAGCGCATGGGCGGATTCTCCATCGGATTCAATAACGTTATAGTATACCAATATGAATCGCGAAACCCCTTCCCCGCACGCGCAACCGGCGACGGACGCCTCGCCGTTGCTGGCCGCCCGCGACGTCTCGCTGGAACGCGGCGGGCGGGTGATCCTGGATCATGTCTCGGTCCAGGTGCGGCCGGCCGAGGTGACCGTGGTGATCGGCCCCAACGGGGCGGGCAAGACCTCGCTGTTGCGAGTGCTGCTGGGACTGTGGAAGCCGGGACAGGGCCGGGTACAACGCCGGCGCGGGCTGCGCATCGGCTACATGCCGCAGCGCCTGCAGATCGAGCCGGTGCTGCCATTGTCGGTGCGGCGTTTTCTGACGCTGCGCCAGCGGGCCCCGGAGGCCGTCCTGCGCGAAGGCCTGGAGCGGGTCGGCGTGCCGCATCTGCTGCACAAGCCGGTGCAGTCGCTTTCCGGCGGCGAGATGCAGCGGGTGCTGCTGGCGCGCGCCCTGCTCAATCGCCCGAACCTGCTGGTGCTGGACGAGCCCGCCCAGGGGGTGGATATTGTCGGCCAGGGCGAGGTGTTCAAGCTGATCGATGACATCCGCCACGAGACCGGCTGCGGGGTGCTGATGGTGTCGCATGACCTGCACCTGGTGATGGCCGGGGCCGATGCGGTGATCTGCCTGAACCAGCATGTGTGCTGCACCGGCCGGCCGGAGGAGGTATCGCGGCATCCCGAGTACCAGCGTCTGTTCCCGGAGACGGACATGCAGGGGATCGGGGTCTACCGGCACGATCACGACCACGTGCACGATGTGGCCGGGGATGTACACGAACATCACGCCGGCTGCGGCCATGCCCACCGGCCCGGTCCCGGGGGCGATTCCCGATGATGGATGGCCTGCTCGACGATTTCCTGATTCGTGCCCTCCTGGCGGGGCTGATGGTGGCCGCCGTCGCGGGCCCGCTGGGGGCCTTCGTGGTCTGGCGCCGCATGGCCTATTTCGGCGATACCGTGTCGCATTCGGCGCTGCTGGGCGTCGCCCTCGGGGTACTCCTGGGGCTGAACCTGAACCTGATGGTCACGATCGTGTGCGTGGCCATCGCCATCCTGCTGGTACTGCTGCAGCGGCGGCAGGAACTGGCCTCGGACACCCTGCTCGGGATTCTCGCGCACAGTTCATTGTCGCTGGGGATCGTCGCCGTCACCTTTATCGAGGGGCTGCGGGTGGACCTGATGGCCTATTTGTTCGGCGACATCCTCGCGGTCGGCACCGGGGACCTGCTGTCCATCGCCATCGGCGGGGGTGTGGCCCTGCTGCTGCTGATCCTGCTGTGGCGTCCGCTATTGGCGCTGACGGTGCACGAGGAACTGGCGCAGGTGGAGGGCGTTCCGGTACTCCTGGTACGGCTGGGCCTGATGCTGTTGATCGCGCTGGTGATCGCGGCGGCGATGCAGGTGGTCGGCGTGCTGCTGATCACGGCGCTGATGATCATCCCGGCGGCCAGTGCCCGGCGCTTTGCGGCCACCCCCGAGCAGATGGCGATCCTCGCCGGCATCATCGGCATGCTGGCCGTGGGGGCCGGGCTGTGGGGCTCCTTCCAGTACGACACCCCGACCGGCCCGACCATCGTGGTCGCCGCGATGCTGGGCTTCATCCTGGTCCACCTGCTGCCCGGCCGCCTGATCCCCCACTTTGGCGGGCGCTGACAACACCTTTCTTCACCACGAAGCGCACGAAGGCACGAAGAACGGGCTAAGGATCCGGGCGATTGTGCCCCCTAGGGTGCACAGAGAAAGATTGTTCCTGATTAGCCACGAGGGTCAGCCAGTCAGGGGGATCGTCCAGGGGCGCAAATAGCCCGCCGCAGGTCGCTTTAATCCGGGCCTTTCTGGAGTGTCCCCGTCCCCGTCCCCGTCACCGTCCCCGTCCCCGTCCCCGTCCCCGTCCCCGTCCCCGTCCCCGGCCCCGGCCCTTGCCCCTGTACTGTCATCCCGGCCGCAGCGAAGCGAAGGGCCGGGAACCCCGGCCGCCGTGATCCCGGATAACCGCTACGTGGTTTCCGGGATCACGAAGCAGGAGGGGCGTGGAGCCCTGGGGCGTGTACCACTGCGCTCCGGGGCCACCTTCGGCCGCCGGGTGCTGTACACACCCGGGCCCGCACGGTCCCTGGACGGCGCCGGGTCGCGTTCAGCGGCGGCGTTCGAGGCGTTCGAAGGTGAAGGGGCAGGCGTGGCGTTCGTCGGCTTCGTGGTGCTCGGACCAGACGACGTCCCAGTCCGCGGGGTCGAGGGCGGGGAAGAAGGTGTCGCCGGCATGGCACTCGTGCACCCGGGTCAGGTGCAGCACGTCGGCGCGCGGCAGGGTCTCCTCGAACAGGCCGGCGCCGCCGATCACGAAGGCGGGGCCGGCCTCGATGGTGGCCAGCGCCGCATCCAGATCGCGATAGACCTCGACACCCTCCGCTTGCCAGTCCGCCTGGCGCGTCAGCACCAGGTTGCGGCGATTCGGCAGCGGCCGTCCGATGGATTCGAAGGTGCGCCGACCCATGATCATCGGGTGACCGGCAGTCATTCGCTTGAAGTGCTGCAGGTCTTTCGGCAGGTGCCAGGGCAGGTCGTTGTCGCGCCCGATCACGTGATCCGGATCGAGCGCGACCATCAGATGAATCTCGGGCTGGGGCATGGGGACTCCGGTAACGCTCAGATCGCGATGGGGGCCTTGATCGGGGGGTGCGACTGGTAGTCGCGCACCTCGATGTCGTCGAAGGTGAAGGCGAACAGGTCGGTGACGTCCGGGTTCAGGTGCAGGGTTGGCAGCGGCAGCGGTTCGCGCCCGAGCAGTTCTTCGACCTGCTCCTGGTGGTTGCGGTAGAGGTGGGCGTCGCCGAAGGTATGGACGAACTCGCCGGGCTTCAGGCCCACCACCTGCGCGAGCATGTGGGTCAGCAGCGCGTAGCTGGCGATGTTGAACGGCACGCCTAGAAACACATCCGCGCTGCGCTGGTAGAGCTGGCAGGACAGGCGATCGTCGGCCACGTAGAACTGGAACAGGGTGTGGCAGGGGGCCAGGGCCATGCGCCCAGCCTCCGCGTTGGCCTGTGGCGAGATGGATTCGTCCGGCAGGTCGGCCACGTTCCAGGCACTGATGATGTGGCGCCGGGAGTGGGGGCGGTTCCTCAGGTTGTCGATCAGTTCGGCAAGCTGGTCGTGGCCGGCCCAGTTGCGCCACTGCGCGCCGTAGACGGGACCCAGGTCGCCGGCCGCGGTGGCCCACTCGTCCCAGATGCGGACCTTGTGCTCGCGCAGGTAGCCGACATTGGTATCGCCGGCGATGAACCACAGCAGTTCGTGGATTACCGAGCGCAGATGGGTGCGTTTGGTGGTGACCAGCGGGAAGCCGTCGGCCAGGTCGAAGCGCATCTGATAGCCGAATACCGAGCGCGTGCCGGTACCGGTGCGGTCCGGGCGGTCCGTGCCGTGGTCGCGGATGTGCCGCACCAGGTCCAGGTATTGCTGCATCTCAGGCGGTCTCCGGGGCCGGGCGGGGTGCGGGCAGGGGGTTGCGCCGCGACCAGACGATCAGGGCAACGCCGAACAGGATCACCGGCAGGGTCAGGACCTGCCCCATGGTGAGCCAGTCGAAGGCGAGGTAGCCGAGATGGGCGTCGGGCACGCGGACGAACTCGACCGCGAAGCGGAAGCTGCCGTAAAGCGTCAGGAACAGCCCGGAGATCAGTCCGGTACGCCGCGGCTGGCGCGAGACGACCCACAACACCACGAACAGCACGAGCCCTTCGAGAAAGGCCTGGTACAGCTGCGACGGATGACGGGGGATGTAGTCCGCGGCCGGGAAGACCATGGCCCAGGGCAGGTCGGTGGGTTTGCCCCACAGCTCGCCGTTGATCCAGTTGCCGATGCGCCCGGCGCCCAGGCCGATCGGGATCAGGGGGGCGATGAAGTCGGTCAGACGGAAGAACGGCTGGCCGATCTTGCGGGCGTATAGCCAGCAGGTGACCAGCACGCCGGCCAGCCCGCCGTGGAAGGCCATGCCGCCCTCCCAGATGCGGAACAGGCTCAGCGGGTCGGTCAGCGTCGTGTCGAGGTTGTAGAACAGTGCATAGCCGAGCCGCCCGCCGACGACGACCCCGAGTACGCCCCAGAACAGCAGGTCACCGACCTGCCAGGGGTGCAGGGGGTCCCAGTTGCGGGTGCGTGTGCGCCATACGCCCAGCGCCCAGAAGGCGACAAATCCGACCAGGTATGTCAGGCCGTACCAGTACAGGGTTAGTGGGCCGACGGACAGGGCGACGGGGTCGATAAACGGGTGTGTGGGCATGGGCGCTTGCGGATGAAAAACCGGCTGCACATGCTACTCGCCCGGGCCCCGGCATGCACCTGTATGTCGCTAGCCCGATCCACCTGCAAGGAGGCCGCGCGATGAATCGACTGGCCGGGGCCAGCAGCCCGTATCTGCTGCAGCACGCCGACAATCCCGTGGACTGGTACCCCTGGGGCGAGGAGGCGCTGGAGCGCGCCCGCCGCGAGGACAAGCCGATCCTGCTCTCGATTGGCTACTCTGCCTGCCACTGGTGCCACGTGATGGCGCACGAGTCCTTCGAGCACTCGGACACCGCCGCGGTGATGAACGAACGCTTCATCAACATCAAGGTGGACCGCGAGGAGCGCCCGGACCTCGACCGCATCTACCAGAACGCGCACATGCTGCTGTCGCAGCGCCCCGGAGGCTGGCCGCTGACCGTCTTCCTGACCCCGGACCAGGTGCCGTTTTTTGCCGGGACCTACTTCCCGAACACCCCGCGCCACGGCCTGCCATCGTTCGTGGACCTGATGACCCGGGTGTCCGATTTCCTCGCCGAGCACCCCGAGGAGATCCAGCGCCAGAACGACTCGTTGCAGCAGGCACTGGGGCGGATCTACAGCCCGGCCGGTGGCGCGATCCCGGCCCTCAGTGTCATCGACAAGGGGCGCGCCGAACTGGCGAAGACCTTCGACGAGCAGTTCGGCGGTTTCGGGGACGCCCCCAAGTTCCCGCACCCAGCGTCGCTCGAGTGGCTGGCCTGGCACTCGGCGCGCCATGGCGATGCCGAGGCGGAGCGCATGCTGGCCCGTACCCTGGGTGCGATGGCCGCCGGCGGGATCTTCGATCAGGTGGGCGGTGGCTTCTGCCGCTACTCGGTGGATGCCCGCTGGATGATCCCGCACTTCGAGAAGATGCTCTACGACAACGGGCCGTTGCTGGGGCTGTACGCCGAGCGCGCCGCCCACGGCGACGAATGCGCGCGGCGGGTGGTGGAGCCGACGGTCGCCTGGCTGGAGCGCGAGATGCGGGATCCCTCCGGGGCCTTTTATTCGAGCCTGGACGCGGACTCCGAGGGCGAGGAAGGACGCTTCTATGTCTGGGACCCGGAGACGGTCCAGGCGCTCCTGACGGAGGACGAGTGGGCCGTCGCCAGCCGGGTCTGGGGACTCCACGGCCCGGCCAATTTCGAGGGGCGCTGGCATCTGCACGAGGTGGCACCAGCGGCGACCGTCGCGGATGCGCTGGGGATCGACGAAGCGGAGGCGAACACGCGTCTGGACCGGGCCCGCGAACGCCTGCTCGCGGCACGCGAGGACCGGGTGCGACCGCATCGCGACGAGAAGATCCTGGGCGCCTGGAATGCCCTGATGATCGCGGGCCTGGCGCGTGCCGCGCGCGCCCTGGAGCGCCCGGAATGGTTGCGCCTGGCACGCGAGGCGATGACCGCCGTGCGCGAGCGTCTGTGGCGCGACGGCCGGTTGTGCGCCAGCGTGCGCGAGGGGGCGACCGGCGCGATGCCGCGCGCCTACCTGGACGATCACGCCCTGTTGCTGGAGGCCACGCTGGCGCTGCTGGAGGCCGAGTGGGACAGCGACCTGCTGGCCTGGGCCACCACGCTGGCCGACACCCTGCTGGAGGACTTCGAGGACCGCGAACAGGGCGGTTTCTTCTTCACCGCCCGGGATCACGAGGCACTGATCCAGCGCCCGAAGGTCTATGCCGACGATGCCATGGCGGCCGGCAACGGGACCGCCGCTCAGGTATTGCAGAAACTCGGGTTCCTGCTGTCCGAACCCCGCTACCTGGAGGCGGCCGAGCGCACGCTGGCGAACGCCGGCCCGATGGTCGAGCAGGCGCCACTGGGCCACATGAGCCTGCTGACCGCGCTGGACATCCATTACCAGGCGCCGGCCCTGGTCGTGCTGCGGGGGCCAGCCGACGAACTTCCCGCGTGGCAGCAGCGACTGCGGGTGCAGGATGCTCCGGTGTGGACCTTCGCGATTCCCGCGCCGGCCGGCGATCTGCCCGCCGCGCTCGCGGAGAAAGCCGCCCCGGAGACGGGCGTGCGGGCCTATGTCTGTCGCGGGTTGCAGTGCGCGGCCCCGGTGACCGATCCCGTTGCGCTGGAAGGTGCGCTCGACGAGGGTTGAATCGCCCGGACTCGCACCTACGGTAGAATGAGAGCCCGTGTGCAGGAGCCTGCAAGCAGGCTCCTGCGGGGGGTAGTCCGATTCATTGCAAAAGGGAATGTTCGAATGAGCGAGAAGAAGCTGATGGATTTCGTCGCCGAGGCGCGGAAGAACGTGAAGGAGATCGCCCCGGCGGATCTTGCCGAGAAGATGGAGAACGGCGAGGACTGGCTGGTGGTGGATGTGCGCGAGCCCTACGAGTTCGAAAAGATGCACGCGCCGAACTCCATCCTCGTCCCGCGCGGCCTGCTGGAAGGTGCGGCCGATCCCAACACCCCGCACCGCATCGACGCGCTGGTGAACGCCCGCGAGAAGCCGGTGGCCGTGATGTGCGCAACCGGCGGCCGTGCCGCGATGTCCGTGCAGCGACTGCAGGACATGGGCTTTACCAACGTGGTGAACATCGCCGGCGGTATCAAGAGCTGGGAAGGCGAGGACCTGCCGGTGGAATCCGGCGCCTACACGGGCCCGCTGCCGTAGCAGAGGCTGGCCGGGCGGGGGCAGGGGCCTCCGCCCCGAACGGTGCCGTATTCGGGCACGGTTCCGGCGGCGGGTTCATCCGACCGTCATCGTTCCTACACGGGGCGGTCAACCACGCGGCGTAGTCTCCGGGACAGTTCAACCGGAGGTCGCCACCATGAGCGAACCGCAGCTGTCCCCAGCTACACCGATCGCGGCGAACGAAACCGCCTACCGCGTCCACCTCGCGTCCAGCCCGTCGGAGCTCGAGGCGGCCCAGCGCCTGCGCCACGAGGTCTTCGCCGGCGAGATGGGGGCTGCGCTTCCGGATGCTGGATCCGGTCTGGACCGGGATCCCCTGGACCCCTTCTGTCATCACCTGCTGGTGCGCGAACGGCACTCCGGTACGGTGGTTGCCTGCACACGCATCCTCACCGAGGAGAGCGCCAGCACGGCCGGTGGCTTCTACTCGCTGTCCGAATTCGAACTGGGCCCGTTGATGAATCTCCCGGGGAAGACCCTGGAGATCGGCCGCACCTGCGTGCGCGCGGATCATCGTCAGGGGGCCGCGATCAACGCGCTGTGGACCGGCCTGGCGCGGTTCATGAACGCCCATCGTTACGACTACCTGATGGGCTGTGCGAGCCTACCATTGAGCGAGCAGACGCCGGCCCAGCTGGCCTGGCTACGCCTGTTCCATCGAGCCCCGTCACGTCTGCGGGTGACGCCGCGCCGGCCGCTGCCCAATTCCCTGACCATCTGCCATGGCACACCCAGCCGTACCGGGCTGCCGCCGTTGCTGAAAGCCTACCTTCGCCTGGGTGCCCGGGTCTGCGGCGAGGCCTGTTTCGATCCCGATTTCAATGTGGCCGACGTGCTTGTCCTGCTGGATGTGCGCGCCATGCCGGACCGTTACCATCGGCACTTCATGGGCGCTATGACGCCCGCAAGCCGAGGAACGGAGCATGACCGGAACACTGCGGGCACTGGGTAGGCTGATGCGCATCGTGCTGCACATGCTGGCGGGGGTCTGGCTGACCTGGCGGATGGTCCGCCGGGGGGCCGACTTCGCGGAACGCAGCCGCATCCGCCGCGCCTGGTACGACCGCGCGCTGTGGATCGTGGGGGTGCGGCTCCGGATCCATGGCGAGGAACCCCGGCGTACGTCACTGGTGGTGGCCAACCATGTCTCCTGGCTGGATATCCCGCTAATCGGCGCCGCGATGGACACCTGTTTCCTCTCCAAGGCGGAGATCGCACGTTGGCCGATCATCGGCTGGCTCGGCCGTCAGCATGACACCCGCTTCATCGAACGCGGGGCCAATCAGGCGTCGGCCCACTTCGAGGCGATGCGGGCCGGGCTCGACGAGGGCCTGCAGTTCGTGGTGTTCCCGGAAGGCACGACCAGCCGTGGCGAGTTCGTGCGCCGGTTCCACCCGCGACTGTTTGCGGCCGTGGCCGGCACCCAGCACCCGGTACAGCCGGTGGCGCTGGCCTACGAAGGCATGCCGAACGGCCCGGTGCCGGTGTCCTACGCGGAAGACGATCGCCTGATCTCGAATGTCTGGAAGCTGTTGTGTCGGCGCGAGACGCACGTGGAGCTGCATCTTCTGGCACCGCTGGAATCCGCCAACCAGGATCGGCGCAGTCTGGCCGACGGCGCCCGCAGCGCCATTGTCGATGTGCTCGGCCTGCCGGTCGATCCGCCTTCGGGGCGCGCAAGCGCCCGCGCCTCGTAGCGGCGGGCGGGGAGGGGGTTCACCATGTCGTCGCCGCTACACACGGAATCCCGCCGCCCCTCCCGCCCATGTCTGAACCTGGCCCTGGTGACCGAGACCTGGCCACCGGAGGTCAATGGTGTGGCCCATACCCTCGCGCGCCTGGTTGAGGGGATGCGCAGCCGCGGCCATCGCGTGCAGGTGCTGCGTCCGTGCCAGCCGGGCGAATCGAAGGCCGTCGTCGTGGACCCGCTGGAGACGGACGGTTTAATGGAGGAGCGGCCATTGCCGGGGTTGCCGCTTCCGGGCTACAGCGGTTTGCGCATGGGATTGCCGGCTCGCCGGCGCTTGACGGCGCTGTGGACCGAACACCGGCCTGACGCCGTATATGTCGCGACCGAAGGGCCGCTTGGCCACTCGGCCCTGCGCGCGGCACGGTGCCTCGGGATCCCCGTCGCATCGGGGTTTCACACCCATTTCGATGGCTATGCCCGCTACTACGGCGTGGGCTGGCTGACACCTCTGGTGCGGGCCGTCCTGCGCCGTTTCCACAATCGCTGCGACGTAACCCTGGCCCCCACGCAGGCACTGGCCACAAGCCTTGCAGGCCATGGCTTCGAGCGCGTGCGGGTGATGGCGCGCGGCGTGGATACCCGGCACTTCACGCCGGCACGGCGATCCTCGCGCCTGCGTCGGCAATGGGGGCCCGGGCCGGTGGTCCTGTACGTCGGCCGACTGGCGCCAGAGAAGAATCTGGGGCTGGTGGTGGAAGCCTTCCGAACATTGCAGGAGCGCCTGCCCGACGCCCGCCTGGTGCTGGTGGGGGACGGACCCTCCCGTGTCGCGCTTGAGCGGGCACACCCGGACCTGATCTTTACCGGGCAGCAGGTGGGGCAGGCCCTGGCCCAGCACTACGCCAGCGCCGACCTGTTCCTGTTCCCATCCACCTCCGAGACCTTCGGCAACGTGGTGATCGAGGCCATGGCCAGCGGGATCCCGGTGCTGGCCTTCGATACTGCGGCGGCTCACGAGCACGTGATCAGCGGCGTGAGCGGCGCCCGGGTGCGCTTTACCGGCGATGTGACGGCGGATGCCGCAGCCTTTGTCACGGCGGCTGCGGAACTCGCACAGACCCCGGAGGGGTGGAGCGAGATGGGGCGCCACGCCCGGGCGTGCGCCCGTGGGCTTGACTGGGTCGAGGTGGTCGCCGAGTTCGAAACGGTTTGTCTGGAACTGCTAGGAGAGGCGCGCGATGCGAGTCCTGCACTGGATGGATGAGTTCGAGCTGGCGGTCTGCCAGCGGTTCAATCACTACAATCGCCGTCGCGCCGTCAGCGGGTTCTTCGGCTGGATCAGCCGCCTGGGCGATGGGGCCATCTGGTATGCGCTGATGCTTGCCCTGCCACTGATCCATGGGCCGCAGGCGGCCTGGGTCAGTCTGCAGATGGCGGTAGTGGGGCTGGCCTCGCTGCCGCTCTACAAGTGGCTGAAGCGGCGCACCAGCCGGCGTCGTCCCTGCCATCGTGGTCGTCCGTTCGCGCGCACCGTGGATCCGCTGGACGAGTTCAGTTTCCCCTCCGGCCATACGATGCACGCGGTGGGGTTTACGGTGATCCTGGTGGCCTGGTTCCCGGTGTGGGCGTGGCTGGTCGTGCCGTTCGCGGTGCTGGTGGCCGCCTCGCGGCTGGTGCTGGCCCTGCACTACCCGAGCGATGTCGCCATGGGCGCCTTGATCGGCGCAACGGTGGCTGCGACCGTTCTTGGACTGGTCAGCCTGCTCTGACAGCGAACCTGCGTCACCCACTTTGTAATCCCGGAAACCGCGCAGCGGTTATCCGGGATCTGGTTGAACGGCCCGGGGCGTTCCCGGAGATCCCGGCTCTCCGCTTCGTTGCGGCCGGGATGACGGGGAGAGGTTTGCTCCGGCCGGGGGGCGGTGACAGCTTCGCTCCGGCCGGGATGACGAGGAGGGCTTCACTCCGGCCGGGATGGCGGGGCGTTCAGGCCTTTCCGGGGTGATGGCCCACGGAATGCCCCGCCGGCTGTGTCCGGAGGCAGGGCGCGGCGTCAGCCGCGCAGGGCGAGCGCTTCCTCGTTGTAGGCGGCGTCGATGGTGACGATGGTCTTTTCCACCAGGCGGAAGCCCTCGACCGGGGCGTCGTCGCCCATGTACTTCAGGCGGGTCGGGCCGATGGACTTGACCGCCTCGGCCCGTTCCATGGTGGCGTCCGGGCTGTCGGAACCGGCGCCGTCCATCAGGGCGACTAGGACCTCGGCCGCGATGGGGTTGCGGTGGTCTCCGCTGCGCGCCTTTTCCAGTGACGCGGCGGGGTCGCCGTCCAGGAACACGCCGTCCATGTGTTCGTCCAGATACTGCAGCAGTTGACTTAGCGTCATGGTGTAGGTCTCCCGTTGGGTCTCGAAGCGCCGTCATCGCTCGCAGGCGATGACGGCGGCCGGTAATGGTTCAGCCTTGCTGCGCGTAGGTGGCGCGGGCGGCGGACAGCGCACGGCCAGGGGTGACCGCGCCCATGTCGGCCAGCACGGCCTCCAGCGCAGACAGGCACAGCAGCACGTTCTTCTCGTTGGCGCCATGGCCCATCAGGCCGATGCGCCAGACCTTGCCCGCGTACGGGCCGAGTCCCGCGCCGATCTCCAGGCCGTAGCGGTTCAGTAGTTCGCCACGTACCGCGGCCTCGTCGACGCCTTCCGGCACGTGAATGGTGTTCAGCTGCGGCAGGCGATGCTCGGCGTCCACCAGGAAGCTCAGGCCCATGGCCTCGAGTCCGGCGCGCAGGGCAGCGTGATGACGATCGTGGCGCGACCAACTGTTCTCCAGGCCTTCCTCGGCGAGGATCACCAGCGATTCGTGCAGGGCGTACAGGGCGTTGATCGGCGCGGTGTGGTGGTAGGCACGCTTGCCGCCGCCGCCCCAGTAGCCCATGACCAGGTTGAGGTCGAGAAACCAGCTCTGCACCTTGTGGCTGCGTGCCTGGATGCATTCCACCGCGCGTTCGCTGAAGCTGACCGGCGACAGCCCCGGGGTGCAGGACAGGCACTTCTGCGAGCCGGAGTAGATCGCGTCCACGCCCCAGTCGTCCACGTACAGCGGGCTGCCGGCGAGGCCGGTGACCGAGTCGACGATGCTCAGGCAGTCATGCTCGCGGGCCAGGCGGCACAGCGTCTCGACATCCGAGCGCGCCCCGGTCGAGGTCTCGGCGTGCACGAAGGCCAGGATTTTCGCGTCCGGGTTGCCCTTCAGCGCGTCCTCGACCTTCTCGGGGGAGACCGGGGCGCCCCAGTCGTCCTCGATCACCACGGCGGTACCGCCGCAGCGCTCGACGTTCTCCTTCATCCGGGTGCCGAACACGCCGTTGATACAGACGATGACCTTGTCACCCGGTTCGACCAGGTTCACGAAGCAGGTCTCCATGCCGGCGGAACCGGGGGCGGAGACCGGCAGGGTCAGGGCGTTGTTGGTCTGGAAGGCGTACTGCAGCAGGCCCTTCATCTCCTCCATCATGCCGACAAACACCGGGTCCAGATGGCCGATGATCGGGCGGCTCATCGCGGCGAGCACGCGCGGATTCACGTCGGAGGGGCCGGGGCCCATCAGGGTGCGCTGCGGGGGGAGAAAGGATTTTGCCTGCATGGATGCGTCTACCGGATTGGAAAAGGGGGAATCTAGAGTGCTGTCGGGGCTTGGGCAAGCGCCCCTACGCACCGGCGGGAGTTGCGCCGCAGTGGCGTTCGAGCAGTGTGAGCCAGTGCTCGACCGGCGTATCGGTCCCGTACTGCAGGTGCGTCTGGCAGCCGATGTTGGCGGTCACGATGCGCGCGGGGCCGCTGGCCTCGAGGTTGTCCAGCTTGCGCTGGCGCAGACGGCCCGCCATCGCCGGCTGGAGAATGGAATAGGTTCCGGCCGAGCCGCAGCACAGATGCGGCTCGGCGACCGGCACCAGGTGGAAGCCGGCGGCCTGCAGTAGCGGTTCCACGCGGCCGGCCAGGCCCTGGCCATGTTGCAGGGTGCAGGGGGCATGCCAGGCGACGGGCGGGTGATCTGCCGGCGCCCGGATGCCGAGGCTGCGGATGGTCTGGATATCGAACAGCTCGACCGGGTCGCGGACCTGCGCCGTGAAGCGGGCGGCGCGTGCGGCATACGTCGGGTCGTCGGCCAGGATGTGCGCGTAGTCGCGCAGCATCACGCCGCAGCCGCTGGCGGTGCTGACGACGGCGTCCACCCCGTCCGCAAGGATCGACTCCCAGGCGTCGAGGTTGGCCCGGACCCGCTCGCGGGTGCGCTCCGCGAACGCCAGGTGGTGTTCCACCGCGCCGCAGCAGCGGGCCTCGCCGGCCTCGACCACCTCGATGCCAAGGCGCCCGAGCAGGCCCCGGAGTGCGGCGTTGATGCGGGCGTCGATCGCATCGTGCACGCAGCCGCCGAGCAGCAGCACGCGCCCGTGGGGAAAGCCCGCCGGAGTCGCCGCGCCAATGTTGGTTGCACCGGCCCGGGCACCGTGGCGTGCGGGCACGCGGCGCTTCAGGGTGGCGGGCAGCAGTGGGCGGGCCAGGCGGCCCAGCCCCAGGGCTAGACGGAACGGCCAGCGCGCCGGCAGCGCGCGGACCAGCAGGGTGCGCAGCAGCCGGTCGCGCCAGCCGCGCGGGAGGTCTTCCTCGATCACCTCCCGGCCAAAGGCGACCAGGTGGTTGTAATCGACCCCGGAGGGGCAGGTGGTCATGCAGTTGAGACAGGTCAGGCAGCGGTCCAGGTGGGTGCGGGTGGTGGTATTGGCCTCGCCGCTCTCCAGGACCTGCTTGATCTGGTAGATGCGTCCGCGCGGGCCGTCCAGCTCGTCACCCTGTTCCTGATAGGTGGGGCAAGTCGCGTTGCAGAAGCCACAGTGCACGCAGGCACGCAGGGCGTCTTCGGCGATGCGCGCCGCCGGATCATTCTCGAAGCGCGGGTGCAGGCGAGTTTCCATGGCCTCAGCTCGCCGGCACGGTGCGTGGATGAGGGGTGATCAGCGGGGCGAAGAACACGCCGTCAGGGTCCAGGGCGGCGCGGACCTCGCCCTCCAGGCGCGCATGGGCCGGTGCGCGGGGGTGCAGCCAGGCCGCCCCGGCCGGATCGCCGGACCACAGGCGGGCGTGTCCGCCCGCTTGCTCGGTGGCAGCGCGCACTGCGTCCGGGGTGGCCGTGGAGCGCAGCCAGCGCTCGCCGCCGCCCCAGTTGAGCAGCCATTCGCCGGGCAGATCCAGCGGCGGGGTGGCGGGCGGCAGGCTCAGACGCCACAGGCGCTCGTCGCGGGCCATGGGTCGGGTGAGGAAGGGCAGGTGCCGATCGCGCAGTTGCGCCCAGAAGGCCGGGCCGTCGATATCCGGTGCTGCGCCCAGGCGTTCGGCGGCCTCCTGCACGGCCTCCTGGCCACCGCCCAGGCGGATGTGGCCGATACCGTCAGCCCAGGCCAGGCCCGAGAACGGCAGGGCGGTACGGCCCCAGTCGCGCGCCTGCTCGATGAAGGCCGCGGCGGAGCTCTCCTGGCGCAGCCAGGCCTGGTAGGCGGGGGCGGGCAGCAGCTTGAAGCTGACCTCCAGCAGCAGGCCCAGGCTGCCGAGGCTGCCGGCCATCAGCCGCGAGACGTCGAAGCCGGCGACGTTCTTCATCACTTCGCCGCCGAAGCGCAGGATCTCGCCGCGACCGTTGACGATGCGGGTGCCAAGCACGGCGTCGCGCAGGCTGGCGGTCCAGGGGCGGCGTGCGCCGGACAGGCCCAGGGCCACCATGCCGCCCACGGTGCTGGACGGCGTGGGCATGGCCGGTTCGAAGGGCAGCATCATGTCCACTTCTTCCAGCGCGGCCTGCAGTTCCATCACCGGCGTGCCGGCGCGCACGGTCACCACCAGCTCGCTGGGTGCGAGGTTGACGATGCCGTGATGGCCGCTGGCCTCCAGTGGCTGGACATCCGGTTCGAAGCCCGTGGGGAAGGCACGCGCGCGCTGACTGCCGCCGCCGGCGATCGCCAGGCGGTGCCCGGCGGCGACGGCCGTTCGGATGCGCTCGGCCAGCCCGGCGGACTGGTCGGTTCCAGTATCCATAGGTGTGCTCGCGAAGCTGGGGACTAGCCAGTCTCGAGGGTCAGGCGCACGCGCTCCAGACGATGGCGTACCTCGCCGGCCAGGTCTTCGACACCGGGTTTGTCGACCAGACCCATGACCGCGACCGGGTCCATGAAGCCGACCGTGCAGGTGCCGTTCTCGTTGTCCTGCACCAGCACGTTGCAGGGCAGCAGAAGGCCGATGTTGGGGTCGGCTTCGACGGCCTGGCGTGCAAGGTTCGGGTTGCAGGCGCCGAGGATGCGGTAGGGGCGATGCTCCAGATCCAGTTTCTTCTTGAAGGCCGCAGCGACGTCGATATCGCTGAGGATGCCGAAGCCCTCCTCGCCGAGGGCGGCCGTGGTCTGCGCGATCACGTCCTCGATGCCGCCCTTCACGATGACATTGAAGCCGTAGTTGGGTTGTTCCATTGCGGTGTACTCCGATTGCGGTTCGTGGTTACGCCGAAAGGGCGGGGGTGTCGGCGGAAGGGCCGCGCCCCGGCGGTTCCGCGCGTCGGCGCTGATTCCAGACTACCAGCAGTCCCAGCGCCAGGGCCGGAAGGTAGAACCAGTATGGGCTGGGGCGCTCGGTCGGCACCAGTACGCCGGTGATGGTCCAGCCACCCTCCAACCCTACGCGGCCGGCCGGGCTGCCGAAAGCGACCGTCTGGATCTGTGCCTTCTGGTCGTCCGGGTCGAAGCGCACGTCCAGCCCGGCGTCGGCCAGACGCTCGCGCGGGGCCAGATCGGGGTCGCCCAGGGGGAACATCACCGTGCGGGTGATCTCGCGGCCCTCCAGGTCGATGCCGGTGGCCTCCAGGCGCAGCGAGTCGCGGTCCGGGATGGTCTCGACGACCTCGAGCAGGGTCTCCGCCGGCTGGTGCTGATAGGGAGCCGCGATGCGGTCCATCAGCACGGTCGGGACCAGCAGCACGAAGGCGACTGCCATCAACGCGGCGGACTCCCAGTAGCGGCTGCGGGTCAGGAACCAGCCCTGGGTGGCCGCGGTAAAGGCGAGGATGCCGGCCAGCGAGCCGAGGAAGACCAGCGCCAGCTGGAACACGTTGTCCACCCCGATCAACAGCAACTGGCTGTTGAAGATGAAGAAGAACGGCAACGCGATGGTGCGCAGGCTGTAGGCGAAGGCCTGGATCCCGGTGCGAATCGGGTCGGCCTTCGCGATCGCCGCGCCGGCAAAAGAGGCCAGGCCCACCGGTGGCGTCACGTCGGCCATGATGCCGAAATAGAACACGAACAGGTGGGCCGCGATCAGCGGGATCAGGATGTCGTGCTGGGCCCCCAGATCGACGATGATCGGGGCCATCAGGGTCGCCACAATGATGTAGTTCGCGGTGGTCGGCAGGCCCAGGCCAAGGACCAGGCTGATCACCGCGGTCAGTACCAGCACCAGCAGCAGGTTGCCGCCGGACAGGGTATCCACCAGGTCGGTCAGCACCAGGCCGACGCCGGTCATCGCCACCGTGCCGACGATGATCCCGGCCGCGGCGGTGGCCAGGCCGATACCGATCATGTTGCGCGCGCCGGTCTCGAAGCCCTGGAACAGTTCCCAGACCCCAACCCACGCGGCTTGCAGGAGACGCCCCTGGCGCCGGAACAGGGCCACCAGCGGGCGCTGGGTCAGCACGATGAAGATCATGAACGCCACCGCCCAGAACGCCGCCAGCCCCGGCGACAGGCGTTCGACCACCAGCGCCCAGACCAGCACCACCAGCGGCAGCAGGTAGTGCAGCCCGCTCAGGACCGTGGGGGCGACCCGCGGCAGCGGGCGCTCGGTATCCAGGGCCTCGGGGTCCGGCTCGCGCGCGACGATCCAGACCAGTACCAGGTAGGTGGCGAACAACAGGCCGGCGATGATCCAGGCCGCGGCGTCGCCGGCGACGATCTTGATCCAGCCCAGTCCCCAGTACACCGCACCCGCCAGGATGATCAGGCTGGCCACGGTCAAGGCGAAGCTGATCAGGCGCCCGCGCCAGGTCGTCACGGTGGCGCGCTGGAGGCCCTCCATGCCGTTCTTGCAGGCCTCCAGGTGGACGATGTAGATCAGTGCGATATAGGCGATCAGCGCCGGCAGGATCGCGTGCTTGAGCACCTCGACATAAGGGATGCCGACGTACTCGACCATCAGGAACGCGGCGGCGCCCATCACCGGCGGCATCAGCTGGCCATTCACCGAACTGGCGACCTCTACCGCGCCGGCCTTGTGCGGGGCAAAGCCGACCCGCTTCATCAGCGGTACGGTGAAGGTGCCGGTGGTGACCACGTTGGCGATCGACGAGCCGGAGACCACGCCGGTCATCCCGGAGGCCAGCACCGCCGCCTTGGCCGGGCCGCCGCGCAGGTGCCCGAGCAGGGCGAAGGCGACGCGGATGAAGTAGTCGCCGGCCCCGGCGCGCTCCAGCAATGCACCGAACAGTACGAACAGGAAGACGAAGCTGGTGGAGACGCCCAGCGCGATGCCGAATACACCCTCGTTGGACAGCCACTGCTGGGCCATCGCGCGCGGGTAACTGGCGCCGCGATGGGCGATCAGGTCCGGCATCAGCGGCCCGGCAAAGGTATAGAACAGGAAGATCGCGGCGATGATGGTCAGCGCCGGGCCGAGCACCCGGCGGGTGGCCTCCAGCAGCAGGATCAGCCCGATCCCGGCCATGATCAGGTCCACCTCGGTGGGGGCGCCGGGGCGTGTCGCCAGCGCCTCGTGGAACAGGTACAGATACAGGGCGCTGAAGGCCGCGACCACGGCGAACACCCAGTCGCCAAGGGGCACGCGATGCACGGGGTCGTTTCCGCGCAGGAGTGGCCAGGCGACCACCACCAGGGCGATGCCGAGCGCCAGGTAGACCTCGCCCAGGCGTTCCAGGCCGAGGAACTGCCACAGCCCCAGTGCGATCAGGGCCAGCCCACCCAGGGCATAGAGGATGCCGATGGCGTGTTGCCAGCCCTTGCCGCGGGCGGTGGCGCGGACCGCCGGGAACAGCAGATAGCCGAGGAAGATCGCGAACGCCAGGTGGATCGAGCGGGCCTCGGTCTCGGAGACGACGAAGATGTCGACCCAGTCGGCGATCGGCGAGGCGATCCAGATCTGGAACAGCGACCAGGCCACGGCGGTGAGCCAGATCAGGCTGCGGGTGGCGCGGCCCGGGTGGCGGCCGCCGGTCTCCAGTTCGGCGACCTGGCGGTCATCCGGGGCGGCTGGGTCCTGGGGTCGAGTCTCAGTCATCGATCAGTCCTGCCTCGCGGAAATAGCGCTGTGCGCCGGGGTGCATGGGGGCGGACAGGCCCTCGTCCACCATGCCCTCGCGTTCGAGACCGCTGAACGCCGGGTGCAGGCCGCGGAAGGTCTCGAAGTTGTCGAACACGGCGCGGGTCAGCTCGTAGGCGGCCGTGTTCGAGGTGCGGTCCGAGGTGACCAGGGTCGCGCCCACGCCGTAGGTGCGGATGTCCTGGTCCTGCCCCGGGTAGGTATCGGCGGGGATCACGGCCGTGAGGTAATAGGGCGTCGAGCGGATCAGCTCCTCGATCGCCGGACCTTCGATGGACACCAGGCGGGCGTCGCAGGTGGCGATGGGCTCCTGGATCGCCGCCGACGGATGCCCGACCGAGAAGACGAAGGCGTCGATCCGGTTGTCGCACAGCGCCTGCGCCTGCTCGCGCGAGGGCAGTTCGCCCACGCGGCGGAAGGTGTCGTGGTCCCAGCCGAGCTTCGCCATCAGCTCTTCCATCAGGGTGCGCTGGCCGGAGCCGGGATTGCCGATGTTCACCCGCTTGCCCGGCAGGTCGTCCAGGCCCTGGATGTCCGCATCCGGGCGGACCACCAGGGTCAGTGGCTCGGGGTGCAGGCTGAACATCGCCCGCAGGTGGTCGGCGGGCCCGAAGGCCTCAAAGCGGCCGCTGCCATGATAGGCGTGGTACTGGAGATCCGACTGGGCCACGCCGAAGTCCATGTCGCCGGAACGCACCATGTTCAGGTTGAATACCGAACCGCCCGTGCTCTCCGCGGTGCAGCGCATCCCGTGGCTGTCGCGGCGGGTGTTGAACAGCCGGCACAGGTGCTGGCCGGCCGGGTAGTACACACCGGTGACGCCGCCGGTGCCGATGTTGATGAAGCGTTGTTCCGCCTGGGCCAGGGGGGCGAGCAGCAACAGGCCGAGGGCAAGCAGCCCACCGGTCAGGTGCCGGGTGCGGCGTCTCGCGGTGCGGTGGTCGGGTCGTCCTCGCATACGGGCTCCGGGGAACAGGCGATTTCGGAAGTGTAGGGAATCGCGGGCCAATGTACACGGTCGCAGCCGGCTGCCAGGGCCACCTACGTGTAGCCCCGCCGCCGGGCAGGGCGTAGTGTAGGAGGTTCACCCCAAGAGGCCCCGTTCATGTGGCTCGAGACCCGTTGTGACTTCGAGTTCGAGATCGTCGAACCCACGCCGTTTGTGCTGATGCTGCGACCGCGCAGTGGCCCGCTGCAATGGGTCGCGCGCGAGGAATATCGCCTGGTGCCGACGGCGCCGGTGTCCGAGTTCGTCGACATCTACGGCAACCTCTGCCAGCGCCTGATCGCGCCGCCAGGGACGTTCTCCATCCATACCGCGGCGGAGGTGCAGACGGCCGAGGCCCTCGACCGGGCCCCGGGCGCACCGTTTGTCGAGGTGCAGTCCCTGCCGGATGCCGTACTGAGTTATCTCCTGCCGAGCCGGTTCTGCGAATCGGATCGCTTCAACCTGATGGCGACCGAAATCACTGCCGGCCAGTGGCTGGGTTACGACCAGGTGGCGGCCATCGAGCAGTGGCTGCGCGAGCGCATCGAATATCTCCCGGGGACCAGCGATATCCCGATCTCGGCCGCGGAGGTGAATCAGCGCGGGAGCGGGGTGTGTCGCGACCTGGCGCATCTCGGGATTGCACTGTGCCGCAGTCTCAGTATCCCGGCGCGCATGGTGGTCGGGTACCTGCACGGCCTGCAGCCGATGGACATGCATGCCTGGTTCGAGGCCTTCGTCGGGGGGCGCTGGTACACCTTTGATGCGACCCAGGCCGAGTTGCGGGGTGGCTACGTGGTCGTGGGCTACGGCCGTGATGCGGCCGATGTGGCGGTCTACAACCAGTTCGGCCTGCCGGTATACCCGACCCGCCACGACGTCGACGTCCGTCGAATCGAAGGGCCGAACTAAGGCGTTGGAGCGAGCGCACGCGGCCCGTTTTCCGGATGAGCGGAAGGGGTTTGTGCCTCTGGTCTTCCCGGGGTGCGGCCGGGCATCAAAGTGCCTGATCGGACTTGCGAAACACCGGTCTTGGAAGGGGGCTCGGTGGTCCGCAGCGGCCGTGTCGGGAGACGTCCGGCCTGAAAAGAAGGGCTGGATGGCGTATGATTGGCGGCCTTTTTGCGGCAGCGCCCCAAGTAGCTGGCGCGCCGAAATCCGCTGAATCCAACGCTTTGAACGGGAGACCCGAATGTTTTCGATCGACATGAGTATCCACGGCTACGATGACGACCTCTGGAATGCCATCCGCGACGAGTCGCAGCGTCAGGAAGAGCACATCGAGCTGATCGCGTCGGAAAACTACACCAGCCCGCGCGTGATGGAAGCGCAGGGTTCGGTGCTGACCAACAAGTACGCCGAGGGCTACCCGGGCAAGCGCTACTATGGCGGTTGCGAGCACGTCGACGTGGTTGAGCAGCTGGCGATCGATCGCCTCAAGCAGCTCTACGGTGCCGACTACGCCAACGTGCAGCCGCATTCCGGCTCCCAGGCCAACGCCGCGGTGTACATGGCCCTGCTGCAGCCGCATGACACCGTCCTGGGCATGAGCCTGGACGCCGGTGGCCACCTGACCCACGGTGCCAAGCCGAACTTCTCCGGCAAGATCTACAACGCGGTGCAGTACGGCATCACCGACGAGGGCCTGATCGACTACGACGAGGTCCAGCGCCTGGCCACCGAGCACCAGCCGAAGATGATCGTCGCCGGCTTTTCCGCCTATTCGCGCGTGGTCGACTGGAAGCGCTTCCGCGAGATCGCGGATAGCGTCGGTGCCTACCTGATGGTCGACATGGCCCACGTCTCCGGCCTGATCGCTGCCGGCGAGTACCCCAACCCGATCGACCACGCCCATGTGGTCACCTCCACCACGCACAAGTCCCTGCGCGGGCCGCGTGGCGGCTTCATCATCTCCAAGGGGCAGCCGGAACTGAACAAGAAGTTCCAGTCGCTAATCTTCCCGGGCACCCAGGGTGGTCCGCTGATGCACGTGATCGCCGGCAAGGCGGTGGCGTTCAAGGAGGCCCTGGAGCCGGAATTCAAGACCTACCAGAAGCAGGTGATCGCCAACGCCCGCGCGATGGCCGAGGTGCTGGTGGAGCGTGGCTTCGATATCGTCTCCGGCGGTACCGACAACCACCTGTTCCTGCTGAGCCTGGTCGCCAAGGGCATGACCGGCAAGGCCGCGGATGCCGCGCTGGGCCGCGCCAACATCACGGTCAACAAGAACGCCGTGCCGAACGATCCGCAGTCCCCGTTCGTGACCTCCGGCATTCGCATCGGCACCGCCGCGCTGACCACTCGCGGCTTCACCGAGTCCGAGTCCCGCGAGCTGGCCGGCTGGATCGCCGACGTGCTGGATGATCACGAGAACGAGCAGGTGATCGACGCGACCCGCGAGAAGGTCCTCGAGATCTGCCGTCGCTTCCCGGTGTACGGTCACGGCGAATAACCACCGCCAGTTGGCCGGCTGACGGGGCACGGGATGCGCTGTCCGTCCTGTCATGATCAGGACACCCGCGTGGTCGATTCGCGGGTGGCCGGACCGGAGCAGGAACAGATCCGGCGCCGGCGGCAGTGCCGTGCCTGTGGTGCGCGCTTTACCACCTTCGAGCGGGCGGAGTTCAGCCTGCCGCGGGTGGTCAAGCGTTCCGGTGAACGGGTCGCCTTCGACGAGGAAAAGCTGCGCAGCGGTCTGCGCCGGGCACTGCACAAGCGCCCGGTGAAGACCGATGATGTCGAGCGCGTGATCGACGACATCAAGCGCCAGCTTTCGGCCGTCACGGCCCCCGAGGTGAAGTCCGACCGCATCGGCGAAATGGTGCTGGCGGCCTTGCACGGGCTGGACCATGTGGCCTATATCCGTTTTGCCTCTATCTATCTCAGCTTCGCCAGTGTGCAGTCCTTCCGTGAGGCGATCGAACGGCTGGAGGATGACCTCAGCCCGGAGATGCGCCGTTCGCAGATGCGCCTGATCGACGAGGAGGCGACCGGAAACGCCCCGGAATCCGCGGCGGACGGGCGGGCCACCCCGGCGACGGACGGCGGCTCGCAGGAGGGGATGTAATGGAAGCGCCGACGACCGAGCAGGTCATTGCCGACCGCCGGCACATGGCGCGCGCCCTGGAACTGGCGGATTACGGCCGCTTCACCGCGGATCCGAATCCGCGGGTGGGCTGCGTCATCGTGCGCGACGGCCGGGAGGTAGGCGCGGGCCTGCACTGGAAGGCCGGCGAGGTGCATGCCGAGGTGAACGCGCTGCAAGCGGCCGGTGAGGCCGTGCAAGGCGCGACCGCCTACGTGACTCTGGAGCCCTGCAGTCATCAGGGCCGCACCCCGCCGTGTACCGATGCGCTGATCCGGGCGGGCGTCGCGCGGGTCGTGATCGCGATGCTGGATCCGAACCCACAGGTATGCGGGGGCGGGATCGATGCCTTGCAGGCGGCCGGTATCCGGGTCGACAGCGGCGTGCTGGAGGCCGAGGCACGGGCGCTGAACCCCGGCTTCGTGCAGCGCATGGAGCAGGGGCGCCCCTGGGTGCGGGTCAAGCTGGCCGCGAGCCTGGACGGGCGGACGGCCATGGCCTCCGGCGAGTCGCAGTGGATCACCGGCGAGGCGGCGCGGCGCGACGTGCAACTGTGGCGGGCGCGGGCCGGGGCGATCGTCACCGGCAGTGGCACCGTGGTCGGCGATGACCCGCGCCTGAATGTGCGCATGAAGCCGTTTGATCTGGCTGCCCACGCCGGCTTCCCGGATGACCCGCGGTATCACGATCTGCCGACCCGGCAGCCACTGCGCGTCATCCTCGATGCGCGCCTGCGCACGCCCCCGGGCTCGCAGATCCTGCGTGACGGGCCGGTCTGGATCCTCACCAGTCCCGATGTGGCGGGCTCGCCTGCGGCGGATGCCCTGCGCGGCAAGGGTGCCGAGGTGCGGGCCGTGCCGCTGGCGGAGGAATCTGCCGAGGGCGGGCTTGATCTGGGTGCGGTGCTTACGGAGCTGGGACGGGCAGAGGTCAACGAGCTCCACGTGGAATCCGGACCCGGCCTGGCCGGTGCGCTCGCCCGCGGTGGCTGGGTTGACGAGTGGCTGATCTACCAGGCGCCGTTGCTGATGGGCTCCAGCGCCCGTCCCCTGGTGGAGTGGCCACTGGCCCGCATGGCCGAACGCGCCGAACTCGAAGTCGTCGACACCCGCTGGGTCGGCGATACCCTGCGCCTGCTTGCCCGTCCGCGTTCCTAAGGGCTTGTTTGCATCACGAAGCGCACGACGACAGGAAGAGCGGGCAGGGCAAGTCGCAAGAGCGATCGACAGGAAGACGGGGAGGATGATGGAGCTCGAGGCGCGGCAATCCAACGCCTCGGCGCTGAATAAACCATAGGGCCCCCTGTTCGGCTTCGTTCTAAGCGCCTTCCGATCTGCAATCGCCATTGACCTGCTTCGTGGCTTCGTGGGCTTCGTGATGGCCCTTGAAGGACTTGCGAGGACCGGCGTTGCCACTATAAACGCCCGGGTCGTGGTGCGAATTCATTAGCGTTTCCCTATGATGGGGCGCCTGTGGCCCGGCATTGTGCTCCGGACCCGACCGAACGAGTGGACATCCATGTTTACCGGAATCATCGAGACCCTTGGCAGCCTGGAGCGCCTCACCCCCAGCGGGGGCGATGTGCGCTTGCACGTCAATGCGACCGGGATGGACCTGTCGGATACCCGCCTGGGGGATTCCATCGCGGTCAACGGCGTCTGCCTGACGGTGACCGATCTGCCGGGCAATGGCTTTGCCGCCGATGTCTCGCGGGAGTCGCTGGATGTCACCACGCTGGGCCATCTCGGTCCGGGGGATCGGGTGAATCTCGAACGTGCGCTGGCGCTGGGTGATCGCCTGGGCGGGCACATGGTGTCCGGGCATGTCGACGGTGTGGGCGAAGTCGTGGCGATGGAGCCGGACGCGCGCTCCACCCGCGTGCGGTTTCGCGCGCCGGCGGCGCTGGCTCGCTACATCGCGGCCAAGGGCTCGATCACCATCGACGGCACCAGCCTGACGGTGAACCGGGTGGACGGCGCCGAGTTCGAGGTCAACATCATCCCGCACACCTGGTCACTGACCCGGTTTGCCGTGTACGCAGTGGGCACGCCGGTCAACCTGGAGGTGGACCTGATCGCCCGCTATCTGGAACGCCTGATGCTGGGCGATCGCGCGGCCGAGCCGGGCGGGCAGGCGGGCGATCTGTCCGAGGCCTGGCTGGCCGAGCAGGGCTTTCCCAATCACTCCGGTTCGCGCGACTAACTGCGCAGCCGAAAGCAGGAACCTATGGAATTTTCCAATACCGAAACCATCCTGGAAGAGCTTCAGGCCGGACGCATGGTGGTCATCGTCGATGACGAGGATCGCGAGAACGAAGGCGATCTGCTGATGCTCGCCTCGCACGCGCGCCCGGAAGACATCAACTTCATGGCCAAGTACGGCCGGGGGCTGATCTGCCTGACGCTGACCCGCGAGCGCTGCAAGCAGCTGGCGCTGCCGTTGATGGTGACCGACACCAACGACGTGCACGGCACCAACTTCACGCTGTCGATCGAGGCGGCCGAGGGCGTGACCACCGGCATCTCCGCCTACGATCGCGCGCACACCATCCGCACCGCCGTGGCGCCCAATGCGACGCCCGAGGACATCGTCCAGCCGGGCCACGTGTTCCCGCTGATGGCGCAGCCGGGCGGGGTGATCGTGCGGGCCGGGCATACCGAAGCCGGCTGTGATCTCGCGCGCCTGGCCGGGGCCGAGCCGGCCGCGGTGATCGTCGAGATCCTGAACGAGGACGGCAGCATGGCGCGGCGTTCGGATCTCGAACGCTTCTGCGCCGAGCATGACCTGAAGATGGGCACCATCGAGGATCTGATCCGCTACCGCATCGAGAACGAGAAGACGGTCCGGCGGGTGTCCGAGCGTCCGTTCCCGACCGAGCATGGCGAGTTTCGCCTGCTGGCGTTCGAGGACGAAGTGGACCACGAACTGCATTTTGCCCTGGTGCGTGGCGAGCCAAAGCCGGACCAGGACACCCTGGTGCGCGTGCATCTGGAGAGCACGCTGTGCGATACCCTCGGGTATGCCGGTCCGGATCGTGGCTGGCCGCTGGATGATGCCCTACGCCGGATCGACGAGGCGGGCGCGGGTGTGGTGGTGGTGCTGCGCAAGCACGAGAGTGGCAACGCCCTGGCCCAGCGGCTGGAGAATATCGGTCAGCCCGCGCCGGAGGAACGCAGCGGGCGCGAGAACTCCGCCGAATGGCGCATGTACGGGATCGGCGCACAGATTCTCGCCGACTGCGGCGTCGGGCGCATGAAGCTGATGTCCGCGCCGAAGCGCTTCCACGGCCTCGGGGGTTTCGGCCTGGAGGTGGTGGACTACGTCCACGAGTAGACCGACGGCGGTGCTACACTAGCGCCATTCGAAAACGGGGCCCGCGGGTCCTTCATCAGCCCAACCGGAAGTTCATCATGTCCGAGATCAAGACCCTGGAAGGCGTATTCACCGACGCCGCCGACCACCGCTATGGCCTGCTGCTGGCGCGCTTCAACAGCCTGATCGTCGAACGCCTGCTGGAAGGGGCCGTGGATACCCTGAAGCGTCACGGGGTGCAGGAGACGAACCTGACCATCGCCCGTGTGCCGGGTGCCTATGAACTGCCGCTGGCGGCGCAGGCCATGGCGCGTTCCGGGCAGTACGATGGCGTGATCGCCCTGGGTTGCGTGATCCGTGGTTCGACGCCGCATTTCGATTACGTCGCGGGCGAGGCGGCCAAGGGTCTGGCGCAGGTGCAGATGGCGGAGGACCTGCCGATCAGCTTCGGCGTGCTGACCACCGACTCCATCGAGCAGGCGATCGAGCGCGCCGGCACCAAGGCCGGCAACAAGGGCGCCGATGCCGCCATGGGCGCGATCGAGATGGTCAGCCTGATGCGCCAGCTGCGCGGCTGATCCCGCACTGCCTACCCAGTGTTATCCGTCCACCCGAACAGGCTTGTCGTGACTGAACCCTCTGATCCCCGCCCCGAAGGTAGTGCCCCGCGCAAGGATGCCGATGCCGGCAAGTCCGCTCGGGCCCGGCGCCCGCGCAGCACGCCCGAGCAGCGGGCGCGGCATGCGCGTTCCTTCGCGCGCCGGCGCGCGATGCAGGCGCTTTATTCCTGGCAGATCACGGGCGCCCACCCGAAGGACATCCTGGCCGAGTTCCGCGACGATGAGGAACACGCCAAGGCGGATGCCGAGTACTTCCGTGAACTCCTGATCGGCGTGACCGGCGACCGCGAGGCCCTGGATGCCCGCATGGAGCCGTACCTCGGCCGCCCGCTGGATCAGCTCGATCCGGTGGAGCACGCCCTGCTGTGGTTGGGCCAATGGGAGTTGGCCGAACGCTTCGAGGTGCCCTACCGGGTGGTGATCAACGAGGCCGTCGATCTGGCCAAGCGCTATGGCGCCGAGCAGTCGCATCGCTACATCAACGGCGTGCTGGACCGGCTCTCCGCCGACCTGCGCGGCCCCGAGCGCTCCACCCCGCGCTGACCCCGGGCGGGTCAGCACCACGGCCATGGCCGGCCCCGATTCCGAATTCGATCTGATCCAGCGCTATTTCGGCACGCCGAGCGCGGGCGCGGTTGCCGATGGCGTGCGTCTGGGCATCGGAGACGATGCCGCCCTGCTGGCCGTGCGTAGCGGCCACGAATTGGTCGTCACCGTTGATACCCTGGTCGAGGGCACCCACTTCTTTCCTGATCACCCGCCGGCAAGCGCCGGCCACAAGGCCCTGGCCTCCAATCTCAGTGACCTGGCCGCGATGGGGGCCGAGCCGTTGGGCGCGGTGCTGTCGCTGACCCTGCCGCGTGTGGATCATGACTGGCTGGCGGGCTTCAGCCACGGCTTTCTGGCGCTGGCCGAGGAGGTCGGGATCCCGCTGGTGGGCGGGGATACCAACCGGGGTCCGCTGGCGATCAGCGTGACGGTCCTGGGCGAGGTGCCCGCCGGCCAGGCGCTGCGCCGCGAAGGTGCCCGGCCTGGCGATCGCCTGGTGGTTTCCGGTGCGCTGGGCGGAGCGGCCTGCGGTTTGGCCCACGAGACGCAGCGGCGTGCAGAGGGGAGTCCCGTAGACGCCTCGAGCCCCGCCTGCGCCAGGCTGTTCTGGCCCGCGGCGCGCCTGAGTCTGGGCCGTGGTCTGCGCAACCGCGCACGGGCCGCCATCGATATCTCCGACGGCCTGCTGGCGGACCTGGGCCATCTGTGTGCCGCCTCGGGTTGCGGTGCGCGAGTCGACTGGCCCAGCGTCCCGCGCGACCCGCTGCTGGCGGAGGTGTCCGAGCAGCAGGCTCGCTCCTGCGCACTGAGCGGTGGCGAGGACTACGAGCTGCTGTTCGCCCTCCCGCCGGGGGAGTCGCTGGACCTGCTCGCGTTCAGCGTGGACGTCCCGCTGACTGTGATCGGCGAGTGCACCGAGGGTGCGGAGGTGGTGGTGGAGGACGCAAACGGGCAACGGCTGGACGTGGCGCGGGCGGGCCACGATCATTTCGCGCACACAGAAAAAGAATAGGGACAGGGGGAGCCATGCCGGAGCAGAAGATCCGCAATCCAAAGATGCCGTCGGTAAGAACCGTGTTTGGCGACCCCATTCACCTGCTGGCGTTCGGCTTCGGCAGTGGCCTGTCGCGCTGGGCCCCGGGCACCACCGGCTCGCTGGGTGCACTGGTGCTGTACTTCGCGATCATGAATTTCCCGGAGTGGGCCTACCTTGCGATCACCGTGGTCGTGGTGATGGCCGGCTTCCACATCTGTGGCGAAAGTGCGCGCAAGCTGGGCGTGCACGATCATCCCGGCATCGTCTGGGACGAATGGGCCGGCATGCTCATCACGCTGGCGTTTGCCCCGGCGGGGCTGATGTGGGTGGTCGTCGGCTTCCTGCTGTTCCGGGTGTTCGACATCCTCAAGCCCTGGCCGGCGAACTACTTTGATGAAAAGTGGCACGACGGCCACGGGATCATGATGGACGACGTCGTGGCGGGCCTGTACGCGGGGTTCGCGCTGGTGATCCTGGGTGGGCTGTTCCAACAGCTGGTGGTCGAGGCTTAGGGAGACGCTGAACCGTGTTTCCCTGGACGTGATGGACTTGGCAGAGTCACAGGCTGCCGGGAACCATGGGTACGCGCGGACGCCTCAGGGGCAGGCAACGACGCAAGGAGTGAGTGGCATGAAGTCCCTCTTTCGTTCCCTGACGCAGGTTGCGGTCATGGGCGCCGTTCTGGCGTTCGGTGGCGCGCAGGCTCAGCCGTCGGGCGGGCCGCCGCCCGGGTCTCCGGGCGCCAGTGGCGACACGCCCGCGGCGGGCAATGGGCCGCCCGGGCATGGTGGGACCCCGCCGGGGCAGCGCCGCGGCGACTCGCGCCCCGATCAGCGCCTGGATCTCCCGCGGGCGCCCGGTTCATCCTCGGCGCCGACTCCGGACGATCCGCCGCTGCCGGACCCGTCCGACCCTCCGAAACCGCCGACGCCACCGGCACCGAACCTGCCAGGGCTTTGATCAGGCTTTAATCCGCACTTCAATCCGCACTTCCCTGGCGCGGGCGCCACGCGGCGGGTGAGGCGGGAGCCATCAGGAGGGCATAGGCAGCCGTTGCCACGATGACGCCCAGCAGAGGAGGTACCACGGGTGCGTAGTACGCCGCGGCGGATCCCGCCGCGTACGCCAGCAGGCCGGGCCAGTGGAACCCTGGCAGGCGGGCGGAGCCCAGGCGGGGGTATCGCCCGCGATGGCGCAGCCAGAAGTCGGCGACGATTACGCCACCGAGCGGCGGGATGAAGGTCCCCAGCAGGATCAGGAACGGCACCAGATAGTCATGCATCCCGGCGACCGCGAGGGCCGTCCCGATCGCGGCCCCGAGCACGGTGACCAGCCGCCGGCGCTGGGTGCGCAGCAGATTGCAGCCGGCCACGCCGAAGTTGTAGATGGTGTTGTCCTGGGTGCTCCAGATGTTCAGCAGCAGCATCAGTACCGTGATCGTCACGAAGCCCTGCGCCAGCATGACGTGGACGATGTCGGCCTCGTGGTAGATCAGGGCGCCGAGCGCGCCGGTCAGGACCATTAGTCCGTTTCCCAGCACAAAGGCCGCCAGGGTCGCGATGACCGCAATGCGCGGGGTGCGGGCGAAGCGGGTCCAGTTGGTGGCGAGGGTTGCACCGCCAACAAAGGTGCCGATCACGATGGTGAGGGCGGCGTGGAAATCCATCTCGGTGCGCGGGTCCTGACCAAGCAAGCCCCCGGGGCCGCCGGCGTCGCCGATCCCGATGAATAGCGTGAACAGGATGAACAGGAGCATGACCGGTACCGCGACGCGGGAAAGCCAGTCGAGACCGCGATAGCCGATCATCGCGGTGATGCAGAAGGCGAACCCGAACAGCACCATCAGCCCGACTTCCATTGGTTCCGGCAGTGCGGTGGTCTCGACCAGGATGATCGCGACGGTGGCCGTGCCCCAGGCGTACCAGCCGATCTGGGTGAACGCGAGGATGACGTCGGAGAGTTTGCTGCCCCATTCCCCGAAGCAGAAACGCCCCATCAGGACCGTGTGCAGTCCGCTCTTGCAGCCGATGTAGGCGAGCGTGGCCGCGTAGGTCCCCAGTAGCAGGTTGCCCAGTGCGATCACCAGCATCAGCTCGCCGAAGCTGAAGGCCAGGCCCAGCGACCCGCCGGCCCACAGGGTCGAGGTAAAGAAGGTGAACCCGAACAGCACCACGGCCATGGACCAGAAGCCCTTGCGGGCATGGTCCGGTACTTCGCTCAGGGGGTGGTCGTTGTGATGCACGCGCACGGCCGGTCGGAAGACCGCCCGAGTGTACCGGCCTAGGGGCTACATTGCCCCGCCAACGCGTGGATACCTATCGTTCAGGCGGAGGCGTGTGTCTCGCAGGCGGTTCGGGTTGTGATCAATGACCAAGACGAGGGCAAGGTGGGCCTCGGAAAAACGGGGCGCATATTTGCAGATGCGCCCCGTTTGAGGCATCCCGAGCGAGGCGGGATGGGGTTAGTTAGCGCGGGGTCAGAACTCCAGGCCGAAGTCGTGGACGAACTGGATCACGCGCACGGCGTCGGTCACGTTCTGGGTGAAGGTGTCGATCCCGACCCCGTTGTCCTCGATGATCGGGACCTCGTCCCAATTGATCGATTCCAGCAGGTTCACGATCGTCGGGATGTAGACGTCGTTGTCCGCGTCGTAGACCAGGATGGTGACATCGTGGTCGAAGCGGGTCTCGCGGTCGTAGGTGGTGTCGGCGACGAGCGCCTGCAGCTCGTCGAACACCCCGAGGAAGGTCGAGATGCTGACCACCTGGTCCACGCTGATGGCGCTGGTCTTGTCGGCGCCGGCGGCAAAGGCCGATGCGGCCAGGGTGCCGAGCACGTCCGGGGCGACCTTCAGGGTCAGGTCGTAGGGCGTGCCGTGGTCGATCCCGCTGACCGAGACCACGTAGAAGCCGTCGACGGGATCGCTGGCCGAGGCCACAAGCAGGGCCTGATACAGCGCCAGGTTCTGCAACGGGGAGTCGATGTAGCCGCCGGTGATCTGGTCGTAGAGGCGACCGCTTTCGTCGGTCCACTCGAAGATGTTGTCAGCGGTAATTTCCATGCCGTCGACTGCGGTCAGCAGGGAGGTCAGCTGGGCCTCCAGCACCCGCGAGGGCGAACGCGAGACGTTCAGGCGGCCCATCTCGACCTCGAGCACCTGATCGGCGTACTCGGCGGGCACCTCGCCGTCCTCGGTCAGCTGGATGACCTCCGTGCAGGCCACGTCGAGACAGGGCTGGACATGCCCGTTTTCATCCAGGATGGCGACCCCGTTGTCATCCCGCAGGACGACCATCAGGTCGCCGAACAGGTCACCCCGGCGGGTATCGCTGCCCGCGCGCCCCATGCCGCCCGGGTCAACGGTGCGGTCGCGGCCGGCCCAGTCGGGGCGGTCGGAGTCGTCCTCGCCGTCGTCATGGGTAGGGGTGAACAGACCGCGCCGCGGCCCGCGCAGGACCTCGTCGGCCAGCGGCGAGTCGGAACGCCCGCGACTGGGCGAATCGGCCCGCTGCCCGCCGGCCGGACGCCCCTGCAGGCCCTGCAGTCCCTGGCCGCCGGCGGCTCCGCCCTGACCGCCGCCGTGCTGCTGGGCGTGGGCGGCACCGATCACGGGGCCGTTTGCCGGAGACAGCAGCAGGGCGCCGCCGCCAATGGCGAGCGCGACGCCCGCGATCAAGACTTTGCTTGTGAACTTCCGATGATCAACACGCATTGCAATACCCTCCTGTAAGGGTCAGTCGGTCTTGCCCATCCTCTGGTGTCAGGGATCGAGGCAGTGTCCTGGGGGTTACCAAGCTGGGCCCGGTTTTCTGGAGTTTTCGTCCGGGATCTGTCGTGGGTGTGGTCGCGTTCAATGGGGGCGGTCGTGGGGCTCGTCGTCATCATGGCCATCGTCATGGCCGTCGTCGTGGCCGCCCCGGTCCGGGTCATAGCCCCGGCGGTGGCCGCGGAAGACCTCGTCCACCAGCGGGCTGTCGGAATGTCCGGAGGCGCCGGATCCATGGCCTCCGGTTGCACCCTTGTGCTGACCCACGCCGTCGTAGCCGATGCCGCGGCCGGGACCGGTGCGGCTGTCGTGGCCACCGGAGTGGCTGTCGCCGTTGGCGAGGGCCGTACCGATCAGGCCGGGGGTCGTGGCTGTTGTTGCCAGCAGCCCGAGGGTGCCGGCAAGCATGCCTGCCAGCAGCCATCGGCGCGTCAGGCGGGGTGTGCGGTTCATGATGTTTCTCCCTGGCACCTCGGGGTGCCGTTTTCCCTGGCAAACGCTGATCAGCGTGTTTGCCTAGAAGCGGTAGCCGATTCCGATCTGGAAGGTCGCTTCGTCGTGGTCAAAGGTCTCGTGGGCCGAGTCACTGGTACTGGTGGAATAGCCGATTCGGTACGAGTCGTAATCGGTGTGGCTGTAGTCCAGGCGCACGAACAGGTTCTTGCTGGCGGGCATCTCGAGGCCGAAACCGGTGCGCAGGCCGGACAGGGTGCGGCGGTCGCGGATGTCCACACCCTCGCCGGCGAACTGGTAGTCGGTGTCGAACTTGCTGCGCACGTGACCCACACGGGCGTACAGCAGCGCGCCGTCGAGGAGGTAGCCGACCCGCACGCCGGCGCCGAGGCCGGTGCCACGCTCCGCTGAATAGTTGCGCCGGTTCGGGTCGCGCGCGCTCTCCCAGGCGGCTTCCGACTGTTCGGCCTCCAGTTCGACCCCCAGGTACAACGGCGACGAACCGATGCGGCGTCCATAGCCGGCAAACACGCCGCCCTGCACACCGTCATCGGCCCGGTCGGCGCGCAGCGTGCCGCTGCCGTCCTGGCCACGGTCCTCGCCGCGGTTGTCGGTATGCAGCCAGCTGGCGCCGCCCTGTGCCCCGATATACGGCCCGTCGAAGGCATCGTCGGGAACGGCCGCGATGGCCGGCGCGCTGGCGTCGTGGAAGCGGTAGCCGACCCCCAGGCGCAGGGTCGATTCGCGGTTCTCGAAACGGTCCGAACGGTCGTTGTTGTCCTCGGCGTCGTAGCCGTGGTAGCCGGTGTAGCTCCATTCCATGCGACCGAACCAGCGCGGATTGAACGCGACCTCGGCGCCCGTGCCGAGGCGCACGCCCCGCTGCGTGTCATGCTCATGCACGAGTGTGCCCCCGTGCCGGTAGTCGGTGGTGAATTCGGTGAAGGCGAGCCCGGCCCGGCCATACAGCATGGCCGTCGGGTTCAGCGAGTAGCCCAGGCGGGCCGAGCCGGCTAGGCTGGTGCCGCGCTCGACGGAGAAGACGCGCGAGCCGTCGGAGCGAGCGTGATCCCAGCCGCCGTTGCCCTCGTCGAGCTCCGCTTCCAGGGCCAACTGCCAGCGATCCTGGTTCCAGGCATACCCGAGGAATCCACCGCCCACCGCGGTCAGGTCACCAAAGCCGGCCCTCAGGCGCCCGTCACCGGTGGCCGGGCCGCGGGGCCCGTCGACGTCCGAGCTGAGCAGCGAGGGGCCGGCCTGGAGCCCGGCATAGAACCCGTCGCCGGGGTTGTTCGGGCCCAGAGGGATGATGGGCCGGCCGACCAGCTCGGCCTCGAGGCCGATATAGCTGATGCCTTGTTCGTAGTTCGCGTCGGGGTCGGTGGAGTCGCGGCGCTGGAAGCTGTGTCCGGCGGTCAGGCTCAGGTGGCGATTCAGGCGGTAGTCGAGGGAGATCCCGGCGCCGGTCACGTGGTCGCGGCGTTCGCTTTGCTGAAAATCGTTGCGGCTCCAGTACGCGGGTACCGAGGCCGTCAGCCTCGGGGTGATGCGGTGGTCCACGGTGACCGTCGCCACGTTGTCGATCGATCCCGGGGAACCGAAAACGGTCGTCTCGCCAATGGAACGGTCGGCCTGCAGGTCGATGCTTGTACGCGGTGTCAGACTGGCATCGATGCGGGCTCCGGCGTCCCAGGTCGAGATGCGGTCAAAGCGCGGATCGTCGTAGGACTGCTGCATGTGCCCGGCAAAGAACTCGGCATAGCCGGCTGCACCGATGTCGCGCGTCATGCCGAAGGCGACCGCGCTTCCGTCGCTGCTGCGTTCGTAGCCGAAGCGGTCGATGTCGTCGCGGTAGCGTCGCCAGTCCAGGGTGCCCTGGGCGAACGGTTGCCAGGTGGCCTCGCCTAGCCGGGTCCAGCGGCCACCCAGTTCATACTGGGTTCGGTCGCGGTCACTGTTGTCCAGTGAACCGCCGCTTTCCAGCGGGACCGAGTCGAAGTCAAGCTCGCGCACCGTCACACCGAGTCGCAGGGCGGACTGGTCGAAGCCGAGGGCCACCCCGCCGACCCCCTGGTGCTCGCGATAGGTGGTCGGTTCGAGCGCGGCACCGGGAAGATCCACTGACGCGCGTTCTTCGTGGAGTCGCCGGGAGGTGAGGGACCCGAACAGGTTGTCGCCGTCTTCGAGGTCGTAGCGGCCCTGGAGCCGGACGGAATAGTCGGTGTAATCCTCGTCGCGGTAACCGGAATGGCGTGCGGTCTCGGCGCTGGCGGCAAAGGCCAGTGCATGGCGGTCCCAGGCCGTAACGAGTGTGAGCCAGGGTGTGAATGCCGTGATGCCGGCGGATTCGGTCGAGCCGGGCGTGGCGTAGATGTTGTCGTCATGCGACCGCGACAGGCCAAAGCCCATGTTGAAGCGATAGGGGCGCTCGCTGCTATCCGCTTGCCCCGGTGTGGTCGCTTCTGGTGTGTCTTGGGCAAGCGCGGAGGTCCACGCGGCGGCCACCAGTGCGAGCAGGGTACCGGTGTACAACGCGGTACGGGCAATGTGGTGGCTCGGGTGGCGACCTGGAACGCCCTTGGAGGGACCCGGTGCCGGATCCTGCTCGCTATATGGACACACTATGATGACTCCCCCCTGGGGTGACGGCGTTCTTCCGCACGCTTCGTATATGCGTTTCTTCGCTTATAGCGCTATTCCCGGGTGGGAAAATCCCGCTCGTTACGGGATCGTGATTTCTTGGTGTGCTGGGATAAGTTTCTGTTTTGGAGTTGGGAATGAGCGGGGGTTCGTCGGGACCCGGGTCCGTGCCCGGCCGTGGCACATTGCGAGCGACCGGGGGACGTCTCCGTGCATTCTTCGAGGCGTGGGCAGGGTCGGGGAGCCGGTGGGATGGTGTTCTGGAGTCGTGATGTGCATCCGATAACCCGGGCACCGGCTTGCGCAGGAACAAGATGTTGTCGGGCGGAAGGGTCGGACCGGTTCTCGGGGAAAGACGGCGACCGGAATGCGCGTGACCAGGGGCCGGTGTCCGTCGGTTATTTCCCCTGGCGGCCGAGTTCGCGCAGGTGGTGGAGCCAGCGCTCGCGGGAGGCGGCGTCACCGCCGTTCTGCCCGATCAGGGTGTGGCGGATCGGGCCGAAGCCGCAGAAGCGGAAGATGTTGCGTTCCAGGCTCTTCAGGCTGTGGGCCCCATAGAACCAGCGGTAGGCCAGCGCCGGCATGCCCATGGTGACCACGATGCGGACCGAGCGGCCCTTGAGGCGCGTGTGGCGCAGGCGGTTCATGTCGCCATCGCCGACGAATGCCGGGCGCAGGGTCTGTTCCAGGAAGCCCTTGACCAGGGCCGGCATATCGCCCAGCCATAGGGGATAGATCAGGACGATGTGGTGGGCGACCTCGATCAGTTCCTGCGCCTCGAGGATCGCGGGCGGAACGGTCTCGTCGACAAACTCGGCCTGGTTCTTCAGCAGTGGAAAGTCGCGGTGGGCAATCGTCAGGGTGTCCACCGCGACGCCGGCCTTCTCGGCCCCTTCGCGGTAGGCATCGGCCAGCGCGTGGTCGAGGTGGCCTTCGGCCGGGTCGGGGTGTCCCTGAAGGATAAGGATGCGCGTCATGCAGCTGTCCTCGTGCCGGGAAGACTTCTCTTCAAGCCTAGATTAGATGACGGGGCTTGTTGCCACGCAATGGTTTTCTGCCGGGCGGGTCTCGCCTACGATTAGGGTGCGAGTTGCAGCGCATTGCGGCTTCAGCACACGGAGGCGAGATGGCATTCGATCCGGTTGTACTGTTCTTCCTGCTGGGCGCCATTGCGGGCCTCGCCAAGTCGGATCTGAAGATCCCGATGGCGATCTACGAGGCGCTTTCGATCTATCTGTTGCTGGCGATTGGCCTGATGGGCGGGGTCAAGCTGGCCGAGAGCGAGCTGTTGCCCTTGCTGCTGCCGGGGTTGGCGGTGCTGGCGGTAGGTTCGTTGATCCCGCTGATCGCGTTCCCGGTTCTGCGCTGGGTGGGGCGCATGCCGCGGGCGGACTCGGCCTCGATCGCGGCGCACTATGGCTCGGTCTCGGTGGTGACCTTCTCGGTCGCCGTGGCCCTGCTGGCTTCGCGCGGGATCGATTACGAGGGCCACATGGTGGTCTTCCTGGTGCTGCTGGAGATGCCGGCCCTGATCATCGGCATCCTGCTGGCGCGCATGGGCAGCAAGGGCCCGACGCGCTGGGGCAAGACCATGCACGAAGTGTTTTTCGGCAAGAGTATCTTCCTGCTGGCCGGCGGCCTGGTGATCGGTTTCATCGCGGGTCCCGTGCACATCGAGCCGCTGGAGCCGATGTTCTTCGACCTGTTCAAGGGCGTGCTTGCGCTGTTCCTGCTGGAGATGGGGCTGGTCGCCTCCAGTCGCATCGCCGACGTGCGCCAGTACGGCTTCTTCCTGGTGACCTTCGCGATTGTGATGCCGATTGTCTCGGCCGTGCTGGGTACGCTGCTGGGGTATGCGCTGGGCATGTCGATGGGCGGTACGCTGTTGCTGGCGACCCTCTATGCGAGTGCCTCCTACATCGCCGCACCGGCGGCCATGCGTATCGCGGTGCCCCAGGCCAATCCGGCGCTTTCGATTGGGGCCTCGCTGGGGGTCACGTTCCCGTTCAATATCTTCCTGGGTGTGCCGCTCTATTTCTGGATGGCCCAGACCCTTTATTCGCTGGGAGGCTAGCGCGATGGAATCCGATGACATGCATCTGCTGACGGTGGTGGCCGAGGCGATCCTGGAGGAGATGCTGATCGACGAGGTGCGCGGCATGGGTGCGGCCGGCTACACGGTGACTGACGCGCGCGGCTGGGGCCGGCATGGCAAGCGCCGGGGCAACTGGCGCCAGGGTGGCAATATCAAGGTCGAGGTGGTGGCTTCGGCCGAGTTGTGCGATCGCATCGCAGCCCGGTTCAAGGAACAGTACGAGGCGGACTATGGTTTGTTGATGTTCACCGTCCCGGTGGCGTTGAAGAATTAGGGACGCACCGGGTCCGGGGAATCGAGTTTCCATGGAGTGAAGTGTTTCGCGGAATTTCCGGGAACTCGACTGTCACCCTTGGGGGGCGCGGGGTCTGGCTGCTATCAAGGGGGCCTGAATGAACGGCGTTACAGCCCGCAGGAGGCTCCCAATGACGAGATTTCGTAGCACGGCCCTGGCCATCGCGCTGGGTTCACTGTTTGCCGCCGGTTCGGCATACGCGCAGGCCCCGCAACATGGGGACCCACAGGGCGGAATGGGCCAGGGTATGCCGCCCGCCGAACAGGGTGCCCCGCCGGCCGGTGGTCAGCAGGTCCCGGGCCAGGGCGGCATGCCGCGCGGCCAGGGTCAGGAGCGTGGGCAGGGCATGCCTCAGGGGCAGCCGCCGGAGCAGCCCGGCCAGCGCAGGCAGGGGCAACAAGCTCCCGGGCAGATGGAGCGCGGTGGCCAGCCGGCACCTGGGCAAAGCGGAGCGCCGACTCCGCCCCAGGGACAGGGCCAACCGCGTCAGGGACAGGGTCAACCTCAAGGACAGGGGCAGCCCCAGGATGCGCCCCCGTTGGGACAGCAGCGCCAGCCCCGGGGCGAGGATGCACCGCCGCTGGGCGAGGGAACACCGACGCGACCGGGTACCGGAACCCAGCCAGCCGATCCGGCAGACCCCGCCCAGCCAGCCGACCCTTCGGCAACGGATAACCTTCCGCCTCTCGATTGATCCGACTCTCGCGGCCGCCGCTGGCCTGCCGCGCGGGCGGGCTGGTCAGGTCCGGGCGAGGATGCGGTAGGGCCCGGGATGGCCGTCTTTTCCCGACTCGATCAGCGCAATCGTGTCCGCCAGCCAGCGCAGGGGCGGTTCGATGCGTTCGGTGTCGGGTGGCGCGGCGTGGCGTCGCAGGGACACGTGGGGTCGGAAGGGGCGCGGCGGGCCGAGGTCGATACCGCAGTCGTTGCACAGGGCATGTGCCTGCTCGGCGAGGTCGGCCAGTGCGGCGGGCGGCTCGGCAGGAGCGGCCCAGGTGATGCGCGGCCCGGTAAAGTGACCCAGATGGTCCAGGGTCAGGTCGATCGGCGCGCAGGCGAGTTCCGTGATGCGCCCGGCCAGACAGTCGGCCTGTCCGACCGGGATCGTTCCGGCGAAGGCCAGCGTCAGGTGCAGGTGATCGCGCGGGACCGGTCGGCCGGGGCCGTCGAGTTCCTGGCCGAGGCGGGCTAGTGTGGCGCGTGTGGGGTCGTCGGGCCACAGGGCCAGAAAGACCCGCCGGGCTGCGGGGGATGCGGCCACCGATTCAGCCGCGCGGGCGGGGGAGATTCTCACGCTGACGGCGTTCCCACAGGGTCTTGCGGCTGATGCCGAGGGCCCGGGCCAGCTCGGTCTCGGTCATGCTGCCCTGGTTTTCCTGCACGAAGTGCCGGAAATACTCGTTCAGGCTCGAGCCCTTGCCCTTGCGGGTCGGAAACGCGGGGTTGGGGATCTCGTCGTCCCGGGCCGGGGTGCCCGTCGAGAGTCCCATGTGGTCCGCTTCGATGCAGCCATCCGGGCTCAGTACCCACCCGCGTTCCAGGGCGTTCGCCAGCTCGCGCACGTTGCCGGGCCAATCTTGCGACTCCAGGGCCTGGCGTGCCGCGTGTGACAGTTGTGGCACTGGCCCCGAACCGGCCAGTGCCTCGAGGAAATGCCGTGCCAGGGGGATGATGTCCTCGCGCCGTTCGCGCAGGGGCGGGATGGACAATTCCAGGACCCGCAGGCGGTAGTAGAGATCGGCACGAAAGGCCTGTTCCTCGATCATGGCCTCGAGGTCGCGGTGGGTGGCCGCCAGCAGGCGTACATCCACCTTCAGGTTCTCGTTGGACCCGACCGGGCGGAGCTCGCCATCCTGCAGGACCCGTAGCAGGCGGGCCTGGGCCGCGGGTGCCAGTTCGCCGATCTCGTCCAGGAACAGCGTGCCGCCGTGCGCGCTCTGGATCAGGCCGGTGCGCGCCTTGACCGCACCGGTGTAGGCACCCTGGGCGTGACCGAACAGCTCGGCCTCGACCAGACCCTCGGGGATGGTGGCGCAGTTGACCGCGACGAACGGGCCGCTGGCGCGCGGGCTCAGCTCGTGCAGGGCGCGCGCGGCGAGCTCCTTGCCGGTACCGGACTCGCCGCGCAACAGTACGGTGGAATGGGTCATGGCCACGCGCCGGATCTGATCACGCAGCTGCTGCATGGCCGCGCTGTCGCCGACCAGGCCCAGCCCGGGGCGGGGAGACGCATTGCTACCCGCCTCGGCCGTTTCCGGGGCGGGGCGGTCGCGCTCGGCGCGTGCGCGCAGCGCGGCACGCAGGGTCAGCAGCAGGGCGTCGTGATCGAAGGGCTTGGCGATGTAGTCGGCGGCCCCTTCCTTCATCGCGTTGACCGCCGAGGGGACCGATGCGTAGCTGGTCATGATGACCGTGGGCGTGCGGGTGAACTCCGGCAGCAGCTCGATGCCCTCGCCATCCGGCAGGCGCAGATCCACCAGTTGCAGATCGTAGGGATCGGCGGCTGCGAGCGCCCGCGCCTCGGCCAAGTTTTCGGCCACGCCGACCTCGAAGCCGTGATGCTCCAGGAACCGCCGCACGGCGCGGCGGATCGGGGCTTCGTCGTCAACGAGCAGGATGCGGGTCATGAGTCGTCGCGTGGCAGAGTCAGCAGGAATCGAGCACCGCCCTCGGGGCGGTTGGCGGCCATCAGGGTACCACCGTGGTCGCGCACGATGCTGTAGGCCACTGGCAGCCCCAGGCCGGTGCCCTGGCCGGCCGGCTTGGTGGTAAAGAACGGCTCGAATAGCCGTTCCAGGCTGGATTCGTCGATTCCGGGGCCAGCGTCGTCGATGGTGATCTGGACATGCCGTCCGTGGAGTCGGGCCGCGATGGTGACGGTGGCGTCCTCGGGCGAGGCCTGCTCGGCGTTGGTCAGCAGGTTGATGAACACCTGCAACAGCGTGGCATGCGAGCCGCGGACGTGCAGCCCCGCGAGACCCGAGGTCGTGAACTGCAGGTCGTTGCGCCCGGCCAGGCGCATCAGGCGGATGGCCTCGGCCACGAGATCGTCCAGCGCGATGGTCTCGAAGTGTCCGGCCGAGGGGCCCTCGTCGGCATGGGCGAAGGTGATCAGCGACTGCACGATGGCGTTGATGCGTCGGGTCTGGGCCAGGATGTCGTCGGCGATGCCGTGGATCTCCTGCGGGTCGTCCTCCAGGGGCAGGGTCTGCGCCAGGGAGGCGATACCGGTCAGTGGATTGCCGATCTCGTGCGCGACCCCGGCGGCAAACCGGCCGATGGAGGCCAGGCGATCGCCGTGGGCGATCTCGGACTCGAGCTGGGCGCGTTCGGTCACGTCCTCGATCAGGACCACGCGGCCTTCCACCTGACCCTGGGCATCCTGCAGTTCGGAGCGGTGCAGGTTCAGGCGGCGGTTGCCGGCAGGCAGGTCCACGTTCAGTTTGTACCACTGGCGGTCCGGGCTCTCCAGGAAGGCGGTCAGCAGGCCGCTCCACGGACTGTCGAGCTGACCGATGTTCTGACCCACGGCGTCTTCCGTGGCGACCTGCGTGAGCTGCGCCAGGGCCTGGTTCCAGCCGGTGATCTCGCCGGTATTGGTAAGGCTGGCTACCCCCAGCGGGAGCTCGTGCAGGATCTGGCGATGAAAGCGGCGCAGGGCGTCCAGCTCGGCCGCCAGGCCGGACAGCGGCAAGGGGCGGGTCTCCAGCTGTTCCTCGATCCGCCGCAGGCTTTCGCTCAGGGTGTGGCGCCCGGCGGCATCCAGGCGCAGGTGCTGGTCGACGATCATGCGAGCCAGTACCGGCCCCAGCAGGCCGGAGAGATTGCGCTCGATGCGCTCGCGGAGGTGGCGCAGATCGCCGCGCGACCGCGTATGGCGTGGCAGGCCGAGATCATCCAGGGCGCGCTGGACCTCGTGGCGCGCGGTGCCCGGGCCCAGGGTGGCCGCCAGCGCGGTCTCCATCTCGGTGACGTCGCCCGCCAGCGGCAGGCCCGCGCCGGGGGCGGTGGATTCGTTGGGGCAGCAGGCCCGGCCGGCCTCGGCCTCCTCGGGGTTGGGCCGGGTCAGCAGCGAGCCGACGACGAACAGGACCGCGTTGACGCCCAGGCTCAGCATCAGCGCAAAGGTCCACGGGTCCAGCATCTCCGCGTGCAAGAGGCGTTGCGGGTCGGGCAGGGCGGTCGCGATCCCGGCATCCGACAGCAAAGGCATGACGAGGGTGAACGCCCAGCCGGCAATCCCGGCTCCTAGGCCCAAGAGAAATCCGACCCGGGTCGCCTGTTTCCACAGCATCAGGCCGATCAGGCCCGGCAGAAGTTGCGCCACCGCAGCAAACGAGATCAGCCCCAGCTGCGCCAGGCCCTCGACGACCTGCAGCAGGCCGTAGAAGGCATAGCCGAGCCCGATGATGAACACGATCCAGATGCGCCGCCCCCAAAGCAGGCGGGTGTAGAGGTTGGCGCTGCGCTCCTCTTCGTGCAGTCGGGTCAGTGGCGAGAGGTAGTTGGTGCCCATATGGGCGAGCGCCAGGGTGGTCACGATCATCATCGCGCTGGCGGCGGACAACCCACCGATGAAGACCAGCAGGGCGAGGCTGGGCGACTCCAGCAGCCCGGCGATGCCGATGGCGTAATAGTTGGGCGAGATGCCAAGCCCGGCTGCCTCCCCGGCCCAGTAGAGCACCGGCATCGGCAGGTTCAGCAGCAGCAGGAATGCGGGGAACGCCCAGGCCGCGGTGTTCAGTGCCTGCGGGTTGATGTTCTCGGTGAACAGCATGTGGAACTGGCGTGGCAGCAGGAAGGCGGCCGCGAAGGCCAGGATCATCATCGCGAACCAGCCGCCCTGGCGCACCGGCTCGTACAGCGCATCGACCGCCTCGGGATGGGCGGCCAGCCAGTCGTTCAGCCCGCCGAGGCCGCCGAACACGGCGTACAGCGCCACGGCGGCAATCACGAGGATGGCGAGCAGCTTGACGATGGACTCGAAGGCGATGGCCAGCACCAGACCGGCGTGCTTTTCGCGCGGGGCGATGTGGCGGGCGCCGAACAGGATCGCGAACAGCGCGATGGTGCCGCTGAAGGTCAGGGCGAGCAGATGCGGCGGGGTCTCCGCGGTCAGCACGGCGGCGGACTCGGCCACGGCCTTGATCTGTAGCGCGATGTACGGGAGTACCCCGGCGAGCATGAACAGGGCGACCACGGGCCCGGTGAAGCGGCTGCGGTAGCGAAAGGCGAACAGGTCGGCCAGCGAGGTCAGCTGCTGCTCGCGGGTCAGGCGCAGGAGGGGGCGCAGCAGCCAGGGGGTGGCGGCGAAGGCCAGGGTCACGCCGAGGTAGATGGTCAGGTACAGGTAGCCCTGGTCGGCGAGGAAACCAAGGTTGCCGTAGAAGGTCCAGGACGTTGCGTATACCCCCAGCGACAGACTGAACACCCAGCCATTGGCCGCCAGTCGGCCTACTCGGGGGACGCGGTCGGCCAGGAACGCTATGCCGAATAGCAGGGCGAGGTAGGCCACCCCGACCGCGTAGATCAGACCCAGGCTAAGGGTCACGGCGCCCGCTCCGGCTCAGTGCCGCGATGGCTACGACGAACAGCGCCCAGGCCGTGAAGGGCCACCACCAGGCAGGACTCAGGTAGGCAACCCAGAGGACCAGCGGGCTCAGAAACAGCAATGCGCCCAGCAGGGCGATCAGGATGGCGCGAGGGGCGTCCATCGTCAGCCGCTCGCAAGCACCTTGCGGTGCGCGGGCGAGCGATCCTGCGGGGCCGTCCGGGTTGGCGCGCGGGTGGAGAGCATGCGGCGAGTCTACACCGCGCGCGCGGCCCCGGGCAGTGCCGCCGGCAATGGCAGGTGGTCGCCGAGGGTGTGTCCCTGCAGGCGCTCCAGGGCTTCGGCCAGCTGGGCCTCCGGTGCGTCGGGTGCCTGGGCGTCGCCCGGGGCCAGGCCGATCACCGTCAGGGTGTCGGCCAGCTGCCGCCGGGCGGTATCCGCGTGGATGCCCTCGGCTCCGGTGGCCTTGGCCAGCTTGTCGCCGCCGGGCGCGACAAGGACCGGGTGGTGGGCATAGGCCGGTGGGGTGGCGCCCAGCGCCTCGTAGAGTTGCATCTGGCGCGGGGTGGAGCCGAGCAGGTCGATCCCGCGCACCACGCGGGTTACGCCCAGGTCCAGGTCGTCCACCACGGTGGCGAGCTGGTAGGCGACGATGCCATCCGCACGGCGGATCACGAAGTCGCTTCCGAGTGCCTCCAGATCGAAGGCGACCGTACCCAGAAAGCGATCCGCGATCGTCCAGTAGCGAGTGGTCGCCCGGGCACGCACGGCCCGTGGCTCGCGTTCGGGCGGCAGGCCGTGGCGACAGGTCCCTGGATAGATCGGCCCTTCCCAGCCCGGCCGCCCGCGCGCGGCCAGGTCCTTGCGGGTACAGCCGCAGGGGAAAGCCAGGTGCGACGTCAACAGGGTGTCCAGGGCGCGCTGATAGGCGGGACCGCGTTGGCTTTGCCAGGTGACGGGGCCATCCCAGACCAGGGCGAAGGCCTCGAGGGCATGGAAAATGGCATCGGCCGCCCCCGGGCGAACCCGGGGGGCGTCGATATCGTCGATTCGCAGATGCCAGCGGCCGTCGGTACTCCGGGCATCGAGCCAGGAGATGACGGCGGCCAGCAGGGAGCCCGCGTGCAGCGGGCCGGAAGGGGTAGGGGCAAACCGGCCGACATAGCGGTCGGCCCGGGTAATCCGTTCGGGCGTGACCGTCACGGCCCGGCCGGGATCAGGCGCGCTGCTTTTCCTTGATCTCGTCGAGCTGCTTGCAGTCGATGCACATGGTGGCCGTCGGGCGGGCCTCCAGGCGGCGAATGCCGATCTCCACGCCGCAGGTCTCGCAGTAGCCGTAATCGTGGGTGTCGATCTTGCGCAACGCCTCGTTGATCTTCTTCGACAGCTTGCGTTCGCGGTCGCGGGAGCGCAGTTCCAGGCCGAACTCCTCTTCCTGGGTGGCGCGGTCGGCCGGATCGGCAAAGTTGGACGCGTCCTGGCGCATGTGCCCCACGGTGCGATCGACTTCCTCGGCCAGCTCCTGGCGCCATGCCCGCAGCAGGCTGCGGAAATGCTCGAGCTGATCCGGATTCATGTAATCTTCGTCCGGCTTCGGCTCGTAGGGCGCAATGCCCCCGGCGACCATGTGCTGGGTGGAGGGCTTGTCGGTCTTTTCGTCAGCAGCCATGCGGGCTTTCTCCGGCTGGAAAAATGAGGCGCACTTAGTACCAGAGTCGGGCGGGCCGGGCAAGTCCCGTGCCATGACTGTTGGTGCCTGGTCTCGGCTGGATGCCGGGAATGTGCCGGCTCGCGGCCGGTTTTTCAGCGAGATACGGGAAAAGGCGGAAATAACGGGATGACGGAATTGCAGGCGCTGATTTTCGATGTGGACGGCACATTGGCGGACACTGAACGCGACGGTCATCGCGTCGCCTTCAACAAGGCGTTCGCGGATGCGGGCCTGGACTGGGACTGGAGCATCGCGCGCTACGGCGAGTTGCTGCGCGTGACCGGCGGCAAGGAACGCATCCGCCAGTACCTGTCCGAGGACCATCCCGAGGTCCTGAACGAGCCGGGGATCGATGCGCGTATTCGCGAGCTGCATGCGGCCAAGACGCGGCACTACGTGGCCCTGCTTGAGACCGGCGCGATCCCGCTGCGGCCGGGGGTGCGCCGGTTGCTGGACGAAGCGGAGGCCGAGGGTCTGCGCCTGGCGATCGCCACGACCACCACACCCGAGAACGTCACGGCCCTGCTGGAGGCCACGCTCGGAAGCGAGGGCCCGTACCGCTTCGAGGTGATCTCCGCCGGCGACATCGTGCCGGCCAAGAAGCCGGCTCCGGATATCTTTACCCATGCACTGGAGGCGATGAACTTGCCGGCGGAGGCCTGTCTGGCCCTGGAGGACTCCGACAACGGCGTGCGTTCCGCCCGCGGGGCGGGGCTGGAGGTCGTGGTCACGACGAACGACTACACCCGCGAGCAGGCGTTTGATGGCGCCTTGGCCGTGCTGGATGGGTTCGGTGAGGCGGATCAGCCCGCGACGGTCCTGGCCGGTCCGGCACTGGAAGGCTCGGTGGTGGATATCGCGACCCTGCGCGCCTGGGTCTCCGGGGCGAAGGGATAGCCGGCGCGCCGGCTCAATCGTTTTCGCGCGGCGGCAGGCGCGGGTCCTCGATCTCGGTCCCGTCGAGCATCTGGGTATCCAGCAGGAAGCCGACGGCGGCGTCGCTGACCCCGTTGATCACGAACTGCACGGCCAGGACCGCGAGAATCAGACCGAACACCTTGGTCAGGATGTCCTTGCCGGTATCCCCGAGGAATTTCACCAGATAGCGCGAATGGACCATCGCGTAGTAGCACGCGACCATGCAGGCCAGCACCGCCAGGAACACGAGGACCAGGTGATAGATGGTGGGGGCCTCGCTGGTCAGGATCATGACCGTCGCAATCGCCCCGGGCCCGCTCATGAACGGGATGGCTAGCGGGATGACCGAGATGTCCTCGGTCACCTGCCCCTTGTCGGCCTTCACCTCCTCGGCGGTCTCGCGCTCGCTGGCCGCCTTCTGCCGGATCATGCCGATCGCGATGCCGAACAGGATGATGCCGCCGGCGATACGGAACGCCGCCAGCGTGATCCCGAAAAGCTGGAAGATCACCCCGCCCAGCAGGGCAAAGGCGAACAGCAGGGCCGTGGCGACCTTGACCGAGCGCAGGGCGGTGGAGCGGCGCTTCTCCTCGGAGGCGCGCGGCAGCATTGCGGTGAAGATGAACGCGGTCGTCAGTGGATTCACGATGACGAACACCGCGAGGAAAGTGACGATCAGGTATTCGAGCAATACGAGCATGGCTCTAGCTTAGGCAGAATGCCGTACCTTTGCGATGTGCAGCGTGGAGTCGCCACTGACATTGTTGCGAGCACCGTCATTGCAAGGCCCCGCAGGGGCCGTGGCACAAAGGCGCGAAGCGCGTTGAACGGCCACAGGCTGGCCTGAACGGCGAGCGTAGCGAGTAATCTCTGGAATGCCGCACGCCGTCGGAATCCGGTGATTTCAGAGGGGGATCGCCACGTCGCGGTGTTCCACGCGATGACGGGGCGAGCATGCATGGGCATGGATCGGGTCCGATCGTTATACTCTGCGCGCATGAAGAAACGCCTGCACCCGGAATCCTTCCCGACCCTCGAGCACTTCGTCGGCAATACGCCGCTGGTGCGCCTGCAGCGCATGGCGGCGGATCTGCCGTCCACCGTGCTGGTCAAGCTCGAGGGCAACAACCCCGCCGGTTCGGTCAAGGACCGGCCCGCGCTGAACATGATCCAGGCGGCCGAGCGCCGCGGCGACATCCAGCCCGGCGATACCCTGATCGAGGCGACCAGCGGCAACACCGGCATCGCGCTGGCGATGGTCGCGGCGATGAAGGGCTATCGCATGATCCTGGTGATGCCGGACAACATGTCGGCCGAGCGCCGCGCCTCGATGAAGGCCTTCGGCGCCGAGCTGGTGCTGGTCTCGCGCGAGGAGAGCATGGAGGGCGCGCGTGACCTGGCGGACCGCATGGAGGCCGAGGGCAAGGGCCGGGTGCTGAATCAGTTCGGCAACCCCGACAACCCGGATGCGCATTACATCGGCACCGGGCCGGAGATCTGGCGCGACACCGAGGGCACGGTGACCCACTTCGTCTCCGCGATGGGGACTACCGGCACCATCATGGGCGTGTCGCGCTATCTCAAGGAGCGCGATCCGGAGGTGCAGATCGTCGGCGTGCAGCCGGCCGAGGGGGCGTCCATCCCCGGCATCCGGCGCTGGCCGGAGGCCTATCTGCCGACCATCTTCGAGGCCTCGCGGGTGGACCAGACCGTGGACGTGACCCAGGAGGAGGCCGAGGAGACCATGCACCGGCTGGCGAGTGAAGAAGGCATCTTCGCCGGGGTCTCCTCCGGTGGTTCGGTGGCCGCGGCGTTGAAGCTGGCGGCGCAGACCGAGGGTGGGACCTTCGTCGCGATCATCTGTGACCGCGGCGACCGCTACATCTCCACCGGCGTGTTCCCCGCATGAGTGCCCCGGTCCTGATCTTCGATCTCGAGACGGTCCCGGACATCGAGGGCGCGCGCCGTCTGCACGACTTCGAGGGGCTCGCCGATCACGAGGTCGCCGAGGCGATGTTCGCGCTGCGCCGTGCCCAGACCGGCTCCGAGTTCCTCAAGCATCCGTTGCATCGCATCGTGTCGATCGGCGTGCTCTATCAGGGCGGCGATGCGCTGAAGCTCTCCGCCTTCGGCCGCGAGGGCGAGGACGGCCAGACGCCCTCCGAGGCCGAACTGCTGCGGCAGTTCTTTGACGTGATCGACAAGCGCACGCCACAGCTCGTTAGCTGGAACGGCGGCGGCTTCGACCTCCCGGTGCTGCATTACCGCGCGCTGGTCAACGGCGTGCAGGCCCCGCGCTACTGGGAGCAGGGCAACGACGATCGCGAGTTTCGCTATAACAACTACCTGTCGCGCTTCCACTGGCGCCATGTGGATCTGATGGACGTGCTGGCGGGCTTCCAGGGCCGCGCGGTCACCAGCCTCGACATGATGGCCAGCCTGCTCGGCTTCCCCGGCAAGCTGGGTATGGATGGCTCGAAGGTCTGGCCGGCCTGGCGCGACGGGCGTCAGGCCGAGATCCACGACTACGTCGAGCACGACGTGCTGAACACCTACCTGGTCTGGCTGCGCTTCGAATACATGCGCGGCAACCTGACCGACGCCGCCCTGGCCAGCCGGCAACAGCAACTGGCCGAGTACCTGGAGGGCAGTGGTGCGGCGCACCACCGTGAATTCCTCGACGCCTGGCAGCCTGCCGGGACCGACACCTGATGGCACGCATCGACAAGACCCCGTTCGAGGCCCGGATTGAGGAGGTCACCCTGGACGGCCAGGGCGTGATCCGTCGCGAGGGCAAGGCCTGCTTCATCCACGGCGTGCTGAAGGGCGAGCGCGTGATGGCGGTGCAGACCGGGCGCAAGCGCCGTTTTGATACGGCCGAGGTGGTCGACGTGCTGGAGCCGGCCGCGGGCCGGGTCGAGCCGCCCTGCGAATTCTTTGGCCTGTGCGGTGGCTGCAAGCTGCAGCACGCCTCGGTCGAGACCCAGCGTGAAATCAAGGAACAGGCCCTGTTCGACGCGCTGGAACGCATCGGCCACGTGACGCCGGAGGCGCGCTTCGAGCCGCTGACCGCCGACACCCTGGGTTATCGCCGCACTGCGCGGCTGGGCGCCAAGCACGTGCCGAAGAAGGGCGGGGTGCTGGTCGGCTTTCGCGAGCGCGGCAGCCCGTATCTCGCCCAGATGACCCACTGCGAGGTGCTGCACCCGGCAGTGGGTGGGCGTATCCAGGCGCTGCGCGAATTGATGGACGGGCTGGAGGCGCGCGATCGCCTGCCGCAGATCGAGGTCGCGGTGGATGACGACGAGCGCGTGGCGTTGATCTTCCGCAACCTTGATCCGCTGTCCGAGGCGGATACTGAGCGCCTGTCCGCCTGGGCCGAGGCCGAGGGCATCCAGGTGTATCTGCAGCCGGGCGGGGCGGACACGGTGGAGCCGCTGGCCGGGCCGATCGAGCCGCTGATCTACCGCCATCCGGACTACGGCGTGTCGGTGCCCTTCATGCCGACCGATTTCATCCAGGTGCACGCGCAGATCAACCGCAAGATGGTGCCGCAGGCCCTGGAGGCGCTGGACCTGCAACCGGGGCACCGCGTGCTGGACCTGTTCTGCGGGCTGGGCAACTTTACCCTGCCGCTGGCACGGACCGTGACCGAGGGCGAAGTGGTCGGCGTCGAGGTGGACGACGCGATGCTGGCGCGGGCGCGTGCGAATGCCCGTGACCAGGGCATCGCCAATACCCGCTACGAGCGCGCAGACCTGGACGATGTCGAGGCGTTGAAGAGCGCCGCCTGGTTGCGCGAGGACTTCGACCGGGTGCTGCTGGACCCGCCGCGTACCGGCGCGGCCGCGGTGATCGAGGCCCTGGCGCCGCAGCGGATCGAACGCCTGGTCTATGTGTCCTGCAACCCGGCGACGCTCGCCCGTGACGCCGAGCGCCTGGTGCATCATCATGGCTATCGCCTGGAGCGGGCCGGGATCATGGACATGTTCCCGCACACTGCGCACGTGGAATCCATGGCCGTGTTCCGGCGCGCCTGACGCGCTTCGATACTTTAGGGGAATTGCATGCTGGAGATCGTACAAGCGGGTGGGTGGCTGATGCTGCCGATCCTGCTGTGTTCTGTACTGGCCGTGGCCATCGTGCTGGAGCGGCTGTGGACGTTGCGCCGCTCGCGGGTCGTGCCGCCGCGCCTGCTGACCTCGGTGTGGGAACAGATGCGCACGCAGGGACTCAAGCTGGACGATATCCAGCGTCTGCGTGCGGGTTCCCCGCTGGGCGCGATCCTGGCCGCGGGTCTCGCGACCCATGACCGCGCCCGCCAGATCACCCAGGAGAGCATCGAAGAGGCTGGCCGCCGCGTGGCCCACGAGCTCGAGCGCTACATGAACACGCTGGGCACGATCTCGATGATTACCCCGTTGCTGGGCCTGCTGGGCACCGTGGTCGGGATGATCGAGGTGTTCACCGTGATCACCGAGATCGGCGTCGGCAGCCCGCGCGATCTGGCCGGTGGCATCTCGCAGGCCCTGATTACCACCGCGACCGGGATCGGCGTGGCCATCCCCGCGCTGGCCTTTCATCGCTACTTCCGTGGCCACATTGACGAACTGGTGCTGGAGATGGAGCAGGAGGCCACCAAGCTGGTCGAGGTGATCCATGGCGAACGCGAGGCCGGTGCGGTCGAGGGCGGGGCCAAGGCGTGAACTTCCGTACGCCAAGCCGGCAGGAAGAGCCCGGCGTCAATCTGACGCCGTTGATCGATGTGGTGTTCCTGCTGCTCATCTTCTTCATGGTCTCCACTACGTTCGATCAGCACGCGGATATCGAGCTGACCCTGCCCTCGGCCGACCGCGAGGCCGAGGCCGTGGAGCGCGCGTGGATCGACATCATCGTGGACGCGAACGGCAACTACTTCATCAACGGCCAGGAACTGATCAACCGCCGCGCCGAGACCCTGGAGCGTGTGCTCTCAGAGGCCCGCGAGGGCCGCGAGGACGACCCGGTGCTGATCCGCGCGGACGCCAATGCCACCCACCAGTCGGTGGTGCGCGCGCTGGATGTCGTCGGCCGCCTGGGTATCACCTCGGTCTCCATCGCCACCCTGGGTGACGCCGCCGATGACGACTGAGGCGTACCACCCGCAGCACGTCGAGCCTGGCTCTGTGCCCGAGACCGTCCCCTGCCGCGAGGAGGTGGGGGATGCGGGGTGATGCAGGAGGTTACGGCGCTCGGCGGTTTGCGGTCTGGGGCGCGACCTGGCGCGATTATCGTCGCGGTGAGGGGAACCGTGCGCGGGCCCGTCGGGGCTTCCTGACGCCACCCGACGAGCGGGGGCGGCTGGTCTGGATCAAGGCCGGCGGCACGCCCGAGGAGGTGCGCCTGGGGATCGAACTGCTCGGCGCGGTGCGCGACAAGCGCCAGGATGTACGCATCGTCCTGACCTTCGAGCAGGACTACCCGGAACTCTTTGAACGACACATGCAGCCGTTTCGCAAGGTGGGCGTGGGCTATGGCCCCTGTGACCGTCCGCGGGTGGTGCGCCGGGTGCTCGATCGTTTTCAGCCCCACGGCATCCTGCTGGCCGGCGGTCAGGCCCCGGTGAACCTCCTGCAGGCGGCCGAGGTCCCGGTGATCGCGGTCAATACCGAGCCGCCCGCCCGGGCAGTGCCTCCGGTCGTGCGCCACTGGCCGGTTGATCCGGCCGGGGCGGAGGCGTGGCCGGAGGCCGCGTTCGAAGCGGCCCTGGCGCCCGCCGACCCGCAGGCGCGATTTGTCGAGGCCCAGGCCGATGTGGTCCTGCGCGCATTGGTCGGGGGGAACGTGGAGCGCCTGTGGTGGTGGCACGGCACGTCGGAGCAGTGGCCCGCCTGGCGCACGGCCTGGCAGGCCTCTGGCCGGGGCCAGAGCGATATCCTGCTGGCGAGCCTGCGCGGGGATGCGACCGAGGCCGGGCTGCCCGGCGCGGATCTGGCGGTCTCGGCCTGGGATCGTTCGACGTTGGCGCCAGGGACTATCCTGCATCTGGATGACCGACGCTGGTTTGCCGCTGCGGCCAGTGCCGCCCATGCGGTGCATCTCGCGGCCTCGGATCGCCAGGCCTTGTGGCAGGGCCTGGCCGGCGGGGCGGCGGTGAGCCTGGGCGAGGCCCCGGCGGCGGCGTTGCCCTGCCCGGTTCTGGGCGAACCCACCGCGGTACTGGAGGCCTGGCAGCGGTTGAGCGCCGACCCGGCCGCGCGGCGTCAGCAGGGGGATGCGGCGCGGCGGCGCTTCTGGGACGAGCGGCGCCAGGTGGATGCCAATTTCGATGCTGTTCTGCAGCAGGTCTGGGACTGGTAGTCATGGGGTCGTTTCAGGCGTGGCTGAGCGCCCGGTTGTGGGATCAGTGGAGCCAGCGCGGGCCGTTCGCCGCGGCGATGTTCCCGTTGTCGTTGGCCTACGCCGGGCTTGCCGAGTGGAACCGTCAGCGGCAGGAGCAGGCGCGGCGCGATATCTCCATCCCGGCGCGCGCGGTGATCGTGGTGGGCAATCTGACCCTGGGTGGCAGCGGGAAGACACCGATGACGGTGTGGCTGGCCAAGCGCCTGCGCGCCGCTGGCTATCACCCCGGCATTGTCAGTCGCGGCTATGGCGGGCGTGGGGATGTGGCCGGGATCGCGGTGACGGCCGATTCCGATCCGGTGGTGGTGGGTGACGAGCCGTTGCTGATCGCCCGGCGCACGGGCGTCCCGGTGCAGGTGGATCGCGACCGGGTGCGCGGGGCGCGGGCGCTGACCGATCAGGGTGTGGACGTGGTGATCGCCGACGACGGCATGCAGCACCACCGCCTGCCGCGCGATATCACTATCCTGATGGTCGACGGGAGACGCCGCTTCGGCAATGGGCTTTGTCTGCCGGCGGGGCCGTTGCGGGAGCCGAAGCGGGCCCGAGAACGGGCCGATTTCGTGATCGTGACCGGTGGCGAGCCGGGTCCCGGCGAGATCCCGATGGAACTGGTCCCGTCCAGTCGGTTGCAGCGGGTGGACGGGGCGGAGGAGGCGCGCAAGCCCCACCGCTTTGCGCGGCGCGATGCCCACGCCATCGCCGGGATCGCGGATCCGGAGCGCTTCTTCCGCACCCTGGAAGCGGCGAAGATCGGTATCATCCGGCATCCGTTTCCGGATCACCATCGTTTCCTGCCGCATCAGATCCGCTTCGATGACGAATTGCCGGTTCTGATGACGGAGAAGGATGCCGTAAAATGCCGGTCGTTTGCGCAGGATAATCACTGGTACTGGCCGATCGCGGCCCGGTTGCCAACCACTTTCGAGCCGGCGCTACTCGCGCGTCTGGAGACGGTCAGTCGGCTCAAACACCTGGGGTAATGCATGGACAAGCGTCTGCTCGATATTCTGGTCTGCCCGGTTACCAAGGGTCCGCTCAAGTACGATCGCGAGAATCAGGAGCTGATCTCCGTCTCCGCCGGTCTCGCCTATCCGATCCGGGACGACATCCCGGTGATGCTGGAGGACGAGGCGCGCAGTCTCTCCGAAGACGAGAAGGAACGCTGGCGCGAGGCCTGAGCATCCGCATGACGGGCTTCGTTGTGGTGATCCCGGCACGCATGGCCTCCAGCCGTCTGCCGGACAAGCCGCTGGCTGCGGTGGCCGGGCGCCCACTGATTGCGCATGTGATCAGCCGTGCGCAGGAGAGCGCCGCCACTCGCGTGATCGTCGCCGCGGATGACGAACGCATCCTGGCGGTGGCGCGCCAGTGCGGGGTCGAGGCCTTCCTGACCGATCCCGCGCTCCCTTCCGGCACCGACCGCATCGCGGCTGTGGCCGCCGCCGAGGGCTGGGGCGACGAGTCCATCGTGGTCAACCTGCAGGGCGACGAACCGCTCACCCCGGGGGCGCTGCTGAATGACCTGGCGGCCCTGCTCGAACAGACCCCGCAAGCGGATATGGCCACCCTGGGCGTGCCGATCCGCTGCGCGGAGGATCTGGCCGACCCCAACCAGGTGAAGCTGGTGACCGACCGCAACGGCCGGGCCCTGTATTTCTCGCGCGCCCCGATCCCCTGGGACCGCGAGGCGCGCCGGGCGGGGCAGCCGCCCTCGGTCGACCATGCCATCCGGCACCTGGGGCTCTATGCCTACCGCGCCGGCTTCCTGCGGCGCATGAGTGCCGAGCCGCCCGCGCCGCTGGAACAATTGGAGCAGCTGGAACAGCTACGCGCGCTGGACATGGGGGCCTGGATCCAGGTCGGTCGCCGGGCCGAGGCGCACCCGCCTGGCGTGGATACCCCCGAGGACCTGGACCGCGTGGACGCCTTTTTTCGGGCACGGCCCGCGTGTAACGCGCAAGCGGGCTTCTACCGCCTGCCTGCGCGGAAGCCAGCTCGCAGGTGAAGGGATCGTTGCGGAGCTTCCGTTTCCGTCAGGACCCGGTTCGGGGATCGCGCACCCAGTCGCCTATTGGTTGTCGGGGTGGGTCGGGTCGAGGGCGGCCAGCAAGGCCTCGTGCTCCAGTCGCGCATCCTCGATCTCGTCGAGCACCCCATCCACGTCGGGGGTCTCTTCGCTGTGCACAAAGTGCCCCGTCAGGGGTGTTTCCGGCGTCAGGTCACCGTTGGCGAACAGGTCCCACATCTCGTGGGCGTACTGCGTCTCCAGCAGCGTGGGGTCCGCGCGGCCGAAGGTTGTGCGCATGTTGTTCACGTCCCGCTGCAGCATGCGGAATGCGCTGTTGTTGCCGGCGGCGTTGACGGCCTGGGGGAGGTCGATGATGACGGGTCCGTGCGCGTCCACCAGCACGTTGTACTCGGACAGGTCGCCATGGATCAGGCCGGCGCACAGCATGCGCTGGATCTGGCGGATCATGAATGCGAACCACTCGCGTGCTGTCTCGGGGTCCAGCTCGACTTCGTGCAGCTGGGGCGCGGTGTTGCCGTCGGCGTCCAGCACCAGTTCCATCAACAGGACGCGGTCGAATACGCCGTAGGGGACGGGCACTCGAACGCCCGCGTCGGCAAGGCGGTAGAGCGCCTCGACTTCCGCGTTCTTCCACTGCGTCTCCTCGACCTCGCGGCCGTGACGCCCACGTCGGGCCATGGCCCGCGCATCGCGGCTGCCGCGGACCTTGCGGCCTTCCTGATACTCGGCCAGTTTGTGGAAGCCGCGATGCTTGGCTTCCTTGTACGCCTTGGCACAGCGTGTCGCACCCCCGCTGCGGACGAGGTAGATGTTCGCCTCCTTGCCGCTTTGCAGCTGCCCGAGGACAGCATCAATGACGCCGTCTTCGATCAGCGGCTGGAGGATCTTGGGGATTTTCATAAGCGCGTACGGGGTTGGCGAAACGAAAGACGCCGACCTGGGGGAACCCCGGAGGCCGGCGTCGTGCGTTCCAAAACGGGTGGGTCAGGGCAGAAAGATCTTGGGTTTGCGCTTCTCCGCCTTGGCGGTGCGTTTCTCCATCAGTGTCTTTTCGGCCTTCTTCTTGCTGTCGCGCTTACGATCCATGGTCTTCATGGGGTGGGTCCTCTGGGGCGCCGGACGGGTCATCCGGCTGATTGCGTGCCCGTTTCTGCTGGCGTTTTTCTTCCTGCTTGGCGGCTTTCTTCAGCTCGCGCTGGCGCTTTTCGTATTGGTAGTTCGGTTTGGCCATAGGGCAGCAGGGTCTCCATTGGGGTGTCGCCAGCGAGGCGGGGTCACGAAGCGTTGTCTCTCCACAATAGCACCGAAACATCGCCGTGGGGGCGACCGCCCGAAGAAGGGCAAGGAGGTGCCTGGCGTTTTCGTCCCCGTGCGGTTCAGGCGGGCGGGTGCAAGCCGGCTTGCAGGGCGCGGGCCAGGGCCTGGCCTTCGCGGATGGCCCGCTCCGGTGTGGAATGGTGCGGTTTGAGGGTCGCGATCAGGCGGTGTTCGAGCTCGGTCTCGGTCAGGATTGTGTTCGGGTCGATATAGCCGTTGTCGGTGAGCCATTCGGACAGCCGTTCGCGGGCACTGCTCTGGAAGCGCTTGACCGTACCGTTCTCCAGTTCGCGCAGGAGCTGTTCGCCGTTGCCGTTCAGCTGCTTCGCCAGGTCGGAGACGGCGTCGATGAAGGTCGCACTGACCGCCTCGGAGGCCTCCAGGGCCTCGCGGTCTACCGGACGGCCGCGACCCTGGCGCCAGGCGCGAGTCCAGGCGCGGGCGGCCTCACTACGGGCCTGCAGCGTCTGGCATTCCGGGGGTTCCAGCAGGGAGTCGGCGGGGCCTTGTAGCAGGGATTCCAGCGCGCCCAGGCGATCCACCCCCAGCTCCAGCAGACGCTGCAACAGTTCCAGACGGTCCCGCAGCAGGTGAAACAGATGGATACCGGCCGGATCCTGCCAGGGGTCGATCAGGGGAATGCCCCCAATCCGCTGCGCGTAGTCCTCGGGCGCGTCGCTGCCGGGGGCGGGTACCGCTTCGGGTTCCGGAAGGCCCAGCTGCTCGTGGCTACCCAGCGCTTGCTGTCCCCAGCGGCGTGCGGCCAGGTCGATGATCTCGACGCTGGACTCCTGTGCCTGCCAGTAACGCGCGTCTTCGGGCTGGGCGGTCAGGTAGAAGACCTGGCGGCCGGCCTCGTGGGCCAGTGCCTGCAGGCTTTCGGCCACTGCCCGGAAGCGGTCCGGGTCCGCCGTGCCCAGCGCCTCGTCGAGGATGAGCGGGAGCGCGCTGCGCCCGCGTTCGGCCTCCAGCGCAAAGGCGATGCGTACGGCGAGCAGAAGCTGCATCCGCGTCCCGCTGGAGAGTTCGCTGAGCGACCGGGTGGCCCCGCTGGCGGTCTCGCGGGCGCTGAACCGGGCCGAGGCATGGGGCGAGAACTGAAGTTCGTAGTGATGCCGTGTGAAGCGCCGGAACCACTCGCGGGCCTGGCGCAGGGCGGCGGGCTGCACCGCCTGTTCGTGTTCCATCTCGACCTGGTCCAGCAGGAAGTTTCCGGCCGTGGCGAACAGGGCCTGGTCGAGTCGCTGGTTCAGGGCGTCGCGGGCGAGTTCGCGGCGGGCGCGGGCGGTTTCCAGCTGGCGTTCATGGCCGGCGCGGTCGATGGCCGCTTCGATGCGGGCGATCTCCTCGCTCAGCCGGTCGCGCTCCGCCGCCTGGTCACGCAGGGTCTGAAGTTGCGATTCCAGGGGTTCCGCGGCATCGGCCTCGACCGCCTCCAGTAGGTCCGGGCGGTCCTCGAGGTGGCGGCGGCGTTCGCGTTCACGTTCGCGCACATTACCCAGTTGCTCGCTTAGCTCCTGCCAGTCGGGCCACAGGCGTAGCCTCTCGCGCAGGGTCGATTCATCGTCATTCTCCAGGCCGGTCGCCGCGTACAGGGCGGCGATCTGCTCCCGAGTGCGGTTCGCGTCGGTTTGCAGGCGTTCGAGTTCGCGCTGGGCGGCCTTCTCCTCCCGCTGCGCGGTGTCCCGCGTCTGCAGCCGGGCCGCGAGACGGTCCAGCCGCTGGGCCAGGGCATCCGCCGAAGGCTCGGAGTCCGGAGGGGCCACGGCATATTGGGTGAGAAAGGCCATGACGGGTGCCCGGGTCGCCTCCAGCTCGGCTGTCAGGCGTTCCTGCTCCGCCCGGGCCGTGTTCACGGCCTGGCGGGCCCGGTCATGGTTCGCGGTCAGGTGGATCCAGCGCTGTAGCGAGGCATCCATGCAGGCGGGGTCGAAGCCGACCTGCCGGGCAATGTCCTTCAGACGCCCCTCTTCCCGGTCGCGGGCGGCGCGCCGCTCTTGCAGTTGCCGTTCGAGTCGGGCGCGGCGCTCCGCTGTTCGCCGCGCGCCCTCCGCGGTTTCCAGTTCACGCTCCAGGTGGGCCAGGCGCTCGCGGACCGCGTCGGCCGTCCAGTCCGTGGGCAGCGCCAGACCGGTATCGCGGAAGCGTGCCTTCGCAGCCTCGCGGGGTATGTTGTCGGTCGCCGGGCGAGCGGCGATGTAGGCGCCCCAGGCGACCGGGAGCGCGAGTACGGCGAAGGCGGGGTGTACCAGCAACGTCGCTGTGCCAATGGCGCCGCCCGCCGCGAGCAGGGCGATCCCGGCGGCGACCCGGCGCAGGCCGGTCCAGGGGGTGGGGCGCGGGGACATCAGCCAGTGCAGCAGCTCGTCGCGGCCGCGGCGCAGTGTGTCGGGGGTGGGCAGGGCGTCCTCTGTCGGAGGCAGGGAGGCGAGTTCGTCTTCCCGTTGCGCGATGCCGGCCTGCAGCCCACGCAGGGTCTCCAGGGACTGTTCCACCGAGTGGAGCGTGGCGGGGTCCAGGTCCGGAGCCGCCTCTGGCGTGCCCCCCAGTTCTTCGGTTGCCTGGTGCCGTGTCGCCTGGGCCGCGTGCAGCTCCCTTGTCGTCTGCTCCAGCCCCCTCTCCAGCTCCAGCAGCCTGCGGACCACGGGGCGTTGATCGTCCACGCAATCCGCATCCAGCTCGGGATCCGCCAGTCCGGCTTCCTCGCGGCGCTGGCGGGCGTCCTCCAGGCGTTCACGGGCCTGTTGTTGTTCGTGTTCCAGGCGCCGCAACTCGTCCTGGAGTGGGGCGAGGCGTTGCAGTTCGTCGCCGCGCAGCCGGTCCAGACCGGCAGGTAAGGCCGCCATCCGGGTCTCCAGCTCCCGGTGTTCGCGTCGGGCCCCCAGCAGGTCCAGGGCGCGTTCGTACTGATCGGCCTCGTGGGCAGCGCGCTGGGTCTGCTGGCGTTGCGCCTTCAGGTCGGTCAGGCGCTGTTCGTCGTGCTGCAGGCCGCGTTGCTGCTGACGGCGTTCGCGCAGTTCCTGTTCCGCGGCCGTCAGCGCCTGGGACTCGCTACGGGCGTGGGTCGTCTTCAGGGCCAACGCGGGATCGTCGCGCAGGGCGGGCAGGTCGTAGCCACCGGCCAGTTCGCGGGCCAGGCGCAGGCCGATCTCCTGCTCGGTGCCGTGGTCGGCGTTCAGCAGATCCTCGATGCGCAGGGTGTAGCAGTCGATGAAGCGATGATCCGGCAGTGGGGGCGCCTCGACGCGTTCGCCATTGCGGGACCAGGACAAGTCGGTCCCCAGCCGATGGGCCTGTAACGGGCCCTGGGCATCGACGAAGGTCGCCTCGATGTGGACTCCGGTCTGGCGCAGTTCCTGGGCATACAGGGCGGCTCGCAAGGCGCGCACCAGGCTCGATTTTCCGGACGCGTTGGGCCCGATGGCCACGTTCACGCCTGGCCCCAGGGCATCCAGGCGGAACCCCGGATGGATGCCCGGCAGACGGACGATATCCAGTGAGTCCAGTCTCATGCGGCCCTCACGCTTCGCTCTCGCGCTGGAGCAGCAGCCGGTCAAGGGCGTGCAGGGCGGCCGCTTCCAGGTGGCGGGCGATCGCCTCGTCATCCGGGACGTCGGGGGCGAGGGCGCGATAACGCGGGTCATGAATCACTTGGGCGAGCGGGTCGCGGGCCTTCTCCAGGAGTTCGCGGCGGGTCGCGTTGTCCGGGCCTTGCAGCAACTGCAGCTTGCGGGCCAGCAATGCGGCGGGGTCGCTGCCCGCGGCGAGTTCCGCCAGGTCCAGGGCGGGCAGGGCCTCCAGGCGCCAGTCATGGACGAAATACAAACGGCCGCCGAGGTCCTGCGGGGTGGCGCGCGGGTCGTCGGCGTACAGGCTGCGCTCCAGCGCATGGCGTTGATCGCTGCGTCCGGTCAAGCGCAGGCGGCAGCCGACGGCCGCAGGCCTGTGGCTCCAGGTCTCCAGCTCGGCATGGAGGGCTCCCAGTGCCTCGGTCACCCGGCGGTGGATATCGGCCGCTTGCTGCAGGCCATCCACGGCGATCTCGAGGGTATGCCAGGACAGCGGTGCCAATGGAATCTGTTCGATCGCGAGGTCGCCGCCCGGGGTGATTTCGAGACACCAGGGGCCATGGCGGCCGGGCTCGCCCGGATCCATGCCGGTCAGGGAGCCCAGATAGCCCATCGGTCGGGGCGCGGCGAGCGGATCGGGGCGGTGGATGTGGCCCAGTAGCCAGGCCTCAACCGGGGCGGCCTCCAGGTCGCTGCTGCGCACGGGGGCGTGCGGGCTGCGGGACTGGTCACGATCGCAGTGCAGCAGCCCGACGGTGGGGCAGTCTGTGGGGGCGGGAAAATCGCCTTCCAGCGGACTGGTGGTTACGCGCGCTTCGGGGAACGACCAGCCCGCAATCCGTACACGCTGATCATCATGGCCGCGCAGCTCGCGGGTGTCCCACTGCCCGCCGGCCCCCAGCAGCTCGAAGGCCGGCAGGGATTCGGCCAGCCGCGGCAGGACCTGGACGTCATGGTTGCCGGCGACGCCGAGTACCCGGATGCCCGCCTGGGTCAGGCGCTCGACACCCGCCCTCAGGTCGCGGTAAGCCTCGTAGAAGTCGTCCTCCTGTTCGACCACGTCGCCGGCCAGCAGCACTGCCTCGATGCCTTGTTCCACGGCATAGTCGACGCTGCGGCGCCACGCAGCGGCCGGGCCGAGGTTTGCGATGCCGAGCGCCTCGTCCACCGCGGGCGGGATGCGCGACGGCTGTCGGCCCAGATGGATGTCGCCCACGCACAGGAGCTTCATGGACGCGGGGAGGCGGTCGGGATCATGGGCGCAGTTTGGAAGAATCGCGGACCAAAGCCAATCCCGGACCGTGGCCGGGTTGGCTCAGGCTTCCATGCCGAGTTGCCGGGGCAGCTGGCCGAGGCGGCCGAGGGTCAGGCAGGGGCGGGGGTGACCGTGTTCCCAGGGGAGCGAGTCGGGGTTGAACCAGGCGGCGCGGAATCCGGCCTGTAGTGCTCCCAGGACGTCCGCGGTGCTGTCGTCCCCGACGTGCAGGATGGCGTCCGGCGTTACGCCCGCCTGTTCGCGGGCCTGGTGGAAGATGCGTGGATCGGGCTTGGCGGCCCCGGCCTCCCCGGCGGCGATGGCGAAATCAAAGTGTCGGCCCAGGGGTGTGCGAAAGACATCCGCGTTACCGTTACTGATCGCGCCCAGGCGGAAGTGGCGTGCCAGGGTTGCCAGCACATTCTGGGCCTCGGGATAGGGCGTGACCTCGTTGCGCGCCTCCCAGAACACCTGGAAGCCTTCACCCGACAGACGCTCCGGGCAGCAGCCACAGGTTTCGGCCAGTTCGCGCAGCCAGCGCTTGCGCAGGCGGGTCAGGTCGTGGCGCTCGTGGTCGGGGGCCGCGCGCATGAAGGCCGTGCGCGCCTGGATCAGGGCATCGGGACCGAAGCGCTCGCACACCTCGGGCGCCTGTTCACGAAGCCAGGCATAGAAGCGTGCCTCGGCGTGATGGATGACCGGCATCACCGGCCACAGCGTGTCGTCGAGGTCGAAGGTCAGGCAGCGGATACCGCCGGGTTCGAACGCTTGAGGTCGAAAAGGCGCGGGACGGGGTGTGTGGTTCATCCTTGCAAGGTTAGCGTGGAACCGTCACGACACGACCATTCGGATAACACCTTTGGGGGTACTCACGGCGTTCGGCCGTCGGAGTGGACTGCTACGCTGGGAAGGAAGCGACGAGGAGGTCTTCGACATGCAAACAACCAACGATTCCGGTGTCTGGCCGCGCTACAGTCGGGGCCAGCGGGTGGTGCACTGGCTGGTGGCGGTATTGGTGCTGGGCGCGCTGAGTCTCGGCGGGACGATTGGCTGGTTCGGTTTCGAGGGGTTGCAGGCGCGCTTCGGCGAGGATGCGACCAACACCATTTACACCTGGCACAAGAGCTTCGGGGTGCTGATTCTGGCACTGATGCTGGTGCGCATCGGGCTGCGGCTGCGTCATGGCAAGCCGCCCTACGCGGTGGCACTTGCCCGTTGGCAGCGGATTGGCTCGGAGGTGGTGCACGGGCTGCTCTATGTCCTGCTGATCGTGATGCCGGTGATCGGGTGGTGGGCGACCGCGGCCGGGGGCTATCCGGTCCAGCTGGGGCCGTTGATCCTGCCGGGCTTGTTCCCGGAAAACGAAGCCCTTTCGGAGATCCTGTTCGGCTGGCACCAGGCGCTGGGGATGGCCATCCTGATCCTGGCGCTCGGCCATATTGCGGTGGCGCTGTTCCACTGGCGCGTGCGTCGGGATGGCGTGATGCAGCGAATGACCTTCGGTTCGGCTCGGCGCTGATTCCGGGGCGCCGATGCTGCGATTGCTGCTGACCCTTGTTGCGCTGAATGCGGTGCTGCTGGGTCTGGAACTCCCGCGCTACGCGGGGCTTGCACCGTACTGGTTGGCCTGGGAGGCCGTGCTGCTGGTGGGCCTGTTCGCGCTTCTGCCGTCGGGCCGGCTGGCGCGGGGGTTGGCGTGGCTGGCGGGCGGGCTCCTGCTGGCGCTGGTGGTGTTGGCGTTGTTCGATGCCCTGACCCGGGCCAGTCTGAACCGGCCGCTCAACCTGATCCAGGACTGGATACTGCTGGATGCGGTGTACCAGTTGGTGACCGGGAATCTCGGCTGGGTGGCCACCGTGTTGTTGGGCATCGTCCTGATCGCCGGGCTGGTCGTGGTGATCTGGGGAGCGGCTCGGGGGCTGTATGCGCTGGGCAGCCGTGCCGCAGGCGCGCGGCGGGTGCCGCTGCCCCTTGCCGTTGGGCTGCTGGCGCTTGGCCTGGTGGGTACGGCCGCCGGCATGCGCGACGTGGCGCCCGCCGGAACGGTCGCGCCGGCGGCTGGGATGGTGCAGCAGCAGATCGCGGCGGGGCAGGCCGCCATCGCGGAGAACCGGGCCTTTCGTGCGCGGCTGCAGCAAAGCCGTGAGCAGGCCGGGGCACAACCGCTGCCGGGACTTGCCGGGGTCGACGTGATCCTGGGCCTGGTGGAGTCCTATGGCGTCTCCGCCGTTTTCGACGAGCGCTATGCGCCCGTGATCGTGCCGGGACTCGAGTCGATCGGCGACGATCTCGACGCCGCGGGCCTGCACGTGGTGACCGGCGTGCTGGAGGCGCCGATCGCCGGCGGGCAATCCTGGCTGGCGCAGGCCTCGCTGCTGTCGGGTCTGCAGGTGCGCTACGCCGGGCACTACGACGCGTTGCAGGCCGAGCCCCGCGATACCCTGGTGCAGGATTTCCAGACGACCGGCCACCGCACGGCCATGCTCGCGCCGGCGATCCAGCTTGACTGGCCGGAGGGCCGGTGGTTCGGCTGGGACCGGATGGTGGGCAAGCACGACTTCGACTACGCCGGGCCGCCATTCTTCTGGGTAACGATGCCGGACCAGTACACCTGGTCGTTCTTCGACCGCGAGGTGCGCGCGACGTCGGAAGACCCGGTGTTCGCGATGCTGGCGCTGGTCAGTTCGCATGCGCCCTGGACGCCGATCCTGCCGGTGCTGGAGGACTGGGATGCGATCGGGGATGGCGCGATCTTTGACCAGTGGGCCGACCAGGGGCCCGCGCCGGAGACGCTGTGGCGGGACTTTGGTCGCGTGCGCGAGTACTACGCGGAGTCGGTGCGCTACTCGCTGGAGGTGACCGGGGCCTACGCCGCCCGGTTTGCCGATGAGGAAACGCTGTTTTTCATGCTGGGCGATCACCCGGCGGCCGCGCTGATTACCGGTCAGGACGCCAGCTGGGCGGTACCGGTCCACGTGATCTCGGGCGATCCGGAATTACTGGAGCCGTTCCGGGCGCGCGGCTTCGTGTCGGGGATGCTGCCGCCGTTGGAGCAGGCGGAACATGGCTTCGATGCCCTGCGTGGCTGGCTGCGCGATGCATTTGGCGGGGCGCCCGGAAAGGACTGATCGAGTGGTGACTGTCGCGGTTTCTCGAGCCGAATGGCCGGGCCTGGTTAATCGTCTGGTGTTTACGGTGGCTTCTGTCCGGCCGCCTGCCACGCGCTCTCTCGCGAGCGCACCGCGAGGTACTTTCTTGCTTGCCCAAGAAAGTACCCAAAGAAGGGCACCCGGATTCCGCCCGGGAACCTTGCTCCAGGGCCCTCGGGCCGGCGGCGCTGAACTCGCTGCGCCTGCGGCTCCGCTCAGACATCCAGCGCCTTCTTCCGGCCCGAGAACCCTTCCGCAAGGGGCTCCATACGGGAGGGGAAGGTCAAAACCAACCGTATCCCACGCTTCTGCCTAACCATAGGCATCGCCGCCCGAAAGCCCCCGGCGCCCGCTTCGCGGGCGCGGCACGTCATGGCCAAAGGCCGAGCGTGCCGAAGATGCTCGAAGACCTAGCCATCATCCACTGGCAAGAACGCTGGGATAGTCCTTGTTTGGACCTGCCTCCCCGTTGTCGTCGCGCCGAGTGGAGAGGCTTTTCGCGGGACGATTCTAAATAGACACGGGGCGCTGGATGTCTGAGCGGAGCCGCAGGCGCAGCGAGTTCAGCGCCGCCCGCGAAAAGCCTCGGAGCGAGGGAAACCCCGGCCCGCGCAGCGGGCCGGGGTCGCGGCAGTCGGGCGTGTTTCTTGGGTACTTCTTTGCACGAGCAAAGAAGTACCTCGCGGTGCGCTGGCGAGTCAGCGCCTGGCAGGCGGCCGGACGAAGGCACGTAAACACCTAGCGCCGAACCATGGCCAGCCAGCAACCGGCAGGCGGCGGACCGGAGCCACCGAAAACACCAGCGACGAACCGGGGCCAGCCCGGGCCTAATGGCAGTAAGTAGGGGTCGGGCGGGTGCCGGTGGGGTTAGAAGTTTTCGGTGGAGGTGAACAGGCCGACGCGGAGGTCGTGGGCCTCGTAGATCGGGCGGCCGTCGACCTTGACGATGCCGTCGCCGATGCCGAGGACCAGCTTGCGCGAGATCACCCGTTTCATGTCGATGTGGTAGGTGACCTTCTTCGCGGTGGGCAGGACCTGGCCGGTGAACTTGACCTCGCCCACGCCGAGGGCGCGACCGCGGCCCGGGTTGCCGAGCCAGGCCAGGTAGAAGCCGACCAGCTGCCACATCGCGTCGAGCCCAAGGCAGCCGGGCATGACCGGGTCACCGGGGAAGTGGCAGGCGAAGAACCAGAGGTCGGGGTTGATATCCAGTTCGGCGATCATCTCGCCCTTGCCGTACTGGCCGCCGTCGCTGTTGATCTCCAGGACGCGGTCCATCATCAGCATGTTGGGGACCGGCAACTGGGCGTTGCCGGGGCCGAACATGTCGCCGTAGCCGCAGGCCAGGAGTTCGTCGCGATCGTACTGATTCTTCTGCATGGGAGCGCCGCTCGGGGAAAAGGCCGGTATTGGACCGAAACCCGCGCGCAAAAGCAATTGCGGCGGGCGTGGTGGCGCTGACGGGCCGGTCGTCAGGCGTCGGATGGATACCGTAGCAGTTCCGCGAGGGTGAAGAAGCGATCGCCGCGCAGGTAGCCGGCCTGGATGTCGGCGGTCAGGGCCGTCGGGCGCCCCTTGCCGTCGCGTTCGGAGACCCAGGGCGCGGGCACGGTATCCAGGATGTGCGTGCAGGCCAGGCGCCCGTCATCCAGATGGCTCGCATGGACCTCGCCGGTGCGGCGGTCGCGGAAGGCCGGGAGCCAGCCGGCGGTGAACCCGGCATCCAGCCAGGCGGGGTTCTCGGTGCGGGCCGGTGCGGGTGCCGGCAGGAGGTCGAGGCTGAGCATCGCGAAGTCTCCGGGGATTTAATCCGGATATCGGCGCCGGCGCCGCAAACTTGAGTACGGATCCCTCCGCGCGCCGGCAGGCGTGGAGGCGTTGCGACATAATCGGAGCGCGAAGGCGGAGGTCCGAGTTGCGCTGGAGGGTGCGGGCACCGACCATGCCGTAAAACAATAAGCAAGGGGTCGTCGTGGCGGTCACTGTAATGCTGTGGGTAGTGGGGGTTGTTGTCGCGATTATCGTGCTCGATCTGGCGCGACGGCCGCTGCGGCGATTGCTGGTGGGCCTGACGGGTGGGATTACGCGCCTGGTCTGTGCCCTGCGGCGCCAGGTGCTGCATCTGCGCGATGCGGCTCAGCGCTGGCACCAGGCGCATCTGGCGAGGCTGGAGGCGGAGCGCGTCCATGTCGCGGTGCATGCCCTGGAGCGACGCTACGCTCGGCTGGTGGGCCATGATCTGGCCGAGATCCCCGATCTGCGCCAGCAGGTCCACGAGACGCTGCGCCAGCTGGAGGACGCCTACGCCCGCGACGAGGGGCGCTTGTCCGCCGAGCCGGGCTGGGTCAGCCGGCTGGAGGCGTTGGTGAGCACGCCCGTCGGCGAGAGCCCGCAGGGGCAGCGTCTGGCGCAGGACATGCAGGAAACGGTGCTGCGCATCGCTCGCCTGGGTATGGAGGAGCACCGCCAGATGGCCCGTGGCCTGTTGTCGGCGCGCCGCCGCATGGAGGCCCCGTTGCACGAGCTGACCGGGCGCCTGGAGCAAGTTCACCGGCGACTGGCGGACCTGCAGCGCCAGGGCGAACGTCTCGACAATGGTCTGACTCGTTGCGAGAGCCGCGACCATCCGGCGCACCGACAGTGGCCGGCGTATGCCCAGGCGGGTAGCCAGTGGCTGCTGGGCGCAGCCGGACTGGCGCTGACGGCTGTGGCAGTGATCGTGTACCAGCGCCTGTTCGACCCGGCCCTGGGCTCGCAATTTCCGGCGTCCATGGAGGCCGGCGGCGTGGCCTTTCCGGATCTGGTGGTCGTGATCCTGTTGGGGGCGGCCGCGGTCTGTGGCTGGCTGCTGGCCGAGGCGCGCGGTGTCTCGCGGCTCTTGCCACAATCCCTGATGGACGGCAGCGAGGGCGTGCGCCGCGCCCTGGTGGTGGTGGCTGCGGTGGCATTGGCCGCACTGGCGCTGGTCTCCGGGTTTGGCGGTTTCCACCTGGAGTGGGTGGCTTATCGCCAGGAAATGGTCGATACCCTGCTGGCAGGGGGCGAGGCACCCCCGGTGACGCTGGATCTGTTCGAACAGTCGGTGGGGGCGATCCTGGGGCTGGTGATCCCGCTGATCGTGGCGCTGGCACCGATCTGGCTGGTGGGCGTCCTGCAGGCGACCCGAGTGATGCTGGGTGGACTTCTGAGCTTGCTGCTCGCCGTGCTGGCCGGGGTCCTGTACCTGCTGGCGGTGACGGCGGCGCAGATCCGCCGACTGGCGCCGATGGCGTTTGACCTGCTCACGTTTCCGTCGCGGGTAGTGCGGGAGCAGTTCTTGTAAGGCTCGCGGCAATCGTTATGTGAACTCGATCAACCCCTGGCGTGGCCTGGCACGCGCTGCGCGGATACCGCTGTAGAATGCAGCGCCGTTGATCCCTGACGAATCAAGAGATGGCAGAAGACATGACGACGAATGGGTGGCCGATGCGCGTGGTAGTGCTGGTTCTGGGCGGATTGCTGATGGTGGCCTGGGGCGGCGCGGCTGCGCAGCAGACCCGGTACGTCAGCGAGGAACTGGAGGTTGGCGCACGGGGTGGTCCGTCGAACCAGCACCGGATCGTGAGTGCCGTGCGCGCCGGCCAGCCCGTGGCCGTGATGGAGCAGTCCGGTGACGGCTGGAGTCGGGTGCGCCTGCCCAGTGGCAGCGAGGCCTGGATCCTGACCCGCTACCTGCAGGACGAGCCGCATTCGCGCGAGCGCCTGGCCGAAGTCGAGGCCGAGCTGGCCGAGATCCGCTCCGGGGCGGATGACCAGGAGGGCCGGATCGCGGAACTGCTGGATCGGCGCAATGCGTTGACCGCGGAACGTGACGAACTGCAGGCACAGCTCGCGGAGATGGAAACCGAGCTGGAAGAGCTGCGTGATATCGCCTCGCGGCCGCAGGAAATCCAGCGCGAGAATCGCCGCCTGGAAGAGAACCTGATCGATGCCCGCGACTCCGCCGACGAGTATCGCCGTCAGGTCGAGGTGATGCAGGCGGACAGTCAGCGCAAGTGGTTCATGACCGGAGCGCTGGTCACGGTGGGCTCGGTGATTCTCGGGATCGTGCTTACGCGGATTCCCGCCCGACGCCGTCGCAGTGAATGGAGCTGATACCGGGGGTCTTGATCGGCGCTTTCCTGAGACCGGTTCTTCTCGTCTGAAAAGGCCGCTGTCAGCGTGTCTTTCGGGGCTTGCGCGAGGAACGTCACGTTTCTTGCGCGGCCTCGGCCGAGTCGGTAGGCTTCCGCGACCGATTTGACCCTGGTGCGCCTTGATCGGCTCGCCCCGTCAGGATCGGAAGGACCCTCACATGCGCGGTCGCGGCCGCGTGCCTTGGCCCGGAACTGAAAGGACTGAGCTGACCGGATGCTGTACGCAATTCTGTCAACGTTCCTGGTGGCGGCGTTTGCGCCCACGATCCACCGCCTGACCGGCCGCACCAGTGGCTGGGTGCTGGGCCTGTTGCCGGCCGGGCTGTTCGTCTATTTCCTGAGTTTCCTGCCGGCGGTTTCCAGCGGCGAATCCATCGTGCTGGCCTGGCCCTGGCTGCCGGGGCTGGATATCCAGCTCTCGTTCCTGGTGGACGGCCTGTCACTGCTGTTTGCGTTACTGATCTCGGGCATCGGTTTCTTCATCGTCACCTACGCCGGGCGCTACCTCGAGAAGGATCGCGATCTCGGCCGTTTCTACGTGATTCTGCTGGCCTTCATGGGGTCCATGCTCGGGCTGGTGCTGGCGGATAACCTGATCGCGATGTTCGTGTTCTGGGAGCTGACCAGTATCACGTCCTACTTGCTGATCGGCTACAACCACGAGAACGCAGACGCCCGCAAGTACGCGCTCCAGGGTCTGTTCGTAACCGTCGGCGGCGGTCTGGCAATGCTCGCCGGCATCATCATGCTGGCGATGGCCGGCGGCTCCTACGAGATCTCCGAGATCCTCTCCAACGGCGATGTAGTGCGCGAGCATGCGCTGTATCTGCCGCTGTTGTTCCTGATCCTGCTCGGGGCCTTCACGAAGTCGGCACAGGTCCCGTTCCATTTCTGGCTACCGCGCGCGATGGCGGCGCCCACGCCGGTCTCCGCCTACCTGCACTCGGCCACCATGGTAAAGGCCGGCATCTACCTGCTGGCGCGCCTGAATCCCTCGCTGGGCGGCACGGATGTCTGGTTCACCACGCTGGTGTTGGTCGGCTCGGTGACCATGTTCACCGGTGTGTTCCTGGCCTACCGCTCCACGGGCGTGAAAAAGGTGCTGGCGTATTCCACGGTGATGGCGCTGGGCACCCTGACCATGTTGATCGGTATTGGCACCGAAACCGCTCTGATGGCGGCGATGGCCTTCCTGCTGGCGCATTCCCTGTACAAGGGCGCGCTTTTCATGGTCGCGGGCATCCTGGATCACGAGGCCGGGGCCAAGGACTTCCTGCAGACCGGCGGACTGCGCAGCACGCTGCCGGTGACGGCGGCATTCACGGTCCTCGCGGCACTGTCGCTGGGTGGCGTGATCCCGCTGTTCGGCTTTGTCGCCAAGGAGCTGATGCTGGAGTCGGTGCTTGGGGCCCCGGGGTTGGTCGGCATCCTGACCCTGCTGGCGGTGCTGACCGCGATCCTCGGGGTGGCGGTCGCCGCGATTGTCGGCATCCGGCCGTGGTTCGGGCCGAAGGTGGACACGCCCAAGACCCCGCAGCACGACGCCCCGGTGGCCATGCTGGCGGGCCCCGCGGTGCTCGCCAGCCTGGGCCTGATCTTCGGCCTGGGGCCGGGGCTGGCCGACGAGGGCCTGATCAACGCGGCGGCGGCCAGCGTGCAGGGCGCGCCGGTCGACGGCTATCTGTCGCTGTGGCACGGCCTGAACTGGCCGCTGGCGATCTCCGCCTTCAGCCTGGTGGCCGGTGGGGTTCTCTACTGGCGCTGGGACCAGGCGCGCCGCGCGCTGGCCTGGGTCGATCGCGTCGCCGAATTCGGCCCGGAGAACGGCTATTTCAAGATGATGGACGGCCTGGTGTGGCTGTCCGAATGGCAGACCCGAGTGCTGCAGAACGGCTATCTGCGCTATTACGTGATCGTGATCGTCGTGGTGACCGCGGGTCTGGTCGGGGTCACCGCCCAGCTGTTCGAGGTCGGCGTCGGGTCGCTGAATCTCGAGCGCCTGAAGGTCCACGAGATCGCCATCCTGGCGGTCCTGGTGGCCTCCACGCTGTTCGCGGTGCTGACCCGCTCGCGACTGGGCGCAGTGGCGGCCCTGGGCTCGCTGGGCTTCACCGTGGCGCTGGTCTACGTGCTCTACAGCGCGGCGGACGTCGGCATCACCCAGGTGCTGGTCGAGACCCTGACCGTGATCCTGCTGGTGCTGGTGCTGTTCCGGCTGCCGGGCTTCCTGAACCTGTCGTCCACCGCGCTGCGCCTGCGTGACGCCGGGATCGCGCTGGTGATGGGCGGCATGATCACGCTGCTGATCCTGAGCACCGTGGATGCGCGGCTGTTCGACTCCATCTCGCAGTACTTCATCGACGAGTCGGTGCCGTCCGGTTACGGCCGCAACATCGTTAACGTGGTGCTGGTCGACTTCCGTGCACTGGATACCCTGGGCGAAATCTTCGTGCTGGCGCTGGCGGCGATCGGGGTGTACGCGATGCTTCGTTTCCGCGCGGAGGACCGCCGATGAACATGCATTCCCTGATCCTGCGCACCGCGGGACATTTCCTGCTGCCGCTACTGCTGCTGTTTTCCGTGTTCCTGCTGTTGCGCGGGCACGACGAGCCGGGCGGCGGTTTCATTGGTGGGCTGGTCGCGGCGGCGGCGATCCTGCTGTACCTGTTTTCGATGGATACCGAGTCGGCACGCAAGGTGCTGCGGGTGGACCCTCGGGATCTTCTGGGTGCCGGCATGGTCCTGGCGGTGATCAGTGCCATTCCCGGCGTGTTTCGCGGGCAGGCCTTCTTTACCGCCCAGTGGTGGGAGTTCACTGCGCCGATCTTCGGCGAGATGAAGCTCTCGACCGTGCTGATCTTCGATATCGGGGTGTACCTGGTGGTCATCGGCTCGGTGCTGACCATCATGCTCAACCTCGCGGAGGCGGAGGACTAATGGAAGTCGTCATGGCCTTCGTGGTCGGCGGTCTCTATGCCGCGGCCATCTACATGATGCTGCGCCGCTCGATCGTGAAGCTGGTGATCGGCCTGGTGCTGCTGTCGAATGCCGCCAACCTGCTGATCTTTACCGTCGCCGGCATGACATCGGGCGCGCCGCCACTGATCTCCCCCGGAGATACGGTGCCCGAGGGGGTCGCGGCCGATCCCCTGGCGCAGGCCGTGGTGCTGACGGCGATCGTGATCGGTTTCGGGGTGCTGGCGTTTGCCGTGGTACTGATCCACCGCGCCTACGAAGTGGTGCAGGCCGATGACATGGACCAGATGAAGGACACCGATCGATGATGATGTCCGTGGCCCTCCCGATCATCGTGCCGCTGCTGGTCGGTGCGTTGTCGGTGATGTTGTGGCGTTCGCACTTCGCGCAGCGGGCCCTCGGCGTGCTCGGTACCGGGCTGATGCTGGCCGTCAGCGTGTGGCTGCTGGCGGATACCTGGGAGCACGGGCACGTGGTGATGGAGATGGGCTCCTGGCCCGCGCCATTCGGTATCGTGCTGGTGTCCGACATGCTGGCGGCGATCATGGTGGTGCTGACCGGTATCATCGGCTTCGCCACGGCGATCTATTCGCTCTCCGGCATTGGCAAGATGTCGGAGAAGTTCGGATATTACCCGCTGCTGCATCTGCTGCTGGCGGGGGTGAATGGCGCGTTCCTGACCGGCGACATCTTCAACCTCTACGTGTGGTTCGAGGTGATGCTGGTCGCCTCCTTCGCGCTGCTGATCCTGGGTGGCGAACGCGCGCAGATGGAAGGGGCGATCAAGTACGTCACCCTGAACCTGCTGTCGTCGATGATCTTCCTGACCGCGATCGGCCTGACCTACGGGCTGACCGGCACCCTGAACATGGCGGATATCGCCGACAAGCTGTCCACCGTCGAGGACACCGGTCTGGTGACCGTAATCGCGATGCTGTACCTGGTCGCGTTCGGGGTGAAGGCCGCGGCGTTCCCGTTCTTCTTCTGGCTGCCGGCGTCCTACCACACGCCGAAGGTGGCGGTCTCGGCGCTGTTCGCGGCGTTGCTGACCAAGGTCGGGGTCTACGCGCTGTACCGCGTGTTCACGCTGATCTTCAATCAGGAAGTTGACTACACCCACGAGATCCTGCTGTGGGTCGCAGCGGCGACCATGCTGACCGGCGTGCTCGGGGCGGCCGCGCATTACGAATTCCGGCGCATCCTGTCGTTTCACATCATCAGCCAGATCGGCTACATGATCATGGGTCTGGCGCTGTTCACGCCGCTGGCCCTGGTGGGCGGGGTGTTCTACATCATGCATCACATCATCGTGAAGGCGAATCTGTTCCTGATCAGCGGGATCACGTTCGTGATGAAGGGCACCCACGAGCTGAAGCTGATGGGCGGGATCTACCGTACGCATCCAATGCTGGGGGTGCTGTTTCTGATTCCGGCCTTGTCGCTGGCGGGGCTGCCGCCGCTGTCGGGTTTCTTTGCCAAGTTCATCATCATCCGCGCGGGCATCGAAGCCGAGGCCTACTGGGTGGTGGCGGTCGCGCTGGTGGTGGGTCTGCTGACGCTGTACTCGATGATCAAGATCTGGGCCGAGGTGTTCTGGAAGGCGCAGCCGGAAGGGGTCGAGGGCGAGACGCTTGACGTCACGTCCGGCCCGATGATCTGGATGTGGGTCCCGGTGATCATGCTGGCGCTGATGACCGTGGCCATCGGCCTGTACGGCGAGCCGATCTACCAGATGGCTTTGATGTCGGCCGAGCAGTTGCTGGATCCGTCGCAGTATATCGAGGCGGTACTCGGGGAGGCCCGCCAATGATCGCGCTGACCTGGAACATCGCGCTGGCCCTGATCTGGGTCTTTCTGACCGGGACGTTTACCACCGGCAATCTGCTGGTCGGATTTTTCCTGGGCTACGTGCTGCTGGCCTTTGCCCTGCGTGACAAGCCGGGGTTTGCCAGCTACGCGCGGCGGGTGCCGAAATTCATCGGGTTTATCGGGTTTTTCCTGTGGGAATTGTTCCTGTCGAACCTCAAGGTTGCCTACGACGTGATGACGCCGACTCACCACATGGTGCCGGGCGTGATTGCCTTCCCGCTGGATGCCAAGACCGATGGCGAGATCACCATCGTCGCCAACCTGATCTCGCTGACGCCGGGGACGCTGAGCCTGGACGTCTCCACCGACAAGAAGGTGCTGTACATCCACGTGATGTACCTCGAGGACCGGGATGCGGTGATCCGCTCGATCAAGTACCTGGAACACCGCGCGCTGGAGATCCTGCGCTAGTGGGCCATGCGGTTAATAAGGTAACGCTCAGAGCCACTGTGCTGGCGCGAATCAAGGCGCGTTTCGCAGGGAATGGCAGCGTCCTTGCCAAGAAACGCAACGCCGAGTCGCGCCAGCACAGTGGCTCCCGAAGGGCCGTCGCACAAGCGCCGTGGTCCGCGTTCCGCTCGCTTGAATGGGCGAAGGCCAGTCCTGCGCTTGCGCGCCTTGCCCACAACGCTTGTGCGACGGCTGAGCGTTACCTTATTAACCGCATGGCCCACTAGGCGCGGGGAGGTCCGATGTTCGATATCGCTATTATTGCTTCCAATGCGTTGCTGAGCCTGGCCCTGGTGCTGGGGTTCTGGCGGCTGTACCTGGGGCCGACGCTGCCGGATCGCGTGGTGGCACTGGAGTTGATTGCGTCGCTGACCATCGGTTTCATCGCGGTCTACGTGATCTCCAGTGGCCGCACCCCGTTCATCGACGTGGCCATGGTGCTGGCGTTGACCGCGTTCCTGGCCGCAGTGGGCTTTGCCCGTTACCTGGAGAAAGGGGGGCACCGGGACGATGACTGAGTTCTTGACGGGGTTGTTTCTGGTCGTCGGGGCCGCGTTCATGGTGGTCGCGGCGCTGGGTCTGGTGCGCATGCCCGACCTGCCGATGCGCCTGCATGCCACCACCAAGGCCGGTGTGCTGGGGGCGGGTCTGATGATGGTCGGCGTGGCGGTTTACTTTGGCGACGGCGGGGTCACCACCCGCGCGGTGGCGGTGATTGGCTTCCTGCTGCTCACCGCACCGGTGGCCGCGCACGCGATCGGGCGCGCCGGCTACTTTGTCGGGGTGCCGCTGTGGGAGCACAGCAAGACCGACGAGCTGAAGGGCCGCTACGACGAGAAGAATCACACCCTGGCCTCGCCCCCGGAGATACAGGACGCGAAGCAGGACGACGACGTCCCGCGCGCGTGAGCCCGCCGGCGCTCGTGCGCGGATAGCCGATCATCCGGGTAGGGGACATGACGGCGCGCCAGACACGAAAAAGCCGGGGCGCAAGGCCCCGGCCATGGGTACGGTCGTCGGAGAGACGATCGTGCCTGAATAGCGGCCCTCAGGCCGCGTGGGTTTCCTTCGCCTCGCGGGCGGCCCTCGCCTGTTCCGGATCGTAGGCTGCGCCGGACCAGAGCATCTCGTAGGCGATCTCCTCGTTTCCGTTCTCGCACAGTTCCAGTACCTGCTGGAACAGGGGCTGGAAGGTCTCGCTCTGGTGCGACGCTTCGTGTTCGTCGAAGCTATTCCAGAAGGTGATGATGAGGGCTTCCTTGTCCTTCATGGGGCTCTCGACCGCCTGGCCGATGGTGGAGCCTTCATTGGAGACGGAGCCGGAGTTCAGCGCGACAAAGCCGCCGACGAAGCCGGTATCCGAGTGATAGGTCTTTACGTTCTCGCACAGGACGGCCACACGTTCCTGCAGATCGTCGATGGTGTATTCCGGCTTGAGGATCACGCGGTTGATGGTGACGACACCGTCGGCCGGGAAGTTGTTGATCAGTTGGCTCATGACGTTCTCCTGTTGCAGGGGAAGTGTGCCCGAAGGCACGGGTTGCTCGTTAAGTTAGTAAGCAACTTCTAATTGAAGTTCCCGAGTAAACTACTCAGGAATAGGCGAGACCCCAAAATCACCCAGAAACCGGAGGGCCCGATCCAGCGCGCCCCTGGTGGTGGGAGGATTCCTCCGCGGCCAGATCCGGGTCATCACCGGACTTGCGTGCGATCCCTGGGTCATCTATCGTTCATTCCAATGAATATTGGAATGCACACTGTGTCCGGACGTGAACTCAAGGATCTGCTGTACGAACAGGTGGCCCGCATCGCGCGCGCCGCGGCCAGCCCGAAACGCCTGGAACTGATCGAGGTGCTGGTGCAGGGCGAAAAGAGCGTCGAGCAGCTGGCTGCGGATGCAGAGCTCAGCGTGAAGCTGACCAGTGCCCACCTGAAGGAGCTGCGCCAGGCGCGGCTGGTCGCGGCCCGGCGCGAAGGGCGCCATATGTTCTATCGCCTGGTGGATCAGCATGTCGCGGATTTCTGGGTAATGCTGCGCACCCTGGCGGAGGAGCGCCTGCTCGAATTGCAGGCCGCGACCCGCGAGATGGCCGAGGGCCCTGGCGAGCTGGCCCCGATGGCGGGCCCCGAACTGCTGGAACAGGCGCGTCGGGGCGATCTCATCGTTCTCGATGTCCGTCCCGGCATGGAATACGCGAACGCCCATCTGCCGTATGCCCGATCCATCCCGATCAGCGAGCTACGCAATCGGCTCGGCGAGCTGCCGACCGACCGACCGGTGGTGGCTTATTGCCGCGGTCCCTACTGCCTGATGGCCAGCGAGGCTGTAGAGATCCTGGCCGCGCACGGGTTCCAGGCGACCCGCTTCGAGGATGGCGTCGCCGAATGGCGCTATCAGGGTCTGCCCATTACCCAGGAATCGGAATCCAACTAACCCAGGGAGAGACCGGAAATCGGTCCAGGAGGCACGTCATGTTTTTCCATCAGCTGCCCACGCGGGAATCGTCGTTGTCCTATCTGTTCGGCTGTGGATCGCTAGGGAAGGCGATTGCCGTGGATGTGGTGGACGGCGATCAGGACTGGTTTCTGGAGCGGGCCCGCGAGGCGGGTGTCGCGATCACCCACGTGATCGATACGCATATCCATGCCGACCACTATTCCGGCGGCCGTGATCTGGCAAGGCGTGCCGGAGCCGAGTACTGCCTGCACGCGTCGGATCGCTCGGTGGTCGAGTTCGACTTCCACGCGCTGGAGGATGGCGAGCGGATCGCCGCCGGGAATGTCGAGGTCAAGGTGATCCATACTCCGGGCCATACCGAGGACAGCGTGTGCCTGCTGGTTACCGACAAGCGTCGCGGCGATCAGCCCTGGTTCGTGTTGACCGGCGATACACTTTTTATCGGAAGCATCGGGCGGCCCGACCTGGCCGGCCGCGAGCGCGAGATGGCAGGGCGCCTGTACGACAGCCTCCAGCAACGCCTGTTGGGTCTGCCGGACGAGCTGGAGATCTACCCGGGCCATTATGCCGGGAGCGTCTGTGGCGCAGGCCTGTCCGGCAAGCCCTCGTCCACCCTGGGCTTCGAAAAGCGCTTCAACCCGGGGCTTGGGATCCGCGACCGCGAGGCGTTCGTCGATTTCCTGACCCAGGACATCCCGCCGCGTCCTTCGGGGATGGATGCCTACGTTGCCGCGAACATCGCGGCCTGATCGGAAACAAGAGGGACTCGCCATGACGGACCATCACAAGGCCGCGGAGGCCTATGCCCACCTGACGCACGGGATCCGGGAGAACCTCGGGCAGTTCGGTCAGCAGCTGATCCAGGTTTTCTTCGTCGGCCTGACGATCGGGATGATGCGCACGGTCGTGCCGGCCCTGGCGGAGAGCGAATTCGGGGTGGCCGAGGGCTCGTTCATGCTGCTGACCGCGTTTGTGGTCGCCTTTGGCGTGGTGAAGGGGGCGCTCAATTTTGTTGCCGGTCGCCTGTCCGAACGGCTGGGCCGCAAGACCGTCCTGATGCTGGGCTGGGTGGCGGCGATCCCGATCCCGTTCATGATTCTCTACGCGCCGTCCTGGAGCTGGATCGTGGCCGCGACCGTGCTGTTGGGCGTGAACCAGGGCCTGGCCTGGTCGATGACCCAGACGGCCAAGATGGACATCACCCGTGCCGATGAACGCGGTTTCACCATGGGGATGAACGAGTTCTCCGGCTATGTCGGGGTCGCAGTGGCGGGGATCGTGACGGGCTACATGGCTGCAGCGTTCGGTCCGCGCATGGGGCTGTTGATTTTTGGCCTGGTAGTGATCGCGCTGGCGATCGTGCTGACGGTGCTGTTTGTGCGCGAGACCTTGGACTGGGCGAAGGCCGAGGGTGCGCGGCATGCCGCGGGGCAGTCCACTGGGCCCATCCCGCGGTATTCGAAGAATATCTCCGATACGCCCAGCACCTGGGAGGTGTTCACGCTGATGTCCTGGCGCGACCGGCGCATGGCCGCGTTCAGTCAGGCGGGGCTGGTCGAGAAGTTCGTGGATGCGCTGGTGTGGGTGTTCTATCCGGTGTTCCTCTACCAGCAGGGGCTCAGCCTCGCGGCGATCGGCTGGGTGGTCGGGATCTACGGGTTTGTCTGGGGCGGATCGCAGTTCCTCACCGGCCGCCTGTCGGACCATATTGGCCGCCGGCAGCCGATTATCTGGGGCATGTGGATCTGCGGCGGCGGGGTGGCCCTGACGCTGCTGGGCGAGGGCGTGCTGTGGTGGTCGTTCGCGGCGGCGGTGACCGGTCTCGGCATGGCGCTGCTGTATCCCAACCTGAGCGCGGCAGTGGCGGATATCGCGCACCCGAACTGGCGCGGTTCGGCGATCGGGACCTACCGCTTCTGGCGGGATCTTGGCTACGGAGTGGGGGCCTTCGGGTTGGGCATCGTGGCCCATATTGGCGGGTCGGTGGTCTGGGGCTTCTGGTTCGTGGTGATCGCGATGTTTGCCTCCGGCGCCGTGGTCTGGTGGTGGGGCGAGGAGACGCATCCGCGCCTGAACCCCGACGACGATTAGGCGTATGGCGTCTCGTCCGCCGGGCGCCGCTACCAGCGGCGCTTGTCCCACATCTCCGGGTTGGCCCAGAAACGGGCGTTCAGCCAGTCGGGGGTGAGCTTGTAGTCGTACAGGCTGGTGCGATAGACCGTGTGATCCGGCGCGGCCGCCTCGGCCTCCGGGTCGTGGCGGAAACCGAGGGCGAGGAAATCGTTCAGGCCCCAGCGTTCGTCGTCCCGCCGATGCAGGATCAGCACCTCGTCGGCCCAGCGGTCGCGCAACCCGCCCAGGAGCTGCTGGCCCGTCGTGACGTCCAGTGCGCTCAGCGTATCCGGCAGCAGGACCAGCGGCACGCGCGGCCCGGGCGGGTGCTCGAGAAATGCCGCGACGCTCTCCTGCTCCACGCCCGGAGGGCTTTCCTGGCTATCCGTGTCGGCCACGAGCAGGACGGTCCGGCCGTCGCGCAGGCGCCGCGGCAGGTGGCGGCGCAGGGCATCGATGTCGATCAAGCGGTACCTCCCCGGTGGTCTTGGTCGCCCCGTCCCGGGGTCGCGTTCGTTATACTCTAATGTACTCCCACTTCTACTGCGGACCCGTCAGAAGGAAGCCTCTCCATGTCCAAGGAACTGCTGACCGAATTCCTCTCCAAACACCCGATCTCGGCGTCGCTGACGCCGGCCGAGGTCGAGATCCTTCTCGAATACCTGGAGGTGCTGGAAACCCATCACAAGCAGGTGATCGCCGATATTGGCGAGGTCGGGGAGTCGTTGTTCTTCGTCGTCAGCGGGACCGCCGCGCTGTACCACGACGACGGCAACCAGGAGATCGAGGTCGGTCGCATGCAAACCGGCGAGCTGGCCGGGTCCATGTCGTTCTTTGACCGCGTGCCCCGCGGCGTGCGCATGCGCGCCCTGAGCGACAATACCCGCCTGCTGCGCCTGTCGCGCTCCATGTACGACCGCCTGCGCGTCGAGCAGCCGTACATCGCGGTGAACCTGCTGGAGTTCGCCATCATCAGCCTGGATCACCTGATCCGCCGGGTCTCCGAGGACGTGGCGACGTACGCCCACTACCTCTATTCCCCGGGCAAGAAGTAGGGCGGATCGCAGGCGGAGAGCGCCGTGCTCGCGTCCCTGCAGACGGTTGCCGAATACCTGTTGCTGCCCCCGGGGCTTGGGATCGCGCTGACCCTGGTCGGGGTCGCCTTCTGGCGCGCCGACTGGCGCGGGGGGCGGCCGTTATTGGCGATCGGTCTGCTGGCGCTGGTGCTGCCAAGCCTGAATGTTGTTGCCCAGCCACTGGCGCACGCCATCGAGCGCGAGCTGCGCGATGCCGTGGTGGCGGTGGGGCGGGCCGATGCCATCGTGGTGCTGGGCGGCGGACGCTGGCCCGGACGCGGCGAGGACGGCGGCCGCGACGCCCTGAACCCCCAGACCCACGAGCGTTTGCGCCATGCCGCCCGGCTGCACCGCGATACCGGGCTGCCGCTGCTGGTCTCGGGCGGGCGTCCGGGCGCGTTGCCCGGGCGGCGCTCCGAGGCCGAGCTGATGGCGGCCACCCTGCAAACCGATCTGGGGGTGCCGGTGCGCTGGCTGGAGAGCACCTCGCGCAACACCTGCGAGAACGCCACGCACACCCGCCAGCGCCTGCAGCAAAGCGACGTGCAACGGGTGCTGGTGGTGACCCAGGCCCTGCACATGCCGCGTGCCCTGGCCTGCTTCGAACGTGCCGGCCTGGCGGCCGACCCGGCACCGACCGGCTTTCGCGGCCCCATGAGCGATCCACGGCGGGTCGAGGACTTCCTGCCGACCCTCGAGGCCTTGGAGACGTCGCGCTTCGCGATGCGCGAATGGCTGGCCCGCCTGGCACGGCCGCTACGCGACCGTCTGCCGGAGCGGGGCGACCCGGCCTGATGCTCGCGCTGCGCCGTGCACCGGGCTTGTATGGCGCGGCGGCCGGGCTGGTGCTCTTTCTGCTGGCGGGTGTGGCCGTGGCCGCGGATGCGGAGGCGGAGTTCGATGGCGGCATCCAGCTGGATCTGCGGATCGAATCCCTGTTGCGCGACGATCTTGACGCGCATGGCCTGCGCACCCGTGTGCAATGGACGCGCGAAGGCCTGTCCCTGGCGATCCGCGCGGATCGCGTCGAACTCCCCGAGCCCATCGGAACCCTGCAAGACCTGCGCGTGGAATGCAGTGATCTGCAGGTAAGTCGTGCCGAGGTCCGCTGCGATACGGCGCGACTCTGGGGTGATGCCGGGGATCTGCACCTGCGGGGTGCCCCGGTAGGCCTGTATTGGGGGCGCGAGACGGGCGCGCTTGCGCTGGCGGGTGCCTGGCCCGGTTGGTTCGGGGCGCAGGGTGATTTCCACGTGCGGCTGGATCCCGCCCGCGGCTGGGATGTGCGGGCCGATCTCGCGGGGATCAACCTGGCGGCCCTGGCCGGGTCGGCGCGCCTGCCAATGGATTTGCCCGTGCATCTGGGGCAGGGCACGGCGGATCTCGCGCTGCACTGGCGTGAACGCGGGCGTTCCGAGGTCACGCTGACTGTGCATGATCTCGCATTTAGCGACGATCTGGGCCTGCAGGCTGGGGAAGAACTGGACGGCCGGCTGCGCCTCGCGGGCGATGCCGACGGCTGGGATGTTGATCTGGCACTGACAGCGGGTGTGGTGTTCGTCGATCCCTGGTTTGTCGATCTGGATGCCGAAGGTCCGCTGACCCTGGACGCCCGCGGGGTGGTGGTGGACGGCGAGAGCCGAGCGGTGCGAGCGGAGTCGCTGTCACTGGATTATGGCGAGGCGGCCTCGCTGCAGGGACAGGGCCTCGCCTTCGCGCCCGAACGTGGTCTGGATGGCCAGTTCCGGGGTGAGGTCGGGGCACTTGGCGTGATCTACGAGACCGTGCTGTCGCCGTGGCTGGTGGGGACAGCCCTGGGCGAACTGGATGCCGCAGGCCGTATGAGCGGCGAGGTCGAGGTGCAAGCCTCCGAGCCGCACTACGCCCGGCTCGAATGGTCCGGGGTCGAGGCTCAGGACCGGCGTGGGCGTTTTGGTGTGAGCGGTGCGCAGGGCGAGCTGGACTGGTCCGCCACCGTGCCGGGTGGCCCCGGCCGCATCGGCTTTGATGCCGCCCATCTGTACGGCCTGCCGTTCGACGGGTTTTCCGCCCGGGTGCGTGCGCGGCCACAGGGGCTGGAATTGCTGGAGGCGACCGAGATCCCGATCCTCGATGGGGGCCTGCGGGTCGGGGCCTTCAGCGTGCAGCAGACCGAGACCGGGCCGGACGTGCAGTTTCAGGGGGGGATTCGGGCGATCAGTCTGGAGTCGCTGACCGGGGTGTTAGGCTGGCCTCGCTTCTCCGGTCAGGTGGCCGGGATGATCCCGCGGGTGCGCCTGGAGGACGGTGATCTGAACGTGGATGGGCGGCTGCTGGTCCAGGTGTTCGATGGCGAGGTGGTGCTGCGCGATGTCTATATTCACGATCTGTTCGGGTACGCACCGGAGCTCGGGCTGTCCACGCAGATCCAGCGCCTGGACCTGGAACTGGTCACGCGGGCCTTCGATATCGGCCGGATCCAGGGACGGCTGTCGGGGCACGTGAACGACCTGGTGATGGTGGACTGGTCGCCGGTGCACATGGACCTGGAGCTGATGACGCCAATGGACGATCCGGGACGGCGGCGCATCAGCCAGCGGGCGGTGGAGAACATCACCGAGCTGGGTGGCGGCCTGCAGGCGGCGGCTTCGTCGATCTTCCTGCGCGTTTTCGAGAACTTCAGCTATCGCCGCCTGGGCTTTCGCTGCGAACTGCGCGGGGACGTGTGCACGGCCTCCGGGGTGGCAGATCGCCCGGACGGCGGGTTCGTGCTGGTACAGGGCGGTGGCCTGCCGCAGATCGAGGTGATCGGCTACAACCGCCGGGTGGACTGGCCGGAACTGATCGACCGCCTGGCGCAGATTCAGGGCGGCGAGGGGCCGGTCGTGCAATGAGTCAGCCGCGGTGTTTGGTTACGGTTCAGGATGATGGTGTAGATTGGGCACATGCGGGGTTCACCCGCCCGAACAAGGGATGACAGGCATGAAGGCTTTGTGGAGTGTTCCGGGACTGGCTCTGATGTTCGCGCTGCTCGCGGGCTGCGTGACCATCAATATCTACTTCCCCACCGCAGCGGCGGAGGAGGCGGCGCGCGCCATCGTGCGGGATGCGCTGCAGGTGCCCGAGGCCGAGCCGGCACCGGAGTCCGAGTCCGGTGTGCAGCTGCCGCCGTCGGAGCCGCGCCACACGGGCACGGCGAGCGCCGCGCCGGTGCTCGTGTGGGTGCTGGAACGCCTGGTGAGCCCGGCCGCCGCGCAGAGCCCGGACCTGCAGATCGAGACCCCGGCCATTAACCGCATCCGGGCCTCGCTGCGCGAGCGGGGGCCGCAGCTGGCACCGCATTTCCGCAGCGGTGCGATCGGTTTCGGTAACAACGCGGATGTGGTGATCCGCGATCTCTCCGAGGTTCCGCTGCGCGATCGCAGCACCGTGCAGCGACTGGTCAGCGAGGAGAACTCGGATCGGGATTCGCTCTACCGCGAGATCGCCCGGGCCAATGACCGTCCGGACTGGGAACGCCAGATCCGCGAGACCTTTGCCCGCGTCTGGGTGGAAGAGGCCCCCTCGGGTTACTGGTACCAGGACGGCAACGGCCAATGGCAGCAGAAGTAACGGCGCGTGAGGGAACCCCCCATCCACGGGAGTGATGCGTGGCCAGCATAGCCTGGGCCGAGCGCCTGGATGCCCGGCGCCGCCAGTTGACCGAGCTGGTCAATGACACGGATCTGTCGGCGTTGCCGCGCTGGAAGGCAGTCCCGCTCGGGATGGTACGCGGTGTCTTCGCGCTGGTGCGCGAGGTCTCCGAGGGGCAGCTGACGCTGCGCGCGATGAGCCTGGTGTTCACCACCCTGTTGTCGATGGTGCCGCTGCTGGCGCTGTCATTCTCGGTGCTCAAGGCCTTTGGTGCCCACAACGCGGTGGAACCATTCTTGCTGGGCGTGCTCGAGCCGCTGGGCGAGCAGGGGGTGGAGATTGCCCACAATGTGCTCGAGTTTGTCGACAATATGCGCGTGGGCGTGCTCGGCTTCGTGGGTCTGCTGTTCCTGGTCTACACGGTCATCGCACTGGTGCAGAAGATCGAGCTGGCCTTCAACGCCATCTGGCGGGTGGAGAACAACCGCAGCCTGGCCCAGCGCTTCTCCAACTACCTGTCGGTGATTCTGATCGGTCCGGTTCTGGTGGTCTCCGCACTGGGGGTGACCGCTACCGTGATGTCGTCGGCGGCGATGCAGACGGTCGCCGGGATCGGGCCCGTCGGCATGCTGATCACCGAGATCTCGCGGCTGGTGCCCTATCTCCTGATCATCGCCGCCTTTGCCTTTATCTATGTGTTTGTGCCGAACACCCGGGTGAAGGTGATCCCGGCGCTGCTGGGGGCCGTGGTGGCCGGGTTGCTGTGGCAGAGCGTTGGCTGGGTGTTCGCCAACATGGTGGCGGGTTCGACCCGCTATGCGGCGATCTACTCCAGCTTCGCGATCATGATCATGCTGCTGATCTGGCTCTATCTCGCCTGGCTGATCCTGCTGATCGGGGCGAACGTCGCCTTCTTCGTGCAGCACCCGGAATACATGAACGTGCGGGGTATCCGCCTGCGCTTGTCCGGCGCGGGGCGCGAGCGCATGGGCCTGCACCTGATGCAGCAGGTCGGACAGCGCTTCCATGACGGGCATCCGGCGCCGACGCTGGACGAGGTCGCCGCGGCGCTGGCCGTCCCGGGCAATGCCCTGGGAGGCTCCGCGCGCCGGCTGGAGGAGGCCGGGCTGTTGCTGAAGGCGGGCGAGGACGGGCAGCAGCTGGTCCCGGCGCGGGATCTCGACGCCATCCGTGTGGACGAGATCCTGGAGGCCCTGCGCGCGGACACCGACGACCGCGCGATCCGCCGCTTGCGTGGCAGTGCGGCGGTGGAGCGGACCCTGAAGGACGTCGATGTGGCGCGGCGGGAGCGTCTGGATGGACGCACCCTGCGCGATCTATTGAACGAGGCTGCCGGCGATTCCGGGGCGGTGGAAACCGCCTGACGGCTGGCCTGTAGGGCCGTCAGGCGCGTGGCGCCTGGGCGTCCAGGCGCTGCTGGGCGCGGTCCATCAGCTGCTCCGATACGCGCTCCACCAGCGATTGGGCCACGCGTCGCACGGCGGCATCCAGGATCGGATTCAGCTTGTACTCCAGTTCGAAGTCCACCCGCGTATGGCCCTCGCCATCAGGGGTCAGCCGGTAACTGCCGCGATTGTGAATCCCGCGGATGGAGCGCCAGGCGAAGTGTTCGGGGGCGATGGCGCTGCAGACTTCGACGTCGAAGCCCATGCGCATGCCGGCGGCGCGAATGGTCCAGCGGTAGCAGTCATCGCCCAGCCGCTCGATATGTTCCACGTGGTCGCACAGGTCCACGAAATTGGGGACGTGGCTCAGGAGCTCGAAGACCCGATCCGGCTCGGCGCGCAGGGAGGTGGAGTGGCTGATCGTTCGCATGGCGGATTCGTCTTCGATGGCGGCTCTTTGGACTAAGAGCCTGGCGCGGGTTCGGGGTTCCACGCAAGCGTGGGTCGGATCCGCTTCCACCGGCTTGTCGCATCCGGGGTGGGGGCCTACGATGTTTGCTTATGCTGGCGACCCCCGGATGCCCTTTATGTCCACCGCGCAACAATGTCCCGAACTCGACTTCCTGCAACGATTCGAGGCCGGGTCCACCGGCATCCTATACTGGGAGCAGCTGGACCAACTGTGGGAGCGTCTGCGCGAGCGCGCGGACGCCGGATGGTACGTCTATGCGGTGGGCGACGATGTCCCGGATCAGCCGGTGCCGGAGGAGACCTTCTGGCGTTTCGTCGACGAAGTCGACGCCCTCTTGCGGCGTGATCACGACGAGGATTACTGCGGGATCGTGTACGTCGATGACCGCGAGCATCCGGAGTTCGTGAAGATCTTCGATCCCAACAACCTCGGCTCCAGCTGCGGCTCCTCCGGGCTCCGGGTCCTGCCGGGCTGGGTCGTGTCGCGGGTGCCGCCGGTGGATCTCGAGGTCGCGGTGCCCCCCACCGGCAGTCGCCGGCGCTGGTGGCAGCGGCTGTTCGGTGGTGCACAGTGAGACCCGGGGCCGGGTTCTTGGTGCAGTTCGTCCGGGCGCGGCTGGAAGCGTAGCGTGAGCGGGTCTGTCTGGCAGGGCCTGCGCGCTCAGTCCCGGTTGTTCATCGCCCTGGGCATTATGGTGCTCGTGGTGGTCTGGATCGTCTCCGGGATGCTCGGGCGCGAGACGGAGGAGGCGCCGCGGGCAAGCGATCCCCAGCCCATGGCGGTGGCGGTAACGGAGCTCACGGCCGAGCCGGTAGAGCGTTTGCTGGTGCTGCAAGGGCGGGTGGAACCGGATCTGCGAGTAATGGTGCGGGCGGAGACCGAAGGCCAGGTCGCGGAATGGGCCGTGGCCCGCGGGGCGCGGGTGGATGTGGGGGATGAACTCGCGAACCTGCGCATGGATGATCGCGAGGCGCGGCGGCGGCAGGCGATTGCCCGGTTGCGCGGGGCGGAGAGCGAATACGAGGCGGCCCAGCGCCTGCACGACCAGGGCCATGTCTCGCGTACCCAACTGGAGGCCCGCGAGGCGGAGCGCGAGGCCGCACGGGCCGAGCTCGAGGCGATCGAGCTGGACATCCGCAACACGCGGATCGTCGCACCCGTCGCGGGCATCGTGAATCAGCGCCTGGCGGATCGCGGCGACTTCGTCAGTCGCGGCGACCCGGTGGCGGAGGTGGTCGACAACGACCCGCTCCTGGCGGTGGTGCATGTCCCCCAGCACCAGATCGGGCGGGTCGAGCCGGGCCAGCCGGCGCGGATCCGTTTCCTTGATCGACGGCGTGCCGAGGGCGAGGTGCGGTTCGTTTCGCGCGTGGCCGAATCGGGCACGCAGACCTTTCGCGTCGAGATTGCCGTGCCGAACCCGGACGAGGCACTGCCGTCGGGTATCAGTGCCGGCGTCGAGATCCCGACCGCCGTGGTGCAGGCGCACAAGCTGTCCCCGGCCTGGATGGGGCTGGATGACGCCGGGCGTGTGGGCGTGAAGACGGTCGACGCGGCGGATCGGGTGGTGTTCCACGCCGTGGAGGTGATCCGGGCCGCGGCCGATGGCGTTTGGGTGACCGGCCTGCCCGAACAGGCACGGGTGATCACCATCGGCCACGGTTTCGTAACGGATGGCGAGCCGGTGCGCCCGCAAGCGGCGCAGGTGGACCCCGGGGCGTCGGTGCCGGAATCGGTGGACGGGGCGGCGCCGTGAGGTCCCTGATCGCCTGGGCGGTGGCACATGCCCGGACGGTACTGCTTTTTCTTCTGTTGATCCTGGTGCTGGGGGCGACCGCCTACCACATCGTGCCCAAGGAGGCGGCACCGGAGATCGATGTCCCGATCTTCTTTGTCTCGGTGCCGTATCCCGGGGTCAGCCCGGAAGACGCCGAGCGCTTGATGCTGCGGCCGCTGGAGCGCGAGCTGCAGGCACTGCCCGGGGTGGACGAGATGCAGTCCTGGGCGGGCGAGGGCTTTGCCCTGGTGCGTCTGGACTTCGAGCCGGGCTGGGACAATCGCCAGGCGTTGTCGGACCTGCGCGAGGAGGTCGACCAGGTGCGCCCCGAGCTGCCGGCGGGTGCGGAGGAGCCGAGCGTCTCCGAGGTCGATCTGTCGCTGTTTCCGGTGCTGACGCTGAATCTCTCCGGGCCGCTGGACGAGCGGGCGCTGGTGCGCCTGGCGCGCGAGCTGCGCGACCGGGTCGAGGCGATCCCCGGGGTGCTGGAGGCGGATGTCGGCGGGGATCGCGAGGAGCAGATGGAGGTCCTGGTCGATCCGCTGGTGCTGGAGACCTATGAACTGTCCTTCAGCGAACTGACCCGCGCGATCGAGCGCAACAACCGGCTGGTGGCGGCCGGCGCGCTGGACACCGGGGCCGGACGTATTCCGCTGCGCGTGCCGGGCACCATTGATGATGTCGACGACGTGCTGGACACCGCGATCCGCGTGGAGGGCGATGCGGTGGTGCGGGTGCGCGATGTCGCGGAGGTGCGTCAGACCTACCGCGACCCCGAGGGTTTCACCCGCATCGATGGTCAGCCTTCGGTTTCGCTGGAGATCCGCAAGGCCTCGGAGGCTAATATCCTCGAGGTCGTGGCCGCTGCCCGGGCGACCATTGAGGCCGCCCGGGCCGACTGGCCGGAAGCGGTGGAGGTGACCTACCTGCAGGACATGGCGCGGGATGTAGGCGACCTGCTGGGGGACCTGGAGAACAGCGTGATAACCGCGATGCTGATCGTGGCGCTGGTGATCCTGGCGATGATGGGGGCGCGGGCGGCGCTGCTGGTGGGAATGGCGATTCCCGGGGCCTTCCTCGGCGGCATCCTGGTGATCTACCTGATGGGTTTCACACTGAACGTGGTGGTGCTGTTCGGCCTGATCCTGGTCGTGGGCATGCTGGTGGACGGTGCCGTGGTGGTCGTGGAGCTGGCGGATCGCTATGTGGCCGAGGGCATGGCGCGGGCGGATGCATTCCGCGCGGCCGCCCAGCGCATGGCCTGGCCCATCACAACGGCCATTGGGACCACGCTGGCGGTGTTCGCGCCCATGCTGCTGTGGCCCGGCATGGTCGGCGAGTTCATCGTCTACCTGCCGGCCACCGTGATCGTGACCCTGATCGCCTCGCTGGCGATGGCACTGGTCTTTATCCCGGCGCTGGGTGCCGTGATCGGGCAGAGCCGGCCGATCAACGCCGCGCAGACGCGCTACGTGCGCGCGGCGGAGGAGGGACGCTACGACGAACTGCAGGGGATTACGCGCGCCTATATCCACCTGCTGCAATCCCTAGTGCGGCATCCCGGCTGGACGCTGGCGGGGACGGTCGCGGTGGTCGTGGTGGCCTACGCGCTGTATGCCACGCAGGGCCGGGGCGTGGAGTTCTTCCCGCAGGTCGAGCCTGACTTCGTGCAGGTCCAGGTGCAGGCACGCGGCGATCTCTCGGTATGGGAGGCGGATGCCCTGGTCCGCCAGGTGGAGGGCACTCTGCACGGCGTACCCGAGATCCGCCACGTCTACGCGCGCACCATCGGGACCCAGCTAGGTCGTCTGCAGGGCGACTATGCCGAGGACGTGATCGGGGTCATTCAGCTGGAGCTGATTGGCTGGCGGCAGCGGCCACCGGCTTCGGCCATCATCGAAGACCTGCGCCGTCGGACCGCGGACCTGCCGGGGATTCGCCTGCAGTTCAGGGCCCAGGAACGTGGACCGAGCGAGGGTCGCCCGATCGTGGTCGAGGCCGCCAGTGCCGATCCCGACCGGATCCCACCCGTGATCCGGCAGCTGCGCGCCGAGGTGGACGCCCTCGGCGGGTTCGTGGACGTGACCGACGACCTGCCCCTGCCCGGGGTGGAGCTGGAGGTGCGCTTTGACCGTGAACAGGCGGCTCGCTTCGGGGTTGATGTCCCGCTGCTGGGCGAGGGCGTGCAACTGGTCACCAGCGGGATCTTGCTGGGAACCTACCGTCCGGACTACAGCGACGAGGAGGTTGATATCCGCTTGCGCTTGCCGGCCGCGCAGCGCCATCTTCAGCAGCTGGCGGGCCTGAACCTGCCGGGGGCCACCGGGCTGGTGCCGCTGGCCCATTTCGCCGAGTTGGTGCCGGTGCCGGCGACCGGCCTGATCAAGCGCCGCGATGGCCATCGTGCGTACACCCTGGAGGCGGATGCGGCCCCCGGCTATCTGGTAGACGAGCGCCAGCGTGCGCTCGAAGGCCGGATGGCCGACATGGAGCTGGACGCCGAGGTGCAGCTGCGCTTTCGCGGTCAGGCCGAGGAGCAGGCCGAGGCCACGAACTTCCTGCTGGGGGCGTTCGGACTGTCGCTGTTCCTGATGCTCGCGATGATGGTGACCCAGTTCAATCGCTTCTCCCAGGCCTTTCTGGTGCTCTCGGCCATCGTGTTTTCCACCGCCGGGGTGCTGCTGGCGTTGCTGCTGCGCGGGGAGCCCTTCGGCATCGTGATGAGCGGGATCGGTGTGCTGGCGCTGGCGGGGATCGTGGTGAACAACAACATCGTGCTGATCGATACCTACAACGAGCAGCGCAGGCTTGGGCTGGATGCGATGGAGGCGGCCCTGCGCGCGGCCGCGCAGCGGATGCGGCCGGTGCTGTTGACGGCGATCACGACCATCCTCGGCCTGTTGCCGATGGTGCTGGCGTGGACGGTGGACTTTTCCGGCAGGGACTTCTACGTCGGCGCGCCGGTCACAGGGTTCTGGGTCCAGCTGGCGACGGCCATCGCCGGAGGGCTGTTGTTTGCGACTCCGCTGACCCTGCTGTTCACGCCCGCCATGCTGGTATTGCTGGACCGGTGGGGTCTGGACCGACGGCCGGTATCGGTGGGCGGGTCGGGTTCCGCGGTCAGCGGCTCGCCAGGCGCTTGATGCACTCGAGGTAGGCATTCTCGTCCGGCGCGGCGTTGCTGCGCTGGGCTTCCCACAGGACCTGGCCCAGGCACTCCATCATCCGGTGCTCGGCATCCATGACGCCAAAGCGGGCGCAAAGCCCCTGGTGCAGCTGGCGGGTCCCGGCCGGGCGGTCGGTGCGCGCCTGGTCGCGCAGGCTCAGGTGCATGGCCATGTGCAGGAACGGGTTGGAGGTGCCGAGCTCCGGCGGGAACTCGCCGGTCAGCGCGGTCTCGCGGTCCTTCAGGTAGTCGTGGTACTCGGGGTGGTCCGAGATCACGTCCACCAGTTGCTGTTCCAGATCAGACAGGGCCTCGCCGGCCTGGGCCTTTTGCCAGGCGTCGACGAACTGGGTGCGGATCTGGTCGCGGTTGCCGTACATGGGGTGTCCTCGGGGTATTGGTGGTGGTCAGGCGCCACGGGTCGGGGGCGGCGTCTTCGCCTTGTATTCGCACAGATCCTCGATCGGGCAGCGCCAGCACTCCGGCTTGCGCGCCTTGCAGACGTAGCGCCCGTGCAGGATCAGCCAGTGGTGGGCGTCCTGCAAGTAGGCCTTCGGGGTCAGGCGCATCAGGCGCTTTTCCACCTCCAGCACGGTCTTGCCCGGGGCCAGGCCGGTGCGGTTGGCGACCCGGAAGATGTGGGTGTCCACCGCGATGGTGGGGACGCCGAAGGCGGTGTTGAGGATCACGTTCGCGGTCTTGCGACCAACCCCCGGTAGGGCTTCCAGCGATTCGCGATCACGCGGGACCTCGCCCCCGTGGCGCTCCACCAGCAGGCGGCAGGTCTTCATCACGTTCTCGGCCTTGGCGTTGTACAGGCCGATGGTCTTGATGTGTTCCTTGAGACCGTCCAGGCCCAGCTCGAGGATGGCCTCGGGGGTGTTCGCCACCGGGTAGAGACGGCGGGTGGCCTTGTTGACGCCGACATCCGTGGCCTGGGCCGACAGGATGACCGCGATCAAGAGTTCAAAGGGGGTGTCGTAGTCGAGCTCGGTCGTCGGCTCGGGGTTCGCCGCCTTCAGGCGTTCGAAGATGGCTTCTCGCTTCGCGGCGTTCATGGATGCGGGGGCTCCAAACAAACCGGCCCCGCTTCGCGGGGCCGGCAACTCGCGTAGTGGCGTTGCTCAGACGTGGCGGAAATGGCCAATATCCGGCGCGGCGTCGCGCGGGTTGGACTCGGCTTCCTTCTCCAGGTCCTTGATCAGCTTGGCGTGCTTCTCTTCGATGTCGTGCATCGCCTTTTCGTCCATCTTCGGGAAGATGACGTCACGGATGAACGAACCCAGCTCGTCCAGGCAGCTCGGCCAGTACTTGTCGTTCAAGTGGAACGCATGGTGGGCATGGGTGCCCATCGGGTAGCTGTCGAACTTGCGGATCATGGTGTAGGACAGGTCGCTGTCCTTCTCGACAAAGTCCTTGGCGAAGTCGTACCACCACTTGTAGTACTTCTCCTGGAGCTCGTCGTTGAACCCGTGGTTCTCGAAAAAGGCGGCGATCGTGCCGCGCGGGGCGAGGCCGTAGCGCGTGCCGCGCTTGCCAGCAAACGGGAAGTGTCCAGCCATGCCAATCTCCTGGGACGTTTGAATGTCCGGGGCGGTGGCCCCGGTAGAACGGATTCGTGGCGCCGGAAGTTTACCGGCTGACAGCCAGGAATCAAGGCCGGAGCCGATCAGGCGTTGTCGGGGCTCGCCTCGGTTGCGGTCGCGGTCTCGTCGCCGGTGGGGCTCGGTTCCGCTTCGAACTGGCTGTCGATCCAGTTCTTGGCGGCGATCAGCAGGCCCATGGCCATGAAGGCGCCGGGGGGCAGCAGGGCCAGCAGGAAGCCGTGCTCGGACGGGTAGAGCTGCAGGGTCATGCCGTGGCCCCAGTCGCCGAACAGCAGGTGGGCGTTGGCCATCAGGGTGCCCTGGCCGAGCACCTCGCGCAGGGCACCCAGGGCAATCAGCACGCCGGTGAAGCCCAGTCCCATCATCAGCCCGTCCAGCGCGGCGCGCGGAACCGAGTTGCGCGAGGCGAAGGCCTCGGCGCGGCCGATGATGGCGCAGTTGGTCACGATCAGCGGGATGAAGATGCCGAGGATCAGGTACAGCCCGTGAAACCAGGCGTTCATCGCCAGTTCGATGGCGGTGACGATGGAGGCGATGATCAGCACGTACACCGGGATGCGGATCTCCGGGCGCGCATGGTCACGGATCAGCGAGACCAGCACGTTCGACAGCAGCAGGGTCAGGGTGGTCGCGATGCCGAGGCCAATCGCGTTGACCATGGTGCCGGAGATCGCCAGCAGCGGGCACAGTCCCAGCAGCTGCACCAGCCCGGGGTTGTTGTGCCACAGGCCGTCGCGAATGATGTCGGTCAGGGTCGGGTTCATCGGCTTGCCTCGTCGTCCCCGTTGATCTCGCTGGTCGGGAGCGGTTCCGTGACGGAGCCGGTTTCCTCGGGCCGGGTCGCCAGCAATTCGTCACGGTGATGGTCGAAGTATTCCAGCGTGCGATAGACGGCGCGAACCACCGCACGCGGGGTAATGGTGGCCCCGGTGAACTGGTCGAAGACCCCGCCGTCCTTGCGCACGTGCCAGCCCTCGGCCGGTGGGTTGCCCAGTGAGCGCCCGTCGAAGCCGCGGATCCAGTCGGAGCGCTCGGCCTCGATGGCATCGCCCAGGCCCGGGGTCTCGCGGTGCGCGGAGACCCGCACGCCCTGGAGTTCGCCGTCGCGGTCGACGCCGATCAGCAGGTGGATATTGCCACTGTAGCCGTCCGGGGCGATCGCGGAGAAGACGATTCCAACCACCTCGTCCTCGGCATCGCGGGCGAACCAGACCGGCAGGGGGCCTCCACCCAGCAGCTCGTGGTGCAGATCGATGGTGTCGTGGACCGGGTCGTTGCGGTAGTCGAGTTCCCCGGTCAGCTCCGCGATGCGGTTGCGATTGACCGCCATGCGGTTCTCCGCGATGCGCGCCTCGGTGGAGTCCTGTACCAGGGCGACGATGCCGGCCCCGGCGGCGGCAAACCCAGCGAGCAGGGCGGTCGCCAGCAGGATGTCCCGTGGCTTCAGGTTACCCATGGCCGTCCCCCGGTGGCGGTCCGCGGCGCTCGCGCCCGAAGATGCGCGGGCGCGTCAGGTGGTCCAGGGTCGGGGCGACCATGTTCATCAACAGTACGGCGAAGGCGACCGCATCCGGGTAGCCGCCCCAGGTGCGGATGACGAAGATCAGCAGGCCGATGCCGGCCCCGTAGAGGATGCGCCCCAGCGGGGTGGTGGAGGCGGACACCGGGTCGGTGGCGATGAAGAAGGCGCCGATGATCACCGCGCCGCTGAATACATGGAAGGCCGGCGAGGCGAAGGAGTCCGGGTCCAGCATCCAGAAGAAGCCGGCCGGGATCGCCACGCCCAGGATCACCGCCACCGGGATGTGCCAGTGGATGATCCGCCGGAACAACAGGTACAGCCCGCCGAGCAGGAAGAAATTGCCGATCCACTCCCAGCTGGTTTCGCTGAAGGTGCCGAACAGCGGGCTGGTGGTGAGCTCGTTGACCGTGCGCCCGGCGCCCAGGCCCTCGCGCATCGCATCCAGCGGTGTGGCGCGGGTGATGGCATCCCAGTCCATGGCGGCCGGGAGGCTGCCGGTGAGGACCGTTTGCAGCGTCTGCCCGAGGCCCAGCGACATCTCGGACAGGGTGTCCGGGGCCGGCCACAGGGCCATTTCGCGCGGGAACGAGACCAGTACCACCACGTAGCCGACCATCGCCGGGTTGAACGGGTTGTAGCCCAGCCCGCCATACAGGTGCTTGGCGACGATGATGGCGAAGGCGATGCCGATCAGGGTGACCCAGACGGGTGTGAGCGGCGGTATCGCCAGCGCGAACAGCCAGCCGGTGACGATCGCCGAGTTGTCGCCCAGCGTGGGCATCACCGGGCGCTTGCGGGCGGCGACGATCGCGGCCTCGAAGGCCACCGCGAACAGCACCGCCAGGACCACATTGACCAGTACGCCCCAGCCGAAGAACCAGGCCATCGCGAGGGTGCCGGGCACCAGCGCCATCAGGACCTGCTGCATGACCCCGCCCACCGAGTGGGCCGGGATCATGTGCGGCGAGGATTCGGTGCGAAAGCGCATCAGCGGTCGCCCGTGTCCGTGGAATCGCGTTCGCCGGATTGGGAGGGTTCGGTGTGCGTCTCGGGGGTGGCGGCCGCCTTGTCCGCTTGCTCGGTCGCCGCGCCTTCGACGGCGTCCCCGGCCTTGGCGGCCTTGCGCGCTCGGGCGCGCTCGAGCGCGGCCTGGATGGCGGCCTGTTTGTCGCTGTTTTCGTTACTGGCGCCGTCGGCGCTGCTGTCTTTCTTCTTGAGCGCGGCCTTCTTCTTGGCCATGCGTTCGGCCTTTTCGCGTTCCTCGCGCTCGATGCGTTCCTGGCGGAACTCGTAGCGTTCGCGCGCGATATCCGACTTCTGGCGCTCCTTCTCGCGCGCCCAGATCTCGTTCTTGGCATAGCGGTAGTACTGCACCAGCGGGATGTTGCTGGGGCAGACATGCGCGCAGCAGCCACATTCGATGCAGTCGAACAGGCCGTACTCCTGGGTCGCGTCGAAGTCCTTGGCCCTGGCCTGCCAGTACAGCTGCTGCGGCAGCAGTTGCGCCGGGCAGACGGCCGCGCACTCGCCGCAGCGGATGCAGGGCATCAGCGGGCCGGGTGCGGGCGTGTCCTGCGGGCGGGTCGCCAGCAGGCAGTTGGTCCCCTTGATCACCGGGATGGCGTCGTCATGGACCGCGAAGCCCATCATCGGGCCGCCCATCACCAGGCGGTCCACGCCCTCGGCATAGCCACCGGCGGCGGCGATCACATCGGCGAACGGGGTCCCCAGCAGGGCCTCGACATTGCGCGGATGCTGCACGCCCGGCCCGGTGACGGTGACGATGCGCGACAATAGCGGGCGACCCTGGATCACCGCATCGCAGACCGCCTTGAAGGTACCCGGGTTGTTGCAGATCATCCCGATATCCGCCGGCAGGCCGCCGCTGGGGACCTCCTGGCCGGTGAGGACCTTGATCAGCTGGCGCTCGCCGCCGGTGGGATAGATGGATGGCACCGAGACCAACTGGACCCGTTCGCGCAGTTCGCCGGGGAGGGTCTCGGTCAGTGCCCGCATGGCCTCCGGCATGTTGTCTTCCACCGCGAACAGTACGCGCTCCACACCCAGCAGGTGGGCGACGATGCGGATGCCCTCGAATACCGCCTCGGGGGCGCTGCGCAGCAGCGAGTCGTCGGCGCTGATGTAGGGTTCGCACTCGGCCCCGTTCACGATCAGCGTGTGGATGCGCTGGCCGGCGCGCGGATTGAGCTTGACCGCAGTAGGAAAGGCGGCTCCGCCCAGTCCGACGATCCCGGCATCGCGAATGCGTTGGCGCAGCTTGCGCGGGTCGCGGGTGTCCCAGTCCAGCCAGGGCTCCATGCGGGTTTCGCCCCAGTCGTCGCGGCCATCGCTTTGGATGGTCATGCAGGGGGCGCTGAGGCCCGAAGGGTGGGGTACCGCGTGGTCGGCGATCTCCACCACCTCGCCGGAGGTGGGGGCATGCACGTGGGCTGCGATATAGCCCTTGGACTGGCCAATCCGCTGGCCCTTGGTCACACGGTCCCCGACTGCCACGCAGGGCTCCGCCGCCTCGCCGATATGCTGGCCCAGGGGGACGATCAGCCGGGACGGCACGCCCATCACCAGCACCGGGTCGCGGGTGCTGGCGTCGGTCTCTTCGGCCAGTTTCAGGCCCCCATGGAAGCGATGCAGCTGCATAAGCGTATTCTAACGGTTCGCGGGCATCCGGCTCAGCCGGGCTGCCGCGAACCGTCCGCGATGACGTGGATGGGCCGTTCGATCGGCGAAGGGTCCGGCTCCGACCAGCGCCATTCGGTGATGTCGGTGCCGACCGGGACCATGGTGATGCAGTCCACCGGGCAGGGCTCGATGCACAGCTCGCAGCCGGTGCATTCTTCCTCGATCACGGTGTGCATCTGCTTGGCAGCCCCGAGAATTGCGTCCACCGGGCAGGCCTGGATGCACAGGGTGCAGCCGATGCAGATGTTCTCGTCGATGATGGCGACGGCCTTTTCCTGTTCTTCTTCCTCCAGCGGTGTGGGCTCGCGGTCGAGCAGGTCCGCCAGGGCACGCACGGTCGCCTGGCCGCCGGGCGGACAGCGGTTGATGTCCGCCTCGCCCGCGGCGATGGCCTCGGCGTACGGGCGGCAGCCGGGATACGAGCACTGGCCGCACTGGGTCTGCGGCAGCAGGGCATCGATCTGATCGACGACTGGGTCCGCCTCCACGCGAAAGCGCTGCGCGGCGAAGCCCAGAATCACCCCGAATACGGCGGCCAGGCCGCCGATCGCGAGGATGGCGTACAGCACGCTCACAGCCGAACCAGCCCGGAGAAGCCCATGAACCCCAGCGACATCAGCCCGGCGGTGATCATGGCGATCGCGCTGCCGCGGAACATCACCGGCACGTCGGCCACCGCGATCCGCTCGCGGATGGCGGAGAACAGGATCAGGACCAGCGAGAAACCGACCGCGGCGCCGAAGCCGTACAGGGCCGACTCGACGAAGTTGTGCGCCTCCTGGACGTTCAGCAGGGCGACGCCCAGCACCGCGCAGTTGGTGGTGATCAGAGGCAGGAAGATGCCCAGCACGTTGTACAGCAGGGGCGAGGTCTTGCGCACCACCAGCTCGGTGAACTGCACCACGGCGGCGATCACCAGGATGAAGGCGATGGTGCGCAGGTACTCCAGCCCGAGCGGGAGCAGCAGGTACTCGTTGATCACGTAGGAGCTGACCGCGGACAACGTCAGCACGAAGGTCGTGGCCAGGCCCATGCCGGTGGCCGTCTCGACCTTGCGTGAGACCCCCATGAACGGGCACAGGCCCAGAAACTTCACCAGTACGAAGTTGTTCACGAGGATCGTACTGATGAGTATCAGGACGTATTCCACGTTAATTCCGAGTCGTCAGGTCAACAATACAGTATCCGGGAGTGGTACAGCGTACTCAACCCCGAGGGCTTCGTGGGTACCCGCTTTCTGCGGAGTGACCCCGTCTTTGGGCGGCTTCCAGGTGTGCGGCGGACAACCTTCTTGTCAGCGGTCCTGAGTAAGAGACTAGTTGCCCTGCGCGCCCGCGGGCATGAGCGAGGTCAAGGACCGTACCGGATGCGCGTCCTGCGCATTCGGGTCGGCCTCGGGCCGGGCGGTCATTAGCCAGGCCTGGTGCGCGCAATCGAGCTCGTCGCCACGCGCGGACAGGACCAGCACCGTCTCGGGCGTGCGGCCGATCTCTTCCGCCAGACGGCGGTAACTGCCGGCATCCCGCCGGCCCCCGATCCGGGTATCGAACAGCCCGTCCAGGCACTCTTCCACTTCCGGGTGCGGGCTGTGGCGCAGCCAGTCGCGCTGCACCGGGGCCGGGGTTGCGCCGAAACTGTAGAGGGCGACGCCGGCCGCGTGCAGGTGCACCAGGGCTTCGGCTGTGGCCGCGTCCAGTTGCGGCTGCAGCGCGCCGGCCTCCAGCGCGTCCGCCCAGACCATGCCCTGCAGTTGGCGCACCGGGGTAATGTCCTGGCCGCCGCGAATCCAGGCGCGGATCTGGGCGAGCAGGCCATCCGCGTCCAGCTCGCGCCCGGAGTAGGCGAGGATATCCGCCAGGGTGCGCTGTACCGCGGTGGACTCCGCGTGACGCTCGAGGAAGCCGGGCAGCGCCTCTTGGGCATGTGGCTCCAGCGTCTCGCGCAGCACGCCGGATGGGGCAAGGATCCCTTCGAAGGCCAGGATGATGGCCTGAGGCGCCGAATGCGCGGCAGAGGTGGCCATTACACGACGAGCTGGCGGGCCAGCGTCTCGCATTCGAACATGAACTCGAAGGCTTCGGTTCGCTGCATCGCCAGTTCTACGGTCTGACCCCAGGTGTAGAGGCCGTGCCCGTTGATCAGATACCCGGCGAGCTCCGGATTGCGCGTCATGGCGGCGTCGACCTGGGCGGCCAGCTGCTGCATGTCCGGGTGATTGGCAAACACCGGGATCTGGAGGCCGCGCGAGGGGTGTTCGCAACCCGGGAGTTCGCGCAGGGCCTCGTAGTCGCGCAGCAGCAGCGTCCCGGCGACCTGGCGCGAAAGCACCGTGCCGTGGACGCTGTGCGTGTGCAGCACGGCCCCCAGCTTGGGGTCGTGGCGGTACATGATGATGTGCAGGAAGGTCTCGGGGCCGGGGTCTCCGCTGCCGGAGATCAGGTGGCCTTCCAGATCGACGACCATGAAGTCGTGCGCATCCAGCAGATCCTTGCCGCGCCCGGGAGCGGTAATGACAATGTGCTGGTCATCCAGGCGCGCGGAGAAGTGCCCGGTGCGCGCGGGGAGCCAGCCGCGTTCCGCGAGCTCGCGTCCGGCGTCGGCCAGCAGGCGGATCTGTGCTTTGAATTCGGGGCTTTGTTCCATGCGTCCGGGGACCGAGAAAAGAGCGGCAGCTTACGCGAGCAACGGGCGCAAATCCATGGGCCGCGGGTGTTCTGCGTAAATCGCGCCGCCGGGGGCGGGCACTACTTGACGCGCATGCCGGGCCGGGCGCCGTCATCCGGATTCAGGATGTACAGCTCCGAGCCGCCCGGGCCGGCGGCCAGCACCATGCCCTCGGAGACGCCGAAGCGCATCTTGCGCGGGGCCAGGTTGGCGACCATCACGGTATGCCGACCGATCAAGTCCTCCGGCGCGTAGGCGGACTTGATGCCGGCGAATACCTGGCGCGTCTCGTCGCCGATGTCCAGGGTCAGCTTCAGCAGCTTGTCCGCGCCCTCGACGTGTTCGGCGTTGGCGATGCGCGCGATGCGCAGATCCACCTGGGCGAAGGTGTCGAAGTCGATGGTCGCGGCGATCGGATCCACGGTCGCCTCCGGGGCGGCGTTGTCGGTGGCGCTGGATGCCTCGGTCGCGGCCAGGGTGGCCTTCGACGCCTCCAGCAGCTTGTCGATGGTCTCCGCTTCGATGCGGGTCATCAGCGGCTTGAACTTCTGGATGCTGCGTCCGACCAGCGGCTCGCGGCTGGCCCAGCGGGTGTCTTCCAGGTTCAGGAACTCGGCGGCGTCGGCGGCGAGCTTTGGCAGCACCGGGGCGAGATAGACGATCAGGATCCGGAACAGGTCCAGCCCCTGGGTGTTGATCGCCTGGACCTCGGCCTCGCGGCCCTCCTGCTTCGCCAGGACCCAGGGTTGGGCCTCGTCGATGTACTGGTTGGCCTGGTCGGCCAGGGCCATGATGCGGCGCATCGCCTGGGCGAATTCGCGCTTCTCGAACGCCTCGGCAATCGCCTCGCCCTCGGCAACGAAGGCCTCGTGCAGGTCCGGGCGCGGGAGTTCCGCGGCCAGTTCGCCGTTGGAGCGCTTGTTGATGAAGCCGGCGCAACGGCTGGCGATGTTGACCACCTTGCCGACCAGGTCCGAGTTCACGCGCTGCACGAAGTCTTCGAAATTCAGGTCCAGGTCGTCGACGCTGTCGCCCAGCTTGGCGGCCAGGTAGTAGCGCAGGGATTCCGGGTTCAGGTGCTCCAGGTAGTCGCGGGCGCGGATGAAGGTGCCGCGCGACTTGGACATCTTCTGCCCGTTGACGGTCAGGAAGCCGTGGCAGAACACCGCCGAGGGGGTGCGATAGCCCGCACCGTGCAGCATGGCCGGCCAGAACAGGGTGTGGAAGTAGGCGATGTCCTTGCCGATGAAGTGATACAGCTCGGCGTCGGAGTCCGCCCCCCACCAGGCGTCGAAGTCCAGCCCCTGCTGCGCGGCGTAGGCGCGAAAGCTCGCCATGTAGCCGATCGGTGCGTCCAGCCAGACGTAGAAGTACTTGCCCGGCGCATCGGGGATCTCGAAGCCGAAGTAGGGTTTGTCGCGGGAGATGTCCCAGTCGCTGAGACCGGTGTCGAACCACTCGTCCAGCTTGTTGCGGATCGCGTCCTGCAGGCGTCCGGAGCGGGTCCATTCGCGCAGGAAGGCCTCGAAGTCGCCGAGCTTGAAGAAGTAGTGTTCGGAGGCGCGCGACTCCGGGCGCGCACCGCTGATCGCGGAGACCGGGTCCTTCAGGTCCAGCGGGCTGTAGGTCGCGCCGCAGGCCTCGCAGGAATCGCCGTACTGTTCCGCGGCGCCGCATTTGGGGCAGGTGCCCTTGATGAAGCGATCGGGCAGGAACATCCCGGCCTCGGGGTCATAGGCCTGGTCGATGGTGCGGGTCTCGATATGTCCGGCATCGCGCAGCGCGGTGTAGATCTGCCCGGCCAGCTCGCGGTTCTCGTCCGAATGGGTGGAGTGGTAGTGGTCGAACCCGATGCGGAAGTCGGCGAAGTCGGCCTCGTGCTCCTGGCGCACGCGGGCGATCAGTTCTTCCGGCTCGATGCCCTCGGCGCGCGCCTTGAGCATGATCGGCGTGCCGTGGGCGTCGTCCGCGCAGACATAGATGACCTCGTGGCCGCGCGAACGCTGGAAGCGCACCCAGATATCGGTCTGGATGTATTCCACCAGGTGGCCCAGGTGGATCGGGCCGTTGGCGTAGGGCAGGGCGCTGGTGACGAGGATCTTGCGCGGGGTATCGGTCATTGCTTGGCTCGTTTGGGTGGCACCGGGCGCGGGTGCAGGGGCGCTATTGTCGGGTTTGGCTCGCGGGTTGTCGAGGCGTGCCAAGGGCTCCGGCATGTTGTCCACAGAAGTTGTGGATAACTCTGTGGGCAACCCGGTGGAATCGGTCGCCAGGCCTTGCCACACAAGGCCGCATGACAAATTGGTTAAAAAACGACCAACGCGTAGGAATGTAGGTAAAACAGTATCTTGAAGAACAATGGTGCAGCGACTTAGATGCTTGTGCGCCTATCTTGGCCGATGTTCCCTATCTTCAGGTCCTTTGTGCATAAAACCGTCGCAAGGGCCTTGACACCTGCCTTGATTCGCGCCTGGGGGGCTTCGGAAAGGACGGGTGGCTCGTGGTGCCATTGGCGTCGTGCACCGAGGCCAGTAGAATCGCGCGATCACTCCCAACATCGGATGCCACGTACCCATGGCCGAACTCGCGCGAGAGCAGATCGAAAACGCCCTGAAGACCGTTCAGGACAAGTACCTCGAGCAGGACCTGGTCGCCGCCGGCGAGGTCCGGGACATCCGCGTGGACGGTGCCCGTGCCGCGATCGATATCCAGATGGGGTATTCCGCTGCTGGGTACCACGACGAGCTGCGCGCCGCCATCCAGGGTGCCCTGGCGGGTGTGGCCGGGCTCGAGTCCTCCGAGGTCACCATCAGCACGAAGGTCACGACCCACGCGGTGCAGAAGAGCCTGAAGCCAATGGCGGGGATCAAGAACATCATCGCCGTGGCTTCCGGCAAGGGCGGGGTGGGCAAGTCCACGACCGCGGTCAACCTGGCGCTGGCCCTGGTCGCCGAGGGCGCGCAGGTCGGTATCCTGGATGCCGACATCTATGGCCCCAGCCAGCCGCGCATGCTGGGGATCAAGGACAAGCCGGAATCCAAGGACGGCAAGAGCATGGAGCCGCTGGAGCGCCACGGCGTGCAGGCGATGTCCATTGGTTTCCTGATCGACGAGGACACGCCAATGATCTGGCGTGGCCCGATGGTTACCCAGGCGCTGGAGCAGCTCCTGAACGAGACCAACTGGAAGGAGCTGGACTACCTGATCATCGACCTGCCGCCGGGCACCGGTGACATCCAGCTAACCCTGTCGCAGAAGATCCCGGTCTCCGGTTCGGTGATCGTGACCACGCCGCAGGACATCGCGTTGCTGGATGCGCGCAAGGGCCTGCGCATGTTCGAGAAGGTCGAGGTGCCGGTGCTCGGCATCATCGAGAACATGAGCATCCACATCTGCTCGAAGTGCGGCCACGAGGAATACATCTTCGGCCAGGGCGGCGCCGAGGGCATGGCGGAGGAATACGGCGTGGATCTGCTGGGCGCACTGCCGCTGGACATCCGCATCCGCGAGCAGGCGGACGGTGGCGAACCCACCGTGGTCGCCGACCCGGAGGGCCGCATCACGGAGATCTACCGCGAGATCGCACGGCGCACGGGTGCCAAGCTGGCTGAGCAGTCCAAGGACTACAGCAGCAAATTCCCCAACATCGTGATCCAGGACAACTGATCCGGTGCGCCACCAGGGACAGGCCCAATGAGCATCAAGGCGGACCGCTGGATTCGGGAGATGGCCGAGACGAAGGGCATGATCGAGCCCTTCGAGCCCGGCCAGATCCGCTACCGCGACGAGCAGCGGATCGTGTCCTACGGGACCTCGAGCTACGGCTATGACGTGCGCTGCTCCGATCACTTCAAGATCTTCACCAACATCAACTCCAGCGTTGTCGACCCCAAGGGCTTCGACGAGGGCAGTTTCGTGGACGTGCAGTCGGACTGCTGCATTATCCCGCCGAACTCCTTTGCCCTGGCGCATACGGTCGAGTACTTCCGCATCCCGCGCGATGTGCTGACCATCTGTCTGGGCAAGTCGACCTACGCGCGCTGCGGCATCATCGTGAACGTGACCCCACTGGAGCCCGAGTGGGAGGGCCACGTGACGCTGGAGTTCTCCAACACCACGCCGCTGCCCGCCAAGATCTACGCCAACGAGGGCGTGGCGCAGATGCTGTTCCTGCAGTCCGACGAGGTCTGCGAGACCTCCTACAAGGACCGCGGTGGCAAATACCAGGGCCAGCGCGGCGTCACGCTCCCGCGCACCTGACCCAACCCTTCAAGTACGGAGTAGGCCCGCCATGCGTATCGTGATCGCGCTGGGCGGTAACGCCCTGCTGCAACGCGGCGAGACCCCCTCGGCCGAGGCCCAGCAGCACAACGCCCAGTGTGCGGCGGCAGCCATCGCGGCCGTGGCGCGCGAGCACGAGGTGGTCGTCACCCACGGCAACGGGCCGCAGGTGGGGTTGCTCGCCAATCAGGCGGAATGCGATCGCATCGCCTGGCCGCTGGATGTGGTCGGGGCCGAGAGCCACGGCATGATCGGCTACATCCTGGCGCGGGAGCTGCATAACGCGCTGGGCCATGACCGGGTGGCGAGTCTGCTCACCCAGACCGAGGTCGACCCGAACGACCCCGCCTTCGACCACCCGGAAAAGTTCATTGGCCCGACCTGGGACGCGGCCCGCGCCCGCGCGCTGGCCGACGAGCGCGGCTGGGACGTGGCACCAGACGGCGAGGGCTGGCGGCGGGTGGTGGCGTCGCCGGAGCCGCAACGCCTGCTGGGTATGGAGGCCGTCCGCAGTCTCGTGGATGGCGGGTCGGTGGCGATCTGTGCCGGGGGCGGCGGCGTACCGGTCGCGCGTGACGGCGACGGGCGTCTATACGGCATCGAGGCCGTGGTGGACAAGGACCTGACGGCCGCGCGCCTGGCCGCGCATGTCGGGGCGGACTGGTTGTTGATGCTGACCGATGTCGACGGCGTCTACATGGACTGGGGCACACCGGACGCCCGGCGCCTGAAGGCGCTTCTGGTTACGGCCGTGGAGCCGGCGGCGTACCCGGGCGGTTCCATGGGGCCGAAGATGGAGGCTGCACGGCGCGCTGCCCAGGGCGGCATTCGGGTCGGGATCGGTTCGCTGGAGGACGCCGCGGCTATCCTGGCCGGGCAGGCGGGGACCCGGATCCTGCCGGTGGGCGCCGCCTGAAGCCCTTGCCGGAACCCCCGCCTGTTACACTCGATGTTGCACGCCCGCCGCAGAGTTTGCAGGCTTCGAGTACACATGGATCAAGAGTGAAGATGATGCGAGAGATTCAGCGAGCCGCCCCCCTGGTGATCGGTCTGACGGCCGTGGGTCTGCTGGCGCTAGGCTGCGGCAGCGGCGAGCCGGAGGAGTCGGCCGGCCCCGCCCAGGGCCTGGAGCAGGGCGGCATCACGCCGCAGGACATGTCCAGTGACGAGGCGCGGCGCCCGCAGCAAAGCGGCATGCCCGCCGCGGACGTGAAGCGCGCAACCGACTGATTGGATCGGTGACTGCGGGGATTCCCCTGCAGTCACCACATGAGGTCGTCGGGTACGACGTAGTCCTTGTACGGGTCGTCCGGGGCGGGTTCCGATCCGGTTTCGTCCTCGGCGGGGATGACCAGTGGCCATTCCGGATCGCGCTCGCGGATGCGGTCGGCGGTCTCTCGCGGGATGACCCGGAACCCCTTTTCCGGGCGCACATCCAGGCCGGCAAGCGCGGCGCGGCCATCGGCCAGGCGCTTTTGCAGGTCGGCGGTCACCGGGAGGTGGCGGATCTGCCCGCCCTGCTGGAAGTGATAATCCAGCGCGGCATCGCCGGTGGGGATTGGCGCCAGGTGGGTGCTCACTAGTTCGCGGATCTGCGCGTGGCGCGCCCGGCGTTCGGCACGCTCCTGCTGTTCGCGGTTCTTCTGTCGCGAACGCTCGGCCTGCTCGGCCTTGCGCGCCTCGGCAACGCCTGGCTCCGGACCGGTATTGCGGTCCTTTTTCTTTTTCGCGTTGCCTTTCTGGGCCTTGTGCTTTTGCGACTTGGCCTGGCGAACCTGTTTTTCGTCCACCAGCCCCTTCTTCAGGAGCTGACTGCGCAGATCTTCCGACATGAATCCTGCCGTGTTCGGTCAATGTGCGGGGAGCATAGCCGGAATCTGCCCTCGCGTGCAGCACGGCGCCGGTCAGGCCGCGGCAAACGCGCGCACTCCGTCGCGGATCTCGGCATCCGGCAGATCGGGGAACAGGGTGCGCAGTCGGCGCTGGGGATCGATGGCGTTGGCCCCGGTGCTCTGTTCGGCCTGGCGTCGGGCCTCTGCGAGCAGTTGCAGGCCGCCGAGGCGCTCGCTTTGCAGCTCCAGCGCCAGTACGGCGCGGTAGAGCGTGTCGCGTTCGGGGGTGTGGAGTTGCCGACGCAGTACGCGGAGGCGTTCGGTGGAGGATGCCTGCCAGCGCCGGGCCGTTTCCCGTAGTGCCCGCCATTGCGGGGTGCTCAGGGGCTGCGGGTACCACAGGGCAAACAACGCCAGCATCACGTCCACGCCAAAATCGTCCTGCCAGCGCATCAGGCGCTCACGCGCGACGGGGTCGGCCCAGAGGCTGGCGGCGAATGCCCAGAACGGGGCGAAGTCTGTGGCCAGTGGGTCTTCCCCTGGCTCCGGCTTGGGTCCGGGTTCAGGCACTGCTCGCGGCGGAGGTGAAGGTGACCCCGGCCGTGTTGCGCAGGCCGTCGGGCTGGAGGATCTCCAGATCCCGGGTGTGCAGGTTGATCACACCCTGGTTGCGCAGCTGAGTAAACAGGCGGCTGATGGTCTCCTGGGTCAGGCCCAGGTGGTTGGCGATGTCTGCCCGTGACATGGGCAGGTAGAACCGCTCGGGGGACAGGCCGCGGGCGCGATGGCGTTCCGACAGGACGATCAGGAAGGTCGCCAGACGCTGCTCCGCGGTACGTTGGCCGAGCAGGGCGTGCAGGCTTTCGTCCTGGGCCAGTTCCTGACTCATCACGCTCATCATGTGCTGGCGGAAGGTCGGCAGGCGGCCGGCGAGGTCGTCGACATGGCCGTAGGGCACGGCGCAGACGCTGGTGGACTCCAGCGCAATGGCACTGACCGGGTGCTTGCCGGAGTGGATCGCGTCCAGCCCCAGGAGGTCGCCGGCCAGCGCGAAGCCGGTGATCTGTTCGGTCCCGTCATCGGAGATCAGCACCGTTTTCAGTGCCCCGGTGCGGACCGCGTACAGCGCTTCGAACTTGGTCCCCATGGTGAACAGGGGCGCACCCTTGGCGATCGGCCGGCGTTGCTGGACGATTTGGTCGAGTTGCCAGAGTTCATCCTGGGGCAGGCCCATGGGCAGGCAGAGCTGGCGCAGGGTGCAGTGCTGGCAGGCTTGGGTGGGTCGTAGCGTCATGGGTGCAGGGTAGCCGTTTTTTCGACGTTGGGGAAAGCGATCTTCGGGGTATGCCATCGGGGATGGGAATGCGGTACTGTCCCCATGAGTTGTAGGCGATTACAGAAGGGTTTGCTGTCGGTCAGCCGGGCCGCACATCGAGATGGCTCGATGTCTTCTCCCTCCGGCGGCTGCGTGGACAATGCGAGACATCGGTTATTAGACTGAGTCTAGAGTCTGCGGCACGGTCACGTTCGGCGTTACGCGTGGGGGCTGAGAGACCCGACCGCTAGAACAAGGACAGGGGTAGAGATGATCGAGCGGTTACTGGAGCAGTACATACGCTACGGGGCCTTCGTGCTGCGGCATCCGGATGGCCGTGAGCAGCGTTTCGGGAACGGCGCGCCGGAAATCACCATGCAGGTGCATGACAAGGCGGCGTTACGCAAGATTGGGCGCGACCCGGGCTTCCAGCTGGGCGAGACCTACATGGACGGCCTGTGGTCGCCCGGCCCCGAGGGCCTGCAGGTGTTCCTCGACGTGGCCATGCGCAACTTCGCGCCGATGTTCAAGCAGCGGGTCAACCCTGCAGTGCGCATGCTGCGGGCCCTGATCGAGCAGGGCAACAAGGTGGCGCGCTGTTACCAGAACATCGCCCATCACTACGACGTCGATGAGTGGCTTTATCGTCAGTTCCTGGACGAGGGCATGTTCTACAGCTGCGCCTATTTCGAGCGCCCGGATATGACGCTGGAAGAGGCGCAGCAGGCCAAGTGCGCGATGCTGCGGAAGAAGTTGATGCTGGAGCCGGGCATGCGGGTGCTCGACATCGGTTGCGGCTGGGGCGGTCTGGCCTTCCATCTCGCCGAGCATGCCGGTGTCCATGTCGATGGCGTGACGCTGTCGAAGGAGCAGTTGCGGGTTGCCCGTGACGAGGCCAAGCGTCGGGGGCTCGAGGATCGGGTGCGGTTCCTCTATCAGGACTACCGCGAACACGACGATCAGTACGACCGCATCGTCAGCGTCGGCATGTTCGAGCATGTGGGCACGCCCAACTACGAGACGTTCTTCCAGCGCGTGCATGATCTGCTGAAGCCGGAAGGCATTGCGGTGCTGCACACCATCGGGCGTCAGGAACCACCGAGTACCTCCAACCCCTGGCTGAGCAAGTACATCTTTCCGGGCGGGTATACGCCGGCCCTGTCCGAGGTGATGGGCGCGCTGGAGCCCACGCCGCTGTACACCACCGATATCGAGTTCTGGCGCCTGCATTACGCCGAGACGCTGGCCGAGTGGTATCGCCGCTTCCAGAAGGTGCGGCCCGAGGCCGTCGAACGCTTCGATGAGCGTTTCTGCCGCATGTGGGAGTTCTACCTGGCCAGCTGTGAGGCCACCTTCCGCTGGTGGGATCAGGTGGTCTTCCACGTGCAGATGGCCAAGCAGCAGGATGCGGTGCCGTTGACCCGCGATTACCTCTATCGTGACGATGCCCCCGAAGTGATCTCCACACCGCCCGGGAAGGCCCGGGCACAGCCCAGCGACGCCGCCTGAAGGCGAGGCGAGGGGAGCGATCCGGGGCCGATCCCGAAAGTACTGCAAAACTCGGGCGAACCGAACGCGCATTCCCTACACTAGTGGTCACGTTGCGGCCATGCCGGCGGTAACCACCCATTCCGGAGCAGGGGCGCGTGTTCGGTCGCTTTCGTAAACGCAGGGAGGCACAGGGCCAGGAAAGCCCGCAGGCCGGCGGACCGTCACAGGAACACGTCCTGATCGAGGCGGCCGGGCGCAGCCGCATTACCGAGGTGGCCGCCACCGCGCGGCGTGTTCCCTGGTCGCTGAACTTCCTGCAGTTGCTGTGGGCCGCCGGGCCAGTCACGTTCCTGGCAATGCAGGGCGGCTACTTTCTCGGTTTCGGCCACGCCGCCCCGGCACAGAACTTCATCTTCTTTGCCGTTTACACCCTGCTGTTCGGGGTCATCGGCCTGGTCGCGCGCTTCGTGGCGGACGCCACACGGGGCAAGCGCCAGGAGCGCTCGCGCGATCAGCTGCGCAACACCATCGACTTGCTGCCGGATCTGCTGTTCGTCACCCGCGACCTGGCGATGGGAGAGATGACCCCGGACATGCGCCGGCGCAAGGCAGCCCAAGTCCTGCTGCACGAAGTGGATATCGCCCCCGAGGCCGTGGCGGTCGCGGTGCGCGAGATGACCGGCGATGCCAGCTTGGCGGCCGCCGCGGAGCAGATCGAGATTTATCGTCGCCTGGGTCTGCGCTCGCGCGTCGCGGATCTGGTGGATGCGACCGAGGACTCCCGGCTCGCGGCCCTGGAGAAGCTGCATCACGAGGCGCCGGAGGTTGCGGATCTCCTGCGCGACCGCTTGCGGGGCGTGGCGCCAACCCAGGAGGACGGTGTGCGCCGGGTGGATCAGTTCCTGGATCGACTGTTCTCCGCCGCGGACGCCGATGACCTGGCGCGCTGCACCCTCGATGACGTACAAGCGATCTTTGTCCTCGCCTTCGAGTTGGTGAACGGACGCCAGATCAAGCGGCTGAGCTTCGAATGGTCGGGGGGCTGGCAGCTCGGGGCTGCCTTGGACCGCCTCGAATCCCAGGGCAACCGCTTCCGTGTGGCTCAGGCCGGGGTGGTCAGCCGCCTGCGCTCGCTCGGCATCCTGCTATCCCAGCACGAGGCGTCGGGCCTGGATCCACAGGCCCTGCGCGAGCCGATCGTCAGTCTGGGTCGTCAGGTGCTGGAGGCGCTGCAGCGACTGGAGGATCTCGAACCTCCGGAAAATTCCGCGGATGGGCAGCTCATCGGTCTTGCGCTGCGCCGAGTCGAGGACCTGCGCGAGGCGCGCGACCACCTGATGCAGTCGCAAAGCCGGTACACCAACGCGGTAGAACGCTGGGAGGCCCTGCGTCGGGCGCAGGTGGAGAAGCGGGGCGAGAAGCGCTGGTTCAAACGCAGCGTGCGCGGCATCCGGGTGAGCGAGGAGCTGATCGAGCTGACCGACGACCAGAAGCTGAAGCTGGCCAGCCACTTCTGCTCTTTCCTCAAGGAACTCAAGATCGAGCGCGAGGGTGACCTGTTTTACTTTGGCGGCTCGGCACTGGATGCGGAGACCGCCAAGCGGATCGGGATCCAGCTCGCCTTGATCATGGAGCCGCTGGTGGATCTTACGAATCCCAGTATCCAGCGCGCGATCTATGCCAACCCCGCGGCCTATCTGGGCGGGCTCTACGTGGGCATGAGCGCGGATGCCAAGGCAGGCCTGGGCTCGGCGATGGTGCGCAAGGTCCGCCAGGATCTCGGGCGCATGGCCGAGTGGCTGGCGATGCGCCTCACGCGCATTTATCACCTGCCATTGAGCGATTCCATGCGGGACTTCCTGGTCAGCCACTATGGGGCCAACCGCGAGCGCCTGGACATGCTGGCGACCCATCCCGGGGACGAGTCGCACCCGGTGGCGTTACGCGCCGAGCGCTCGCCCGAGTTCGACGCCATGCTGCAGGACAAGACTTGGGGGCTGCTGCTCAAACGCGGTACCCGCTATCTGTATGCCGAGGAACGGCGCCGCCGATGATTGGTTCAGACATGCGAACCTGGGCAGCTCCTTTCGGCATCGCGCGGCGGGTAGGTTAGCGGCTGGTAATTTTGCGCCCAACTGTGTAGGGTTCGCTACGTTCCTCGGTGCCCGACCAAGCACGGCTTGGCGGGTTAAACGGGAAGATCGGTGAGTCTCCGACGGGCCGCAAGGCCCTGGGATGAATCCGACGCTGCCCCCGCAACGGTGATCGAGCGAGAGACCGCCCGTCGGTTTCTGATGGTCGCGGCCAGTGCCACTGAACCCTGGGTTCGGGAAGGCGCCGCGCCGGAACGCTCGTCAGTCCGGAGACCGGCCAGGGAATGATCGCGCGGCATGCGGCGGGCATGCGAGGCGGATGATCGGGCCTGGCCGTTCGCCGGTCGTGGCCGATCCCCCTCGTGTCTGTCTCCCCCTGTCTGTGCGATCCCGACGAATCAACGGCGTGCGGGCGGCTCGCCGGGAGACAACAAAAAATGAAACGCACAGCACTTTCCGCGGCCATCCTTCTGGCCACTACTCCCGTTCTGGCGGACACGCCGGATACCAACGAAGCGCAGACCCTGGAGACCGTCCAGGTCACCGCTTCGCGCATCGCACAGACGGTAGACCAGACTCTCGCGGCGGTGACCATCATCGACCGTGAAGAGATCGAGCGCCTGCAGCCCCAGCAGTTCACCGATCTTCTGGAAGGGCGAGCCGGCATCGAGACCTCCCAAAACAGCGCCTTCGGGAAGACCACTTCCGTCTTCACCCGGGGGTCGAGCTCTGGGCACACCCTGTTGCTGGTCGACGGAGTTCGAATGGGTTCTGCGACGGGTGGCGGGGCAAGTTGGCAGTTCCTGCCGCCGGAGGAGATCGAGCGCGTGGAGATCGTGCGCGGACCGCGCACCAGTATCTACGGTTCCGACGCGATCGGAGGGGTTGTGCAAGTCTTCACCCGTGAAGGCCGCAAGGGGCCGCCGAAGGTTAGTGCATTTTTCGGTGGCGGTAGTTTCAATACGTGGGAGGTCGGCGTTGGCGTAGCGGGTGGTACCGATAACACGAACTACAGCTTCTCGGTCAGCCACTTCGATACCGACGGCATCAACGTCCAAGACGGTGTGGGCGATGAAGACCGCGATGGCTATGACAACACCTCGCTTGCCACCAAGGTCTCGCACCGGCTCGATAATGGAGTCGAGGTTTTCGGTAATGTGCTGTATTCAGAGGGTAGAACCGAAATAGACGGCACTGAAGATGAAACTGATTTTCGGCATGCCGCCCTTCGTGGTGGCTTGCGAGTGCCTGTAACCCCTTTTTGGGATACCGAATTCAGTGTTAGTCACAGTCGCGATGAGAACGATAATTTCAACGAAGGCGCTTTTTCTTCTCGCTTCGATACCAAACGCAACGGTGTGGATTGGCGAAACGATCTCGAGATAACGGATCGTGTTTATTTGATTGCCGGCATCGATGCGTATGAAGACCGGGTGGATAGCACCACCGATTATGCTGAAGATTCTCGGTACAACGTTGGAGCATACTCGGTGATTCAGGTTGGCTTGGGCCGCCATGATTTCGAGGGAAGTTTGCGTTACGACGACAATGAACAGTTTGGCGACAAGGTGACAGGGCAGGTAGCCTGGGGTATGCAGGCTACCAACATCCTACGGCTGCGCGCGTCTTATGGAACGGCCTTCAATGCGCCTACGTTTAACCAACTGTATTGGCCGGGGGCGGGTGATCCAGAACTTCAAGCAGAAGAGTCCGAAACGGCTGAAATAGGCCTTCGCGCTAGCTTTGATCAAGGGTATCTGGATGCCTCGATTTTCCAATCGAGAGTGGAAAAAATGATTCCAGTTTGGCCACCTGAAAACGTCGACGAAGCGAGGATTTCCGGGCTTGAGTTGGAGGGTGGATACGAACGTTATGATTGGATTTCGCGCGCTTCGTTGACCCTTCTGAATGCAGAGGATCGTGAAACAGGCAATGAACTTCCTCGCCGGTCCCCGGTAACTGCCCGCTTCGATCTGGATCGGCAGTTCCAAAGTTTCTCGGTCGGGGGGTCTGTGATCGCGAAGAGTCGCTCGTACAACGATGCCAACAACGATGAACAGCTGTCTGGCTATGGCCTTCTGAACCTGCGCGCGAGCTATCAGATCCATCCGGAATGGCAGCTTCAGGCTTCGGTCCAGAACGTGTTCGACAAGGACTACGAGACGGCGGGCGGCTACAACCAGCCGGGGCGTGCCGCGTTCGTGAAACTGCGCTATCAGCAGAGGTGATCCATGGGTAATCGACTGTCGAAGATTGCGACCCGCACGGGTGATGAAGGCCGAACCGGCCTTGGTGACGGCTCGCGAGTGGACAAGGACTCGCATCGCGTCGAGGCCTTCGGTGATGTGGATGAGCTGAACAGCGTGATCGGCCGGTTGCTGATCCATGACCTGCCCGAAGAGGTCCGGCGCTCGCTGGCGCTGGTGCAGCACGAGCTGTTCGACCTGGGGGCGGAACTGGCCGTGCCGGGCCATCAGGCGTTGCCGGATGCCTCCGTGGAGCGTGTGGACGTGGAGCTTGAGTCCTTCAACGATGATCTGCCGGCCCTGGAGGAGTTCATCCTCCCGGGCGGCGGGCCGGCCGCGGCCGATTGTCATATCGCCCGTACGGTCTGCCGCCGGGCGGAACGGCGTCTCGTTGCGCTCAATCACCACGAGGCGTTGCGCCCGGGTTCGCTGGCCTACATCAACCGGCTGTCGGATCTCCTGTTTGTGCTCTGTCGCGTCCTCGCGCGCCACGAGAACGGCGAAGAGGTCCTCTGGCAGCCGGCCAGCCGGCGTGGCTGAAGCGCTCTTCTGAGGGGCGCCGCTGCGGCGGCGCCCCAATCCCATTGCAGTGGTCGCTGGCGTGTCGGGTACACGCCTCGCGGCCCCTTGCGCCTGTTTTTCGGGAAATCTCCATGCGTGTTCGTTGCACGAGTCTGATTGCTTTGGCGTTTTTTCTGTTCGGGGTCGGGACGGCCGGGGCCGGGCCGCTCGTGGTGGGGGTTGTCTCCGATCGCTCGGCGGCGGAGGTCGCCGCCGGGGCGCATCGCTTCCTCGAGGCCCATCCGGAGGCCGAGGTCGTTCTGCGCACCCCGGAGCAGCTCACGGAGAAGTCGGACGAGGCGGTGGCGGCGCTGTGGCGCGAGGCGGACGCGGTGCTCGTGGCGGCCGTCTTCGGGGATCAGGCCGCGCGCCTCGATCGCCTGTTGCGGGAGGCCCCGCCGCCCGAGGGAGCCCCGATCCTGGCCATCAACAGCGTTCGCCACCTGACGGCGTTGTCGCGGATCGACGGTGAGGCCGTACTCGCGGGGCTCGATGACGAGGTGCGCACCGAACTGGCGGCCAACCCCGAACCGGGCGAGGACCCGCGCGCGCACCTGGCCCGACAGCAGGAGCGCTTCCCCGAACAGGCGGACTGGCTGACCGGGCGCGCGTTCTACCAGGGGCGCACGCCGGAGAACATGGAGGGCCTGATGCGCTGGCTGGCCGCGCACGGCGGCCACGCGATCGACGTGCCCGATCCGGACCCGCGCGAGACCATCCGTTATTACCGTCATGGCAGCTCCAGTCCCGATCCGGACGCTCTCGATCTGGAGGCGGGTCCGGCCGTGGCGCTGCTGGATCTGGATACCGGTGACCGGCCGGGCGACCGCGCCCTGCTGGATGCGGCCTGCGAGGTCCTGGAGAACCGCGAGATCCAGTGTTTTGTGGTGCTCGCGCGCTGGGGCGGGGCGAGCCGCGAGGCGGTCGAGACACTCGCCGATACGATCGGGCCGGCGGATCTCGTCGGGATCGTGAGTCTGCAGGACTTCGTGGTCGGCGGGGGCGGCAACCGCGAGGCGGTGGCCGAGGCCTTCGGCGAGCTGGATGTCCCGGTGATCAAGGGCATCCGCCTGGCGGACGTGAGCGCGACCCAGTGGCGGCTGTCGCACGAAGGCATTCCCTGGGACAAGGTGCACTACCACGTGGCCATGCCGGAGTTGCAGGGTATGAGCCAGCCGATGGTGCTGGCGGCCGCGGGCGCCCCGGAACAGGATGAACGCACGGGTGTGCGCCTGACACTGACCGAGCCGGTGGGCGAGCGCGTGGAGGCTTTGGCCGACCGGGTGGCAAGTTGGCAGCGGCTGCGTGCCCTCGACAACGCGCACAAGCGGGTCGCGGTCGTCTACTACAACCATCCGCCGGGTCGCCAGAACATCGGCGCGGACAAGCTGGATGTGCCCGAGTCCCTGCTGGAGATGTTGCAGCGGCTGGAGGCGGCCGGCTATGACCTGGGCGACAACGTGCCGGAGGATGCCGAAGCCCTGCTGGACATGATCCAGGACCGGGCGGTGAATCTCCCGGAGCAGGCAGATGCGCTGGACGCGATCGCCGGCCGGGTGGCCGCGCTCGATCGCGAGCAGTACCAGGCCTATTTCGACGGCCTGCCGGAGTCGATCCGGGCCGAGTTGGTGGATGGCCCGATCGGCTACCTGCAGGCGAGGCTGGAGGCGGCCAAAGCCGCCGACGAGATCGATTTGGCACAAGCCGCGCTGGAAAGCGGTGTCGGTGATCTGCGCCACATGCTCGAGAGCTATCCGCACGCGGCCCAGGATCGGGCGCTGGACCTGCTGGCACAGTTCGAGGCGGCCTGGGAGGCCACGCTGGCGGGTGAGGACGCGCATGCGACGACCGAGCAATTGCGCAAGGCGCTGGTGCGCACGGGCATCCCCGGCCTGACCGGCTGGGGCGAGCCGCCGGGCGAGGCGATGACCCGCGACGGCGAGATGCTGTTCCCGGGGATCGAGTTCGGCAACGTGTTCATCGGCCCGCAGCCGCCGCGCGGCTGGGAGGTCAGCGAGCGCCTGCTGCACGCGAATACCACCTTCCCGCCGACCCACCAGTATGTTGGTTTCTACCACTGGATCCGCGATCACTTCGAGGCGGATGCGCTGGTCTATGTCGGCCGCCACTCGACCCGCGAATTCCTGCCGCGTCGGCGGGCGGGTCTGGCGGCAGATGACTACCCCGAGATCCTCGGGGGCGCCCTGCCGATCATCTACCCCTACATCGTCGATGGGGTGGGCGAGGGCATCCAGGCCAAGCGCCGGGCCATGGGCGTGATGATCAGCCACCTGACCCCGCCATTGGCGGCGACCGAGCTGTACGACAGCCTGCTGGAACTGCGCCAGCTGGTGGAGACCTACGAGGCCGCGGCTCAGCCGGATGCCGCCACCCGTTCGCGGGCGGTACAGACCCTGCGCGAACGTATCGAGGATCTCGGCCTGACCGAGACCATCGAGCGGGAAATGGCCCGGGGGCATCATCACGACCACGGGCACCACCATGACGACCACGGCGATCACCACGTGGGTCATGACGAAGAGCCCGACACCACCGGGCATGGCGAAGGTCATGCGGACGAACATGGCGACGAGCAGCGTGACGCGGACCATCACCGGGAACATGGGGATGAAGAGCACGAGCACGCCCATGAGCATGATCATGAGAACGAGCATGCGGATGAGGGGCATGACGAACACGCCACGACCCGGCTGTCCGAGATGGACGAGGAGTTGCTGGTCCACGAGATCGGCCACTACCTGACCGACATGCAGGAAGACCAGATGCCCCTGGGGCTGCACGTGTTCGGGCGCGACTGGAGCGACGAGGCCGTGGACACGATGCTTGAGTCGATGGCCGGTGACGACGCGATCGGCGACGACTGGGACGCGAAGCTGCGCGGATCGCCGGCCAGCGAGCGTGCGCATCTGCTGGCGGCCCTGGAGGGGCGTTTCGTGCCGCCGGGGCAGGGCAACGATCCGATCCGGACGCCGGAGGTGTTGCCGACCGGGCGCAACTTCCATGCCCTGGCGGCGGATCTGGTGCCCACGCGCATTGCCTGGGGCATTGGCCAGGAACTGGCCGCGGATGCCCGTGAGCACGGCGATCCCGAGGCCGACGGCAGCGAGGCGATCATCCTCTGGGCGTCGGATACCGTGCGCGACGAGGGCGTGATGATCGCCTTCGGCATGGATATGCTGGGCATTCGCCCGGCCTGGAACAGTCGCGGGATTGTCCAGGGACTGGAGCGCATGGACCTCGACGAGGCGGAGCGTGACCGCCGTCGCGATGCCCTGTTCACCACCTCCGGTTTGTTCCGCGACCTGTACGAGGACCAGCTGGTGTGGCTGGATCGTGCCGCCCGCCTCGCGCTGGATGGCTCGTCCGAGATCATTCTTGCGGAATACCCCGAACTGGAAGAGGCACTGGAGGCGGCCCTGGCCCCGCTGGGGCAGGACCTGCGCGATCCGGGCGACGAGCCGCTGGCGCGTAACGATGTGGCCGCGCAGTGGGTGGAGGACACCCAGGCCCTGCGTGCGGCCGGGCTCGATGGCGCCGGGGCCGGGCAGCAGGCGGCCCTGCGCGTGTTTGGCTCCGCGCCCGGGGCCTACGGCGCGGGGGTCAACCGGCTGGCGGATCGCTCCGGCGCCTGGGAGGACCGTGCCGAACTGGGTGCGGCCTACCTGCGGCGCATGGGCCATGCCTACGGGGCGGATGAGTCCGGTGGCTCTGCGCACGAGGCCTTCGAGGCCCGTCTGGGCCAGGTCGGACGGACCTACCTCGGGCGGGCCTCGCATCTCTACGGCCTGCTGGACAACGACGATGGGTTCGACTTCCAGGGCGGTCTGTCCACCGCGGTCGAGAGCATCCGCGGCGAGGTGCCGGACAACCGCGTGCTGCAGCACGCCGATCCGGACGACCCGCGGGTGGAGACCCTGGGCCGCGCGCTGATGCGCGAATTGCAGGGGCAGAACCTGAACCCGCAGTGGATCGAGCCGCTGATGGATCACGGCTATGCCGGGGCCCGCACCATGGCCCGGGACTTCGTCGACAACCTGTGGGGCTGGCAGGTGACCAACCCGGAGATCATCCGCTCCTGGGTCTGGGACGAGGTGCACGACGTGTACCTCCAGGACCGCCACGGGTTGGGGATGCAGGAGTTCCTGGCCGACGGCCACAACGTGCACGTGAAAACTCACCTGCAGGCCGTTCACCTGGTCGCGGCCAGCCACGGATTCTGGGACGCCGATCCCGAGGTGCTGGATGCATTGTCCGAGCGCTTCGCGGAACTGGTCGCCGAGCACGGCCTGCCCGGCAGCGGTCACACGCGCCCGGATCACCCCATGCTGGACGAGGTGGCCGAGCGCCTGGACGACGCCGAGCTGCGCGCGGCCTTCGAGGCGGTGCGGGCGGCCGCGCAGATCGACCGGGCGGAGCCCGAGGCCGACCCCAGTCGCGTCACCGAGATCCAGCCGCTGGAAGACCCTACCGCGCAGGAGGCGCAGGAGATCCCCGAGCCGGCCGAGGCCGACGGCGGCCAGGAGACCGGCGACGAGGCGGCGGGCATGCCCTGGCTCCCCTGGCTGGTTGCCGCTGCGCTGTTCCTGCTGCTGCTCGGCGGCATCGCCACGGGCCGGCGGCGTTAACGGCTGGGGGCGGGAAATCCCCGGGCCCTGTACGTGTAGGAGCCGAGCCCTCTCGGCGATTGCGGCGTTGGTTACGCCCCATCGGCCAGAGGCTGGCCTCCTACAGAAGGCCGTACGAATGGCTGAACAAAGGTTAATGAGGTAACGCGAATGTCGTTCTCGATCACGATGGAACTGATGGACACCGTGGTGCGCTGGCTGCTGGAGCCAGTGATCGTTGGCCTGCTGGTGCTGGTCGCGGTCGCCGTCTGGGAGCTCGGGCTGGCACTGGGTGAACGCTCCGGTGGGGTACGCCGTCTGGAATTGAGCGGCGATGCCGAACGCCTCGCTTACCGTGCCCGGCGGCGCATCGACCGCGCCGATCTGCTGGCGCGCATCGGCCCGATGCTCGGGCTGATGGGGACGTTGATCCCGCTGGGTCCGGGGCTGGCCGCGATGGGCCGGGGCGAACTGGAAATCCTCGCCCAGGCCGTTACGGTGGCGTTCAACACCACGGTGCTGGGGCTGCTGATCGGTATTCTCGGCTTCCTGCTCGGGCGGCTGCGCCGGCGCTGGTACGACGCGGCGATGGAGCGTATGGAGGCGGTGGCATGAGGGTCCCGCACTACCGAGCCTCGCGCTTCGACGCGCCCGACGAGGAGCCGATGGGCCCGCTGGCCAATCTGGCCGACATCATGCTGGTGTTTGCCGTCGGCCTGATGGTGGTGATGGCCGCATCGGGCGGCGGGTTGGAGCCGGCCAGTGGCGGCGCCGAGATCGAGCCCGGGCGCGAGATCCCGGACCCGCCCGAAGGGGCCGGCGAGGCCGGCTCGGGTTTCGAATCCATGGGGCAGGTCTACCGCGATCCGGAGACCGGACGGATGATCCTGATCGGCGAATAGCCACTCTAGGCGCCGTCCGAATGCCCGTATGACGCAACGAATCAAGGAGTAACAAAACGATGAGCGAAGACACCGAAGCGGCTCGCGCCGAACGCCACGCCCAGCGCATGGCGCGCAAGAAGGAGGTCGTGGACCGCAAGATCGCCGAAGCCCAGGAGGAGAAGGGGGTGTTCCTGATCCTGACCGGCAACGGCAAGGGCAAGAGCTCCTCCGGCTTCGGCATGGTCGCCCGTGCCCTGGGGCACGGCATGCAGGTGGGCATCGTCCAGTTCATCAAGGGGCAGTTCGCCACCGGCGAGGAGGCCTTCTTCCGCGGTCAGGACAACGTGCAGTACCACGTGATGGGCGAGGGCTACACTTGGGAGACCCAGGACCGCGAGAAGGATGTCGAGGCCGCCCGCGATGCCTGGGCGCATGCCCGCGACATGCTGCGCGACCCGAACGTCGATCTGGTGCTGCTCGACGAGCTGCACATCGCGCTGAAATACCAGTACCTCGACGTGGCCGAGGTCCTCGAAGAACTGGCCAACCGCCCGCCGATGCAGCACGTGATCACCACCGGCCGCGCCGCGCCCAAGGCGATGATCGAGGCGGCCGATACCGTCAGCGAGATCGGTGTGGTCAAGCACGCCTTCCAGGCCGGCATCAAGGCGCAAAAGGGGATCGAGCTGTGAGCGTGAGCTGCCCGGCCGCGTTCGTGGCGGCCCCGGCCTCGGGCCAGGGCAAGACCACGATCACCGCCGCCATCGCTCGCTACCACCGCAACCAGGGCCGACGCGTGCGCGTGTTCAAGACCGGCCCCGACTTCCTCGACCCGATGATCCTGGAGCAGGCCTCCGGCCACCCGGTGGATGCGCTGCATCTGTGGATGGTGGGCGAGGCCGCCTGCCGGGCGATGTTGTACGAGGCGGCACAGACGTCCGACCTGATCCTGGTGGAGGGATCGATGGGGCTGTTCGACGGGGATCCCTCCGGCGCGGATCTGGCCCAGGCCTTCGGGTTGCCGATCCTGGCGATCCTGGATGCCAGCGGTATGGGCCAGACCTTCGGGGCGCTGGTGCACGGCTTGTCGACCTATCGCCCGGGCTTGTCATTCGCCGGCGTGATCGCCAATCGGGTGGGCAGCCCGGGGCATGCCCGGATGCTGGAGGACTGCACCCCGGACGCGATCCGCTTCTTCGGGGCCGTGCAGCGCAACGAGACGCTGAGTGTCCCGGATCGTCACCTGGGCCTGGTTCAGGCGGGCGAGATCGCCGACCTGGATGCGCGGCTGGAGGCCGCGGCGGCTGCGATCGAAGAGGCCGGCGTGACGGGCCTCCCGGAGCCCGTGACCTTTCATCCGGAAGCGATCGCGCCGATCACGGCGACCCTGTCCGGCGTACGCGTCGCGATTGCACGGGATGCGGCCTTCGCGTTCATGTATCCGGCCAATCTGCGTCTGCTGGAGAAGATGGGCGCCGAACTGCGGTTCTTTTCCCCGCTTGCCGGGGATGGGCTGCCGGAGGCCGATGCCGTCTGGCTCCCGGGCGGCTACCCCGAGTTGTATCTGGATCAACTGGCCGCCAATACCGCTCTGAAGTCGGACCTGGAGGCCCACCATGCGGCCGGTCGCCCTATCCTGGCGGAGTGCGGGGGCTTCCTCTATCTGCTGGATGAACTGGCCGACCGCGAGGGCCACACCGCGGCCATGGCCGGACTGGTGCCGGGCAAGGCCCAGCTGGCGGACCGCTTGCAGGGCCTGGGTCTCCAGGCGGCCCCGCTGCCGGAGGGCGAGTTGCGTGGACACACCTTCCACCACACCCGCTCCGAGGTCGGCCTGGAACCTTACGACCATTGCTGGCGGGCCCGCGGGACGGGGTCGCAGGGGGAGGCGATCTATCGCGATGGTCGCCTGAGCGCGACCTATCTGCACGCCTGGTTCCCGTCCAACCCCGAGGCCACGGCGCAGCTGTTTCGGCCATGAGTGATGCGCAGCGGGATAATGTGACGCGGATCGGACCGGGGGCACGCGCCGGGGCCAGCATCCGGCTGGGCGGCGAGCGGCGGGCCGGCTGCGTGGATCTGGTCGGCGCGGGTCCGGGCGATCCGGGGCTGCTGACACTGGACGCGGTAGCCGCGATGCAGCACGCCGACATCCTGCTGCACGACCGCCTGATCCCGGATGCGATCCTGGAACTGGCGAACCCGGAGGCGCAGCGGCTGTACGTGGGCAAGGCACGCTCACGGCACAGCTGCGATCAGGGGGACCTGAACGAGCGCATGATCGCGTTGGCGCGGGAGGGGCACTACGTGGTGCGCCTGAAGGGTGGGGACCCGTTCGTCTATGGTCGCGGCGGCGAGGAGGCGGCGGCGATCGCCGCGGCCGGGATCCCGGTCCGCATCGTGCCGGGGATCACCGCGGCGGGTGGCTGCGCGGCGTATGCCGGGATCCCGTTGACCCATCGCGATCATGCCTATCGCTGCCAGTTCGTGACCGCCCATCGCCGCGCCGGCGAGACCGATCTGGACTGGGCCTCGCTGGTCCATCCGCAGCAGACCCTGGTCGTCTACATGGGGCTGCACACCCTGGCCGAGGTCTGCGGCGAGATGATGGCGGCGGGCGCGGATGGCGCGATGCCGGCCGCGTTGGTGGAGCAGGGCACGCGCCCGACGCAGCGCGTCATTGAGGGCACGCTGGCGGACCTTCCCGCGCGGGTTGCGGATCTGGCCATCCAGTCGCCCGCGTTGCTGATCGTGGGCGAGGTGGTGCGCCTGCGCGAGACGATTGCCACGCCGGGCTTCGAGCCCGGGCCGGGGACGCATGAAGTCGGCTGATCGCTACAGTGCGGAGGGCGGCATGCGCCCGGAGACGTGCGAGACAACCGGGCGCCTGCGCACCGGCCTGACCACCGGCGTCTGCGCGACCGTGGCCGCCGTGGCCGGCGCACGCTGGCTGCTGGAGGGGCGGCGGCTCGAGACGGTCGAGGTCACCCTGCCGAGGGGGCAGGTCGTGCGCCTGGCGTTGAACGATCTGGAGCCCACCCCGGGTGGCGCGGTCGCCGGGGTCATCAAGGATGCCGGCGATGACCCGGATGCCACCCACGGGGCTCGGGTCTGGGTCGAGGTGACCCTGTGTGGTGCACCTGGCGTTGTGTTCATGGCGGGTGCCGGGGTCGGGACGGTCACGCGTCCGGGCCTGGTGTTGGCGCCGGGCGAGCCGGCGATCAACCCGGTCCCGCGACGCATGATGCAGGGGCATCTGGAGGCGCTTGCCGAGGCGACCGGTTACAGCGGGGGCTTCCGGGTCACGGTCGGGGTGGACGGGGGCGAACGGATTGCCGAGCGGACCATGAATGCCCGCCTGGGCATCCTCGGCGGCCTCTCGATCCTGGGCACCACGGGGATCGTGCGCCCGTTTTCCTGCGCCGCCTATATCGCATCCATCCATCAGGCCATCGACGTGGCCCGCGCCAACGATTGTCCGCGTGTGGCCTGCTGTACCGGCGGCACCAGCGAGGCGGCGGTGCGTGAACGCTACGGTCTGGACGACCTGGCGCTGATCGAGATGGGGGATCTGTTCGGGGCGGCGCTGAAGTACCTGCGGCGCCACCCCCTGCCCGCGGTGGTGCTGGCCGCGGGCTTCGGCAAGCTCAGCAAGTTCGCGGCCGGGCACCTGGATGCGCATAGCCGCAAGTCGCGCATCGATCTCGACGCCCTGGCGGAGGAAGCCGCGGATCTGGGCGCCAGCCCGGACCTGGTGGCGCGCATCCGCGCGGCCAACACCAGTGCCCAGGCCCTTGCGGATTGCCTGGAACAGGGCGTGGCCCTGGCCGACCGGATTAGTGCACGCGCCTGGCAGCGAGCCCGCGGGATGTTGCCGGAGACCACGGCGCTGGAGGTCTGCGCGGTGGATCGGGCGGGGCGCATCGTCGGGTTTGCCGATGGCGCCAGGGGCCTTGCGCCATGACGGCCGCGGCGATCGCCCTGCAGTCGGTAGCCAAGCGCTACGCCGGTGGCCGGGTCGGGCTGGCGAACGTGGATCTGGAGGTGCCGGCGGGCAGCTTTTTCGGCCTGCTGGGTCCGAACGGGGCCGGCAAGACCACCCTGGTGGGGCTGTTGACCACGCTGGTGCGGGCGGATCGCGGTTCGATCCGGGTCTGCGGGCACGATGTGGCCACGCAGGCGGTGGCGGCGAAGGCGTGCATGGGCGTGGTGCCGCAGGAGGTGAATTTCAACAGCTTCGAGCCGGTGGGCGAGATCGTCGAGGCCCAGGCGGCCTACTACGGGCTGTCCCCGAGGCGGGCGCGCGAACGAACCGGCGAGGTGCTGGAACAGGCGGGTCTTCTGGACCGGCGCGAACAGTCGGCCTGGGGCCTGTCGGGCGGCATGAAGCGCCGGCTGATGATTGCCCGCGCCCTGGTGCATCGCCCTCGCGTTTTGTTGCTGGACGAGCCGACGGCGGGGGTGGACCTGGAGGGGCGCCATGCAACCTGGGAGCTGCTGCGCGGCTTGAACGCGGATGGCGTGACGATTCTCCTGACCACCCACTATCTGGAGGAGGCCGAGAGCCTGTGCGACAGGCTGGCGATCCTGGATCAGGGCGGGATCGTCGCGCGCGGCGAGACCGGCGAGCTGCTGCACGGGCTGAACGTGCAGACGCTGGTGCTGGAATTGAATGCGCCTCTGGACGCGGCCCCGGTCCTGGAGGGGCTGGCGACCCGACTGGTGGATGCCTGGACCCTGGAGATCGATCTCCCGCAGGGCATGGAGGTCAATGACCTGTTCGATCGCCTGGGCGGCAGCGGGGTCCGGGTCGCGGGACTGCGCAACAAGCGCAACCGGCTCGAGTCGCTATTCCTGCAGCGCATTGCGAAACGCGCGGACGCACTGCAAGGGGCCGGGGCATGAGACTCGCGGCCTACGCATTCGCCTATCGCGGGATGGTGGTCAAGCAGGTGCGCCGGTTCCTGCGGGCCTGGGTGCAGAACCTCCTGCCATCGGTGGTGACGACCGTCCTGTTCCTGGTGATCTTCGGTCATCTGATCGGGCGCGAACTGGGCACCATGCGGGGGGTCGACTACGCTGATTTCATCCTGCCCGGCCTGATCATCCTGGCGGTTGCCACCAATGCCTACAGCAATGTGACGCTGGCGTTTTACGGCGCGCGCTTGCAGCGGCATATCGAGGAGCTGCTGGTCGCGCCGCTGCCTGCCTGGCTGATTGTGGCGGGCTTCGCCACCGGCGGCGTGATCCGCGGGCTGCTGGCCGGGGCGCTGGTGGCGCTGGTCGCGATCCCGTTTACCCATCTCCAGCTGCACCACCTGGCGGCCACGTTGGGGATCGCGCTGATCAGTGCCTTGCTGTTCGCGCTGGCCGGGCTCTTGAACGGCCTGTATGCACGCAGCTTTGACCATACCTCCGTAGTGGCCACGTTCGTGTTGACCCCGCTGATCTACCTGGGAGGCCTGTTCTACCCGGTGGAACGGATGCCCGAGCCCTGGCAGTCGTTGGCGGTGCTGAACCCGCTGTATTACATGATCGAGGGCTTTCGCTACGGCCTGCTGGGGACCGGGTCCTTTGCCTGGGCCACGACCTTCTGGGTCCTCGTGGGGGCGACCCTCGTCGTCGGCGGGCTGGCCTGGGCCCTGGTGGCGCGTGGCGTGCGGATTCGGACATGAGCGCGGGCAGGGTGAAACCATGAGCGCCGATCGTCCGTGGGTGCGCCAGGCCTGTCCGGGGGTGGCTGCGCCGTTGAGCACCGGGGACGGTTTGCTGATGCGGGTGCGTCACCCGATCGGGGGGCTAGATGCGGAGCAGGCGCAGACCCTCGCGGAGGTGGCGCGCCGTTTTGGTTCCGGTGCCCTGGAGCTGACCAGCCGCGGCAATCTGCAGTTGCGCGGTCTGGAGACGGCGGATCTGGAGCCGGCACGTGTCGAGCTGGAGCGCGCGGGTCTGGCTGACCGCGATCCCGCGGTGGAGGCGGTGCGCAATGTCCTGGTGGCCCCGGTGACGGACATCGATCCGGAGGCGGCCATGGATGTACAGCCGGTCGCGCGGGACCTCGCGCGGGCGCTGGGGGAACACCCGCGTCTGCGGGCACTGCCGCCGAAGGTGGGGGTGCTGGTGGAGGCCGGTGGAGGTTTGCCGCTGGATGGCGTAGCGGCGGACCTGCGGCTGGAGGCCAGTGCGGCGCTGGGAGGGGTGTGGTTTCGGGTGGCCGTGGGCGCGTCCCGTCGCACGGCCACGGTGCTGGGCTGGACGCGCCCGGAGAAGGTCGTGGAGGTCGCCCTGGCGGTGCTCGAACGCTTCGTGGATTTGCGCGAAGGCGAGGTGGATCCGCCGGGGCGCGTGGCCGGTGCCGTGGCCCGGTTCGGCCCGAGCGTGCTGACCCCGCCAGGGCTGGAGCGCGTGCTCCCGGGCGGGGACTGGGTCGCGGCCCGGATGCCCGGATGCGCGGATACCGGGATGGGGGCGTGCCTGAACGGGCGCGCCTTCGGGATCGCGTTTCCCTTCGGGGCCCTGCGCGCGGAGGCCTTGCACGGGCTGGCCGAACATATCCGGGTGCGCGACGGACGCCTGCGGCTGACACCGTGGCGCAGCCTGCTCGTGACCGGGGCATCACCGGTGGAATCAGCCCGGGTCGCCGAGTGGGGCGGTGTGACCGATCCGGATGATTCGCGCCTGGCGGTGAGTGCCTGTATCGGGCAGGCGGGGTGCTCGGCGGGCAGTACCTCCACGCGGGCGGATGCCGAGAGGGCCGGGGTATCCGCCTGCAGGTTGCTTGCGGGCGGCGGTCATGTGCATGTCAGTGGCTGCGACAAGCACTGCGGGCGCCCCGCGAACGCGCAGGTGCTGCTCACGGCGCGGGAAGGTTGCTACGACCTGTCGCTGCAACGCGCGCCCGCGCAATGGGAGACCGTCCTGACGAGGCTGAGACCCGGGCAGGTCGAGCCGGCCCTCGCGGCCCTCGATACGGTTGCCCGTGAAGAGTGTGGCGCGAATGAGTCGAGGATCGAGGCCCTGCAACGGCTGGGGGGCACGGCACTGAGCCGGCGGATGAACGCAAAGATGAACAACGGAGATTCAGCATGACGCAGAGCGATACGGCCGGGGCCGTACCCGACTATATCCGCGACGGGGCGGCCATCTACCGGGAGTCCTTTGCGATTATCCGGTCCGAGGCGGATCTAGCCCGCTTTCCGGAGGACCTGGTGCCCGCGGTGGTGCGCATGATCCACGCCTGCGGCATGACTGATCTGCCGCGGGACGTCGGGTTTTCCGCCGGGGTGGCCCGGGCGGCCATTGATGCGCTGGCCGCCGGCGCGCCGATCCTGTGCGACAGCAACATGGTGGCGCACGGGGTCACGCGGGCCCGGCTTCCGGCGGACAACCCAGTGATCTGCAGCCTGCGGGAGGATGGGGTGGCGGCGGCCGCCGAGCGTCTGGGCACGACGCGTTCGGCCGCGGCGCTGGAATGTTGGCGACCGCATCTGGATGGCGCGGTCGTGGCCATTGGCAATGCACCCACGGCGCTGTTTCACCTGCTGGAGATGCTGCACCAGGACGCGCCACGTCCCGCGGCTGTACTGGGAATCCCGGTGGGGTTCGTCGGCGCGGTGGAGAGCAAAGAGGCACTGGCCAGCAGCCCGCTGAATCTCGATTACCTGACCATTTTCGGACGCCGGGGTGGCAGTGCCATGGCCGCGGCGGCCATCAACGCCTTTGCGAGTGACCGGATATGACGACATCCCCCAACCTGCAGGATTCCTCGGACGCCGGCTGTCTGTACGGCGTGGGCACCGGTCCCGGTGATCCCGAGCTGTTGACGCTGAAGGCCGTCCGTCTGATTGCGGAGAGCCCGGTGGTGGCCTACTTCTGTCGCCGGGGCGGCCGCGGCCAGGCGCGTGCCATTGTGGATGCCCACCTGGGTACCGGGCAGCGCGAAATGCCGCTGGAATATCCCGTGACCAACGAGATCCCGCACGGCTCCGACGAATATCGCAGCCGCATCGAGCAGTTTTTCGACACTGCCGCCGAGCAGCTGGCCGCCGAACTGGAGGCCGGGCGTTCGGTGGTGGTGCTGAACGAGGGGGACCCGTTCTTCTACGGCTCCTTCATGCACGTCTACCTGCGGCTGAAGGATCGTTTCCCCACCCGCATCGTGCCTGGCGTGACCTCGATGATGGCCTCTGCCGCGCAGTTGCCGACGCCGTTGACCATGCGCGATGACCTGCTGACGGTGATCCCGGGCACCATGCCGATCGACGATCTGCGCCAGGCCCTGCAGGGGACCGATGCCGCGGTCATCATGAAGGTCGGAACCCAGCGCGATGCGGTGGTTGGGGTCCTGCGGGAACTGGGACTGGACGCGCGCGCCTGGTACGTGGAACGCGCGAGCACGCCGGAGGAGCGGGTCCTGCCGTTGGCCGCGATCCCGGAGCAGGTGCCCTATTTCTCGATGATCGTGATTCCCGGGCGAGGGGTGCGGCGATGAGCGGGGATGGCGCTCGCCCGCGCGGTCGGCTGAGCGTGGTCGGGGTGGGGCCGGCCGGGCCGGAATGGCTTACGCCGCAGGTCGCTGCCCGTCTCGAAGCGGCGACCGACCTGGTGGGGTACGGACCGTACCTGGAACGCATTACGTGCGCGCATCACCGTGTTCACGCCTCGGACAACCGCGAGGAGCTGGCGCGTGCGACGCACGCCCTGGACATGGCCGCCGAGGGGCGGGACGTGGCCGTGGTTTCCGGTGGCGATCCCGGCGTATTCGCGATGGCGGCGGCCGTCTTCGAGGCCCTGGAAGGGGCACCGGCGGGGCGCTGGGAGGACGTCGAGGTGGACGTGGCCCCCGGGGTTTCGGCGATGCAGGCCGCCGCCGCGCGGCTGGGGGCGCCGCTGGGGAACGATTTCTGCGTGATCTCGCTGTCGGACAATCTCAAGCCCTGGTCGCTGATCCAGCGCCGGGTGCGGCTGGCGGCCGAGGCGGATTTCGCCATGGCCTTCTACAATCCGATCTCGCGCGCGCGACCCTGGCAGCTGGGCGAGGCACTGGGGATCGTGCGCGAGGTCCAGGGGCCGGACACCCTGGTGGTGCTGGCCACTGCGGTGGGACGTGGCGAACGCGAAGACGTGCAGATCTCCACCCTCGGCGAGGTGGACCCGGCGGCGGCGAATATGAGCACGCTGGTGATCGTCGGCGCCACATCCACCCGCGTGTTGGAACGCCCTTCGGGGCGGCGGCACGTCTACACCCCGCGTTATGTCGAGGCGGCGGAATGAGCCGGGACCCGCTCTAGCCGTGGGTGTCCGGGAGCGCCTCCAGCCAGTCGAGTACCGCCTGCGGGGCGTGGAACCGTGGCACTCCGGGGGCGTCCGGCGGGCGCTCCACCATCACCACCGGGATGCCCCGTTCGCGGGCCGCTTGCAGCTTGGCGGCGGTGGCATCGCCGCCGCTGTCCTTGGTCACCAGAACGTCGATCGCGTGTTCCCGCAGCAGGCGCGCCTCGTCCTCGGCCGTGAATGGGCCCCGGGCATGGATCCAGGTGACTCGTGGCAGCGCCGGGGGCGGTTCGGGCGGGTCGATGGTGCGGATGACATAGTCCAGCTCGGGCGCGGCCTCGAAGGCCTCAAGGTGCTGGCGGCCGGTGGTCAGCAGCACGCGCCGGCCGAGTGCCGGCAGCGTGCGGCCGGCGGCCGCGAGATCGGACACGCGGATCCATCTGTCATCCGCTCCGGCCTCCCACGACGGTCGGGTCAGGCGCGCCAGCGGGATGCCGGTCTGGCGCGCGGCCGCGACGGCGTTGGCCGAGATCTGCCGCGCGAAGGGGTGGGTTGCATCCACCAGGGCGTCGACCGCGTGTTCGTGCAGCCAGGCGGCAAGGCCCTCGGCACCGCCGAAACCGCCCGTGCGCCGTGGCAGCCGCGACGGGCCCGGTTTCCGGGTGCGCCCAGCCAGCGAGACGGTGGACTGCAGCCGCGGGTGGCCGTCCAGCAGCGGCTCCAGGGCCGCGGCCTCGGTGGTGCCGCCCAGCAGGAGGACATGCCGCGGGCGCGGTGGCCGGGCGTCGTTGGAAAGGGGTGAACGGGAGGTCATGGGGATGCCAAGTGTAGCGACGCAGCCGGGCGGGACGCCATGGTTGCACATCGTCGGGGTCGGTGCGGACGGTCTGTCCGGACTGGCGCCGGAGGCCCGTGCGGCCGTGGCGCAGGCGACCACGGTGATCGGGGGTGCACGGCATCTGGAGATGGTGCCGGAGCAGCCAGGGCAGGAACGTCTGGTGTGGCCCTCGCCGCTGGAGACCGCCCTCGACTGGATCGAGGCCCGGGCGGGGCAGCCGCTGTGCGTGCTCGCCAGTGGCGACCCGTTCTGGTTCGGGGTGGGCGCGACGTTGATGCGGCGTTTCCCGGTGGCGGCCACCCGGGTGTTTCCGGCGCCCTCGGCATTCAGCCTGGCCGCCGCGCGGATGGGCTGGCCGTTACAGGAGACCCGCTGCCTGTCGGTCCACGGGCGCCCGCTGGAAGCGCTGCGCCCTTGGCTGCACGACGGCGCGCGGCTGCTGATCCTGAGCCGCGACGGCGAGACCCCCGGCGAGCTGGCCCATTGGCTCAATGACCTGGGTTTCGGGGCCTCGGCCCTGACGGTCCTGGAGCAGTTGGGCGGGGCCCGGGAGCGCATTGGCGCGACCACGGCGGCGGACTGGGGCGCTCGCGAGGTGGATCCGCTGAACACGATCGCGCTGGAATGTCGCGCCTCCCCGGTGGCCCCGACGGCCCCGGTGATCGCGGCCAGCGCCGGCCGACCGGAGGCGCAGTTCGAACAGGACGGGCAGATCACCAAGCGCGAGGTCCGTGCGGTGACACTGGCTCTGCTGGCGCCCGGGCGCGGCGAGTGCCTGTGGGACATCGGCGCCGGCTCCGGTTCCATCGGCATCGAGTGGATGCTGGCGGATCCGGCCAACCACACCCTGGCCATCGAGCCGCGCGCGGAGCGGCTGGAACGCATCGCGCGCAATGCGCGCGCCCTGGGTGTTCCGGCCCTGCAATGCATCCCCGGGCGGGCGCCAGAGGCGCTGGACGGCCTGGCGCCTCCTGACGCGATCTTCATCGGCGGCGGCCTGACCACCCCGGGGCTGGTGGAGCACTGTGTGGAGAGCCTGCGCATGGGCGGGCGCCTGGTTGCCAACAGCGTGACGGTCGAGGGCGATGCCGTGCTGGCAGCGGCGCGCGAGCGCCATGGTGGTGAGCTGACGCGCATCAACGTGAGCCGTGCGGAACCGCTGGGTACGATGTCGGGCTGGAAACCGCTGCGGCCGGTGACCCTGTGGTCCCTGCGTCGGAGTTGAGTGAGGCAACGGACGGGGCGCCCGACCGGGTGGTGCCCGGCGTCGGCTTCGCCTCCGCCTGTACGGCCCGGGAGCTGGAGGGCCTGATCCGCGAGGTACTGGCCGAGGTTCGCGCCGTGCTGGATGCGGCGCGCGTCGAGCCGATCGCGATCCGGCATCTGGCGGCACCGGCGCACAAGAGCGACAGCCCCATGCTGGCGTCGGTGGCGCGGGAGCTGGAGCTGGAACTCGTATTTCCGTCTGCGTCTGCGCTGGTGGACTGCGACGAGGAAGTGCTTACGGAGTCGGCGCGGGCGCGTACAACCGCCGGGGTCGGGTCGGTGGCCGAGGCGGCGGCGCTGGCGGTGGCCGGCGAGGGCGCGCGTCTGCTGCTGCCGCGGCGTCTGTCCGCGCGGGCCAGTTGCGCGGTGGCCCGGGTCGATACCCATCACGTATTCAAGGAGTCATCATGACGGTTCATTTTGTCGGGGCGGGCCCGGGCGCGGCGGATCTGCTGACGCTGCGCGGGCGGGATCGTATCGCGGCCTGTCCGGTATGCCTGTACGCGGGTTCGCTGGTGCCGGAGGCGGTGCTGGAGCATGCTCCGGAAGGCGCGCACATCGTGAATACCGCGCCGCTGACGCTGGACGCGATCATGGACGAGATCCAGCGCGCCCACGCGGCGGGTCAGGACGTGGCGCGACTGCACTCCGGGGACCTGTCGGTGTACAGCGCGCTGGGCGAGCAGATCCGCCGTCTGGAGGCGGCCGGGATCGATTACACGATTACCCCGGGGGTCCCGGCATTCTCCGCTGCGGCCGCGACCCTGGGGCGCGAGCTGACCGTGCCGGAGGTGGCGCAGTCGGTGGTGCTGACGCGGACGCCGGGGCGGGCCTCGTCGATGCCGGAACGCGAACGGCTGGCGGCCTTCGCTGCGACCGGGGCAACCCTGGCGATCCACCTGTCCCTGCACAATATCGAGGCCGTGGTCGCGGACCTGCGTCCGCACTATGGCTGTGACTGTCCGGTGGCGATCGTCTTCCGTGCCAGCTGGCCGGACGAGACGGTGGTGCGGGGCTCGCTGGGCAATATCGTGGAGCGGGCAACGCAGCTGACCACGCGGCGCTCGGCGCTGATCCTGGTGGGGCCGGCGCTGGATCCGGGGGATTTCCGCGATAGTGCCCTGTACGACCCGGCGCATGTGCGGCGTTATCGCGGCATGGACAACGACTGATCGTCGGGTACCCAGTCAAGGGCCTGATTAGCACTGAAGCTCTGCAGAGGTCCCTTCCCCCAGCGCAACCCGCAGCCCTGCAGGAGCGCGCTTGTGCGCGAATGCGGCGCTTGCCGAAGCCCGCCGCCGTGTTCGCGGGCAAGGCCGTTTCGGCATATGAAGCGCGCGGTGGATTCGTGCTAATCAGGATCAGGAAAGGGGCCGCCGGAAACGGGGCGTGCCCTGCCCCGGAAAAGGGGCTCGGGGGACGCCCCGTTTCCGCGTGGTTCAGCGGCGGCGGTAATTGTCGTGGCAGGCGAGGCACTGGTGGCGCACGCTGTTCAGGGCCTTGGTGGCGCGCAGCTGGAAGGCCTCGTCCGCCAGGTCGTCGGCCGTCTCCACCTTCCGCTGCAGCCGTTCGGCGGCCTGGCGGTAGGACGCCTTGTACTCGGCGAAGTCTGGGTCCGCCCAGGCGGCGGGCAGGGCTCCTGGATCGCCGTCCCGCGCTGGTGTCTCGCGGTCGAACCAGGTTTCGATGTCGGCGGCCCGCCGTGCCAGCTCGTCGGCCAGATCGGGCAGACGCTCGGCGAACGGCGCGTCATAGCGCAGGATCTGCTCGATGCTGCGGTAGGTGGCCGAGGTGCCCCGCATGCTCTGCTGGCGGAAGCGCTGGAAGGCCTCGGTGGCGTCCACGCTGGCCGGGTCGTCCAGGGTTTCTTCGTAGCCTTCGCCCCAGGGGCCCGGCATCGGGACGGTGATCTCTTCGGCGCCCGTGGTCCCCGCCGATGCGAGCAGCAGGGCCAGCGGGAGGCCGGTCGTCAGCGACCGCCGGATGGATTTCGTTCGATTCATGGTGGCTCTCCCTGTTCGCGTCAGCCGTGGCGGGTCAGAAGCGGAACTGGTGCTGCAGGTGCAGTTCCCAGTCCGAGCGGTCGGCGTCGCGGTCCAGCCACATGAGCTGGGTCTTTTGCCGCTGGCCCCGGTGGTACCAGTTGAGCCCGGCGCCCCATTCGCGCTGCCAGCGCTCGTCGCCGGCGTCGTGGCGCAGCACCGCGTGGCGCGCCGCCACCTCCAGCCCGTCCACCGGCAGCGACTGCGCGAGTTCGAGCTCGGCACCGAGGTCGTGATAGGACGACGCATGGTTCGGGGAGACGTCGCGGCGGAACGCGGCCAGCGAGAGCGAGGTGTGGCCGAACTTGATCACCGCGTCGGCGGTGGCGGTGACCCAGTCGGCCCGCTGGCGGTCCACCGTATCTTCCAGTCCGCGGCTCCAGTCGCGCAGGTGGTTGCGGTCCGCTGCCTGAAGGCCGGCGCCCAGCGCCACGGTGCGCTCCACGGCGCGGCCGAGGGTAGTGTTGTCGCGCGGGATCTCGCCGACCGGTGCCCAGGCCCCGCGGGCACTGAACAGGTGGCCGGAGGTGGCGGGGCGGTCGTCACGCTGGTCCAGACGGCCACGGCCGTCGAACACCCCGGCGGCCCAGGCCCAGGCTTCGCCGTCACCGCCCAGTAGGGTCACGCCGGTATCGCGCCCGGCGGGGACCTCGAACTGGTTGCCCGGCACGCTGAGTTCGGTAAACAGGCGGTTGGGTCCGCCGATGTCGCGCGGCAGTCCGAAGGGTACGGTGAACTGGCCGAGGCGCAGGCCCAGATTGTCGCGGAACGCGTACTGCATCCAGATGTCGCGCATCGAGAGTTCGCCGCTGCTGAAATCCGGCTGCAGGCGAAAGCGAAGATCTGGGTGGAACAGAGTCCCCTGGGTGTCCAGCCAAGCGCGGCGGAAGTCGAACTCGCTAGTGGAACCGTCCGGGGCACGGGCGTAGCTGTAGCGGCCCTGGATCAGCGGATCCAGTGTCACCTGCAGGCCGTCTTCCGCGTCGCCGAACTCGAAGTTGGCCTGAGCCGGAGCGATGCTCGCGGCCGTCATCAGATACAGGGTGGCCAGGACCGGGATGGCATGTCGCCCCGGTCGGAGATGGGTATCGTTCATTGTTGTGGTGCTCCCCTAAGGAAACACATGACCCATGTGCCCGTTCGCGCACATGGGTCATGTGTTTCCCTGGCGCGCGACCCCGCACGCCGTGGATGAAACGACGCCACAGGATGGGCTGGGAGCAGGGGAGGGCCGATCGATGAGCACGCCGGTCCTGGCCCGCCCGGCCGCCCACCGCGGCGTCGGTGTCCTCCAGGCCGGTCTCCGGACTCGCAGAGTGGATGCGCGCTGCATCCAGATGCGGATCGCCTTCCCGCGGGCATCCTGGGGATGCGCCGCAGTGGCATTGGATCCGCCCAACTCCGCCTACCGTTGCGGGGGCAGTGCCGGGCTTGCGAACGAGAGTTCGCGCACCGGCTTCCCGATTATCCCCGGCCAACACAGGCCGGGGCACCTGAAGTCAAGGCGGACCCTACGGTGCCTCCGTTTGAGGGTCAAGGGCGCGTTGAGGCGGGATGGCGGGGGTATCCTTTGATCTGGATCAACGGAACGCTCGTTTTTGATCGCGTCCGGTTTTCCGCGTCGATAGGGTGGGTTTCATGGGATCTGGACCGAGTCTATATCGGTCCGCCCTGATGTTCCCCTTCAAGGAGACCTGCCATGAAGACACTTTCCGGATTCCGCATCACGGCGATCGCCGCCTGTGCGGCGATCGCGTTCGGGGCCTCGGCGCCTGCGCTGGCCGATACGGACTATTCGCAGTACCGCGACGTGTTCGAGCCGCTGCCGGCGCTGCCGCCGATCCCGGCGGACAATTCGATGACGGAGGAGAAGATCGAACTGGGCAAGATGCTGTTCTTCGAACCGCGCATCTCCAGTTCGGGCGTGATCTCCTGCGCGACCTGCCACAACCCTGCGCTGGGCTGGGCGGACCGTATCCCGCGCGCGGTGGGGCATGATGGCCAGGTCGGCGAGCGCAACACCCCGACGGTGCTGAACTCCGGCTTCTTCACGGCGCAGTTCTGGGATGGCCGCGAGGACGACCTGGAAGGCCAGGCTCTGGGTCCGATCCAGGACGCGATCGAGATGGCGATGCCGCTGGAGGACGCAATCGAGCGTCTGGAAGAGTTCAACGAGTACCAGGAGAAGTTCCAGGCCGCCTATCCGGACTATGACGGTGACAACGTGATCAATGCCGATCACGTGGCCCATGCGCTGGCGACCTTCCAGCGCACGCTGAACACCCCGAACTCGCCGCTGGACCGCTGGCTGGTTGGGGACGAGGGCGCGATGAGCGAGCAGCAAATGCGCGGCATGAAGCTGTTCGCGGATAACGGCTGCGTCGCCTGCCACCGTGGCCCGGCACTCACCGACAGCCACTTCCATCGCATCCAGGTGCCGGGGTCGGAAGACGAGGGCCGTTACCTGGTGACCGGGGAGGAGAGTGATCGCTTTGCCTTCAAGACCCCGACCCTGCGCAACGTGGCCCTGACCTACCCCTACATGAACAACGGCGAGACCGCGACGCTGGACGAGGCGATCCGCATCATGGGGCAGGAGATGCTGGGCATGGAGTTTAGCGACGATGAAGTCGCGGACCTGGAGGCCTTCATGCACGCGCTGACCGGTGACATGCCGCAGTTCGAGATCCCGTCACTGCCGTAAGCGACCGGTTGCCACTGGCGATGACAAGCCCCCTCCGGGTCCGGAGGGGGCTTTTTTGTGCCGCCTATTCGACGGTGATGGTGATCCTGTCGGAGGTCACTGGCGGGTCGAAGCTGAGGTGGCGGTAGTCCATGAAGAGCAATTGCAGGGTGTGAGTACCCGGCTCCAGTTCGATCTCGCCTTCGGTCTGACCGCCTCCGAAGTGGCGCTTGTGGTCGGAGAAGGGGAGCGAGGCATCCAGGTCGACCTCGTCCAGCGGCTGGTTCACCAGCAGGTGGTGATGCCCGGTGTTGTCGGCCTCGACGCCGGCCGGGGCCACGCCCATGCCGCGCAGGCCCATCTGGATCCGCACGGGACTTTCGACGGTGTCGCCATCCTGCGGGCTGATGAAGTACACCTCGGCCCCTTCGGGCGCTGGAACGCGGTCCGTGCTGGCCGCACTGCTTGCGGCCAGGGCGAATCCTCCAGTGACCAGAGCGATGGTCGCGAGGCGGGTGAGCGAAACGGATTTCATCACGACTCCTTCGGGCGATAGGGCCCGTGTGTTGGCCTGTCTCGAGTATAGCCGGCGGAAACCGGGCTGCCGGGTTATCGCCCTGTAGCGTTCTGCTACCCTAGGCGCCTTTGCTCACTACCCGTAATCGAGTGTCCCGCGCATGAGTTTCCGTACCCGTTTTGCCCCCAGTCCCACCGGTTATCTGCACATTGGTGGTGCCCGCACCGCATTGTTCTCCTGGTTGTACACCCGTCATCACGGCGGCGACTTCGTGCTCCGCATCGAGGACACCGATCTCGAGCGCAGCACTGCGGAGTCGGTGAACGCGATCCTGGAAGGCATGAACTGGCTGGGTCTGACTTACGATCAGGGCCCGTTCTATCAGACCGAGCGCTTCGACCGGTACCGGGAAGTGATCGATCAGCTGATGGCCGCCGGGCATGCCTACCGCTGCTACTGCTCGAAGGAAGAGCTGGACGCGATGCGCGAGGAGCAAAAGGCGCGCAAGGAGAAGCCGCGCTACGACGGTCGCTGCCGCGCCCGTACCGAGCCGCGCGAGGGCGTGGAGCCAGTCATTCGCTTTCGTACGCCGGACGAGGGCGTGACGGTCGTTGACGACATGGTGCGCGGGAAGGTCGCGTTCCAGAATCACGAGCTGGATGACCTCATCATCGCCCGCTCGGATGGCTCGCCGACCTACAACCTGACGGTGGTGGTCGACGACATGGACATGGGCATCACCCACGTGGTGCGCGGCGACGATCACCTGAACAACACGCCGCGCCAGATCAACATCCTCAAGGCGCTGGGCGTGGAGCCGCCGCGCTATGGCCACCTGCCGATGATCATGGGCCCGGATGGTGCCAAGTTGTCCAAACGCCACGGCGCGGTGTCGGTCATGCAGTACCGCGACGAGGGCTACCTGCCGGAGGCACTGCTCAACTATCTGGTGCGCCTGGGCTGGGCGCATGGCGACCAGGAGATCTTCGGACTGGACGAACTGGTTCGGCTGTTCGACATCAAGGACGTGAACCAGTCCGCCTCCGCCATCAACCCGGACAAGCTCCTGTGGCTGAACCAGCATTACATCAAGACGCTGGACCCGGACCACGTCGCGCTGGAACTGGGCTGGCACCTGGGGCAGCTGGGGATCGATCCCTCCGAAGGGCCGGAACTGCGCGACGTGGTCATCGCGCAGCGCGAACGGGCGCGTACCCTGCGCGAGATGGCCGAGAACAGCGTGTATTTCTATCGCGAGTTCGAGGACTACGACGAGAAGGCGGCGCGCAAGCAGCTGACCGCCGAGGCGCAGCCCGTGCTGCAAACCCTGCACGATGGCTTCAGCGCTCTCGGGGCGTGGGAGAAGGAGGCGCTGCACGAGGTGGTGGTGCACACCGGCGAGCGTCTGGAGCTCAAGCTCGGCAAGGTGGCGCAGCCCTTGCGTGTGGCCCTTACCGGCGGCACGGTGTCCCCGCCCATCGATGACACGTTGGTGCTCATTGGTCGCGAGCGCGTTCTGGCCCGTATCGACCGTGCGTTGCAGAAAATTTCCGCCGCAGCGGGTTGACACATTTGGGGGTGCTGGCTACAGTACGCGCTCGCCTGACACGGGGCCATAGCTCAGCTGGGAGAGCGCCTGCATGGCATGCAGGAGGTCGGCGGTTCGATCCCGCCTGGCTCCACCACTCAGGGGTACTGCGAGTTCATTAATGCATCGTTTTGGAGTCATATCGCTCTACGTTGGATTGGTGCTGGCAGTGATCGGATTGATCGGCGGATTCGGGCTGATGCTCACCGGGGAACAGACCTGGTCGAAGCCCCTCATCGCGCTGGTGCCGGTCGGGTTTTTGCTGGTGTTCAACGGTCTGGTGACGACGCTTCTGCATCGCGCACCAGGTAGCGAGGAAGACCGGCCCAAGGGCCCACCCGAGTAAGACGGAAGTAAGAAGAAGACGTTGCCTCTACGTCCCCATCGTCTAGAGGCCTAGGACACCGCCCTTTCACGGCGGCGACCGGGGTTCGAATCCCCGTGGGGACGCCATATCCCGAAAAGGCCCGAACCGCAAGGTTCGGGCCTTTTCTTTTGTGGTGTTGGGATCACACCGGTAGCGCCTTGGCCGCCGGGCGCTTGTCCCGGCGGCTGATGTCAGGCGAGGCGGGGATCGCGCTGGCGGGGTTCGTCGGGGTGCGGGCGCGGGATGATGCAGTGGTTAATACGCGAGAGTTCGCGTTCGGCCCAGGATTGCACCTGGGGGTCGCTGGCGAATCGGGCGTAATCGAGCAGGGCCTGGCGTTCGATGTTGGGGTTGCCCTGTTCGTGGGCGATGCGGCGCGCGCTTTCCAGTTCCTGCCAGCCGTTGTCGTCTTTCCCGTCGCTGTTGGCGAGCAGGGCGACGGCGCGCAACCGGCGGATGGCCGGTTCGAAGGCGAGGTCGCCGCGCTTGCGACAGCCTGCAAGCGCCTCGTCGGCCATCGCCAGGCGCTGTTCGGGCGCGATGTCGCTGGCTTCCAGGGCGTCCAGCAGGATGAGCTGGAAGATGGTGTTGACGCCATCCATGATGTGGCGCATCGCCTCGACCTGCTGTTCGATGGCCTGGTAGGCATCGGCTTGGCCCTGCCGGGCCAGGGCCCAACTCTCGAGGGTGATGCCGGCGGCGCGCCACAGTGGGTAGTCGTACTCGCGGGCGATGGAGAGCGCGTGGCGCGCTGCGGGCAGCGCGGATTCCGGATCGCTGGAGTAGAAACCGAGTACCGAGCGGAAGGCATGCACGAAGGCCTCGGTGGGCCGATGGCCGAGCTGGTCTGCCTGTTTGCACGCGGCATCCATTTCGGTCCAGGCGCGCGCGTGATTTCCCAGATGGAGCAACGTCCAGGCCATGAAGCCCCGGGCGCTGATGGCCGGGTTTTCAGTATGGCGCGCCACCAGGGTTGCGTGGTCGGCGTCGCGATAGAGCTTGACCGCCCGCGTCTGGTGTTCCAGCGCCTCGCCGAAGCGGCCGGTCCAGAAGTGGGTGTTGCCCTGGACATAATGGGCCGCGATCCGCAGCAGGCGGTCGCCGGAGCGCTCGGCCAGTTGCTCCATCTCCGCGGCGAGGCGATGGGCCTCCTGGAATCCATGCCAGGAGCCGGCGCCGTGCCACAGGCCCCAGAGGACGCGGAAGTACTGCACCGGGTCCTGTTCCGGGGCGGTCAGGCGCATGGCGCGTTCGAAGATGTCGTTGACCGTGCGCGAACCGTAGCCCAGCAGGGCCAGGTTGGAGGCCCCCAGGCCGCCCAGGGCGCGCAGGGTGTCATGTTCGTGGGTCGCCGGATCGCCGCTCGCGTGGGCCTCTGGGTGGCGCTCCAGGCAGTCCAGCGCGTCCTCGAAGTAGTGCGAGGCCTCGGGCAGGATGCCGCGGGCGAAGGCGGCTTCGCCGGCCTGCAGCCAGGCGTTTACGGCTTCCGGATAGCGACCGGCGTGGTAAAGGTGGTTGGCGATGCGGCCCCAGTCGGCGGTCTGCATCCCATGCTCGCCGTCTTCCTGCATCAAGTCGGCCAGCTGGCCGTGCAGACGGGTGCGGTCGCTCAGCAGCATCGATTCGTAGGCTGCCTGGCGGAACAGGACGTGGCGGAAGCGATAGCGCACACCATCCACCATGCCGGCGGGTTCGATGAAACCCTTCCCGGTCAGGCGCGTCAGCTGGCGGCGGATGGTATCGGCGGGCTGGCCGCGCAGGCGGCTGAGGATTCGGGTATCGAAGTCGCGCCCGATGACTGCGGCGGAATGGGCCAGTTCGCGGGCACTGCCGAGCTGTTCCAGACGCGCGACCAGAAGATTGGAGAGCCCTGGCGGCAGGGTGTCCGGCAGCTGGCCGGTGCGGGCGGCCTCGAGGGCGTAACGCGTCAGTTCCTCGAGAAACAGGGGGACGCCTTCGCCGCGTTCGATCAGCTGCTCGCGCAGACCGCTCGCCAAGCGTCCGTTGGGGTCCAGGCGGTCCACCAGATCGTGCGCGGCGGCCGCGTCCAGGCCAAGCAGGCGGACGTGCTCAAGGGAAAGGTCGCGCCACGACGAGCGGAAGCTCATGCGCGCCGTCAGGATGGCCATGATCGGTCGGTGATGCAGGCGCTGGTACAGCCGCCGCAGGAACTCCGATGTACCCGAGTCCATCCAGTGCAGGTCGTCGCAGATGAGCAGTGTCGGACCATGGGCCGCCCGTCGGTGGACCAGTTCGACCAGGGTGTCGATAATGCGGTCGCGGTCCAGCCCCTCGTGGGCAAGGCTCTCGGGGCCGTCGGCTTCCGGGTGGGTCAGCCAATGGGCGAGGCGTGGTGCGAGTTCGGGGGGTGTGCCCACGGTCTTGAGGGCGCCTTCGAGGCGGCGCTGGCGGGCCTCGCGCAGGCTATCGTGTCCCATCCAGGTGGCGAAGGCCTGGCGTACGGGCGCCAGGAGCTGCCGGGTGCGATCCTCGCGGCACTTGAGCAGGTAGCGTGAGCGAGCCTGCCCGCGGACTTGCTGGTCGAGACCCCGGGCAAGCCGGCTCTTGCCCAGCCCGGCCTCACCCTGGACCAGCACGAAGCGGACCTCGCCGCTCTCCAGGACCTGGTCCCAGTGTCCCCGAAGCTGTTGCAGTTCCTGACCCCGCCCGGTCAGGGGCGTCAGGTCGCGCAGGCTCTGTGCATCCACCCGGTCCAGCGGGCCGGGGTCGCCGGTGACGAGGTAGGCACCGGTGGCGTCCTCTGCCTCGCGGAAGCTGAAGTACCCCGAGACACGGGCGTAGGTCGGTGCGCTGACGCGCAGGGTCCCGGGATCGGCGTGCTGCGCGCAGTCGTGGACGCGGGCGGTGAGCTGGCCGGTCGGATCGGGCAGGTCAGGGTCGGCACCGGTGACGATCAGGTCGGTATCCACGGCCAGACGCAGCTGACAGTCGGCGGGGGCGGTCTCCAGCGCTTGCCAGGCGGCGTGCACGGCGTCGACGGTGGCCTCTTCGCGACCGGCCGGGTAGCCGAAATAAGCCAGCAGGCCGTGTCCGGGGGAGGGCACCACATGGCCATGATGCCTCAGCAGGACGAAGTCGACGTGTTCCAGGGCGCGGTTCACCTGCTGCTGCTGGATCTCGATGTCGGCTTCCGCGTCGGGCTGGACATGGCAGGCCACGACGGTCACCCGCCGACGTTCGGGGCGCAGGATGGCCGGTTCGGCCTCCTCGGTGTTGACGTGCTGGCTGCTGGCCTCGGCGCGTTCGGCGCCGAGGATTTCCTCGCGCGTGCGCGCCAGGAGTTCGCCGGGCGCCTTGCCGGCCTCGGCCTCGAGATGGGCATAGTGATCGAGCGCGCGCTTCGGATGACCACTGGCTGCAAGGGCCTTCATCAAGAGGTGGTGCAGGGTCTCGTCGTGTGGCTCCATCGCCAGCAGACGGTGCAGCTCGGCGAGCAGCGGCTCGCCCTCGTTGGGCTTGGCCAGTGCGACGAGGTTGTGGGTGATGAAGACGAGCAGATTTTGCCAGTGATGGTCGCGCTGGGCCTGGGCCCAGGCGGACAGTTCCGGGAGGTCCTGCAGGGCGCGCAGGCCCTCGAGGAAGTGCCCGCGGTAGTCGCAGACGATCGCCAGGTTCGGATGTGCGGCGGTGGCTGCGCGGCTTTCGGCGGTGCGTCGCTCGGCGCGGGCACGCTCGGCAGGTGGGGCGGTCGTCTCGCGGCCCTCGACGGTGCGGCGTTCGGCGCGGGCGCGATGCAGGGTGAGGAAGTCGATGCACGATCCCGGTTGTGGCTGGAAACGCACATAGCGGGGCGTAGTGTCGAGCAGGGGCGGGTCCCCGGCGGGGAGCTGGCGCCGCAGCTGAAACAGCCCCTGACGCAGGTTGACCCGGGCACTGTCGGCGTCCAGATCCGGCCAGAACAGGCGGGCCAGTTCCTCGCGCGGGATGCGCCGGGGGCTCTCGGCGGCCACATAGGTCAGGAGCAGGCCGAGCTTGGTCCCGGAAAGTGCGGGTATGTCACGGTCCTCCACGCGTACACCAACGGTCCCGAAGGTCGTGATTTCCATATGCGCCAAAGAGGCCTCCCCTCGTCTTCTTCGGCAGTCTTTCGCTGCCATTCGTGACCCGGTCAAATGACCCGGTGACCGTGCCTACGGCGCGGTCCCGGGGCCGACCGAATGTCCGCCCGACTCGATTGTAACGGCATTCCGCGGTCGGGGTTAGTCGATGCGTATGGTCGCGTAGCCCTGATGCTCGTAACCCATAATCGACAGGAAAGTATTGCCGACCATGTGGATGCCGGGCAATAGGTCGTCTGGTTCGAGCTCGAAGCGCCGCGTGGCGATGTTGCAGGCCTCCATGTGAATGCCATCCAGTTCCAGCAAGCCCTCCAGGCGCTCATGGATATGGCGCACCGCGGAGACGTCCTCGAGATCCAGGTGATCGGTGGAGCGGGCGATCAGGCCGGCCGCTCCACCACGGAAGGCGAAGACCATTTCCGGCTCCAGGCCCTGGCGCTGCATGTCGTCATAGGTCTCGCGGATCACGCTGAGGCGGGCAATCAGGCGTTCCGGTTCGGCAATGGTGATGTCCCAGAGGATGCGTCCCGTGTCCATGCCGGCGATGGCGCGCTGGTCGCCGGGCTTGTCAGCGAGTGCCAGGCCGGGGATCAGCAGGGTGCACACCAGGAAGGAGGCGAGAAGGCGTTGCATGGCGTTCGTCCCTTTTGCGAATGTCCTGTCTCAAGGGTAGCAGGCCAGGGAAACACTGCATGAATGACATGCATCGGTGTTTTCCCCGATTCTGCGATGCAGGGTTCCGGGTACGAACGTCAGGGGAGTGATGGAAGGCCGGATCGGGAAAGCGGTCCGGCCTTTACATGCCGCTCAGTGGCCGTGGTGGCCCTTGTGCAGGTATTCCACGCCGTCGAGGCTCTGGATCTCGATTTCTCGGACCGGGGTAAAGCGCGAGGCGCCCGGGCCCGTGATTTCCTCGGTGACACGGATGCGGAAGGGGGCCACGCAGTTCAGCAACTGGCCAACAAAGCGCTTGCCGTCGTGGGTCACACGCACGGGAGTGGTCTCGTCGTAGCGGCTGAAGTTGTAGCTGACATTCTTCGGGTAGTACAGATTCTGTTCGGAAAAGGTCATGGTTGGGCCTGTCTGGGTCAGTGGGTTTTTACGGCCTCGAAGGCCTCGAGTGCGGCCTGGCGGCTGGCTTTCAGGTCCACGATCGGGGCCGGATAGCCGCGCGCACCGCCGGCGCCTGGCGCGTGAATATACCGCGTTTCGACATCCTTGAGCGCGGGGACGAAGCGGCGCACGAAGGTGCCGTCGGGGTCGTGGCGTTCGCCCTGGGTTTGCGGGTTGAAGACGCGGAAGTAGGGTGCGGCATCGGCACCGCAGCCGCCGGCCCATTGCCAGCCCAGGGTGTTGGCGGCGAGATCGGCGTCCACCAGGGTGTCCCAGAACCAGTGGGCCCCATGCTGCCAGTGCAGGCGCAGGTTCTTGGTCAGGAAGGACGCGACCACCATGCGCAGGCGGTTGTGCATCCAGCCGGTCTCCCACAACTGCTGCATCGCGGCGTCGATGATCGGAAGCCCGGTCTCGCCGCGCTGCCAGGCCCGCAGGTCGCGATCGGCTTGGCGCCAGGGGAAGGCCTCGAAGCGTGGGTTGAGCGGTTGCTCCGGGGTGTGCGGGAAGTGGTAGAGCACGTGATGGGCGAAGTCGCGCCAGCCGAGTTCGCGCACGAAGGCCTCGGGTCCGCCGCTGTCCGGGTGCAGGCCGGCCGCGCGCAGGGCGCGCAGGATCTGGCGCGGCGAGATCTCGCCGAAGTGCAGATGCGGCGACAGGCGCGAGGTGCCGTCCTGATCCGGGCGGTCGCGGCCCTCGGCGTAGGCGCGCACGGCGTTGTCGAGGAATTCTTCCAGGCGCTCACGGGCCGTGGCCTCGCCCGGGGTCCAGGTGGCGCGCAGGCCGCCGGCCCAGTCGATCGCGGGCAGGAGCCCCAGCTGTTCGGGATTGAGCGAGTCGGGCCAGGCCTCGGGTCGCGGGAGCTCGGCGGGTGCGGGCAGCGGGTCGCGGTCGATACCGCGGTGCAGGCAGGCCTTCCAGAACGGGCTGAAGACCTTGTAGGGGCGGCCCTGGCCGGTCGCGACCTCCCAGGGCTCGATCAGCAGGTGGGCATTGAAGCTGTGTACTTCGATGCCGTCGGCGCGCAGCCCGGCCTTGATGTCCGGATCGCGCAGGACGATGGCGGGATCGTACAGCCGGTTCCAGTAGACGGCGGTGGCGCCGGTCTCGCGGACCAGGGCCCGCAGGGTGTCGAGGCTGGGACCGGCACGCAGGATCAGGCGCGATCCCTGCGCACGCAGGTCGTGGTCCAGCGCGTTGATGCTGTGGTGCAGCCACCAGTTGGATGCGGCCCCTGGCTGCCATGGGGCCTCTTCCTCCGGGGCGTGGATGAACACGGGGATCACCGGGCCGCCGCGTTCGCAGGCGGCATGCAGCGCGGGCTGATCGGTCAGGCGCAGGTCGCGGCGCAGCCAGACGAGGGTGGGGCCGGGGCTTTGCATCAGATGCGGTCTCCCTGGGCGAGAGTCTTGCGGAGTTCTCCGGCCCGGTCGCGGATGGCTTGCAGGCGTTCGGGGTCCATCTTTTCGACGTGCTTCCACTGCAGCGCGGTGCGCGGATGCCGGGCGAAGCGGTCGCGGTGGCGGTCGAGGAAGTCCCAGTACAGCGTGGTAAACGGACAGGCCTTGTCGCCCAGGGCCTCGGCCGGGTCGAACGGGCAGTGCGCGCAGTAGTTGCTCATGCGCTGGATGTAGCGCCCGGTGGCCACGTAGGGCTTGGAGGCCATGCGCCCATCGTCGGCGTATTGCGACATGCCGACCACGTTGGGGAGCTCCACCCATTCCACGGCATCGACGTAGATGCCCAGGTACCAGGCATGGATCTCGGCAGGCCGCACGCCAAGCAGCTGGGCGAACAAGCCGGTGACCATCAGCCGCTGGATGTGGTGGGCGTAGCCCAGTTGCAGGGTCTGGCCGACGGCCTGGTGCAGGCACTGCATGGAGGTCTTGGCGTCCCAGTAGAGGGCGGGGAGCGGCTGGTCGGCCTCCAGGGCATTCCACTCGTGCCAGGCCTCGCCAAAATGGAAGTACAGCCCGCGCACGTATTCGCGCCAGCCGAGAATCTGGCGGATGAAGCCCTCGACCGCGGGCAGCGGGGCATGGCCATCGCGCCAGGCCTGTTCCGCGGCGTCGATCACCGTGCGCGGATGGATCAGGTGCAGGTTGAGGGCGGTGGACAGGCGGGCGTGGTAGAGCCAGGGCTGGTCAGTCCACATCGCGTCCTGATAGGTGCCGAAGGCGGGCAGGCGGTGCTGGATGAAGTCGTCCAGCGCCTGCTGTGCCTGCTGCGCGGTGACTGGCCAGTCGAAGTCGTCGGCCTGTCCTGGCAGGTCCGGGAGATGCCGGGCGATGTCGCCCAGGCACTCACGGGTGAGCGCGTCCGGCGGAAAGGACAGGGGTGGCGGCAGCAGGCCGGGGCCGTCACGCCCGAAATGCCCGCGGTTGTCGGCGTCGAAATTCCATTGTCCACCGGCGGGCTCGTCGCCGTTCATCAGCACGCCCAGGGCTTTTCGCTGCTCGCGGTAGAAATACTCCATGCGCAGCTGCTTGCGGCCCTTGGCCCATTGGTGAAAAGCGTCCAGCGGGACCAGGAAATGCGGATCGTCCAGGACCTCGAGCGGGATCGCCTGGTCGGCGCAGGCGGCCTGCAGCTGGCGCAGCACGCGGTGTTCGCCCGGCTGCAATACGCGCACGTTTTGCGGTTGGAGGTGTTCGAGGTCGGCGCGCAGGGCGTCGTTCAGGGCCTGCTCGGGGTGTTCGCCGAGGTGGCAATAATGGACGGAAAAGCCGTCATCCCGGCGCTCCTTGGCGAAGTGACGCATCGCCGACAGGAACAGCGTGGTCCGCGCGATATGCGACGGGGCATGTCGGGATTCTTCGGCCACTTCGGCCATCCACAGGCGATCCCGCGTCGGGTCCAGTCCCTGCAGACCCGGGTGGTCCGGGGCCAGCTGGTCGCCGAGCACGACCAGAAGGGTGCGCACGGCCACGGGCAAGGCGGAATCGGGCACGGGGCCGGCGCGGGTGGAGCGAGGTTATTCGGGCAGGTGGCGCGAGAGGCGAGCGGCGGCCTCCAGCGGAGGCCCGGGCAGGACCTCGATCTCGCGACCGTGTTCCATCTGCGACAGCTCGAGGGCGGCCGAGCCGGCGAGATAGCAGGGCGGGCCGGCCTGATTGAGGATCGCCTCCACCCGCGGAAGCTCGGGGCTGCGCATCAGCTGCGAGGAGCCATGGATGATCATTGCCGGCGCGCGCAGGCGACGGATCAGCGTATCAAGGCCCTCGGGACTGGTGGCATCGAACAGGGGCAGGGTCTTCATGCCGCGGCGTGCGCAGGCGAGCTGCAGCAGCATGCCGCCAACCTGCTGGTGGCCGCCGCCCAGCACCAGGCAGGGGTAGGACGGCTCGTCGCAGGCCCGTGTGGCCGAGCGCAACTGATCGGCGAAGGCCGCGGTGGCCCAGGCGGCGAAGATGGCCAGGCGAACCTCGCCCTCGGCACTGTGGCGGGATTCCTCGCGCAGGCGGCGATAGACCTCGGGAAAGGCGCTCTCATGTACGCCGTCCCAGCCGTGCCGCATGACCAGCCGGGTGTAGATTCGATCCAGCTGGTCGGCATCCAGGTTGGCCACCGAGGCATACAGAGCCTCGGCGATCGGATCCGTGGTGTGGGGGGCGATCCCGGGGCCGGGGCTGGCGCGGCGTTCGCGCTCGCCGGTGGCCTGGGTCCGGGTGCCTTCGGCTTCGGGTGATTCGGCCCTGGCGGTGCTGTGTGCGGACTCGTCATTCAGCACGCGATGGACTTGCGAGACCGGGATGCCCTGTTCGAGCAGTTCCATGATCCGTTTGATACGGGCGATGTCACTCAGGCTGTAGAGCCTGTGTCCCTTGGGTGTGCGCATCGGCCGGATCAGCCCGTAGCGGCGCTCCCAGGCTCGCAGGGTGACGTCGTTGATACCTGTCTCCGCGCACACGTGGCGGATCGGGTACAACCCTTCTTCGTCTTGAAGTTCGATGTGCGTCGCGCTCGCCATGAAATAATTGTACGACATTTGTACATCGCATGTACAAGGGGCGTGATGCACGATGCGATCCGCGTGATTCCGGGGAACGGAATGAACCTTCCCTGCCTGCGCGTCCCAAAAGGGTAGCAACCTTTTCTTGATGCTGCTGGAGACTCGCATGTTTGCAACCAACGGAAACCGCTGGATCGGGATGTCTATCCCGTTGCTGCTTGTGGCACTGGCTGCACCCGGTGCGGTTCAAGCCAACCCGGAGATGGCCGACAGTGTGTCACCGTACCTGCGTCTGCATGTGGACGACCCGGTTCAGTGGCGCGCCTGGGATCCGGCGTTGCTGGAAAAGGCCAGGGAAGAACAGCGCCCGCTGCTGATCTCCAGTGGCTACTACTCCTGCTTCTACTGTCACGTGATGCAGGAGGAGAGCTTCAAGGACGACGGTATTGCCGAACGGATGAACGCGAACTTCATTCCGGTGAAGGTGGATCGCGAGGTCAATGGGGCGCTGGACAGCTATCTGCTCGAGTTCCAGCGTGCAACGGCCGGTAGTGCAGGTTGGCCGCTCAATGTGGTGGTGACTCCCGACGGTCATGCCCTGACGGGCGTGGTGTATGCCCCGCGTGACCAGTTCGCCGAGTTCCTCGATGGCATCACCCAGCGCCTGGAGTCGGATTACGACCGGCTGATGGATCTCGCCCGGCGCGGGAGCGAGGAACTCACCCAGCAACTGCGCAAGGGAGAGGAACCGCTTTCCGAGGGCCGCGCGGGCCGACTGCCGCAGGTCCTGTGGAGCCGCCTGGAGCGCGAGGCCGACGACCTTCAGGGTGGTTTCGGTAGTTCCACCAAGTTCCCCCATTCGCCCTACCTGCACGCGATGCTGGAGGCCGAGAAGGCCGGCACGGCCCCAGGCTGGGTTGCCGAGTTTCTCGAGATCACCCTGGACGAGATGGCCCACTCCGGTCTACGTGACGTGCTGGGGGGCGGCTTCTTCCGCTACTCCGAATCACCGGACTGGAACGAGCCTCACTTCGAGGTAATGCTGGAGGATCAGGCACAGCTCGCACTGGTTTATCTGCGTGCCGGTGAATATTTCGGCCGCGAGGACTGGGTTGATCTGGGGCTCGAGAACCTCGATTTCGTCAAGCGGGACATGGCCCTGCGCGAGGACGAGACGGGTGACCAGGCGGAGGCTGCGGAGGGCGGTTTCCGCGGGTTCGCCTCCAGCCTGTCGGCCGTGGACGATCAGGGCCGCGAGGGCGGGGCCTACCTGTGGCCGGAAGAAGATCTGGAAGCCGCACTCGCGGACCACGAGTACCCGGAGTTGGTGCGTGCCTGGTTCGGCATGGAGGGCAGCTCGGTCTTTGATCTTGGCTACCTGCCGCGCAGTGGCGCGGGGATCGAGCAGCTTGCGGAGCGTTTCGACCTGGCAGGGGACGAGGTTCGCGAGCAGGTGGAGTCCGGCCGCGAGGCCCTGATCCAGGCGCGCGAGGCGCGCGGCCTGCCGCGCGACGAGAAGGTGCTGACCGGGGCGCACGGGCTGCTGCTGTCCGCCCTGGCGGAGGCGTCGGCGCACGATGCGCGCTTCCTTGACGCGGGCGCGGCGGTTCAAGCCTGGTTGCTGGAGGTCGCCGCCGACCCGGCGGAGCTGCCGGCGCTGATGGGGCTGCCCGCCGAGCAGGCGGGAACCGCTACGCTCAACGATTACGCCTACGTCGCGCGCGGCCTGCGCGACTGGGAAGCGGCAACCGGCGAGGGTGAGCATGGCCCGGCCCTGGCACTGCTGGAGGCGGCCTGGGAGCGCTTCCGCGATGGTGACGGCTTCCGTTCGGAGCCGGAGCCGCCGCTGCCGGGGATGATCTCCCAGCGTTTCCACCCGGCGGTGCACCGGCCGTCCCCGACGACCCTGATCTTCCGTCTCAGCGAGGAATGGGCCGAGGACAGCGAGACGGTGGATGCCGCCTTCGCGGACTACGACCTGCGTCCGGGCCGCGCCATCGATGCCGACCCGGAGCAGCATGCCCGCCTGATCCTTTGGCTGCAGGAGCGCGACTAACGGGTGCCGTCTGAATCGGGGTTGTTCGCGTTGCCGCCGCAGGTGGGCGCGAACTACGCTGGGCTCCCCAGGGCCATGCTGGTCGTGCAGGCCGACAGGCTGCGGGCGGCTCGCCCGGCGAGAGGCGTGGTCCGCCCTTCGTGGTGACTGCAATCGAGGTTCGGGCGCTCTAAAGTGAAGTTGATCGGTGCGGCGTCTGGGCCAGCACGCTGTCCTTGCCGTCCATATCCACTTCCGTCAGCGTGGCCTGCCCGGGCTTCTGGAAGCCGTCTTCAGGTTGAATCCGCGATGAAAGAGAGTCCGTCCCTGCCCCCGAGTCACCCCCTGCGGGAGTCGATTCACGATGAAGTCCATGCGCGTTTCTACGAACCGCTGGACGCCCCTGCGACTGCCTCGTGGCTGGCGCTTTTGTCGCCGCGCGACTCCACCGAGCGCGAACGCGAACTGGTAGCGGAGCTCTGCCGTCGTTTCGGCGTGAACGAGCCGGTCCCGCAGAAGAACTTCGTCGCCTGCGATCTGGGGCCGTTTCGCTTGCGCTGGGAACGCCACAACGAGTTCTCCACCTGGTCATTCTTCGTGACCGGAGACGCCTTCAGCGACCCGTTCGCCGACCCGGCGATCAACCGAGTGCCGGCCGACTGGCTGAGCAAGCTGCCAGGGAGCACCATCGCCGCGATCCATCTGGCGCTGGAGTCGCGTGACATGCCGGAGCGGTCCTTCGAGCAGCTGGAAGCCGTATTTGCTCCGCACCCCATCGTCGGCAACGGCGTGGCTGGCGGCGATGGCCTGGTATGGACCGATTTTCGGGTCCACGACGACGGTTTCTCCCGCTTCCTGGTGCGCGATGTCGATCTCACCCGGCGTGAGGCCGGGCGTATCGCCCAGCGCCTGTTCGAACTGGAGACCTACCGGTTGCTGGCCCTGCTGGCGCTCCCGCTGGTCCGCGAGCTGATGCCGGAACTCGACGAACTCGAGGGCCGGCTGAACGACATTAACGACGAGATGGCAGGGATCACCGAGCAGTTCGCCGCATCGGACCGCGAGCAGCAGTTGCTGGCGGTGCTCTCCGACCTTGCATCCGACGTCGAGCGCCTGAGCAGCTATGCCGGCAGCCGTTTCCACGCATCCCGCGCCTATGCCTCGCTGGTGAGCAGGGGCGCTGAGGAACTGAGAACCAAGCGCATGCCGGGGCTGCAGACCCTGTGCGAATACCTGGGCTGGCGCATGGATCCGGCCATGGGTACCTGCGCGTCGCAGGCGGAGCGGCTGGAGGTGCTGTCCACGCGCATCCACCGCACCGGATCGCTGTTGCGCACCCGGGTGGACGTGGCGCTGGAACGGCAGAACCGTGACCTGCTGAGCTCGATGAACCGGCGCGCCGACCTGCAGTTGCGCCTGCAGCGGACAGTGGAGGGGCTTTCGGTGGTGGTGATCAGCTACTACCTGACCAGCCTGGTGGCCTACCTGTTACGTGGGCTGGACGAGGTCGTTGCGTTGCAGTTACCGGTGAACATGGCCATCGGGATGGCGGTGCCGGTCGTGGTCGCCGGGGTGTGGTTCTCCCTGCGGTTGATGCGCACGCGCATCGAGCGCAAGGTCAGGCGCGGCGGGGGCTGACACCCGGCGCCCGGGGCGGGCGCGAGGCCTTCATTAGTCGGTGCGGGAGGTGGCTTCCTTTTCGGCCTTGTGCAGGCGCTGGAGCATGGCCTTGAGGACCTTCGGGTTGCCGGCGACGACGTCGCCGCGGCGCATCACGTCCGGGTTGCCCTGCCAGTCGCTGACTACGCCGCCGGCTTCCTGTACGAGGAGCAGGCCCGCGGCCATGTCCCAGGGCTGCAGGCCCATCTCCCAGAAGCCGTCGAAGCGCCCGCAGGCAACCCAGGCCAGGTCCAGTGCGGCCGAGCCGGGGCGGCGTATTCCGGCGGTGCCCGGGATCAGGTGGCGCAGGCTGCTCAGGTAGCGCTCCAGGTCCTGGCCCTCGCGGAACGGGATGCCGGTGCCCAGCAACGCGCCGTTGAGGTCCTTGCGTTCGGAGACGCGGATGCGGCGACTGTTGAGGAAGGCGCCGGCGCCGCGCGTGGCGGTAAACAGCTCTTCCTTCAGCGGGTCGTAGACCACCGCCTGCTCCAGCCGGCCCTTGTGCTTCAGGGCGATGGAGATGCCGTACTGCGGGATCTCGCGCAGGTAGTTGGTGGTGCCGTCCAGCGGATCGATGATCCAGACGAAGTCGGCATCGCTGCCGCTGCCGCTTTGTTCGCCGCCTTCCTCGGCCATGATCGAGTGGTCGGGATAGGCGCGGCGCAGGGTGTGCACGATGGCCTGTTCGGCGGACAGGTCGACATCCGACACCCAGTCGTTACGGGCCTTTTCGCGGGTGTTCATGCGATCCGGCCGGCCCCAGGCGCGGGTGGTGATGCGTCCGGCCTCGCGGGCCGCCGATACCGCCGTGTTCAGCATGGGGTGCATGGGGTGTCTCCTGGTGTTCTTCGGGGTGTCCGGCGGACGCGCGCACGCGCCGCGGGAAGGCCGCGAACAATACACAAGCCGCTCTTTTTTGGGAAGTCGAGAGCCCCCCTGTGTACAATCCGCGAGCTTTGATGCGGGCATGGCAACGGAGACTCCACGAATGGAAGAACGCCTGAACCGGGTGCGCGTCGTGCTGGTGGGTACGACGCATCCGGGCAACATTGGGTCCGCCGCACGTGCGATGAAGGCCATGGGAGTGACGGATCTGGTGCTGGTGGCGCCGGAGCGGTTTCCGCATGCCGATGCGACGGCGCTGGCGTCCGGGGCGGATGACGTGCTGGCGCGGGCGCGCGTGGTGGATGACGTGGCGGCCGCGGTCTCCGACTGCGTGTGGGTGGTGGGTACCAGTGCCCGGCTGCGCACCCACTCGGTACCGGTGCTGGGCCCGGACGTGGCGGCCGGGCAGGCGCTGGAGAACGCGGGCCTGGGCCCGGTGGCCCTGGTTTTCGGACGTGAACACAGTGGTCTGACCAACACCGAGCTGGACTACTGCAACGCGTTTGTGCAGATCCCGACGGTGCCGGATTTCAGCTCCCTGAACCTGGCCGGCAGCGTGCAGGTGATGACCTACGCGCTCCGCATGGCGGCCCTGACCGGAATGGATTCCGGGCAGGCGAGTGCGGCAGGGGAGGCACGCGACCCGCTCGCGACCCAGGCCGAGATGGAGGGTCTGTTCCGTCATTTCGAGCAGGCCCTGACGACCATCGAGGTGCTCGACCCGGACAATCCGCGCAATCTGATGCGGCGCTTGCGGCACCTCTATATGCGCGCCGGACTGACCGGCAGCGAGGTGCGCATGCTGCGCGGTATATTGACGCACACGGAAAAGGGCCGCTGAGGGCGCCGGAAACCGGCGTGATAACCTAGCGGATGACTCGGGATTTGAGGCCGGCCCATGTTTGACAGGATGCGCGAGGACATTCGCTGCGTGTTTGACCGTGACCCGGCGGCACGCAACGCCTTCGAGGTGCTGACCGCATACCCCGGCCTGCATGCGCTGTGGTATCACCGCCTCGCGCACTGGTTGTGGAACCACCGGATGCGCTGGCTGGGGCGCGTGATCGCGAACTTCAGCCGCTGGGTGACCGGCATCGAGATCCATCCGGGGGCGACCCTCGGCCGACGGTTCTTTATCGACCATGGCATGGGGGTGGTGATCGGCGAGACCGCCGAGGTCGGCGACGACTGCACGATCTACCACCAGGTGACCCTGGGTGGCACCACCTGGGAAGGCGGCAAGCGCCACCCGACGCTCGGCAACGAGGTGGTGATCGGTGCGGGTGCCAAATTGCTGGGCCCGATCCATGTGGGCGACCACGCGCGCATTGGCTCCAACGCAGTGGTGCTGAAGGATGTTCCGGCGGAGGCGACCGCGGTCGGCATCCCCGCCCGGGTGCTCGGCCCGCGGCCCGAGCCCGATCCGCGCTTCCAGCAGATGGCGGACCGCATGGGCTTCGATGCCTACGGCCTCTCGCGGGACATGCCGGATCCGGTGGCCAACGCGATCCACCGGATCGTGCAGCGCGTACACGACCTGGACGAGCGCATGGAACGGGCCTGCCAGGCGCTCAAGCGCGCCGGTATCGATCCGGGCGAGGCCCTGGGCGAGGACGATTCGGGCCCGCTGGAGGCCTGCGATCTGGAAGGTCTGGAGCCGGACGAGTGCGAGGTTCCGCCGAAGGTGGCGACCCAACAAGAACGTAAACAGCAAGGGAATACTTGATCGTTTTGCTCGGGTATTGCTAAGCTTGCCGGCAAATGACTGACAAGTGCACTCAACCATGAAACTGACGACCAAAGGCCGGTACGCCGTCACCGCCATGCTCGATGTGGCGATGCACACCCGCAACGGGCCGGTATCCCTGGCCGAAGTGGCGCGGCGGCAGAAGCTTTCGCTGTCCTATCTGGAGCAGCTTTTTTCCAGGCTGCGCCGCAAGGGGCTGGTGAACAGCAGTCGCGGGCCGGGCGGGGGCTATGCCCTCAGCCGTGAACCGGAGGGGATCAGCGTGGCCGATATCGTGGTGGCGGTGGACGAGCCGGTGGACGTCACCCGCTGCGGCGGCAAGGCCAACTGCAATTCGGATTCGCGCTGCCTGACGCACGACCTGTGGACCGATCTGAGTCAGCAGGTCTATGACTTCCTCAGCACCCGCTCGCTGGCGGATGTACTGCAGCGCCATCGGGAACAAATGGAAAAAGACGGCGTGCAGGAGGTCGTGATGCACGGCGCCCCTCTGCAAGCCTCGACCGGAAAAAGCCATGCGACCGCCAAAGCGGCCGCGGAAAGGAGCTAACGCGCAATGAGTGACCTGAAACTGCCGATCTACCTCGATTATTCCTCGACCACGCCGGTCGACGAGCGTGTGGCCGAAAAGATGGCCGGCTGCCTGACCAAGGACGGCCTGTTCGGCAATCCCGCCTCGCGCAGCCACAGCTTTGGCTGGAGCGCGGAGAAGGCGGTGGAGAACGCTCGCGGCCAGGTCGCCGAGCTGGTGGGCGCCGATCCCAAGGAAATCATCTGGACCTCCGGTGCGACCGAGGCCGATAACCTGGCGATCAAGGGTGCCGCGCACTTCTACCAGCGCAAGGGCAAGCACATCATCACCGTGAAGACCGAGCACAAGGCCGTGCTCGACACCACGCGTCAGCTGGAGCGCGAGGGCTTCGAGGTCACGTACCTGGGTGTGAAGGAAAACGGCCTGATCGACCTGCAGGAGCTGCAAGACGCGATGCGTGACGACACCATCGTGGTCTCGGTGATGCACGTGAACAACGAGATCGGCGTCATCCAGGACATCGAGGCGATCGGCAACCTTTGCCGTGAGCGCGGGATCGTGTTCCATGTGGACGCGGCCCAGTCGACCGGGAAGGTCGCAGTCGACCTGTCCAGCCTGCCGGTGGACCTGATGAGCTTCTCTGCGCACAAGACCTACGGTCCGAAGGGCATCGGTGCGCTGTTCGTGCGCCGCAAGCCGCGCGTGCGGATCGAGGCGCAGATGCACGGCGGCGGCCACGAGCGTGGCATGCGCTCCGGCACGCTGGCACCGCACCAGATTGTCGGCATGGGTGAGGCCTTTGCGCTTGCCGGTGCCGAGATGGGCCCCGAGCTGGAGCGCATCCGCATGCTGCGCGACCGTCTGTGGACGGGTCTCGACGGCATGGAAGAGGTCTATCTGAACGGCGATCAGGAACAGCGCGTGGCGCACAACCTGAACGTCTCCTTCAACTTCGTCGAGGGCGAGAGCCTGATCATGGCGCTGCGCGACATCGCCGTGTCCTCCGGCTCGGCCTGTACCTCGGCGAGTCTGGAACCGTCCTACGTCCTGCGTGCCCTGGGCCGCAACGACGAGCTGGCCCACAGCTCCATCCGCTTTTCCATCGGTCGCTATACGACGGTGGAAGAGGTCGACCACACGGTCAAGATTGTGCGCGCCGCGGTCGCCAAGCTGCGCGAACTCTCGCCACTGTGGGAGATGTACCAGGACGGCGTCGATCTGAGCACCGTCGAGTGGGCGGCCCACTAGGGGTCCGCTCGACACCACTAACGCAACGCGTACACACGCAACAGGAGAACGGTCATGGCTTACAGTGACAAGGTTCTGGACCACTACGAAAATCCGCGCAACGTCGGCAGCTTCGACAAGAACGACGACACGGTCGGCACCGGCATGGTCGGTGCCCCGGCCTGCGGCGACGTGATGAAGCTGCAGATCAAGGTCAACGACGACGGCATCATCGAGGACGCCAAGTTCAAGACCTACGGTTGCGGTTCGGCGATCGCTTCCAGCTCGCTGCTCACCGAATGGGTGCGTGGCAAGACCCTGGAAGAAGCCAGCCAGATCAAGAACACCCAGATCGCCGAGGAACTGGCGCTGCCGCCGGTGAAGATCCACTGCTCGGTGCTGGCCGAGGACGCAATCAAGGCGGCCGTGTCCAACTACCAGGAGCGCCACGGCGAGGCCGCGGAAGCCGAGAAGAAGTCTGCCTGAGGGTGCTATGTCGATTACAGTGACCGAACCCGCAGCCGAAAGGATCCACAACTTCCTCGACAAGAGAGGCAAGGGCGTGGGCGTGCGGCTGGCTGTCAGGACGACCGGCTGCTCCGGCATGGCCTACGTGGTGGAGTTTGCCGACGATATCGAGGACACCGATACGGTGTTCGAGGATCGCGGCGTGAAGCTGGTGGTGAATCCGAAGTCCCTCGTGTACCTCGATGGCACCGAGCTGGATTTCGGCAAGGAAGGTCTGAACGAAGGGTTCAAGTTCAATAATCCGAACGAGAAGGCCCGATGTGGCTGTGGTGAAAGCTTCAGTATCTGACTGATGATCGCATCCGGGGTGGTGCATGGCGGCCGATTGCTGGTCGTCGTCCCACCCCTTTTCTTTTGTCAGTGCGTCGCCAGTGCTTCTTGAGGCCGAGAGTTGATGAACGACCCATTCGAGCAGTTCGATCTGCCGGTCGCCTTCGAGGTGGACCGGCAACAGCTGGACGAGCGCTTTCGCCGCCTGCAGGCAGAGTTGCATCCGGACCGCTTCGTGCGCCAGGGCGACCAGGCCCGGCGCATGGCGGCGGCGGTGGCGGCCGACGTGAACGAGGCCTACGCGATCCTCGGGGATGACTACCGCCGTGCGCTGCACCTGCTGGAGCGCACGGGCGTGGCGTTCGACCCGGAACGCGATACCAGCCAGAACATCGAGTTCATCGAGGCGCAGATCGAGTGGCGCGAACGCATGGAAGAGGCCGCGGCGGCCAGGGATGGTGCCGCGCTGGAGGCCGCCGGCGAGGAGCTGGAGCAGGCCCGGGCCGAGGCGCGGGCAAAGGTCGCGGATGCCCTGAAGGATCCAGTGGCCCCGGCACCGGAGGCCAAGGACCGAGTGCTGGAATTGCGCTTTTTCGACCGCTTGCTGGACGAATTGAAACGAACCCGACAGAACCTGGCGCGCGGTTGATCCGCGGCCATGTGAAGGAGCCGAACACCCGATGGCGTTATTGCAGATCACCGAACCCGGAGCCGAGTCCGCGCCGCATCAGCGCCACCTCGCGGCCGGGATCGACCTCGGCACGACCCATTCGCTGGTCGCCACGGTGCGTAGTGGCGAGGCGGATACCCTGCCAGACGAGCAGGGCCGGCATATCCTGCCGTCGGTGGTCCACTACGCCGCGGATGGGGTGAGCGTGGGGTATGCGGCCGCGGAGCACGCGGCGGATGATCCGCACAACACCATCGCCTCGGTTAAACGCCTGATCGGGCGCGGCGCGGCGGATGTCGCGCGCCTGTCCGGCGAGCTGCCGTTCCGCCTCAAGACCGGCGAGTCCAGCGTGCCGCGGATCGAGACGGCCGCGGGTGACAAGACCGCCGTCGAGGTGTCCGCCGATATCCTTCACACCCTGCGCCAGCGGGCCGAAGCGACCCTGGGCGACGAACTCGAGGGCGTGGTGATCACCGTGCCCGCGTACTTTGATGATGCCCAGCGCCAGGCCACGCGCGATGCCGCGCAATTGGCGGGGCTGAACGTTTTTCGCCTGATCAGCGAACCGACTGCCGCAGCGGTGGCTTACGGGCTGGATCAGGGCGAGGAAAGCACCATCGCGGTTTACGACCTGGGCGGTGGGACCTTCGACATCTCCATATTGCAGTTGCGCCGCGGCGTGTTCGAGGTGCTGGCGACCGGTGGCGACTCGGCCCTGGGCGGCGATGACATCGACCGCACCATCGCCGACTGGCTGTTGAACCAGGCCGGGATGGGCGGCGAGAACGACCCGCAGCGCCTGCGTCGGGTGTTGCTGGCCGCGCGCCAGGCGAAGGAGGCCCTGACCGATGCCGCGAGTACTGCCGTCGAGGTTGTACGCGCGGACGGCTCCACCTGGTCCGGCGCGTTGGATCGCGAAACCCTCGTGGGACTGGCGCGTCCATTGCTGGATCGCACCATGAAGGCCTGCCAGCAGGTCCTCGCGGATGCCGGCCTGGAGACGGATGCGATTGACGAGGTCGTGCTGGTGGGCGGCTCCACCCGCATGCCTGCGGTGCGCGAGGCGGTGGAGGGGTTCTTCGGTCGGGTCCCGCATGCCGGGATCGATCCGGACCGCGTGGTGGCGATTGGCGCCGCGCAGCAGGCCGACATCCTGGCCGGCAACAAGCCCGATACCGAACTGCTGCTGCTGGACGTGATCCCACTGTCATTGGGCCTGGAAACGATGGGCGGGTTGGTCGAGTTCATCGTCCCGCGCAACACCACCATCCCGGTCTCGCGGGCCCAGGAATTCACCACCTTCAAGGATGGTCAGACGGCGATGTCCCTGCATGTGGTGCAGGGCGAGCGCGACGTGGTGGATGCCAACCGCTCGCTGGCCCAGTTCACCCTGTCCGGCATCCCGCCGATGGTGGCCGGGGCCGCGCGCATCCGCGTGACCTTCCAAGTGGACGCCGACGGGTTGCTCAACGTGACCGCGCGCGAACAGACCCAGGGCGTGGAGGCGCATATCGAGGTCAAGCCGAGCTACGGCCTGACCGATTCCGAGATCGAGCAGATGCTGCGCGACTCGGCGTCCTCAGCGCGCGAGGATATGGAGGCCCGCCGCCTGCGCGAAGAACAGGTGGAGGCCGACCGCGTGCTGGAGGCGATCGACGCCGCGCTGCAGACCGATGGTGATCGCTACCTGGAGCCGGAGGAGCGCCAGAGTATCGAACAGGCGCGCGATGCCCTGCGCGCCGAACGCGAGAAGGGCGACGACCCGGACGCGATCGAGGCCGCGCGCAAGCGCGTCGAGCAGGCCTCCGAGGCCTTCGTCGCGCGGCGCATGAATGACAGCATCCGGCGGGCACTCGCCGGTCACAACGTTAGCGAATACGACGCAGGGAACTGAGAACATGCCCCAGGTAATCTTTCTGCCCCACGAGGAAATCTGCCCCGAAGGCGCCTCCCTCGAGGCCCCTTCGGGCATTAGCATCTGCGATCTCGCGCTGCAAAACGGCATCGAGATCGAGCACGCCTGCGAAAAGTCCTGCGCCTGTACGACCTGCCATGTCTACGTGCGCGAGGGATTCGACAGCCTGGACGAGCCGACCGAGGACGAGGAAGACATGCTCGACAAGGCCTGGGGCCTGGAGCCGGACTCGCGCCTGTCCTGTCAGGCGATCGTGACCGACAACGATCTTGTCGTCGAGCTGCCGAAGTACACCATTAACCAGGTCTCCGAGAACCACTGATCAAGGACCAAGCGATGAAGTGGACCGAAACCCAGGAAATTGCGATCCAGTTAGCCGACGAACACCCGGATGTGGACCCGCGCAACATCAACTTCGTGGATCTGCGTCAGTGGGTGATGAACCTGCCGGAGTTCGACGACGACCCCGAGCGCTCGGGAGAACGCGTCCTCGAGGCGATCCAGCTTGCCTGGATGGACGAGGCTGACGTCGACGACTGACGGGTTTTTGGATCGACCACGAAGCACACGAAGAAGGGCCAGACCCTTTTTCACCACAGAGGGCACAGAGGACGCAGGGAAGGGCAGGAGGGTGAAACGCCTACCCGCTGCCAGGGTAGCTCACCGATGCGAAGCGGTATCCCGGCCTGTATTTCTGTGCCGTCCCTCGACCTTCTGCGTGTCTGCGTGCGCAGTAGTGTGCTGAGTTATGAATCAAGGCCGGTGACGTTGCTGCAGGGGCGTCAGGTCGCTAGACTACGCGCCGCACGTTGCGTCCGCGTCTTTTTTGCGTTGGGAACCCGCCGAACGGCGGGTTCTCGCGTTTGCAGCCGGGCCCAGCGACCGATATTCAATCCAAATACCAGGAGAGCCGCCCCATGGCCGTTGAACGCACCCTTTCCATCATCAAGCCTGACGCCGTTGCCAAGAATGCCATCGGCGACATCATCAGCCGTTTCGAAAAGGCCGGCCTGAAGGTCGTTGGCGCGCGCATGATGCACCTGAGCCGCGAGCAGGCCGAAGGCTTCTACGACGTGCACAAGGAACGCCCGTTCTTCAACGATCTGGTCGAGTTCATGATCTCCGGCCCGGCGCTGGTGCAGGTCCTGGAAGGCGAGGACGCCATTGCCAAGAACCGCGACATCATGGGTGCGACCAACCCGAAGGAAGCCGCTCCGGGCACCATCCGTGCCGACTTCGCCGTGTCCATCGACGAGAACGCCGTACACGGCTCTGACGCCCCGGAGACCGCGGAGCGCGAGATCGCTTTCTTCTTTGGCGACGACGGCGTCTGCCCGCGTACCCGATAAAGCGGGCCCGCATGCGCTACGGGGCCCGGTTGCACCGCACACCGGGCCCCGTAGGCAGGCATCCCTTCGGCACAGTACACTAGGGGACTTGAGCGAACCGGTCCCTGTTATGGCACACACATCCTCCACCCCCCTGAATCTCCTGGGCTACAGCCACCAACAGCTCGTCGAGCTGCTGGCGCAGTGGGGTGAACCGCGTTTTCGTGCCACCCAGCTGATCAAGTGGATCCATCAGCGCGGGGTCACCGACTTCGAACAGATGACCGACGTGTCGCGCAAGCTGCGCGATCGTCTGGAGCGCGAGACCGAGATCCGCGTGCCCGAGATCGGTCTGGAAAAGGCCTCCTCCGACGGTACCGTCAAGTGGGTGCTGCGGCTCCCCGACGGCAATGCCATCGAGACCGTCTTCATCCCCGAGGGCGGGCGCGGGACACTGTGCATCTCCTCCCAGGTCGGCTGTGCGCTCGACTGCACCTTCTGCTCCACGGCCCAGCAGGGCTTCAACCGCAATCTCACCAGTGCCGAGATCATCGGTCAGGTGTGGCTGGCCATGCAGCGGCTCCCGGCGCCGGACGGCCGCAATCGCGCAGTCAGCAACGTGGTCCTGATGGGTATGGGCGAGCCGCTGGCCAATTTCGATGCGGTGGTCCCGTCCTGTCAGTTGATGACCGACGACAATGCCTACGGTCTCAGCCGGCGCCGTGTGACCCTTTCGACTTCCGGCCTGGTTCCAGCCCTCGATCGTCTGAGCGCACATACCGATGTCGCTTTGGCCGTCAGCCTGCATGCGCCCAATGACGCGTTGCGCGACCGTCTGGTGCCGATCAACCGCAAGTATCCGCTCGCCGAGCTACTGGACAGTTGCCGCCGCTACGTGGAGGCAACCGACGCCCACAGTGGCGTGACGTTCGAATACGTCCTGCTGGCCGGTGTCAACGACCAGCCCGAGCACGCCAACGAGCTCGCCGGGCTGTTGCGGGGTATTCCTGGCAAGATCAACCTGATCCCGTTCAACCCGTTCCCGGGGGCTCCGTTCGAACGCCCGTCGGAGGCCACCGTTCTGGCCTTTGAGCGGCGCCTGCAGAAGGCCGGCTACGTGACCACGGTCCGGCGCACCCGGGGCGACGACATCGATGCCGCCTGCGGGCAGTTGGTGGGGCAGGTCGAGGATCGAACCAATCGTGGCATGCGCATGTTCCGCCTGCATGCCGAGTTGCCACAGACGGATCGGAGGGCTTCATGACTGGACGCGCGGGTTTGCGCATCGCCGGGGTTCTGACCCTGGCGCTGCTGCTGGGTGGCTGTGCCGCCACGGCCGACCGACCGGTTTCCGGCGAACGCGAGGATGCCGCCGAGGTGCATGCTGAACTGGGCATCGGCTATCTGCGCGAGGGCGAGTTCGAGCAGGCCGAGCGCAACCTGCGGCGGGCGCTGGACTATGACCCCGGCTATGTCCTCGCCAATATCGGTATGGCAGCGATCTACGAGCGCAAGGACCAGCTGGACCGTGCCGAGGAACACTATCGCCGGGCCCTGCGCCGCGACGAGGACAACCCCTTTGCGCAGACCAATCTGGGCGCATTGCTTTGCGCCCGCGAGGACTTCGACGAGGCTCAGGAGCTGTTCGCCAAGGCGATTAAGAATCCGGATTACGATCGCCGCGACATCGCCCACATGAACTCTGGCGTCTGTCACGCGGACGCGGGCGATGCCGAGGAGGCCGAGCGGCAGTTGCGCCGGGCGCTGGAACTCAATCCGCAGTATCCCCGCGCGCTTCTGGAAATGGCGCGGCTGACTTATCAGGACGACCGGCCGATGCAGACTCGGGCCTTCCTGCAACGATTGGACAGCCAGGGGGTCGAGAATGCCGAGACGCTGCTGCTGTGCTATCAGGCCGAAAGCGCGCTGGGCAACAGCCGCGCGGCCAACGCGTGTGCCGAGCGCCTGAGCCGCCATCACCCGGACAGCGACGAGATGGCCGAGCTGCGCCGGCTGGAGCGTGAAGGGTGAGCGATCCACGCGACAAGGAACCGGGCCTCGGGCGGGTCGAGGATGTCGATGATTCAACGAATAACGTCGCCTCCCTGCGCACCGAGGGTTCGGACCCCGATCCGGAGCCGTCCTTCTCCGCCGCGCATGGTCTGACCACCCGGGACCACCCGGAGGCATCCGGACCGGAGGCGCCCCGGGGTGAGGACGAGCCCGGCGCCAGTCTGCGGCGGGCGCGTGAGGCGGCCGGTCTGGACAGCGCGACCCTGGCCAGCCGCATCCACCTCGGGCGCGGCACCCTGGAAGACCTGGAAGCCAATCGCTTTCATCACATGCCGCCGGCGTACGTGCGCGGCTATCTGCGCTCCTGCGCCCGCGAGCTGGGCGTGGCCGCGGATCCGTGGATTCAGTCCTTCGAGAACCACGGGATGGTCGACCCCGAACTCCGGGCCGTCGCAACGCCCTCCGCGCGCGACCGTCAGCGTCGGCGCGGCCGCGGTATTTACTGGCTCGCCTTGCTGTTGGCCGCGATCCTGCTTGGACTCGGGGTCTATGCCTGGAGCGAGCGCACGGACACGCCCGGGTGGCCGTCGCTGAACCTGGGCGAGGCGCGGGATGCCGTCCCGAGCCTCGCCGATACCCAGACCCCGGACGCCGAAGGGCTCAGCCCGTCGATCGCCGAGAGCACCGATCCGGAGCCCGTCACGCCCGCGCCGGAGGCCCTCCCGGAGGGCGCCCAGCCGGAGTCGGCGGGTGCAGAGGGATCGGCCGGCGCCCCGGCAGCATCCTCGGAATCCACCGCACCGGCGGAGGCCCTGACCGAACGCCTGGTCGTGCCGGAAGAGCCGGTCATGCCTGAGGCCCCCGTGCGGGCCGAAAGCGAAGCCCCACTGGATGCTTCCCCGGTGATCGAGACTTCCGGTGAAGGTCCGGCGGCGGGTGAGGGCGCGCAACTGGTGCTGGAGTTTGGCGAGACCTCCTGGGTGGAGATCCGCGATGCCGCCGACGAGGTGGTTTTGACCGGCGTGCTCAGCTCGGGTGACCGCGAGGAGATTCGCCTGGATCTGCCTGGCCGGGTGATCCTGGGCAACGCGTCCGGGGTCTCGCTGACGCTGGATGGCGAGCCGGTAGACGTCGAGACGCATATCCGGAGCGACCGCACCGCGCGCTTCGATCTGGAAGGCTGAACCCGGGTCTTTCCGGCAGGCCATCACGTACAAACAAAAAGACACCATGAAAGCGATCAAGTCGATCCGCGGGATGCATGACATCCTGCCCGAGTCCATTCATGTCTGGCAGCATCTCGAAGCCACCCTGCGCGAGGTTGTGGAGGGCTACGGCTACCACGAGATTCGGATGCCGATCGTGGAGGCGACCGAGCTGTTCAAGCGCTCCATCGGCGACGTCACGGATATCGTCGAGAAGGAGATGTACACCTTCGACGACCGCAATGGCGACAGCCTGAGCCTGCGCCCGGAAGGCACCGCGAGTTGCGTGCGCGCGGGGATCCAGCACGGGCTGTTGCACAATCAGATACAGCGACTGTGGTACCTGGGGCCGATGTTCCGCCATGAGCGCCCGCAGAAGGGGCGCTACCGCCAGTTCCACCAGGTTGGGGTCGAGGTGTTCGGCCTGCCGGGGCCGGATGTCGACGCCGAGATGCTGGCGATGACCGCACGGCTGTGGCGCATGCTCGGGCTCTCGAACGTGCGCCTGGAGCTGAACACGCTGGGCACCCCGGAAAGCCGGCAGCGTTATCGCGACCACCTGATCGCCTATTTCGAGCAGCATCGTGACGCCCTCGACGAGGAGGCGCAGCGCCGGCTCTATGACAACCCGATGCGCATCCTCGACAGCAAGCATCCCGATACCCGCGAGGTGGTCGCGCAGGCCCCCAGCCTGATGGATGATCTGGACGCTGAGTCGCGCGCCCATTTCGACGGCTTGTGCGCGCATCTGGATGCGCTGGGCATCACGTACGAGCACAACCCGCGGCTAGTGCGTGGGCTCGATTACTATACGCATACAGTATTCGAGTGGATCACCGAGGATCTCGGTGCCCAGGGTACGGTCTGCGCCGGCGGGCGCTACGACGGCCTGGTCGAACAGCTCGGTGGCCGTGGCACCCCGGCGATCGGGATGGCAATGGGCCTGGAGCGGCTAGTCGCGCTGCTGGAGGCGCGCGAAGACGCCCCGGCAGCGCCGGGTCCGGATGCCTACCTGATCGTCGGCGGCGACGAACTGGTCGGCCCGGCACTGCAACTGGCGGACCAGCTGCGTGGCGAATTGCCGGGGCTGCGCCTGGTCCAGCACTGTGGTGGCGGCAGCTTCAAGTCGCAGATGAAACGTGCCGATCGTCTGGGGGCGCACTATGCCCTGGTGCTCGGTAGTGACGAGCATGCCGCGGGCACCGTCACGGTGAAGCCGTTAAGATCGCAGGGCGGCGAGCAGGTGGCCGTCGACCGTGCAGCCCTCACCGACCATCTGCGCACGGCTCTGCAAGAGCGCTCGTAGTCAACGCAAGGATAGAGAACACGATGAGTTATCTCACCGACGAAGAAAAAGCCGAACGCATCAAGCAGTGGTGGGCGAACAACGGCATGGCGATTGTGGCCGGCCTGGTTCTCGGGGTCGGCGGCCTGTTCGGCTGGAACTGGTGGAGCGATCGCGAGGAATCGCGCGCCCAGGTGTCCTCCGAGATGTATCAGGCCCTGCAGGTCGCCGGTCAGACCGGCCAGACCGATCGCGCGCTGGAACTGGCCGATGCGGTGATCGAACAGGGACGGGGTACGCCCTACCGCGCGCTTGCCTGGGTCTACCGGGCCGATGTGGCGATCGCGCAGGACGACACCGATACCGCGATCGACGCGCTGCAGGCTGCGCGCGACGCGGCCCCCGATCGCGGGTATCGCGAGGTGCTAACGCTGCGTCTTGCGCGCCAGATGATCCTGGCCGAGCGCCTGGATGATGCCGAGGCGACCCTGGCCGACGTTCGCAGCGATGCCTTCACGGGGCTGAAGCGCGAGCTCGAAGGGGATCTGGCCCGCGCCCGTGGCGATCGCGAGCGGGCCCGCGAGCATTACGAGGCTGCACTGGACGCGGGGCACAGCCCCGAGTACCTGCGTCTGAAATATGAAGAACTTTCCGTCTAGAGGACCCGTCGCCTGATGTCTGTGCCTTCCCTTGCGAGTCCGGTCGTGCGCCTGCTGATTGCCAGCGCGCTGATCCTGTCCCTGAGCGCCTGCGGTCTGTGGTCGCGCGATACCACCGAGCCGCCGGCGGACCTGCCGGAGTTCGAGGCCGAAGGTCAGCCGGAACGGCTGTGGTCGCGCTCGGTGGGCAGCGGTGGCGAGCGCTTCCTGTGGCAGATCTATCCCGGAATCACCGACGACCTGGTCGTGATGAGCGACGCCGCCGGGCGGGTTTCCGGTCTGAATCCCGACAGTGGAAGCCAGCGCTGGCAGGTGCGCCTGGATGATGCCCGGGTCTCCGCGGGGGTCGGCGTCGGTGGCGGCCTCGCCGTGGTCGGCACGCTGGACGGCTACGCCATCGGCGTGGATCTGGATGGCGATGGCGAACGCTGGCGTGCTGCGCTCTCCAGCGAGGTGCTGGCAGTCTCGGATGTGTCTGGCGGCCTGGTCATCGTGCGTACCAACGACGGCCGCATCCATGCCCTGGACGCCGACTCCGGCGCCACCCAGTGGACCGCGCTGCGCACCACACCCTCGCTGAGCCTGCGCGGGGCCCAGCGCCCGCAGATCACCTCCGGCCGTGTGCTGGCCGGGTTCGACAACGGCCGCCTGCTGATGCTGGGGCTGAACCGCGGCAACGTGCTGTGGGAGACCACCCTGGGGGTTCCCACCGGGCGCACGGAGGTCGAGCGCATGGTGGACCTGGACGGGCATATCCCGATGTATCGCGGCGCTGCCATTGCGGCCACCTACCAGGGAAGGCTCGCGGCGCTGGATCTCAACTCCGGCGAGATCTTCTGGGTCCGTGATTTTTCTTCCTATCAAGGCGGAGATGTGGATACGCGTTCCGATGTCCTGGTCGTGACCGATGCCGAGAGCCACCTGTGGGGCCTGGAGCCCCGCAGTGGTGGTGACCTGTGGCAGATGGATGGCCTGCGCCTGCGCGGTGTGACTGCGCCGGTGGTGGTCGGCCAGCACGCCATCGTCGGTGATTACGAGGGCTACCTGCACTGGGTCGACGTCGAGGACGGGCGCATTGTCGCCCGGCTGCGCGCCGGTTCCGGTTCCGTGGTTACGCGTCCCACCCTGGTGAACGGCACGCTGTATGTCGTCACCGACAACGGGCAGCTGACGGCCGTGAATCCCTCAATCCGGGGTGACGAGTGAGCCACAAGGTTTCAGGGCGCCGGGTTCTCCGCGCAGGGCGCAGCCGCAGATGATTCCGGTTATCGCCCTGATCGGTCGGCCGAATGTCGGCAAGTCCACGTTGTTCAATCAGCTCACGCGCTCGCGCGATGCCCTGGTGGCGGACGTCGCCGGACTGACGCGTGATCGCCAGTACGGCATTGGCAAGGTCGGCGACTTTCCCTATCTGGTCGTGGACACCGGCGGGCTCTCGGGCGAGGGCGCGGAGATGGACCGGGCCATGGCCGAGCAGACCCAGCGCGCGGTGGCCGAAGCGGATCATGTGCTGTTCCTGGTGGATGCTCGTGACGGCCTGACGCCGCAGGACCAGGCGATTGCCGATCAGCTGCGCGGCGCCGGGGTAAAGGCGCGGGTCGTGGTGAACAAGACCGATGGCCTGGATGCCGATACCGTCAGTGCCGAGTTCTACGCCCTCGGGTTGGGGCAGGTGACCTCCATTGCCGCAGCACACGGGCGCGGCGTGCAGGGCCTGATGCAGGCGGTGCGCAAGGACGTGGCGGCCTCGCGCCGGGCGGCCAGTGAAGATGCCGGAGACGACGAGGCCGCCAGTGACGGCCTCGACGAAGCCTCGCAGCAGGCGGCGCTGGATGACTGGCCGGGCATTCGCGTCGCGATCGTCGGACGCCCCAACGTCGGCAAGTCGACCCTGGTGAATCGTATCCTGGGCGACGAGCGCGTGGTGGCCACGGAAGTGGCCGGTACGACCCGCGACAGCATCTTTGTCCCGTTCGAGCGCGACGGTCAGGAGTACACCCTGATCGATACCGCCGGGGTACGCCGCCGTGGCCGGGTCCACGAGGTGATCGAGAAATTCAGCGTCATCAAAACGCTGCAGGCGATCGAGTCCGCCCACGTGGTGGTCCTGGTGGTGGACGCCCATGCCGGCCTGTCGGATCAGGATTCCCACCTGCTGGGGATGGTCATCGAGGCCGGGCGCTCGCTGGTGCTGGCCGTGAACAAGTGGGACGGGCTGGACGACCACGCGCGCGAGCGCATCCGCGACGAGCTGGATCGGCGCCTGGGGTTTGTCGATTTTGCCCGCATGCGCCTGATCTCGGCCTTGCACGGCACCAATGTCGGGCATCTTCTGGACGACGTGTGCGAGGCCCACGCCAGTGCCTTCCGCAAAATGTCCACGCCGGAGCTCACGCGTCTGCTGGAGGCCGCGGTGGCGGAGCATGCGCCGCCGATGATCAGCGGCCGGCGCATCAAACTGCGCTACGCGCACCAGGGGGGCCAGAACCCGCCGGTGATCGTGATCCACGGCAATCAGACCGACGCGCTTGCCGGGAGCTACAAGCGTTACCTGGAAAACTTCTTCCGCAAGCAGCTCAAGCTGGTCGGGACACCGTTGCGGCTCGAATTCCGCTCCGGGCGCAACCCCTACGCGGGCCGGCGCAACAAGCTCACGCCGAGACAGCAGTACAAGCGCAAGCGTCTGATGCGGCACGTGCGCCGCTGATCGCGACGGTGGTCCCGGGGCATCCCGCCAATCCGATGCGTGACCCGGCGCTGTCCGGCTTCGCCGAGGTGGTGGAGCCGTTTCGGGTGATGGACATCCTGGCACGAGCCCAGGCGGCCGAGCGCACCGGGCGCGACATCATCCACCTGGAGGTAGGGGAGCCGGACTTCCCGACGCCGCCCCTGGTAATCGCGGCCGGTCGCGCCGCGCTGGCGGAGGGGGATACCCGCTACACCCCCGCGCACGGGACCCAGGCCCTGCGCGAGGCGCTGTCCGCCGACTACCGGCGACGCCATGGGGCCGAGGTCGACCCGGAACGCATCGTGATCACCGCGGGCGCCTCCGCAGCCATCCTGCTGGCGCTGGCGGCGGGGGTGAATCCGGGCGAGGAAGTCCTGCTGCCGGACCCCGGCTATGCCTGCAACCGCCAGTTCGTCGCCGCGCGTGGGGCGACCCCCGTGGGTTTGCCCGTCCAGGCAGAACATGCCTTCCAGCCGACCGCCGAGTCGATTGCCGCCGCGTGGGGCGCCAACACCCGTGCGGTGCTGTTGGGGTCGCCGGCGAACCCGACCGGGACCTGCCTGTCGCGTGATCGGCTGGCTGCGATCGTCGAGGTCGTGCGCGAGCGCGGAGGCCTGGTGATCATGGACGAGATTTACGCCCAGATCGTCTTCGATACCCCGGAGCCCAGTGCCGCGGCCGGCTTCCCGGATGTGGTGGTGATCAACTCGTTCTCCAAGTACTTCGCCATGACCGGATGGCGCCTGGGCTGGATGGTGGTGCCGGAGACCTGGGTGGACCCGGTGCGGCGCCTGGCACAGAACCTGTTTGTGGCCCCGGCCAGCATGGCCCAGACCGCGGCGCTGGCGGCCTTCGCGCCCGAGACCGAGGCGTTGCTGCAATCGCGGGTGCGGGAGCTGAAACGCCGTCGGGACGTGCTGCTGGAGGCGCTGCCGGGGCTCGGGCTGGAGGTCCAGGCGCGGCCGGAGGGCGCGTTCTACATCTATGCCGACTGTACCGCCCACGGCCCGGACTCCGAGGCCCTTTGCGCGCGCGTCCTGGACACGGTCGGTGTCGCCCTGACGCCGGGGACGGATTTCAGCCCCAGCCGGGGTCGGGACTACCTGCGTATCGCCTATACCCAGTCCGAGGCCCGCCTGCGCGAGGCCGTCGAGCGCCTGCGGGGCTTGCTGTGATCCCCCTGGCCGGGTCGGGCTATATCCAACCGGCCAGATTCAACAGGAGTGCACCCAGTCCGATCGGCGCGACATAGCGGAGCACGAAACGCCAGATAGTGAACGCGAAGGGGGCCAGGGCGAGTTCGGCGCGGGCCACGCGGGTATGCACAACCCAGCCGGCAAATACCGCGATCAGCAGGCCCCCCAACGGGAGCAGCAGGTTGATGGCCACGTGTTCGATGGCGTGGTAGAGGGTCGGGATCTCGCGGCCCAGCAGGGTGATGTCCAGGCGTGTCCAGGCCGCGCCGCTGAACGAGAACACACTGGCCAGGCTCAGCAGCCAGACCGCGCCGCCACACACCAGGACCGCGAGCACGCGTGACGCATGCAGGCGCTCGTGGAACAGGTGCACGAAGGCCTGAACGTTGGTGATCATGGTGCTGAATGCGGCCAGGCTCAGGGTGGCGAAGAACAGGGTCGTCAGCAGGACGCCGACGGGCACGGCCGCCAGTGCCAGCGGAAGGGTCTGAAACATCAGCCCGGGACCTTCGGCCGGGTCGAGCCCGAAACCGAACACGATGGGGAAGATCGCCAGCCCCGCGATCAGGGCGACCGCGGTATCCGCCAGTGCCACGCCAATGGCGGTGCGGCCGATGGACGTGTGCTGCGGCAGGTAGGCGCCGAACATCATCAGCACCCCGGAGGCCAGCGTCATGGTGAAGAACGCATGGCCCACCGCGATCAATACACCGTGCGAGGTCAGCGCGGAGAAGTCCGGCCGCAGCAGGAAGTCCAGCGCCTGGCGGACATCCCCAATCCACCAGGCGCTGGCCAGTGCGGTCAGCAGCAGGACCAGCAGCACCGGCATCAGCACATGCAGCCAGCGTTCCAGCCCCTGGCGCAGGCCCAGGGCGACGATGCCGAAGGCCAGGGTGACGGCGAGGGTGCTCCAGGCGAGCATCTCGGCGGGGGAGGCCGTCATGGCGGCGAACACTCCCGCCACCTGGCCACCGTCGGCGCCGACAAAGGCGCCGGTGGCGGCCTTGTGGACGTAGGAGAAGGCCCAGCCGGTGATCACCACGTAGAAGCTCATGATCAGGAAGGCGGAGAACAGGCCCAGCCAGCCGACCAGCTGCCACAGGTCGTGGGCGCCGCTCTCGCGAGCCACTTCGCGGGCCGCGTATCCAGGCGAGCGGCGGCCCCGGCGACCGATCATGACCTCCGCCATCATGATCGGTATGCCGATCAGGACGATGCAGCCAAGGTAGACCGCGAGAAAGGCGCCACCCCCGTTCTGCCCAAGGATGTAGGGAAACTTCCACACGTTCCCCAGCCCCACCGCCGACGCCGTGGCTGCGAGGAAGAAGGCATAGCCGTGGCTCCAGCGCTGCGCAGTGGCAGTGATGGTCATCTATCAGGTGATGACGTCGGGTTTCTCGCGGCGGGTCAGGCCGGGGATGTCGCCCAGGCGCGATGCGGCGTCAATAAGCGGTCCCAGCAGTTCCTGGGGGTCGGCATCGAGGTGTTCGGGATGGGTCTCGTGCTGCTCGATATACAGGCGCAGGGTGGCGCCCTGGGTGCCGGTGCCGGACAGGCGGAAGACGATGCGGGCACCGCTCTCGAACAGTACCCGCAGGCCCTGGTGCTCGGTCAGGCTGTTGTCCACCGGATCGCGATAGGCGAAGTCGTCCGCCTGGGCGACGCGCATGCCGGCCAGGGACTGGCCCGGCAGTACCGAGAGCTGCTCGCGGATGCGCGCCATCACCTGTTCGGCCCGTTCGCTCTCCACCGCTTCGTAGTCGTGGCGCGTGTAGTAGTGGCGGCCGTACTGGCGCCAGTGATCACGCACGATCTCCTCGACCGACTGGCGGCGTACGGCTAGCAGGTTCAGCCAGAACAGCACGGCCCACAGGCCGTCTTTCTCGCGTACGTGATCGGAACTGGTGCCAAAGCTCTCTTCGCCGCACAGGCGGATGCGCCCGTCGTCCAGCAGGTTGCCGAAGAATTTCCAGCCAGTGGGGGTCTCGAAGCAGGGGAGGGCCAGCTTCTCGGCGACCACGTCCACGGCCTGGCTGGTGGGCATGCTGCGGGCCACGCCCTTCAGGCCGTCGGCGAACGCCGGGATGTGATGGGCGTTGGCGGCCATGATGGCGAGGCTGTCCGACGGCGTGACGAAGAACCGGCGCCCGAGGATCATGTTGCGGTCGCCGTCGCCGTCCGACGCGGCCCCGAAATCCGGGGCATCCCGACCGAACAGGGCCTCGCTCAGTTCACGCGTGTGGGACAGATTCGGGTCCGGGTGACGGCCGCCAAAGTCGGCCAGCGGTTCCGCGCGCAGGATGGTGTCGGCCGGGGCGCCGAGGCGGTTGATCAGGATCTCTTCGGCGTACGGGCCGGTGACCGCGTGCATGGAATCGAAGCGCATGCGGAAATGGTCGGATCGCAGCAGTTCGCCGATGCGGTCAAAGTCGAACAGCGTGGCCATGTAGTCGGCGTAGGTGCCCACGGGGTCGACGACCTCGATGTCCATGTCGCCCATCTGTACTGCGTGTAGATGATCGATGTCGACATGCTCTGCGCCGTTGGCGATGCGGTAATGGCTGATGCGGGTGCTCTGCTCGAAGATCGCGTCGGTCACCGAGTGCGGGGCCGGGCCACCGTTGGCGGTGTTGAGCTTGACGCCGAAATCCCCCTCCGGCCCGCCCGGGTTGTGGGAGGCGGACAGGATCAGGGCGCCCGTGGCCCCCCGAGACCGGATCAGGTACGAGGCGGCCGGCGTGGACAGCAGTCCGCCATACCCGATGGCGACCTTCTGCACCCCGTTGGCTGCGGCCATGCGCAGGATGACCTGGATCGCCTCGCGATTGTGGAAGCGCCCGTCGCCGCCGACCAGCAGTTCGCCGTTCTTCAGGTCCGGGCAGGCATCGAAGACGCTCTGGATGTAATTCTCCAGATAGTGCGGCTGGCGGAACTGCCGGACGCGCTTGCGCAGACCGGAGGTGCCGGGTTTCTGGTCGGGAAAGGGTTGGGTCGTGACGACACTTATGTCCATGGGTCGCTCATCCTTGTTGTCCGGGGAGACGCTGAGCAATGCGGACGCTCGCGCTCGAGTCGATTCTGTGTGCTGACATGGCGTGGTGACTGGCGTGTAGTCGCTCGGCACAAGGGAGCCGTTCTGCGGGCAACGGGCCCGTTTTCATCCAGCACGGGCGGCCGAGTCCCGTTTTTCGATGCCTTGTGAGGATGGTGCCCCGTGTTCCGCAATCCTGTGTTGCGCCTTGATGAGGACAAGAATGGGCCGGTAGCACCACCACCGGACTGCGTGCCGGGCCGGGTCTCGGAGAACATGGACACCAACGCGTGCGAGTACAACATTGCTCGGCACCTCCCCTGTCGACGTTACCAAAAAGCCCTGGGGGTGTCCTGCTCTGGATGCGGACAATCGGTGTCCCGCGAAACGGTGCTGTTAGACTGCGCGACATGTTGCTGGAGCGTAAGACCCCGTCCCATTTGGAGCCCAGGCCCGAGAGCTTTGCGGCGCTGATGGAGATGTACGAGGAGAACTATCTCGCCCTGCGGCGTTTGTGCCCCGAGCTCGAGCGGCAGCCGTTGCGGTCGGTCTCGCGGGTGGAGGGTGCGCTGGATCTGTATCTGGAGGTGCTGGAGCGCACCCGCTACACGACCACGCTGCACCTGACCTACCGGTTCGACCACCAGGGCGAGCGTCGGCAACAGCCGGACATGCGCGTACGCATGTTCCATGATGCGCGGCAGGCGGAGGTGCTGGAACTGCACTGCCGCACGATGGGCGACGGTCGCGCGCCGGAGATGCTGACCGGTCACCCGGGCCTGGTCTGCCGCTGGAGGCATAACCGGTTCCTGTACAAGTGGCTGCGCTACTGCCTGCGCCAGGGACACCGCTTCCTGGCCGATGCGGCGCCTGAGGTGGTCGCGGCCGATTCGTAGGGACACGCAATGGAGTCGCAGCGTCTCCCTGGTTGCCGGAGAGGCTACTGGCAGGTAGTGGGTGCGGCGAAGAGGGCCTCGTTCTCCAGCAGGGTATGCAGTGGCGCCGGCTGGCCGAACAGGAAGCCCTGAATCATCGGGCACTCCAGGTCGCGCAGATAGTCGCGGTGGGCCTCGGTCTCGACCCCCTCGGCCACGATGTTCATCTGCAACCCGCGGGCCATGGAGATGATCGCGTTGACGATGCAGGCCTCGTCCTCGCGGCAGATCGTATGGGTAAAGCTGCGGTCGATCTTGAGCGTGTGAATCGGCAGCTTCTGCAGGTAGCTTAGCGACGAATAGCCGGTGCCGAAGTCATCTACCGCGATCTGCACGCCGGCGGCCCCTAGACGGTTCAGCTTGTGCACCGTGTCCGGGGTGTCGCTCATCAGCAGGTTCTCGGTGATCTCGACCTCCAGCAGGTCGGGCGGGAAGCCCGTCTCGCCCAGAATGCCGAGGAAATCCTCCACGAAGTCGTCACGCTCGACCAGCACGGGCGACAGGTTCACCGCCAGGCGCAGTTCCGGGTAGCCGTCGCGGCTGTGGCGCTGCATTTCGCGGATGGCGGTGCGCAGGGTCAGACGGTCGAGGTCTACAATCAGGCGGGTCTCCTCGGCGACCGGGATGAACTCGGCCGGGCCCAGCAGCCCGAGCGTGGGGTGATCCCAGCGGATCAGGGCCTCGACGCCCACCATGTGCCCGGTTTCCGTATCCACCTGCGGCTGGTAGAGGATATGAAACTCGTCGCGCTCGAGTGCGCGGCGCATGTCCTGTTCCAGTTGCAGTCGTCGGGGCGGATGGCCGCCCATGTCCGGGCTGTACACGCGCACACCCGTCTTGCCGCTGCTCTTCTCGCGGTACATTGCGATATCCGCATTCTTGATCAGGGCCTCGAGGTTGTCGCCGGCATCCGGGTAGATCGCGATGCCGATGCTGGCCCCGACGAACAGCTCCTGGTCGCCGATCTTGAACGGGGCCTGCAGGCTTTCCAGGATCTTGTCGGCTACCTGGATGGCGGCCTCGTTGCTGGCCAGTCCCGGGATCAGCAGCGTGAATTCGTCGCCGCCGAAGCGTGACAGCGTGTCGCCCTTGCGGATGCAGGCTTGCAGCCGTTGGGCGACCTCCTGCAGCAGGCGGTCGCCCACGGTGTGACCGAGGGAGTCGTTGATCACCTTGAAGCGGTTCAGATCGATGAACAGCACCGCCAGCTGGGTGCCCGAGCGCTGCGCATGCGAGATGGCTACATCCACCCGGTCGCGGAACAGGGCCCGGTTGGGCAGTCGGGTCAGGAGGTCGTGATAGGCCTGGAAGTTGATGAAGGCCTCGGATTCCTTGCGGTCGGTGATATCCCGTGCCGTGCCGTAGATCAGCGTTTCGCCGTTGTCCGCGTCGTCGCTGTTGCTGGACGGCCATACCGCGACCTCGAAGAAGCGGCGGCTGCGCGAAGGCGTGCCGGGCTGCAGGGCCAGTTCCACCGAGCGGATGTGGGGGTGCTGGCTGGCGGCCTGTTCGAAGAAATATTCCGCCTTGTCGCGATCCTCGGGTTCGACGAGGTCGAACACCGAGCGGTCGATCAAGTCGCGGCGGGCATAGCCCAGTAACTCGTGTACACGTGAATTGACGAAACGGAAGCGATGGTCGGCGCCGAGAACGAAGACAATATCCGGGGAGTTATTGACGATCACCCGGTGCAGGCGCTCGGACTTCTCCAGGCGGGCCCGCATGGTCCGATTGGCGTCCTCCAGCGCCTTGTGGTGCAGGGCATTGCGGACGGTGGCCAGTAACTCGGCGGGTTCGTAGGGCTTTTTCAGATAGTCGTGGGCGCCCTCGCGCAGCGCCCCGGCGACATCCTCCACCGTGCTGTTGCCACTGACGACCACGGTGAGGGTCTCGAGCCCGGCGGCCTGCATGAAGCGCAGCACGTCCAGTCCGTTGAGTTCCGGCATGGTGAGGTCGAGCAGCAGCAGGTCGTAGTGCTTTTCGCGCAGGGCCTCGATGGCCGCGCCACCCCCTGCGGCCGTCCGCACGGGGTAGCCCTGAATGGTCAGGAGTCCGCGCAGGCTCTCGAGCAGGCCGGGATCGTCATCGGCAATGAGGATTCTGACGGACTGCGGGTCGATCGGCGCGTCGCGTTCGGGCATCGGGGTCTCGTGGTCAGTAGCGAATCATGGTCGCGTCGTCCCTGATGCGCTCGCCAACCCCCGTGATGCGTGGGGCAGTGCGATTTCGAAGCGCGTCCCTGCGCTCCCGCTGGTGAATGAGAGTCCCGCACCGATCTCCTCGGTCAGGCGTTTGACGATGCTGAGCCCGAGCCCGGCATGGCCTGTGCCCTTGGTCGATGTCACAGGCGCGAATGCCGCTGCCTGGACCTCGGCAGGGAGCCCGGGCCCCTTGTCCTCTACCGACAGGGGCACAACCCTGCGGCCGTTCACGGTGGTTGGGGCACGGGTGGCGATGGTGATCTCCCCGCCGGATGCCTGGGCCTCGGCCGCGTTCTTCAGAAGATTGATGAGGATTTGCCGCAGGTGATCCGCGGGGGCCGACAGCGGCGGATCGGAGGGAGTCAGATCCAGGTGCAGGCGGACGCCTCGTGTCCGACAGAGTGAGCCGTCCACGATATCGGCGACCTGGCGGACCAGTGCATTCAGCGAGGCCGGTCCGGTCTCCTCGTTCCCGGCAGCCTGCGGATCGCGCAGGCGCAGCAGGATGCGCCCGACCCGGTCGATTTCCTCCTTGATCAGGCCGAGCTCGTGGCGCGCTTCGTGTTCTTCGCCGAGCTTGTGATTCAGCACGCTCAGGTAGTTCTGGATGATGCTGAGCGGGTTTCCGGCCTCGTGCACCGTGTCGCGGATGCGCTGCTCGGTGGCGCCGTCCGGGGCATCCGCCGGCTCGGGTGTGGCGACCAGCGCCCGGGCGATCTCGCGTGCGAGGGAGCCGATAAAGTCCGAGCGGGCCTCCAGGGCCTGCGCCTGACTGCGGGCAAGGCCCAGGATCAGCACCCCGGCGGGTTCCTGGCCGTCGGCGAGCAGCGGAAAACTCCACAGGATTTCGGCTTCGCAGAGCCGGAACAGTTGCTGGTCGATCACGGGCAGGCCGGCGGCGTTCTCTTCCTCGTGGAGCTGAATCTCGCGATCCAGCAGCGTATCGGTCACCAGGCTGCGCCCGGGTAGCAGCGGCAGGGTGAAATCGGGGGTCTCGTCGTCCTCCACCCAGGCGGCGACGGACTGGTGATCCGGGTCGATCAGAAACAGCAGGCTGTGGTCTATGCCCAGCGTCAGGTACAGGGTGCGGCGCGCGGCGGTGCAACGCTCCTGCAGGTCGGCCGCCCTGGCCAGTTCGCCATTCATGCGTTCCAGCTCGGTCAGATCACGGACCCGGGCGGCCAGTGCGCGTTCCGCCGCGTGATCGGTCTCCTCCGGCTTTTGATCCGCCGTGGTCCGGGTCGGGCCCAGATCGATTTCCAGTGATCCGGCAATTCGCCGCACATCCTCGGCCACGCGCCCGCGCAATTCGCGGGTCAATCCCTCGTTGAGGCCGAAAAGGGTATCCGCCGCGGCCAGGGCGATCTCGTTGCACCCGGCGGCGGAATCCTGTGCGCCGGAGCCCGGCAGACAGCCCATTGCATGCGACAGGTTGACCAGCTTGACCAGGTGATGGGCGTCGCGCACGCGCTCGGCCGGTTCCAGGTGGTAGCGCACGGCATCGGCCATGAACGGGCCCAGCCCCCAGGCCTCGAGGCATTCGCCGCCCAGTTCCCCGTAGTGTTGAGTGTAGGTTGTGCGCTCGGTCTCGATCAGGTGGGGGTCGTCTTCGGCGGTCTGCAGGATGGGCCAGTAATGCCCCTCGTCACCGACCAGGCGGACCAGGCGCCCGATGTCGATCAGCAGCCCGGCGAGATAGGCCTCCTCGGGCCGCGGATAGCGGGTGAGGGTGGCGAGGACCTGTGCCAGGTTGGCGGTGGTCAGCGCCCGTTGCCAGATGGTGCGCAGGTAGCCGCGATGGCGTGGGCCGAACTCGCCGAACAACTGCTGGATCGACGCGGTCAGGGCCAGGCTGCGCACGGTATCCAGGCCCAGGCTGAACAGGGCGCGGTCGATGGTGCGGCAGGTGGAGCCGCGATAGTAGAAGGGCGAGTTGGCCGCCTGCAGCAGGCGGCTGGACATGCCCGCGTCCTGCATGATCGCCCGGGCCAGGGACTGGAAATCGGCCTCGTTGGCCTGGGTGGCGTCGAGCACCGGGATGAGCGCCTGGGGCAGGCTCGGTAGACCGTCCGTTGCCGTATTGACGCTCGTCATGCTGCTCCCCGGTCGCGTGCAGTCGGCCTGCCGCGCCTTTTGCCCTGTGTGCGTGTCCGGAACCGAAAGTCTGATGCAGTCTGCCGGATCACCACTGGTTCCTGACTATACTGAGTGGTATTGCCCCGCGCCACCGAATGGGGTAGACCGACCGTGAGTTCGCCGTCATTCTTTCCCCATGCCGATGAGTGCCATGCAGGAAGCCGCGATGTCCGGTCACAGCGCTTTGACGGATACCCGTTCCGGGGTCGCCACGCGCCCGCGGGTCCTTGTCGTGGCCAGCGGCAAGGGCGGGGTGGGCAAGTCCAGCATCGCGGTGAACCTGGGGATCACGCTGGCGCGGCGCGGGCGGCGGGTCGGCATCCTGGATGGGGATACCGGCCTCGCCAATGTGAACATACTGCTGGGGTTGCGCCCGGAACAGGGCCTGGCGGAGGTCCTGGCGGGCGAATGTGGAATCCGCGATATCCTGCTGGAAGGGCCGCACGGCCTGAAGATCATCCCCGGCGCCAGTGGTATTCGCGAATATGCGGAGCTCTCCGGGGCGCATCAGCAGCGGCTGGTGGAGGAACTGGCGAACATCGAGGCGGATTTCGACGACCTGCTGCTGGATACCGCCGCGGGCATCGGTGATACCACGCTCGATTTCCTCGCGGCCGGGCACCAGGTCCTGCTGGTGCTGACGCCGGAACCGACCTCGCTGACCGATGCGTTCTCCCTGCTCAAGCTGGCGTTGCGGCGTCAGGCGCTAGACGTCCGGGTGATCGTGAACATGGTGGCGGATGTCGCCGAGGCCCGCAGCGTCTTCCAGCGGTTTTCCAATGCCGTCGAGAAATACCTGCATACCCGGGTCGAATTTCTCGGCTTCGTCCAGCGCGACGAAAGCCTCCGCTCGGCCGTCACACTGCAGCACCCGGTCGCCCTGTTCGCAGAGAATGACCCCTCGGCGCGTCCGTTCCAGCGCCTGGCGAATGCCCTGGAAGACAGCCTTCCGCATGAAGACGCGCCAGCATTCAGCCTTTTCTGGTGGCGTCGTCTGCAGCTGGAGAGTCCGGCTGCGCATACGCCGTTGGAGGATGCCCGTCCACAAGCCCCGGCGCTCGCTACGGAGCCGCCCCCGGTCGACCATGCCTCGGAAGCCTCGGAAGCCTCGGACGGCTTGGGCAGCGAAGAGGGTGTGCTCGGGCGCTTGCGCGCGGCGTTCGACGTGGCCCTGGAGGCCTCCGAGCCCGAGGCCCTGGCGGTTGAATTGGACGCCATGCACGAACAGTACCGGGCGCGAACGGGCTGCGCTGCGATCGATCTGATGGCACTGGTGGACGCGCTACAGGCGGATCCGGAGGGCCATGCCGAGTTGCTGGGCCGTTTGCGTGCGCGGCTTGCGCCCGCGATGGACGAACCCAGGGACGTAGCGGCTCCGGCGACCGTGCAAGCCGAGGACGGTCGACGACCCGGGGCTGACCGTCCTCCGCCCGATTTCGGCTGGAAGGGTCGGGACGAGTCGGCCGCTAGGCCCGCTCGGGCGGGCTCCGCGTCTCGTGTGCAGGCAACCGCCTACGACGCAGCCCGTTTTGGTCCCCAGGAGGCGCTACGCGAGCGACTGCGTCAGGGGGGCGATGACGCGCCGACCCTCGCGGAGTTCCTGCGCCGGATGTGAGCGCCCGGTGCCTGGGTGCAGCCTACTTGGGTCCGAGCAGCAACCAGGCGATCAGGCCTACCAGGGGAAGAAACAGCAGGATCAGGATCCACAGTACTTTCACTATGGGGGTCGCGGGGCTTTGTGCGGTCCGCACGATTGCCCAGATCACGATCAGCAGCCAGATCAGGCCCAGAATGCCGGTGACTTCAATGCCCATGTAATGCTCCTTGCGAGGCTTGGCCTAGAAAGGCCAAGCATGTTGGTTGACGTCTCCCAAGCTGATAGCACGTGTACCGCCCCGGCGCCAATCCGAACGGTGGGGAAATGTGCCGGGCGCCGCAAACGACTACCCTGCACCCCGATCATCAGCGAGCTTTCGGGAAGGAGCACCATGAAGATCTGGGTCGACGCGGATGCCTGCCCCGCGGTCATCAAGGAGATTCTGTTTCGTGCGGCGAAGCGGACGGGGGTTCCGGTCACGCTGGTGGCCAATCAGCCGATGCGCACGCCGCCGTCGAAGCTGATCGACTCGATCCAGGTCGGCGCCGGGTTCGACGTGGCCGACAACGAGATTGTCCGGCGCCTTGGCGCCGGGGACCTGGTCATCACCGCGGACATCCCGCTGGCCGCTGATGTGATCGAGAACGGCGGGCAGGCGCTGAATCCCCGGGGCGAGCTCTATACTCCCGACAACATCCGCGAGCGCCTCAGCATGCGCGACTTCATGGACACGCTGCGCTCCAGTGGGGTCGAGACCGGCGGCCCGGCGGCGCTGGGCCCGCGCGACCGCCAGGCCTTCGGCAATGCCCTGGATCGCTGGCTTGCTCAGAACGTGAAATAGCGTCCTCGGTCTCCCTGAGGACAACCTATTGAGAGATCACACCTAGATGCGTAGCTGGCGGATCAGTTTCAGGGTTTCGTTGGCGAGCTGTACCCAGTCATCATCCTGCGCGGTACTCCGGGATTCCTGCGCAACGGTGATTGGATGGTCCCGGCCGGGGCTGACAGTCCCTTGTCGATATTCCTTCGGCGAGGATGGGGCGTTGTTCCAGGTCCGAGGGGCCTGGCGATGGTGGCGTGAAGCGTTCACGGGCGGGTCCGTCCTTGATCGCGGGTGGGTGTGCGATTTACCTGCCCAGGGTAACGGCGGCGATGCCATCAGCTTGAGCACGCACCTCCGAACGATAACGCTCGTGAAGTTCGACGGGGCCTACGTCGCGCGAATGCATCCGGGTTTCCTTAGGCCCGTCATTCAGGGGTGAATGGGCGTGACATGGCGCAGTTTCGGTAGGCTGGAGCCGGATAAGCGTCGGCAGTCGCCGCGAGTGCAACTGGGAGAGAAGATCGTGCTGAAAGGGATCAATGCCGTGTGGCTGGGGCTGGCCATGACCACCCTGCTGGTGGCTTGCGGGGGCGAGCGCGTATCGCCGGTGACCCTGGAACAGCTGGCTGCATCCGCGCCGGCCTTCAATGGCGAACTGGTGGAAACCGAGGGTGTCGTGAATCGTTTTGATGATCCGGAGCACTACTGGCTGGAAGACGACGCCATCAACCGCGTGGCGGTCAAGCCCGGTTCGGCGGTGCGCGATCACCTGGGCGAGAACTTGCGGGTGGTGGGGCGCTTCTCCTACCACCCGGAAGAGGGCCGGCGGATCGAGATCGATGCGGCCGCGACCGCAGCCCTGCGGGCGTCTCCCTGAACTGCCAGCGCAGAGGGGCGATATCGGGAATTTTCAGAAGCAAAGGAGTCGTGATGACGGAATGGATTGACGTAGCCCCGGTGGGGACCATCCAGGATGGCGATCATCGCCTGGTGGAGACAGCGGATACCGAGGTGGCGATCTTTAACCTGGGTGGTGAATATTTTGCCGTGGAGAACCTCTGTACTCACGAGGATGTGCCCATCGCGGATGGTGAGATCGGCGCCGATGACTGCATCACGTGCCCGATGCACGAAGCCCAGTTCTGCCTGCGAACCGGCGAGGTGATGGCCGCGCCTGCCGAGGAACCCCTGACCCGGTTCCCCGTGCGTGTCGAGGGCGAAATGGTTCAGGTGGGAACGCAGCCGCTGGACGCTTAAGGAGACGCGGATCGCGCGTTCGCGGTGGGGCCCCCTGTTTTCCGAGACAAGGCGCGGTGCGCAGCGCCGTAGTCACTCTCCGGCCAAGCGGCGCAACGCAGGATCGGGGAGCAGGGGGCGCCAACCCCTTGAGGGACCGGCCGCCCGTGCTGGGTGGCAATGGGCCCGCTGACCGCGTTGCGGCTCCCTTATGTAGCACGGCTACACTTCGCTCACCGCGCCTTGTCATCGAGAAAAATGGACTCGAGCGCGAACGCTCGAATTGATCCGCATCTCCTTAACGAGCTCCCTGTCCGACGCGGAAACTGTGACGGATGCCCCACTTTGGCCGCGCCTGTACACTATAGGCGGGCTCACGTGGAACTCACGCGAGCCACCACGCGGCAATACGAGGACACCTCACCATGGCAGGCAGGGAGCATACAGACAGAGAAGCACGGGCCGCGGTCTGGTCGGGTCTGTCCGGTTTGTCGGATGCCCAGCGCCAGCAACTGGTGCGCGGGATCGTCCCGCGGGTGACCGATCACCTTGAGCGCTGCCTGGAATCCGTCGCGCAGGAGTGGTCCGCTGGCGGTAATGAGGCTGCCGACGCGGAGTGGGCGAATCAGCTTCAAGGCTATCAGTATGTGCTGCGTCGCCAGTTCGAGGAGGCCCTGGAGCGTGACTTTGTCTCCACAACCTACCCACCCGAGTACGAATTCTCCGGTTCCAGCTACGCCGATGACAACTCCGGCCTGCAAATCCTGGACGATTACCAGTCCACCCGACGCTCCCTGCGCCACAAGCTCGAAGGGCTGGTCCGTGAGCAGAACCGCTACTCCTGGTTCGTGTTCCTCCAGGCCGCGCGCGAGGATCACCGCTTCGAGCACCCCGGCTGGGCGCCGTGGTCGCCGCTGAACTGGTACGAGCGCCTGATCGAGTCGGCCGAGGAACAGTTCGGCCGGACGGATATGACGCTGGGCCTGATGCGAGCCTACGTGCGTTGTCTGGGCCAGACGGCCGCACCGACCCTGGCCTTCGTGGTCGAGACAGTCGAGGCCTGCGGGCTGGTCAGAGAGCCGGTGTCCGAGGCCCCGGAGGGCGACTTGCCCGGAACGTCGCGGCGTGCGAGCTGGGCCCAGGCCACCCGGGAAGGGGGCCCCGCCTCGGCGTCGGAACCGGCCGCGGCGGAGGGCGTCACACCTGGGGTCAGGGGAGCAGGGGGCGTTGCGGTCGCAGGCGCTGTGATGCCGGCCGCGGATGCCGGCCCGGCGGACTGGTTGCAGTGGGCGGCGGCGGCCGGCTGGGTGCCGTCTGGCCATGGAACTGTGGTGAGCGGGGGCGGCGGCCCGGCGACCGGCGCCGCCGTGGTGGCCGAAGCGATGGCGGAACCGCCGATCGAGAGCGTCATCGAGGGTGTCCTGGCCGGCGTGTTCGCCGAGGTGTCGCGCCACCTCGATTGCCATGCGGCGTTTCGCGCGATGATGCTGGATTTGCAACCGCTACTGGTGCGCGCGGTCAGCCGTGACCTCGACTTCTTCCACGACCCCAGGCACCCGTTGCGCGAATGGGTCGGCAGTCTGATCAATACGGGCGTGCGGATCAGCCCCGAGGTCAGCGCGGAAGACTCGGAGGTGGTCAGCCGCTACCTTGATGCGATGCGCCAGAGTATCGAACACTTGGGGAACGCGATCGATGATCTTGATCGCCCGGCGGCGCAGGCGTTGCGGGAGAACTGGGACGCGGCCGTGGCCGCGGAGGACGAATACTGGCGGGCACAGGCCGCCGCGCGCGCGGCGCCGATGTGTCAGAAAGAACGCGCGGCCCGTGCCCGGCGCACCCTGACGGTCTGCGTGCTGGAGACCGGGGCCGAGCTTCCGGAGCGCTCCGCCGAGCAGATCGCCGAGGCCTGGGAAGACCTGCTGGCGGTGGACGAGGCGGCCGTGCAGGTGCTGGACGCCGAGGTGCAGGACGTGGTGCGGGCCATCTGCAACCAGGCGACTCCGCAGGAAGCGAATCCGCTGGTGCAGCGGATCGTGGTGACCGCACGCGAGTTTGGCGCTGACGAGGCGCGCGTCAAGGCGGTCGTGCAGCATCTGGGCCAGGCCCATCTGCAGCGCATCCGGGCCTCCGCTGACGAGCCGCGCTTCGATCCCCAGGCGCGAATCCAGGCGCGGCGTGCCGTGCGCCTCGAGGATGACGACCCCGACCTGTTGACCGATCTCGACGATCCCTGGGTCTTCGATGCCAGCCGGATCCGCACCGGCGAGTGGTTCGAGATGGTCGACAAGGCGACCGGGCAGTTTCACCGCATGGGCCTGGTCTGGCGCGGTGAGGCGACCCGCGGCTACCTGTTCCTGTCGCTGGATCTGGGCGCCAGCCGGCGCCACTCCCTGCAGGGTGTGGCCCAGGAGCTGCGCGAGGGCCGCATGCGCCCGCTCCCCGACGACAACCCGCTGGATGCCCTGCTCGCCTGACCGGCGCCTTTGCGCCAAAGGTCAAAGCCATCTCTGGCACCACGAAGGCACGAAGAGGGATCAAGGGTGGGGCATCCGAGAGGGGCCGGAGACGGCGAGGGAATCGGGGTGAGAGCGTTGGTGTCGAGTGCCGTACGGGCTTTTCACGACGACGCGCCTGGTATCGGGCTTGAGGTACCCCGGATTATGGTGGAGGTAGGGTGCGTTGAGCCCTGCCCAACGCACCGTTCGGGGACTTTCGCGTCCATCTGGAGTGTTCCGACGTCAGGCCCGGGGCAGGCGCACTCGCAGGTGGGTCGCGCCGATGACCGCGGCCGGTACCAGCAGCAGATTCACTAGCGGGACCATTGCCAGCAGCGTGGTCCCGGCGCCGAAGCTCAGGGTCTCCAGTCGGTGGGCGCGCACGGTCTTGCGGACCTCGGCGAATGCCAGGCCGTCGTTGGCCAGCGGCGCCTCCAGGAATTCCACGGCCAGCACCCAGCTCCCGAACGTGAACCAGGCGATCGGCGCCAGCAGGTTCAGCCCGGGAATAATCGTGATCAGGAGTACGGGGATAAAAAGCAGGCCGTAGTAGCCGGTCTTGCGCAGCGCGGTTACGGTCGCGTGGCCCATCTCGCCAAGGAACGAGCGCGCCGGCTGGCGGGGCTCGTGGCCCAGCCCGCGGGCGGTACGGTAGGCCAGCGGTCCGGAGAACGGGCTGGCGATGATCGCCGCCAGCGCGACGGCGGAGACCCCAAAGGCCACCAGCAGCGCCAGTGCGAACAGGGGCCACAGTAGCCAGGCGAGCCAGTCCCAGCCGCCGGGCAGCCAGGCCGCCAGAAGGGCCTCGAAGCCGAGCCCGGCGGCCGTCGCGAGCCCGATTACGACCAGGATGTTGATGATCAACGGGCCGATCACCAGACCGCGCAGGCCCGGGTCGAATACGCGCGCGAGCCCGCGAAACGGTGCCAGGAAGGCGAGCAGCGGTGTCAGGCGGAGGGTGCCGGCGGGCACGGATGTGCCCTTAGCGGCGAACCCCAAAGATCGCGAGTACGAGGCCCACGACGGACATGATCCCGCCGGCGATCAGGTACATGCGCGTGTCGTCCGTATAGCGCCCCATGAACTCCTGGTGCAGTTCCTCGCCCAGGCTTTCCGTGGCGTTGTAGCCCATCACCAGCAGGATGATGCCGCCCACAAGCAGTGCAATGCCGAGAATTCGCGTCCAGTGCATGTCGTATCCCCTTGTTGTTGGGTGCCTCCCCCGAATGTAGCACCGATCCGCGCCCTCGGCGTCATGGCAGAGCACATCGTGGGACGGGTTTTGTAGGAACGGCCTGCCCGTGCCTTGTTCTGGCAAACAGCGCCGTAGGATGCGACGAGCTCAGCGAATCGCATCAATCACCGGGGGGCTGAGCAATGATGCGATTCGCTGCGCTCATCGCATCCTACGTTTGTTGTCCGAGTCCGGCTTTGCCGGGGGCTTCGCGGCCAAGGCCGCTCCCACAAGATTCCCCTCATGGAATTGGTGGCCCCCACCCGGCATCGCGGTCGGCTTGCAGGCGAAGCCCCGGCCAAAGCGGGCGATTGCCGGGTCTCTCGGCCTGGCCGGTTAACCCGTGAAACCCGGCTCCAGCCCCACGCCGATGCGCGCGAGCCGGGCGGCGCCGCTGGCGGCATCGTCGTCCTCGGCGGTGGTCACCGGCAATCCCAGGATCCGGCTGCGGATGCGTGTCCACACGGGGTTCTGGGCGCCGCCACCCAGGGACACGACACGCTCCACGCGCGGGGCGCCCAGCTCGGACAGGCGCTCATAGCCGTCGTGCTCCACCCGGGCAACCCCCTCGAACAGCCCCTGCAGGAAACGCGCGTCGTCCTCGGGGCGGGGGGTGAGGCGGGGCTTCAGCTCGGGGTCGTTGACCGGGAAGCGTTCGCCGCGGCGGGGCAGGGGGAGATAGTCGAGCCCGCTGTCGGTCTCGGGGTCGATCGCGGCGCTCAGCCGTTCCAGGGCCGCATCATCGAAGTGCTGGCGCAGCACCGCGCCGCCGCTGTTGGAGGCCCCGCCCACCAGCCAGCGCCCCAGCAGCCGGTGGCTGTAGATCCCGAGTTCCGGGGCGTAGATCGGTTCCGGGGCCAGCTGCTTGATCACCAGCGTCGAGCCCAGGCTGGTCACGCCGGTGGTGGCGTCGTCCACGCCGGAGGCGAGGAACCCGGCGATGCTGTCGGTGGTGCCGGCGACCACCCGGCAGGCCGGGTTCAGATGCAGCGATTCCGCCATTTCCGGGGCCAGCGGGCCCAGTACCGTCCCGGCCGGGACCACTTCCGGCAGCAGCGACGCGTCACTGCCCAGGGTCTCCTGCAGCCAGTTGGGCCAGCCGCCCCACAGCGCGTCGTAGCCGAGCTTGAGGGCGTTGTTCTCGTCCATGCGGTCGAAGCGTCCGCGCAGGCGCCCGGCAATCCAGTCGGCCTGGTGCAGCACGCGGCGCACGCCGGAGAGCCCCTCGTGGCGACGCAGCCACAACAGCTTGGCCGCCGACGAGCTGGGGCTGTGCACGGCGGAGTCCGCGGGCGCGACCCCGGCCAGCACCGACAGCATGTCGGTGGCCCGGGCATCGTTGTACATCAGGGCTGGATGGGTCGGGCGTCCGTCGGCATCCAGGCGCAACAGGGTGGCGGAGGTGCCGTCCACCGCGATGGCGGCGGGCTCGCCGTGCAGATGCGCGGCCGCTTCACGCAGCAGCTCGCGCACAATGGCCCACCACAGCGCGGGGTTCTGTTCCGCCCGCTGCTCGTCGCCCCCGACCGACGCCGGCAGTGCCCGGTGCGCGCTGTGGATGCGCGCGCCCTCCGGGTCCAGCAGCGCCAGCCGGATCCCGGAGGTGCCGAGGTCAATGCCGATGGCGTGCATGGCGGGCTCGGTCAGCCGTTCATGTCCAGCGGGCTGCGCGTCGGCGCCGGCAGGTGCACCGGCTCCGGGGGCGTCCAGCCGGGCTTGCGATGTTCCGCAACCACCGTGGTATAGACGCCGCCACGCACGTTGAAATACGAGGTCAGGCGCATGTAGCGCGGGTCGGTCGCCGCCACCAGATCCGCCAGGATGCGGTTGGTGACCGCCTCGTGGAATGCGCCCTCATCGCGGTAGGACCACATGTAGTTCTTCAGCGACTTCAGCTCCACGCACTTGCCGTCGGCAACGTACTGGATATGGATCTCGGCGAAGTCCGGCTGCCCGGTGGCGGGGCACAGGCAGGTGAACTCCGGGACGCGGATATAGATCGCGAAATCGTTCTCCGGCGCCGGGTTGTCGAAGGTTTCCAGGGTCTTGCTCGGCTGGCTGGGCATGGGTTTGTCGCGTCCTCGGTCGTTCCTGTGGGAGCGGGCCTGCCCGCGAAGCCCCCGCCAAAGCGGGAGGCAAGGAAGGCTTGGCGTGCAGGCGCGCCGCAGGGTTTTGTATGGTTTCGTGAAGCGGTTCGTTTGTCGAACTGGCAGTGGGTCACGGTAAAGGTCTAAGCGTGTACCATTCTAACCCCGACTTTCCTGACCGCGGATAGCGCCGAACGTGCGACTCGCCCGAATCAAGCTGGCCGGCTTCAAGTCGTTCGTGGACCCGACCACACTCGTCCTCCCCGGCAACCGGGTGGGCGTGGTCGGGCCGAACGGCTGTGGCAAGTCCAATACCATCGACGCCGTGCGCTGGGTCATGGGCGAGTCCTCGGCCAAGCACCTGCGCGGGGACTCCAGCGAGGACGTCATCTTCAACGGCTCCTCCAGCCGCAAGCCGGTGGGGCAGGCCTCCATCGAGCTGGTGTTCGACAACTCCGACGGTCGCCTGGGCGGCGAGTACAGCGGCTACGGCGAGATCGCCGTCAAGCGTGCGCTGACGCGTGACGGCCAGTCCAAGTACTTCCTCAACGGTCAGCGCGCGCGCAAGCGCGACGTGGTCGACCTGTTCCTCGGCACCGGCCTGGGCCCGCGCAGCTACGCCATCATCGAGCAGGGCATGATTGCGCGGCTGATCGAGGCGCGCCCCGAAGAGCTGCGCGTCTACCTGGAAGAGGCGGCCGGTATCTCCAAGTACAAGGAGCGCCGCCGCGAGACCGAGAACCGGGTACGCCATACCCGCGAGAACCTGGAACGCCTGGACGACGTGCGCGACGAGGTGTCCAAGCAGGCCGAGCGCCTGAATCGCCAGGCCGCCACCGCCGAGCGCTACCAGGCGCTGGCCGCCGAGCGCCGGCGCAAGCGCGCCGAGGCCATCCTGCTGCGCCTGCAGGCCCAGGAGCAGGAGACGGAGGCCAGCCGTGCCCGCCTGAACGACGCCGAGACGGCGTTGGCTGCGAGCCAGGCCGAGGCCCAAAAGGCGCAGACCGGCACCGAGCAGGCACGCCAGGAGCGGGTCGAGCTGGAGGCGGCCACCACCGAGGCACAAAGCGCCTATTACGACCGCGCCGCCGAGGTCTCGCGCCTGGAGCAGTCCATCCGCCATGCGGAGGACGAACTGGCGCGCGAACAGGCCGAACTGCGCCAGCTCGAAAGCCGCATCGAGGCCGCCGCCAACGAACACCAGGCGGTGGAGGCGCGCATCGCCCAGGCGGAACAGGAGAGTACGCAGCGTCAGGAGGCCGCCACGACCGCCGAGGCCGAGCGCGAACGCCTGGAGGCTGCCGCCGAAGGTGCCGAAACCGAATACCAGAGCGCACGCGAGGCGCTCACCGAGTGGGAGCGCTCGCTCGCCGAGCCGCGCCAGAACGCCCAGCTCGCGCGCTCGCGCATGGACAATGCCGAGCAGCTGCTCAAGCGCGTCGCCCAGCGCCGGGAACGCGTGGAGGCCGAACGCGCGGCCCTGCCGCAGACCCACCCGGGCACCGAGGCCGACCGCCTGGACGCGGAACTCACCGGGCTGCGTGAGAGCTTGCAGGGGCTGCAGGGCGATCGCGACCAGCAGCAGGCCGCGCTGGCCGATCTCGAACAGGCCCAGCGCGAGGAGCAGGACACCCTGCATGCCACCGAACGCGAGGCGCGCGAGGTCGCCGGGCGCCTGGCCGGGCTGGAGCACTTCGCCGGCGAGGACGACCCGCAGGAGACCCGCGCCCGCCGCGAGGCCTGGGCGCGCGAGCACGGGCTGGACCTGTCGCGCCCGCTGGTGCAGCAGCTGGAGGTGACCGAGGGCTGGGATACCGCGGTGGAGATGGTGCTGGGCAGCTGGCTGGAGGCCGCCGTCACCGATCAGCCGGAGACCGCGCCGGATCTCCCCGAGGCGATGCTGCGCCTGGTCGGCACGGGCCTGTCGCACACGCCGGAGGTGCCGGCGGGGAGCCTGGCCGGGCAGGTACAGGGCTCCCCGGTCGTCACCGCCTGGCTCGCCTTGGTGCATTGCGCGGAGGACGCCGACGCGGCGCGGACGCGCCTGGCCACCCTGGGACCGGGCGAGAGCGTCATCACCCCGGATGGCACCTGGCTAGGCCCGGGCTGGGTCGCTCATCGCACGCTGGAGGGTGGGGCCAGCGGTGCGGTGGCCCGCGTCCGCCTGGCGCGCGAGCTGCAGGAACGCCAGGAAGACCTGAACACGCAGGTGAGCCGGCTGCAGGCCGCGCTGGAAGAACGCAACGAGACCATCGCGGCCACCCGCGCCCGGCGCGAGGCGCTGGACGGGCAGATCCGCGAACAAAAGGCGCAGATCGAGGACCGTGAGCGCCGCGTGCAACGCCTGCGCGACCAGGCGCGGCAGCTGGAGCAGCAGCAGGAACGCATCGACCGCGAGGCGGGCGAGCTGGACGAGGAGGCCGCGCGCGCCCGCGAGCAGTTCGCCACGGCGGAGGCCGAACGCAACCAGGCCCTGACCCGCATCGAGACCCTGGAGGCCGACCGCGCCGCTCTGGAGGCGCGGGTCGAGGCCGCGCGCACGGCCCAGACCGGAGCCCGCGACGCGGTGCGCGCGGCGCGCGACACGGCCAACCAGGCGCGCATGGCCGAGCAGGAGGCGCGCCATCGCCTGGAGCGCGAACAGAACGAACGCGGGCGCCTGGAGCGCCAGCGCGAGGACGACGCCCAGCGCCGCGAGCGCCTGGCGCAGGGGCTCAGCGACCGCCAGGGCCCGCTGGAGCAGTGGCGCGCAGACTTGCAGACCGCGGCGGAACAGCGCCAGGCCGCCGAGGCCCGCCTGACCCAGGCGCGGGCGGACCTGGAGGCCTGCGACGCGCGGCTGCGCGAGCTGGCCGGCACCAGCACCGAGCTGGGCAACCGGGTCGAGGCACAGCGTTCCACCTGCGAGGAGCTGCGTCTGGACCTGCGCGAACGCTCGGTGCAGATCGAACAGCTCAAGACCCAGTTCCAGGAATCCGGCTTCGCCGCCGAGGCCCTGGCACCCGAACTACCGGAGGACGCGACCGTCCCCGCCTGGGAACAGGCGATCGGCGAACTGGATCGCAAGATCGAGAAGCTCGGACCGATCAACCTGGCGGCGATCGACGAGGCGCGCAGCCTGGAGGAGCGCTCGCGCTACCTGGAGGAGCAGCACGCGGACCTGATCGAGGCGCTGGAGACCCTGGAGGCGGCGATGCACCGCATCGATCGCGAGACCCGGGCCCTGTTCAAGCAGACCTTCGACCAGGTGAATGCCGGACTCGGGCACAAGTTCCAGCGCCTGTTCGGCGGTGGCGAGGCGCGCTTGGAGATGACCGGCGATGACCTTCTGGATACCGGCGTCACCATCATGGCGCGCCCGCCGGGCAAGCGCCTGTCGACCATCCACCTGATGTCCGGCGGCGAGAAGGCGCTCACCGCCTCGGCCCTGGTGTTCGCGATCTTCGAGCTGAATCCGGCGCCCTTCTGCATGCTGGACGAGGTGGACGCCCCACTGGACGAGGCCAACGTCGGGCGCTTCTGTGACCTGCTGCGCGAGATGTCGGAGCAGATCCAGTTCATCTTCATTACTCACAACAAGGCAACGATGGCCATGGCGGAACAGCTGATCGGCGTTACCATGCACGAGCCGGGCGTGTCGCGCCTGGTCAGCGTGGATATCGACGAGGCTGTGGAACTGGCCGAGGCCTGACCGTCGGTACCGGGATCAACGAGGTTTTTTGTGGATTGGATGCGTATCAGCCTGGTCATTTTGGGGATTGTCCTGATCGCGGGGATCTGGGCCGCCCATCGTCTGCGCGCGCGGGCGCAGCAGCGCGATATGGAGGACGATGCCGCGGACTGGGGCGACGAGGCCGTACATATCCGTGCCAGTGACGAGCCGGGCGACAAGCGCTGGTACGCGCCGGCCGAGCCCGGGGACTCCGCTGAACCGGAGGCCGGCTGGGGCGATCCGCTGGATACCGGCCGCAGCGTTCGCACCGGCGGCGCGCGCGAACCCGCGTTCGACGAGCCGCGCATCCCCGGCGCGGCGCGCGAGGAGCGCCACGAGCCGCACCTCGGCGTGACCGCCAATGACGACGAGCCGGATCTGGAACCGGACTACGGCCGGCGGGGTGAACGTGCCCAGGACATCTACGGCGTGCTGGACAGCGACGACGAGCCCACGCCGCCCCCGCCGCACGGGGCGTTCGAACCGTCGCCCGAGGATCGCCCGGCCCGGGCCCGGCGCAAGGGTTCGGGCAGCGCCCCGGTCGAGCGGGCCCGCGAGGCGTTCGAGGGGCTGGGTGCACGTCTGCGCTCCGGCATGGATCGCCTGCGTCCGGGCAAGCTCAAGCCACCGCGCGCCGATGACACCCTGGGCGAGCATCTGGATCCGGACCACGAGATGAACCCGGACCTGATCGAGCAACCGGCGCCGGATATGGAGACGCTGGGCGAATACGTGTCCGAGCCGCGCGTGGTGGGGCGCAATCCGAGGGCCGAACGCCGCCCGTCGGAGGAGAAGATCCTGCTGCTGCATGTGGTCGCGCCGCGCAACAAGCCGTTTACCGGCGTCGCCCTGGGTGCGGCGATGCAGCGCGCCGGCATGACCCCCGGCGAGATGGATATCTACCATTTCTTTGAACCGGAGACGGATGCCGGTGTGCCGCTGTTCTCCGCCGCCAACATGATCCCGCCCGGCACCCTGCGCGAGGAAGACCTGGCGGACATGATGACGCCCGGCGTCACGCTGTTTACCCAGGTGCATCGCAGCGCCGAGCCGCAGCGGGCCTTCGAGGCGTTGCTGGAGCATGCCCACGTGCTGGCGCGCGATCTCGGCGGCAGCATCCTGGATGCCCAGCAGTCCACCGCGACCAACCAGACGCTCGCCTACATGCGCGAGGACCTGAGCGACTGGCTGCGCCGCCACCGCCCGGATGTGCTGCGCCGGCGGAGTACGCGGTGAGCCGGTCGGGTTCGCCTGCCTCGCAGGCTGGCTCGACGGATTCTCCGAAGACGCGCATCGACGCGCTGCGTCGCCAGATCGAGCATCACAACTACCGCTACTACGTGCTCGACGACCCCGAGGTCTCGGACGCCGAGTTCGATGCCCTGATGCGCGAGCTGGAGCAACTGGAGGCGGACCACCCGGAGTTTGTCACCCCCGATTCGCCCACCCAGCGCGTGGGCGCCACCCCGGCCGAGGGCTTTGCCACGGTCCGGCATCGCCTGCCAATGCTGTCGCTCGCCAACGGCTTCGAGGCGGACGCGATCCGCGACTTCGACCGCCGGGTGCGCGAGCGTCTGGCGAAACAGACCGGCGATACGACGCGGGTCGAGGCAGCGGTCACCTACATGGCCGAGCCCAAGCTGGACGGCCTCGCCATCAGCCTGATCTACGAGGACGGGCGCCTGGTCCAGGCCGCCACCCGCGGCGACGGCGAGACCGGCGAGGACGTAACCGCGAACGTGCGCACCGTGCGCCCGATCCCGCTGCATTTGGGCGACCGCTTCACCGACGATGCCCCGCGGGTGCTGGAGGTGCGCGGCGAGGTCTTCATGCGCCGTGCCGACTTCGAGCGCCTGAACGCCGGGCTGGAGGCCGACGGCCTGCGCGGGTTCATGAACCCGCGCAATGCCGCCGCCGGCAGCTTGCGCCAGCTGGACTCGAAGGTGACCGCGCGCCGCCCGCTCAGCTTCTTTGCCTACTCGGTGGGTTTCGTCGAGGGCGGGACGCTGCCGGACACCCAGTCCGGCACCCTGGACTGGCTGCAGCGCCTGGGCTTCCCGGCCTGCCCGGAGCGTGAGGTGCTGGAGGGCGTCGAGGCCTGCCTCGACTACTACGAGCGCCTGGCCGCCCGCCGCACGGGGCTGGATTACGAGATCGACGGCATCGTCTACAAGGTGGATGCCCTGGCGGATCAACAGCAGCTGGGCTTCGTCTCGCGCGCGCCGCGCTGGGCCATCGCCCACAAGTTCCCGGCGGAGGAGCGCACCACGACGCTGCGCAATGTCGAGTTCCGTGTCGGCCGCACCGGCGCGCTGACCCCGGTGGCGCGCCTGGAGCCGGTGCTGGTGGGGGGCGTAATGGTCAGCAACGCCACGCTCCACAACATGGACGAGATCGCGCGCAAGGACGTGCGCATCGGCGACCGCGTGATCGTGCGCCGCGCCGGCGACGTGATCCCCGAGGTGGTCGGCCGCGCCGGCGGCGAGCGCCCCACCGAGACGCGTGCCATCGAAATGCCCGCGGCCTGCCCGGAGTGCGACTCGCACATCGAGCGCACCGAAGGCGAGGTCGTCGCCCGCTGTACCGGCGGGCTGGTATGCCCGGCGCAGCGGCGCGAGGCCCTCAAGCACTTCGTCTCGCGCCGCGCGATGGATATCGAGGGCTTCGGCGAGAAGATCATCGAGCAGCTGGCCGACGGCGGCGTCGTGCAAAGCCCGGCGGATCTGTTCGCCCTGGATGCCGAGCGCCTGGAGGCGCTGGAACGGGTCGGCCCCAAGCTTGCCGAGAACCTGGTCAACGCCCTGGAGCAGGCGCGCGAGACCACGCTGGCGCGCTTCATCTTCGCGCTGGGTATCCGCGAGGTGGGGGAGGTCACCGCCCGCAACCTGGCCGAATACTACGGCGACCTCGACGCGCTGATGCAGGCGGATGCCGAGGCGCTGCAGGAAGTCCCGGATGTCGGCCCCATCGTCGCCGAGCACATCGCCAACTTCTTCGCCGAGCCGCACAACCTCGAGGTGATCCGCGCCCTGCGCGAGGCCGGCGTGCACTGGCCCGCCCCGCCCCGGCGAGAAGCCGCGGCGACCGATGACGATGCCCCGCTGGCGGGCTGCACCTACGTCCTCACCGGCAGCTTCGACGCCATGACCCGCGACGAGGCCAAGGCCGCCCTCGAGGCCCGCGGCGCCAAGATCACCGGCTCCGTCTCCAAAAAGACCACCGCCGTCATCGCCGGCGCCGACCCCGGCTCCAAGGTCACCAAGGCCGAGTCCCTCGACATCCCCATCCTCGGCCCCGACGACCTCGCCCAACTCCTCGCCTGAGGCAATTTGGGCTGTCGCAATTTCACTGTGGGAGCGGGCCTCGCCCGCGAAGCGCCTGCCGGTGTTGGGCTTGGGCGGGAGGCATTCGCGGGCAAGGCCCGCTCCCACAAAGCTCGTTCCTGCAAGTAAGTGCCTCAACAAGTCAAGGAGGTTGGAATGCCACGGAAGGCACGAACGCACCGTCTGCGCCTCGGCCGTTTCAGCGAGCCGGGGCGGGTCTATCTGATCACCGCGGTCTGTGCTGATCGGCAAGCATGGTTTTCGCAATTCGACCAGGGTCGCTGCGTCGTTCATGCGTTGCGCGATCTGGAAGGCGCGGCGTCGACGCTCTGTTTCGTGGTCATGCCTGACCATGTGCACTGGCTGATGCAGTTGGAAGGGGGTGACCTCTCCAGTACCGTGCAAAAGCTCAAGAGTCTCACTACCCGCCGGATTGGGCGACTGCGGAGGTGCACGTGTCGAGTGTGGCAGAGCGGCTTCCACGACCGCGCATTGCGGCGGGAGGAGGACCTGCCGAGTGTCGCCCGCTATGTAGTCGCCAACCCGCTAAGGGCGGGACTGGTTCACAACCTGGTTGATTATCCGCTGTGGGATGCCATCTGGCTGGAGTAAGGGGCTGGATGGAGTTTGGCGGGGGCTTCGCGGCCAGGGCCGCTCCCACAGTAAACCAAGCCGGGGGTACCCTTGTGGGAGCGGGCCTGCCCGCGAAGCCCCTGCCAGCATGGAATGATCACAACCCCTTCAGCGATGAGTGCATTTTCATCACGGCTTGCTTATGCTCCGCACGCCGCGATGGAGAGCGGCGGTGAGCGGGTGCGTACACTTGCTGTAGTGTAATTCGGGCTGTTTTTGTGGACGGGAGAGTCGGGCGAGACATGCCGGAACGGTATTGCAGATCATGCTGAGGAAGGGCCTGGAAAGCTTGTTCAAGCTACCGCGCTCGAAGAAGCGCTGGCTCATGGTGATGGCGGATACCGTCATGCTGCCGCTGGCGTTGTGGTCCGGCTTTGCGATCCGCCTGGCCGAGCCGTTCCCGCCGATCATGCTGGAGACCTGGTGGCTGTTCCCGCTGGTGGTCCTGGTCGGTATTCCGCTGTTTGTGAGGCTGGGGCTTTATCGGGCCGTGGTGCGGTTCATGGGATCGCGCACCATCTGGGCCGTGGGGTCCGGGGTGGTGGTTCTGGCGTTGGTGCTATGGACGGCCGCGATGCTGGGACGGGTCGAGGGCTTCCCGCGTTCGGTGCCGATTAACTTCGCGATCGTGGCCTTCATCTATGTCGGCGGCAGCCGCTTCCTGGTGCGCACGTGGTATCGCTCGATCATCGAGGCGGGCGCGGGCGCCGAGCCGGTGGTGGTGTTCGGGGCGGGCGAGGCCGGCGTGCAGCTCCTGTCCGGGCTCAAGGCCGGGGGCCGGTTTCGAGTGGTCGCCTTCGTGGACGAGGATCGCAGCCTGCAGGGGAGTTCGATCGACGGGATTCCCGTCCATAGTCCGGACTGTCTGGAGCGCTTTGTGTCGCGTTTTCGGGTCAAGCGGATGCTCCTGGCCATCCCGTCCGCGACGCGCCAGGAACGCCGGCGCATCCTGGAACAGCTGGAACCGCTTCCGGTGTACGTGCAGACGGTCCCGTCGATGGAGTCGGTGGTTTCCGGGCATGCGAGCCTGGAACAACTGGAAGATGTGGACATCGCCGATCTGCTCGGGCGCGACCCGGTACCCCCGGACCCCGAGCTGCTGACCTGCAGCGTGCACGGGCGGGTGGTGATGGTGACCGGCGCGGGCGGTTCCATTGGCTCCGAGCTGTGTCGGCGCATCATCCGTCTGGAGCCGGCGGCGCTGATCCTGTTCGAGCGCAACGAGTTCGCGCTCTACCGCATCGAGCGCGAGCTGCAGGAGTACTCGGCGCAACTGGAGCAGTGCCCGGCCATCCACGCCGTGCTGGGCTCGGTGGCCAATGCGCGGCGTGTGGCCTCCGTGCTGGCGGAATACGGCGTACAAACGCTGTACCACGCCGCGGCCTACAAGCATGTGCCGATCGTCGAGGCCAACCTGATCGAGGGCGTGCGCAACAATGTGTTCGGTACCGCGGTGCTCGCGGAGGCAGCGCTCAATGCCGGCGTGGACCGCTTTATCCTGATATCCACCGACAAGGCCGTGCGCCCCACCAACGTCATGGGCGCCACCAAGCGGCTGGCCGAGATGGTCCTGCAGGATCGCGCCCGAGAACAGCGCGGGACGATCTTCAGCATGGTGCGCTTCGGCAACGTGCTGGGCTCGTCCGGCTCCGTGGTGCCGCTGTTCCACCAGCAGATCCGCGATGGCGGCCCGGTCACGGTGACCCATCCGGAGATCACGCGCTACTTCATGTCCATCCCCGAGGCGGCGGAGCTGGTCATCCAGGCCGGCGCCATGGCCGAGGGCGGCGAGGTCTACGTGCTCGACATGGGCGAGCCGGTGCGCATCGTGGATCTGGCGCGGCGCATGATCCACCTGCATGGGCGCCAGGTGAAGGAAGACGGCGTGCCCGAAGATGGTGTGGAGATCGTGTTCACCGGCCTGCGTCCAGGCGAGAAGCTCTACGAGGAGCTGCTGATCGGCGACAACGTCCAGGCCACGGGCCATCCGCGGATCATGCGCGCACGCGAGGACTGCGTATCGGCGAAGGACCTGCACGCAGCCCTCAATCAGCTGGACCAGGCCGACCGCGACATGGACACCGAGCGGGCCTGCCGCACCATCCGCGCTGTAGTACACGAGTACGCCCCGGCCAATCACCCACCGCAGGAACGCGTGGCTGGGTAAGGCGGGCGTTAACCTTTCGTGCCCCCGATCGCATCATTGTTCATGGCGCCCCAGTATCCTCGGGCGCTGGGCAAACGTGCCAGCGCCCCTGTAGGAGCCGCCTTGGCGGCGAAGCCCCTGCCAAAGTCCGGCGCGGGCAGGGGCTTCGCCTGCGAGCAGGCTCCTACGGGGCTCGGACGCACGGCCGACGAACTTGGCTACACAGATTGCAACAGGAAGGAAACCAGGAATGAAAATCGCAGTCGCCGGAACCGGCTACGTCGGGCTCTCCAACGCCGTCCTGCTCGCGCAGCACCATGAGGTCGTCGCGCTCGACGTGGTGCCGGAGAAGGTCGAGCAGATCAACCGCAAGCACTCCCCGATCATCGATGTCGAGATCCAGGACTTCCTGGAAAACCATGCGCTGAACCTCAAGGCCACGCTGGACAAGCAGGAGGCCTACGTGGGCGCGGACTTCGTGATCATCGCCACGCCGACGGACTACGACCCACAGACCAACTACTTCAACACCGCCACCGTGGAGTCGGTCATCCGCGATGTGCTGGCAATCAATCCGCATGCGGTGATGGTCATTAAGTCCACCGTGCCGGTCGGTTACACGCGCGAGATCAAGGCGCAGCTGGAGACCGACAACATCCTGTTCTCGCCGGAGTTCCTGCGCGAGGGCCGGGCGCTGTACGACAACCTGCACCCCTCCCGGATCATCGTCGGCGAGCAGTCCGAGCGGGCCGAGACATTCGCCCGGCTGCTGGCGGAAGGCGCGATGGACGACGATATCCCCATGGTCTTCACGCACTCGACCGAGGCCGAGGCGATCAAGCTGTTCGCCAATACCTACCTGGCCATGCGCGTGGCGTATTTCAACGAGCTGGACAGCTACGCCGAAGCGAACGGCCTGGATACGCGCCAGATTATCGATGGTGTTTGCCTGGATCCGCGCATCGGCAGCCACTACAACAACCCGTCGTTCGGCTTTGGCGGCTATTGCCTGCCGAAGGACACAAAACAGCTGCTGGCCAACTACGACGAGGTCCCGAACAACATCATCAAGGCCATTGTCGACGCCAATCGCACGCGCAAGGACTTTGTTTCCGACGCGATCATCAAGCGTCAGCCAAAGGTCGTCGGCATCTATCGCCTGGTCATGAAGAGCGGCTCCGACAACTTCCGCGCCTCCGCCATCCAGGGCGTGATGAAGCGCATCAAGGCCAAGGGCATCGAGGTCGTCGTCTACGAGCCGGAACTCCCCGATGACGAGTTCTACCGCTCCCGCGTCATCCGCGACCTGGACGAGTTCAAGCGCGTGTCCGACGTCATCGTCGCCAACCGCATCACCGACGACCTCCGCGACCAGACGGAAAAGGTCTACACCCGCGACCTCTTCAACAACGACTGACCCAGCCCGGTTCGCTGTCCCCCTGTAGGAGCGGGCGCGCCCGCGAAGCCCCCGCCAAAGCCAGCCCGGGTCCCCCTTCGCGAGCAGGCCCGCTCCCACAAGGCTCTTCTCCGTGGTCATGCAGCCACGGACCGACGGTGCCTTCGGTTGGGTCATCTCGGCGGATGCGGCTTGATGCCTCTGATCATCACCGGCTGGCCGGTTGCGGGTGTCATTTGGGGGCGCGCGTGTAAAAGGGCGGCGGCTAACCTTGCAAAAAGCCCTGGTTTCCGGTCCAATCGCGACGCCCCGGGGTTGAACCCTTAAGGCACTTCGAGCCCGCATTATGGCGACGCCCGAGCGCCTTCCTGGCAAGTGGTTCGGGGCCGTCATCACGGCCGGTATCGACCTGCCCGAACGCCTCGGGGCGAACCGAGGCCCCCTGCACATCGCGTTTGAATACAGGAACTGACTCATGAACGATCCCGCCGGCCCGCAATCCCGTCCGTACGATGACGAAATCAGCCTGTACGAGCTGTGGGATGTGCTGGCGCGCCGTTTGCCGGTCTTGCTGGGTGTTGCGGTACTCACGGTCGTTCTGGGTGTCGTATATGCCTTGATGCAGCCGGTGGAGTACGAATACCGCTCGGGTGTGGATCTCCCAAGGGTCTATTCCGAGGGGCTGATAAGCGTAGTTTCACAGGACATGGCGATCGCTCGGCTCGAGGATGTGCTGATCCCGCAGCAGCGAGATGAGCTCTTCGGTGACGAGGAGCGGGGGCCTCGCGTTCGCGTGAGTGGTCACGGTTCCGACTACAGCTTGATCCTGGAGTCGACCAGTACGCGCGATGCGGCTGAACGTGTGTCCGATCTCCACGAGCGCGTGATCGTGGCTCTGGCCGAGTGGCTAGCGCCACGGTTTGATCGAAGCCTGGCCAGCAGTCTGAGGCCCCTGCACAACCGTATTGCAGTGCTGGATGAGCAAATCGAATTGCTGCAGGGGGACCTCAATACACTTTACGAGCGTTTGGGCGAGGGTGATGACATCGCCGGCCTGATCGTGGCCCAGCAAATCGGCGATATCCGCCGAGAGCTGTCCAGGCTGCGTTCGGCTCGCACCGATGCGGCATCCAGTGCCGAAACGGTTGAAGCAATGAGCCGCGATACCGAACAAACCTTCCTTGCCGGGGAATCCGATAGCCCCGTGGGTGCCGGCCGCGCGCTCATCGTCGCCCTGTCCGTTGTCCTTGGGGGCATGCTCGGATTGTTTGCGGCGTTCTTCTGGGAGTTCGTCAGCAACGCACGAAGCCGCCGCCCCGAACAAGGCTAGCTACGGACCCATGTAGCGTTCCCCGCCGAAGGTTCCGGAGGGGAGGGCTTCTTCAAAGCATGGTCATGTTTACGCGCGGGCCCGACCGGGCCCGCGCGTCCCGTTGCCATGCGACGGGCCGATATGCTCTACTTTCTACCTTCGTTCACCCCGTGAACGCACAGTCAGCAGCTTCCCCCTGGGCGGGCCCGCGAAAACTCCGGGTGCACCGTCCCGGCGGTAGCGTGCCCAAACGCTGCTCAAGATCCGGATAACCCATTGATTGAAGAAGACCTTCATCTGGAAGTGCTCCGCCTGCTGGAGCGCGAGCCGGACATGAGCCAGCGCCAACTGGCGCGCTCGCTGGGCCTGTCCGTAGGCAAGACGCACTACGCCCTCAAGGCCGTGCTCGACCGCGGCTGGGTCAAGGCGCAGAACTTCCGCCGCTCGGACAATCGCTCGGCCTACCTGTACAAGCTGACGCCCAGCGGCCTGCAGGAAAAGGCCCGCCTGGCGTACGGCCTGCTCCAGCGCAAACGCGCCGAGCACGAAGCCCTGATGACCGAAATCGAACAACTCTGCGCCGAACTCCGAGGCACGAAAGCCGCGAACGAACCCCCGGCCCCGTAGGTTGGGGGCCGGGATGCCGACCCGGGCGCACCCACAACCCGGGCCACACCCTGTGGGAGCGAGCCCGCCCGCGAAGCCCCAGCCAACGCCGGACGGTCTCAAACGCTCATCCCGCTCTGTCACAGGGCCGCGGCGTCCTCCCACCAGGTCATCCCGGCCGCAGCGTCCTCCCTCCCGTCATCCCGGCCGTAGCGAAGCGAAGAGCCGGGATCTCCAGCGGTGGGGGCTGCCCGGACGTGGGAGATCCCGGATAACCGCTCCGCGGTTTCCGGGAAGACTGGGGTGGGGTGGTTTCCGGGACGGCGGAGGGCCCCGCTGATTGTATGAGCCCAACCCTTGGGCGATGCGGCCCAACTAGCACCCCAATCGCCGAGAGGCTCGGCTCCTTCAGGGGGCAGGGCCCGGGCCGGTGGTGCGGGCGGGGCCCCGGGCCGGTACCATTCGTGGCCTGAATGCAGACACACATGAAACGACAGGAATACAGACCCTCATGGATTTGATCGAACCGTACGGTGGCACGCTGTGTGATCGCTATCTGGACGCGGCCGCTGCCAACAAGCTGAAGGCCGAGGCGCGCGACTTCCCGAGCTGGGATCTAACCGAGCGCCAGGCATGCGATGTGGAGCTGCTGCTGAACGGCGGCTTCTCGCCGCTGACGGGCTTCATGGGGCAGGCGGACTACGAGGGCGTGCTGGACACCATGCGCCTGGCCGACGGCACCCTGTGGCCGATGCCGATCACGCTGGACGTGAGCGAGGCCTTCGCCGAGCAGGCCGCGCCCGGCACCCGTATCGCCCTGCGCGACGCCGAGGGCGTGATGCTGGCGGTGATGGACGTCGAAAGCCGCTGGACGCCGGACAAGGCCCACGAGGCCCGGCAGGTGTTCGCCACCACGGACGAGGCCCACCCGGCAGTGAACGTGTTGTTCAACCGCGCCGGCCCGGTGTACTTGGGCGGCACGCTGCACGGCATCGAGTCCCCCGTGCACTACGACTTCCGCAACTACCGCTATAGCCCGGCGGAACTGCGCGAGTACTTCCACAAGCTCGGCTGGAACCGCATCGTCGCCTTCCAGACGCGCAACCCCATGCACCGCGCGCATGTGGAGCTCACGCGCATGGCCGCGCGGCAGACCGAGGCCAACCTGCTGATCCACCCGGTGGTGGGCATGACCCGCCCGGGTGACGTGGACCACTACGTGCGCGTGCGCTGCTACGAGCATGTGCTGCGCCAGGCCCCGGAGCAGACGACCCAGCTCAGCCTGCTGCCGCTGGCCATGCGCATGGGTGGCCCGCGCGAGGCGCTGTGGCACGCCATCATCCGCCGCAACTACGGCTGCACGCATTTCATCGTCGGCCGCGACCACGCCGGCCCCGGCCCGGGCTCGGACGGCCAGGACTTCTACGGCCCGTACGACGCGCAGGAACTGATCCAGCAGCACGCCGACGAGATCGGCATCCAGATGGTCCCGTTCCAGGCCATGAGCTTCGTCGAGGACCGCGCCGAATACGTCCCGGCCGACGCGGTGAAAGAGGGCGAGGAGGTGCTCAACCTGTCCGGCACCGAGTTCCGCCGCCGCCTGCGCGAAGGCCTGGACATCCCCGAGTGGTTCTCCTACCCGGAGGTCGTCCAGGAGCTGCGCCGCACCTTCCCGCCGCGCCACCAGCAGGGCTTTACCGTGTTCTTCACCGGCCTGTCCGGCTCCGGCAAGTCCACCATCGCCAACGCCCTGCGGGTCAAGCTGATGGAATTGGGCGGGCGCGCCGTCACGCTGCTGGATGGCGACATCGTGCGCAAGGAGCTCTCCAGCGAGCTTGGCTTCTCCAAGGAGCACCGCGACATCAACGTCCAGCGCATCGGCTACGTGGCCAGCGAGATCACCAAGAACGGCGGCTGCGCCATCTGCGCCCCCATCGCCCCGTACACCGACATGCGCCGCCGCGTGCGCGAACGCATCGAGCAGCACGGCGGCTTCCTGGAGGTCCACGTCGCCACCCCGCTGGAGACCTGTGAGGCGCGCGACCGCAAGGGCCTCTATGCCAAGGCCCGCGCCGGCCTCATCAAGGAGTTCACCGGTATCAATGACCCGTACGAGGAACCCGAACATCCCGAGCTGCGCATCGATACCCGCGAAATGGCCCCGGACGAAGCCGCCCACCGCATTCTGCTCAAGCTGGAAGCCATGGGCTTCATCCGCAACCCATGATGAACGCCAACCCATTTGCCGTGTAGGAGCCGCCTTGGCGGCGAAGGCCCCGCCAGAGCCGGCCGCGAGCCCCGGGCCACCTCACCTACCAACGACCCGTCCGGCACACCCTCGCGGTCATCCCGGCCGCAGCGAAGCGAAGAGCCGGGATCTCCAGCGGCAAGGAAGCCCCAGGCGCACGAGCTCCTGGATAACCGCTCCGCGGTTTCCGGGATGGACGAGGCGGGGTGATTTACGGGGTGTGGGGGTGTATTTTTACCGGCATGCTGATCTGGACGGGAACGGGTAGCCTGCCCGGCGGGTGTATTCCAGCAAGACAGGTCCGCTCCTTTCGGACGCCTCAGAAACCGCCATGATCATCAATCACGACTTCCGGATTGTTTTTCTTCACATACCGAAATGCGCCGGTACAGCGGTCCGACGACCGCTGGAGTCGTTGAATCAATGGCAGGAGGCCGGCCCGCCCTGGCGTCGTGCGCATCCGGATCTGGGCGTGGTGGATTATGCTCATCTACCGCTTGCGGTGCTGCGGACTCACTTTCCGGACGCTTTTGCGTCGGTCGTGGACTACCGGGCTTTCGCGCTGGTGCGTGATCCGTATAGTCGATTTGCTTCTTCGGTGTCCGAGCGGATCCGGTGGGGCGAGGGCGCTCTTCTGGCGAAACTCAGCCGCGCCGAGTTGAAGAAGTCACTGGACGAAAGCATTGACTACCTGTCGCGGCAGCCTTCGTCTTCGTGTTGTTTACCACTGGGTTATATCCACTTCCAGCGGCAACGTGACTACATCGTGCTGGATAACGCGCCGCTGGTGGATGCGGTGTATCCAGTGGAACGGGTTGCGCAGCTCAGGGAGGAGGTGAACGCATGCATTGGGACTGCGAAGCCGAAGATGGCGGAGTGTGCCGCTTCCCAGCAGCACGCGAATGCGGCACTGATGTACCGCAACGAGGGCCTGAGGCGGGTCCATCGCGTTGTGGGGCCTTTAACGGCTCGGCTGAGGCGGCTGCTCCCGGCCTCAGCCAGCAAGCGCATGGATCGCTGGATGTATGTGCATCGCGACCAGTGCGCACGCAGTCTGTTCGATTCGGAGTATGTACGGGACTTCGTCTCGAGCTACTACGCCGATGATCTCGATCTGTATGCCCGAGTGGCGCGAATGTAAGGGGCGAAGGCGGGTTCAATGAAGATCTCGATTGCCCTGGCCTCTTTTAACGGTGAGCGGTACATACAGGAGCAGTTGCAGAGCTTTCTGCATCAGACTCGCCTGCCGGACGAGGTTGTCATCTCGGATGATGCCTCTACGGATGGAACGATGGAGATTGTCCGGTTCTTTCAGGACTCGGCGCCGTTTGTAGTGAAGGTGATCCAGGGTCGTGGGCGCCAGGGATTTGTTGCGAATTTCAATCGGGCCCTCGCCGCGACCACGGGTGATCTGGTGTTCCTGAGCGATCAGGACGACGTTTGGTTCCGGCACAAGCTCGAGGTGATGGAGGGAGCTGCGATCACCGAGAAGGACGCTTGGGTGCTGATGTGCGATGCGGCATTGGTGGGACACGATCTCACCGGAACTGGCCTGACGAGGATCGTGCAAATCGATAATGCCGGTCTGCCATTGGAAGATCATGCAATGGGTTGTTGTTGTGCCATTCGGCGGGAGTTCCTCGATTTGGCCATGCCCATACCCGCGAATTTCAAATCGCATGATATCTGGTTTGTGAGAATTGCGGATGGACTAGGCAGGAAGTACGTGTTGCGGGAGGCATTGCAGTATTACAGGCGGCATGGAAATAACGTCTCTGATGGGCCCACAAGTGCGCTAACGCCCTTGACTCGTTCGGGATACCGGCGGGCCTCGTTCGTGAAGCGGTGGTCCGGTCGAGCCGCGTGGGTGGCGCAGGCGCGGCTTCAGTTGCGTTATTTGACAATGCTGCGGAGGGGGGTCGCTCGGGCGGCGCAGAAGGATTCGGGATCCACTGCGCTCGAGCTTCAGGAGCTGGGTGATCGGTGGGAAAGGGTCGGCAGGAATCTCGAGGAACGGATGCGGTTGCGGGGGAAGCCAAGGCCGTACAGGGTTCCCGGGGTCATCTCGGTCTGGTTGTCTGGCGGTTACAAGGCGTTCAACGGTTGGAAGAGCGCGACCAGCGATCTGCTCCTTAGGTAGGAGCGTTGGACTGGAGCGAACTCTCACGTGATCAGAAAATCTCGGCCAGGGCTTAGGGGCGGTGTCGAGGCTTTCGGAGCATGTAACAGATCCGCAAATTGCCGATGTACCGCTGGGCAATGGAGAGGCCCAGTCGGTTGGCGGTCTCCTCGAACCAGTCGGGATAAAAGCGAAGACAGTCGACGGGATGGCGGTGATAGGGAAAACCCGGTGGGTGGGTATGGAGGATGAGGTGACCCTCGGGTTCGAGGAGACCGGCCAGATCCGCAACATGACGGTAGGGATCGACCAGGTGCTCTAACATGGCCTGCGAGATGATGAGATCGAAGGGGTCCATTGCCGGCGGCGGGTCGGCATAGTCCCAGCAGTGATCCATGTCGGGATGAATCCCCGCCGTTACGATATTGGCCGTGGGAGTGCCGATGAGCCGAGCGTAATGTGGCTTGTCTCGGTTGTATTCGCCCGGCAGGAGAGTGCGCCGAATGGGCGTTCCTACGCACTGAACCGCGTGGACGATGGTTCCACGAATTGTCCCGCTCTCTTTCGCAAGGCCTTGGATGTGCAGTTTGGAGTGAGCTTTATCGTCTCGAAATGTGCCATACACACGGGAAAACTCCGGGATGTCCCACTTTTCTAGGACTGCGTGCTGGATCTGCGACCGGTTGCAGAGGCGCATCGTGAGGCGTAGCGAGGCCTTCGCGGTCAGGTCGACAATGCGTGCGTACAGGGTCCGGATCATTTCTGGGCGCCGCAATATGAGGTTTGGGACAGGGGGGCTTGGAGCGGTGATCGCGCGGTCCGAACTAAGTGTCCGCCGGGGCGCCGAGGTTTGCAAGCTGCGAAAGGTGGGCGCAGCATCGCGGCGACGGCACTTCCTTCTTGCCCGCGTCCTCGCCTTGAGATGCCCGCCGCGAACACGTTTTAACGCGCCGGCGCACCTTGAGCGGCATCCTATTATTGGACGTTCTTTGCTTAGGTGTAATGGAGGCTGGGTCGGTAATCGGTCCGATGCGGAAGCAAGACGAGTCCCTGCTTCATGGCGATCGGCGTCTAACCATGCCCTGATCGACGAGGGGCACGGCTACTGCAAAACGAAGGCCCACGGGAGGTGCCACCTGCGTTCAGCATTCTTCCTACCATACGCTACCCGGGCTCGTAACCTCGGCCGCAGCGACGCGAAGAGCCGGGATCTCCAGCGATGGGACCGACCGATGGAGCCGGCAGAAACCAATCCCTCCCCTTGCCCTTTCTTGCGCGCGCGTCCCATTTCCACCGCGCGGTCCGCTGTGGTCTACTGGCGCCCTGCGTTCACTGGGTGAACGCAGTACAGGGGATTCATTCAGCCAAGGCGGGCCCGCTCATCATCCGAGCGCACCGTCCCGGCGGTAGCGTGCCTGAACGCGGCTCAGTCCGATGGTAACCCATTGATAGAAGAAGACCTTCATCTCAAAGTGCTCCGCCTGCTGGAGCAGGAGCCGGACATGAGCCAGCGCCAACTGGCGCGCTCGCTGGGCCTGTCTGTAGGCAAGACGCACTACGCCCTCAAGGCCGTGCTCGACCGTGGCTGGGTCAAGGCGCAGAACTTCCGCCGCTCGGATAACCGCTCGGCCTACCTGTACAAGCTCACGCCCAGCGGCCTGCACGAAAAGGCCCGCCTGGCCTACGCGCTGCTGCAGCGCAAGCGCGCCGAACACAAGGCCCTGATGACCGAAATCGAACAACTCCGCGCCGAACTCCAGACCACCAAGCCCGCGAATGAACCCCCAACCCCGTAGGAGCCCAGCCCCCTGGGCGATGGGGCCTGTCCAATGGCCCGATCGCCGAGAGGCTCGGCTCCTACAAGTCGAGGGCCCACAGCCGTCGCGGCTCTGCGCCACACGGAGTCGGCCGGGTGCCCCGGGCCTGTCATGCCGACCGCAGCGGGGCGAAGGGCAGGAATCGGGCAATATCGAATCATCCGCCACCCATGAAATAACAGACAGTTAAGGAACGTACATGCGAGTGCTTGTTACCGGTGGGGCCGGATTTATTGGTTCGGCGGTGGTGCGGCAGTACATCGCCGAGACCGACGCCACGGTCATCAATGTGGATGCACTGACCTACGCCGGGAACCCGGAATCCTTGGGCAATGCGCGCGCGCATCCGCGGCATGTGTTCGAGCACGTGGATATTACGGACCGTTCGGCCTTGGAGCGGGTGTTTCGGGAGCACCGTCCGGATGCGGTGATGCACCTGGCGGCCGAATCGCATGTCGATCGCTCCATCGAAGGACCGGCGGCGTTCGTGGAGACGAACGTAACCGGTACGCACAACCTGCTGGAAGCGGCCCGTAGCTACTGGTCGGAACTTGAGGGTGAAGCGCAAGAACGTTTCCGCTTCCATCATGTGTCCACGGACGAGGTGTACGGCGATCTTGGGCCGGAGGGTCCCGCCTTTACGGAAGAGACAGCCTATGCGCCGAGTTCTCCCTACTCGGCCAGCAAGGCGGCCAGCGATCATCTGGTGCGTGCATGGCACCGCACCTATGGCCTTCCGGTCGTGATCACCAATTGCTCGAACAACTACGGTCCCTACCAGTTTCCGGAAAAGCTGATTCCCCTGATGCTCCTCAATGCTCTGGACGGCAGCCCGCTGCCGGTCTACGGGCGCGGGGATAACGTTCGTGACTGGCTGTATGTCGAGGACCACGCACGGGCCCTGCGCCACGTGTTGGCTCAAGGTGCAAGCGGCCGAACCTACAACATCGGGGGGCGCTGCGAGCGTACCAATCTGGAAGTTGTTCACGCGCTGTGCGCGGTCCTCGACGAACTCGTACCGGACGAGCAGGGTCGCTACGCACGCCTGATCGAGTTCGTGACGGATCGCCCCGGCCACGACCGCCGCTACGCCATCGACGACACTCGCCTCGCGAATGAACTGGGCTGGCAGCCGACAGAGAGCTTTGAGAGCGGTCTGAGGAAAACCGTGCAGTGGTACCTCGACAACCCGGAATGGGTCGAACGCGTGCGCTCCGGCGCCTACCGTGAGTGGATCGACGCGAATTACGCCCGGCGGGGGCGGGCGGTATGAGGATTCTTCTGCTCGGAAGCAATGGCCAGGTGGGCTGGGAGCTGCAGCGCGCGCTCGCCCCCCTCGGCGAACTCACGGCGCTGACACGCAAGGAAACGGGCGGATTGTGTGGCGACCTCACGCGACCGGATCGGTTGGCGGCCACAGTAAGACAGGTAGCGCCGGATGTAATCGTCAACGCGGCCGCCTACACCGCGGTGGATCAGGCGGAGTCGGAACCGGAACTGGCCCATGCCGTCAACGTCACCGCCCCGGAGGTGCTGGCCGCCGAAGCACAAGCCTTGGGAGCCTGGCTGGTCCACTATTCGACGGATTACGTGTTTGACGGCACTGGAGCTGGCCCGTGGTCCGAGGATGACGTCACAGGGCCACTTAACGTATATGGACAGACCAAACGCAAAGGAGAAGCCGCCATCCAGGCCAGTGGCTGTCGGCATCTCATCTTCCGTACGAGCTGGGTCTATGCCTCCCGGGGGCGGAACTTCATCCGCACCATCCTGCGCCTGGCAGCCGAGCGCGACGCGCTACAGGTGATCGACGATCAGTTCGGTGCCCCTACCGGCGCGGAGCTTATCGCGGACACCACTGCACAGATCCTGTCGCAACCGCTGGACCGGGAGGAGCCCCCCGGTCTTTATCATCTTGCCGCCGCAGGCGAGACGACCTGGCATGGCTTTGCGCGGTTGGTGATCGCCACCGCGCGCGATGCCGGCTGGCCCGTCCGGGTTCCCGATCAAGCGATCCACGCCGTACCCACGGAGGCGTTTCCGACGGTGGCACGCCGTCCAGGCAATTCCCGCCTGAACTGCAACAAGCTGGAGACCAATTTCGGCCTGCGTATGCCGGACTGGCACAGAGGTGCGCTACGTGCACTCGACGAGATCCTCGCCTGCGAGGCAACAGGAGGCAGAGCATAATGCGGCGCAAGGGCATCATCCTCGCCGGCGGTTCGGGCACCCGGCTGCATCCGGCCACGCTGTCGATCAGCAAGCAGTTGCTGCCGGTCTACGACAAGCCGATGATCTACTACCCGCTGAGCACCCTGATGCTCGCGGGCATTCGCGACATCCTGATCATCTCGACGCCACAGGACACCCCGCGTTTCGAGCAACTGCTGGGTGACGGCAGCCAATGGGGTCTCAACCTGCAATACGCCGTTCAAGCCTCACCGGATGGCTTAGCGCAAGCCTTCATCATCGGCGAGGATTTCATTGGCGGCGATCCCTGCGCCCTGGTGCTGGGCGACAACATCTTCTACGGCCACCACTTCGACGACCTGCTCGGCAGCGCCGTGCGACGTTATGAGGGCGCAACCGTATTCGCCTACCACGTCCACGAGCCGGAACGCTACGGTGTCGCCGAATTCGATGCCAACGGCAGGGTGCAATCGCTGGAGGAGAAGCCCGAGCAACCGAAATCTAACTATGCGGTTACCGGCCTCTACTTCTACGACGCCGACGTCGTGCCCATGGCCAGGGAGCTCAAGCCCTCCGCCCGCGGCGAACTGGAAATCACCGATCTCAACATCGCCTACATGAATGCCGGGAAGCTGCATGTGGAAATCATGGGCCGCGGCTACGCCTGGTTGGATACCGGAACGCACGACTCCCTGCTCGACGCCAGCCAGTTCATCGCCACGCTGGAACAACGCCAGGGGCTCAAGGTCGCCTGCCCGGAGGAAATCGCCTACCGCGCCGGCTGGATTGATGCGAACCAGCTCGAGGAACTGGCCCGACCTCTGCTCAAAAACGGCTATGGCCGCTACCTACGGCGTGTCCTGGAAGAACGAGTCTTTTAAGTATGAACGCCCACCCGCTATCCATTCCCGATGTCCTGCTCCTTGAGCCCCGCGTATTCGAAGACGAGCGCGGCTTCTTCTACGAGAGCTACAACCAGCAGGCCTTCGACGAGGCCGTTGGCCACCCCGTCACGTTCGTACAGGACAACCACAGCCGCTCCGTAAAGGGCACCCTGCGCGGTCTGCACTATCAGCTTCCGCCGCACCCCCAGGGCAAGCTGGTACGCGTGACGCTCGGTGAGGTCTTCGATGTCGCCGTCGACATCCGCCGCGGGTCGCCCACCTTCGGGCAGTGGTTGGGGGAAACGCTCTCCGCCGAAAACCGCCGCCAGCTATGGATTCCACCCGGCTTTGCCCATGGTTTTCTGGTTACCAGCGACGTCGCCGAGTTCCAGTACAAGTGTACCGATTTTTACGCCCCCGCCTGCGAGCGAAGCATCCGCTGGGACGACGCCGACCTGGGCATCGCCTGGCCACTCGACGGCGAGCCGCTTATCTCCGTCAAGGACGCGCAGGCCGCGATCTTCCGCAACGCGGAGGTTTTTGATTGAACGCCGCTGTCATTCGACGACTGCTGGCGATGGGGCAGGGCGATGGCCTGCGTGCCCAGCTTGTCCGCGGGGCGATGGGTGTGGGCGGGCTCAAGCTCTTGTCCCTGCCCCTTACCCTGGCGACGTCCATCCTCCTGGCCCGCGCTCTGGGCCCGGAAGGGTATGGGAAGTATGCCTTCGTAATGGCGATGATCGCCCTGCTTGCCCTCCCCATCGGGCCGGGGCTTGGCCAGCTTGTCACGCGCGAAGTCGCTCGCTATCACCATGGCGAGGACTGGGCGCTCTTCCGGGGTCTGCTGCGTCGAGCCAACCAATGGGTATTGCTCGGCTCGGTGGTGATCATCAGCGCCGTCGCCATCGTTGCCGGCCACAATGCCGCATGGGCAGTGGATGACCGCTGGACACTGCTGTTCATCGCCAGCCTCATGCTGCCTCTCTTGGGGCTGAACGCCCTGCGGAGCCATACCTTGCGGGGCCTACGCCACGTGTTCCAGGCTCAGCTGCCGGAGCTGCTGGCCCGGCCGGCCTTTCATCTGGTCTTTGCCGGAGTGCTCCTTGTGAGTGGTGCGCTCACCCCGGCTAGCGCACTGGGTAGTCAGATTGCCGCTACGGGATTGGCTTTCCTGCTGGGTGCATGGCTCCTCAGCCGTTATCGGCCCGCGCAGATCAAGCAGGCCGACCCGGACTATCGCAATGGAGAATGGGGGCGAGCCCTACTCCCGTTTACCCTGCTGGCGGCTGTCAGTACCCTGAACGCTCAGATCGGCATCCTTGCGCTTGGGTGGCTCGGTACAGATGAAGATGTCGCCGCACTGCAGGTGGCGCAGCAGGGCGCCATGCTCGTGGTTCTGTCGCTGACCATCGTCAACCTGGTCATCGGCCCTCACATCACCCGAGCACACCGGGAGGGCGACAAGGCGAGACTGCAGCAGCTTTCCCGGCAGTCCGCCCGGGCCGCACTTGCCGTCTCGTTGCCAATTGCGCTGGCCTTCATACTCTTCGGTGGACCGATCCTCCATTTCGTTTACGGTGAGGCGTACGCCGCGACGGCGACCTGGCCGCTCGCGATTCTGGCCTTGGGACAATTGGTGAACGTGGCGTTCGGATCCGTCGGGATGTTCTTGGTCATGACTGGCCATGAGCGAGACACACTAAATGGACAGCTTATTGCCTTGATAGTGAATGCCTCAGCGGCTGTCATGCTAATCCCATTTCTGGGTGTGATTGGGGCAGCCGTGGCTGTCTCATTCGGCCTTCTGACTTGGAACGCTGTCTTAGCCGCAAAACTCGTTAACCGTTTAAATCTTCGCCCAACCGCATTCTAAGCGGATTTCTCCTGATCGGTACTGCGAGGTGTCAGCTGCACCCCGGAAACGATGTTAATCCATCTTGTTCTTCGGGTGTGCCAGATCAAAGAAAAAAATGATCTTCATGGAGAGCTAATCGATCGAGGTCTGAGTTTTCCGATCTCTGGTCCTGGAGAAAACAACTAGTGAATAATATCGTGAAGCCCAACCTTTTTATCGTTGGCGTTGGAAAAGCCGGAACTTTCTCGCTGCACGAATACCTGAGCCAGCACTCAGACATATTCATGTCTCCGAAAAAGGAGCCAAACTACTTCGGAAGAGACTTGCGCTTTAATGTGCCAAATATGACCGAAGATGAATATTTGTCGATATTTCAAGAGACGGATGGGTCGTTCTACCGCGGTGAGGCTTCCGTTAGCTATCTTTTATCCCGCAATGCCGCTGATGAAATAAAGGACTTCAATGACGAAGCTAGGATAGTCATTATTGTAAGAAACCCCGTTGAGGTGATGTATTCCAGGTATTCTCAAAATCTAAAGACCGGTATTGAAACATTAAAGACGTTTTCGGAGGCCTTATCTGCTGAGGCGGACCGAAAGAAAGGATTTCGCGTGCCAGCGGGGGTTACATGTGACGATTGGCTGTTCTACAGAGAGTGGGTTAGGTATTCAGAACAGATAGAGCGGTTTCTGTCTTGCTTTCCCCGGAATAATGTTTTCGTGGCTGTATACGACGACCTCACAAATAACCCTGAGAAGCTCTACGTCGATCTGACGAGGTTTCTTGGTGTCTCGAGTGAGCCAGTACCTCAGTTCGCAAGGGTGAACGCGAATAGAAACGTGCGCAGCACATTCGTTACTCGTGTGGCACGTGGAAAGATCCGTTTCTCTCGAGAGATCGCAAGGACGTTGATACCAAGTCGCTCGCTTCGTCGGTCGGTTGCGAATCTCCTTCAGGCAATGAATTCAGTCGAGGCACCCAGAAAACGGCTTTCGAGAGAGCTGGAGCAGAGGCTGCGTCAGGAACTGGAAGGTGAGATTTCGTACGTAGAGGGGGTTTTGCAGCGTGACTTGTCTCACTGGAAGGCAGAGCACGCATAGCTGGAGATAAGGGGATTATCGGGAATGAGTGAGGTCGTCTATTGATGTGGGGTTGGGGAGTGGCAAAGTCTGAAACACGGTGTCAAAGGTTTGGACGTCGGCAGCGGTGGGCGGAGGATCAGGTAAGGGATAGGTTTGTGGAGGAGGGTCGATGAAACCGCTAGTCCATGCCTGGCCCTCGGAGGGCATCGAGCATGTCGAACGCTGCCCGGTATGCGGCAGTTCGGGGCGAGAACAGCTTTACTCGGGGCTGACCGACCGCGTGTTCGACTGTGCGCCAGGGCGGTGGGATTTGTATCAGTGCAAAGGTTGCCAGTCAGCGTATCTTGATCCGCGACCTACCCCACGGACCATTCATCTAGCCTATGAGACCTACTACACCCATCAACCGCCGGTGGCGCGATCAACGGAGAGAATGTCCGGTGCGAAGCGGTTGGTTCACGCCTTGGCGAACGGGTACCGTAACCACCGCTACCATTCCGATTTAGAGCCGGCAAATGGACTTGGGCCCTACGTGTTCCGGCTTTTGCCACGTTATCGGAAGCGACTGGACCGTAAGATGCGTTCTCTCCCGCCGCCGAAACCGGGGGGGCACCTTCTCGATGTAGGTTTCGGGAGCGGGGCATTCCTCCTCGATGCACAACGGGCGGGTTGGCAGGTGTCCGGAGCCGATCCGGATCCAGTGTCTGTCATGAATGGGCGTGGCTTGGGCCTAGACGTTCGTCAAGGAGGTATAGAGGCCTTTGAGGACTTCGCCGAAACATTCGACGTGATTAGCCTCGCCCACGTCATCGAGCACGTACACGATCCGGTCGGGACCTTGAAGATGGCCTATGGCCTTCTAAAGCCTGGAGGGCTGTTGTACGTCGAGACCCCCAATATCCATGCCTATGGTCACGTTCATTTCAAAGAACACTGGCGTGGTCTCGAGATACCTCGCCACTTGGTCATCTTCAATTGGGAATCGATGACCAAGACTTTGAAGAAAGTTGGATTCACTGAGATTCAGAACCTTTCGATCCCATCGCCGTACGTGAACCTTGCCGGGAAAAGTCGCGCTATTCGAGAAGGGCGTGACCCTTACCGGTTTGCAAGGAAGACACTAGGCGATCGATTTAACGGCGTGCGCGTAAGTCTTCCTTTCCTGGCGGATGGTCGTAAGACAGAGTTCGTCGCTCTCTATGCGCGGAAGGATCATTCATCATGAAGATTGCTATCGCCATGGCTACCTACAACGGCGGAAAGTATTTGCGCGAGCAGCTGGACAGCTTCCTTACGCAGACTCGGTTGCCGGATGAGCTGGTGATCACGGATGACTGCTCAACCGATGACACACTGGCGATCATCGAAACGTTCGCGGCATCGGCCCCGTTCGAGGTCCGCTGGGAGCGCAACGAGGAAAACCTCGGCTACACCGGAAATTTTAACAAGGCGCTGATGAAGGCGACGGGCGATCTGGTGTTTCTCAGTGACCAGGATGATGTCTGGTTCCCCGAGAAGCTGGAATGTATGGAGCGGTATGCCCTTGATGATCCCGAGGCCCTGGTGGTGATGAACGACGCCGCCTTGACCGATGGTGAACTCAACGACACCGGGCTGACCAAGCTTGGGCAGATCGCATCCGCCGGTATGCGCGATTCCAGCTTCGTGATGGGGTGCTGCGCTGCGGTGCGGCGGGAATTGCTCGACCTGTGCCTGCCGATTCCCGCGGGGTACAAGGGGCATGATGGCTGGATCGTCAAGATGGCCGAGGGGGTTGGGCGTAAACGGGTGTTTCGGGACGTGCTGCAATGGTACCGGCGGCATGAAGAAAATGAATCGCAGTTCATTGCCAATCGCACCACGAAGGTGACGCGGGGGATGGCGTTCAGGCACTCCTTGACGCGAGTGGTTCAGGGAGATGGTCAGCAGGAGCAGTCCGGCGCTTCTTCTGCACAGCTGCGTGCCTTCGTGGCCGGTGTGCGTGATGCGCGTGATCGCTCTGCATCCCCGCTTTCCGATGAGTTCAACGACTATGTGCGCCAACTCGAGACTCGCCTCTCGGCGTTGGACGGTCGCTTGGCGGTGCGCGACAAGGCCCGATGGATGCGCTTGCCGGGCGTTTTCCGTCTCTGGCGCAAGGGTGCCTATGGCGAGTTCGCTGGCGCGAAGAGTGCCGTGCGGGATCTTCTGTTCCGGTAGGTAGATAAACAGGGACATATCTGTTTGCCGCTACATGGATGCGCCGGTCGTCGCGTGTGACCAGGGAGGGAAGGCATGCCAAGGGTGGCGCGAGTGGTGTTGCCGCATATGCCGCACCATGTGGTGCAGCGCGGGCATAATGGGCAGGTGGTCTTTGCCGGGGCCGAGGATTACGAGCGGTACCTGAAGGATCTGCGGGAACTGAGCAGTGCGCTCGACATCCGGGTGTATGCGTACTGTTTGATGACGAACCACGTGCACCTGTTGCTGGGGCCGGGTGAGGAAGTAGCCGCCATGGGCCGGTTGATGAAGGCGCTGGCGGCGCGGGCCACGCGGTACCGCAATCGGCTGGAGGGACGGTCCGGTACGCTGTGGGAAGGCCGCTACAAGTCCAGCCCGGTGCAGACCGAGACGTATCTGCTGGCCTGCTCGCGCTACATCGAGCTCAACCCGGTACGGGCGAGGATGGTGCCAGCGGCCGGTGACTACGCCTGGTCCAGTTACCGTCAGCGTATGGGCGAGGAAGAGCAATGGATCGATCTGGATCCGGCCTACCTGGACTTGGCGCACCGCGAAACCGACCGGCGCGCGCGATACGCCCGGTTCGTGGAGCAGGGCGTCCCGGAACAGGAGCTGACACTGGTGCGCGAGGCCCTGCAGCGCGGCCAGCTCACGGGCAACCAGCGGTTCGTGGACGAGGTGGAGCAGATCATCGGCTGCCGCATTGAACGGCGCCGACCTGGCCGCCCGCCGTCGCCCCGGGCGTGAGAAAATAAATCTGTCCCCGTTTTTACGTTTAACCGGGAGCCACTGGCGGTGAAGATCGATCTGAATCGGCCCGCACCCCGCGTGATCCGGGTGCTGAAGCGTATCGCCGCTTGGCGGGGCTATCCGCAGCAGCTCCGGCTCGATGATGGCGCCGAGTTCGTCTCGGCCGCAATCGCTGACTGGGCCGAACAGCGGGGCGTTGAACTGAGCTTCATCCAGCCGGGCAAGCCCTTGCAGAACGGCTTCATCGAACGGTTCAACGGCAGCTACCGCCGCGGGGTCCTGGACCTCTACGGCTTCCGAACGCTGACCGAAGTCCGGGAACACACCGAGCAGTGGCTGCAGGACTAGAACGCAAGCATTCCTCACGAGTCGCTGGGGGAGCCCACTTCGGTCGAATACCGGCAGCGACACCACCCGGAAACCTCTAGTTATACGTGGACCTAATCCGGGGAAGTGGACAGTACGTGCTGAATCACATGTATACGACGCTCACGCCTACCTAGAGGGGCCTCACGCAGTGCAAACATCCTATCGGGCTACCATACCGGCATTTGTAACAGTCATTATCCCGACCTTCCGTGCCTGGAGTAGCCTACGGAAGTGTCTAAGTGCGCTCGCGGAGCAATCCTACCCAAAGCAAGCGATCGAAGTCATTGTGGTCAACAACGATCCGGACGATCCGCCTCCGCGCGATTTGCCGCATTACGATTTTGTGCGAATCGTGTCCGAATACAATGCAGGCTCATACGCAGCCCGAAATGCGGGACTACAAGCCGCAAGAGGCGACATTGTCGCATTCACCGATGCCGATTGCGTTCCAGCTAGGGACTGGATCGAACAGGCCGTCAATGCACTAAGCCGCACGCCTGACGCAAGCCGTGTGGGTGGGCGTATCCATATAACCTTCAACGGCCAGGAACTTAGCGCTACTGAAATGTATGAGAAAGCGTATGCATTCCGTCAGCACGACTTTGTCGCGTTAGAGGGGATGGCAGCCACGGCGAATATGATTACGTATCGTCACGTTTTCGATGCCGTAGGATTCTTCCGGGAGGACTTGATGTCAGGGGGCGACGCGGAATGGGGTCGCCGTGCACAGGCGGCCGGTCACTCTGTGGTCTATGCGCCTGATTGCGTGGTTTATCATCCCGCACGTCGACACTTCGCAGAAATAGCCAGGAAGACTCGTCGCGTGGCCGGAGGTCATCTGGTGCTAGGCAATACTGCCGGCTCAATGAGGGCGTGGGGTGAAATATTTGTCGAGTTCTTACCGCCGGGCCGGTCGGCTATACGAGTGCTCTGCGATCCTGCCTTGAACGTTCGAGAAAAGATCACCGCGGTAGCTATAAGGTACATTCTTCGTATTCTAGGAGCGTCCGAGAAGGCCAGGTTGCTGCTCGGGCAGAAAGCATATGAGCGTCAGTAATAGCGGTCAGCAGAGGTTTAAGGAAAAGGGAACCGGGTTTGTGGTTCTTGTGGTGCTTTCTGTCGGAATGTTCTTGCTGACCAATGCCTTCATTTATCTTTACGGAATTAACAACGTTCTGTCCGAAGGCACCCTGCTTCTTGGGTTGATTGACGCTCTTTTAACATTTACTTTATTCACCTTGTTTTTCCATTTATATCGAAGGAAAATCCACGCGCTGTTCAACGTATGGCGGAACCGGTTTGGAAATAAGTCAAGCCAACTTGCAGTAACGATCCTCGCCCTGACCTTCTTTTCATTGCTGATCTGGGTATCTCCTAACACGATCACGATGATCATCGACGGGGTGACGCGCCAAAGCGTAGTGGAGTCATCTGGCGGAAATGCGCTAATTACGTCCCTCGCTTCGACGTTTTTCTTTCTTTCTGTGGTGTTGGTCGGATTCTCAAGCGCGGGTGGTAAGTATAAATTGATGTTGGCAGTGGGTGCAGCCTTCTCGATTGTTGTGCTCACGTCGCGTGCCGGACTCATGCTCCTCGGATGGTTGTTTATTATAGTTTATCTTATTGAGTATCGGCCGCGTAAGCTCCTGGTTCTTGGGGTGGCTGGAGTTGTGTTGGTGGCTGGTGGTTCTCTTGTTACGTCCATGGTGCAGAATCGGCCCCTTGAGTCTGTTTTCCTAGGGCCGCTCAAGCCAGTGGAGGATCTATTCCTTTACAGAGGGTATTCATACGTTCTGGCGGATGTCGCCACGGAATGGGCCCGCGATGGAATGAAGCTGCTCTTCCCTTTCTTTGGATACTTTTCAGAGCGTATACTGATTGGCTTAGGATTAGCTACGCACCCCGTCGATTCTGACGCCGTTGTTCGGTTCTTTGTGTTCGATAGCGACATCCGGCAACATTCCGCGAATGTTGTGTATCCATGGTGGGCATGGTTTTATGGTGCCTACGGTGTTGCGGGGTTGGTTTTCAAGGCCGCATATTTGTTTGCGCTTCTGCGTTTGGCTTTATATCTGCGGTCTTTCCCGTTGCTTATCTTGTTAATATATTGGGGGCTTTTTTCTGGGTTCGGCAAGCATCCTCTGATTTCGTTAGATGGCTATATGATGCTATTTTGGGTTTTGATTATTGACCTCATATCTAAAATGAGGATGATGCGGTGTAGGGCAGAGACCGTCGTTGGCAGTTAAGGTGGGATGCGGATACTTTATCGGACTTGCAATCCGTAAGTAGGGGGTGACGTTGTGAGATTTCCTGATGTAAGTGTGGTATTGCCGACGCATAACGGGGAGCAGGGTTTGGTTGCTTCGGTTGATTCTGTTCTGGCGCAAGAGGGGGTTGTCGTTGAAATAATTATTGTTGATGACAACAGCGGGGCAGAGACTGCGGCAATCTGCGCGCGATTGGCGAAGTGTGACAGTCGTATTGTCGTTGTTCGTAATGAGAGTAATCTTGGTGCGGCCGAGAGCCGTAATGTCGGGGTTGAACTGGCTAGAGCAGACGTGGTCGCGTTTATGGATGACGACGACTACTGGTATCCAGAAAAGCTTTCGCGACAACTATGTGAATTGAGCAACGATGAGCGGGTTGGGCTGGTGGGATGTGGGCGTTACCAAACGTTCACTGAAGACGACGTTGGTTATGTTTCGATTCCAAGGAAGGAGGAGTTTAGCTACGAAGAGTTGTTAATCGAGAATTGGTTGGGCGGGACGAGTAGCGTTATTGTGAGGAAGGTGGCATTCCTCGAAGTCGGTGGCTTTCGAAAGCAGTTTCCGGCGCGCGAGGAATATGACTTGTGGTTGCGTATCTCTCGGTACTGGAAAGTGCGGGTGGTCCGTGCGGTTCTCATGGAATATCGGCAAGCGCTCGGTAGGGAACGCATATCGTCCGATGTTCAGCGGTATGTTAGGGGTTCCGAGTTATTAAACGAGTTGCACGTGGATAGTATACAGGCGTTGAGAAACACCCTGCGTCGGAGGCGTATGGCTGAGCAATATCAGTTCATCGCGGCGCAGGCGATCAAGGTGAATTCGCGCTGGTTATCGTTCAAGTATAGCCTTCGTGCTTTCGTTCTGTCTCCATCAATACGATCAGCTTCTGGGGCGGTCATAGCACCGTTTGGCTACCGCGCCGCAGTGCGCATTCGATCATGGATTAGCGGATAGTGTGTGATACACGGGTCGTAATGTCAGGCATGCGAGAACGTGTTCGTTCGCATCTTCACTTCCGGGTGTTATGGAGAATGAGGTGCGCGTTGAGTTCGCGGATGGAGACGTGGACACGTGTTCTGAAAGGCGAAGTTTTTAACGTGTAGGTGAGATTGAATGTCAACTGAATACTCGTTTAGGGAGCGGCTATTGGCTCGCGCACTGTCGTCAACCCCCCGGTTAAAGGCCGTGATAAAGGGGGGGTATCAACGGCTGGTATATTTGCGCAATAGGAGAGCGGAGTCGTGGACATCGTTGCATAACGTTTTGGCGCAATCTGAGGGAGATTCGCAGAGCTTTTTTGGTTATTATGACAAGTGCCCGCTTAATCCTTCTGGTACTCACATAATTTTCCAAGAGACAAGTGACAGTACGAAGGGTTCGCCCCGATGTCGTGGTCCCGTTAAGGTGGTTTTGGTTCGAAAGCGCGATGGGCGTGTGATCAATAGGTTTTCTTCTGGGGCTTATAACTGGCAGCAGGGCACCAAGCTCCAATGGATCACGGATAACCGCTTTGTTTTTAACGCGTATGATTGGGAAGCTGACGCGTATGTGGCTCGCATCGTCGATGCAGGTAGTGGTGAGAGCATTCGGACGCTTCCTGCGCCGGTCTACGACTGCTTTGGGGATCGGTTTGCTCTCACGCTGAACTTCGACCGGTTGGCACGACTGGCGTCGGACTATGGGTATTTTTGTCGGATGAATCGGCCGTTCGACGTGGATTCGGTTCACGATGATGGCGTGTGGTGGATGGACATCACAACGGGAGAAGCCCGTTTGATCTTGTCACTGGCTCAGCTTGAGAATCTGGCGCCGTTGACGAGCATGGTAGGGGCGAAACATTCGGTTAATCACATAATGATAGCCCCAGATGGCGAGCGGTTTATGGTCATTCACCGGTGGTATAAGGGGCGACGCCGGTATGACCGGCTAGTGCTTGCGGGCCTGGATGGGAGGACCCCGACCGTGCTGGCCGACGAGGGCATGGTGAGCCATTGCTTTTGGGCTACGGGAACGCAAGTGCTTGGTTATCTTAGAGGGCCGGATGGCAGCGAAGGTTATTGGCTTGTTGACACGGTTTCGAGGGAGGTTCGGCGACTTGATTGCTCGGGTCTAGAAGGGTTAGGGGATGGTCATCCGCACGTGGTTGGGGACTGGTTCGTGACTGATACGTATCCGGATAAGGCGCGGATGCAGCACTTGATGCTGGGGAACTGGCGCACGGGTGAGGTTCGGGAGCTAGGGCAGTTTTTTCATGGGTTCGAGTATGAAGGGGAGGCGCGCTGCGATCTGCATCCTCGGCTGAGTGCCGACGGTAAGTGTGTCTATTTCGACTCAGTGTTTTCCGGTAGACGACGGCTCTATCGACTGGATCTTTGAGGGTGGGTATTGCGATTCTGATGTCTGTGTACAGGGGAGATAACCCCGAGCATTTCGAACGCGCAATGCGCAGCATATCGGGTGAACAGACTCGCAAGCCGGACCAAATGGTTCTGGTATTGGACGGCCCGGTGGGGGCTGAACTTCTCAGGGTAATCGAGTTAGTGCAAAGGGAGATTGGAGGTTTACTTCGGCTCGTGCCGTTGGAAACAAACCAGGGCTTGGGGAGCGCTCTTGACGCCGGCTTGCGCGAATGCAACCAGGAATTGGTGGCGCGGATGGACGCTGATGATATCGCTTTCCCGGAGCGCCTGGAACGTCAAGAGCAGTTCTTGAACGAGCATTACGGTATTGATTTGGTCGGTTCTGGAGCGCAAGAGATCGACGAGGCTGGGGTGGAGGGAGCTAGACGGAGAGTGCCTGAGGCACATGAAGAGCTTCTGGCAATGCTCTGGACGAATCCGTTTATTCATTCGTCTGTGATGTTCCGGAGGGAGCGGATTCTCAGTGCGGGTGGCTACGATCCGAATCTCAGGCGGCGGCAGGACTATGAACTTTGGTTTCGTGCCGCAGAGAATGGCTTGCGCTTTGGCAACATAGATGAGCCGCTCGTGAAGTATCGCTTTGACCGCAATACACACAAGAAGCAGCCAGTCGCGCTCGCGTGGGAGCAGGCGATGATCGGCTTTAGAGGCAGTAAGCGGTTAAGGCTGGAATGGTGGAAGCAGATCGGCTGTTTTGTGCCGTTTGTTCGGGCGTTGTTGCCGGCGTGGGCTCAGCATGGGTTATATAAGGCGCTAGGCCGGATTGATCCCAGAAGGGGGCGTTAGATGGCTGAACTGGAGGCCTTTTCTCGGGGCGAAAGGTCTGTTGGAAATATCTTGGTTACCGGGGTCACTGGTTTCGTGGGCGCTGCGTTGGCCGAGCGCCTTCACAGTGCTGGTGCCGCGGTGCGCGGTGCAGTGCGGCGCGATGTGGCTGAATCTGTTCCCTTCGAGCCCACGATGGTGGGCGCGATTGATGGCGCGACGGAGTGGGGGGATGCGATCGCTGGAATGGAGGCAGTAGTCCATCTGGCAGCTCGGGCGCATGTGCTTGAAGAGGCGGAGGCGGATCCTCTGGAGGCGTTCCGTTGGGTGAATGTGGAAGGCACGCTACGGCTGGCGCGCCAGGCGGCGGAGGCCGGGGTGCGCCGGTTTGTGTTTGTGAGTTCCATTGGTGTGAATGGGAACGAGACTGTGCGGCCTTTCACCGAAGGGGATGCACCGTCGCCGCAGGAGCCTTACGCGGTGTCTAAGGGCGAGGCGGAAGACGGCCTTCGTGAGCTGGCTGCGCAGACGGGTATGGAACTGGTGATTATTCGTCCGCCGCTCGTGTACGGGCCAGGCGCGCCCGGCAACTTTGGCAACCTGCTGCGCTGGGTGAGCAAGGGTGTGCCGCTGCCGCTAGGTGCAGTGACGCAGAATCGGCGCTCGCTGATGGCGCTGGATAATCTGGTTGATCTGATAGTGACGTGTCTGGACCATCCGACTGCGGCGGGGGAGACCTTTCTGGTGGCGGATGGGGAGGATGTGTCCACGGCCGGGTTGTTGCGCAAGGTGGGGGATGCGCTGGAGCGGCCGGCGCGGTTGGTACCGGTCCCGGTGTGGATGTTGCGGGCTGGGGCTGCGGCGTTGGGCAAGCGGGAGATGGCGCGGCGGTTGTTGGGGTCGTTGCAGGTGGATGCTTCGAAGGCGCGGGAAGTGCTGGGGTGGGTGCCGCCGGTTTCGCTGGATGAGGGGTTGCGGCGGGCGGTGGCGCCGTTACGGCGGTAGCGTTGGTGGTGTTCTGGCTTTGGCGGGGGCTTCGCCGCCGAGGCGGCTCCTACGGGGGCTGCTCGTGCGAATCGATGGTTGCACCTGGTTGAAGGGTGACGCGTTAGAGGCGTTCGTTGACTGTGCGTGCAAAGGTCCGGAAGTCGTCGAGGTAGCGTGAGCACACGGCGTGGACGATCTCCCAGTTGATGCGCTCGTAGTTTTGGACTGCGATGTTGCGAAAGCCGACGGCCTTCTTGAGCCGGTCGGCCAAGCTCGCTCCAATAATGCCGCCTTCAGCGAGACGGTCGAATGTCTCGCCCATGGTGTCCGGAGGGGGTGGCTCGAGCGCGGTCACGAGATGGGCTCCAATGTCGACCCATTGTTGCACCGCACGGGAAAGGTTCAGGGCAATGATGTCCTGTGTGTCCGGGTCTTGCTGGAGTTGGTTGGGGTCGTCCGGGCAACGTTGCGCGACCCGCTGGACGCAATAGCGCAGCGTTTCGAGCTTTTTGTTCGATTACCCGGCGATCCACGCTTGTCTTCGTTCGGCCAGAATGCGGTCGCGGTAGGGGGAAAAATCGGCCTGGTCGAGCAAGTGGCGCGTGAGGAAGCGGGCGTGGGCCTCGTCTTGTCCGGTCAGGCGGATGCCGCGTTTGACGATCTCGCCCAGTAAGGGTTCGCCGGCCTGGGTGAGGTCCACAAGGTCCACGGGACGCCCGGTGGTGGAGGCAATTTCTTCGATGAGTGCGATGCGCGTGGTGGTTGGAAGCGGCGCTCCCGAGCTGACGGCCAGGTCGACATCGCTATGTGGGTGCATTTTTCCGCTCGCCAGGGATCCGAACAGAATGGCTAGTTCCAGCTCGTGATGGTGTCGCAACACTGCACGAATGCGATCGATTTCGGTGCGATTTCTCATGCATCCCAGTGTAGGGAGATGTTTCTGAATGTGCACGTTCGCATTCATGGGCGATTGGCGTCTCCTTAGTAGAGGCAATACTGGGGCGGAGAGGATTTTGTTGTTGGCCGTTATCCCGGAAATTTTGGAGCGGTTATCCGGGGTCTCTGGGGTGGGTGGCAGCACCGGCGTTTGGTGTTTCTCTGACGTGGGAGATCCCGGCTCTTCGCTTCGCTACGGCCGGGATGACGGGGTGGGGCGGCGCTGCAGCCGGGATGACGGGGTCGGGTGGTGCTACGGCTAGGACGACGGTGTGGGGTGGTGCTGCGGCCGGGATGACGGCAAGGGGTTACCGCAGAGACTGCCTGCTCTGTCGCCCCGCAGGATTAACCTCCCGGGGCATCCCGGAAACGGCGAAGCTGTTATCCGGGATCTGTACCGGCCAGCGTTAGCACAGTGGCTGTGGAATCCCATCCGTGCGCGATGCCGGCTCTTCGCTGCGCTGCGGCCGGGGTGACGTTGTAGTGGTGGCGCTGCGGCCGCCGATGATGGATCGGCTGCGGGGGTTGGCTTTGGAGATCGCTTTGTCGCTTTGCTCCTCGCGATGACGGGTTGTAGTGGGGTGTGGTCGGGATGGCCGGAGGGGCTTGCGGGTTAGGTGAACCAGTCGGTGAATGGGAGACTGGGGACCCGTTGGAACTCGGCCACGTTGTGGGTGACGAGGGTCGCGTTGTGGGCCAGGGCGGTGGCGGCGATCAGTGTGTCCATGGGGCCGATGGGTGTGCCCTGTTGCTCGAGGTGGGCGCGTATGCGGGCGGCATGGCTGGCGGTGGGTCGGTCAAACGGGAGGACGGTGACGACATCGAGTAGCTCGGCCAGCTGCTTTTGGCGTTTTTCGGGCTCGCTGGACTTGGCGATGCTGGTTTCGAGCTCGTACACCACAATGGCGGGAACGAGGACGTCGGAGGGTGCTGTGGCCAGCAGGCTTTCGGCGACCTTGCCGTGACCCTTGAAGAAATAGATCAGGGTGTTGGTGTCCGGGGCGTATTTCACAGCGCTTCGCGGGGGCTGTCCGGGGACGTGTCGCGCAGTTCCTCGGCCGTGGGGAAGTCATTCCATTGACCGGCCAGGGTGCGGACGGAGTCGGGCCACTCGGTTCGGGTGTTTTCTTCTACCAGCCGTGCGACGTAGCGGCTGACGGGGATGCCGGCCGATTGAGCTGCGCGCTTGAGGCGCTGTTCGTGGTCATTGTCGAGGTAGATGGTGATTTGGCCCATACATTCCTCCTGCCAAGCATATAAGTGGGATTATATGTTCGAGTGTGTCGCCTGGCCAATCGTTCCGTGAATACGGGATGTACCGGGAATGCCCTTGCTGGGGCTTCGAATACCCTACGCTGCTGGCTTGCGGTCCTGCTGTCATCCCGGCCGCAGCGCAGCGGAGAGCCGGGATCTCGTACGTAAGTGGCGGTACTGGCGTTGGTGTTTTCCTGACGTGGGAGATCCCGGCTCTTCGCTTCGCTACGGCCGGGATGACGATTTGGGACGGCGCTGCGGACGGGGTGACGATTTGGGGCGGCGCTACGGCCGGGATGACGGGGTGGTTGGTGGTTTTCTGGCGTTGGCGGGGGCTTCGCCGCCGAGGCGGCTCCGACGGGTGTGGCGTTTGGCATAGGTGGCCAGCCTCTGGCCGATGGGGTATGGGTTAACGTGGTGATCGCCCAGGGGGCTGGGCGCCTACATGTAGTAATAGAGGTGAGAGTGTTTTGATACGGGTTCTGGATGTGGTGTTGTCGGTTTTGGGGCTGGTGGTGGCGGCGCCGGTGTTGCTGGTTTTGTGGGTGCTGGGCTGGATGGAGTCGCGGTCGCCGCTGTTTCGGCAGGAACGCGTGGGGCGGCATCAGCGGCCGTTTGTGCTGGTGAAGTTCCGCACGATGCGGCCGGATACGGCGTCGGTGGCGACGCATCTGGCCGAGGCCTCGGCGGTGACGCCCCTGGGGCGCTTTCTGCGCAAGACGAAGCTGGATGAACTGCCGCAGCTGTGGAATGTGCTGAAGGGCGAGATGAGCCTGGTGGGGCCGCGGCCGGGGTTGTTCAACCAGGAAGAGCTCCTGCAGGAGCGGGCGGCGCGCGGAGTGCTCGATGCACGACCGGGGATTACCGGGCTGGCGCAGATTCGCGGGATCGATATGTCCACGCCGCGCGAATTGGCCGAGGTGGACCGGCAGATGCTGGATGCGCTGACGGTTCGGGCATATTTCCGGTATCTGGTGTTGACGGTGCTGGGGCGGGGATCGGGGGATCGGGTTCGGCTGTAGTTCGGTTTGCGGGTTTCCGCGCTACGTCCCAGCCAGGTCCCATGCGTCGTCATCCTGGAAACCGCGTCGCGGTTATCCGAAATCTTTGGCGTGGGTGGTGGTACTGGCGTTTGGCGTTGGTCCGGCGTGGGAGATCCCGGCTCTTCGCTGCGCTGCGGCCGGGATGACGGGGTGGGGTGGTGCTGCGGCCGGGATGACGAGGTGGGGCGGCGCTACGGCCGGGATGACATTGTAGTGGTGGCGCTGCGGCTGGGATGACGGGGTGGTGCTGCGGCCGCGATCGCGGGGTCGGTGGCGCTTCGGCTTGAGTGGCTTCGGGGACGGTATTACGCCATGGATGGCGAAGGAAGATAGCAAAAATGCGATATACTCCATGGACGGTGCGTGTCGTACCACTCGCCGAGAAGGAGATCAGGGCGCTGCCGCCGGATCTTCAGGCTCGCTATCTGCGACTGGTGGATGTGATTCAGGACCACGGCCCGGGGGTGTTAGGTATGCCCCATGCGCGGCATGGTGGAGGGCAAGATCTGGGAGTTGCGGCTGAAGGGGCGTAACGGGATTGCTCGAGCCCTTTATGTCTGCGCAGCTTCACGCGAGGTGGTTGTTCTGCATGTCTTCGTGAAGAAAAGCCAGAAGACCCCGCGTCGGGCGATTGATACGGCCAGGAAGCGGTGGGAGGAGTATCTGTGATGAAGACCCATGAGGAACTGAAAGCCGAGCTGTTGGAAGACTCGGAGGTACGCCGCGAGTATGAGCAGCTGGGGCCGGAGTTCGAGTTCATCGAGGCGCTGCTCGACGCGCGCGCCAGGGCGGGCCTCAGCCAGGCAGAAGTCGCCCGACGCATGGGGACCACGCAGTCGGTGGTGGCGCGGCTGGAGGGTGGCCGGTCGGCCCCTACCTGGAAGACCCTTTGCCGGTATGCGGAGGCCACGGGGCGTCGGCTCCGACTGCATTTGGAGGATCGGGCCTGACCTCCTGAAGGTTCGGGCCACCGGTATTGTGGGAGGCCAGCCCTCTGGCCGATCCGGCGTTGGCCTGGCCCCTCAAACCGGACGCGGCGTCCTTTGCTGTCTAGCAGCCGCATCACGTCCCTCTCTTCGGCTTCCGGCACCGTCGAAAAGCCATATCTCCATCCTTCGTCATCCTGGACAACGCGTTGCGGTTATCCGGGGTCTCTGGCGTTTGGTGTGGTTCCGACGTGGGAGATCCCGGCTCTTCGCTACGCTACGGCCGGGATGACGGGCTTAGGGGCCGCTGCGGCCAGGATGACGTCGTGGGGCCCTGCGGCCGGGATGATTGGGATGGCATTCGCGTCGCTGCGCGCCTCGGGATGACAGAGTGGGGTGGGCGGTCGTGGCGTTTCGTTGAAAGGGTTGGTGGTTTTCGGGCTTTGGCGGGGGCTTCGCGGGCGAGCCCGCTCCCACAGGGTTAGGCCGGTGGTGGAGGGTGGCCTTGTACAGCGCGTCGTCGCCTTGCTCCTCGCGATGCAAGGGTGGTGCTGCGGCGGGCATGACCGGGTGGGGATGGGGTCCTGTGGCCCGGACGGGTGCATGGATGGGATGAGCGTTTCCCTGAGTGTGCAGCGAGCCTGCATGGGCGTCACCGCGCGTTGGCTGCGTGGAAACTCGATTCGGGCGTGTACATTCGGCAAGGTTCCGGTAGCGTTTGGGGTGTGGGCACTCCGGGAGAGCGATCAAGATGGACGATTGGACTGAGCGATTGGAACAACTGGGGACTGCGGACCGCGTTCGGCTGGTGCAAGGGTTGCTGCGCGCTATGGGGTATGTCGAGGTCGCGGTGCCGGAGGAGGATGCCCGCCCGTGGCTGGAGCGGGTGATGGTGCCTGCGGCGGGTGGCGAAGATCTGCCGCGGCTGGTGGTGGGTGTGGCGCGTGATCCGTCGGCGGAAACGGATTTGGACGAGCTGGAGGCCTTTGCCAGCGGTCGGCGTGCCGGGGACCGAGGGATGTACGTGAGCCCCGGCGGGTTTTCGGCCGAGGCGCGGGAGCGTGCGGCGGACTTGTCCGTTCCGGTCATGCTGCTGGAGCCGGCGGACCTGGCCGAGCGGTTGCGCCAGCACTGGGGGGCGCTGGATCCGGATACGCAGGCGCTGTTGCAGGGCTGAGGGCCGCCCGGACCGAGGCGATCCATCGAATGCTTCTCAGAGGTGGGCTGCACCCTGGCTGCTGGGGCTGCGACGCGCGGGGGTGCGCGCCGAGGGCTGAGCACCTATCGGGGAGCGGGCCTTGTGCCGCAGGATTCAGTGTTTGTGGGCGCTCGCCGGTGGGTGCCTTGCCCCGGTGGCGGTTCAGGCCCTGGGCCACTAGAGGGTGCCCTGGCCCCGGGATTTCGGGGGAGCTTCACCCCCACCGGAAAGCCACATTCCCATCCTTCGCGGTCCCGGAAACCGCGGCCCAGGTAGCCGGTTGCCGGGATCTCGTGCGTTGGGGGTGACTTACGCGGTGGAGATCCCGGCTCTTCGCTGCGCTACGGCCGGGATGACGGGGTCGCGCTGCGGCTGGAGTGGAGGTAGCCGCTTGAGTATGTTGCGGGGGTTCGTCCCCGGCCAGGGGCGCATGTGCTCCAGGGCCGGTGCTCGGCGCCCGTAATTCCGGGATGCGGGATCGGAGAAACGGGTAAGGGCAGCCGTGTGTGGCACTCGTGAGACCCTGCGAATCCACCGTTGACAGGCGGACATGGACCGTTGGCGGGTTTTTCTGCTGCGGGGCTGGAATCCTCTACTTTATGTGCTAGTTTCTGTCGCGGGGACACGGACGTTCCCGAAAGAGCCGCCCGGGCAAGGATGCTGGGGTGGCTCTTTCTCTTTCTGGGTGTGGTGAAGGAAGCCCGGCTTTCGGGCAGGTTGGCCCGCGACTGCTGGTTCTTCGGCGGCGATTCGAGATCTTCGACATTGGGGTTGATCCAGCGCTGGAGATCCCGGCTCTTCCCTGCGCTGCGGCCGGGATGACGGGGTAAGGGGGGGCGCGGTGGCCGGGATGACGGGGTGGGGGCTGCGGCCGGGGTGACATTGTAGTGGTGGGGTTGCAGCTGGGATGTCGGGTGGGGCGCTACGGTCGCAGGTAATGGGCGGGCGTTTGGGTGGCTCGAGGAGATCGCCACGTCGCTTTGCGCCTCGCGATGACGGGGGAGGGCCCGCCCCGGATTGACGAGGTGGGGAAGCGGCTTCGGGATGCCGGGTTCAGGCCTGGCGCTCTGGTGGGCTGACTGCGGGGGCTGGGGTGTCGCGGTGGGGCAGTAGGGGCGGAAGAAGTGCGTTGGGTCGCGAATCACGGGCTGCGACGGGAGGCGAAATGACCGCTCAGAGGCGGAAATCGACCGCTGACGTATTTTCCTGGTGTGTGGATGGAATAATTTTGTCGCTGTGTTAATTTTTGCCGCGGGGACAAGGATGCCCCCGAAAGAGCCGCCTGGGCATGGACGCCGAGGCGGCTCTTTCTCTTTGCGGGTCTTGTGAAGGAGAGGTGGCTTTCCGATGGGTAGGAGGCGCCGTTGAAGGCTTTCCTCCGGTGATTCGGGGGCTCGGAGCTTGTTGGAGGCGTGCCGGGTAGTACGGCTGGACTAATGGGCGGGCGTTTGGGTCGATCGAGGAGATCGCCACGTCGCTTTGCTCCTCGCGATGATGGGATTAAGGGCTGTGGTCGCTAGGAGAAGGATCCGGGGGTGTGCAGGGGGCGGGTCTGGCGGGGGGCGCGGACTGCGGCGCTCCCACGAGGGTCGGGCCTTGCACCTTCTGTGGCTCCGGGCCGTGCAGGAGCCGAGCCGCTCGGCGATTGCGGGTTGGTTGGACCCGTATCGCCCAGGGGCCTGGTCTCTTGCAGCGGTGGTGGCACTGGGCCAGCCCCACGGGGTGTGGGGCGGGTGCCGGGTCAGTGGTCGGCGGGGGGCATGTATTCGTGGCGGATGTGGTCCGGTTGCTCCGGTAGTTGGATGCCGGCGTTTTCCAGGGCTTCGGTTAGCTCCTCGCACTCGTCGAGTTCGTCGGCGCGCTTCTTGAGCGTGGCCAGGGCGTCGGCGGCTTCCGCCTGGGGCATGGTGATGACGAGTTCCCCGTTTTCCGCTTTTTCCAGGTGCATGTGCTGCTCCTTAGTGTCTTGTGGTGAGTCGATGATGCCTTTGCGGCGGCGGGCTCAGTCCTCGATGGAGGGCTGCTTGGGGGCCTGCTCGTCGAAGGCATGCGGCGGCTGGCGGAATTCGTTTTCCAGCTCGTAGATGCCGTCTTGCAGCACGGAGCCCAGTGCCCGCGCGCCGTTGCTGATCTCGCCTTCGAGCTCGGTGATGTTTTCGGCGATGCCCTTCGCGGTCTTCTTGTCGATCTTCAGGGTGACCGTTCCGTCCTTCAGTGTGGCTTCCATGTCGATCTCCTGGTTGCGATGTTGGTGACGTCGGTTGTACCCGTGTAGAACGGGTCTGATTCGTGTTCGGTTGACCTGCATCAAGATAGCCGGGCTCGTTGGGCGCTATCCTGTATAACCGTTGCTGCCTCCAACGTACCGAAGAGGCAGCCGATCACGAGCATTCCCGCTTCCCGGGAAAGGAGAAACCATGATGCATTCTAAAGTGATGACCATGCGCCACGGCCCGCGGTTCCTCGCACTGGTGGCGATGCTGCTGGCGCTGGCGTTCGTCGGTGCGGCGCAGGCCGATAACCATGGCGACCAGCAGCCGGAGATGGTGAAGGTGACGCAGAGCCCGCATTCGTTCCCGGAGACCCTGGCCGCGTTCGAGCGCGAGGCGTCCGAGGCCGGCTGGAGCATCCTGAACCGCAACAACATGGCCGGGACGCTGTCCGAGCGCGGTTTCACCATTGATCCGGTGGTGATCCTGGACGTGTGCAGCGGGCGCTATAGTGCGCAGATCCTGGAAGAGGATGCGTATCGCCCGGTTTCCGCCTTCATGCCCTGCCGGGTGAGCGTTTATCAGGACAGCCAGGGGGATGTGTTCATCTCGCGGATGAATGTCCCGGACTTCCTGCCGATGATGCCGGAAGGCGTGGCCGAGGTGATGGAGAAGTCTTCCGAGGAGATCGAGGCGATTATCGAGCGGGCCATCGCCGAGTAACGCAATCCGGTACAGTCCGGTACCGCAGGCCGGGCGTCAGGCTGGATTGGATCTGACGTGCCCGGTGCAATGGGGCCCGCTTCGGCGGGTCCCTTGTTGTTGGGGCCGAGGGGATGACGGCCCGCCGGTTTCCCTGGAATGTGCAATGAACGCTTGAATGGAGACGGGGTGCCCCCCGATGCAGATGCCGTTGGCATTGACGAGAAGCGACGCGACTAGCAGTGATTCGGCCCGATGGGGCGCCGCGCCGGCCGGAAACGGGGCGCGGCGCTTTTTTGCGTCCGCGTCGAGCGCGTGCGGGCGTCGCCGATGACGACCCGGCGTCAGGTGTCGCGGCGCTTTGCGGCCGGGTGGATCGCGGGTGCCTATGTCGTGCTGGGGCTGTTGTGGATTGCCCTGTCCGATGTGGCGCTGGCCTGGTGGGCGGGGGCGGACATCACGACCGCCCTGACACGGGTGAACCTGGGCAAGGGCTTTGGGTTCGTGCTGGTCTCCGGGGCGCTGCTTTATCTTGCGATGCGCTGGTTGCCGGCCTGGCGCGACGAGGCGCCGGGTACGGGTGCGCGCGAGGAGCTGGCGCGTTTCGGCTCCTGGCCCTGGCTGGTGCTGGCCGTGGCGGTGATCGCCTCCACCGCAGGCGTAGGGCTGGGCGCGTGGCATTTGCAGGGGGCCGCCGCCGAATCGCAGGCGCGTGAGGATCTGCAACGCGCGGCTTTTTTGAAGGGCGGCGTGATCGACCAATGGCTGGCGGAGCGCACCGGCGACGCGATGGTTCTGGGCGAGGCGCGGGGCTTCAACCTGTTCGCGGTCACGGCCCTGGAGCGGCGTTCGACGCTGGCGCTGGAGCAGGTGCTCGATCGCCTGGAGTTGATGCGCACGGCTTATGATTACGACAGCGTGGCCCTGCTGGACGCGGATCGTCAGCCGGTGATCGAACTGGGCCGCAGTGCCCTCGACGAGGCCGCGATGGACGCGGTGCTGCGCGAGGTGCGCCGCAGTGGCGAGACCAGTGAGCCGATCCTGCACGCGGACCCGGACCGGCGCCCGCGGATCAGTTGGGCGGTGCCGGTGCGCGACCGGGCGGCGCCGCAGGATCCGGTGGTGGGACTGGTGCTGCTGTCATCGACGCTCGAGAACCTGCATCCGTTGCTGACCCTGACCGAGAATCGCAACGGCATGGATGCCCAGGCGCATATCGTGGTGCGCGAGGGCGACCAGCGCGCCATGATAGCCAGGATCACCGAGTCCGGAGGCCTGATTATCCCGGCGCCTGCGGCCTTCCCGCGGCTGCGCGAACGGGTCCTGGATCATCCCCGTGCCGAGGTTGTGATCGAGCGCTTTGAAGATGGGGACAGTCCGTTCCTTGCCGGTGTACAGGGGCTGGCACCCGCTGGCTGGGACCTGGTGCTGAAGCGCGATCTCGACGCGCTTCAGGCGCTGCCAAGGCAGCAGGGGGCGTGGGCGGCCGGGGCCACGCTGTTTGTCTGGCTGGTCGTGCTCGGGGCGGGGGCGTTGCTGTGGCGTCAGCAGTGGTTGCGGCGCAACCTGGTCCTGGTGCGGGCTCACGCCGATCAAGATCGGCTGCTCGGGATCTTTTTCGATATGCCGTTTGTCGGCATGGCGATTTCCGGACCGCGGGGTCAGGGCTGGGAGCGCATGAATGCGTGCCTGGCCGACATGCTGGGTTATGCGCCGGACGAGTTGGCGGCGATGGACTGGGACCGCCTGGCCATACCCGAGGATCGTGGTTGCGAGGCGGTGCTGGACGCCGAGATGCGCCGCGGCGACCGTCCGGGTTATAGCGTGGTGAAACGCCTGCTGCGCCGTGACGGGCGGGTGATGGTCGCGGATATCGACGTGAAGTGCAGCCGCACGCCGCAGGGCGAGCTGGACCGGGTGGTGGCGACGGTCGGGGACATCACCGAACAGCGCGAACAGGAAGAGCGGCAGCGCCTGGCCTCGGTGGTGTTCGAGAACACCCGAGAAGGGGTGGTGATTACGGATGCCAGCGCCCATATCCTGTCGGTGAACCGGGCCTTTACCCAGTTGATGGGATACACCCAGGACGAGGTGGTGGGGCACACGCCGAAGATGTTCCAGTCCGGGCGCCACGATCAGGCGTTCTACACCAGCATGTATCACGAGCTGCAGGTGAACGGTCACTGGCAGGGCGAGATCTGGAACCGGCGCAAGAACGGCGAGATCTTCCCGGAGTTGCAGAGCATTACCGCGGTGCGCAACGAGCAGGGCCACCTTACACATTACGTGTCGGTGTTCGCGGATATCTCGCGGATCAAGGCGTCGGAGGCGGAGCTCGACTTCCTCGCGCATCACGATCCGCTGACCGAGCTGCCGAATCGCCGCTTGCTGCGCGCACGCCTGACGCACGGCATCTCGTTGATGCGTCGCCGCCAGGGGCATCTGGCGCTGCTGTTCGTGGATATCGACCGCTTCAAGGACATCAACGACAGCCAGGGCCACGCCGCGGGGGACCGCTTGCTGAAGATCGTCGGTGAGCGCCTGCAGGTGGGGCGGCGCGGAACCGATACCGTTGCCCGCCTGGCGAGCGACGAGTTCGCGGTGCTGGTGGAGAACCTGGGGCATGTGGACGATGCCGCGCTGGTGGCGGAGAACATCATCCGCGAGGTGGGCTACCCCTGTGATCTCGGCAACGGCGTGGAGATGGAGATTGCCGCGACGGTTGGCATCGCGGTCTTCCCCGACCATGGGGTGGATGCCGACACCCTGCTGCAGCAGGCGAGTACCGCGCTGTCGCAGGCCAAGATGGACGGGCGCGGGAGCTATCGGTATTACTCCGACGAGTTCACCCGTGCGGCACGCGAGCGCATTGACCTGTCGGCGCGCCTGCGCCGCGCCATCGAGGCGGATGCGCTGGAGGTCCACTACCAGCCGCAATACAACGTCGAGGACGGGCGTCTGCTGGGGGCGGAGGCGCTGTTGCGCTGGACCGATCCCGAGCTGGGTCCGATCTCGCCGGGGCGCTTTATCCCGCTGGCCGAGCAGACCGGCCTGATCGTGGAGCTGGGGGGCTGGGTGCTGCGCCGGGTGATCGAGCAGGGCCATCGCTGGCGCGCGGCGGGCTATCCGCCGATCCGCCTGGCGGTGAACGTCTCGGCGCTGCAGTTCCAGCGGGTGCCGATCGACCAGCAGGTGGGCCAGTTGCTGGAGGACTTCGAGTTCCCGGCGGATCAACTGGAGCTGGAGATCACCGAGTCCGCGTTGATGGCGGACCCGAGCCGGGCCCGGCGCATCCTGATGCGCCTGCGCGAGCGCGGGGTGCACTTCGCCATCGACGACTTTGGCACCGGGTACTCCTCCATGGCGCAGCTCAAGCGTTTCCCGGTGGATACGCTCAAGATCGACAAGAGCTTCGTCGACGGCCTGGCCGAGGACGATGCGGCCGGCAGCGCGGACGATCGCTCCATTGCCCGCTCCATCGTTGGCCTGGGCCATGGCCTTGGGCTGACCGTGCTGGCGGAAGGCGTGGAGACCGCCGAGCAGCTCGCGGTTCTGCGCGAGCTGGGCTGTGACCACTATCAGGGGTTCTACGCCAGCCGCCCGGTGCCGGCGCTCGAGTTCGAGGCCTTGCTGGCTGCGCCTCGGGCCTGAAGCCTGTTGCCTTGAGGATAGGCCGGATTTCACGCCGTAACGGTGAATACCGCGACGGGGATCGTCGCCTGGGGATGGTAGGGTAGGCGCATCTGGACCACGCGGGCCTTGAGGCCCTGCGCGGCATTTCCCGAATGGATCAAGGAGCCGGGTTGGTGGAGTCGCGCGAGTTGCAGCCAGGGATGGTGGTGCTGCATGGCAATCACCTGGAGTCGCTGCGCACGCTGGCGGTGGAGTGGATGCGCCGTGCGCCGCTCGGTCCGCTGGAGAACGAGACCATCCTGGTGCAGAGCAACGGCATGGCGCAGTGGCTGCGGCATGCCCTGGCCGCGCCGCCGGATGCCGACCCGCCGGGCTGCGGGATCGCGGCGGCGCTGGACATGCAGTTGCCGTCGCGCTTCGTGTGGTCCGCCTATCGCGCGGTCCTAGGGGCCGAGGCCGTCCCGCTGGAATCGCCCTACGCCAAGCGCCCGCTGACCTGGCGGCTGATGCGCCTGCTGCCCGAGTGCCTGGCGCAGGAGGCCTTCGCACCGCTGCGCCAGTTCCTGCAGGACGACGATCCGGGGCAGGGGGGCGACCTGCGCAAGCGTTTCCAGCTGGCCGAGCGCCTGGCGGACCTGTTCGATCAGTACCAGGTGTACCGCGCCGACTGGCTGACCGACTGGGCAGCCGGGCGCGACATCCTGCGCGACGCCCGCGGCCAGGAGCGCGAGCTGGCCCCAGGGCAGCGCTGGCAGGCCGAGCTGTGGCGCCTGCTGCAGGCGGATATCGGTGCGGCCCGCGAGGCGGTCAGTCGCTCGGCCGTGCATGCCCGGTACATGGATGCGGTGCGCGCGCTGGAGCAGCGCCCGGCGGGCCTGCCGCGGCGGATCATCGTGTTCGGCATCTCTTCGCTGCCGGGGCAGATCCTGGAGGCGCTGGAGGGCCTGGCGCGCTTCTGCCAGGTGCTGGTCTGCGTGCACAACCCCTGCGAGCACTACTGGGCCGACATCGTGGCCGACAAAGACCTGCTGCGCGCCACGCGCCGGCGCCAGGTGCGCAAGGCGGGCATGCCCGAGGCCCTCGACGAGGCGGAGCTGCACAACCACGCCCACCCGCTGCTGGCGGCCTGGGGCAAGCAGGGACGCGACTACATCGGGCTGCTGGACGAACACGACGACCCCGAACACTACGGCCGGGTGCTGCGCACGCTGGACTGGGAGCGCGTCGACGTCTTCGAGCCACACGGCACGCGCGGGCCGGAGGACTGCCTGCTGCACCAGCTGCAGGAGGACATCCGCGAGCTGCGCCCACTCGCCGAGACCCGGGAGACCTGGCCCGCGGTCCCGGCGGAGGACCATTCCATCCAGTTCCACGTGGCGCACAGCCCGCTGCGCGAGGTGGAGCTGCTGCACGACCGGCTGCTGGACCACTTCGAGCGCGATTCGTCGTTGCGCCCGCGCGATGTGATCGTAATGGTTCCGGACATCGATCAGTACGCCCCGCACATAGAGGCGGTGTTCGGCCAGCCGGAGACCGATGATCCCCGGTTTATCCCGTACACGCTGTCGGACCAGGGTCCGCGCGGCCGCGATCCGGTCCTGATCGCGCTGGAGCAGTTGTTGTCACTGCCGGAGAGCCGGATGGGCGTCAGCGAGCTGCTGGACCTGCTGGACGTGCCGGCGGTGCGCCGGCGCTTCGGGATCGCGGAGGAGGACCTGGGCCAGCTGCACCGCTGGGCCGAGGGGTCGGGCGTGCGCTGGGGGCTGGATGCCGCGCAGCGCGCCGGGTTAGGCCTGCCCGAGGGGCTGGAGCAGAACACCTGGCGCTTCGGCCTGCGGCGGATGCTGCTGGGCTATGCGCTGGGCGACCAGGGTCCGTGGCAGGGCCTGGAGCCCTACGACGAGATCGGCGGGCTGAGTGCCGCGCTGCTGGGGCCGATGGACGCCCTGATCACCGCCCTGGAGGATGCCTGGGCGTGGCTGCGCCAGGCGCATGCGCCGGCAGACTGGGCCGTGCATCTGGGCGGGCTGCTGGAGCAGTTCCTCGCGGCCGAGACCGATGCCGAGCTGTTCACCCTGGAGCAACTGGGCGAGGCCCTGGATCAATGGCGCGAGGACTGCGCGGCGGCCGGCCTGGAGGAGGCCCTGCCGCTGGCGGTGGTGCGCGAGCAGTGGCTGGCGAGCCAGGACGATTCCGGGGTGGGCCAGCGCTTCCTGGCCGGCCAGGTGAACTTCTGCACCCTGATGCCGATGCGGGCGATCCCGTTCCAGGTGGTCTGTCTGCTGGGGATGAACGACGGCGACTACCCGCGCAGCCCGACGCCGGTGGACTTCGACCTGATGGCGAACGACTACCGCCCGGGCGATCGCTCGCGCCGCGAGGACGACCGCTACCTGTTCCTGGAGGCGCTGCTCTCCGCGCGGCGCCAGCTGCATGTGAGCTGGGTGGGGCGGCATGTGCGCGACAACGAGCCGCGCCCGCCGTCGGTGCTGGTGGGCCAGCTGCGCGATCACCTGGCGGCGGGCTGGGGGCTGGCCGGGTCCGACGGGCCGGAGGCGGGCCCGGCCCTGGTGGACCACCTGACCACCTGGCACCCGCTGCAGCCGTTCTCCCCGGTGAACTTCCCGGTGGCGGACGCCGCCGGCGATCGGCACTTTACCTACGCGCGGGAGTGGGAGGCGGTGCATGACGTGGCGCCGGGCGCTGCGGCGGATGCCGCTGGTGGCGCCCCCGCGGCGGTGCCGTTGCTGGAGGCCGAGCGCGAGCCGCGCGCCCTGGGGCCGGAGGCACTGACGCGCTTTCTGCGCTTCCCGGTGGAGGCGTTCTTCCGCCATCGTCTGGGGGTGTTCTTCGACGAGGAGGAAGAGGCCGGCGACGACCTGGAACCCTTTGGCCTGGCCGGGCTGGAGCAGTGGCAGGTGCGTCAGCAACTGGTCGCGGCGGCACTCGAGACCACCGACGACGCGGAGGCCTGGCCGAGCATCCTGGAGGCGGAGTCGGCCCGGCTGCAGCGCGCGGGCCGGCTGCCGCTGGGTGCGGCAGGCGAGCTGGAGCGCGGCGCGATGGTGGAGGAGGCCGCGCGGCTGCTGGAGCGGATCGGCGAGCGCTATGCGCTGTACCCCGAGTCGTTGCCGGCCGCGCGGCCCCTGCGTCTGGAACACGAGCACTGGGGCCTGGAGGCCGTGCCACCCGCCCTGCGCAGCGATGGGCAGGCGCGGGTATGCCTCGACTACACCGCGAGCCGCATTGGTGATGGCAAAAAGTGGCGCTTCGACAAGCTGATGGCGCCCTGGGTGATGCATCTGCTGGCCAACGCCGGGACGGGCGGCGTGGACTCCGAACTGGTTGGACTGGACAAGCGCCTGGAGCTCCCGGGGCTGGAGCCGGGGCTGGCCGAGGAGTTGCTGGGGACGCTGCTGGAGGCCTGGGCGGCCGGCCAGGAGCGGCCGCTGCCGCTGGCCTGCGCCGCCGCCTTTGCCTGGCTCGCGGCGGAGGAGGGGTCGAAGGATCCGTATGACGAGGCGCTGAAGACCCTGGCCGGGAATGACTTCGCCGCCGGCGAATGGTCGCGCAGCCCGGCGCTGGCGCGTGCCTGGCCCGACCCCGAGACCCTGCTGGACGACCCGGACTTTGCCTTCTGGCGCGACCGGATCTACCGGCCGGTGTTTTTCGTGGTGAATCAGGCGGAGGACCCTGCATGAGCGCGACCGCCCACAAGCTGGATCTGCTGGGACTGCCCCTGCACGGCAGCCGCCTGATCGAGGCGAGTGCCGGCACCGGCAAGACCTACACCATCGCCGCGCTGTATCTGCGCCTGGTGCTGGGGCACGGCGAGCTGCCCGAGGGCACCGTCGCGCTGACGCCCCCGCAGATCCTGGTGATGACCTTCACCGAGGCCGCGACCCAGGAGTTGCGCGAGCGCATCCGCGACGCGCTGGCGATCGCCGCGCGCGTGTTCCGCGCGGAGGACCCGGATGCGGTGCCGGGCGTGCAGGACATCCACAAGCAGTTGCGCGCCGAATACACGGAGGCGGAGCGTCCGGGCGCCGCGCGCCGGCTGGAGCTGGCGGCGGAGTGGATGGACGAGGCCGCGGTGTCCACCATTCATGGCTGGTGCTACCGCATGCTGCGCGAGCATGCCTTCGACAGCGGGAGCCTGTTCACCCAGGACCTGGCGAGCGACCAGCAGGAGTTGCTGGCGGACGCGGCGCGCGACTACTGGCGCCGTTTTGTCTATCCGCAACCGGCGGCGCCACTCGCGCTGCTGCGCAACGCCTTCGGTGCTGATCCTGACACGTTACTGCAGAAGATCCGGCCGCTGGTCGGGCATCTCCCGGCCCACACGGCGGATGTGGAGCTGGAGACGCCGGAAGGCTTGGCAGCTGCATTGGGCGATCGGCTGGCGCGGCTGGAGGCCATGAAGCGGCCCTGGCGCGAGGCGTTCGCGGCGGTGGCCGAGCAGTTCGAGACGCTGCGCAACTCGGTGCTGAACAAGCAGAAGTACAGCAACCCGGAGAAGTTGCTGGGGGCTATGCGCGACTGGGCGGCGGACCCCGGCGCACTGCGGCCAGGCGGGGTCTCCGGCGACTCGCCCCTGGAGCGTTTCAGCGCGGCCGGGATGCAGGCCCGGCTGAAGGCGGGGCAGGCGCTGCCGGACGATCTGCATCCGGCCTTCGCGGGGCTGGACGATCATGCCGAGGTCTGTGTGGACGACCGCGAGCGCCTGTTGCAGGCGGCCGCGCGGCAGGTGGACGCGCGGTTTCGCCAGGCCCAGCGTCAACGCGCGCAGATGGGTTTCAACGACCTGCTGACCCGGCTGCGCGACGCCCTGGACGGACCCGGTGGCGAACACCTGGCAGCGACCCTGCGCGCCCAGTTTCCGGTGGCGCTGGTCGACGAGTTCCAGGATACCGATCCGGTGCAGTATCGGATCTTCCACCGCGTCTACCGCATCGACGAGAACCCGCGCGATCTGGGCGTGCTGCTGATCGGCGACCCCAAGCAGTCGATCTATCGCTTTCGCGGGGCGGATATCCATACCTATCTCGCCGCGCGCGCGGCCACCGCCGGGCGGCACTACACGCTGGAGCGAAACTTCCGGTCGACCGATGCCCTGGTGCAGGGCGTGAACCGGCTGTTCCAGCATGCCGAGGGCTGGCAGGACGGGGCCTTCCTGTTCCGCTCGGGAACGGAGAACCCCTTGCCGTTTCTGCCGGTGGACGCGAACGGGCGTGCGGAGGTCTTCGAGAACGATGGACAGGCGATGCCGGCCGTCACGCTGTGGTGCTTTGATCCGGGCGAGCCGGTGCCCAAGGGCGCCTATCGCGAGCGCATGGCGCAGGCCTGCGCCAGCTACATGGTGGAACTGCTCAACGGCGGGATGGCCGGTCGCTGTGGCTTCCGCAAAGGTGAGGCATTGACCGGGGTACGGCCACGCGACATGGCGGTGCTGGTGCGCGGGCGTGGCGAGGCGGATGCGATCCGTGCCGAGCTGCGCCGGCGGGGTGTGCGCAGTGTGTACCTGTCCGATCGCGAGTCGGTGTATGCGACCGCCGAGGCGGGAGACCTGCTGCGCTGGTTACGCGCCTGCGCCGAGCCGACCAGTGAACGCCTGCTGCGCGCGGCGCTGGCGACCGCGACGCTGGGGCAGTCGCTGGCCGAACTGCATCGGCTGACGCTGGACGAGCTGGCGTGGGAGGTCCGCGTCGAGCAGTTCCGCGACTATCGGCGGCTGTGGCAGTCGCGCGGGGTGCTGCCGATGCTGCGCCGCCTGCTGCACGACTTCGAGGTCCCGCGCCGGCTGCGGGCCACGGCCGAGGGCGAGCGTGCCCTGACCAATCTGCTGCATCTGAGCGAGCTGTTGCAGCAGGCGGCCGCCGAGCTGGATGGCGAGCAGGCCCTGATCCGGCACCTGACAGAACATCGCGGCGGCGAAGGCGAGACCGGGGAGGAGCAGGTCCTGCGTCTGGAGAGCGACGAGGACCTGGTCAAGGTGGTTACGCTGCACAAGTCCAAGGGGCTGGAGTATCCGCTGGTGTTCCTGCCGTTCGTCTGCAATTTCCGTCAGACGGATACGGCCAAGGATGTGCCCTACCGCGACCATCCGCCGCAGGGTGGGGCGCGCTGGGTATTCCGCATGGACGGCGAGGTGTTCGAGCGCGCAGAGCGCGAGCGCCTGGCCGAGGATCTGCGCCTGTTGTATGTCGGCATGACCCGCGCGCGGCATGCCTGCTGGCTGGGGATTGCGCCGATCGTCTCCGGAAACAGCAAGACCAATCACTTCGACCGCACCGCGGCCGGATACCTGCTGGCCGGACCCGCGGGGGTGCAGGACGGCGGGTTGGAGGCCGCGCTGCGGGATGCAGCCGGCGACGCATCGGCGATTCATGTGGGGGCGCTGCCGGAGGCGAGCGCGGTGGCCGCGCAGATGGGCAGTGCCACGACCGCGACGGGGCCGGCCCGGGTGCCGCCGACGCGCCGCTTCGAGCGCTGGTGGGTGGCCAGCTACAGTGCGATTGCCGCGCATGACGAGGGGGTCGCGCCAGTGGCCCCCGACTCGGCGCGCGAGGACGTGCTGCGCGAGGGGGTGGCGGATGCGAGTCGGCCGCCGTTGGAGGCGCCGGAGCCCGAGTCGCGCGCGGCCAGTGGGCTGCATGCCTTCCCGCGCGGGCCCGGGCCCGGCACCTTCCTCCACGGGCTGCTGGAGTGGGCGGCGGAGCAGGGGCTCGCTGCGCAGGCGGCAGATCCCGAACGGATGGCGCAGGAGATCGCGACACGCTGCGAGCGGCGGGGCTGGAGCGAGTGGTCGGAGACGGTCGCGGACTGGATGCAGCAGTTGCTTGCGGTCGCCTTCCCGCTGGAGGACGGCGAACATTTCAGTCTGGGCGGCCTGACCACCTATCAGCCGGAGCTGGAGTTCCTGTATCCGACGCGCAACCTGCAGGCGGGCGAGCTGGATCAGGGGGTCCGCGCGCAGATCCTGGCCGGACAGCCGCGCCCGCCGCTGGGGAACGTGACCCTGAACGGGATGCTGAAGGGATTCGTCGATCTGGTCTTCGAGCACGGCGGGCGCTATTACGTGGCGGACTACAAGTCCAACTGGCTGGGGACTTCGGCCCAGGCGTACACCCCGGAACGCCTGCAGGCGGCGGTGCTGGAACACCGCTACGACCTGCAGCTGGTGCTCTACACCCTGGCACTGCATCGCCAGCTGGCCGCGCGCCTGCCGGGCTACGACTATGACCAGCACATGGGTGGCGGGGTGTACCTGTTCCTGCGTGGCGTGGATGCGCCGGGGCACGGGGTGTTCCACCACTGTCCGCCGCGTGCACTGATTGAATGGCTGGATCACCGCATGGCGGCCGGTCCGGACCGGGAGGCGACGGTATGAGCACGGTGATGCCTGCGGGACCCCTGGCGTCTGCGGAGGCCGTGCTCGAGCTGCTGCGCGAGTGGGAGGAGGCGGGCTGGCTGCGCGGCGTGGACCGGGCGCTGGTGCGCTTCCTGCACGAGCAGGCCCCGGCGGCGTCGCCGCTGGCCCTGCTGCTGGCGGCGCTGGCCAGCCATCAGGTCGGGCGCGGCCATGTGTGCCTGGAACTGGAGCCGTTGCTGCAAGCGCCCGATGCCACGCTGGCCTTGCCGCCGGAGGGTGAGCCGGGATCAAAGCCGCCGCGGCGGCCGTCGTCGGTTCTCCAGGGTGTGTCCGCCGCCCAGCTTGCGCAGGCCCTGGACGGGAGCCCGCTCGCGGGGCCAGGCGAGGTGGCCGGAACACCGCTGGTATTCACCGGCACGCAGGTCTATCTGCGCCGCTACTGGGAGGCCGAGCGCCGCATCGGGCAGGCCATTAGCGCGCGCCTGGCGGACCGCGAGGCCTGGCAAGGTGCGCTGGACGCGCAGGCGGCGCGGGACTGGCTCGATCATCTGTTCGGACCGCCGGCGGAGGCTGCCACTGACCCGGACTGGCAGCGCCTGGCCTGCGCCCTGGCGGCCGGGTCCGGCTTCAGCGTGATTACCGGTGGGCCGGGGACCGGCAAGACCACCACCGTGCTGCGACTGCTCGCGTTGTTGCAGGGGTTGCAGGGTCCGGACGACCCGCTGCGCATCCGCCTGGCGGCGCCGACCGGCAAGGCGGCGGCGCGCCTGAATGCCTCGGTCAGCGGGGCGCTGGATCGCCTGGGGCTGGACCAGCTGCCCGATGGCGATGCGCTGCGCCGGAACCTGCCGGCCGAGGTGGTGACGGTGCACCGCCTGCTCGGGGCGCGCCCGGATACCCGGCACTTCCGCCACGGGGCGCGCAACCCGCTGGCGGTGGATGTGCTGGTGGTGGACGAGGCCTCGATGATCGACCTGGAGCTGATGGCGAGCCTGGTCGAGACCGTGCCACGCACGGCGCGCCTGATCCTGCTGGGGGATCGCGATCAGCTCGCCTCGGTGGAGGCCGGCGCGGTGCTGGGCGAACTGTGCCACCGCGCCGGGGGCGGGCACTACACGCCGCAGACCGCGCACTGGCTGGAGGCCGTGACCGGGATGGCCGTGCCGGCGGCCATGCAGGATGCGGCCGGTCAGGCGCTGGACCAGCACATCGTGATGCTGCGCGAGAGTCATCGCTTCGGCGCGGACAGCGGGATCGGGCGGTTGGCCGCGGCGGTGAACACGGGCGAGGCATTGAATGGGCCGGACGGGGACGATGCCGTCCGGCAAAAGGTACTCGCTGGGCCCGAGGACCCGGCACTGGTGACGCTCGCGGTGGACGGGCGCGCGGACACGCCGGAGGGCGAGGCGGTGGGTTATGCGGGCTATCTCGAGGGCCTGCGCGCGGCGCGGCCGGCCCCGGCGGCCCCGCGCGCGGCCTGGGAGGACTGGGCGCGCGACGTGCTGGCGGCCCACGGGCGGTTCCAGCTCCTGTGCGCGGTGCGCCGCGGCCCGTGGGGGCTGGAGACGCTGAACCGGCGCGTCGCCGCGGCCTTGCAGGCGCGCGGCCTGCTCGAGGGGGACGCGGGACGGATGGACGGGCCGGGGGCCGGCGGACAATGGGTCGAGGGGCGCCCGGTGATCGTCACGCGCAATGACTACGCGCTGGGGCTGATCAACGGCGATATCGGGATCGCCTTGGCCGTCCCGGCCTGGCTGGCGCGTGGCGAGCCGGAGGCGGACTCGGATGCCACCAAGGGCGAAGACTCGGTGCTGCGGGTGGCGTTCCTGGCCGCCGGGGACGGCGGGCGTGTGCGCTGGGTGTTGCCCAACCGCCTGGAGGCCATCGAGACCGCGTTTGCCCTGACGGTGCACAAGGCCCAGGGGTCGGAGTTCGAGCACGTGGCCCTGGTGCTGCCGGACGCGGACAGCCCGATCCTGACCCGCGAGCTGGCCTACACCGCGATCACCCGCGCCAGCCGCTGGTTCAGCCTGCTGGAGCCACGTGCGGGCACGCTGGTTGCGGCCAGCCAGCGCCAGATCCGCCGTAGCGGCGGCCTGCGGCGGTGGCTGGGGAACGCGCCGTAGAGCGTCGTAGGGTGCGTTGAGCATCGCGAAACGCACCGTTCACGGGACAACACCCGCCCTCTTGATGCGATTCGCTGCGCTCATCCGCATCCTACGTCCGTTGCCCGTGTCCGGGGTTGGCAGCATTGTCGGATGCGATGAGCCCCGCGACTCGCATCACCTCGCCAATCGTCCGCTGTCCAGGTCCGGCTTTGGCGGGGGCTTCGCCTGCAACTAGGCTCCCACAGAGGGTCGTGCGGCTGGCCGCTCGGGGGGGGTTCAGGTGGTGCGGCTGCCGTAGGTGACGACGGATTCGATGCGTTGGGCGCGTTCTGCGTCGAGGCCGTCGGTCTGGGCGAGGGTGGCAGCATCGGCGTTGATGATGTCGCGCACGCTGCCGATGTCGCGCAGGAGGTCGCGGGCCTGGTCGGCCTCGACGCCGGGCAGGCCGCTGACGATGAATTCGGCAGCCTTGCGCCGGGTGTCGGGCTTGGTCGGGCGGTCAGACGGGTCCGGCTCGATCTGTGCGTTCAGCCCCAGCAGGTAGATCAGCATGCCGCTGTTGTCGGCATCGGAGCTGGGCAGGACGCTGATCCCGAGGGCGATCGTCAGGTGGGCCAGGGCGCGGTGGATGTCCAGCGCCTGCTGGTGGAAACGCGGCTCGTAGAGGTCCCCCTCCACGATGTAGACGACCTGCTGGTAGTTGGCCTTCAGCTTGGCGGCGCTCTCCCACAGGGTCTTGTCGACGACGCTGAGCACCATGTCGGTGGCGGACTTGCGCTCGACCACGACGCCGTTTGGCAGCAGGTAGTCGCCGACGTCGAGGTCGGTGAATTCCAGCTCCACTCCCTCCAGGCGTTCGATGCGCTGAATGATCTTGCCCTGCTCGCGGCGGTCTGCGCGGATCGGCAGGTGAACGTTTTCCATGGGGGGGCTCCGGTTGGTTGGCAAACTCAGGGCACTCTAGGGCGTGCCGCGGGCCGCTCCAAATGGCCGGATGGCGGGCGGGGCGGCCCGGTGCACGGGTTGGCGTGCGTGGGCGCCGCACATGGCCTACAGTCGGGGAGCGTGCCCGGCGGATGGCAACCGTGGGCATGCATGGAAACAACAAAAATAGAAAAGGATGGAGTGCATATGTCGATTCAGATTGCAGTGGTGGGGCTTGGCCGGGTGGGCGGCCGCTTCCTCGAGATGTTGCTGGAGTCCGGTCTGCCGGGGATGACGATCTGCGCGGCCTCGGAGCAGGGCGAGACCGAGGGGCGCCGGCTGGCCGAGGCGAAGGGGATCCCGCTGGAGTCGGTTGCGGATCTCGTGGCGCGCGGGGATCAGGTGGACGTGATCTTCGATCTGACCGGGCAGCCGCAGGTCCGCCAGGAGCTGCGCGAGGGGATGCAGAACAGCGGGAACCGCCATACGGTGGTGGCGCCCGAGGTGATGGCGCACCTGACGTGGTCGATGCTGACGCGCGAGGCCCCGCCGGACGTGCACGGCAGTACGGGGTACTGATCCAGCGCCGCGTCGCCGGGGGTTCGATGGCGGCGCGAATGGCTGGATTCGGTCACGAAAGGCCGCCTTCGGGCGGCCTTTTTGTTGCTGGCTGGCGCGCAGGCGTTGGAGGCCAGGCGGAGCGATACGCAAAATGATCGCTCGCTGGTTCGAGCTGATGGTGGGTGTCCTTCCCCTTGATGTCATCCCGGCCGTACCGCAGCGCGGAGCCGGGATCTTCGGTGTCGCGGTGGCCGGCCGGGGGATCCCGGATCACCGCTACGCGGTGTCCGGGACGACGGGGTGGTGTGGGGGCCCCGCTTCAGACCAGGCGTGTCTCCAGGCAGTCGGCGAGGGCGAGAGGCGCCATGGCCCTTGAATGAATCCAGCCCTGGTAGAGGTCGCAGCCGATCGTCCGGAGGAAGTCGCGCTGTGCCTCGGTCTCCACGCCCTCGGCCACCAGGGTCAGGCCCAGGCTGTGGCCGAGGTGGACGATGGAGCGCAGGATCATGTCGGATTCCGGGTCCTGGCCGATGTCGGCGATGAACGAGCGATCGATCTTGAGCTTGTCGATCGGCAGCGATTTCAGGTAGGCAAGGGAGGAATAGCCGGTGCCGAAATCATCCAGTGCGACCCGGATGCCCAAGGCCTTTAGCCCGCGCAGTTGATCGCGGGTCAATGCGACGTCCGCCATGGCCACGGTTTCGGTGACCTCGATTTCGAGGTGCTCGGGTGGGGCGCCGGTGGCTCGGAGAGCCCTGCCCAGATGGTCCACCAGGTCATGTTGGCGGAACTGAATGGCGGAGATGTTGATCGCGACGCGGAGGTCGAGACCCGCGCGGGACCACTGGGCGAGCTGCTCGCAGGCCGTGCGGATGACCCAGTCGCCCAGCGGCAGGATCAGTCCGTTGGCCTCGGCGCTGGCGATAAAGCGTGCCGGAGCAACCGGTCCGAGCTCGGTGTCCGTCCAGCGTGCCAGGGCCTCGACGCCGATGATGCGGTTCGAGGCGACATCGAGCAGGGGCTGGTAGTGCAGCTCGAGTTCGTGGTTCTCCAGCGCCTGCTGGAGGCGTTGCTGCAGGCGCTGTTCCTCATGCACCTGGGCGTCCAGGTGCTGCGAGAAGAAGGCATAGGTGTTGCGTCCGGAGTGCTTGGCCTCATACATCGCCATGTCGGCGTAACGCACCAGGGTGCATTCGTCGCGGGCATCGCGCGGGAACAGGGCGATACCGATGCTCCCGGTGGAGGCGAGGTTGCGCGTGTGTTCGGTCTGGAACGGGCTGCCGAAGATGCCGAGGATGCGCTGGGCGACCTGGCCGATGGCCTGTTCGTCCTCGACGTTGGTCAGCAGGATCATGAACTCGTCGCCGCCGAAACGCCCGATGGTCGCCTCTTGGTCCAGGGCGCCCTGAAGTCGGGCGGCCACGGCCTTCAGCAGCTGGTCGCCCTCGTGATGGCCGAAGGTGTCGTTGACCATTTTGAAGTTGTCGAGATCCAGCAGCATGACGGCGATCGGGTGGCCGTGACGTTCGGCCTGGGCGATCCCCTGCGTCAGGCGGTCGTGCAGGAGCCAGCGGTTGGGTAGTTCGGTCAGGCTGTCGTGGGTGGCCTGGTGCTGGATCCGCGCCTCGCGGCGCTGGCGGTCGGTGATGTCGCGGATGAACGCGGTGATGCGGCGGCCTTCGCTGTCGTCGAAAGCATTCAGGCTGATGTCCAGCGGGAACTCGGTGCCGTCGATGCGGCGCCCGCGCAGGTGGGGCACCTGCCCCATGGTGCGGCGGTTGATGGTGTGGGCATGTGCCCGCCGGTGCATGCGGTGGCGTTCGCGCAGGCGTTCGGGGACCAGCCGCTCCACCGGTTGCCCGATCAATTGCTGGCGTGGATAGCCGAACAGGCGTTCGATGTTGCGATTGGCCATCACGATACGGCCGTCCATGTCGGTGACCAGCACGCCGTCGGGGGCCGTCTCCACCAGTTGCTGGTAACGCTGCTCGCGCATCTCGATATCGCGGTGGGCCTGGTGCAGGCGCTGGAGGGGCGAGCGCACGCTTTCCAGGAACAGGCCCTGGTAGATCAGGAGATACGCCGCGAGCTTGTAGATATGGCCGAGTACAAACGGGGTGTCGGTCAGGTCGTCGTAGAACATGAAGAACAGCCCGCTGCCGATGCTGATGACCAGGGCGGCGGCGACCAGGGGCATACCCGGACGTTGCAGCAGCTCACGGCGCAGGGCGAGCAGGGCCAGGGTGGCCAGGTGCAGGCTGATCACCAGCGCCTCCAGCCCCACCTTGATGGGCGTGAGCCCGCTGACCGGGTCGAACAGGGGCGGGACGATTTCCGCATGCCAAAGTCCGATCCACGCCAGCAAGGCGACTAGCAGGAGGCTCCCGATCAGGTAGACATGGCGTGGTGGACCGTCGCTTTGCGAGACCATGGGCAGGGCCACGTAGGCGAGCAACGCCGCCGCCGCGACCAGGCGCGCGGCCAGCCAGAACAACAATGTCTGTTGTGGCGAGTTCGGGGTGATGAAATCCGGCATGGCCGGAAAGGTCATCAGGTGCAGGAAATCAAGCAACGCGACCGCCAGGAAGGCGCACGCCAGCAGCAGAGAAGCGGCCACGCGGCGGCGGTCGATTACGTGGTAGCCCACCGCAAACACCAGTACTGCCACAACCACCGCGAACAACTCCGCGCCCGTGTGGAAGGCGGTCAGGTGTTCGCTGGGCAGGATGCGGGGCAGCTCCGCCCCGAGCATCCAGATCGCCAGCGGTAACAGCAATAGCGCCAGCAGAACGCCGGAGGCGAGGGCAATATGTTGCCGCAGGTACCGATCGGATGGGGAAGTCATCTGGGGAGCTTTCCCTTTCAGCGATGTCTTGCCCAGAACTGCCGGGCGAGGCCTTGCAGTCCGGTTGCGAGCTGCGCGACCTCGCGGGCGGCGGTGTCGCTTTGATCGGCCCGGTTCGCGGTGGTGTCGGCGGCGCTGCGGATCGAGTCGACCCCCCGGCGGATCTCTTCCCCGGCGGTCCCCTGTTGTTCCACGGCGGCCGCAATCCGGGTGCTCATGTCGCGGATCTGTCCGACGCCCGAGGTGATGTTTTCGAGTGCCGCCGCCGCCTGCCGGGCCTGTTCGACACTGGTTTCGGCCTGCGTGCGGCTTTGTTCCATGGACGCCACCGCAGCCCGCGCGCGATCCTGGAGACGCTCGATCATCTGCTGGATTTCGGCGGTGGAATCCTGTGTTCGACTGGCCAGTGTGCGCACCTCGTCCGCCACCACGGCGAAGCCTCGCCCCTGTTCGCCGGCGCGTGCGGCCTCGATCGCCGCGTTCAGGGCGAGCAGGTTGGTCTGCTCGGCGATGCCGCGGATCACGTCCAGAACGCTGCTGATGTCCTGGCTGTGGCGTTCCAGTTCGGCCATCACACCCGATCCATCGCGAATATGCTGTCCCAGGTTTTCGATGGCCTGCGTGCTTTCGGCCACGACGCCGCTTCCGGCACCGGCTTCGCGGTCGGTCCGGTCGGCTGCATCGGCCGCACCCTGGGCGCTGCGGGCGACCTCCTGCACGCTGTTCACCATCTGCTGGGTGGCGCTTGCCACCTGCTCGGTCTCGGTCTGTTGATGGTTGCAGGCTTGCCGGCTGTCACCGACCGCAGTGACCAGGGCGTCGGCGGTTCGGGTAAGGCGTTCGGCCGCGTTCCCCATGCGCCCGACGACCGAGCCTGCCTCTGCCTCAAGCATCTGCATCGCGAACAGGATCTCGCCGGCCTCGTCGGTACGCCCGGTGTAGATGTACTGGCTGACCGGGTTGTTGGCGATGCGGCGGGCGTGGGCCACCGCGCGGCAAAGCGGCGTCAGACTGGTCCAGACGAGCAGGCCGGCGACCAGCAGGGTGGTCAGGGTGAAGATCAGTGCGGAGCCCCAGGTGATGCCGGTCAGGGCGAGGCTGGCAATCAGGCCCAGCAGCACGCCACCGGCCACCGAGGCGACGGCCCGGGTCTTGATGCCAATGCGTGGCAGACGCAGCGACAGGGGCATGCGCCCCTCGAGCAGGGCGGCGTAGACGGATTCGGCCTTTTCCACCAGCTCGCGTTGCGGCTTGGTGCGGACGGACTGGTATTCGACCGTTTGACCGTCCTCGGTCACCGGTGTGACGTACGCGCTGACCCAGTAATGGTCGCCGTTCTTGCAGCGGTTCTTGACCATTCCCATCCAGGATCGTCCGCCTTGAACGGTCTGCCAGAGGTCCTCGAATGCGACAGGGGGCATGTCCGGGTGACGAACCACGTTGTGATTCTTGCCCAGCAGCTCTTCTTCCTCGAAGCCGCTGATGTCGATGAACTCTGGGTTGACGTAGCTGATGGCCCCCTTGAGGTTGGTGGTGGAGAGGATATTGGCACTCTCCGGGTAGTCCGCCTCGATCCCGGTGACAGGCAGGTTGCGTTTCATTTTGTTCCCCTGATGGCCGATCGTTGTTATTTGGGGTCGCGTCGGCCTGACCGGTGCTGCGTTGGCATCGGTTTTTTTGAGATGAAGCTAGCGGATATTCCCGCACAAAACAAATATATATCCGATGGGGTATGGAGCGGTGTCTTTTCATTGACAAAAGGCGTATAGTGCCCGGATCGAACGCCCCGCCCGTCAGCGTCCGTTCATTTGATCCAGAGCCTTCCGGCTCGCAGTGATCCCCCTGATTTCGTTTCCCCCGATGGGTGCTCTGTGTTGAACGAGTGGCGGGTGGCGTTGGAGCATTCCATGACTGATACGACCTTTGCCGACCTCGGGTTGGCCGATACCCTTTTGCGTGCGCTGGAAACCTCCGGGTACCAGCACCCGACCCCGATCCAGGCCCAGGCCATCCCGGAAGTCCTGAAGGGAGGCGACCTGCTGGCCGCTGCCCAGACCGGCACCGGCAAGACCGCCGGCTTCACCCTGCCGATCCTGCAGCGCCTTTCCACCTCGGATGCGCCGCAGGCCGGCAATGGCCGCCCGCGTTGCCTGGTGCTGACCCCGACCCGCGAGCTGGCTGCGCAGGTTCACGAATCCGTGAAGACTTACGGGCGCAATCTGAAGATGCGCTCGATGACGATCTTCGGCGGTGTCAACATGAACCCGCAGATCAAGGCCCTGCGTGATCGCATGGACATCGTGGTGGCGACGCCGGGGCGTCTGCTGGATCACGCCAATCAGAAGACCATCGACCTGTCCGGTGTGGAGATCCTGGTCCTCGACGAGGCCGATCGCATGCTCGACATGGGCTTCATCCGTGATATCAAGAAGCTGATTGCGATGATGCCGAAGAACCGCCAGAACCTGATGTTCTCGGCGACCTTCTCCGACGAGATCCGCAAGCTGGCCAACGGCCTGCTGAACAACCCGGCGGAGATCGACATCGCGCCGCGCAACACGGCCGCCGAGGGCGTGGAGCAAAGCGTGCACCTGGTCGAGACCAGCCAGAAGCGCGAATTGCTGAGCCACCTGATCCGCACCAACAACTGGGAACAGGTGCTGGTGTTTACCCGTACCAAGCACGGCGCGAATCGCCTGGCCGAGAAGCTGTCGAAGGACGGCGTGCGCTCCGAGGCGATTCACGGCAACAAGAGCCAGGCGGCCCGTACCAAGGCGCTGAAGCAGTTCAAGTCCGGTCAGGTGCCGGTTCTGGTGGCCACCGATATCGCCGCGCGCGGCCTGGACATTGACCAGCTGCCGCAGGTGGTCAACTTCGAACTGCCGAATGTGCCGGAGGATTACGTGCATCGCATCGGTCGCACCGGGCGTGCCGGCTCCGCCGGTGCCGCGCTGTCGCTGGTGGATGGCGAGGAGATCAAGCTGCTGAAGGGCATCGAGCGCCTGATCAAGCGTCCGATCGACCGTATCGAGACCGAGGGTTTCGCCACGCCGAAGCCCGCCGCCAATGACGGCAACGCGAATGGCCGTGGCGGTCCGGGTGGCAAGCCGGGCGGTGGTGCCCGCAACGGCGCCCCGCGCAACGGTCGCGGCGGCAAGCCCGGTGGTGGTCGCGGCGGCAACGGTCGCCCGTCCGCCAACGGCAACCGCGCGGCTCGCAGCCGGTAAGCGGACCCGCTAAAGCAGTACCGCGAACCCGCGGTCCCGAGTCTCGGGACCGCGGGTTTTTTGTGTCTGGGTATCGGGGGTGAGGCGAGCGCCCGCTCAAGGGCTTTATTCACCACGAAGCGCACGAAGAAGGTCAAGGCCAAAGGCCTATCAACTCAGAGGACACAGAGAAAGGACGAATTCTGTCTGGAACGTCTGTTAGCCATTGCCACTGGCCCGACCGCTGAAACCAAGCGAGCCCCCTGCTTCAAGTTGAAAGCCTTTCCATTTTCTCCGTGTCCTCTGTGGCGCAATCGCCGTTGATCTTCTTCGTGCCTTCATTCGTTTCGTGGTGAAACGATTTTTGGCTTGTGTTGGGACCTGAGGTTGACCCGGATCAAGACGATAGGGGCGGGGTGGATGGATACTGTGTCGGGCTCAAGACCGGGATCGGCTGGTCGTTAAGGGACGGAAAGGAGGGCGTCGATGAAGATTGGACCGTTGGGTGGGCTGCGACTGAAGCTGATTATCCTGGTGATCGTGGTGAGCACCGTGCCGTTGTCCATCATGGGCGGGGTGACCTTCCACACCATGAAGGGCGATCTGGCCGCGGGTGTGGACGCGGCGCTGGTGACCCAGTTGTGGTGGCTGCTGTGGGTGCTATGGATCGTCGCGTTCGTGGTGGCGCTGGGTATTGGCTGGTTCTACGCCAATGTGCTGACGCGCCCCATGGAGCGCCTGGCCGAGGGGCTGGAGGCGATCGGCGAGGGCCGCGCGGATCTCGGGCACCGCGTGGAGGTGACGACCGACGACGAGATCGGGCGCACCGGCGCGGCCTTCAACACGGTGATGGGCCGGCTTTCCGGGCTCATTCGCCAGGTTGCCGATGCGGCGGACGGGATTGCCGCCTCGGCGCGGCAGCTGGATGGGCGCAGCAATGAACTGACGCGTGCCACCCACGAACAGCGCGGTGATGTGGAGCAGGTGGTCACGGCGATGAACCAGATGTCTGCCACGGTGCAGGAGGTCGCCAACAACACGCAGAGCACGGCCGAGAGCGCGGGGCAGGCGACGCGTGCGGCGGAAGGCGGGCGCACCGTGGTGCAGGCGACCCAGGGTGCGATCAACACGCTGGCCGGCGAGATTCGTCAGGCGAACAATGTGATCGTGGAGCTGAAAGGTGACAGCGACAACATCGGCACGATCCTGCAGGTGATCGAGGAGATCGCCGAGAAGACCAACCTGCTGGCGCTCAACGCGGCCATCGAGGCGGCGCGGGCCGGCGAGGCCGGGCGGGGCTTCGCGGTGGTGGCGGACGAAGTGCGCCACCTGGCACAGCGCACCAACGACTCGACTGGGGAGATCCGCGAGATCATTCAGCGCCTGCAGGGCGGGGCCACCCGCGCGGTGCAGGCGATGGAGGTCAGCCAGCAGCATGCGGAGACCTCCGTGGCGAAGGCGGGCGAGGCCGGCGAGACCCTGGAGTACATCCACGACTCGGTGACCGCCATCGACGACATGACCCGCCAGGTGGCCAGCGCGACCGAGGAGCAAAGCCAGGTGGCGGAAGAGATCAACCGCAACATCCACCACATCAACGATATTGCCGTGCGCAATGCCGACGGGGCGAACGAGATGCAGCAGGCGGTGGAGGCGCTGGAGGCCCTGGCGCAGCAGCTACAGGGCGAGGTTGCGGGGTTCCGTCAACAGGCCTAACGGCGGAGCCAGGCACAGCGCAGGTTCGGCTCGCCATCCTGGGAAACCGGGGGGGTGGTGTGACGCCGGATAAGCGATCGCAAGGCCTTGCAACGGGCTTCAGAAGCCCCGGCGCAGGGCGTCGAAGCCCAGAGCGACGTCGTCGGGGTCGGCACCGGGCTCGATGCGCAGGCGTTCGCGCACCATGTTGCGATCGATGTGGGATTCCTCGATGGCGGCGTCCGGCAGGCGGTAGAGCCACCAGGCCAGCGCCGCCTGGGTGCGGGTCTCGGACCAGGGTTCCAGGTCGGTGCCGATCCGTTCGGCGTGGGCGCCCAGCTCCTCGTTGAAGAACGGTTCCAGCCGGTCCAGTGCCGCGAGCGGGTCGGGCATCTCCGGTCGCTCGCCGTCCAGTGCCTCCGTGGCGCGCGCCAGTTCCTGGCGGGCGATCTCCGGCCAGATCTGCGAGGGCAGGTAGCCCTCCATCGCCGGGCGACCCGCCGCGGTGATGCCGTGCAGGTAGCCCTGTTCGGTCTTCAGGTAGCGATCCAGCGCCGCCAGGGCCTCGCGCGCCCACGCAAGCGTTTCCCGGTCTTCCATTACCCGCGCCATGTTCGCCAGGGCGGCGATGGCCTGGCCCGAGGTGTCGGCGTAGGTGTTGCGGTCGACGCGGGGCGGGTCGGTTTGCGTGCGCGTCTCCGGGTCCAGCTGGTAGTAGTCGCGGTCGGCGTACTGGCTGTTGCCGAAGCGCAGCTGGCGGCTGTCCCACAGGTGGTCTTGCAGGTAGTCGCGGATGCCGCGGGCGATCTCGGCGTAGCGCTCGTCGCCGGTGGTGTCATGGGCCTCGGAGAACAGCCACAGGAACGCCGCGTTCTGGTCCAGGCGCTTGGAGGTCTCCAGTGCCAGGACGGGGTCGCGCTGGTCCGGATCGTGAAAGAAGAAGAAGCCGCCTTCGACCTCGTCGTAGAGGTCCTCCGCGATCTGGTCGAGTAGCCCGGGCATGCGATCCCGCCACCCTTCGGCGGTGAGCAGGAAGCGATAGGTCCAGGGCTGCGGGCGCTTGCTGAGGGTGCCGAAGGTGGCGCTGCCGCTCAGGCGGTCGGCGCGGGCATCATAGACCTCGTCGAGCATCTCCATGAAGGCTTCAAGATCGTCGATCGCGGCATCGTCCGGCGTGATCTCGCGACCGGTGACCGAGAACATGTCCCGCTGGGCCACCAGGATGTTCTGCAGGTCGCGGGCATTCACGTGACCGGTAAAGCGGGTCAGCATCTCGTCCTCGTGATTCACGATGACCACGAAGGGCAGGCCGCGGCCACCGTAGCGCCGGAACAGATCCGCACGTTCGTCCAGATCGACCAGGACCGGGATGTAGTGCTGGTCGATGGTGTCCACCACGTCGGGGTTCTCCAGGGACTCGTCCTGGAAGTCGCGGCACCAGGTGCACCACTGGCCGTGAAAATAAAAGAAGATGGGCCGCTCGCGTGCCTCGGATTCCTCGAAAAGCTGGCTGTCCCAGTCCTGCCACGCGATCGCGGAATCGGCGGGGTAGTCCTCCGCGGCGGCCGGCAGCGCGAGCGCCAGCAGGGCGAGTCCCGCGACGAAACCGCGTGCGGCGGACCACTGGATGCGGTGCGTAGCGGGCGGGCTTTTGATGTGGAGAGGTTTAGTCATCGCGGGTGCTTCAGATCGTTGTGTCTATTGGTATAGACCAATGGGAGAATTGAGCGTTCGTGCCCGGGGCGGGTGGTAGGATGGCCGGACTTATTGGGGCAATTGTGGTGAATGCATGAACGTCGAACGCGCCGGGCGCCGCGCCCTGCATCATGTCGAAGTGGCCGTGCTGGTGGTGATCGCCGTCGCCACCGTGATCGCGATCCTGCAGGAAATCGCCACCATGGTCTCGGCGATGTGGGTGGGGTTGGCCGACCTGCTGTTGCTGTTCATCTTTCTTGAGGTGCTGGCGATGGTCGGGATCTACTTGCGTTCCGGGCGTCTCCCGGTGCGCCTGCCGATCTACATCGCGATCGTCGCGCTGGCGCGCTACGTGATCATCGACATGAAGGACATGGACGTATGGGAGCTGATCGCGGTGACTGCCGGGGTCCTGATTCTGGCGGGCGCAGTGCTGGTGCTTCGCTACGGGCATGTCCGGCTCCCATATGACGACGAAGGTCGCATCACGCCGGGGATCGAGGACGATCCGGCGAAGGAGCGCGACGTGCCGAAGGGGCGCTACGGGTCCGATCAATGACACGGCCGGGTGCAAGCCGGCGGGTGATTCACCTGCTGCCCGGCCTGTGGGCAGCGCCCGAGGGCGCGGTGGCCGGTGCGCCTCCGCTCTCTGTGCGACGTCTGGCGCGCTGGCTCGGACGGGCGCGGGGCGGGGTCACCGGCACGGAAGCACCAGGGTGGGAGGCCGCATTGGCCGAGCGGCTGGGATACCGGCCAACCGATTCCGGATGGCGAACCTGGCTGGTCCAGCCGGTGCAGCTGACTGCGGGGATGAAGGACCTGGTGGCCTATCCGGTGGATCCGGTGTCGGAGGCCGAGCGCGAGGCCTTGTGGTCGGCTGCACAGCCGGAACTGGAGGCGGCCGGGGCGACCTTGGCCCTGAGCGAAGACGGCTTGTGGGAGTTGCGGATGGACGCCGAGGGCGATGCGTCGGGCCCGCCACCGTCGATCGGCATGGGGCGCGCCATGGTGGCGCCGTCGATGCAGGGCGATGTGGCTCGGCGCCTGCAGGTACTGGCCAACGCCTTGCAGATGGCCTGGTTCCAGCACCCGGTGAACCTGGCGCGCGAGCGGGAGGGGCGTGGGGCCGTGCATGGCCTCTGGCCCTGGTCGCCCGGGCATCCCGGTGGCCCAACGAGTGTGGGCCGTGTGTGCGGCGGCGGTGTGGTCGCGCACTGGCTGGCGCGGGGCGCCGGCGTCGACTGGGCAGCCGACCCGGCGGCCGACCCGGCGGAATCCGGCGATACCGTGGTCGTCGTCGAGGCACTGGAGGCGGCCCCGTCGCTCGAGCGCCGGCTCGAGCTTCTGGAGTCGGTTGCCGACGACGTGGTGGCGCCGAAGCTGCGGGCTCTGCTCCGTGGCGGCCTGGGCGCGCTGGAATTTGTTGATCCGCAATCCACGGCCGGGTCGGGCGCCGGCGCCCTGGTGCTGGAACGCCGCGACGCGCTGGCGTTCTGGCGCCGTCCCCGCCGGCCCTGAAGCCGCTGTCGGGTGTTATACTGCGCGGCTTTTCTCGCCACGTGATCGAACCTGCCGTGTGCGCCACGGCACCCGACGGAAACTGCCATGGAACTGAACGCGCTGTATTCCCTGATCGATGACCTGAAAGGCCGCCTGGAAGGCCTTAGGGGGTATCTTTGACTACCCTGCCAAGGAAGAACGGCTAGAGGAAGTCCAGCGCGAGCTGGAGCAGAACCCGGATATCTGGAATGACCCGGAGCAGGCCCAGGCGCTGAACAAGGAGCGGGCCCAGCTTGAGGGCGTGGTGGTCAACATCCGCGAGATCGGCACCCAGCTGGATGAAAGCCGGGACCTGCTGGAGATGGCCGAGGCGGATGGCGACGAGGAGACGGCGGCGTCGGTCGAGGCCGATGTGGAGGCGCTGACCGCGCGTATCGAGGGCCTGGAGTTTCGCCGCATGTTCTCCGGCGATATGGACGCGGCCAACGCCTACCTCGATATCCAGGCCGGTTCCGGGGGCACCGAGGCCCAGGACTGGGCCAACATCCTGCTGCGCATGTACCTGCGCTGGGCCGAGCACAAGGGCTTCAAGGCGGAGGTCACCGAGCTCTCCGAGGGCGAGACCGCCGGGATCAAGAGTGCGACCGTGCACATCCAGGGCGAGTACGCCTTCGGCTGGCTGCGCACCGAGACCGGCGTGCACCGGCTGGTGCGCAAGTCTCCGTTCGATTCCGGCAACCGCCGGCATACCTCGTTCGCGTCGGTGTTCGCCTCCCCGGAGATCGACGAGAACTTCGAGATCGAGATCAATCCGGCGGATCTGCGGGTGGACACCTATCGCTCCTCCGGCGCCGGTGGTCAGCACGTGAACACCACCGACTCGGCGGTGCGCATTACCCACGTCCCGACCGGAGTGGTGGCGGCGTGTCAGGCCGGGCGTTCGCAGCACAAGAACCGCGAGATGGCGATGAACCAGCTGCGCGCCAAGCTGTACGAGCGCGAGTTGCAGGAGCGCAATGCCGAGAAGCAGGCGGTGGAGGACACCAAGTCCGACATCGGCTGGGGCAGCCAGATCCGCTCCTACGTGCTGGATCAGTCGCGGATCAAGGATCTGCGCACCGGCGTGGAGGTCGGCAACACCCAGGGCGTGCTCGACGGAGACCTCGACCCCTTTATTGAAGCCAGTCTCAAGAGTGGCTTGTAAGTCTATCTATTGCATGGATTTCTGATGACCGAAACCACTGACGAGAACAAGCTGGTCGCGCAGCGCCGCAGCAAGCTGAACGAGCTGCGCGCGGCCGGTCCGGCGTTCCCCAACGATTTCCGTCGCGATGCGCTGGCGGGTGCGCTGCACGCCGCGCACGACGAGACCGAGGGCGAGGCGCTGGAGGCCCAGGGGATTCGCGTGACGGTCGCCGGGCGCATGGTCGGCAAGCGCGTGATGGGCAAGGCAAGCTTCATCCGCCTGCGCGATCAGTCGGGCGACATCCAGTTGTTCGCGCAGCGCGACAGCCTGCCGGAGGGCGTGTACCCGGCGTTCAAGCAGTGGGATCTGGGCGATATCGTGGGTGGCCAGGGCAGGCTGTTCAAGACCAAGACCGGGGAATTGACGGTCCAGCTCGACGAGCTGCGTCTGCTGACCAAGAGCCTGCGTCCGCTGCCGGAGAAGTTCCACGGCCTGACCGATCAGGAACAGCGGTATCGCCAGCGCTACGTGGACCTGATCACCAGCCTGGACAGCCGCGAGCTGTTCCGCACCCGTACCCGGATCGTGCGCTACATTCGCGAGTACTTCGAGGATCAGGATTTCATCGAGGTGGAGACCCCGATGATGCAGGTGATCCCAGGCGGGGCGACCGCGCGGCCGTTCACCACCCATCACAACGCGCTGGATATGCCGCTGTACCTGCGCGTCGCGCCAGAGCTGTATCTCAAGCGCCTGGTGGTCGGCGGCTTCGAGAAGGTCTTCGAGATCAACCGCAATTTCCGCAACGAGGGGCTGTCCACGCGGCACAACCCCGAGTTCACCATGCTCGAGTTCTACGAGGCGTTCGTGGATTATCGCGCGCTGATGGATCGGACCGAGACCCTGCTGCGCGGGCTGTGCGAGGACGTGCTGGGCACGACCACCATTGAGTACCAGGGCGAGAGCTACGATTTTGGCAAGCCGTTCACCCGCATGAGCGTGCGCGAGGCGATCCTGGCCCACAATGCCGAGATCGCGGACGCCGACCTCGAGGATATCGAGAAGGTGCGCGCGCACTGCGAGCGCCTGGAGATCCCGATCAAGGAAAGCTTTGGCCTCGGCAAGCTGTGGACCGAGATCTTCGAGTACACCGCCGAGAACCAGTTGCGTCACCCGACCTTTATTACCGCCTATCCGACCGAGGTCTCGCCACTGGCGCGGCGCAACGACGATGACCCGTTCGTCACCGATCGCTTCGAGTTGTTTGTCGGCGGGCGCGAGATCGCGAACGGCTTCTCCGAGCTGAACGATCCGGAAGACCAGGCCGAGCGCTTCCGCGCCCAGGTTGCGGAGAAGGACGCCGGTGACGACGAGGCGATGCACTTTGACGCCGACTACATCCGCGCGCTGGAGTACGGCCTGCCGCCGACCGCCGGGGAGGGCATTGGCATCGACCGCCTGGTGATGCTGCTGACCGACAGCGCTTCGATCCGCGACGTGCTGCTGTTCCCGCACCTGCGCCCGGAGGCCTGACTGGGCAAGCGGTGATCCGATGAGCGACCTCGCCTGGATCTCCGAGGAGTTCCTTGCGCCGGATGCCGGAGCGGTCGCGCTGATCCTGCTGGGGGCCATCCTGGGTTCCAGCATCCTGGCCGACACGATTGCACGGCGAACGGCGATTCCCCGGATCTCCCTGCTGGTGATCGTCGGCCTGGTGGTTGCCGCGATTCAGCAGCTGGTGCTGGGGCAGGAAGGCGGCCGCCCTCTGGGGGATCTGGCCGAGCCCCTGATCCAGCTGGCGCTGGTGATGGTGGCGTTTCTGCTGGGCGGGCAACTGACGCTGCGGCGCCTGCGCCAGCTGGGCCCGCTGATTCTGGTCCTCTCGCTTGCCGTGATGGGGGTGGGTGCGCTGGTTGTGGGTGGCGGGCTGCTCCTGCTGGGCTTCCCTCTGGTGCTCGCCCTGACGCTGGCGGCGATTTCGGTGGCCACGGACCCGGCCGCGGTGGAGGAGATCCTGGCGGAAGGACGCCCGCGCAGCCGCGCGGCACGGGTGCTGACCGGCGTGGTCGCGATCGACGACGCCTGGGGCATCCTGGCCTTTGGCCTGGCGATGGCGTTTCTGGGCTGGTTCCTTGCCGGCGATGGTTCGGGGGCGCTGCTGCACGCCGGCTGGGAACTCGCGGGTGCCGTTCTCCTGGGACTTGTCGTGGGACTGCCAGCGGCCTGGCTGACCGGCCGGCTGGAGCCGGGCAAGCCGACCCAGGCCGAGGCTCTGGCACTGGTCTTGCTCATCGCGGGGCTCTCGATGTGGCTTGGGGTGTCGGAGTTGCTGGCGGCCATGATCGCCGGCTTTCTGGTGATCAACCTGTCATTGCACCACAAGCGCTCGTTCAACGAGATCGAGCATATCGAGTGGCCATTCCTGGTTTTCTTCTTCGTGTTGTCCGGTGCGAGTGTGGATCTGCTGGCGCTGGGCTCGGTGCTGTGGCTTACCCTAGCCTACGTGGCGTTACGGCTGGTAGGGCGCTACCTTGGCGGCGTGGTGGGCTGGCGACTGGCCGGGCGCCGGGCCCAGGGGGTGCCGCGCGGGATCGGCCTTGCCCTGACGCCTCAGGCTGGGGTGGCAATCGGCATGGCGCTGCTGGCGGCCGAACGTTTTCCCGAGCAGGCTGGGCTCATCGTGTCCACGGTCGTAACCTCCACCTTGGTTTTCGAGCTGATCGGGCCCTGGATGCTGCGACGGGTCGTGTATCGCGACTGATGAGTGCCGCCGAGCGCGGTGGAGGGGGACCTCTGGCCGGTGGGGGAACACACGTTAGTCACGTTCAAGTGATAACACCGTGAAATCGTTGCCATCGAGTCGGATATTCAGCTCGTCGCCGTCTTCGGTGATGCCCTCGAGTTCGATGACGCCGTCGTCTTCTAACTCGATCTCCTTGAAGCGGAGCATGCCGTGATCCCGCGCGACGGCCGCTGAGCGGAGAATCATCTGGGCGGTCATGCCCGCCGCGTGATCGGGGTCGCGTACGCGTTCTTCGCGAAGCAGATCACCATCCAGATTAAACCGGGTCTCCATGCGCAGCTGGGCGTCGTCCCAGCCCTTGAGGACGAATTCCCGGTCACTTTCTGCCTCCAGTTCCTCGAAGGTGTCGAAACCGTGTTCCTGGCCGATGTCGACGATGGCCTGTATCGACTCGAGCGGGATGGTGTCGGACTGACCGGGGCTGCACGCCGCCAGAAGGACGATGAGCGGGGCGACGGCAAGGGAGAGAAGGCGCAGATTCATGAGTTCGAGACCTGATGGTGGGTTCTGGGGAGTGGCAAGGACCGGCTGCGCGTCAGTATCGCATTGCGCCCCGGGCGCGTCAGGAAAGGTTCTGACCAGGCGGCCCCCACGCAAAGGCCCAATCGCGTGTGCGCCGTCCAGCTGGATCTCCTCGAAACGCGTCAATTCGGGTTCGCCACGGGTTGCATGCTCGCTTTCTGCCGAGTATAGACGGGAAGGCAGGCCTTGCATGGGCGAGTCCCGGCCTCCTTTCACGATGGATTATCGTCGCCTCGAGTGCCGGGTAGTGCCGGGTTGGCGGTTTCCACTCGGTCCGGGGTGCCGAGGGCGCGCTGCTGCAGTTCGGCGAGGGCGACGCGCTTGTTGGGGAAGATGTTTCCGCGGCCGATCTCGTCCAGCAGGCCGGCACGTTCCATGGCCTCGCGGACGGGTTTCTTGAGACCACTGAACATCAGCTTGCAGTCGGCGGCCGCAAGATCGCCGATCAGGGCGCGCACCTTGTCCACACCCGAGGCGTCGATGCGGTTGATACTGTTGCCGAGCACCAGCACCGCCCGGGCATTCGGGTTGCGCGCGACGGCGTCCATGACCGCGTCCTCGAAGTGGGCGACGTTCATGAACACCAACGAGGCATCGAAGCGCAGTACGGTGAAGTGTGGGCCGGCCGGACGCAGGTCGTTGCTGATCGCCCCGGCCAGGGAACCGTCGGGGCGCAGGCCCTGGATCTCGGAACGCGGGCGCACGGTGCCGACCAGGAACAGCAGCGATGACAGGATTACGCCGACGATCACGCCATTGGCGAGATCCGGGGCCATGTACAGCGTGACGAAGAAGGTCAGGAATCCGGCCAGGCCATCGGCGCGGTTGATGGTCCACGACCGCGCCAGGGCCCGGAAGTCGAGCAAGCCGAACACCGCCGATATCACGATGGCCGCCAGCACTGCCTGGGGCAAATGGTAGAGATAGGGGGTGAGGAACAGCATGGTGATCAGCACGCCGATCGCGCTGACCACCGCGAACAGTCCGCTTTGTGCGCCGGAGCGGGCCGCGACCGCCGAGCGCGAGAACGAGCCGCTGACGGAGTAGGACTGGAAGAAGCTCCCGACGATGTTGGCCAGACCCTGGCCGATCAGTTCCTGATTCGGGTTCAGCTTCTCGCGCCGCTGGGCGGCGAGCGCGCGCGCGATGGAGGTCGCCTCCATGAAGCCGATCAGGGCCATCACGAACGCGGCGGGCAGCAGGGCCGGGATGACCTCCCAGTCCAGCACCGGCAGCTGCAGGCTGGGCAGTCCCTGGGGGATCGTGCCGACGACCTGGCCGCCGGAAGCGACAATGATGCGCTCCGCGTCGAAGCCGGACAGCCGCCATGGGCGGCCCTCGGCATCGGCATGCCAGGCGCGGTAGCGCGCCTGGCCGTCTGCGGTCTCGGTGCGCTCCAGGCGCACCTGGTGGGCTGTTATGCGCAGGTCGCTCAGTTCGCGCTTGAGTTGCGACTCGCGGACCTCCAGGCGGGCCACGCGCACCGCCAGGTCGGGTGATTCCTCGCCCGCCTTCTCGGCCTCCTTGAGTGCGCTGTTGGCCTCGCTCAACTCTTCCGACGTGGTACCCATCTCCGTGCGGGTTGCGGCGAGCTCCTGGTACAGGTTGCGCACGTCGGTGGCCTGGATCTGCCCATGCGTGATGCGTTCGTTGTTCTCGAAGCCGGTCAGGGCGCTGAGTAGAGTACCCAGCACGACGACCACCAGCACGCCCGGCAGGCGGGGCATGATCCGTCGCATCACCATGAGGATCACCAGGGTGCCGGCGCCGAAGGCGATGGTCGGCCAGTGGGCCTCCCCCAGCTGGGCAATGACGCCGGCGAAGTCGGTCAGGAAGGCGCCGGTATCGGGCTTCGGGACATTGAAGAAGGTGTTGATCAGGGAGAGTCCGATGATCAGCGCCGCCGCGTTGGTGAAGCCGACGATGACCGGCTGGGAGACGAAGTTCATCAGGATGCCGAGGCGGAATACGCCCAGCAGAAGGCGCATGATGCCGACCATCAGCGCGAGCAGGATCGAGAGCTGGATAAAGTATTCGGTGCCGGCCACCGCGAACGGCGCGAGCGACGCGGCCGACAGCAGCGACAGCATCGCGACCGGCCCGGTATGCAGAAAGCGCGAGGAGCCCCACAGCGAGCCGACGATCGCCGGGATCGCCGAGGCGTACAGCCCGTACACCACGGGGAGGCCCGCGAGTGTGGCATAGGCCATGCCCTGGGGCACCAGGATCATGGCGACGCTGAGGCCGGCCATGACGTCGGCGCGGACGGATTTCCCGGACATGGGAAACCAGGCGAGAAAGGGAAACAGGCGGTAGATCCGGTCGGTATTCATGTAGACGGGGTGTTCCTTGTTTCGGATTCGGGCGAACGCGTTCGGCCCGGCCGCGATGCGTTGCGGCCGGGTCTGCAACTCGGCGGTGGTGACTAGCCCGCGGAGGGGAGCGCGGCGCCGGACGGCGCGGTCCGGGTGTCGCCCGGCCGCGGTTTGCGGGGTGCGGCGACCATGACCACCGGCAATTCCGCGGCCGTCTCGGTGGCAAGGATCTGGTGGCCGAGGTAGCCCTGTTCGTCGCAGACCAGGAAGTCCAGACGCAGACCGCGACCGAGGACCCGGCGCAGGGCCCGTTCCGGGTCGCCGGTCAGGGCCTCGATGTGAACGCCGTGCGGCAGGGGGCCGGTGTCACGCATGAAGCCGTCGATCAGCGCGCCCGCCTCGGCCTTGCCCAGGAAGGTCAGGACAACCAGCTCGGCATCCAGGCGCTCGCAGCTGTCGGCGGCATAGTCGAACACGGGGCGCGGAGCGAATGGCCCGACGAACAGGCCAATCCGCCGGCGCGGTGCGGGCTGCGCAGCGGCTTGAGGTGCGCCGACCGATGGCGGATTCGCGGTCGGGGTGTCGTTTGCGAGCGCACGATACTTGTCGCCCATCGGTTGCATCTCGGCGAGGTCGGCATAGGCCAGGCCTTCGAGGATCTGTTTCATGGTGTGGCTCAGGGCAGGCATCGATGTCTCCGTTGTGGTTCGTCCACGAAGCCTCTATGCAGATCGCGTGCCACTCTATAAAAACAATGACTTATCCGGCTTGTGGTGGGGTGTTGAGGAGGCGTGTGTTGCACCATGTAACGTTTGACGGGGTGAGGGGCCGCGAATAGCGTTGCGGGCGACCATCCGGGCGTTGCAGAATGTAGCGGTCGCTATTGCAACGAGTAACGTTATGGGGCGCAGTCTGCGCAGCAAGGTCCGCTGGGTGTATGCCGGAGTGGTTGTGTTGGTGCTGGGTCTCGTGCTCGCGCAGTACATCGCGCTTTCGACCATCGAGACGCGCCTGCAACAGGGGGACGTGGTAGCCGAGCTGTTGCAGGACAGTCTCGAGATGCGCCGGTTCGAGAAGAAGTTCTATGGCTCCGGGGAGCATGGGGACCTGGCTGCGGCGCGGGACCATGCCGAGGCGGCGCTGGAACGGGTGCGCGAGAACGAGGCGGCGCTGGCGCAGCATGCGCGCCCCGGCGAGCTCGACGAGTTGCAAGCCGTTCTGGAGCTGTATCGCACGGGGCTGGGCCGGTATCCCGGGCTGGCGGGTGAGCGGCGCGAGCAGCTGGTCGAGTCCATTCGCAACGCCGGCGGCGAGGCCTCGGCGTTGACCAAGGTGCTGAGTCAGCGTGAGCGCGAGAACCTGCGCACCGGGGTTCAGGTATCACGTACGGAATTGCTGCTGGCGACGAGTATCGTGCTGGTGCTGGTCCTTCTGGGCGGCTGGTGGCTGGCGCGGCGGATCCTCGCCCCGCTGCGCTCGGTAGAGGACCAGCTGCGGGCGATCGGGGCGGGGTCGCGCAGGCGTCTGACCGCGCCCAACCAGGATCGTGAACTGGTGTCCTTTACCCACGCCTTCAATGCGATGCTGGATGAACTGGATGCGCGGAGCCAGGATCTGCGCCGTTCCGAGCGGCTGGCGGCCCTGGGGGTGCTGGTATCGGGTGTAGCCCACGAGTTGAACAACCCCTTGGGCAATATCTCCACGGCACTGCAGCTGGTCGCGGAGGAAGGGCGGGGCGGTGATCCGGCCTTGCTGGAAGAGTGGCTGCAGCAGGCCGAGGGCGAGACGGCGCGGGCGCAGAACATCGTGCGCGGACTGCTCATGTATTCGCGCCAGCAACCTCGGAGCCCCAAACGGGAGGAGTGCCGCTCGCTGAAGACCATCCTGGACGGGGCACTCGATCTGATCCGTGCCACGCTCCCTGCGGATCAGGTGACCATGCGAGTCGATGATGCCCTCCAGGTCACCGTGGACCCCGAGCGGTTGCAGCAGGTGTTCGTGAACCTGTTACGCAATGCCTTCGAGGCAGGGGGCGACGACGTAGAAGTCCACATTGAGGCCCAGCGGGGCCGCCTGGCTGACCTGAGGCCGGGTCCCGGCGGGCATGTGGTCGGCGATCTTGTGGTGCACGGCCAGGATTTGACCCCGGTCGTGCGGATTTCGATCGACGACGACGGCCCGGGGATCCCGGACGCGGCGCTGGATCACGTATTCGAGCCGTTTTACCGCGGACGGGACGAGGGGAGCGGTTCGGGCCTGGGCCTGTTCGTGGCCCAGGAAATCGTCCAGGACCACGGAGGGGCAATCGGCGTCAGTCGCTGCCCGATGGGCGGGACGCGGTTCCAGGTCTGGTTGCCCTGCGAATGCGGGGACCGCGCATGAGTCGCGAGGACAACGGTCATCGGGCGTCTCCGGCTGGCGAAATGCGGGAGGCGCGCCTGCTGGTGATTGACGACGAGCCGATTGCCTGCCGCCAGCTGGAGCAGGTCTTTCGGCATTCCCCGTATTCTGTGACGACCCGCGAGGAGGGAGCGACGGGTTTGCGCGCACTGGAGCAGGAGCGCTTTGACGCGATCCTGACCGACCTGCGCATGGCCGGGGTGGACGGCATGGAGATCCTGCGCCGGGCGCGCGAGCTGGATCCGGACCTGGCGGTAATCATGATCACCGGGCACGCCACCCTGGACTCCGCGGTGGAGGCAATGAAGGCCGGGGCCTTCCACTACATTGCCAAGCCGTTTCGTATCGACGAGGTGCGCGAGGTCGTGGCCAAGGCGGTGGAATTCACCCGCCTGCGGCGCGACAACCGCGCCCTGCGCGATCAAGTGGAGCAGGGCGGGCGCAAGGCGACCCTGGTGGCACAGGACACGGCCATGCAGCGGCTGCTGGAGACCGCGCGCCAGATTGCGCCCACCGACTGCAACGTGGTGCTGACTGGCGAGAGCGGGACCGGCAAGGAGTTGCTGGCGCGCTACATCCATAACCACAGCGCGCGGGCCGAGGGGCCGTTCCTCGCGGTGAACTGCGGGGCACTGCAGGACGAGTTGCTGGCCAGCGAGCTGTTCGGCCACGAGAAGGGCGCGTTCACCGGGGCCACCCAGCAGAAGAAGGGCCTGTTCGAGACCGCGGCGGGGGGCACACTGTTCCTCGACGAGGTCGCGGAAACCAGTCCGGCGATGCAGGTGAACCTGCTGCGGGTCCTGCAGGAACGCGAAGGGCTGCGGGTCGGCGGGCGGACGCCGATCCCGGTGGATGTGCGGGTGATCGCCGCCAGCAACCGGCGCCTGGATCGTGCGGTGGATCGTGGCGAGATGCGCGAGGACCTGTATTTCCGTCTGAACGTGGTGAACCTGCTGCTGCCACCGCTACGCGATCGGCGCGACGATATCCCGCTGCTGGCCTACTACTTCCTCAAGCGCCACGCCCTGTCGATGGGCAAGCGCATCGACGACATCGAGCCGGAGGCGCTGGAGCGCCTGGTCGAACACGACTACCCCGGCAACGTCCGCGAGCTGTCCAACATTATCGAACGCGGGGTGGCACTGGCACGTACGGCGAATCTGACCCTGGCCGATCTGCCGCGCGCCCTGCGCGAGACCAGCGCCCGCGTAGTGCACGAGGACGCGGCCCCGCTGCGGACTCTGGAGGAGCAGGAGGTGCTGCAGATCCGTCAGGCACTGGAGCAGACCGGAGGCAACCGCACCCGGGCTGCGCGGCTGCTGGGCATTGACCGCGTGTCGCTGTGGCGCAAGATCAAGCGTCTGGGCATCCAGTAGCCGAGGCGACGTGATGTCAGTCTGCGACCGGTTCCAGCAGCAGCGCCGCGAGCGGCGGGAGGTGCAGGTAGAGCGTGGCGGGATGGCCGTGACGTTCGAGCGGCTCGGCGTAGGCCTCTGCCGGGCCGCGTGAGCCTCCGCCGTAGACCTCCGCATCCGTGTTCAGGGTGACTCGCCAGCGCCCGGCATGCGGTGCGGGTACCGGATAGGCCGCGCGTTCCATGGGCGTCAGGTTCAGCACCACGACCACCTGGCGTCCCTGATGGTCGCGGCGCACGAAGCTGAGCGTGGAGTGCGCGGCGTCGTCGCAGTCCAGCCAGTCGAAGCCGTCCGGCTCGAATTCGCGGGCGTGCAGGGCCGGGTCTTCGCGGTACACCCGGTTCAGGTCGCGCACCAGAGTCTGCAGGCCCTGGTGCAGGGGGTACTGCAGCACGTACCAGTCCAGCTCGCGATCCTCGGACCATTCGGGGCCCTGGCCGAACTCCTGGCCCATGAACAGCAGCTTCTTGCCGGGGTAGAGCCACTGCCAGCTGTAGAGCAGGCGCAGGTTGGCGTGCTGCTCCCACTCGTTGCCGGGCATGCGCCCGCGCAGGCTGCGTTTTCCGTGCACCACCTCGTCGTGCGAGAACGGCAGGACGAAGTTCTCGCTGTAGGCGTAGAGCTGGCCGAAGGTGAGCTGGCCATGGTGGTGGGTGCGGTAGATCGGGTCCATGCCGAAATAGGTCAGGGTGTCGTGCATCCAGCCCATGTTCCACTTCATGGTGAAGCCCAGCCCGCCCATGGACGGTGGGCGGCTGACACCCGGCCAGGCGGTCGATTCCTCGGCGATCATGGCGACGCCGGGGTGGCTGGTCTGGACGGTCTCGTTCAGGTGACGCAGGAAGTCGATCGCCTCGAGGTTCTCGTTGCCGCCGTGGATGTTGGGCAGCCAGTCCTCGCCTTCGCGGTCGTAGTCGCGGTAGAGCATGGAGGCCACGGCGTCCACGCGCAGGCCGTCGAGGTGGAAGTCCTCGACCCAGCACAGGGCGCTGGAGAGCAGGAAGTTGCGGACCTCGGGGCGCGAATAGTTGAAGATCAGCGTGCCCCAGCCACGATGCTCGCCGATGCGCGGGTCGGCATGTTCGTACAGCGCCGTGCCGTCGAAGCGCGCCAGCGCGAACTCGTCGCGCGGGAAGTGGCCCGGGACCCAGTCGAGGATCACGCCCAGTCCGGCCTGGTGGGCCTGGTCGACGAAGTAGCGAAAGTCGTCCGCGTTGCCGAAGCGCGAGGTGGGGGCGAAAAAGCCCGTGCTCTGGTAGCCCCAGGAGCCGTCAAACGGGTGCTCTGTGATCGGCAGCAACTCGAGGTGAGTGAAGCCCAGGTCGCGCGCGTAGGGCACCAGACGCTCGGCCAGCTCGCGGTAGTTGGGCCATTCGCCCTCCGGGCTGCGCTGCCAGGAGCCCAGGTGCACCTCGTAGATGCTCATGGGCCGGTGCTTCCAGGCCTCGGGGTCGCGATTGCGCATCCAGTGGTCGTCGTCCCAGGCGTAGCTGCTGGGGGGCTGGATCCGCGAGGCGGTCTCGGGGCGGAGCTGGTAGGCGCGGGCGTAGGGATCGGCCTTCAGATGCAGACTGCCCTGGTCGCGGTTGCGGATCTCGAACTTGTACAGCGTCTCCGTGGCCAGGCCCGGGATGAACAGTTCCCAGATGCCGCTTCCCGGGTGGACGGTCATCGGGTGGCAGCGGCCGTCCCAGCGGTTGAAGTCGCCGACCACCGAGACGCGCTCGGCGTTGGGCGCCCAGACAGCGAAACGCACGCCCTCGATGCCGTCGCGGGTGAGCGGATGGGCACCCAGCATGCGGTGGGCATGCCAGTGGCGGCCTTCGGCGAACAGGTGGCGGTCGAATTCGGGGATGTCCGGCGCGAAGGCCCAGGGATCGACCTGCTGCAATGTTGTTGTGCCACCCTCGGGCTGCCAGTCCAGTTGCGGTTGCGCGGGGAGGTCGTCCGCCGACCCCTGCCAGAGGAACAACCCCGGGAACCCGGCAGCCGGTTCCAGCGTCGCGAGACCACCGTCACAAAGTGTGACGGACGCCGCGCTCGCATGTGGCAGCCAGGCCCGGTAGCAGGTGGTTTGTTGATCCAGCGCATGGCGCCCGAGGACGCCGTGGGGGTCATGTAGCCGTGCCTCGGTCAGACGTCGTAACGAATCGGCGACGGAACGGGTGCATTTGTCGGGGGCTGTTGCCATACTCGGATCCAACTCGCATTTCGTATGTGGAACGACGGAATTCGGGTTTACGGTCTCTAGTACAACACGACTAAGCAAGGAAGGGTGCATGACTCCGCAACCGCAACGCTACGTTAGCCGCCTGACGCGGGAGACCCTGGCCCTGATCCTGGCCGGCGGGCGCGGCTCGCGACTGAAACAACTGACGCTGTGGCGGGCCAAGCCGGCCGTGCCCTTTGGCGGCAAGTTCCGCATTATCGATTTCCCCCTGTCCAACTGCATCAACTCGGGCATCCGTCAGGTGGCGGTGGTGACCCAGTACAAGGCGCACTCGCTGATCCAGCACATGCAGCGGGGCTGGAGCTTCCTGCGCGGGGAATTCGGCGAATTCATCGAGCTGCTGCCGGCGCAACAGCGCATCGAGACCTCCTGGTATGCGGGAACGGCCGATGCGGTCTACCAGAACATCGACATTATCCGGCAGCACAATCCGAGCTACGTGCTGATCCTGGCCGGGGACCACATCTACAAGATGGACTACGGCCAGATGATCGCCTTCCACGTGGAGAGCGGCGCGGACATGACCGTGGGCTGCCTGGAGGTAGAGCAAGAGCGCGCCAAGGCCTTCGGGGTGATGGGCGTGGATGCCTCCAGCCGGATTACCTCGTTTGCCGAGAAGCCGGAGGAGCCGGCGCTGATCCCCGGCAGCAAGACCCACTCGCTGGCCTCCATGGGGATCTACGTGATCAATACCGACTTCCTGTTCGAGCAGCTGATCAAGGATGCCGACGACACCTTTTCCAGCCATGACTTCGGCAAGGACATCATCCCCGGCATCATCGAGCGGAATCAGGTGATGGCCTACCCGTTCCGCGACGAGCAGGGCGTGCGCCAGGGCTACTGGCGTGATGTGGGGACCATCGACTCGTACTGGCAGGCCAACCTGGAGCTGATCGGCGTGACCCCGGAACTGAACCTGTACGATTCGGAATGGCCGATCTGGACCTACCAGGAACAGCTGCCGCCGGCCAAGTTCGTGTTCGACGACGAGGACCGGCGCGGCATGGCGATCGATTCCATGGTCTCCGGCGGCTGCATTATTTCCGGCAGTACCGTGCGCCACTCGCTGCTGTTCTCCAACGTGCAGGTGAACGCCTGCGCCACGGTCGAGGACTCGGTGATTCTGCCGAGCGTCACCATTGGCGAGAACTGCGTGATCCGCAACGCGGTGATCGACAAGGGCTGCAAGGTGCCGGACGGGACCGAGATCGGGGTGGACGACGAGGCCGATGCACGCGACTACTTCGTCTCTCCGGGCGGAGTGCGCGTGGTCACGCCCGAAATGCTGGGCCAGGCCACTCATCATGTCCGCTGAATCCGGCAGTTCCACTGCGCTCGCCACGCAGCCGCCGCAGCTCGATGTGGTGTTGTGCTGGCACATGCACCAGCCGCAATACTACGACTCGGGCGCGGGTGAGTACGTGCTGCCGTGGACCTACCTGCACGCATTGAAGGACTACACCGACATGGCCGCGCACCTGGAGGCCTGCCCCCAGGCGCGCGCAGTGGTGAACTTCGCCCCGATCCTGCTGGAGCAGATCGCCGATTACGGCGAGCGGCTGGAGGCCGGTATTGGCGACCGCTCGAGCTTTGGCGATCCGGTGCTGGACCTGCTGCAGATGGACATCGTGCCGGTGGATCCGGTGCAGCGCCGCGAGATCCTGCGCGTGTGCCTGCGGGCGCATGCCCCACGCATGATCGAGCCGTTTCCGCTGTTCGAGCGCCTGGCGGCCCTGGCGCGCCAGGCGCTGGAGGATCCGGTGCTGCTGGCGCACCTGGATAACCGCTATTTTCAGGATCTGGCCACTTGCTACCACCTGGCCTGGCTGGGCGAGACCGTGCGCCGGGCCTATCCCGAGGTGCAGGGCTGGCTGAAAGTCACGACCGCCTTTAATCGCGATGTCCGGGGCCGGCTGCTGAAGCTGATCCGTGACGAGGTGAAGGCGATCCTGCCACGCTATCGCGAGCTGGCGCAGCAGGGGCGGGTGGAGCTGTCGTTTACCCCGTATGCCCACCCGATCATGCCGTTGCTGCTGGATCTGGATTCCGCTCGCGATGCGATGCCGGATATCGCCCTGCCGCAGGCCCCGGTCTACCCGGATGGCGAGGCCCGCGTGCGCTGGCACATCGAACGTGGGCTGGAGGTGTTCGAGCAGTATTTCGGCTTTCGCCCGCGTGGCTGCTGGCCGTCGGAGGGGGGCATCAGCGAGGCGACCGTGCGCCTGCTGGATGACTACGATATTTGCTGGACGGCCAGTGGCCAGACGGTGCTGGGTAACAGCCTGGCCGCAGCCGGTCAGACGGCCGAATCCAACACCGGATCGGCGGAACAGGAGGGCTGGCTGCACCGCCCTTATCGGTTGGCGGATGCCAAAACCGAGATGTTTTTCCGTGATGACGGGCTGTCCGATGCCATCGGTTTTCGTTATGCCGACTGGCATGCCGACGACGCAGTCGGCGATTTCGTCCATCACCTGGAGAACATTGCCTCTGTGTCGCCCGAGGGTGGCGTGGTGGCGGTGATCCTGGATGGCGAGAACGCCTGGGAATACTACCCGGACAACGGCTTCCATTTCCTGCGGGCGTTGTATGAGCGCCTGGCGGAAAACCCGCGCCTGAACCTGTGCACCTTCTCCGACGTGTGCCAGCGCAGCGGGCCGCGCGCGGATCGCGGCGAGCTGCCGGGCATGGTGGCCGGGTCCTGGGTCTACGGGACCTTCTCCACCTGGATCGGTGATCCCGACAAGAACCTCGGCTGGGACCGCCTGATCGAGGCCTGGACGGCGGTGGATCAGGCGATCGCGCGGCGCCCTGCACTGGATACGCCGCAATTGCGCAAGCAGTTGGCGGTGTGCGAGGGCTCGGACTGGTGCTGGTGGTTCGGGGAGTACAACCCGGCCGGATCAGTCAGCGACTTCGAACAGCTCTACCGGCGCCATCTGGCGCGGCTGTACCAGCTGGCAGATCTGGAAGTGCCGGAGTCCCTGGGCGAGGTGCTTTCGGTCGGGGGTGGTGATCCCGCCGCCGGCGGCACCATGCGCAAGGGACAATAGTCCATGGAGGCGGGCGAAGAGCACTGTAATCCGCTGATGCAGCGCCGCCGGGCCGGCATTTTGCTGCATCCGGTCTCACTGCCGGGCCCGGGCCCGGGCCCGGTGGGGACGCTCGGGCAGGAGGCCTTCCGGTTTCTGGACTGGGCGCGGGATGCCGGATTCAGCCTGTGGCAGATCCTGCCGTTGCATCCGCCGCAGGAGGACGGTTCGCCCTACGCCAGTATCTCGGCCTTCGCCGGAGATGTGCGCCTGATCGACCCGCAACGGTTGGCCGCACGGGCGGGGCTGGATGCGGACGATGGGCCGGTCGAGACCCTGCTGAAACAGGCGCGGGAGCGGCTGGGGCAGGCGGGCGAGGGCTGGGCGCAGGCCTACCAGGCCTTCCTTGATGCCCAGGGTCCGGTCTGGCTGGATGATTTTGCCCGTTTCGTGGTCATCTGCGGCCGCGAGGATGGCCGCCCCTGGTGGGAATGGCCGGCCGCATTGCGCGATCGCGATCCGGCCGCCCTGGCGGCCGTGGAGGCCGAAGCGGCCCAGGCCCTGGAGGCCGTGCGCTTCGCCCAGTTCGTCCTGTTCGACCAGTGGCAGGATGTACGCGAGCATGCACGCAAGCAGGACATCCTGATCCTCGGCGACATGCCGATCTTCGTGGCCCACGACTCGGCCGAGGTCTGGGCCCACCGCGACCTGTTCGACCTGGACGCCACGGGGCATCCGCAGACCGTGGCCGGCGTGCCGCCGGATTACTTCTCCGAGACCGGGCAGCGCTGGGGCAATCCGCATTACCGCTGGGATCGTCTTGCCGAGCGCGGATACGACTGGTGGGTGGAGCGCATGCGCTGGACGCTGGAGACAGTGGATGCCGTGCGCATCGACCACTTCCGCGGCTTCGAGGCGAGCTGGGCGGTCCCGGCAAGCGAGCCGGATGCGACTCAGGGCCACTGGGTGCCGGGGCCGGGTGCCGACTTCTTCGAGCAATTGCAGGCTCGTTTGGGTGTGTTGCCGCTGCTGGCGGAGGATCTGGGCGTGATCACGCCGGAGGTCACCGAACTGCGCCTGCGTTTCGATCTGCCGGGCATGCGTATCCTGCAGTTCGCCTTCGAAGGAGGGGAGGACAACCCCTATCTGCCGGCGAACCATGATGAACTGAGTGCGGTGTATACCGGGACCCATGACAACGACACCACGCTGGGCTGGTTTCGCTCCCTGGAGCCGGCCATGCAGGAGCATGTGATCGGGACACTGGATGAGGGCCCGGCCGAGGAGATGCCGTGGCCGCTGATTCGTGCGGCCTGTCGTTCACCGGCCCAGCTTGCGATCCTGCCGATGCAGGACGCCCTGCACCTGGGATCGGAGGCGCGCATGAACACCCCCGGCACAGTTGGTAACGGCAACTGGAGCTGGCGCTTTGGCTGGAACCAGCTGCCCGATGGACAGACCGAGGCGCTGCGTGCGCTGGCGCAGGAGACGGGTCGCCTCGACTGACGGTCCGGCCCGGACATGAAAAAAGCCCGGTCCCTTTGCAGGGGCCGGGCTTTCTTTGTTACCGGGCTGGTTGCGCGATTAGCGCATCATGCCGCCCTGACCACCCTGTTGCTGCTGCATCTGTTGCTGCATTTGCTGCATGCGCTCGATCACGTCGTCGATATCGGCGTTCTCCTGGCGCATGGCGGCCATCAGGTCTTCACGCAGGGATTCCTGCGCCTGGCGAATTTCCTGGTCTTCCGCGACGGCCTGCTGTGCTTCCTGCAGGTTCATCTGCGCCTGCTGCACGTCTTCGGACTGAATGACTTCCTGACGTTGCTCCGCGCTTAGATCGGGGTCGCGCAGCTGCTCTTCGGCTGATTCGAGGGTCTCCAGATCCCGGCGCGGCTGGTAGCCGGCGGCCTCCATCTTGTCCAGCACCAGGTTCTCCAGTTCTTCACCCTTCTGTTCCAACTGGGGGTTGTTCTCGATGGCCTGCTGCTGGGTCTCGGCGAGGGTCTGCTGGAGCTGCTGCATCTCCATCTGCGGGTTGCCGCCCTGGCCACCCTGCATGCCCATGCCGCCCTGACCTTGCCCCTGGCCCATGCCCTGGGCGATGGCGAGTGGGCTGGCCAGCGCGAGCGCGGCGGCGGCAATCAGTCCGGCGAGGGACTGGGAACGAATCTTCATAAAGTTTCTCCTTGTGAATACACGTATATCGTAGTCAATGGCACTTAACCCCAGCTTAACAAGCGTGGCCGAATCATGCGGGACCGCCCGGGTGCCAGCTCACCCGGTCGCCGACGCGAAGGATCCCGGAATGCGCGACTTCAAGGCAAATCCCGCTGTCGAGACCGAGGGCTCGCGCGAGGTTGTCGCCCACTAGCTGGTTGAGATACCCACAGGGCGGGCGTGGCCGTCCGATCTTCAGGACCGCCTCTCCGATCCGAAGAAAGCCACTCTGGCGGGGTATGCGGTACCAGTCGGAGACCACGAGGTTGCGGCGATGTTCCCCGGGGGCGATCGGGCGGCCGCGGCGCTGTGACGCCCGTTGCAGTTCCGGGGCCGTGATCAGTGTGACCGGGCAGCTCTCGACCGCATGCCAGTGCCCGCGATGGGTGGCGTAGCGGTCGCCCCGGAGTCCGCTGCCGGCGATGGCCTCGATGGACTCGATCGAATCCATCGGGTCGCCAGCCGCGGCACAGACGTGGATTGCCTGCAGGTGCGCGACGGGCAGACCGAACCATTCCGGACGCCAGGCACGCAGTCGGTGGATCATTGCGGGAGGTCTCCTGTGCGGCTGAACAGGGCTATATCGGGGGCAGGCAGGTCCAGTGTGCATCCCAGGCGGGTGGCAATCCACTGGAGTGTGGCCGGGCCGTAGAAGGCGACATGGGTGGGGTCGCGGCGATAGTGCCAGCGACGAAAGCCGGCCGCCGCAGGGGGCCATTCGGTCATCACCGCCAGGACCCCGCCGGGGCGCAGGCCCGCGACCATGGTTCCCAGCGTGTTCAGGGGCGTGTGCAGGTGTTCCAGGACCTCGGTGCAGGTAAGGATGTCCCAGCCGTCGCCGGGCGGATCGGGTTGTGCGGGGGTAAAGGCCGGGTCCCAGAACGCCATCGTGTAGCCCCGGTCTTGGAGCAACCCGGCGAGCACGGGTTGCGGACCGCAACCCCAGTCGAGTCCGTGGGCCGGGGGTGGCCGCGCCTTGACCAATGGTTCGATCAGTCGCTGCAGATGGGCGCGGTAGCCGGGATCATCCGGCCGGTTCTCGTGGGTCTGGTAGTACGCCCTCTCCACCTCGCGGTGGGGCCAGGCGTTGCGTTCCAGCGCGATCACGCCGCAGTGCTGACAGCGGCGATAGTCTCCGGGCGAGGCGTCGCCGATGCCGCGGTGGTGAAACGGCCGGGTGGACTGCCCGCACAACGGGCAGGCGTCCGGGGCGGGAACGGTCATCGGCGCAGGTACCGGAACCACGAGGCGATGTTCAGCAGGCTCATCAGCGACTGCGACAGGTAGGTATAGGCCGCCGCCTTCAGGATGCGTTCGGCATGTGGGTAGTCGGGCGGGTGCAGGTAGTTGCCCTCGCGCAGCATCGGCATGGCACGGCGGAAGCTGGCGTCGAACTCGGTGGGCAGGGTGACGAAGTGGACCAGTGCGGCCAGACCCATGGACAGCACCCCGGCCAGGAAGAACAGGATCCCCGGCGCCGGGTGTCGCGCCAGTAGTGTAATGAACGGAATGGCGACCAGTAGCCAGGCGCCGATTTGCTGGCCGTAGCGCGTCATTCCGACCAGCGTGCTGCGCATGCGCAGTGGCGCATAGCCCTGGGCGTGCTGTACGGCGTGGCCGACCTCGTGGGCGGCCACGGTAATCGCCGTCAGCGAGTGGCCGTCGTGGTTCTCCGGTGACAGGCGTACGGTGCGCGAGGCAGGGTCGTAGTGATCGCCGTCCTTCGTGGTTTCCACCTGGACCTTGTGCAGTCCGTGGCGGTCCAGCAGCTCGCGCGCCAGCTCCGCGCCGGTGCCATCGTAGCGGTCCGCCGGGCGGTGGTATTTCTTCATGGTGTGGCGGACCCACCAGCCGGGTGTCCAGGCAACGAGCAGGAGCAGAGGCACAAGCAGGATCAGGAGACGCATGCGCTCATGATCTCCCGAAGCCCGAGCCGTCGGAAAGAGCCAGCGTCTCCCTGGGGCCTTGGGAGCGGGGTCGCCCGCGAAGCCCCTGCCCGGGAGCTGCCGCGGCAGGGGGGATTCGAGTGCGCGCCCCGCTCACGGACAAGCGCTTCAGTCGTCGGCCTCGTCGTAGTCGCCCTTGTGCTTCGGATTTGGGCGCGCCCGCCGGTCATCCGAGTAGTCGTCGCCATCCTGCTCGTTGGCGGGTTTCTCCTGCAGAAGCCGTAGATTGGCTGCCGGGGCGCCGCCGTCCTTCTCCTGACCGAAGTAGATGGTCTGGTGCGGGAACGGGATCTCGATGCCGGCGGCGTCGAAGTGCTTCTTGACCAGGCGGTTGAACGCGCGGCCCAGGCCGAACTGGGTGCCCGGCAGGGTCTTGATCCGGACCCGCACGTTGACCGAGCTGTCGGCCAGTGCGGTGACACCGTGCACCTCCATCTCGTCGAGGATGTTGGGTCCCTGGTCGGGATCCTGCTGGAGTTCCTTGAAGGCCTCGCGCAGGCGCACGATGACCTCGTCGATGTCCTCGCGATAGGCGACGCCGTATTCGCCGACGTGGTAGGCGAACTCGCGCATGTAGTTCGCGACCGCATCCACCGACGAGAACGGGATCAGGTGGTAGGTCCCGGAGAGGTCGCGTACGCCGAGCGAACGGATGGTCAGGCGTTCCACCACGCCCGTGGTGCCGGCCACCGTGACGATGTCGCCGACGTTGATGGCGTTCTCCAGCTGGATGAAGACGCCGGTGATCACGTCCTGCACCAGTTTTTGCGCCCCGAAACCGATCGCCAGGCCGAGGACACCGGCACCGGCCAGTAGCGGGCCGATGTTCACGCCGATCTCGGCGAGCACGATCATGGTGGTCATCACGATCAGCACGATGGCCATGGCGTTGCGGAAGATCGTCAGCAGGGTGGTCTCGCGGGCGGTCGGCCCGCCGCCACCGGTGTTCGGGTTCATGCGGTGCTCGACCCAGCTGGCAAAGACCAGCCAGATGGCCAGCACGCCCAGCAGGATCAGCGCCACCGAGATCGCGGTGCCCAGCACCGCCATGCCCATATCCGAGGCCAGCCATGTGGTCAGACTGAACGCACCCCAGGCATCCGCGACCACGGCCAGCACGACCAGCAGGATCACCAGGCGCATCACCTTCAGCGCATTGGGGATGTAGGAGTTCAGGCGCAGCTCCAGCGACGGGAACTTCTCCCGGGTCTCTTCGGGCACCCGAATCCGGCGGCCGATCAACTGGGTCAGCAGGTTGGCGACGAAGATGCCCACGAAGATGGCGAGCAGGGTCTGTCCGGTCGCCTTGGCCATGAAGGGGAGCGCATCTTCCGGCCGGGTGATGCTGACCACGGCCAGGGCCAGGAAGTAGATCAGGGCGATCCAGTGCCAGAAGTTCGCCAGCAACGAGATCACGATGCGGGTGAAGGCGTACTGCGCCCTGTTGGCCAACCTGATCAGGCGGTCATGCACCCGGGTGCGGTTCTGCAGGATGATCACGGCGGCGTAGAGGAAGGCCGTTAGCATCACGATCAGCCCCAACGAGCGCCCCGCCTCGGAGGAGATCTGGTTGTTGGTGATCGGGACCAGCAGCAACAGGCCGTAGCCGATATACCCCACGATGCGGGCCAGCCAGGCGTTCCAGTAAGCGGCCTCGTCCCCGGCCATCGGCAGCAGGCGCAGGCCGTGGTAGCGAGTGGCGAAGATCAGGCGCAGGGCCGCCTTGGTCACCTCGATCAGCAGGAATGCGTTCAGGAACAGCGAGTGCCGGGTGTTCATCTCGCCCGAGTCGCCCAGCACGAACAGCGCCAGTGCATAGCCGGCCAGCCAGGCGAGGATCACGACGAGGAAGTCGATCGCCGCGGCCAGGACCACGGCCGGTAGCGCCCGCATGAGCCGCATATGCTCGGCCGCATTCAAGGCCCAGCGATCAAGTCGGGTGAACAACGGTGCGCCCAGCCTTCGCAGTATCAGGAACACCACCACGGTGAACACGATGACGAAGGCGAGATCCAGTACCGCCAGCCCGAACACGGTGGGCTCGACTCCGCGCACGCGCTCGGCGATATCCACTGCGATGTCGTTCAGGGCCCGGACCTCGGCCACGGTGCCTTCGGCCAGCGACTGGGTGAGCTGGGCAATCTGGCGCGCCACGGATTCGCTGTCGCCGGTTTCGACCGGCAGGTCATTCGTGGCGGCGTCCTCCGCGCTGGAGCCGTCGCCGGAGCGCAGGGCCTCGAGCAAGTCTTCGCGGGCCTCCTCGTTCTCCAGTGCGTCGATGAGCATCTGGCGCAGATCGCTGCCGGAATCCTGCTGACCGGTGCCCTGTGCGGACGCGGCCCCGAGGGGCAGGATCAGTAGGAGCGCGAAAAGCACCAGCAGGCGGGAGAAGTCGATACGCGGCGCGCGCAGATGGGTCACGGAAAACCTCCATGTCTGGGAGGGACATCCTTGCGAGCCCCCGGTACGGTCAGTCAGTCCGAGGCAGTCTAAAGGCTGGAAGTTCCGTGCCACAATTTCGGTGGCCTGCGCACAGGCTTTATTCCAGCAGCATCGGATCCAGCCAGGCGATGCCGAGCTGGGCCATCTGCTGCTCGACCCAGACGATCCGCCGGTCAAGGTTGGGTCCCGGGCGGACCGGGTTCATGCGGCCGGGGCTGGGCAGGATGGCTGCCAGGCGCGCGGACTGGTGGCGATCGAGCTCGGTGGCGGAGATCCCGAAGTAGTGTTGGGCGGCGTTCTCGATGCCGTAAATGCCGGGACCCCATTCCGCCAGGTTGAGATAGATCTCGAGGATGCGCCGCTTCGGCCAGAGGGTCTCCATGCCGAAGGTGAACCCGGCCTCCAGCGTCTTGCGTGCCCAGGAGCGGCCGTGCCAAAGAAAGAGGTTTTTCGCGGTTTGCTGGCTGATGGTGCTGGCTCCGCGCAGGCGCCCGCCGCGTGCATGATCGCTGAGCGCCTGGCGCACCGAGCCCCAGTCGAAGCCGCGGTGGTTGGGGAAGTGCTGGTCCTCGGCCGCGATCACCGCCAGCATCAGATGGCGGGGCAGGTCGTCCAGGCGTTGCCAGTCCGGGCGCCGGTTGGAGGCGGTCTGCCAGTCGGTTGCCACCACCATGGCCATGCCGTAGGGCGGGTCGACCCGGGCGAAGAGCACCACCAGGGCGAGCATTGCCCCGATCCCCAGCGCCAGCAGAAACGCGACCAGCCCGCCGGTCCAGTAGAGCAACCGGCGGAGCGGACGGCGCTTGAGGCGCGTGGCCACTACGGTCTCGCCTCTTGGCGGTGGGCGTGCGGGTGGATGACTGTCCGGAGACGGGGATTCATGGGCTGAAAGGATAACGCCTGCGCTCGCCGGGCGGGATGGGGCGTGCCCTTTCTTCTCTTCTGGAAGCACGCGCGGCGAACTGTTTTGCCGTTTCGTGGCCCAAAGGCGAAGGGGTGAGGAGGACGACCCCGGAATTTGCCTTAACAAGCCAACCGTTCGCGAAGGAGAGAGCCATGGATGTATTGCCCTATCGCTATGTCACCCCGAGCGGCGAGGCCGTGTCCTTCGATTTTTATCTGCATCCCGAGACCGGTTCCGCGGTGCGGGTGCAACAGTTGCTGGATCGCCTGACCGACACGCTGGACAGCGAGATCGGTGTGCTGGGCGATACCTGCAATGGCGACGTGCTGCAAGCGCTGGCAATGGCCCTGGCCGTGCGCACGGAGATGATCCCGGCCAACCCCGAGATGACCCAGGATCTGGCGCGTGATGTTGTCGAGCGGGCGCTCAGATCCCTCGATGGTGCCCGGCACCAGCAGACCGGGCCGGTGGGGCATGCCTGAAAACCACCAGGACCAATATTCCGAGGCCCCGGGACGACCGGTGGTGTTCTTCGACGGCGGCTGTCCGCTTTGCCGGCGCGAGATCGGCCACTACCAGCGGCTCGACACCGCGGGCGCGATCGATTGGCGTGATATCCATGCCGATGCCACACCGCTCGACGCCTGGGGGATTACCTGGGATCGTGCGATGCAGCGCATGCATGCCGTAAGCGCCGACGGGCGCATTCGCAGCGGCGCCTGGGCCTTCGTGCTGGTCTGGCGGCACCTGCCATATTACCGCTGGCTTGGCGGTGTGCTGCATCGCCTGCCGCCGATCGTCTGGCTGATGGATCGCGTCTACAACGTGATTGCGCGTTATCGCTGGCGCTCGCGCTGCGACGATGGGGTCTGTCACCCGGACCGCTAAGGTGGCCCACGCCAAGCCGCATCTACCGGAGAAGACCTGTGCGGTATGCGGCCGCCCGTTCGCCTGGCGGCGCAAATGGGCCCGGTGCTGGGATGAGGTTCGCTACTGTTCGGACGCCTGCCGGCGTCGCCGTTCGGGGAAGATCGCGTGACGAAGCGCTTTGTCGTTCTGGTGTTCTGGATCGCCGCGCTGGCGGTGCCTCTGCCCCTGGTGGCGGGCGACCTGGCGGCCGAACGCGCGATCGTCGCGCAATTACAGGAGCCCCACCGCATCCTGCTGCTGCGCCATGCCCTGGCGCCCGGCATCGGTGACCCGTCGGGCTTCGATGTGGATGACTGCGCCACGCAGCGCAATCTGTCGGCTGAAGGACGCGATCAGGCGCGCGCCAGTGGGGAGCGCCTGCGCGCGGCGGGCCTGGAGTCGATCCGGGTGTTCGCGGGTCCGTGGTGCCGCAATGTCGATACCGCGGCGCTCCTGGGGTTCGGTGAGCCCGTGGTGCTGGAGGCAATGGGCTCGGTGTTTCGCACTAATGCCCCGCATCGCGAGCGGCGCATGCAGGCGTGGCGCGAACACCTGGCGGAAGAATACCGGCAGACGGCGGGGCCGGCGGTCTACGTGACCCACCGGGCCAACATCATGGAGCTGAGCGGCCGCAGCCTTGGCGCCGGGGCGATGCTGGTCGTCGAGATCGACGCGCAGGGCAATGCCCGGTCGGTGGATCAATAGCCGCGCGACCCGAAGGCGCCGGGTCGTGTGCAAGCCGGCTTACAGACGGATCTCCACGCGTTCGGCGCCGGGGGCGTCGATGCCGCGATGGAGCAGCAGGGTGCCGCTGGCGTTCAGCAGTTCGGTGGTGAGCTGACGGAAACGCACGACCGTCTCGGTCAGGTTCAGGCGGCTCTCCAGCAGGTCGCGCTGGGCCTGGGAGACGGCCAGCGCGGTCCCGGCGCCGACGCGGAAGCGCGTCTGTTCCACCCGCAGGAGTTCTTCCTGCAACTCGACGGTCTCTTCCTGTGCCTGAATCTGTTCGCGGATGCGGGCGGCGTCGAACCAGGTGCCGCGCACATCCTCGATGGCGAGTTGCTCCAGGTTGGCCAGGGTTTCCCGGATCTGCTGGCGGGTCAGCCGGGCCCGGGTGTGTTCGGCCTCGGCGGCGCGGTTGCCGATCGGCATCTCGAAGCGCAGGCCGGCCGCCAGGTCGTAGCCGTCGCCCTGGCGGTCGCGCCAGGTGCGGCTGAAGCTGTCGGCGTAGCCCGACTGGCCCAGGGTCACGAAGAAGTCCAGGCGCGGCAGCAGGCCGTTGCGGGTGCGCACGACCTCCAGTTGGTCGCGCTGGACCCGCAGTCGCGTTTCGTTGAGATCGGCGCGATGGTCGCGGGCCAGCGCCACGTAGGCATTCAGGGGTTCCAGCGTGTAGCGTTCCAGGCCCGGCTCGGAGCTCGCCTCGAGCCGGGTATCCCACAGGCCGCCGTCGCCCTGGAGCAGTCGCGCGAGGCCGTCCTGCGCGCGGGCGCGTTCGGCGCGGGCGTCGATCAGGCCCTGACGGCGCAGCGCCACCTCGGCACGGGCCGACACGGCCTCGGTCTCGGGGCGGTCGCCGGCGGCGATGCGCCGCTCGGTCTGGTCGAGCTGCTCGCGGGCCACGGCCAGGGCCTCCTCGAAGATGGCGATCCGTTCGTCGGCCAGCACCAGATCCCAGTAGCGTCCCTCGACGTCGGTGATCAGCTGTTCGACGAAGCCGCGGACCTCGTACTCCGAGGCCTCCACGTCGAGGCCGGCCTGGCGCAGGCGCACCAGGTTGGACTCGATACGCCCGCCCCGGAGCAGGGCCTGGGTCAGGCTCAGGCCCGCGCGGGTGGTGAACTGGGGTGCCTCCACGCGCGAGCTGGAACTGCGCGAGCTGCGTACGGAGACCGTCAGGTCCGTGCCGGTTGGCAGCGACTGGCTCAGGCCCGCCTCGCCAAAGCGCCGGGTAGTGGTTACTTCATCGGTTTCTCCGATCTGTTCCAGCTGGCGCACGCTCTGGTCGCGGCTAATCTCCAGCTCGGCAAACAGCTCGGGGTCGAACACCGCGCGTTCCTGCGCCTCGAAGGTGCCCTGGATCGCGGTTTGCAGGCGCTCGGCGCGCAGGCCGCGGTTGCCTTCCAGCGCGCGGGCGACGGCCTCCTCCAGGGACAGGGTCTCTTCCGCCACCGCCTCGCGTTCGAACGGCCGGGCGTCCGTCAGTGCCTCCGCGGGCAGGGACAGGCGCAGCCCGTCGGAGGCATCCGGCGCTTCAGAGGCGTGGGCCGGGAGGGCCAGCGCCAGTGCGAGCGCGACGAGGAAGGGCAGGGGAGTTCTAGGCATGATCCGTGGCGACTCGGTAGACGGGTTGCGGGTGCTCGCCCCGGCGGTGGAACAGCAGGTAGAGCGTCGGGATCAGCACCAGGGTGATCAGGGTAGACGAGAGCAGCCCGCCGATCACGACCCGGGCCATCGGGGCCTGGGCCTCGCCGCCGTCGCCCATGCCGATGGCCAGCGGCGACAGCGCCAGGATGGTGGTCAGCGTGGTCATCAGGATCGGGCGCAGGCGCTCGCCCGCGGCGGCCACGATGGCCGCTTGCAGTTCCATGCCGTCTTCGCGGTGGCGCCGCGCCATGCGGTCCACCAGCAGGATCGCGTTGTTCACCACGATCCCGACCAGCAGCAGGATGCCGATCAGCGACTGCACGTTGAGCGTGGTGTCGGTGATCAGGAGTGCGCCGGTTACACCAATGATCGCCAGTGGGATGGAGAACATCACGATCAGCGGGTCGCGCAGGGACTCGTACAGGCTGGCCATGACCATGTAGACCAGCAACGTCGCGAGCAGGGTGCCCAGGAGCAGTTCGGAGAACGCGGCTTCCTGCTCCTCGATGTCGCCGGTGACCGAGAAGTCGATCTCCTCCGGCAGCGGGATATCGGCCAGCGCCGCACGCACGTCGGCGGCGACCTCGCCCAGCGAGCGGTCGCCGATGTTCACGAACAAGGTGCTGATGCGCGCCTGTTCGCGGCGCTGGATGCTGTCCGGGCCGATCGCCGTATCGAACGTGACCAGGCTGCGCAATGCCACGCGTTCGCCATCCTCGCTGCGCACGGTCAGGTTGAGGAGGTCGTCCAGCGAGCTCCGGTCGGCGTCGCGTAGTTGGACCCAGATGCGCGTCTCGTCGCCGCCCGCGCGCAGCTGGCCGGCGCCGGAGCCGCCCAGGGCGGTTTCCAGGGTCTGGGCGATGGTGCGCACGTCCACGCCGAGGTCGGCGGCGCGGTCGCGGTGGATGCGGGTGGCGAATTCCGGCTGCCCGCCGTCGGAGCCGACGCGGGTGTCGGTGACGCCGGGGACGTCCGCCAGCGCGGTCTCGAAACGCTCGATGACGGCGTTCATCGTGGGCAGTTCGAAGCCGCGGACCTCGATGGACAGGCTTTCCTCGTCGGCGCCGCGCCCGAAGCCGCGGAAGAAGATCCCGCTGGAGGCGCGCACGCGGATCTCGACCCCCGGCGGGCTGCCCAGCGCGTCGCGCAGGGCCGCGGCGATCTCTTCGGAGGAGCGGCTGCGACTGTCGCGCGAGCCGACCATCACGCGCATGTTGCCGGAGGCGGGCGAGGAGGCGCGGAACGCCGAGGCGCCGGAGCTGGAGACCAGGTTTTCCAGTTCCGGGACCTCGTCGTGGATGATCGCCTCGAGGCCGGACATGGTGGCGTAGAGCTCTTCCAGGGGTGTGCCGGGCTCCATGGCGACATGCACGCGCAATTCGCCTTCGTCGGTGGCGGGCAGGAATTCCGTGCCCACGCCGCGCAGCCCCGCCAGGGCGATCATCAGCAGCAGGAGGCTGATGCCGATGACCATCCATGGCTGGGTCAGGGTGCGTCGCAGCACCCCCTGGTAGCGTTGCTCCATGCGCGCGAGGGCACTGGTGTCACGCTTGGGCATCGGGGCGCGGGCCATCAGCATCGGGACCAGGGTCAGCGCGACGATCAGCGAGCCTGCCAGGGCAAAGGCGACCACCGCCGCCAGCGGCTTGAACAGCTGGCCGGCCAGTTCCTCGGCGAAGAACAGCGGCAGGAAGATCGCCACGGTGGTCAGGGTGCTGGCGACGATGGCGGGCGCGACGCGCCCGGTGCCGCTGATGGCGGCCTCGGCGGCGGTCTGCTCGGCATGTTCCTCGCGCCGTCGCGCGATGCTCTCGATCACCACGATGGCGTTGTCCACCATTAGCCCCACGCCCAGCGCGATCCCGCCGAGTGTCATCAGGTTCAGCGAGTAGCCGCCGAAGTAGACCAGGCCGAAGGTGGCGATCACCGCCAGCGGGATCGCGGTGGCCGCCACCAGCGTGTAGCGGATGTTGCGCAGGAACACGAGCAGCACCAGCACGGCCAGGGCACTGCCGTAGAGGATCGACCGACCGACGTTGGTGATGGAGTTGCGGATAAAACCGGCCTCGTCGGTGACGGCGCGGATGTCGATCTGGGGGAAGTCGCGGTTCAGGCGCACCAGTTCGGCGTGGACCGCCTCGGAGACCTCGACGGTGTTGGCGTCGGCCAGCTTGCGCACGGCGAGCTGCACGCCTTCCTCCTGGTTGACCCGGAACCGGCGGGTAACGCGCTGGTGGGTGTCGCGCACGTCGGCCACCTGGTGCAGGTAGGTCACACCGTCCTCGCTGCGCTGCACGATGGTGTCGCGGACCTCGTCCACCGAACGGAACTCGGCCGGGGTGCGCAGGCGGTATTCGCGGCGCCCGTCCATGATCGGGCCGCCGGGGGTGATCACGTTGGCGTCGCGGATGCGGTTGCGCAGGTCGTCCAGGCCGAGGTCGATGGCCTCGATGCGTTCCGGGTCCACCTCCACGCGGACCTCGCGCTCCAGGCCGCCGAAGGTATCCACAGCTGCCACGCCGGGGATGCGTTCCAGACGCGGGGCGATACGGTTGTCGATCAGGGTGCGCAGGTGGATGGCGTCCAGTTGCGAGCCGATGCCCAGACGCATGATGGGCGAGTCCTGGGTGTCGAACTGGCGTACCAGCGGGCGATCGGCGTCATCGGGCAGGCGGTCCTCGATGCGCGCCAGGCGATCGCGCAGGTCGTCCACCGCCTGGCGGATGTCCGTGCCCCAGGCAAAGTTGATGCGGACGTTGCTGTTGCCCTCGGCGGAGGTCGAGCGGATCTCCTGGGCACCGGTAATGGCGGCCGCGGCCTGCTCCACCTGGCGCGTGACGAGTTGTTCGACTTCCTCGGCCCCGGCATTGGGGTAGGACGTCATCACCGTGACCACCGGGTAGGTGATATTCGGCAGCAGATCCACCGGCAGGCGGGTCAGCGCGGTCAGGCCGAGGATCACCACGATCAGGGCTACCATGCTGGTCAGCACGGGGCGGTGGACCGTTACGCGGGCCGGATTCACGGGGTGTCCGACTCGGGTGTGTCGTCTCCACCCGGCACGTTGCGCGGGTCGGTCACGCGCAGCGGGGTGCCGTCCGCGAGCAGGTGCTGGCCGAGCACGACGACCTCGGTGCCTTCCGGCAGCTCGGGTTCCAGCAGTTCGACCCAGTCGCCGTCACGCACGCCGGTAACCGCCTGATGGCGGCGGGCCTGCGGGCGTTCGCCGCTGCGGTCCACGCTGAACAGGGTCGGGCCGGCCTCGCGCTGGATGATCGCGTCGCGTGGGATCGCCAGGACGGCGTTGCGTTCCCCCAGGGTAATGGCGGCCTCCACGAACATGCCCGGGCGCAGCTGGTCGCGTTCGTTGGGGATCTCCACCTCGACCCGCGCCTGACGCGACCCGGGCCGGAATTCCGGGGCGATGCGGGCGATGGTGCCGGCAAATCCGGCGTCCGGATAGGCGGCAGTGTAGACCTGCGCCCCCTGGCTCGGCGACAGCCGGCCGTAGTCGGCCTCGGTCACGGCCAGGATGGCGCGCACCGGCTGCAGCCGGACCAGCGCCAGTGCGGTGTCGTTGGCGCTGATGACCGTGCCGGGATCCACGTGGCGTTCGGCGACCCAGCGGGTGCTGTCGGCCGTACCCGCCTCGATGCGGGTGTAGCTCAACTGGATCTCGCGGGTGCGTAGCGCGGAACGCCGCTGGCGGATCTGCGACTCGGCCAGGGTGACGCGCGTCTGTGCCAGGGCGAGTTCGGTTTCCGCGGCCTCCAGCTCCGAGCGCGACGCGATCCCCTGGTCGCGCAGCTTGCGGGTGCGCTGCAGTTCGCGCCGGGTCGCATCGCGGCTGGCCAGGGCCTCGGCCAGGCTGGCCTCGGCGACTTCCAGCTCCGCCGCGGCCTGGGCCACGTCCTGCTCGAATTCCTCGGTATCCAGCTGCAGCAGCGGATCACCGGGCTCCACGCGGTCGCCCAGATTGACGAACACCTCGGCAACCCGCCCGCCCACGCGGGGGGTGATCTCGATCCGGTCGGCGCCCTCGATGCTGCCGGTGAAGCGCCGCCGTTCGACCAGGTCGCGGGTCTCGATGCCGGCAATGGCGACTGCGACCGGGCGGGTCTCGCCGCCGCCCGGACGACCGGAAGGGGCCGCGTCGTCTTCCGGCCCGAGCAGCATCCAGGCGAGGATGCCAGCGGCCAGGAGGAACAGGAGCGCGGTGATCAGTGTGGCGGGGCGGGGCATTGCAACTCGCTTGTGTGCCGGGTGGTCAGGTTAGAGTGTCGCGTGGCTGACTGAATCGTGCATGAATTCCGTTCGGAATCCGGCGCCGATTCGATGAAGCCCGGACTAGGACCCCCGAGTACAAGGAGAATTCCGTGACGACATCCGATTCGGCCCGTTCCCCGCGCCCGCGGCGGCGCTCCTTTGCCATGGACATGCTGGGTCTGCTGGCCTGGATGGTGTTGGTCTTCGCTGTGGCGGGATTGGGTGGCTGGGCAACCAGTCTCTCGGTGGGCGACTGGTATCCGACGCTGACGCGCCCGCCGCTGAACCCGCCGGATGCGGTGTTCGGCCCGGTCTGGTCCGTGCTGTTCGGCCTGATGGGCCTCGCCGCCTGGCATGTCTGGCGGCGCGTCGGCCTGACCGGCGCCCCGATGGCGCTGGGGCTGTTCCTGGCCCAGCTCGCGCTGAATCTCGGCTGGTCGGTGCTGTTCTTCGGCGTGCAACGCCCGGATCTGGCGCTCGCCGAGATCCTGATCCTGTGGCCGCTGATCCTGGCCACCCTGATCGCTTTCTGGCGGATCGATCGTGTTGCCGGCGCGCTGCTGGTGCCGTACCTGTTGTGGGTCGCCTTCGCCATCTACCTCAACGCGGGGATCGTCTGGCTCAACTGACGAGCCGGGTCTTCAGCGGTTGGGCGTCATGCGGTTGTCATTTGGGCGGGGTATGCTGACGCGATTTTTCGCGGGAGGGGCTCCATGGCGGTGCGCGTCGGTATAAACGGGATGGGGCGGATCGGTCGCTTGGCCCTGCGCGCGGCATGGGACCGGGACGACATCGAGATCGTGCATCTGAACGAGGTCGCGGCCGACGGGACCGTCACTGGCCACCTGCTGGAGTTCGACTCGGTGCACGGGCGCTGGGGCCGCGAGCCCGAGGCCGCAGCGGACCAGATCCGGATCGACGGGCGCGAGCTGCGCCACACGAGCCTGGCCGAGCCGGCGCAGGTGCCGTGGAGCGAGTCGGACGTGGACATCGTGATCGACGCCACTGGCGCCTACCGCACCATGGACACGCTGGAGCCGCATTTCACCCGGGGCGCGAAGCGCGTGGTGGTCGCGGCGCCGGTGAAGGACGAGCGCGCGCTGAACGTGGTGATGGGTGTGAACGACGCCGCTTACGATCCCGCGAAGCACCACGTCGTGACGGCTGCCTCCTGCACCACCAACTGCCTGGCGCCGCTGGTCAAGGTGCTGCACCCGGCGCTGTCGATCCGCCACGGCACCATCCTGACCGTCCACGACATGACCGCCACCCAGTCGCCGGTGGACCTGCCGCGCGACAACCTGCGCCGGGCTCGTGCGGCCGGGCTGAACCTGATCCCGACCACTACCGGCTCGGCGAAGGCGATTGGCGACATCTTTCCCGAACTGAACGGGCGTCTGAACGGCCATGCGGTGCGCGTGCCGTTGATGAACGCGTCGCTGACGGATTTCACCTTCGAGGCCGCGCGCGAGACGACGGCGAAGGAGGTCAACGGCCTGCTGCGCGAGGCGGCGAACGGTGATCTGAACGGCATCCTCGGCTACGAGGAGCGCCCGCTGGTCTCCAGCGATTTCCGCACCGACCCGCGCTCGTCCATCGTGGATGCCCAGTCGACCATGGTGGTCGATGGCACGCAGGTGAAGGTGCTGGCCTGGTACGACAACGAGTGGGGCTACGCGAACCGGCTGGTCGAGCTGGTCGCCCGCGTCGCCAAGCTCGGGGTTTGAGGCCGTCGTGAGCGGCACGGCCGACCAGCCGAACCCGGGCGGGCCCCCCACCCTGGGGCTGGGCGCCTACGCGCGGATCACCGCGAACTACTGGGCGTTCACCGTCACCGACGGCGCGATCCGCATGCTGGTCGTGCTGTTCTTCCACCAGCTTGGCTACAGCCCGCTGGAGATCGCCTTCCTGTTCCTGTTCTACGAGCTGTTCGGGGTCATCACCAACCTCACCGGTGGCTGGCTGGCCGCGCGGCTGGGGGTGAACACCACCATGATCGGCGGGACGCTGCTGCAGGTGGCGGCCCTGCTGATGCTCACGGTGCCCGAGGCGTGGCTGGGCGTGGCCTACGTGATGTTTGCGCAGGCCCTGTCCGGGATCGCCAAGGATCTGAACAAGATGAGCGCGAAGTCCGGCGTGAAGCTGATCGCCGGCGACAGGGAGGGGCGGCTGTTTCGCTGGGTGGCGGTACTCACCGGCTCGAAGAACGCGCTAAAGGGGGTCGGCTTCTTTGTCGGCGGGGCGCTGCTCTACAGCGTGGGCTTCCAGATGGCGCTGGTCATCCTGGCCGGGATGCTGGCGCTGGTCATGCTGTTCTCGGTGGTCGGACTGCCGCGCGGGCTGGGGCGTGTCGGGGGCAAGCCGAAGTTCACCCAGATGTTCTCCAACTCCGCCGCGATCAACGTGCTCTCGGCCGCACGCTTCTTCCTGTTCGGCGCGCGTGATGTCTGGTTCGTGGTCGCGTTGCCGGTGTTCCTCAGCGCCACGCTCGACTGGAACCACATGCAGGTCGGCGCGTTCCTCGCGCTGTGGGTGATCGGCTACGGCATCGTGCAGGCCTCGGTGCCGCGCCTGCTGGGCCGGGGCGGGGTGCATCCGACCGGACTCACCGCGCGCCTGTGGGCGTTCATCCTGATGCTGCTGCCGATCGCCATTGTGATCGGCCTGGAGGTGGGCCTGGACCCGGCCTGGGTGCTGATGGTCGGACTGGGCGTGTTCGGCGTGGTATTCGCGATCAACTCGGCCGTCCACTCCTTCCTCATCCTTGACTACGCCGAGGCCGACCGCGTTGCGATGAAGGTGGGCTTCTACTACATGGCCAACGCTGGCGGCCGCCTGGTCGGCACTGTCGCCTCCGGCGCCATCTTCATGGTCTGGGGCCTGGAAGGCGCCCTGATCGCTTCCACCTTCTTCATCTTCGCCACCTGGATGATCTCGTCCCTCCTCCCCCGCGAAGCCGCCCGCGCCTGAGAACCGAATCGGCATTCTCCAACTTGGAGCAGCTGGGTCCGTTGTCGCCTTGCCTGCTATGTCGGATTTCTTTACGGTGCAATGGTCTGTTGTGTGACGGATATCACACTTTTGATCAAGATTGCGTACCAGGGAGGTCCCATGCGATTGCTTCTTGCCTTTTTTCTGCCGTGGTTGCAGATGTTTACGATTGGTCGACCGTTCTCGGGCATCCTCTGCCTGTTGTTGCAGCTCACCATCATTGGATGGATCCCAGCTGTGATCTGGTCGGTGTACGCGTTGAACCAGTACAAGACGGATAAGAAGATCCGGGCAGCAATAATGAAGTAGTACACAAGGCCCGGCGACGAGGTGTGAGTTCGCCTTGTCCATTGCCTATTGCCCGGACTTCACCGGGCATCTTTCTGTTTTTCACGTTGGGGGATCAATGACTCTTTCAGGGAGAAGTGTGTTCTTTGCTGGGGTGGCGGCTGCGGGGCTGGCGCTGACCGGCTGCGGTGGCGGTGGTGGCGGCTCCTCCTCCTCGAACGTGAAGCCGGAAGAAGACACTTACGTCAACGTTACGCCGGCCGTTCAGCAAACCACGATCGAAGACGGGGAAGACGCACTAATCGCGGTGATTGATACGGAATTTCGCACCAGCCATGAAGAATTCGAAGGCCGGATCGAGACCTCCTATAACCGTCAGACCGCCGGCGAGGATGTAACGGCATCGGTGGACGACGAGGATGGTATTCCTGCCTATATGCACGGGACGCCGGTGGCCGCCCTCGCCGCCGGCAACACCTTCGGTGTGGCGGGCAATGGGAAGCTCGCCCTGTTCAAGGCGGGTTCCGGCGGGTCTGTTCGGAGGAGCTATCTTCAGGAGGGCATGAAGTGGTCGGCCGAGCAGGATGCCCGGGTGGCCAATCTGAGCTTTTCGGGCGGCCTCAATGCCCTGAACGATGCGGACACCGCGGACGCACTGGCGAGCTCGGTGGAAATGGAAATGCCGGATGGTAGCTTCGAGCGTCTTGGAACGGCGATCGTGATTGCGGCCGGCAACGAAGGCGAGAGCGTTACGGATAACTTTGACATGGAGAAGGCCACCGACGATGGGCTGCTGTCGGTGCTGGACCAGACGCTGATTGCGGTCGGGTCGGATGAATGGGAAAAGCATCCGGCCAGTAATTATCCCGGCGCGGACGAGGATCTCCAGGCCCGTGCACTGGCGGCACCGTTTGTTGCGCAGTCCGCTTCGAATACGAGCGATGACGCCACGGGCACGTTTGGCGGAACCTCCATCGCCGCGCCCCAGATCGCGGGCATGGTGGCCACGATCAACTCGCAGTGGCCGCACATGTCGGCGAAAGAGACCACGGGGCTGCTGCTGGATACGGCAGACCAGGGTTCCGAGCTGTTCGAGAAGAACGATTGCGGCCCGGACGAGAACCTGAATTGCGGGAACTACTACCTCGGTCAGGGGCACGCGGACCTGGAGGAGGCGTTGAAGCCGCAGGGCGAAACGGCCATCGCGTCCAGCGGAAAGGTGGAAGACGGCGGCCACGCGCTGTCCGAGACGCAAGCGACGTGGTCCTCCAGCTTCGGCGGCAGCTTCGACACCGCGGCGCTGGAAGGGGTCGTGGGATTTGATGACCTGGGCCGGGACTACCAGCTGGACCTGTCCAGTCAGAGTCACCCGGTTATGGCCTATGGCCAGCGCCTGGCGGGTCGAGTGCAGAAGATCGCCACGGCCGGCCTGAACCCGCGCCCGATCACCAATGAGGTCGCCCCGGGGTTGTCGATGACCAGTCATCACACGACTGGCGGAATGATGGGGGCGAGTGAAGTGCGCCTCGATACCGGAACGGTCGAGCTGGCGGCATTCGGCTTCCACCAGGGTGAAACGGCCCTCATGGACCCGTGGACCCCGGAAAACGGGATGGCGATGCTGTCCGATGGTTCGGGCGGCCTGTCCCACTTGCTGAGTCAGGGTGCGGGCTTCGCCGCCACCTTGTCGATGACCGACCGTGTAGCGATGGATGTGGGCCACTGGGCAGGCTCGGCCAAGCGCGACGAGGACAGTCTGTATAACGGCTACCGTCAGGCCCGCACTGATGTCGCCATGCGCTTCGATGCGACCGATGCGCTGGAACTGGAAGTCGGCTACGGCCAGCGCCACGAACAAGGCGGCCTGCTGGGCTCTCGTGGGTACGGCGCCCTGTCGCTGGGCGACCGCTCCACCATGGGCCTCATGTCGGTGGGGGCGAACTGGTCCATGGGTGACTACTTCGGCTTGATGGCGCGCTATGAGCGCGGCCAGGCAGATGTGGCCGGCGGCCCGGGGATGATCCGCTCCATTGACGGCCTGACCACCGAGCAGTCCGCATTGGGCCTGACTATCGAGCGGGATCAGCACGAAGCGGTGTTTATGGTCAGTCAGCCGCTGCGCGTCACCGCCGGCACCGCGAACCTGGATGTGCCGGTGGGTCGGGACGTCGAGGGCAACGTGATCCGCGAACAGCGCAGCGCCAGCCTGGCCCCGAACGGGCGTCAGCAGGATGTCGAGCTGGGCTACGCCTACGCCCCGAGCGTGGATAGCCGACTGAACGTGAACCTGCTGTACTCCAACAACCCGGACCATCAGGATGGTTCCGACGTGGCGGGTGTTGCCACCTTCTCCAAGCGGTTCTGAACCATGACGATGCGCACACTCACCTGCAACCGGGCGGCCCTCGTGGCCGCTCTCCTCCTCCCTCTTGCGGCCTGTGCCGGAGCGGACATGAACGCCGACCCCAACATCCACGGCTACCAGTACGATGCCGAGGGCAACCCGGTCGCGGCGTTCGTGTTCCAGGGCTTCGATGAACGCGATTGCGCCCAGTACAGCCTTCGTCCGCTTCAGGAGGATGCCGTGGCGGTCGCCGCGATGTTCGTGTGGGACGGGGAACAATTCGTCCTGGACCAGGACGCGTGCAAGCCGGGGGCGACGCCTCGATGAAGCACTCGTCTTGAAAGCGTTAACGGCCCTCTAGCATCAGAATCATTGACTTTATTGATTGGGAGCGGTAGCGGTCGGCGTGGCGGACCCAGCCGAGGTGGCGGGTAATGGGCGCGCCGGGCCAGTCGAGTACCGCGAGGTCAGCAGTGGCCATGGTGCGGGGCAGGAAGCCGATGCCGAGGCCGGCGGTGATCATCATGCGGATGACTTCGAGGTAGGGGCTTTCCTGGGCGGCGGTGGGGTGCAGGCCCTGCGCGGCCAGCGCCTGATCGATCTGGCGCCGGGTGGTGGAGTCGACCGGTGGCAGGATCGTTGGCCAGTCATGCAGGCGTTGGAGCGTATCCAGCGGGGTATCCTGGGCCCGGTTGCGGGCGGTCATCGGGACGAGTGCGTCGGTCCAGACCGTGTGTGCTTCGGCGCCCTTCGGTAGTTCATCGGGCAGGGTAGCCAGGGCCAGATCGGCGTCGCCGTGCATTACGGCCTCGATGCCCGCCTCCGAATCCATGAACGCGAGTTCCAGTTCCAGCTCCGGGTAGCGCTCGCGCAGGGCCGACAGTGGCGTGGGCAGGCGGTGCAGGGCGATGTGGTGCGAGGTGGCCAGGCGGATGCGGCCGCGCACCACCTGGTCGAGGTCGGCGACCTGCTGCTCGATGGCGCGCAGGCGGGCGAGGATTTCGCGGGCCTCGGGCAGCAGGCGTTCGGCGACCTCGGTCGGCCGTACACGCCGACCCTGGCGCTCGAATAACGGACGTTCCAGCGTGGCCTCCAGCGACTGGATGCGCTTGCTGATGGCGGGCTGCGTCAGGTGCAGCCGTTCGGCCGCGGCGGAGAAGGCGCCGGTGTCGACGACCGCGACGAAGGCCTGCAGGGATTCGACACTCAGTTGTTCTGGGCGCATCCGTGTCTCTCCAGTCCCCGCGTGAGATAATGGTCCGTTCGATGGTCGGGCTCGGCATGACCCGGCACCTATATAACCGCATGGAATGATACGGATAAGAAATCGGATTTGAAAGAATACCGGGGCGGGCCCAGACTCTAGATCAACGGGCGTCATGAAACGACGTCATTGCGAGGAGCCGAAGGCGACGCGGCACAAAAGCGCTAAGCGCGTTGAACGGCCGCAGGCCGGCCCGAAGGGCGAGCGCAGCGAGTAACCTCCTGAAGCTGGCAGAGCGCCAGTACCGGGATCGGGTGGTTTCGGACGGAGGTTGCTTCGTCGCTACGCTCCTCGCAATGACGGTGCCAGTTGGCGACGCGGTGCAAGGGCGAGCCTGTATAGCGCCGGTGGATCGTCGGCGGTGGGACGCAAGAACGATAGAACGCGGCACGGCCGCGGGAGTAGGTAATGGCTGGCAAGACCCTGTATGACAAGTTGTGGGAGGCGCATGGGGTGCGCGAGGAGCCGGATGGCTCGACGCTGCTCTACATCGACCGCCACCTGGTGCACGAGGTGACCAGTCCGCAGGCCTTCGAGGGGCTGCGGCTGGCCGGGCGCAAGCCATGGCGCGGCGATTCCGTGCTGGCGGTGCCGGATCACAACGTGCCCACGGAGAACCGCGACCAGGGGATTGCGGATCCGGTCTCGCGCATCCAGGTGGAAACACTGGAGAGCAACGTCACGAGCCTGGGGCTGAAATTCTTCCCGATGGCGGACGTGCGCCAGGGCATCGTGCACGTGATCGGCCCGGAGCAGGGCGCGACCTTGCCGGGCATGACCGTAGTCTGCGGCGACTCGCATACCTCCACGCATGGCGCGCTGGGCGCGCTGGCCTTTGGTATTGGCACCTCCGAGGTGGAGCATGTGCTGGCCACGCAATGCCTGTGGCAAAAGAAGACCAAGGCCATGCAGATCCGTGTGGAAGGCGCGCTGCGCCCGGGCGTCACCGCCAAGGACGTGGTGCTGGCCATCATCGGCCGCATCGGCACCGCTGGCGGTACCGGCTACGCGATCGAGTTTGCCGGCTCCGCGATCCGCAGCCTGTCGATCGAAGGCCGTATGAGCGTCTGCAACATGTCGATCGAGGCCGGGGCCCGTGCGGGCATGGTCGCGGTGGACGAGAAGACCATCGAATACGTGCGCGGCAAGCCGCAGGCGCCGACCGGCGAGATGTTCGAGCGGGCGGCCGAGTACTGGCGCACGCTGGTCTCCGACCCGGATGCCGAGTTCGACGCGGTGGTGGAGATGGATGCCGCCGAGATCGCCCCGCAGGTCAGCTGGGGCACCTCGCCGGAGATGGTCGCGCCGATCGACGGGCGGGTGCCGGACCCGGCGGCCGAGTCCGATCCGGTGCGCGCCGAGGGCATGCAGCGGGCGCTGGAGTACATGGACCTGAAGGCGAATACCCCGATGACGGAGATCCGTCCGGACAAGGTGTTCATCGGGTCCTGCACGAATTCCCGGATTGAGGACCTGCGCGCCGCCGCCGAGGTGGTGAAGGGCCGCAAGAAGGCCGACAACATCAAGCTGGCGATGGTGGTGCCGGGCTCCGGGCTGGTGAAGCAGCAGGCGGAGCAGGAGGGGCTGGACCGCATCTTCCTGGATGCCGGCTTCGAGTGGCGCGAGCCGGGCTGTTCGATGTGCCTGGCGATGAACGCCGACCGCCTGGAGCCGGGCGAGCGCTGCGCCTCGACCTCGAACCGCAACTTCGAGGGCCGTCAGGGGCAGGGCGGGCGCACGCATTTGGTCAGCCCGTCGCTGGCCGCCGCGGCGGCCGTCGCCGGGCACTTCATTGAACCGTCCGCGTTGAAGGAGGCGTAAGCGATGCAGGCCTTTACTGTACACAAGGGGATCGTCGCGCCGCTGGACCGCTCCAACGTGGATACCGATGCGATCATCCCCAAGCAGTACCTGAAGTCGGTTAAGCGCACGGGCTTTGGCCCGAATGCCTTCGACGACTGGCGCTACCTGGACCCGGGCGAGCCGGGCATGGACGGCTCGAAGCGCCGGCCGAACCCGGACTTTGTGCTGAATCAGGCGCCGTTTGACGAGGCGACCATCCTGCTGGCGCGCAAGAACTTTGGCTGTGGCTCCTCCCGTGAGCACGCGGTCTGGGCGCTGACCGATTTCGGTTTTCGTGCGGTGATCGCGCCGTCGTTCGCGGACATCTTTTTCTCCAACAGCTGCAAGAACGGGCTCCTGCCCGTGGTGCTGGCCGAGGACGAGGTGCAGCGCCTGTTTGATCAGGTGGAGGCGAATCCGGGTGCGCAGGTCGAGGTGAATCTGGAAGAGCTGACCGTGACCGCGCCGGACGGTAACGTATTCGACTTTACGCTGGACGAGGACCGCCGCCATCGCCTGCTGAACGGGCTGGACGATATCGCCCTGACGCTGCAGTTTGCGGACGATATTCGCGCCTTCGAGGAGCGCCAGCGCCGCGAATGGCCGTGGATGGCGGAACAACAACGGTAGACGGTGCGTCTGGCACGGCCTGGATCCGGGCACCGTCATTGCGAGGAGCGAAGCGACGAAGCAACCTCCGTCCGGAACCACCGGATCCCCATACCGGCGCTCTGGCAGCTTTGGGAGGTTACTCGCTGCGCTCGCCCTTCGGGCCGGCCTGCGGCCGTTCAACGCGCTTCGCGCTTTTGTGCCACGGCCCCTGGCGGGGCCTCGCAATGACGGGGGGCAGGAAGCACCGTCATCGCGAGGAGCGCAGCGACGTGGCGATCTCCCAGGGCAGCCCCGGCGCTGGCTCGGGTAAACGTCGGGGGTTGCGACCGGAGGTTGCCACGTCGCCTGCGGCTCCTCGCAATGACGTTGCCACTAGGAATGTATAGGTAAAGAATAATAGTTACTTGGGAGAGGTTTGTGAGCCGAATTCTGGTATTGCCCGGGGACGGGATTGGGCCCGAGATCGTGGCCGAGGCGCTGAAGGTGCTGGAGCGCGTGGGCGAGATCGGCGGTCTGGATCTGGAGATCGAGCAGGGCCTGATCGGGGGCGCGGCGCATGACGCGGCCGGGCACCCCTATCCGGAGGCCACCCGCGAGGCGGCGCGTCGTGCAGACGCGATCCTGCTGGGGGCGGTGGGTGGCCCGCAGTACGAGTCGCTGGAGCGCGACCTGCGCCCCGAGCGTGGGCTGCTTGGCATCCGCTCGGATCTCGGCCTGTTCGCGAACCTGCGCCCGGCGATCCTGTATCCGCAGCTGGCCTCGGCCTCCACGCTGAAGCCCGAGGTGGTCAGCGGGCTGGACATCCTGATCGTGCGCGAGCTGACCGGGGGGATCTACTTCGGCCAGCCACGCGGGATCGAGGAACGCAATGGCGAGCGGGTCGGCTTCAATACGCTGGTCTATAGCGAATCGGAGATTGAGCGGATCGCCCGGGTCGGCTTCGAGGCGGCGATGAAGCGGGGCAAGCGCCTGTGCTCGGTGGACAAGGCCAACGTGCTGGAGGTCTCCGAGCTGTGGCGCGAGGTGGTCGAGCGTGTCGGGAAGGAGTTCCCCGAGGTCGAGCTGTCTCACATGTATGTGGACAACGCCGCGATGCAGCTGGTGCGTGACCCGAAGCAGTTCGACGTGATGGTGACCGGCAATATGTTCGGCGACATCCTGTCCGATGCAGCGGCGATGCTGACCGGCTCCATCGGCATGCTGCCGTCCGCCTCGCTGAACAGCGAGGGCGTGGGTCTGTACGAGCCGATCCACGGTTCGGCACCGGATATTGCGGGGCAGGGCAAGGCCAACCCGATGGCGACGGTGCTGTCGGTCGCGATGCTGCTCCGTCATAGTCTGGACCGCAACGACCTGGCCGAACGCATCGAGGCGGCTGTGGGTCGGGTACTGGATCAGGCCTTGCGTACCCCAGACATCTTCGGCGAAGGCATGAAGCTGGTCGGTACGCAGGGCATGGGCGACGCCTTGGTCGCGGCCCTGGATGAGTAAATATCTATCAAAGCGTTAACGATTAAAGTTCAACCGGGAATTAACGATGAGTGACCGCAAATTTGACGTGGCCGTGGTCGGGGCAACGGGCGCCGTTGGCGAGGCCCTGCTGTCCATCCTGGCCGAGCGCGACCTGCCGATCGGGCGCGTGCATGCCCTGGCCAGCTCGCGGTCGGTGGGCAAGACGGTGGACTACGGCCGGCGCGAGTTGGAGGTCGAGGACCTGGCGACTTTTGATTTTTCCACGGTGCAGATCGGGCTGTTCTCGCCGGGCGCCTCGGTGTCCGCGGAATATGCGCCCAAGGCGGCGGCGGCCGGCTGCGTCGTGATCGACAATACCTCCCAGTTCCGCTACGACCCGGAGATCCCGCTCGTAATTCCGGAGGTGAACCCGGACGCGGTGGGCGATTACACGAAACACGGGATTATCGCGAACCCGAATTGCTCCACCATTCAGATGCTGGTGGCGCTGAAGCCGCTGCACGATGCGGTCGGCATCGAACGGATTAACGTGGCAACCTACCAGGCCGTGTCCGGTACTGGAAAAGAGGCGATCGAGGAGCTGGCGCACCAGACGGCGGCGTTGCTGAATGGCCGTCCGGTGGAGTGCAACGTGTATCCCAAGCAGATCGCGTTCAATGCCCTGCCGCACATCGACGTTTTCCAGGACAATGGCTACACCAAGGAAGAGATGAAGATGGTCTGGGAGACCCGGAAGATCATGGGCGACGAGTCCATCCTGGTGAACCCGACTGCGGTGCGCATTCCGGTGTTCTACGGGCATTCCGAGGCCCTGCATATCGAGACGCGCGAGAAGATCAGTGCGGAGAAGGCCCGCGAAATCCTCTCCGGCGCACCGGGGATCACGGTGCTGGACAAGCACGAGGACGGGGGCTATCCGACTGCGGTGACCGAGGGTTCCGGCAAGGATGCGGTGTTCGTCGGCCGCATCCGCGAGGACATTTCCCACCCCCGCGGACTGAACCTTTGGGTGGTCTCGGACAACGTGCGGAAGGGGGCCGCGCTGAACACGATTCAGATCGCGGAGGTTTTGATCCGCGATTACCTGTGATTTAATCCGGGAAAACGCCGGGGACACTACCCGGTACATCCGTGGCCAGGGGGTCATCGGCCGTGTCGGCCGAGGCAGTACGGCCACGTGGCATTTTCAGGGGGAATTCGTGCGCAAGTTTTTGGTTGGGTTTTTGTTCTTGCTGCTGGTGGCCCCGGCGTCCTCGAGTTCCGTGGGCTTCGGCGAAATCAATCTTCAATCCTTCCTGAATCAGCCCTTGCGGGCGGAGATTCCCTTGCGGGGAGCGGCAGCTGCGGGCGATTCCCTGCGAATTCGCCAGGCTTCCGAGGATGCATACCGCCGCGCCGGTCTGAACCGTGGCGGTGTTCCGGGGGACCTGAACATCCAAGTCGAGGGTGACCGCATCATCCTGACCACACGCCGGCCGGTGCGCGAGCCCTATGTGGGCATGCTGCTGGAGGCGCGCTGGGATGGCGGGCGCGCCATGCGCGAGGTCTCGTTGTTGCTGGATCCGCCCGGCACGATGCCTTCCGGAACTTCTGCGCCGGCCGTGAGCGGGGACCCCGGCGCAGCGCCGCGTGCGACCCGCGAAGGCGAAACCATCCGGGTGCGTAGTGGCGACACCCTCTACGCGGTCGTGCGCCGCAGCGGTGTCTCGGGATACAGCGACGAGCAGGCCATGCTCGCGTTCCTCGACGCCAATCCGCAGGCCTTCATGGGTAACAACATCAATTCGCTGCGCGCGGACGCGGAATTGCGTACGCCGTCCCGCGAACAGTTGGACGCGCGCAGTACCGCCGAGGCGCGGGCCGAGGTTGCCGATCAGACGCGCTCCTGGCAGGAATCCACTCGCGCGGCTCGCGAAGAACCGGAGCCGGCTCCGGCCGCGGCTGAGGAGGGTGTCGAGGGCGAGGCGCTCGCCGAGGACGAAGAATCGGCTGTTACGGAAGACGCTGCCGCGGCGGTTGCGGACGACGAATCCGCAGTGGCCGAATCGGACTCGGCCGTGACCGAGGACGAAACGGCGGTGGGCGACGAGGCCGCGACCGAGGCGGTGGCGCCCGAGGATCGCCTGGAGATCGTCGCCGATCTGCTGCCGGAAGATGCCGAAGCCGGGGCAACCGAGGGGGGGTCCGAGGAGCTGCTGCAGGAAGCCCTGCTGTCCCAGCGCGCCGAAATGGACGGAATGCGCGCCGAGCTCTCCGAATTGCGCGAGGAGCTTGGCGAGCGTGGGCGTCTGGCCGAGATCTCCAGCGAGAACATGGCCGGGCTCGAGGAACAGCTGAGCCAGCTGCGCGCCGAGCGCGAACAGCTGCGCACCCGTCTGGATCGTGCGGATGCTGAACGCAATGCCCCGCTGAACGAACGCATCATGAATGACCCGTTGCTGCTGATGATGGCGATTGCGCTGGTCATTCTTCTGCTGCTGGTGTTGCTGGCTTTTGCCCGCGGCGGCCGCCGCGAGGTGATGGTCGACGATCACGGTTCCGGCCTGAAGCCGCGTGCGGACAACAGCAAGGTGCAGGCGACCGGCTTCGATGCCCGCAGTTACGAGACCGGGGAGATGGGTTCGCCAGATCGCTCGACGACCCGTGCCGCCGCTGCCACCGTGGTTGGCACGGCCGCGGCGGCGGGTGGCGCGGAACGCGATGATGGGCAACAGGAAGACGCTTCCCATCTGTCGGCCGATTCGGGGGAAGAGGTTGGCGAGGTCGTGGTCGCCAGCACCAGTCAGAAGGGAGGCGAGGCGACAGATGACGTACTGGCAGAGGTGGATGTCTGCCTGGCGTACGGCATGAACGATCAGGCGGTCGAGACGCTCAATGCGGCGATCGAGCGCGATCCGGATAACAAGCAGTACCGCCTGAAATTGGTCGAGGCACATCTCGCGCTTGAGGATGAGGAGAGCGCAAGGCAGGCGGCCGGTGCGCTGCGCGGTCGGCTGGATGCGGGTGATACGGCTACGCGTGATCGCCTGTCCGATCTGGAATCCCGGATTGGGGAGGGGGCCGGTCTTGGCGCCACTGCAGCTGGTGGCGCGATGGCCGGCGATCTCGGTGATGTGCCTTCTGCGGAAGGAAGCCGCGCGACGGAATCCGACAGCAATGAGATCGATTTCTCGGGTCTGGAGCTTCCCGAGACCGACGAGGCGGCGGAAAGCCTGGGGAGCGAGCCGGTTGCGGATGATCAGGGCCTGTCGTTCGACCTCGACGAGAATCTGGAAGCGGATCTGGCGAACGCCGCGGAAGGTAATGTTTCCAGCGCGGATGCTGATGGGGACTTGAACAATCTTGCGTTCGACATCGACGAGAACGAGCTTCCGGAGACAGATTCCACCGCGAGTGGCGGGGAACAGGCGGAGCCGGAAGCTGGCCTGGATCTGGACGAGAACCTGCTTGGCCCGGGTGGTTCCGATGCGCCTATTGCCGGTCTGGATGAAACCGACGATGGTTCCGCAGGAGCGGACGCGGACGAGAACGTCACGCGTCTGAGTCTGGCCCAGGCTTATGCCGACATGGGAGATCAGGAAGGTGCCCAGGAATTGATCGACGAGGTCCTGACCTCGGGCACCGATGATCAGAAACGCGAGGCCGAGGGGATCCGCGAGCAGATTCAGGGCTCGTGACCGTCGGGAAGTCGGAGTTCCGGACCGGATGTTCCCGGTTCGGTCTCGGCTGACCCCCGGAATGTGCAGACCGGCCCCGCCCGGGGGCAAAACCCCGGGCGGGGCCTTTTTTGTGGTTCATTAATCGCTGCGAGGGCGGTTCACGCTTGGTTCAGACCTCCGAATTGCCGCCAGAATCGGTACCGCACCCGCCGGGCGTGGTGTGGGCGGTGTGGGCGTTTCTGGGGGTGCTGGCTGCTTCTGCTGCGCTGGTATCGGCCGAGCCACGGGTACTCGTGGTGATGGCCGTGCTCGTGGGCGGGCTGGCGTGGCCCGGCGGGTTTGCCTGGGGCCGTGCCGGTCGCTTGATCCTGCGCATGAAGTGGTTCTACCTCTCCCTGCTGATCTTCTATGGCCTATGGCCGATGGAGGGTGGCGATCTTGCCGCTGGGCTCCAGGAGGCCGGGACTCGTATCCTCGCCCTGGTCCTGGTGCTGCTGCTGGTGGTCTGGCTTACCGAGCGGTTTTCAAGGCCTGTGCTCGTACGCAGTCTCGGTTTGGTGCTGGGCGGACCTTGGCAGGTGTTCGGTGCCTGGGGCGAGCGTTTCGCCCGGCGACTGTTTCTCGCCCTGATGTATTTCGAGGGGGATCGAGCGGCGATCAAGGCGCGCCGGGAGGCGCTTGGGGGGGCGAGAAAGGCTCGGCTGGAAGCGGTGCGCGAGTGGCTGGTGCAGCGTCTGGATCAGGCCCTTTCCGGACCGAGCGGGGCGGAGGACGGCCCGGCCGACCTTGGGACGGAGAATCGGGCAGTGCCCCGCTGGGCAGTCATCGGCTTGTGGTTCGGGGTGCTGGCGGCCTGGCTCACTTGGTGGTTTTTTTGAGGAGCGGACATTTGAGTGAGGCGCACGCACAACCGGGCTTCAACGATGCGGGTGAGCAGGTACAACGCTGGGCGCTGGGGGTCGAATATGACGGGCGTGGGTTGTTGGGCTGGCAGCGCCAGAAGGACGGTCCCAGCGTGCAGCAGCAGTTGGAGGCGGCACTGGGGTTTGTGGCGAATCATCCGGTCGCGTTGAGTTGTGCGGGGCGCACCGATGCGGGAGTCCATGCCACGGCGCAGGTGGTGCATTTCGATACTCCGGCGCAGCGCGAGCCGCGTGCATGGATCCTGGGCGCCAACAGTCGCCTGCCTGACGCGATTGCCGTGACCTGGGCGCAACCGGTTCCGGAGGCGTTTCATGCCCGGTTCGGCGCATTTGGCAGACGGTATCGCTACGTCATTGCGAATCGAGCGGTGCGTCCGGCACTGGAGGCCGGACGAGTGTCCTGGTGGCGGCGTCCGCTGGATGCGGAGCGCATGCATCGCGCGGGTCAGACCTTTATTGGCGAACATGACTTCAGCAGCCTGCGGGCGGCGGCTTGCCAGGCGAAATCGCCGGTGCGGCGCGTGCATTCGTTGTCGGTGATCCGGCGCGGGGCCCTTGTGATCCTGGACATCCACGCGAATGCCTTTTTGCATCACATGGTGCGCAACATCGCCGGCGTGCTGTTGGCGGTAGGGGATGGGCGCGCCGATCCCGGCTGGCCGGCGGAGGTTCTGGCGGCGCGTGATCGGCGCGCGTCGGGGATCACCGCGCCGGCCGGCGGGCTCTATTTCGTGCATGTGGATTATCCGGTGGAGTTCGAGCTGCCGATCACCGCGGGGCCGGTCCTCGATGGCGTCCCGGGGAATGCGCCGGGGTGATTGCGGGAAAGCCGGATCGCGTGCCGGGTTCTGGTAGGCTTTGCGACCGGACAGAGGAGGCCGGCGGGCGCATGCGTTATCGGGTGAAGATCTGCGGAGTGACGAGCCCGGAACAGGCACGTGCCGCGGCGGCGGCTGGGGCCGATGCTATCGGGCTGGTGTTTCATGCAGCGAGTCGGCGGGCGGTAGAGCCGGCGCAGGCCGCGGCCATCGCGGCCGCGCTGCCCCCATTCGTGACCACGGTGGGATTGTTTGTGGACCCGGATCCGTCACGCGTCGAAACGGTATTGCAGACGGTAGGGCTGGATTGCCTGCAGTTTCACGGGCACGAGACGGCGCCGTTTTGCGCGCGCTTCGGGCGGCCTTATCTGAAGGCCATCGCCATGGGCAAGGGGCAGGATCCACGCCCGGTGATGGAGCAGCACCCGGATGCCCAGGGGTTTCTCCTGGACAGTCATGGCGGGGGGCGCAGCGGCGGATCGGGGCATCGCTTCGATTGGCAGCGGGTCCCCGACGCACTGGAACGGCCCTGGCTGCTGGCCGGGGGACTGGATTCGGACTCGGTGCGCGCTGCGCTGGAACACCTGCGTCCGTACGGGGTCGATGTGAGTTCTGGGGTGGAATCCGCGCCCGGAATCAAGGATGCACGACGCATGCGGGCCTTCGTGCAGGCGGTGCGTCAATGCGAGGTAGAGACTGATGAACAAGATTGACTGGGCGGCTTTCCCGGATGCCCGTGGGCATTTCGGGCCGTATGGCGGGCGCTTCGTGTCCGAGACCCTGATGGGGGCGCTGGACGAGCTGCAGGCGGTATACGAGCAGTACATGCAGGATCCCGACTTCCTGGCGGAGCTGGATCATGACCTGAAGCAGTTCGTTGGGCGGCCGAACCCGCTCTACCACGCCGAGCGCATGTCGCGGGAACTGGGTGGGGCGCAGGTCTACCTCAAGCGCGAGGATCTGAATCACACCGGCGCGCACAAGGTAAACAACACGATCGGCCAGGCCCTGCTGGCCAAGCGCCTGGGCAAGAAGCGAATCATCGCCGAGACCGGTGCCGGACAGCACGGCGTCGCGACGGCCACCGTGGCCGCGCGGCTGGGGCTGGAATGCGTGGTCTACATGGGCGAAGAGGACACCCGGCGCCAGACACAGAACGTCTATCGCATGCGCCTTCTGGGCGCCGAGGTGGTGGCGGTGAAATCCGGGACCCGCACCCTGAAGGACGCGTTGAACGAGGCGATGCGCGACTGGGTGACCAACGTCGACGACACCTTCTACATCATTGGCACCGTGGCAGGGCCGCACCCGTATCCGGCGATGGTCCGTGACTTCCAGGCGGTGATCGGCCGCGAGGCACGCGAGCAGCACCTGGCGATGACCGGCCGCCTGCCGGATACCCTGGTTGCCTGTGTCGGCGGCGGGTCCAATGCGATCGGCCTGTTCCATCCGTTCCTTGGCGACGAGTCGGTGGCGATGATCGGGGTCGAGGCCGGGGGCGACGGGGTCGAGACCGGGCGCCACTCCGCGCCGCTGTGCGCCGGACAGCCGGGCGTTCTGCACGGCAACCGGACGTACCTGATGGAAGACGAGAATGGCCAGATCATCGGCACGCACTCGGTCTCGGCGGGCCTGGACTACCCGGGCGTCGGGCCGGAGCATGCGTGGCTGAAGGACATCGGCCGGGTGAACTACGTGTCGGTAACGGATGACCAGGCGCTGGCCGGCTTCCACCGCATGACCCGCACCGAGGGCATCATCCCGGCGCTGGAGACCAGTCATGCGATTGCCCATGTGCTGGACCTGGCCCCGCAGATGCGTCCCGATCAAAGCATCATCATCAATCTGTCCGGGCGGGGCGACAAGGACCTGAACACCGTGGCCGAACGCGAGGGGATTATGCTATGAGCCGCATCGAGCAGCGTTTTGCCGAACTGCGCGAACAGAATCGCGCGGCGTTGATCCCGTACGTGACGGCGGGCGACCCGGAGCCGGGGGCCACCGTACCCCTGATGCATGCATTGGTGGAGGCCGGGGCCGACCTGATCGAGCTGGGCGTCCCGTTTTCCGACCCGATGGCCGATGGCCCGGTGATCCAGAAGGCCTGCGAGCGGGCCCTGCGTTTTGGCACCGGGTTGCGCGACGTGCTGGCGATGGTGGCGGAGTTCCGCAAGACCGACACCACCACGCCGGTGGTCCTGATGGGCTACCTGAATCCGGTGGAGCGCATGGGGTACGAGACCTTTGCCCAGACCGCGAAGGCGGCCGGGCTGGATGGGTTGCTGACGGTGGACCTGCCGCCGGAGGAGAGCGAGGACGTGGTGGGGCTGCTGGAGCAGGCCGGCATCGATCCCATCTTCCTGATCGCGCCCACGACCTCGGATGCGCGTATCGATCATGTGGCCCGGGCGGCGCGCGGCTTCGTTTACTACGTATCGCTGAAGGGCGTGACCGGTTCGCAGACCCTGGATACCTCGGCACTGGCCGCGCGCCTGGAAGGTCTGCGTCGCCACACCGGGCTGCCGTTGGGCGTGGGCTTCGGCATTCGCGATGCCGAGACCGCGGGGAGGGTCGCGCAGGTGGCCGATGCCGTGGTGGTGGGCAGCGCGATCGTGCGCCTGGCCGAAGAGCACGACGGCGATGCCGACGGCTTCGCCCGTGCGGCGGCGGCGGTGGTCAGTGAGATGCGTCGTGCCATGGATGCGGCGCGCTCCCCGGGCGCGGCAGCCACGGTGTAGAATGCGCGGCGCCGATTCGAATTACGGGGAGACGGCATGAGCTGGTTCGAGAAGTTGATGCCTTCGCGCATCCGCACCGACAATGCGACCAAGCGGGGGGTCCCGGAGGGCCTGTGGGTCCGTTGCGAGGGCTGTGACGCGACGCTTTATCGCCCCGAGGTGGAACGCAACCTCGATGTCTGCCCGAAATGCAGTCATCACCGCCGCATGAGCGCACGCCGGCGCCTGGAGACCTTCCTGGACGCCGAGGGCCGCGAGGAGATCGCGGCGGATATCGAATCCTCCGATGTCCTGAAATTCCGCGATTCCAAGAAGTACAAGGATCGCCTGGTGGCGGCCCAGCGGGCCACCGGCGAGCGCGATGCCCTGATCGTGATGCAGGGCCAGCTTCTGGGGCGCCCCTTGGTGGCGTCTGCCTTCGACTTCCGCTTCATGGGCGGTTCCATGGGCTCCGCGGTGGGCGAGCGCTTCGTGCGCGGCGCCAACCGGTCGCTGGAACAGGGCATCCCGCTGGTGTGCTTCAGTGCCTCCGGTGGTGCGCGCATGCAGGAGGCGTTGTTTTCGCTGTTGCAGATGGCCAAGACCAGCGCGGTGCTGGCGCGCATGCAGGAAGAACGCATCCCGTTCATCTCGGTGATGACCGATCCGACCATGGGGGGCGTGTCCGCGAGCCTGGCCATGCTGGGTGATCTCAACGTGGCCGAGCCGAATGCCCTGATTGGCTTTGCCGGGCCGCGCGTGATCCAGCAGACGGTGCGCGAGACCCTGCCCGAGGGCTTCCAGCGTTCGGAGTTTCTGCTCGAGCATGGCGCGATCGACATGATCGTCGATCGCCGTGACATGCGCAGCCGTCTGGCTGCGGTGCTGGGCATGCTGACCCACGCCCCGGCGCCGGGCGCCGACCCAGCCGCAGATGAGGCGGAGGGCGAGGGGTCCGTCGAGGTTATCAGTCCCGAAAACGGGGCGGACGGCGAGCGCGTCGACGCGCCGCGCCCCGCCTGAGGCAGTCGGTGCGTTTCACGACCCTGGCGCAGTGGCTCGCCTTCCAGGAGCAACTGCATCCCGTGGGAATGGATCTGACCCTGGAGCGCATTGCCCTGGTGGCCGACCGCCTGGGGCTGCGTGGGACCGGCAGACCGCCCACCGTGATCGTGGCCGGGACCAACGGCAAGGGGACGGTGGCGACGCGCACCGCGGCCCTGCTGCAGGCGCAGGGGCTGAAGGTCGGGCTGTTCACCTCGCCGCACCTGCTGCGCTACAACGAACGCATCCGTATCGACGGCGAGCCCGTCTCCGATGCCGCCCTGTGCCGTGCCTTCGAGGCGATCGACCAGGCTCGCGGCGAGGATTCCCTGACCTATTTCGAATTCGGTGCACTGGCCGCGGTCTGGCTGTTCCGCGAGCAGGGAGTCGCGGTACAGGTGCTGGAGGTGGGGCTGGGCGGGCGCCTGGACGCCGTCAACATCTGGGATGCCGACGTTGCTGCGATCACCGCGGTGGACCTCGATCATCAGACCTGGCTGGGCGACAGTCGCGAGGCGATCGGCCGCGAGAAGGCCGGTATCATGCGCCCCAATCGCCCGGTTGTGCTGGGCGAGCCCGAACCGCCGGGCAGCGTGCTGGAGCATGCCGCACAACTGGGGGCGCAGGTCCTGCGCAGTGGGCGTGATTTCGCCCTGACGCGCGACGCGACGACGCTACGATGGCAGTGGCAGGGGACGGCGCGCGAATGGCGGGTCGAGGGCGCAGCCGCCCGGATTGATGGTGCGGCGCTTCTGAACACGGCTACGGCCCTCGCTGTGGTCGAATCACTGGGACTGGCCCGGGGGCTCGACGATGGTGTCGTCAGTCGGGCCCTGGCGATCTCGGCGCCGGGGCGTCTGCAGCGGCTACACGGCGAGCCGGAATGGCTGCTGGATGTTGCCCACAACGTGCATGCGGTCAACGAACTGGCGCGCTGGCTGGAGGCGCATCCCGTCCCGGGCGCAGTGGTGGCCCTGGTCGCCGTCATGGCGGACAAGGAGCGGGCCGCCATGTGGAGTCGTCTGGATGGCCTCGTCGATGCCTGGGTGCCAGTCCCACTGGACCTGCCGCGGGCATTGCCCGCCGCGGCGCTGGCCACCGAGTTGGAGGCGAGCGGACAACGCCGGGTGTCCCGCGTGGATGACGTCGCGGCGGCCATCGCAGAAGCAACGCGTTGCGCCGGACCTTGCGGCCGGGTGGTGGTGTTCGGTTCGTTCTACACCGTGGCGGCGGTACTGGAGCAGTCGCAGGAGCTGGCCGAGCTGGCACTGTCCGGGCAGGCCGAGGCGCTTGGTGGCGCGGGCGAGGTTGTGCATGCCCTTTGAGCGTCAGGAGCGTCATGCCCGACGGCTTGCGATGCCGGCGCGAGCGCGCGTACTGTCACAGGCGTGTAGTGTTTCCTTAACTAGCCCTGGCGCCGCCCCCGGATGACCGCATGACCAGCAGCGACAATCCCATCCGCTTTCGCCTGGTTGGCGCGGTCATCCTGATCGTGCTGGCGGTCATCTTTCTGCCTTGGTTGTTCGACGGGGCAGGTTACGAGTACATGAGCGGGATCGATGACCCGGTGCCCGCGGCGCCCACCTTTGCCGAGCCCGATATCGCCCTGCCATCGGAGCGCCCGGCTGCACGTCGGGACACGGCACCCGCCGCGCCGGCGGCGGAACGCGACGGGCCGGTTGCCGAGTTGCACAGTCTGGAGAATGGCGAGGGCGCGCGGGCGGCCGCTGGGGAGCAGGGAGGTTCCGCGGCCCGCCAGGATGCGCCGGTGCGCTCGGTCGAGCCAGACGAGCCGGTGCAGGCCGGGTGGGCGGTGCAGGTCGGGAGTTTCCGCGGCGAGGACAACGCGCGCGAGCAGGCGGCCCGCCTGCGCGACACGGGCTGGCCCGCCTTCATCGATGACTCCATGGCCGATGGCCGCCCGATTTACCGGGTGAAGGTCGGTCCGCTGGCGCAGCGCGAGGAGGCCGTGAAACTGGGCGAACGCCTGCAGGACGAGCTGGAGCTGTCCGGTATCGTGGTGGCACACCCCTGATGGCCATGACGACCGGGGCACCCTGCGAGGAACCGATGGCTGGGGTAAACTACGCGCCCTTTCAGCACGCGATGCCGGCCCCGTGAACTGGATCGACCTCATCATCATCGCCCTGATCGTTGTGTCAGGGCTGATCAGCCTTTTCCGTGGCTTCGTGCGCGAGTCCTTTTCGCTCGCCACGTGGATCGTGGGCGTGTGGCTGGGTATCCGCTATGCGGCCGAGGTGGCGGAACAAATCCCCCAGGCGGTTTCGGATGCCACCCTGCGCCTGGGCATTGGCTTCGCCCTGATCTTTATTGGCGTCCTGATTGTGGGCGGCATTCTCGGAGTAGTGGCCAACCGCCTGGTGAAGGGGACCGGGCTGACCGGTACCGACCGCTCGCTGGGCGTGATCTTCGGGCTGCTGCGCGGTGTGCTGCTGGTGGCGGTGCTGATCTTCCTTGCCTCGCTGACCTTGATGCCGGACGAGTCCTGGTGGGAAAACAGCCGCCTGATCCCGGAGTTCGAGCGCCTGGTGGATTGGCTGATTGCCCAATTGCCGGAAGGCTGGCAGGAACAGATCCATGATCTGCTGGCGAGTGACGAGCCGGTCGAAGAAGTAATCCCCGACGCCGACGAGCCGGCGACGCCCTAGAAGCGAGCTGCAAACGGCATTTGCAGCGCAACGTGTGCTGACAGGCCGTGAACGGCTTTGGTCAGCGTTTGCAAAACCCTGGAGCCTGAAACCGTATGTGTGGAGTTGTCGGAATCGTCGGGCGCAGCCCGGTGAACCAGCCCCTTTATGACGCCCTGCTGGTCTTGCAGCACCGGGGCCAGGATGCCGCAGGCATTGTGACCTGTGACGATGACGGGCGGCTGCATCTGCGCAAGGACAACGGTCTGGTGCGCGATGTGTTCAACAACCAGCACATGCAGAGCCTGACGGGCCATATGGGTATCGGCCACGTGCGCTACCCGACGGCCGGTTCGTCGAGCTCGGCCGAGGCGCAGCCGTTCTACGTGAACTCGCCATTCGGGATTACGCTGGGGCACAACGGCAACCTGACCAACGCGCGCGAGCTCAAGCAGGCGCTGTACGCCACGGATCGGCGGCACATCAATACCGACTCGGACTCCGAGATCCTCCTGAACGTCTTTGCCCAGGAGCTGCTGCGCTTCCTCGACAACGGGCTGACGCCGGATTCCGTGTTCGATGCGGTCGAGCGCGTGCACCAGCGGGCCGAAGGCGCCTACGCGGTGGTCGCGATGATCGCCGGGGGCGGTTTGCTGGCGTTCCGCGATCCGCACGGCATTCGCCCCATTGTTTATGGCTCGCGCGAGGCCGAAGAGGGCGGGCGCGAATGGATGGTCGCCTCCGAAAGTGCCGCGCTGGAGTCCCAGGGCTTTGATCTGGAGCGGGACCTGGCACCGGGCGAGGCGGTGTTCATCACGCCGGACGGCGAGGTCAGCACGCGCGTGTGTGCCGAGGGGACCCGCCTGAACCCGTGCATCTTCGAGCACGTCTACTTCGCGCGCCCGGACTCGGTGATCGACAACGTGTTCGTCCACCGCGCGCGCATGCGCATGGGGACCGCATTGGGTGAAAAGATCCGGCGTATCTGGCCGGATCACGACATCGACGTGATCGTGCCGATCCCCGACACCGGGCGTACCGTGGCGCTGGAGATGGCGCACGAGCTGAACATCAAGTACCGCGAGGGGTTCATCAAGAACCGCTATATCGGGCGTACGTTCATTATGCCGGGCCAGACCAAGCGGCGAAAATCCGTGCGCCAGAAGCTCAACGCGATCTCGCTGGAGTTCCGCGGCAAGAACGTGATGCTGGTGGACGACTCCATCGTGCGCGGCACGACCTCGCGCGAGATCGTGATGATGGCGCGCGAGGCCGGGGCGAAGAAGGTCTATTTCGCCTCGGCCGCGCCGCCGGTGCGCTATCCCAACGTGTACGGGATCGACATGCCGGCCGCCGACGAGCTGATTGCCCACGGTCGGGACGAGGCCCAGGTGTGCGAGGCGATTGCCGCCGACCGCCTGATCTACCAGGACCTTGAAGACCTGCAAAAGGCCGTGCGCCGCGGCAACCGGAACATCCAGGAGTTCGACTGCTCGGTCTTCACCGGGGAGTATGTGACTGGACTGCCTCCGGACTACCTGGAACACCTCGCAGCGCTGCGCGGTGACGGGCTGGTGAACACGCCGGTCGCCGGCGAGGTGCTGGATCTGGCCAACAAGAAGTAGACGCGAGGTGCTCTTGCCCAGTCTCCAATGGATCGAACCCGTCGTCCGGGATGCCCGCGAACGAGCCCCCAATGCGGATGATGTCCCGGTGGTGGTGGTCCGGGTGGATCAGCAGCGGCTGTACGTCTGGGAGGCCGGGCGGGTGACGGAGATCTTCGATGTATCGACCTCGGCGCGCGGGGTGGGTTTCGAGGAGGGCACCTTCAAGACACCGCTGGGCCTGCATCGGATTGCCGAGCGCTTCGGTGACAGCGCGCCGCGGGGCACGATCTTCCGTGCCCGTGGCAACACCGGCCAGATCGCGGAAATCCTGACCGAGCCGGGCGCGCAAAGCCCGCGCGACAACATCACCTCGCGGATCCTCTGGCTGGAAGGGCTGGAGCCGGGCATCAATCGGGGCGGCAATGTGGATTCGCTGCGCCGGTACATCTACATCCACGGGACCGACGAGGAGGGACGCATTGGCGAACCGGCCTCGGAGGGCTGTGTGCGCATGCGCAACGATGAAGTGATCGAGCTGTTCCCGCGCCTGCCGGTCGGGACGCTGGTGGTGATCCTCGAGGGTCCGGCCGTGCCGGAGCTCAGTCGGCCGTCCGGCTGACAAGCCAAGTGCCCGGACGGGCACGTCCGTCATCTCCGGTACCCATCGGAAAAGCGCGTCTCCGCTCGGGCATATCGTCTCTTCGTCCTTCCTCCCCCCCCTGCCTTCTGCCAAGGCTGGCCCGTTGCCGATTCGCTCTTGTGCCGGGGAACTCCGTTGCATGGAACGGTTCTGAATACCTACGTTAGCATTCCGTGATCTTTGTTCATTCGCCTGCTAGAATGAGGGAATTATTCCCGACTACCATTGTCAGGTAAGTAAGGAATTATTCCTGACAGGCGCTGTCAAGAATTAAGAATGGATGCCAGCCTGCGAACGGATGTCGAGCAGGACACATACTCAAGGTTATTCGGAGGCAACAAGCATGAAACTCTCAACCAAGGGCCGCTATGCAGTGACGGCCATGATGGATCTGGCGATTCACGACCGGATCGGTCCCGTGACGCTTGCCGACATCTCGCAGTGCCAGGGCATTTCGCTGTCCTACCTCGAGCAGCTGTTTGCCAAGCTGCGCAAGGCCGATCTGGTGGAAGGCGTGCGGGGCCCGGGTGGTGGTTATCGCCTGGCCAAGCGTGCGGACCAGATCAGCATTGCCAACATCATTACGGCGGTCGATGAATCAGTCGACGTGACGCGCTGCAAGGGCCACAAGGACTGCCAGGACGGCGATCGCTGCCTGACGCACGAGCTGTGGGACGACCTGAGCCAGCAGCTCTACGACTTCCTCGACGGGATTACCCTGGCGCAGTTTGCCAACCGTCCCGAGGTGCAGAAGGTCGCGCGGCGTCAGGACGAGCGGCGCGGTGCGCGGCACCACTTCATCTTCCGTAACGACGCGGCATAAGGCGTCACGCGGGACGATTCGCTCACGCGGATCGTGGACAGGAAACGGGGCCGTCCGGGTCAGACAGACCGGACGGCCCCGAGTCGTTTGGGGCGCCGGAAACACGGGCGCCCATTACGCCTGGACGGGGTCCGGTCGGGGCGCGGGCGGCTTCCCGCGCGGTACCGCGTACAGCAGGCTGCGCAGGTGACGCAAATCCTCCCGGCGTTGTTCGGGCGTCAACGGGGCGAAACGCTGGCGGTTGTAGGCCTCTGCGAAGGCCTTCAAGGATTCCCTCAGATCCGGGCGCGCCCGTGCGACGCGGCGGGACCAGGCATCCACAGGCTCGTGGGCCTGGCGCTCCAGGCGGCGGTCGTGGCGCGCGATGCGGCGCGATAGTTGTTGCAGCACGCGATCGGCGGGCGCGTGCCGCTGGCGCGGCCGGCGCAGCCCTACCCAGGTCAGGGCGATCAGCGCCAGGCTGCCGAACCCAACCCCCAGCGCGATCAGGACCGAGCGCCAGTCCTGCGAATCCAGTCCGAGGCGAGCGAACAGCTCGCGCTGGCGTTCGGGGTCGAAGGCCAGCACCCAACTCTCCCAGCGAAAGCGTACGAAGTCGCCCCAGTCGTCCATCCCGAAGCGCGCCCGCTGCAGCCAGGAGAGCCCCTCCCCGCGGCGGAGAAAGCCGGGCATCTCCTCGCCGGTGTCGCTGGCCAGCCCGGGCAGCCCCTGTTCGATGCGTTCGGGTGCGATGGCGGCGGTGGGGTCGACCCGGATCCAGCCTTCGCCATCCAGCCAGACCTCGTTCCAGGCGTGGGCATCGGCGTTGCGCAGGCGCAGGTATTCGCCACGAGCCTGCCATGCTCCGCCCTGGTAGCCGGTGACGACGCGGGTCGGGATATCGGCCGCGCGCATCAGGACTGCAAACGCGGAGGCATAGTGCTCGCAGTAGCCGGCCTGGGTCTCGAACAGGAAGGTGTCGGTGGTGTCGTCTTCGAGTCGTGGAGGCTGGAGAGTGTAGCGGTATGGCTCGGCGCTGAACCGTTGCAGGGCCGCCTGGATGATGGCGCGATCATCGTCTCCGTGGGTGGCGCGCCACAGGGCGACCTCGGCCCGCGACCGGGGCGCGGCGGAAGGCGGCAGGTGCAGTGCGCGGGTACGCTCCTGGGGGTCCAGTGTGGGTTCGCCCGCTCCGGGTGGGGTGGTCAGGTCGGCCTCGGCGCTGTACTGGATGCGGCTGGTCACGGGGCGATCGCGCAGGACCTGGTAGTTCGCGCGCAGCTCGGCATCCTCGGGCAGGGCGCTTGGGTAATCCAGCATCGGCAGATAGCGCGCTCGGGTGGGCTCCAGGGTGGCGGTGTAGCGGATGAGGTTGTCGGTGTCGGCGGCCGTGGGCTGGATCACCGAGCGATTCTCGTCCGCGGACCAGCGCCGGCCATCGAAGTCTGTCATGACCAGGGCGCGCCAGTACTGCGCCCGCAGGGGAGGCACCTGGCGGTCGAATTCGACCCGCAGCGCGGTCGATTCGTCCTGCAGCAGGTTGGCGATATCGCCGGGATTGAGCTCGCCGGACAACCCGGTGCGCGCGGTCTGCTCGCGTTGTGGGTCGCCCCACAGTGGACCCTCGACGCGCGGGAAGACGAAGAACAGGATCAGCATGAAGGGCAGGGCATGCAGCAGCATGGCGCCCGCCTGCCGCGCGAGGCGCGGGCGGGGGATCACGCGTCCGGCATGCACCTGGATCAGCGCGGCGGTGAGCAGCCAGGTGGCCAGGAGCGAATAGGCCGCGATCAGGATGGATTGGTCGAAGAAATAGGTGGTGACCACCACGAAGTAGCCGAGGAACAGTGCGATCACGATGTCGCGGCGGTTGCGGGTCTCCAGCAACTTGAAGGCGATCATCACCAGCAGCAGCGCGGTGCCGGCCTCCTGGCCGAATACGGTGCCAAACTGCGCGAAGGTCAGGCCACCGGCGATCACGGCCAGCACGCTCATCACGCCCAGGGAAGGCGCGGGGCGGCCCGTGCCCAGCAGCCACGCCCGCGCGGCGATGGCGAGCACGACCAGCGCGGTGATCCACGGTGGCTGATGCCAGACGTGTGGCAGGGCGGCGACCGGCAGGGCGACCAGGGCCAGCTCCAATCCGCGCAGATCCGTGTGGTCTGCAGGCCTGGCGGTCTTGTCTCTCATGGGCCCGGCTCCGGGTTCATTTCGACCGGGGTGCTGCGGAACCGCGCAAGGGCATGCAGGCAGTGATCGCGGTGAATGACCCCCTGGGCCGGCTCCAGGGCCTGGTCGGGCAGGCGCAGGCCGAAGACGCGGCCCTCGGCATGGGCCGCGAGTACCTGATGGCACAGCATGGACAGGCGGGTCTCGGTATCGGAGGCGGGCATGGCCCCCCATTCCAGCCACAGGCGATCACCCTGGCCGCTGGCGAATTCACGGACATGCAGCTTGCCGCTGCGGGCGAAGGCCTTCCAGACGATGCGACCGGGTGGATCGCCTGTGCGGTAGGGGCGGATCTGGTCGGGCGCATCGCCCTCGCGCCGGTCGTGCGCCCCTGCGGCTTCTTCGCCATCGTCCCCGGCGGTGTGTCCCGGATCGATCGGCGCCGGGTAGACCACGATCTCCGGCGCCAGGGTCAGCCAGCTCCAGACCTCCAGGATGCCCAGCGGGTAGCGTGTGTCGAGCCGCTGGCGTGGCAGGCGGTAAACGCCGCGTGCGAGTCCGGGCAGTTCCAGCTTTGCGGTATGGGTCCCCTGTGCCGGGACCGGGAAGGGGGCGCTGGAGTGCATCCCGATGCGCAGGACCAGGGCCTCGCGGGCCCGTCCAGCGGTCTCGCTCAGGCGCAGCGGGAGGGTCAGCGGTTGACCGGCAAATACCGCAGGGACGGGCAGGGTGGAGACCTGCAGACCCAGCAGGTTGCGATGGGTGTACCACATGGCGTTATGGCCGATGCCCACCAGCAGGAAGGTCAGAAGGAACGCCATGTTGTTGGAGTAGTTGATCGACCCCAGGAGCATCACCAGGATGATGCCGAACAGGGTGTACCCGGCACGCGTGGGCAGGATGTAGATGCGGTCGCGCCCGAGGTGCGCCTGGTCGCCATCGTGTGCGTGGCGCCGGGTGATCCAGCGGATGGCATCGTCGCGCAGGCGGGCCATGCGGCCGCGCGAGCGGGCGGGTCCGGTCACGGAGTCGGGACGCATTCCATCAGGCGCGCGACCGTGCGTTCGGGGGCCTCCGGCTCGCGTGCGCGCACCCGATGCCCGGCAACGGCTGGCAATACGTGGGCGATATCGTCGGGTGTCGTGTAGTCACGGCCCTCCAGGAAGGCGTGGGCCCGGGCCGCCCGCAGTAGCCCCAGCCCGGCACGCGGTGACAGGCCGTGGGCGAAGCGCGCACGGTCGCGGCTGGCACTGATCAGGCCCTGGAGATAGTCGAGGACCTCAGCGCCGGCATGGACCTCGGCCACCTGGTCCTGCCACTCCCGCAACTGGTGCGGGGCCACCAGGCTGGGCGGGGTGGGGTGGCTCTCCGCCACCGGTGCGGCCGCGGGAGCGGGCCCGCTGCGTTCCAGCAGGGCCCGTTCGGCGCCGGCGTCCGGGTAGCCAAGCTGGATGCGCATCAGGAACCGGTCGAGCTGGGATTCCGGAAGCGGGTGAGTGCCAACCTGCTCCTCCGGATTCTGGGTGGCGATGACGAAAAACGGCACCGGCAATTCGCGGGTGGCACCCTCCACGCTGGCCTGGCGCTCTTCCATTGCTTCCAGCAGGGCACTCTGCGTTTTCGGGGGCGCGCGGTTGATCTCGTCGGCGAGCAGGACCTGGGTGAAGATCGGCCCGGGATGGAAGCGGAACTGGCCGCTGGCCTGCTCGAAGATGGAGACGCCGAGGACATCGCCGGGCAGCAGGTCACTGGTGAACTGCACGCGCTGGTACTCGAGGTTCATCGCCCGGGCCAGGGCGTGGGCCAGGGTGGTCTTGCCCACCCCGGGCACGTCCTCGATCAGAAGGTGACCATTGGCCAGCAGGCAGGCCAGCGCCAGGCGGACCGGCTCGGGTTTGCCAAGGAGGACCTCGTTCAGTGCGTGTTCTACCTGTTGCAGGGCGTCCTTGGCCGATGACATTCGAGCCTCGTTGTTGGTTGCGGCGGATGGATTGGCAGTCTGCCTTGAAGAGTTCTTCACCGGCGAATGGTTCCAGGTGCCAGGATGCGGCTACCATGAAGGCTCGTTCTCCGCGAGTCACGCGATGGATTCCACGGCCGCCAGTGCGGAACCCCCGTTCGAATATGATGCCACAGTCGATCCCGCACCCCGGCTGCGCCTGTCGGGGCGGCTGGACGTGCATGCCGTGGAGCAACACTGGGGCTCGCTGCGGCGCCGCGCCCGCGATCTGGGGCAGCAGGCGGCGGGTGCGGTGCTGGTTGACCTGCGGGGCGTCGAGTACTGCGACGGGGCGGGGGCGGCGTTGCTGCATGCGCTGGAGCAAGACTTCGCGCGCGCAGACGCCGAGGTCCAGTTCGAGGGTATGAGCCGCATGGTCGAGGAGCAGCTTGCCCCCTATCGGGAGCTGGATGCGGTCGAGCCGGCTCGGGCTGCGGACGGGCGGGGCTGGTGGCAGGGGTGGATGGACGGCGTGGACCGGGTGGGGCGTGCGGCGCACTCGCAGTTCAGCTTTGTCGGCGAGCTGACCCAGGCCGTCGGCAGTGCCCTGCGCCACCCGCGTCAGGTGCGTTGGGGCGATACCCTGCGGGTGGCGGAGGCGGCGGGCTTCCAGGCCCTGCCAATCGTCTCGCTGATTGCCTTCCTGCTGGGCGTGATCCTGGCGTTCCAGTCGGCGATCGCGATGCGCCAGTTCGGGGGCGAGATCTTCGTCGCCAACCTTGTGTCGGTGTCGCTGTTCCGCGAACTGGGGCCGTTGATGATGGCGATCCTGCTGGCGGGCCGCTCGGGCGCCGCCTTTTCGGCCGAGATCGGCACGATGAAGGTGAACGAAGAGGTCAACGCCCTGAAGACGATGGGGCTGGATCCGGTGCGCTTTCTCGTGCTGCCGAAGGTGCTCGCGGGGTTGCTGGTTGCGCCTCTACTGGCGCTGTACGCGAACATGATCGGGCTGATCGGAGCCGCGGTGGTGATGCAGGGTTTTGGGATCCCCTGGGTGGCGTTCTTCAATCAGGTGACGTCCGCGCTGACACTGTCCGATCTGTTCTCCGGCCTGGTCAAGGCGGTGGTGTTCGGTCTGGTGGTCGCCACGGTCGGCTGCCTGCGCGGATTGCAGACTGGCAGCGGGGCCGCCTCGGTGGGGCTTTCGACCACCAGCGCGGTGGTCACGTCCATCATCCTCATCGTGGTGCTGGATGGCGTCTTCGCCGTGCTGTTCTACCACCTGGGGGTCTGAGGGATGACAGGTGTGGCCGCGACGAACCCGGATAACGCGCAAGGTGAAGTGGTCATCCGTGTTCGCGGGCTGACCATGGGCTTCGACGACCTCGTCCTGATGCGCAATCTGAACTTCGAGGTGCGCCGGGGCGAGATATTCGTGATTCTCGGTGGCTCCGGTAGTGGCAAGAGTACGCTGCTCCAGCACATGATCGGGCTTTACCGGCCTCAGGCCGGCCATATCTGGGTCGCCGGTGCGGATATCACCGAGGCGGAGGGCGCGCAGCGCGAGGCGATCCTGCGCCGGGTCGGGGTGATGTACCAGATGGGGGCGCTGTTCGGGTCAATGACGCTGCTGGAGAACGCGCGCCTGCCACTGGAGGTGCACACCGATCTCCCGCGCGAGGCGATGGATGCGGTCGCGCGCGCCCGTCTGCAATTGGTGGGGCTGGGGGCGTTCGCCGATTTCATGCCCTCGGAGATCAGCGGCGGCATGCAGAAACGCGCGGCCATCGCCCGCGCCATGGTGCTGGACCCGGAGGTCCTGTTCCTGGACGAGCCCTCTGCCGGCCTCGACCCGATCACCTCGGCGGACCTGGATCGGCTGATCCAGCGCCTGGCCCGGACCCTGGGCATGACCATCGTGATCGTGAGTCACGAACTGGCCAGTATTTTTGCGATTGCCGACCGGGTGATTATGCTCGACAAGGAGAGTCAGGGGATTGCCGCCGAGGGCGAGCCGGCCACCCTGCGTGACACATCAGATCATCCGTGGGTGCAGCGCTTCCTGCGGCGGACGGATTCCGACCAAGAGAGGTCCGCATGAGTGCCCGACATCATTTCCGACTGGGGTTGTTCATCCTCGGCGGGCTGGCGGCCCTGGTGGCGGCGTTGCTGATCCTGACGGCGGGTAACCTGCTGCGCCCGTCCATCCAGATCGAGACCTACATGGATTCCTCGATCCAGGGCCTGGAGATCGGGGCGCCGGTCAAGTTTCGCGGCGTGAACATCGGCGAGGTGACCGACCTGACCTTTACCTCGGTGGTCTACGAATCCGATGTGCGCCCGCGTGATCGCCGGCGCTACGTGATGGTGCGGGCGCGGCTGTACCCGGACCGCTTTGCCGCCAGTGCGCGGGAAGGCGAGTTCGAGACCCGTATTCTCGAGAATCTGGTCGACGCCGGGCTGCGCGTGCGCATGGCGGCACAGGGAATCACCGGCATGAGCTACCTGGAGACGGATTTCTCCGAGCCGGGAACCCATCCGCCACTAGCCCATGACTGGGACCCACACTCGATCTATGTACCGTCTGCGCCCAGCACCGCAATGCAGTTCCTCGAATACGCGGAGAACCTGCTCAAGCGCATCGACGAGCTGGATATCGAGGGCGTCGTGGACAACCTGACCAACCTCTTGGTGACCGTGGATACCACGCTTAACGAACTGGATACCGGGCGCCTGGCGGAGCAGGCCGATGAAATGATCGACGAACTGAAGACCACGACCCGCACGGCGACCCGGGTGATGGAGTCGGTCGAGCGTCTGGTCGAGCATCCGGATACCCAGGCCCTGCCCAGCGAGACCCGCGCCGCGCTGCGCGAACTGCGCGAGACCGCCGAGGCGGCCGATGTCGGGCGCCTGGTGGATCGGATGGATGCCATGGTGGAGCGACTGGACCGGGGGATGGACGTCAGCGAGAGCAAGTTGCTGGAGACTCTGGACGAGCTGCAGGCTACGATCACCGGCTTGCGCAGCCTGTCGGACGATGTTCGCCGCAATCCCGGAGGTGCGCTGTTCGGTGCCCCGCCGCCGCGCAGTTCGATGGACGAGGAGTAAACCGATGACCCGATGGACCCTTCCCGCGCTTCTACTGATGGCCTGGACGCTGGGCGGCTGCACGCTGATTCCCGAGCGCGATGCGGTGGACCGCGCGTGGTTCCTGCTGGAACTCCCGGCCGATCCGGCCCCGCGAATGGCCGAGACGAGCGAACCGCTGGCCGTGGAGCTGGGGTCGGTGCGGGTGGCGCCGGCGTATGGCGGGAAGGGGCTGGTCTACCGACTGGGAGATCACCGCTACGAGTCGGACTACTACAATGAATGGTTCCTGGCGCCGGCGGAGCAGGTTGAGCAGCTGCTGCGGGAACGCTGGACGCGCCACGGGGCGGCCATCGAGCTGGTCGACAACGCCTCCGCTGCGCGCGCGCAGGGGCGTCCGGCCGTGCAATTGCACATCCTGGTGACGGCCCTGTATGGCGATCTCGATACCGCGAATCTGGAAGAGCTGGGCGAGGTGGGTCCCGATGACCCGGTGCGCGGGGTCGGTCGTGTAGGCCTGCGCACCCAGCTGCGCTTTGCCGAGCACGCCCGCCTGGCCCACATGGAGGCCGAGCGCAGCATCAACCGCCGTTCGGCCTCGCGCCTGGTGGCGGCGCTGTCGCAGGCGACCGCGGAGGTGCTGGCCGGGCTGGAAGACGAACTGCTCCGCGAGGCGGAACGGGCGGGCGACGAATGAACGATGTCTTTGACTTTGCCGCGCCGCTTCCGGACGGCGAAGAACAGCCACTGGCGGCCTGGCGCGGGGATGTCCTGCTGATCGTCAACGTGGCCAGCGAGTGCGGGTTCACGCCGCAGTACGAGGGCCTGCAGGCGCTGCAGGAGCGCTATGCCGAGCGTGGATTCCGGGTGCTGGGGTTTCCATGCAACCAGTTCGGCGGGCAGGAGCCCGGGGATGCCGACCAGATCCGCGCCTGCGGGCTGCGCTTCGGAGTGTCGTTCCCGGTGTTCGCCCGAATCGAGGTGAATGGGGATGCGGCGCATCCCCTGTACCGGCATCTGAAGGACCAGGCGCCCGGGGCGCTCGGCACCCGGGGCATCAAGTGGAACTTCACCAAGTTTCTGGTCGGGCGCGACGGCCGCGTGATCGACCGCTTCGCCCCGCAGAAAAAGCCGGCTGATCTGACCCGTGCGATCGAGGCGGCGCTGGACGAACCACACCCGAGAGCGGCGAATGGATCCTAGCGGCGCCGGCCCCGCGCCGGATCACGCAGGGGCCGATGACTACTGGATGGAGAAGGCCCTGGAACAGGCCGAACAAGCGGCACAGGTCGGCGAGGTCCCGGTGGGGGCGGTGCTGGTGGCCGCCGATGGCACATGCCTGGCGGCCAGCCACAACGCGCCGATCGGGCTGCACGACCCGACCGCGCACGCCGAAATCCGGGCGCTCCGGGCCGCCGGTGAGCGCCTGGAGAACTACCGGCTCCCGGGTGTGACGCTCTACGTGACCCTTGAACCCTGCAGCATGTGTGCCGGCGCGATGATCCACGCCCGGTTAGCGCGCGTGGTGTTCGGTGCCAGCGACCCCCGCACCGGAGCCGCCGGAGGCGCCCTGGAGCTATTCGGCCACCCCGCGCACAACCACCGCATCGATGTGACAGGTGGAGTGCTCGGGGGCGTGGCCGGAGAGCGACTGCGCCGTTTCTTCCGCGCGCGGCGGGACAAGTGATGGCGCGCGCGTTTCAGGCGGATGCCAGACCAAGGAGAAGGCCTTCAGATGGGCCCGGGAACGGGCATGACACAAGGAGAGTGAGATGTTCTGTATGCAATGCGGACAGGAAGTCCACCAGGAAGCGCGGTTCTGTCACGGGTGCGGGACGGCGCTAAAGCCGCAGGCGTTGGGCGCCGAGTGCGAGGTTGCGACGCCCCGGGCTTTCGCCCAATACGCCGGATTTTGGCATCGGGCGCTGGCGTTGTTGATCGACTGGGTGCTCGCCAATATCCTGGGGATGCTGGTCGTGTTGCCCCTGAGCTTTGTCCTGGGCATGACGATGGTGGGCCAAGAACCCGAGGTGATTGCTGGCGCCGGGGCTTTGCTGGGGATCGTGATGGGGACGGCTGTGTTCTGGCTTTACTTCACGGTTTTCGAGTCGTCCGGCTGGCAGGCGACACCAGCCAAGCGGATGCTGGGCCTGCGAGTCACGGATGCGGATGGCCAGCGGATCGGCTTCGGGCGAGCCAACGCTCGCTATTGGTCCAAGATCCTCTCCGCCATGACCCTCTACATCGGTTTTTTGATGGTCGCGTTCACCGAACGCAAGCAAGGACTGCACGACATGGTGGCATCCACTCTGGTAGTACGACCGGCCCGGCAATGAGGTGCGGATTGCGGGTGATCCGGCCGATGCCGGGGTGTTCCCCGAGAAAAATGGAGCCGGCGACAGGAGTCGAACCTGCGACCCTCTGATTACAAATCAGATGCTCTACCAACTGAGCTACACCGGCCTGGTGCCAGGGAAGCATCATTGGATGCTTCCCTGGGGTTTGGGCCTGGCGGCGGGCCCGAGAAAATTTGGTGCCGGGAGCGAGAATCGAACTCGCACTCTGTTGCCAGAACCGGATTTTGAATCCGGCGCGTCTACCAGTTCCGCCATCCCGGCTTGTGGGGCCGTAGTGTAGCGCAGGTTCTCTGCGGCACAAACGGGGCAGAGCGATCTTCGGCACTCCGCGCCGCGTCGAGTGGTGCGTGGTAGGATCGCGCGCCATGCGTGTTGCCGATTTCGATTACGAGCTCCCGCCGGAGCTGATTGCCCAGTATCCGCTACCGGACCGGGCGGGTTCGCGCCTGCTGGTCCTAGAGGAAGAGCGCCCGCGGGACGCTCGGTTTGCAGAGATCGAGGATCTTCTGCGGCCGGGTGACCTGCTGGTGCTGAACGATACCCGGGTGATTCCGGCGCGTGTCTTCGGGCGCAAGGAGAGCGGGGGGCAGGTGGAGGTTCTGGTCGAACGAATCGAGTCGCCCGGCCAAGTGCTGGCGATGGTCCGCGCCAGCCGGGCGCCGAAGGTCGGGGCCCGACTACGCCTGGCGGATGCCTTTACTGTCGAAGTAACCGGCCGCGAGGGCCCGTTCTTCCGCCTGGCCCTGGTTGATGCCGACGATGTGCTCGCGTTGTTGCGCGAGCATGGACACATCCCCCTGCCGCCCTATATCGAGCGCGCCGACGAGGCGCATGATGCCGATCGCTACCAGACGGTGTTCGCGGCGCGCGAGGGTGCGGTTGCTGCCCCCACGGCAGGCCTGCATTTCGATGATGCCCTGCTGGGGCGCCTGCGCTCGGCGGGGGTGGAGACCGCGACGGTCACCCTGCACGTCGGGGCGGGGACCTTCCAGCCGGTGAAGGTCGAGGACACCGCGGCGCACGAGATGCATGCGGAGTGGCTGGAGGTGTCGCCCGAGGCCTGCGCGGCGGTGGCGGCCTGCAAGGCGCGTGGCGGGCGTGTGGTCGCGGTCGGTACGACCTGCGTGCGCTCGCTGGAGACTGCGGCCGCTGGGGGAGAACTGGCGCCGTTCCAGGGCGAGACGCGGCTATTCATCCAGCCGGGGGATCGATTTCGGGTGGTGGACCGGATGGTGACCAATTTTCATTTGCCGCAGAGCACGCTGTTGATGCTGGTGGCGGCATTTGCCGGCTATCGCCGGATCCTGGATGCGTATGCCCACGCGGTGGCGCAGCGCTACCGGTTTTTCAGTTACGGCGACGCGATGTGGCTGGCGCCGGGGCAGGGCGATGATCTGCCCCCGAGTATGACCACCGCTGCGGGAGAATCCGATGGAGTTTGAGAATCTGGCCGCCGATGGCGCGGCGCGCCGCGGCCGTCTGCACTTCCCGCGCGGGACGGTGGAGACCCCGGCCTTCATGCCGGTGGGAACCTACGGCACGGTTAAGGCGATGACGCCGGAGGAGCTGCGCGAGCTGGGCGCAGAGATCATCCTCGGTAACACCTTCCACCTGATGCTGCGCCCGGGCACGGAGGTGATCCGGGCGCATGGCGACCTGCACGATTTCATGCACTGGGAGGGCCCGATCCTGACCGATTCCGGCGGATTCCAGGTCTTCTCGCTTGCGGAGATGCGCAAGATCAGCGAGGAGGGTGTGCGTTTCCAGTCACCGGTGGATGGCTCGAAGGTGCTGATGACGCCGGAGTCCTCGATGCAGGTGCAGCGTGAGCTGGGCTCGGACATCGTGATGATCTTCGACGAGTGCACGCCATACCCGGCCACCTTGGACGAGGCGCGCCAGTCGATGGAGTTGTCGCTGCGCTGGGCGGCGCGTTCGCGCACGGCACACGGTGACAATCCGGCGGCGCTGTTCGGCATCGTGCAGGGCGGGATGTACCCGGACCTGCGGCGGGAGTCGGCCGAGGGGCTACAGGCGATCGGCTTTGACGGTTACGCGATCGGCGGGTTGTCGGTGGGCGAACCGGAGGACGAGCGCCTGCAGACGCTGGATGCCACCCTGCCGCTGCTGCCGCAGGATCGTCCGCGCTACCTGATGGGGGTGGGCCGGCCGGAGGACATCGTCGAGGCCGTGCGACGCGGCGTGGACATGTTCGACTGCGTGATGCCGACCCGCAATGCCCGCAACGGGTTCCTCTATACCCGCGAGGGCGTGCTGCGCATCCGCAATGCGCGCTTCCGCGACGATGTCGGCCCGGTCGATCCGGAATGCGGGTGCTACACCTGTCGCCACTATTCACGGGCGTATCTGAAGCACCTGGACAAGTGCAACGAGATCCTCGGTTCGCGCCTGGCGACGACCCACAACCTCCATTACTACCAGGATTTGATGCGCGGATTGCGCGAGGCGATCGCGGCCGGTGCCCTGAATGAGTTCGTCGCCGATTTCTACAGTCGACGCGGCATGGCAATCCCGCCTGTGCCATAATCCGCGCGGTATTTTTTCGCTCGCCGGGTGTGGCCCGAGCTCCCCGGTGGCGTCCGAATCTGAACCGAAGACGGAGTGTTTCGATGGACTTTCTGATTTCTGCAGCGCATGCCCAGGAAGGTGGAGCGGCCGGCGGCGGCATGATCGAGTTCCTGATCATGATCGTTATTTTCTTTGCGATCATGTACTTCCTGATCATCCGCCCGCAGAGCAAGCGCGCCAAGGAGCACCGCTCCATGGTCGAGGCCCTGTCCAAGGGCGACGAGATCGTCACCAATGGCGGTGTGGCCGGCAAGATTACCGAAGTCAGCGACGACTTCATCAAGGTCGACATTGCCGACGGCGTGAACGTGGCCGTACAGAAGCAGTCGGTCGCCTCCGTGATGCCCAAGGGCACGCTCAAAGATCTCTAAACGCCCTCCAGGGTTTTTGATATGCGCAATTCCTATCCGGCGTGGCTGTACGCCCTGATCGTCGTGGTCGTTCTGGGCGCGGGGCTGTATGCCGCGCCCAACCTGTTCCCGGAAGACCCGTCGGTGCAGATCGGCAATCCGGTCACCGGCGAGATCGACGGGAACATCCGTGACCTGATGGGCACCATCCTGGGTGCCCAGGGCGTGACGCCGAAACAGGTGGAGGAGCAGGACGACGGGCAGCTGCTGCTGCGCTTCGAGACCAGCGACGAGCAGTCGCTGGCCGCGGAGATCCTGCGCAATGCCCTGGATGACAACCACACCGTCGCCCTGAATCTGGCCCCGGCCACACCGAACTGGCTGCGCGCAATCAATGGCCAGCCGATGGCGCTGGGTCTGGACCTGCGCGGCGGGGTGCACTTCCTGATGGAGGTGGATCTGGATGCCGTGATCGGCACGGCGATGGAGCGCTACTCCAACGAGCTGCGCGGAAGGATGCGCGACGAGCGTCTGACGTTCGACACGATCGAGCGCAGTTCCAGTGACCTGACCGTAATGTTCGCGGACGAGGAAAACCTCGCGGCAGCCGAGAGCTGGCTGACCCGCGAATATCGCGGCGAGCTGGAATGGGAGATCCGCGGTAGCGGCGACACCACCCGCATGGTGGGCACCCTGAGCGATGACCATCTGACCGAGCTGCGCCGTCAGGCCCTGCAGCAAAACATCTCTACCCTGCGCTCGCGCGTGGATGAGCTGGGTGTGGCCGAGCCGATCATTGCCCAGCAGGGCGAGCACCGGATCGTGGTTCAGCTCCCCGGCGTGCAGGACACTGCGCGGGCCAAGGAAGTGCTCGGCGCGACCGCCACGCTGGAGTTCCGCCTGGTCTCCGAGGCCGGTGACCCGATGGAGGCCGCTGAATCTGGCCGCGCACCGTCCGGGACGCGTCTGTACCGCGAGCGTGACGGGACCCCGGTGCTGCTGCAGCGCCAGGTGATGCTCACCGGTGACTACATTACCGACGCCTCTTCCGGGATTGCGCAGGATAGTGGCGGCCCGGCCGTGTTCATCAATCTCGATGGCCAGGGGGCGCGCATCTTCTCGCGGGTGACCTCGGATAACGTGGGCCGCCTGATGGCGTCGGTGTTCATCGAGACGACCACCGAGACGGTGGAGGAAGACGGCGAGCAGGTCATGCGGACCTCGCGCAGCGAAGAGGTCATCAACGTTGCGCGCATCAACGAGCCGCTGGGCCGACGCTTCCAGATCTCGGGCCTGGATACCACGCGTGAGGCACGCAACCTCGCGCTGCTGCTGCGCGCCGGTGCGCTGGCCGCGCCGATGTCGATTGTCGAGGAACGCACGGTGGGTCCGAGCCTGGGCCAGGAGAACATCGATCGCGGCATGCAGTCGGTGGTGATCGGATTCATCCTGGTGATGATCTTCATGATCCTCTATTACCGCGCCTTTGGACTGATCGCGAACGTGGCGCTGGCGCTGAACCTGATCTTCATCGTCTCGGTTTTGTCGATGCTGCAGGCGACCCTGACCCTGCCGGGGATTGCGGGGATCGTGCTGACCGTCGGCATGGCGGTGGACGCCAACGTGCTGATCTTCGAACGCATACGCGAGGAGATCCGCAACGGACTGTCACCCCAGGCGGCCATTTCGTCGGGCTATGACCGAGCGTTCACCACCATCGCGGACGCCAACGTGACCACGCTGATCGCCGCGCTGGTGCTGTTCCTGTTCGGTACCGGGCCGATCAAGGGCTTTGCCATCACGTTGTCGATCGGGATCATCGCGTCGATGTTCACCGCGATCATCGTGACCCGCGCAATCGTCAATCTGACCTACGGGCGCCAGCGTCGACTGACGCGCCTGTCCATTTGAGCGCGGAGAAAACCATGCTTCCGCATCTGAATTTCGCTGAATCGCACATCGATTTCCTTGGCAAGCGCAAGATTACGATCGCGATCTCGCTGGTCCTGATCATTATCTCGGTGGCGCTGCTGGCCACCCGCGGGCTGAACTTCGGGATCGACTTCACCGGGGGGACCCTGGTGGAAGTGGGCTACCCCGAAGCGGTGGAGCTGGATACGATCCGCGAGACCCTGTCGGCGGGTGGCTATGAGGGGGCGCAGGTGCAGACCTTCGGCACCTCGCGCGATGTGCTGATTCGCCTGCCGCCAAGCGAAGACGACGACAACCCGGCGATGTTGTCCAACCGGGTCCTGAACGCCCTGCAGGATGGTGGGCCGTCGGATCCGGACCTTCGCCGCGTGGAGTTCGTCGGTCCGGCCGTCGGCGAGGAGCTGCGCGAGCAGGGCGGTCTGGCGATGATCTATGCGCTGGCCGGCATCCTGATCTATGTGGCAGTGCGTTTCGAGTGGCGCTTCTCCATTGGATCGGTGCTGGCGCTGGTGCACGACGTGCTGATCACGCTGGGGATCTTCTCGCTGCTGCAGATGGAGTTCGACCTGGGGGTGCTGGCCGCCGTGCTGGCGGTGATTGGCTACTCGCTGAATGACACTATCGTGGTGTACGACCGAATACGCGAGAACTTCCGTGTGCTGCGCAAGCAGAGCACGGAACAGGTGATGAACAATGCGGTGAACAAGACCCTGGCGCGGACCATCGTGACCAGCTTGACCACCCTGCTGGTGTTGCTCTCGCTCGCCATTCTGGGTGGGGCGGCCCTGCAGAACTTCTCGATTGCCCTGATCATCGGGGTGGTCGTGGGGACGTACTCGTCCATCTTCATCGCGGCAACCGCGGCGTTGATGCTGGGTGTGGACCGTCAGGTCCTGCTGCCGGTCAAGAAGGAAGGGGCGGAAGAGGATCAGACACCCTGACCCGGTTCACGCCTGACCGAATCACCCTGTCCTAGCCACGTAGGACAGGGGACATAAAAATGCCCGGGGCCGCAAGGCTGCCGGGCATTTTTCGTTGCGACAAAGGTCCTTGGGATCAGAAGGCGAGGGCTTCCTTGATGATGCGCTCGACCAGTTCGTTCACGGCGCGCAGGCTTTCCTTCGAGTCCTTGTCGCCGACCTCGGGAACCGGCGTGTAGCCCATGTAGATTGTGCCCGGTTCCTCGGAGAGCTCGTAGACCGTGATGATGTAGGGGCAGAAGAGCATGTTGTGCGGATCGGCCTCCATGGTCGCGCGCGAGTAGGTGGCGCTGCAGAAGTCGACCGATTGCCCGTTGAGGTAGATGCCTTCGCCGCTTTCCTGTCCGCCGGTGCGGTCCAGCATGTTGGCGATGTAGCCGACGTTGTTGATGACCAGGCCTTCAGCCGCGATGGCCTCTTCAACCATCTCGAAGTAGAAGTCGTATTCGCCTTCGGTCGTGAAGATGACGCGTTCGTCGGTCTCCATGAACGTCTCATAGGCGCTGGCGGTGCCGCCAACGGCGAGACCGAGGCCCAGGCCGATCGCCAGGGCGGAGTGGCGCAGGGTGCGCGAAATACCGGTGAGTGTTTTCATGGTTCCTTCCTCTATTGTGATTCCAGGCCTGGCCAGGATGGGGTTGTATGCCCGCCGTCAGCGGTGAGTTTGGCGACGACGGGCGGGCTCTGATCGCGGTCAGTTGAAGAAATGACCGGCAAAGCGGGTTCGGGGTGCCCAGTACGGGTTGTCCAGATGCTCGATGCGAACCTGACCCCGTGCGCTGGGCGCATGCACGAAGCGGCCGTCTCCCACGTAGACCCCGACGTGGTCGATTTGATTCCCGTTAATGGCGAAGAACACCACGTCACCCGGGGTGGGCGGTCCCTCGCGTCGGGTCGCTGCGCGGGCCTGGTCGCGTGTCGTGCGCGGGACGGCGCGCCCGGCCTCGCGGTAGGCCCGCTGGACGAGGGCCGAGCAGTCCAGCCCGGTGGCATCCGTGCCGCCGTACTGGTACGGGGTGTCGAGGTGACCGAGGGCGGTCAGCACGACCTCGGAGCGTTCCAGGCCAGCCTCGGGCGTGGGGCTCATTGGGCCGTCCGCAAGGCCTTCGGGTGTGGCAACGGGCGCGGTATCCCCTCCGCGCGGTTCTGGGCCCGCACTGCAGGCCGCAAGCAGCAGAAGCCCGGGGCCGGCCAGGGCAAGCGGCAGCCGTCGGCGCCAGGTGTCAGAAAAGATCGCGTTCGGCATAGCTGTCGGGGACGCTGAAGAGTGCGGCGCTGAGGTCGTCGGTGGAGATGCCGGCAAGCCGCGTGGTCACGCCGCCCTTTTCACTGACCTGCAGCGGGATGCCGTCGACGCGCGGCAGCAAGGAGGCGCCCATCTGCGAGGCCATCGGCCCGCCGGCCTCAAGGGCGTTCAGGGACAGCTCGTACAGGCGATCCATCAGGGCGCCCAGGGTCGCGAAATCCGCGCTGCCCAGGCCCAGGGTATCCGGCTCCGTTACGCAGACCGTGCTTTGCACCTGTCCGTCGATCAGCACCTCGTAATCGTCGCAGACGAAGTCCCCGATCTCGCGTTGTTCGCCGGTGGCGCGGGTGTCGATCTCGGCATCGAAACCCTCCGCCCCGATGCCCAGCTGCTCCTCGAGCTGCTGGCGCACCTCGGGCGGGAGCTGCGCCATTTGCCGGCGCAGGTCGCTGACCATGTCGGTCATGGCGCGCATCTGCTGGTCCATCACCTCGCGAGTCAGCGGGGTGTAGGTCTGTTCCGTGTCGTCCACGACCGTTAGCTGGTCGGTTCTGGCGTCGAAGAGCATGTAGCCGGAGGTGCCGCTGATGGACTCGTTGAGCTCCATGCGCACGATGTCGCCGCGCACAAGGATCTGGCTCTCCAGTCCTTCGTCGTCGACGTAGTGCAGCAGGGCATCGGCCTGGGCGGTGGAGCCGATGGCCAGCAATCCGCCGACAGCAATGGGCGTGAGGGTGCGGCGGATTCGGTCGAGCGCACCGGGGCGGTGATGATGCATGGGGGCTCCTGCGGTTTCCTGGTCGGGTTCCGGGCTCGAGGGCGAGCGTGCCAGTTCCTGTGTCTCGAAGTTGACGGAGTATCCGGGGTCTGTCTATCGCTGATTGTACGCGGTCGCTCAGCTTGCGACGGGTTGCAGCAATTGGCGGGCGAGCGCGTCCGGATCCAGCGGTGCCTCCGGGGCCACCTCGATGCAGCCCTCCTCGGGGGCGGGCCATTCCTGCTGCGGCTGTTGCTGTTCCATCACCTCGACGCCGGCATCCGAGGCATCACGGCCCGCACGGGTGCGGGCCTCGAGTCGTTCGCGCAGCACTTCGTCACGGGCGCGACAGGCAACCACGGCAAAGCCGGCCGCCTGCTCCAGTGCCAGACGCTGGAACGGGGCGCGCTGGTCCTGGGTCAGGAAGGTGGCGTCGACCACCACGGTCAGGCCGAGCGCCAGCAGGCGTTGGGCGCGTTCGCGCAGATGGCCGTAGATCTGGGCCCGGGCGTCGGCACTGTAGGAGACGGCGTCGGACAGGCGTTTGCGTTCGATATCCGAGCGCAGGCGCACGGCGCCCAGGGCTTCGATGATCTGTGTGCTGATCACGGTCTTGCCGCTGCCGGAGACGCCATGCATCAGGATCAGGCGGGGGGATCCAGGTTCGGTCAGGCGCTCGGCGAGGGCTAGATAGCGGCCCATCTCCGCCTGGTGGGCCGCCTGTTCGTCGGAAGGGAGCTGCGCCTCGGCCCCGTGAATGCCCTGGACCTTGGCCCGGATGAGTGCGCGGTAGACCTGGTACAGCGGCAGGAGCGCGAGACCGTCGAAGTCTTCGCGCCCGTCCAGGTAGGCATTGAGTAGCCGCCAGGCGTGGGCGCGCGACTGACGGGCCAGGAGATCCATGGTGGTAAAGGCGATCTCGGAGATCACGTCGATCCAGCGCAGGGCGGGGTCAAACTCGATCGCGTCAAAGGCGACCGGCACTTCCTCGCCGTTCTCGTCATCGACATAAACGAGGTTGCCCAGGTGCAGGTCGCCATGGCCATGGCGCACGAAACCCTCGTCATGCCGAGCTTCAAGTGTAGCCTTCAATCGATTGATTTCCGATCGCGTCCACTGTTCCAGCCGTTCCAGGCGTGCCCGGTCCGACGCACCACGAACGGTCTCCTTCAGGGCCGGAAAGTTGTCCAGCATCGGTTGGGTGGCGGCCTCTTCGGTGCCGTACTCGGACTGCGCATCGGTGCGTTCGGTGCGTTCGTGGAAGGCGGCGATGTAGTGCCCCAGGGCATCCATGGCGGCGGCGGGCAGTTGGCCCTTGTCCAGAAGGTGGTCCAGCTGCCGTTTGCGGTCGAACCGGCGCATATGCACGGCGTAGTCGAGGATGGGCCCCTCGCCGTTGATGACGGGGTGGGCATCGTCGCCATTGAGGGTGGCAACCTCCAGGTAGATCTGGGGTGCCAGACGGCGATTGACCTCCAGCTCGGTCTCGCAGTAGTGCTGGCGAGCCTCGAGGGTCGAGAAGTCGAGGAAACCGAGGTTCAGCGGTTTCTTGAACTTGTAGGCGTCCTCACCCGCGAGGATGACCGTGGAGATGTGGGTCTCGATGGTGCGCACGGTGTTGGCATCCGGCACCGGGGCGGGAAATCCGCGGTCCGCGACCAGTTGGTGCAGGCGCTTGTGGTGCTGTTCCAGTTCGGTCATCGGGGCTCCGCAGTAGGCCATGGGGGTGTTGGGCATCGGGAGCCGGGTCTTTTTCCCGGAATCGCCGGCCATGCACCCGTTTTCGCTCACGCATCAGGTTACCATTGCTGCCGTTTCGGTCACCTCGCCCATCACACGCCATGCCGCGAAAAGCCACTACACGTTCCCGCAAGCGAAGCGCGCCCCGAAGGGGCCGGCTCCGGCGCCTGTTCGGTGCGGGCAGCTGGACCCTGGCAGGGCTGCTGCTCGCCGGCCTTACGGTGGGTGGCATCTATGTGCATCAACTGGACCGCGAGATTCGTGAACGGTTCGAGGGGCAGCGTTGGGCGCTGCCGGCGCGGGTGTATGCGCGGCCCCTGGAGCTCTATGCGGGGCGGCCGTTGACCGCGGATGCGCTGGAGACCGAGCTGCGCACCCTGAATTATCGCCAGACCCCGGATGGCGCCGGGCCCGGCGAGTTCCGCATCGAAGGCAGTAGCGCGCGCCTGACCACCCGGCCGTTTACCTTTGGCGACGGTCGGGAGCCGGCGCATTCGGTGCGGGTGCGCCTGTCCGAGGGCCGCGTGGAGTCGGTCACCGAGCAGTCCAGTGGGCGCAATGTGGACCTGATGCGGGTGGAGCCGCTGCTGATTGGGAGTATCTATCCGACCCACGGGGAGGACCGTATCCTGGTCGATATCGACGAGGTGCCGCGCGAGCTGATCGGGGCCTTGCTGGCGATCGAGGACCGCCGCTTCATGTCCCATCGGGGGGTGGACCCGGTCGGCATCGGGCGGGCCGCGGTCGCGAACCTGCGGGCCGGACGCACGGTGCAGGGTGGCAGCACTCTGACCCAGCAGCTGGTGAAGAATTTCTACCTGACCCGTGACCAGACGCTGACGCGCAAGCTGAACGAAGCGGTGATGGCCCTGTTGCTGGAGCACCGTTATGACAAGCGGGAGATCCTCGAGGCCTACCTGAACGAGGTGTTTCTGGGGCAGACCGGTGAACGGGCGATCCACGGCTTCGGTCAGGCTGCGCAGTTCTACTATCAGCGCCCGTTGAACGAGTTGCGGCTGGACCAGCTGGCGCTGCTCGTGGGGCTGGCGCGCGGGGCCAGTTACTACGACCCCCGACGTTATCCGCAGCGTGCCACGCAGCGCCGGGACCGGGTGCTGGAGGCGATGGCCGAGACGGGACTGGCCGAACGCGACCGGGTGGACCGGGCGCTGGCGACGGCGCTGGATGTTTCCCCGGTTATGCCGGAAGGGCGCAGCCGCTTTCCGGCGTTCCTGGATCTGGTGCGCCGGGAGCTGCGTACGGATTACGCGGACGAGGACCTGCGCAGCGAGGGCCTGCGGATCTTCACGACCATGGACCCGGTCGTCCAGATGCGCCTCGAGGAACGGCTGGTACGCGGCGTGGACGACCTGGTCCGGCGTCGCGGGGGCGGCACCGACCTCGAGGATCTGCAGGCCGCGGCCGTCGTGACCGACCCGCAGGCTGGCGAGGTGCTGGCGGTGGTCGGGGATCGCAACCCGCGTTATCCCGGCTATAACCGGGCGGTGGAAGCCCAGCGGCAGGTCGGTTCGGTGATCAAGCCGTTCGTGTACCTCGCGGCTCTGACCAACCCGAACCGATACACCCTGGCGACGCTCCTCGACGACAGCCCGCTGACCCTGCAGCTGCCGCATGGCGAGCCCTGGACGCCACGCAACTTCGACCGCGAACACCGGGGGCCGGTGACCGCGTGGGAGGCCCTGGTGCAGTCCTACAACATCGCTACGGTGCGTCTGGCCGAGGATATCGGGATCTCGCAGGTGGTCAGCTTGCTGCAGACGCTGGGTCTGCAGCGCACGCCGGCCCCGCTGCCGTCGCTGGCGCTGGGTGCCATCGAGCTCTCGCCACTGGAGGTGGCCGGGCTCTATCAGGCCCTGGCGAACGGTGGCTATGCGACCGAAACCCGGGTGATCCGCGACGTGCTGGATCAGGACGACGAGATGCTCTCGCACTACGGGCTGTCCCTGCAGGGCGCGGTGTCGGATGGTGCGGTGCGTTTGCTGACCCACGCGCTGCATGACGTGACCCGGGAAGGTACTGGGAGCCGGATCCATGCGCGCCTGAACGGTGAGGTCGTGGCCGGGAAGACCGGAACCACCAACAACTTTCGCGACAGCTGGTTTGCGGGTTTTGATGATCGCCATGTGGCGGTGGTCTGGCTGGGTATGGACGATAACCGTCCCACCGGTCTGACGGGTGGGGTGTCCGCCGCGCCGGTGTGGGCGGAGATCATGGCGGGGATCGGGGTGCAATCCCTGCGCCTGGAGGGCCACCCCGGCATCGACTATCAGGGGGTCGATCTTGCCTCCGGGTTGCGTGTGGAAAGCGATGATCACGCCTGCGAGTCGGTGAAGAGGCTGCCGTTCTGGCAGAATTCGAGCCCCGAGACACGCGCCGAGTGTGATCTGCGCAGTGATTCCAGCCCGCAAGGCTGGTTCGAGAGGCTATTCCGGTGAAGATGTTGTGTACCGCACGATCCCCGTTTCGCGTCGCGCTGCCCGCCGGTTCGGCATGGCGCCCGGCGCAGTGGCTGGGTGCTGTTGCGCTGGCCGCGCTGCTCGCCGCCTGTGCGACGCCGGCGCCCCGGGATGCGAGTGCCCCGGTGCCCGACGACGGGGATATCACCGGCGAGGATGCAGCGCCCAGCGAAGATCGGGCCGAACCCCGTGAGCCGGAACGCGCCGCGACACCCGCCGCGGCCCTGAACCTGGCCCAGCAGGCCGAGTCCGCGCGCCAGGCCGGGGACACCGCGCGAGCGGAGCAGCGTCTGGAGCGCGCCTTGCGGATCGCGCCGCGGGATGCCGGGCTGTGGCACCAGATGGCCACGCTGCGCATGGAGCAGGGGCGCTATCAGCAGGCCGAGCGTCTGGCCGGTCGTTCGTTGCAGATGGTGGGCGGTGGAGACCGCGAACTGGCCCTGCAGAATTGGCGACTGATCCTGAAGGCCCGCGAGGCGCAGGGCGACGCGGCCGGGGCCGACGAGGCCCGCGAGGCGATCCGCCGCCTGGAAGCCGACATTGTCTGACTCATCGAACGCGGTAACGGTGGAGTCGGCGGCGGTACGGGCCCTGAGCCCGGGCGGGGACCTGGCCACTGCGGTCGAAGGCTTCCGTCCGCGCGAGCCGCAGCAACGCATGGCCGTGGCGGTCGAAGAGGCGCTGGCGACTGCGCCCACCGCCCTGCTGGTCGAGGCCGCGACTGGGGTGGGAAAGACCTTCGCATATCTCGTGCCGATCCTGCAGTCGCGCCGGCGTGCCCTGATCTCCACCGGAACCAAGACCCTGCAGGACCAGCTCTTCGATCGCGACCTGCCGGTGGTCTGCGAGGCTCTGGGATACCGTCCGCGGGCTGCGCTGCTGAAGGGCCGCGCCAACTATCTGTGCCACTACCGCCTGGAACTGGCCGCGGCCGAGGCCGGGGGTGCGACCGGCAGCCCCGTGCGCCGCGAGCAGTTGCCGGTCATCGAGGCCCTGCAGCGGTTTGCGCGTACAAGCCCTACCGGCGACCTGGGGCAGGCCGGGATCCTCGCGGAGGACTCCAGGTTGTGGCCGCAGGTCACCTCGACCGTGGACAACTGCCTGGGAGGGGAATGCCCGAGCTACAACGACTGCTTCGTGGTGCAGGCCCGCAAGCGGGCACAGGAGGCGGACGTGGTGGTGGTCAATCATCACCTGTTGCTCGCGGATATGGCCCTGAAAGAAGAGGGCTTCGGCGAACTCTTGCCGGAGGTCGACGCGGTGATTGTCGACGAGGCTCATCAGCTGCCGGATATCGCCGGGTCGTTTTTTGGTATTGCGGTCGGCACGCGCGCGTTACGCGAACTGGCTCGAGACACCCGGCGCGAGCAGGAACAGCATGCCCCGGAGATGCTGGATATCCGCCAGCGCATCGCGGAGCTGGAGGCGAGTGTGGCCGAGCTGCTGGATGCCTCGCGCACCTGGGAGGGCCGCTCCAGCTGGGATACGGTCAGTCCTGGCGGCGAGCTCGATCCGTTGCTGGATCGGCTCGACACGAATCTCGGTTTTGTCGGCGACGCGCTGGAGGCCGCGGCCGCACGGGCACCAGGCCTGGAGCAGCTGCGCGGGCGTAGCGCCCTGTTGCTGGAACGCCTGCGCGACTGGCGCGAGGAGACCCCGGACACGGTGGCCTGGGCGGAGCGTTTCAGTCAGAGCCTGATCCTGCACCGGACACCGCTGGATGCGGCACGGCCGCTGGCACAGCGGCGCGCCGCGCGGCCGGCGGCGTGGATTTTTACCTCGGCCACCCTGGCGGTGGGCGAGGACTTCGGCCATGCGGCGCGCCGACTGGGCCTGCCGGCCGATGTCGCAAGCGAACGCCTGGACAGCCCGTTCGATTTTCCCAATCAGGCCTGCCTGGTCCACCCACAGCCCCCGCTGCCCAATCCGAACGACCCGGGCTATACCCGCGCCTGCATCGCCTGGGCCTGGCCGCTGCTGCGTGACAACCCGGGCGGCGGATTCTTCCTGTTTACCAGCCATCGCGCATTGCAGGAAGCGGCGGCGATCCTGCGTGCAGAGTTGCCGGCTGATCGCGAACTGCTGGTGCAGGGCGAGCAGCCGCGGGGCGACCTGCTGGCGCGTTTTCGCGAGTCGGGCAATGCATGGCTGCTGGGGGCGCACAGTTTCTGGGAAGGCGTCGACATCCGCGGCGAGGCACTGTCGGTGGTGATCATTGATCGTTTGCCGTTTGCCGCCCCCAATGACCCGGTGCTGCAGGCGCGCGCGTCCGCGCTGGAGGCGGAGGGGCGTTCCCCGTTCATGGAATTCACCCTGCCGCAGGCCGTGCTGGCGCTGAAACAGGGCGCGGGGCGGCTGATTCGGGACGCCGAGGATGCGGGCATCCTCGCCTTGTGTGATCCGCGGCTAACCGGGAAATCCTACGGCCGGCGCTTTCTGGCCAGCCTGCCGGCGTTTCACCGTACGCGGGAGCCGGCCGCCGCGCTGCGTTTTCTCGAGCAGGCCCCGGGACGACGCAACACATGCGCTTGATCGCACTGGAGACCGCTTCCGAACAGTGTTCGGCAGCCCTTTATCTTGATGGCGAGATCCATTGTGTGCGCGAGCGCGCGGCGCGCCGGCATGGCGAGCTGATCCTGGGGCAGATCGAGCAATTGCTGCGCGAGGCGGACGTGCCGCGCAGCAGTCTGGATGGCGTGGCCGTCGGACGGGGGCCGGGGGCGTTTACCGGTGTACGCCTGGGGCTGGGCGTGGCGCAAGGGATTGCCTTCGCCCTGGACCGTCCGGTGGTTCCGGTCTCCACGTTGCAGGCGCTGGCCCAACAGGCGCTGCGCGATGATCGCCGGCCGGCGGCCGTGCTTGCGGCGCTGGATGCTCGCATGGGGGAGGTGTACTGGAGCCTTTGTCCGGTTCAGGGCGAGCGCGTGGGCCTTGGGCCGGAGCAGGTGGCCGCACCGGAGAGCCTGGTCGTGGCCTGGCCGGTGGGCGAGCGCTATGGGCTGGGGTCGGCCTTCGCCACCTTCCCCGATCTGGCCGCCGCCCAGGGGCTGGCGAGCGAGGCGGTGGACGCCGACGCGTTGCCCGACGCGCAAGAGGTTGCGCTGCTGGCAGTGGATGCCTGGGAGCGCGGTGAGGCGGTGGCGCCTGAAGACGCGCAGCCGGTCTATGTGCGCGACGATGTTGCCCGGCCGGCATCCCCCCGATGAGTCAGGAGCCCGAGATGAACGCGACACCCTACCCCTGGCACCCGCCCCTGAGCGCGATGATCAAGGCGTGCCCGGAAGATTTCCGGGTTGAGGAATTGCCGGCAACGACGCCCGAAGGTGAGGGGGAACATGTCTGGCTGGAGATCGAGAAGCGCCTGCTGAACAGCGAGGACGTGGCGGTGTGGCTGGCGCGCGAGTCGGGCGCAGGCCGGGGCAAGGTCAGCTACGCCGGGCGCAAGGACCGCCAGGCGGTGACGCGCCAGTGGTTCAGCGTGCAATGCCCGCCGGAGTCCGAGCCGGATTGGACGGCCCGGGCCGAGGCCTGGAATGGCGCCCAGGAAGGCGAGGAGGCGGCGGGCCGGATGCGGGTGCTGCAGGGCGCCCGCCATGCGCGCAAGCTGCGTACTGGGCACCTGGCGGGCAATCGCTTCGAGATCCGTCTGGGTGATGTGCAGGGCGATCGCGCGGCCGCGGAACAGATCCTCGAGGCGATCCGTAGCGGGGGGATTCCCAACTACTTCGGGGCGCAACGCTTTGGCCGCGACAACCTGGCCAAGGCGCGGGCCTGGCTGGGGGGCGGTCGCGCGCCGCGCAGCCGCAACCAGCGCAGTCTGCTCTTGTCCGCCGCCCGTTCCGCGATCTTCAACGCGGTACTGGCCGAGCGGGTCCGCCGCGGCGACTGGGACCGGTTGCTGCCGGGCGACGTGGCCAATCTCGAAGGCTCGGGCAGCGTGTTTCCGGTGGCGGAGGTGGATGCCGAGCTGGAGGCGCGCGCTGCCCGGCTGGATCTCCATCCGACGGGGCCGCTGTGGGGCAAGGGTGCGATGCAGACGGAAGGCGAGGTTGAGGCACTGGAGACGGCGATGGCCGCTGGCGAGCCGGCGTTGGCGGAAGGACTGGAGAAGGCGGACGTGAAGGCGGCGCGCCGCGCGCTGCGCATGGTGCCAGGCGCCGTGGAGTGGCGCTGGGAGGGGCATGACCTGTGGCTGACGCTGGAGCTGGGGGCCGGGGAGTATGCGACCGGTGTGCTTGAGGCGATCTGCGTCCCGCGGGCAGCGGATCGCGCCTGAGTCGGCGTCAGGCGGAGTTCTTGAGCTTGCGTTCGGCGCGTTCGGCGCGCTGCTCGGCTTCCACGCGGTCGGTGATGTCTTTCTGGATACCGATGTAGTAGGTGAGTCGGTCTTCGTCGTTGAACACCGGGGTCAGCGACAGCTCGTTCCAGAACAGGCTGCCGTCCTTGCGGTAGTTGCGCAGGGTCACACGGCAGGGCCGGTTTTCGTCGATGGCCGCACGAATCTCCTGGCGCACGTCCTGGTCGGTATCCTCGCCCTGCAGGAAGCGGCAGTCGCGGTAGAGGATCTCCTCGGAGCGATAGCCGGTCAGTTCCTCGAAGGCACGATTCACGTAGATCAGGATGTTGTCGTCGCCCTCGCGCTCGGCGATGACGATGCCGTCATTGGAGGCATCCACGGCGAGGGCAAGCAGTTCGGCATCTATCGTTCGCGTCATATAAGGCGTTTCGGTCGGGTCTGCGGGTCGTGCGCACGGAGGGGCGTTTTTCTGGCGCCCCTCTCGGCTTCCATGCCACGAAAATAGCACGTTCCGGTGCGGTTGTGCTCAAGGATGGAGGCTGTGGTGGGTGCCCCGGGATCGTCCCGGCCACAAAAAAGGCCGCCCGGAGGCGGCCTCTTCCGATGGGCCCGGGACTCGCGCCCGATGCCTCCGGAATGCCTACATTTCCTGGGTCACGGTGAAGGCACCGCGCACGTCACCCTCGCGGAAGCCGGTCGCCTGATCGTCGGGGTAGAGACGTTCCAGCGCGTGCTTCACGTCGCCACTGACGTCGGAGCCGTGGCAGGTCAGGCAGGCGCCGCCGGTCGGGATGGCCGCCATGAAGCGGAATTTCGGGTCACCATCATCGGATTCGACCACGCCAAAGCGCGGCGGCAGATCCGTGGCTGGAGTGCCAGCCGCATGCTGGGCCTCGAAACCCTGCAGGGTCAGGCGTTCCCAGCGGTCGGGGGCGTTGTCCTGGTTGCGCAGCTTCAGGCTGGTTCTGCCGATTTCGATGCCGGTTTCCGCCGAGATGTCACGCGCAATTGCGGGGGCGCGCTCGTTGCACACCTGGATCGCCTCGGTGGGGCCGCCGGACTCCATCGCGGACATCAGTTCGCCCTGGAGGGTGCTGGCAAATTTCTGAATGGCGTCACGATTGGCAGCGATGCGCTCTTGCAGGTCGTCCTGAGAGAGCTGCGGCATGCTGTCTGCGCCCGCTTGGCCGCTGGCGGCAGAGAAGGCGATCAGGCCGAGGGCCAGGGGGGCAAGCTTCCAGTTCTTCATGGCAAATACCTCGCAGTGCAGAGTCCGTTGCGTCCTGTATTTGTACAAGACCTATACAAAGAATGGACCGATCGTGGATAAAGCGCAAGGACGATCTTCACCAGATGATAGATGAATCCGGGTCAGGATTCCCGGTTCCGCCTTGCGAGTCTGGAGCCAGTCTAAGCATCCAAATCGCAAAATGCGAATATATCGAATGGCGCATGTGAGCGCGCCGTTTGTCGTGTTGAAGATGGTCTCTGGATGCGGCTTTCAGCGCCCGGGATCCGAGCTCCGGGGCCGCTTGAGGAGGACATAGACGGCACCGGTACCGCCGTCGGTCGGCCGCGCGGAGCAGAACGCAAGGACATCGTCGCGCTGGCGCAGCCAGTGGTCGGTCAGCCCCTTGAGTACCGGGCCCTTTTGGCGTGAACGCAGGCCCTTGCCGTGCACGATCCGTACGCACAGGGCGCCGCCCCGGCGGGCATCATCAAGGAACAGGCCGATCGCGCGGCGCGCCTCGGCGGCGAACAGGCCGTGCAGGTCGATCTCGTCCTGTACGCGGTAGTGTCCGCCCCGCAGCTTGCGAAATACGCGCGGGCTGATGCCGGGGCGGGCAAAGCGGAGTTCATCGCCCGGCTGCAGGTCGGCGGCGTTAAGCGGATCGCTCAGCCAGTCGGCGTGGGCGCGCGTCTCGTCGGCCTCTCGCTGGCGTGCCCGGGCTGCGGGAGGCGGGGGGCGGACATCGGCCTGATCACTGTGCAGCCGTCGCACGTTGCCAACGGCCTGCAGGAATTCGTCGAAATCGTTGGGATCATCCCCGGAGTTCATGGCAGGATACTCGCACTTTTCGGGGGGCGGGCGCGATCGAGTCGATTCGAGAGCGTCTCCCTAGACGGTTTCCAGTATATTGAGTGCCCTCCCAACGGCCCTGTTCCTGCATGCGCATTCTGGTTAGCAACGACGATGGAATTCACGCCCCGGGCATCCAGTGCCTGGCGACGCATCTGCGGCGGATTGCCGAGGTGCACGTGGTGGCCCCGGACCGGGATCGCAGCGGTGCCAGCAACAGCCTGACGCTGGTGCGGCCGCTGCGGGCGCGTCACCTCCAGAGCGGTGATGTACAGGTCGACGGGACCCCGACGGACTGCGTGCACCTGGCGATCACCGGATTGTTGCAGCAGGAGCCGGATGTGGTCATCTCCGGCATCAATGCCGGCGCGAACATGGGCGACGACGTGCTGTATTCCGGCACGGTGGCAGCTGCGATGGAAGGACGCTTTCTGGGGCTCCCGTCGATTGCGGTGTCGCTGGTGGGCCCGGATCTGCAGCACTACGACGCTGCGGCAAGCGTAGTGGTCGAATTGCTGGACCGCATCAACCGCGTGCCGCTGCCGGCGGCCACCATCCTGAATGTGAATGTCCCCGATCTGCCGCGCTCGGAGATCCGTGGTGTGCAGGCCACGCGCCTGGGGCATCGCCATCGGGCGGAGCCGATGATCGCGGACGAGGACCCCCGCGGGCGCCCGATCTACTGGGTCGGGCCGGCCGGGTCGGAACAGGACGCCGGCCCGGGTACCGACTTCCACGCGGTGCGCGAGGGCTACGTCTCGGTGACGCCGATACAGGTGGACCTCACGCGCTTTGACGCCATCGACACGGTGGGACGCTGGCTGGACGACTCGCTCCCGGAGGCTGGACATGGTTCCTGACGCCACCGGCGCCGGTCTGACCTCGCAGCGTGCCCGTGACCGACTGGTGCGGTTGCTGGAGGGGCAGGGCATCCGCGACCCGCGAGTACTGGAGGCGATCCGTTCGATTCCGCGCCACCTGTTTGTCGAGGAGGCGCTGAGCCATCGCGCCTACGAAAACACGGCGTTGCCGATCGGACATCGCCAGACCATCTCCCAGCCCTTCATCGTCGCGCGCATGACCGAGGCACTGCTCGAGGGCGAGCGCCCCCGGACGGTCCTGGAGATCGGGACCGGCTCCGGCTATCAGGCGGCGGTCCTGGCGCAGATCGTGGATCGGGTGTTCTCGGTGGAGCGCATTCAGGCGCTCAGCCGGAACGCCCGCGAACTGTTGAGCCGTCTGGGCATCAACAACGTCAATCTTCGGCACAGTGATGGGGCCGACGGCTGGCCGGACAAGGCGCCGTTTGACGGCATCATCCTGACCGCAGCGCCGAAGGAGGTCCCCGAGGCATTGCTGACCCAGCTGGCGCTGGGCGGGCGCCTGGTCGCGCCCGTGGAAGGCCCGGATGGGCGTCAGCAGCTGGTGCGCTATACCCGGACGGAAGAGGCCTATGTGCGCGATATCCTGGACGCGGTGATGTTCGTGCCGATGCTTCCGGGGGCCGAGCAATGACGGCGGACCGTGCAGGTCGAGGCATTTGTGACTGAACTGGTCGCGGCGGTACGGCATCGATGAAGCTCTTCGAGCCGCTCTACGACCGGGTGATGGCCTGGTCCCGCCATCGTCATGCGCCGCGTTATCTGGCCGGGCTCTCGTTCGCCGAGTCTTCGTTCTTTCCCATCCCCCCGGACGTGATGCTTGCGCCGATGGCGGCGGCGCAGCCGCGTTCCGCCTGGCGGCTGGCCGCGCTGACCACCCTGTTTTCCGCGCTTGGCGGTTTGCTCGGGTACCTGATCGGGTGGCTGGCGTTCGAGTGGATCGGGCCCTGGCTGCATCAGGTCGGGTACGGCGAGGAGTTAAGCCAGGCCGAGGCCTGGTTTGACACCTGGGGAGTTTGGGTCGTCCTGGTCGCCGGCTTTTCACCGATCCCCTACAAGCTGTTCACCGTGACCGCCGGGGCACTTTCGATGGCCCTGTTGCCGTTCTTGATCGCGTCGTTGGTGGGGCGCGGGCTGCGTTTCTTCCTGGTCGCGTTGTTCATGGCCTGGGCCGGGCCGCGTGCGGAGCGCCATCTGCGACCGTATATGGAGCGTCTGGGCTGGGCGGCCATTATCCTGCTGGCCGTGGCCATGGCGATCTATCTGGTAATGGACTGACATGCGCCGGCGCATGGTTCAGGGATTGGTGACGGGGTTGGTGCTGGTCCTGGTTGCGAGTGTCCTGGCCGGTTGTGCGGCGCGTGCGCCCAGCGGGGCCTCGATGCCGGACACCCACGTGGTGCAGCGCAACGAGACGCTGTATCGCATTGCCCAGCGCTACGGCTTGGAATGGCGCGATCTGGCCCGACGCAATGCCATCGGTGCCCCTTATGTCATCCATCCCGGTCAGCGCCTGCGGCTGCGAGGTGCGGCGCGCTCGTCGCCGCCCAGCGCGCCACAGGCCTCTTCAGCGCCGAGCACGCGGCAACCATCCTCGGGCGCCTCTGGCCGCGACAGCGGTGGCGGAACCTCGTCCGGCTCTACCTCAAGCTCGTCGACTTCGAGTCCGCCGCCCTCCGATCCGGGTGGCTGGCAATGGCCAGCGGCGGGCGAGGTGCTGCGCGGATTCTCCAGCAGCGGCACGCGCCGAGGGCTTGCGATCGGCGGCGAACGGGGGGATCACGTACGGGCAACGCGGGCCGGGGAAGTGGTCTATGCAGGTGGCGGCCTGGTGGGGTATGGTCGATTGATCATCCTCAAGCACGACGCGCGGTTCCTCAGTGCCTACGGGCACAACGATGAATTGCTGGTGAGCGAGGGTGACCAGGTTCAGGCGGGCGACACCATCGCGCGTCTGGGGTCATCGGGGGCCGAGCGCCCGATGTTGCACTTCGAGATCCGGGTGGACGGGACGCCGGTAGACCCGGCGCGATACCTCCCGGACCGCTGACTCGATCGAGAGCAGGACACTACATGGCCAAGATCCGGCAACCGGCCGCTCCGGAACTGCACAACGACAACCTGACCCACGATCCGGATCCGGAGGGGGCGACCCAGGTGCCCGAGGATCTGGCCCATCCGGTCGAAAAGATCGAGGAATCCGAGGATCCGGAAGACGTCTCGGAGGCGGTGGTACCCGACGTCACCGCCGGCTTGAAACCGGAAGAAGGCGCTCCGGTACGGCCGAAAACCCTGCGCGACGCGCGTCCCGCGGAACTGGATGCGATCCAGATCTATCTGCGCGATATCGAATACCGCCCGCTGCTGACCCCCGAGGAAGAGCGCAAGTACGCGCGTCTGGCGCGCGAGGGAGATGAGAGTGGCCGCCGGCGCATGATCGAGTGCAATCTTCGGTTGGTGGTCAAAATCGCCCGTCGCTACCTGAACCGGGGTTTGCCGCTGCTTGACCTGATCGAGGAGGGCAATCTCGGCCTCATGCACTCCGTGGAAAAATTCGACCCGGAGCGCGGCTTTCGTTTTTCCACCTACGCCACCTGGTGGATCCGCCAGACCATCGAACGGGCCCTGATGAATCAGGGGCGGACCATCCGCATTCCGGTGCATGTGAGCAAGGAGTTGCGCATGCACGCACGGATTGCGCGCAACCTGACGCAGGAACTGGGCCGCGACCCCACCGAGGAAGAGCTGGCGGAGCGCTTGGGACGGCCGGTGGCGGAGATCCAGAAGCTGCGCGCGATGTCCGAACCCTCCACCTCGATGGATTTGCCGTCGGGCCCGGACGGCGATCGCTCGCTGGCCGATATCCTTGCCGACGTGAATGCGCCCGAGCCCTCCACTTTGCTGGAGGATCAGGATCTTCATCATCTGGTGGATGCCTGGCTGGAAGAACTGGACCACAAACAGCGCGAGGTGCTGGTGCGGCGGTTCGGGCTGCACGGTTTCGAGCGCTCGACCCTGGAGCAGGTAGGGGCGGAGATCGGCGTGACCCGGGAGCGGGTGCGGCAGATTCAGATGGATGCGCTGAAGCGGCTGCGGAAGCTACTGGAGTCGCGTGGAATGAAGGGCGACGAGGTCCTGCCGAGTTCCTGAGCGGGTTGCCGGAAAGCGCCCGAGCCCTCCACTTTGCTAGAGGATGACGTGTCGCTTATCCGTTGATGATCAGGGCAGCGGCGACGTCGCGGCCCTCGGCCATGATCAGGTTGTACGTGCGGCAGGCAGCCGCGGTGTCCATGATCTCCACCCCCAGACCCTGCGAGCGCAGATGACGCCATACCGCGCGGTCCGGGAATTGCTGGACCGTACCGGTGCCGATTAGCAGGACCTCGGGCGGCGCGTCCAGTATCGCTTGCAGATGATCCACGCCCAGTTGTTCGACCGAGTCGACTGGCCAGTCGGTGCGCAGTTCGTGCGGGCGGACGATCAGGCTGCGGCTGTGCGCAATCTGGTTGATTCCGACGCGCCCCGACTCGTAGCCGGTCACGATGTAGGAGTCTTCGCTGGTGACTTCGGAAAACAGCATCCCTTTACGCTACTCCGAGCCCGCGACAGGCTCAAGATTCCATCCCCGTTCGGCGGGGCGTCCGAGCCTTGGTTCGTTGACAGCCGGGGGCCCGGGTTATACTTTGGCGCGCTTTCCGGTGCGGCATCCGGAGGGGCCGTTTTGGCCCTGCAAAGCGTTCCCCAAGGCCCCAACCAGGACCCAGAATCCGTGACCGACGTCTTTCCCCGTATAGAGCGCCTCCCGCCCTACGTCTTCAACATCGTGAACCAGTTGAAGGCCGAGGCCCGCGCCCGCGGCGAGGACATCATCGACTTCGGCATGGGCAACCCGGACCAGCCGACGCCGCAGCACATCGTGGACAAGCTGTGCGAGGCGGCGCAACGCGGCGATACCCACCGCTATTCCGTGTCCAAGGGCATCCCGCGGCTGCGGCGGGCGATCACGCGCTGGTACAAGACCCGGTTCGATGTCGATCTCGACCCGGAGACCGAGGCGATCGTGACCATCGGTTCCAAGGAAGGCCTGGCGCACCTTGCGCTGGCGACCCTGGGGCCGGGTGATGCGGTGCTGGTGCCGAATCCGGCCTATCCGATTCATCCCTATGGTTGTGTGATTGCCGGGGCAGACGTGCGCCATGTGCCGTTGACGCCGGATGTCGACTTCTTCGCCGAGCTGGAGCGGGCGATCCAGGACTCCTGGCCAAAGCCGAAGATGCTGATCCTCAACTTCCCGGCGAATCCGACCACCCAGTGCGTGGATCGGGAGTTCTTCGAGCGGGTCGTGGCGATCTGCAAGGAACATGGCATCTGGATCGTGCACGACCTGGCCTATGCCGAGATTAGTTTTGACGGCTACAAGGCGCCTTCGATCTTCGAAGTGCCGGGGGCGAAGGACATTGCGGTGGAGTTCTACACCCTGTCCAAGACCTACAACATGCCGGGCTGGCGCGTCGGCTTCATGTGCGGCAACGCGACCCTGGTTGCGGCGCTGGCGCGGATCAAGTCGTATCTGGACTATGGCACCTTCACGCCGATCCAGGTCGCCGCGATTGCGGCGCTGGAGGGCCCGCAGGACTGCGTGGAGGAGATTCGCGAGCTCTACCGGGTGCGCCGTGATGTCCTCTGCGAGGGGCTGAACAAGCTCGGCTGGCAGGTCGAGAAGCCGAAGGCGACCATGTTCGTCTGGGCGCCGATCCCCGAGCCCTACCGCGAGATGGGCTCGCTGGAGTTCGCCAAGAAGATGCTGAGCGACGCCAAGGTGGCGGTCTCGCCGGGGGTGGGTTTCGGCAACTACGGAGACGACCACGTGCGCTTCAGCCTGATCGAGAACGAGCAGCGTACGCGCCAGGCCCTGCGCGGGATCAAGGCGATGTTCCGCGCGGACTCGATCCTGGCCGACGCCTCCGAGGAAAATCCGGGTTCGGGCAGCTAGTTCGACCGCCGCAGACCCTCAACGCAATGAACACGGGGCGCCGCTGGTGCCCGACGTCAAGGACAGCAAGGCTATGACGCCGGTAAAGATCGGAATTCTGGGACTGGGAACTGTCGGCTGCGGGACGATCAACGTGCTCGCACGCAACGGCACCGAGATCGCCCGCCGCGCGGGTCGCGACATTCAGGTCGTGGCAGCTGCCGCGCGCGACATCCAGCGCGAGCGCGAATGCGATTGCTCGCAGATCCGCCTGACCACCGATCCGGCCGAGGTCGTCAACGATCCGGAGGTCGAGGTTGTCGTCGAACTGATGGGCGGGACGGATCTCGCCCTGAGCCTGGTACTGGCCGCGATTGACGCGGGCAAGCACGTGGTCACCGCCAACAAGGCCCTGATCGCGCTGCATGGCAACGCGATCTTCGAGCGCGCCCAGGAGAAGGGCGTGATGGTGGCCTTCGAGGCGGCAGTCGCCGGTGGCATCCCGATCATCAAGGCGATCCGCGAGGGTCTCGCCGGCAACCAGATCGAGTGGCTGGCCGGGATCATCAACGGTACCGGAAACTTCATCCTCAGCGAGATGCGCGACAAGGGTCGTGACTTCGAGGACGTGCTGGCCGAGGCCCAGGCACTGGGCTATGCCGAGGCCGATCCGACCTTTGACGTGGAGGGGATCGACGCCGCGCACAAGCTGGCGATCCTGGCCTCGATCGCCTTCGGCATCCCGCTCCAGTTCGACCGTGTCGCGGTGGAGGGGATCAGCGATATCACCCGCGAGGATGTCGGCTTCGCCGCGGAACTGGGCTATCGCATCAAGCACCTCGGGATCGCCCGGCGGACGCCGAAGGGCTACGAACTGCGGGTGCATCCGACGCTGATCCCGGAGCGCCGGCTGATCGCGAACGTCGACGGCGTGATGAACGCCGTACTGGTGAACGCGGATGCGGTCGGCCCGACGCTGTACTACGGCGCCGGGGCCGGGGCCGAGGCGACCGCCTCCGCAGTGGTGGCCGATCTGGTCGACGTGGTGCGCGCCCTGACCACGGATCCGGAGAACCGCGTGCCGCATCTGGCCTTCCAGCCGGATGCCCTGTCGGACAAACCGGTGCTGGATCTTGCCGAGGTGGAGACCTCCTTCTACCTGCGCCTGCGCACCCAGGACCGCCCCGGCGTACTGGCCGACATTACCCGGATCCTGGGCGAGCACGGCATCAGCATCGAGGCGATCCTGCAGCGCGAGCCGGACCCGGAGCGCGGCGAGGCCACGATCATCATGCTGACGCACAAGGTTCGCGAGGGCGCGATGAACGAGGCAATTGCCGCGATCGAGGCCCTGGATCACCTGTTGACCCCGATTACCCGTATCCGCATGGAAGGACTGGCGCGCTAGTTGGCGCTCTATCCCTTTCGCAACGACGAAGAGAACACCATGGCCTTTGGACATCGCTATACCGGACTGATCGAGCGCTACCGTGACCGCCTGCCGGTACACGACGACACGCGCATCATCTCGCTGGGCGAGGGCAACACGCCCTTGATCCGTCTGAACAACATCCCGCGCGAGCTCACGCGCGAGGTCGAGATCTACGTCAAGTTCGAGGGGCTGAATCCGACCGGATCGTTCAAGGACCGGGGGATGACCATGGCCGTGACCAAGGCCATCGAGGAGGGCTCGCGGGCGATTGTCTGCGCCTCCACCGGCAACACCTCGGCCGCTGCCGCTGCGTATGCGGCGCGTGCGGGCATTACCGCGTTGGTGGTGATCCCGGACGGCAAGATCGCCCTGGGCAAGCTCGCCCAGGCGATGATGCACGGCGCCACGGTGATCCAGATCGAGGGCAACTTCGACGACGGCATGCGTCTGGTCAAGGAGGTTGCCTCCAATACGCCGGTGACGCTGGTGAACTCGGTGAACCCGTATCGCCTGCAGGGCCAGAAGACGGCCGCCTTCGAGATCGTCGAGGAACTGGGCCGTGCCCCGGACTACCACTGCCTGCCGGTGGGCAACGCGGGGAACATCACCGCGCACTGGATCGGGTACAGCGAGATGGCGGCCAAGAGCAGCGACGACGTGACCGAAGCCTGTTCCTATTGCAAGGGCCACTGCAAGTACGCCGGTGGCGGCATGGTGGGTAACCGTCCGCACATGGTCGGCTATCAGGCGGCGGGATCCGCACCGTTCATGCGTGGCGCGATGGTCGATAACCCGGACACCGTGGCGACCGCGATCCGTATCGGCCATCCGCAGTCCTGGGACATGGCCTGGAAGGTCCGCGAGGAATCCGGCGGCTGGTTCGACGAGTGCCAGGACGACGAGATTCTGGCTGCGCAGAAGCTCCTGGCGGAAAAGGAAGGCGTGTTCTGCGAGCCGGCTTCTGCCGCGTCGCTGGCGGGTGCGCTACGCGACATCCGCGAGGGCAAGATCCAGGAAGGCTCCACCGTGGTGTGCACCCTTACGGGCAACGGCCTGAAGGACCCGGATACGGCCATCGCCCAGAGCGTGATTCAGCCAGCCAAGGTCCCGGCGGAGCTGGACGCGGTCTCCCGCGCGATCCGCGACAACCTGGTTTGAGGCACCCCGCCATCGCGCGTGACGCGATGGCGGCGAACGAATCTGGGGCGGGTCAGGGCTTGCTGCGCAGGTCCAGGTCGAACAGGGTGTCGCCGCCGAGGCGGAAGATACGGCAAGGCGGGCGTAACGCCTGATCCAGCGAGTCGATCTCCGGCAGGGTCACACCCGGACGCCCGGAGCCGATCAGCATGGGTGCGATGGTCAGGTGCAGCCGGTCCAGGGTGTCGGCCTCGAGAAAGCGCGAGACCGTCTGGCCGCCGCCTTCGACCAGCAGGCGATGCAGGCCCATCTCCGCGAGTTGGCCGCGGATCCTGGCGGGGTCGAAGCGGTCGTCGGCCCCGGTGGGCATCTCCAGGCATTCGACATGCTCGGGCAGGCCGCAGGGTCCATACCCGGCCGCGTGCAGGACAATGGTCCGGACCTCGGCATTGCGAAAGACATGCGCATCAGCGGGAATACGGCCATCGGGGTCCAGGATCACGCGGACCGGGTTGGGGCCCTCGGTCTTGCGCACGGTCAGGCGAGGGTCGTCGGCCACGACCGTGCCGGCGCCGACGATCACGGCATCGACCAGGGCCCGCAGGCGATGCAGGCGCTCGATGTCCTCGGGGCCGGTGACGTAGTGCGACTTGCCGCTCGCGGTGGCAATGCGCCCGTCCAGGCTCTGGCCGAGCTGGGCCACGGTGATGCTGGGGGCCTCGACGATCGGGCCGTAGAGATCCAGCAACTCGTGGGCACCCGGTGCCAGGGGGCCGGGCAGGGGGCAGCACCCGGGATCGGCCCGTTGCGCCAGCAGCCAGCGCCAGGCCTGCTCCTCGGTTACCGGATAGGCCGTCATGCCGCAATCCCCGGGGTTACGGGACCGCAAGTAGCGAGTTGGGGTAGGCTAACGCCGTCTTCGACCTGCCTGGCCAAGCCGGGAGCCGCCTCCGGGGAATTCGCGGTTTGCGGGCTGGTCATAAACAAAACTCCGTATGGAAGCACCCGATGCACAACGCCGATCGCGGGATCTTTGATCTTCGCCGGGGCCATCCGGTCCTGGTGAGTGGTTCGCAGTCGAGTGTACTCGTTGCGGCCGTCGAGGGGCTGACCCCTGTGTTGCTGGATCGCCTGACCCACATGACCGGGTCCGGGCCTCGACTGATTCTAACCGCGCACCGCGCCTCTGCAATGGGCTGGTCCCAGCCGCTGCAGGAAGGCTGGGAAGGTGTGGCCCTGGAATTCGCTCCGAATACCGATCCCGAGGCCCTGTTTACACTGGCCAGCGCCCCGGAAGCCTCGAACGAGACGACCCATCCGTACGCCGCGATTGGGCAGCCCACGGTGGTTCGTGCGCTTCCCGCAGAGGTCGCGGCCCTGGAGCTTGTGCGTGCGGGGCGTCTGTTGCCGGCGGTGGTGGCCGCGCCGGTCCCCGAGCCGGTGCCGGAGGCCATTCGCGCGGCGCTGGCGGATGGCATGTTCCTCGACGTCGACGAGCAGGAGGCGCGCGCGGTGGCCAAGCACCCGCGCCTGGAACTGGCCTATGTCAGTGAGGCCCCGGTGCCGCTGGCGGACGCGCCGGTCACTCGATTCATGCTGTTCCGCGAGGGCAACGGGATCCTGGAGCACGTCGCGGTGCTGATAGGGGAGCCCCGCGACTGGCCGGATGCGGTACCGGTCCGGCTGCACTCGGCCTGTCTGACCGGGGATCTGTTCGGCAGCCTCCGCTGTGACTGCGGCGATCAGCTGCGTCTGGGCGTGAAGACCATCAATGACTCGGGCGGCGGCGTCCTGTTGTATCTGGCGCAGGAGGGTCGTGGTATTGGACTCGCCAACAAGTTGCGCGCCTATACCATGCAGACGGCCGGACTGGATACCATCGATTCCGATTGCCAGCTGGGTTTCGAGGCCGATGGCCGGCGCTATGACGCGGCCGTGGAGATGCTGGAGTTCCTCGGCATCGACAGCGTGCGGCTATTGACCAACAATCCCGGAAAAATGGATGCCCTGCGTGCCGGTGGCATCGACGTGGTGGCACGCGAGCCGGTGCATGGCAAGCTGAATCCGCACAACCTGCGCTATCTCAGCACCAAGGCCGACCGTGGCGGCCACTGGCTCCAGGAGCTGCTGGCCTCGGAGGCCGAGCGCGGCTGACGCAACTGGCTCCCTTTCAGGGCGCGAGTTGCGTCAGGTCGAACCGCGCGGCGTCGCGGATCGTCGCGGCCAGGGTGCGAGCGTAGTGCTCCACCAATTGCTGTCCCAACTCGGCGGTTGCGCCGCGGGCATCCCCGACGACACCGGACGGGTGGAGGTCACCCGCCATCCAGGCGAAGGCCGCGCGCCCTTCGGGTTCCAGCACTTCCAGCTTTTCTGCGAGCTCCGCGCCCAGTGAAGGCGCGTCCAGGGCCGCTTCCATGCGCACGTGCTCGGGAGCGAGGAACCGCATCATCGCGGTCTCGATCAAGCCGCCGTGCAGGCCGTGGCGAAGCTCCTCGGGCGCGATTCGGGGCGCGTCCGGCGGGGGCTGGGTGAAATAGTGATGTTTGACCACAAGCATGCCGTGGGCGCGGCGCAACTCCAGGGCAGCGAGGTCGCAGATCGCGGTATTGCCGCCATGACTGTTGACGAGCAGCAGGCGCCGCAGGCCGCTGCGGGACACGCTGTCGCCGATGTCGCGCAGGGTGGCCAATGCGGTTTCGGGCTGCAGGCTCAGGGTGCCGGGGAAGCCGGTATGTTCGGTACTGGTGGCGATCGCCACCGGCGGCAGGACCGCGAGCGGAAGGTCCTCCGGCATGGTCTCGCAGGCGGCCTGCAGCAGGCCCAGCCCAATGCGGTAGTCGGTATCCAGCGGCAGGTGGGGGCCGTGTTGTTCGATGGCCGACAGGGGCAGGATCGCGACGGCATCGCGGGCGGCGAGCGCGGCGATCCCGTCGCTCGTGTGGTGTTGCCACCAGGGGAGGTTGTCGGCGTTCATAGGCTCAGCCTTGCCGCTCGCACTGGTTCCGTCAAGGCGACCCCTTCAAGCATCGTGTCGGCGGGCATACAGGTCGCCCGAACCCAGGTTTTCGCCGTGTCGCTCCAGCCAGGCAAGGATCGCTGCGGCGGATTGCCAGTCGGCGAATTGATACTGGCGGCGTTCGCCGCGGATCAGGTTGTATTCGTACGTGCCCAGTTCCGCCAGCTGGTCGAGGCAGTCGCGGGTGACGTCCAGCGCGCCGGCCACGAACTCGAAGGACAGGGCGGAGATGGGGTGGCTCAGGCCGCGCAGAACCTCGGACTCCATGCCCTCCACATCGATCTTGCAGAATGCTGGAGGCCCGTATTCGGCGATGAGTTGGTCGAGGGTGACCATGGGTACCGCGATCTCTTCATCCCAGCGTACGTGTTCAAAGCTGCGGTTCCGGGTGCGCAATGATCGTACCCAGGAACGCGAGGCGGAGGAGACGGTCGGGTGACGTCGGCTGACCTGCAGCTGTGCGGTACCTGGGCGTGGCCCGGCCACCTCGCGCCGAATCGAGATGCCCGGGCGCCCGCGCACCGCACGGCGCAGCCAGGGCAGGAGCTGCGGTTGCGGTTCCAGGGCGACCACACGCGCGCCAAGATCGGCGAAGGCGCGGGTGCGGTCGCCGACATGGGCTCCGATGTCGAACACCAGATCCCCGGACTGAATAAACGGGGCATACATATGCTGTAGTCCGCGCTGGCGTCCGGGGCGGCGATAGATGATCAGGGATCGCAGGACACCGATGGTCTGATCCAGCCAGGCCAGGTGGCGTGGGTTTTGCGGGGGTGTGCTCATCCTTTCAGGCTAACCGAGCGGAGGTCTCGGGGGAACGCTGGAGGCGCCGCAGGGTCTTCTGGATAGTTTGGCCGTGCCGGGACCCGGTCTCCGGGTTCGTGGAAGAGTGGGCGTTGGAAAATGTTCCCGCGCGTAGTGGGTTCGCAACGAGGAGTACTGCATGCAGGCGGGTTTTCGGGTGGGGACATGGGTGGGCGCGGTTGGCCTGCTGGCGGCATTGTTGGCGGGTACCGTGAAGGCGGGCAGTGATTGTCCGGCTCCGGGGGCGTGGTCCACGCCGGCGGGCGAGCCGCTGGATGCCGCCGAACTGTATGCCGACCTTGCCACCCGCGAGGTGGTGTTGCTGGGCGAGCGCCACGACCGGATGGATCATCATCGCTGGCAGTTGGGCACGCTTTCTGCGCTGCATGGTCAGCGTCCGGACATGGTGATCGGGCTGGAGATGCTGCCCCGCTCCAGGCAGCCGGTGCTGGATGCCTGGGTCGCGGGCGAGCTGGACCCGGAGGCATTCCTGGAGAAGAGCGGTTGGTACGAGCACTGGGGTTTCGACCCGGAGTTGTACTGGCCGATCCTGCACTTTGCCCGCGTCCACGACGTGCCGCTGCTGGCGCTGAACCTGGAACGGGAATATATCCAGCGTCTGGGTCACGACGGCTGGGATACCGTGGACGCCGATACGCGCGATGGGGTGTCGGCCCCGGCCGCGGCGAGCCAGGGCTACCGTGACTATCTGGAAGCCGTGCTGGAACGTCATCCAGCGGGCATGGGACCGGACTCGGAACGGTTTATCGCGACGCAGCTGGCGTGGGATCGGATGATGGCTGGCGGGATTGCGGCGCACATCAAGGCGGGAGGCGATACGCCGCCACTGGTGGCCGCGATCATTGGCTCCGGGCACCTGGAATACGGCTATGGGGTGCCGCATCAACTTGCCGATCTGGGCGTGAACGAGGCCGCGGTCTTGTTGCCGCTCGAGCCCGGCGGTTGTGCAGACAGCGATCCGGCGCTTGCGCACGCCGTCTTCGGCGTGCCACACGACGAGCGTTTTGAACGCTCGAGTTTGATGCTGGGCGTGCACCTGGAGTCCGATGACGCGCCGGGGATTCGCATCCTGCGCGTGCAGGAGGGGTCGGTCGGTGAGGCGGCCGGCCTGGAGGCTGGAGATCGCGTTTTGCGGGCAGGCGAACAGACCATCCGCGCCGCTGGCGATCTGCAACGCGTGGTGCAAGCGACGCCACCGGGCATGTGGCTGCCACTGCAGATCGAGCGTGAGGGCAAGCGGCTAGAGCGCGTGGCACGCTTCCCGCGCGAGGACTGACGCATGCGCCCGGGGTTGTTGGTGTGCAGTGTTGTCTTGTGGCTGGCCGGTGGAGCGGTTTCGGCCGACACGGCATACGATGGTGTGACGCTGGAGGTGGAACTGGATCCCAGCCAGGCGCGGCTGGAGGGGCGGTTCGAGGCGGATCCAGCCCGGATCGATCCGGCCTCGCTGCGCCGGTTCCGACTGGATCCGGGCATTGCCGTGGATGCGGTGACGCTTGGCGGGCAGATAGTCGAGTTCGACCGCAGCGAGGATGGTTGGCTGGAACTGGCGCGCGAGCCGGCCGCGGATGACGGGCCTTTGGCGATCCGCTATGGGGCGCGTCTTGCGGCACCGGACCAGGCACGTCCCGGGAGCGGATACCTGGGTCCGGACGGCGGGTATCTGCCGCCGGGCGCCGACTGGTATCCGCGCCGTCCCGATGCCGAGCCCCACGCTGTGCGGATCGAATTGAAGAGCCTTGGTGGCCATCTCGGGGTGGCTTCCGGCTCCCGCGTGGCCGAAGAGCGCCGGGGTGACGAATACCATGCGACGTTCGAGCACCCCGCTGGTCGAGCCCTGGCGATCGCTACCGGCCCCTGGGAGTCGGCCGAGCGACGGGTTGGAGATGTGGAGGTACGCACCCTGTTTCCGGTCGGCCTCGAGGAGCGATTCGGGGAGACCTATCGCGAGCAGGCGGCCAAATACCTGCAGCGCTTCAATGACGAGATCGGCCCGTACCCGTTTGCGACCTTCACGATCGCCGCGAGTCCGCAGCCCGTGGGGCTGGCGTTTTCCGGCTTTACGTTGTTGGGGGAGCGTGTGATTCCGCTGCCATTCATTCCGCACACCTCGCTGGGCCATGAGGTCCTGCACGCCTGGTGGGGAACCGGGGTGTACGTGGATTATTCCGCAGGCAACTGGTCGGAAGGGCTGACGACCTACATGGCCGACTATCAGTTCAAGCGCGACCGCGGCGAAGGGAGGGAGGAACGGGGCCAGTGGCTGCGCGATTACGCGGCCTTGCCGGCCGGGGAAGATCGCGCGCACGGGAGCTTCCGGGGTGGCAATTCCGGGGCGGCTCGCATCGCCGGCTATCACCGCGGCGCGATGCTGTGGCGAATGCTGGAGGATCGAATCGGGCGCGAGGCGCTGCTGTCGGGTGCGCGGGCCCTGTACGACGAATGGCGCTTTCGCGAGGCGGACTGGGACGCCGTGACCGGGGCGTTCGACGGAACGACGGATGAAGACCTGCGGCCCTTCTTTTCCCAGTGGGTAGAGCGCGCTGGCGCGCCTGCGCTGGAACTGACGGGACAGCGCCGCGAGGTGCGGGGAGATGGTTGGCGAGTACAGGGCCGGCTGCAACAACGCGACGAGCAGGCCCCTTGGGAGCTGTATGTGCCGCTGGAGCTGGAAACCGAGAACGGCCGCGAGACGCATTGGGTCGAGCTGAATGCGGCAGAGAAGGGGGTTTCGCTGGAGACCTCCAGCCGTCCCCTGGCCATTGCCATCGACCCCGACTGGCGAATGTTCCGCCATCTGGCAGCGGATGAGTCGCCCGCCATCCTGCGTCAGGGGGCGCTGGACCCGGAAGCCCGGGTGGTGGCGCTGGAGGATGCGGAACCCTCCGAGGTCGCCCCCTGGCTGGGTCGAGTGCCGGGCTCCGCGGACGACGCAGAAGGCATGCGGATCGTGCTGGGCTCGCATTCCTCCGTGGCCGGCTGGCTGGGGCGGCATGACTTGCCGAGCGACCCGGTCGCACTGGCGAATGCAGGCGAGATCGGTCCGGGTGCGCGGGCCTGGGCCGTACCGGATTCCCGGTTGGTTGTGATCAGTGGGGCGGACGCGGATACACGGCGCGAGGTATTGGCCGCATTGCGGCATCGATCCCACTACAGTTACCTGTTGCCCGGCGCGAACGGCGAATGGCGGACCGGCCTCTGGTCCCAGCCGGGAATATGGCAGGAGTTTGACGATGACGAATGAATTTCTGCTGGATCCACGCCTGGAGGCCGATACCTGGGCTGTGGCCGAGTGGCCACTCTCGCAGCTGCGCTTGATGGATCATCACGACTATCCCTGGTTCATCCTGGTGCCGCGCCGCGCCGATGTGCGCGAACTGCACCAACTGGCCCCCGAGGATGCCATCCAGCTGGCGCGCGAGTCCGGTGCACTGGCGCGGGCGATGGAGCAGGCCTTCGCCCCGAAGGCGCTGAACGTGGCCAAGCTTGGCAATATCGTGGAGCAGCTGCACCTGCATCATGTAGCGCGCCGCGAGGGGGACCCGGCGTGGCCCGGCCCCGTGTGGGGTGCCCCGAAATCGCGCGGGCTGGAAACGCAAGAGGCCGAGGACCGCATTGCGCGGGTCCTCGGCCTCGTCGGAGACGTCGGCGGCTAGGCCGGCGTCAGACGGTCGTGGCTAGCCTCAGAAGCGGTAGCCGACGTTCATCCCGAAGGTCCAGGGATCGATTTCGACCGTGCCGATGCGCTCCCCGTTCAGGCGCGCGGTGCTCTCGATCTCGATCCAGCGCACCTCGGCGTTGACGAACCAGCTGTCAGTTACGGCGAGGTCGATGCCGGCCTGCAGTGCGACGCCCCAGGAATCGTCCAGGCGCAGTTTGTGATCGGACAGGTCGCCCCGCGTCTTCTCGTCAAAGAAGTGGGTGTAGTTCACCCCGGCTCCCAGATACGGGCGGTAGGCGGTGCCCGTGTTGAAGTGGTACTGCAGGCTCAGGGTCGGCGGCAGGTGGCGGGTGTAGCCCACATTGCCCATGCCTTCCAGTGAAATGTCGTGCTTGAAGGGGATGCCGACCAGCAGCTCCAAGCCGAGGTTGTCGGTAAACATGTAGGTGGCGGTGCCGGTCGGGCGGGTGCTGGAACCGACATCGACGCCGAGGGCGCCGCCTACCAGATCCCCGTTATCGGACTTGGGGGCGATGTGGGTCAGGCCGCCGCGCAGCAGCCAGTCGCCAGCGGAGACATCGGCGTTGGCAGCGGTCGCGTGGGCCGGGATCATGGCCGCGGGGGCCAGCAGCCCGGCCAGGGTCAGAGCGCGCAGGGTGGTGGAACGTTGCATGTCGAGCCTCCGAATCGGTGTATGTTCGCAGGCACTATCCCGCCATCGGTATTAGCAGTTGTTGATGCAGATCATGGTTGGGGCGGGTGAGCGTTCAGAAAGGCAGGCGCTGGCCTTCGAAGTCGTGGAAGCTGCCGGACTGGTCGGCCCCCAGATGGTCCAGGACACCGAGCAGACGTTCGCTTGCGTATTCGGGGCTGAGGACCTCCGGGGCGCGTGACCGGTACGGCTCCGACAGACGGGTGTCGCAGGTGCCAGGCTGAAGTGCAATCACCAGCGCATGGCGATGGCTGAAGCGTAGTTCCAGGGCCGTGGTCCGCACGATCTGGTTGAGCGCGGCCTTGGAGGCGCGATAACTCACCCAGCCGCCCAGGTGGTTGTCCTCAATGGAGCCGACCCGGGCCGAGAGGGTGGCCAGGATGCCCTTGCGGCCCCGCGGGAGCAGGGATGCCAGGTGCTTGAACAGTAATGCCGGGCCAATGGCGTTGATGGCGAAGGCATGGGCCATGATCGTCGGGTCGAGATCGCGCAGGCGCTTCTCCGGGCCGTGGCCGTCGATGGTCAGGATCCCGGTGGCGTCGAGTATCAAGTCCCACTCGGCTGCCTGGTCTCGCAGCCAGGTGGCGGCGTGTTCGATGCTGGCCTCGTCGAGCAGGTCCACGGGCGGGGTGCTTTGGCGTCCGAGGCCGACCACGCGTTCGCAGTTCGGGTCGTTCTCCAGGTGGTCGACAAACGCGGCACCGAGGCCGCCCGTGGCGCCGATGACCACGGCGCGATAGGGTATCTGCAGGGATTCCATGCAGCGTAGGACCATTACGCTTGCGATTGATTCCGGGGCAGCGCCTCGGTTAGGGAGCGCATGAATTTTCTCCACACCCTGGGTCATGCGGCACGCAACCTCGCTCCGATCGTGATCGTGGTGGCGGTGTTCCAGGCGCTGGTGCTGCGCACGGTGCCGGATGGCCTGCTGTCGATGGTGGTGGGCCTGGCCATCGTGGTGTTCGGCGTGGCCTTGTTCCTGCAGGGCCTGGAGATGGGGATCTTCCCCATCGGCAAGAACCTGTCCAACGCACTGGCGCGGCGTGGATCGTTGCTGTTGCTGATGGCCTTCGGCTTTACGCTCGGGTTTGCGACGGTGATCGCGGAGCCGGCCCTGATCGCGGTGGCGGAGCAGGCGGAGGTGATCAGCGAGGGCCGTATCGAGGGCATGGTGCTGCGGCTGATTGTCGCGCTTTCGGTAGGGGCCGTGGTGGCGCTGGGGATCCTGCGCACGGTGCTCGGACATCCGCTGCACTGGTACATCCTGACCGGCTATGTGCTGGTGGTGCTGGTGACCTTCTTCGCCCCGGAGGAGATCGTGGGCCTGGCTTACGATTCGGGCGGGGTGACCACGAACATCGTGACGGTGCCGCTCGTGGCGGCACTGGGCCTGGGGCTGGCGGCCTCCATAAGCGGGCGTAACCCGCTGCGCGACGGCTTCGGGCTGGTGGCGCTGGCGGTGATGGTGCCGATGATCACGGTGCAGATCTACGGGATCATCGTGTTCACGGGAGCGGAGATCGCGGCTCCAACAGGCGCCGAGACAGCGGCCATGGATCCGGGAACCGATCTGCCAGGCGCAGGTGAGCGGCACTGGCTGTCCGCGATGGGCATGGACCTGTTGCTGATGCTGCGTGACGTGGCACCGATCATCGCGGTAATCGTGGTTTTCCAGTATTTCGTGCTGCGCAAGCGCATCCCGTATCTGCCGCGGGTGATGTTCGGTTTCGTGTTGGTGGTGCTGGGGCTTTATGCCTTCGTGGTAGGGCTGAAGCTGGGCCTGTTCCCGATCGGCGAGAGCATGGCCGAGCAGTTGATTACCAACGAACTGTTCGTGTGGGTTTATTTGTTCGCCTTTTCCATCGGGTTCGCGACCACCATGGCGGAACCGGCGCTGATCGCGATCGGCCAGAAGGCCGAGGAGGCCGCTCGCGGTTCGTTGCGCGGCAACGTAATCCGCATCCTGGTGGCGCTGGGCGTGGCCATTGGCATCACCATCGGAGTGCACCGCATCCTGGCGGGGGACTCCATCCACCACTACATCATGGGCGGCTACCTGCTGGTGATCGTGCTCACGATCCTGGCGCCCAAGCAGATCGTGGCACTGGCCTTCGATCTCGGTGGGGTGACCACCTCCGAGGTGACTGTGCCCCTCGTGACGGCTCTGGGGATCGGCCTGGCGACGCACCTGGAGGATCGCAACGTACTGATCGACGGCTTCGGTCTGATCGCGTTCGCGTCGATATTTCCCATCGTCACGGTGATGCTATACGCGATCGCCGTGGATCTTTACGAACGCTGGTCCGCTCGCGACGAGCGGCAGGAGGAGTGAGCAATGCGATTTTCTGCACTGGTGGCCGTCCTCTCGGATGATCTGGAGGAACAGGCGATTGCCACGGCCAAGGAAGCGGGCGCTGGTGGCGTAACCATCATGGATGCGCGCGGGATTGGCGCCGAGGCCCGCAGGACGTTTCTCGGCATGACCTACGAGGGCAGTCAGTCGGTCCTCTTGTGGGTGCTGGAGAAGAAGGTGGCCCTGGACGTGCTCAAGTGCATCTCGAAGGAGCTGGACCTGGCCAATGACCCGCGGGGAGTGGCCTTTACGGTGGATGTGGCCCATCTCGCCGGTATCGGGCGCAAGCAGATCGAGCAGTTCCAGGAACAGGTCAAGGAAGAACTCTGACGGAGAGCAACATGCTGGTAAGCGAAATTCTAAGACCCAATGTCGTCACTGTGTCTCCCCTGGCACCGCTGCGCGAGGCGATGCAGCTGATGCGCAAGCATGGCGTCAAGTCGCTGGTGGTGGAGAAGCAGCACGCCCACGATGCCTACGGCATCATCACCTATACGACCATCCTCAAGACGATCGTGGCGGAAGAGGGCGATATCGACCTCTCGAATGTCTATGATGTCTGCACGAAACCGGTGATCACGGTGCCCGCGGAGATGGACGTGAAGTACGTCGCGCGGCTGATGGTGAGCCAGGGGATTCGGCGGCTGGTGGTGCTGAAGGGCAACGAGCTGGAAGGGATTGTGACGACCAGCGACATTGTCGGATCGATCCTCGAGATGGCGGACATGGACTGAACCGCGCCGCCCCAAGCGGGTCGGATTTCAGTGACCTCGCGCATGACCCCGTGTCGTGCGTTCATTTTTGCAGAAGGCCCGATATGGCGTCCGTGTCGATCATCGAGGGGTTCGAGAAACTCCGACTGCTGGATGCCGCTATCGAGCAATCGTACAACTCGGTCGTCATTACCGACGCCGATCTGGACGGCGGTCCGCGGATCGTTTACGTCAATGCCGGTTTCGAGCGCATGACCGGGTATTCGCGGGAGGAAGCCCTGGGGAAAACCCCGCGTATCCTTCAGGGCCCGGCAACCTCGCGCGCCGTTCTGGACAGGTTGCGCGGGGCCCTCGTCAGTGGCGAGTATTTCGAGGGCGAAACGGTCAACTACCGCAAGGATGGCTCCCCGTACGAGGTTCGCTGGCACATCTCGCCCGTATATGCCAGCGATAACGACCGTGACATCACCCACTTCGTCTCGGTACAAAAGGACGTTACCGAGGAGCGGCGGCGGGATGACGAGCTGCGGCTATTGTCGACCGCGCTTGAGGTGTCGGTGGACCCCGTGCTGATCACCGACCCCGAAGGCACGATCACCTATGTGAACGCGGCCTTCGAGGAGCAGACCGGATACAGCCGGAATGAAGCGGTAGGCAAGAATCCGCGGTTCCTTCAGTCCGGTCAGCAGGAGCCCGGGTTCTATCGCGAGATGTGGGATACGCTCGCGCGCGGCGAAGCCTTCCGTGGCGAGTTCGTGAACCGCCGTCGCGACGGCACCCTGATGAACATGGAGCAGAGCATCAGTCCGGTGACCGATGCCCATGGCCGGGTGACGCACTACGTGTCGATCAGCAAGGATGTGACCGATCGAGTGCGCATGGAGGACGAGATCCGGCGCCTGGCGCATACCGACTGGCTGACGGGGCTGGCCAACCGCCTGAGCCTGGGCAACACACTGGAGGCGGAGATGGAGCGCAGCCGCCGCTACGGACGGCCCCTTTCCCTGATCATGTTCGATATCGACCATTTCAAGGACTTCAACGACGACTACGGCCACGAGACCGGAGATGACGTCCTCAAGCGGCTGGCCGATACGGTGCAGGGCGCGTTGCGCGAGGCGGATGCCCTGGGGCGCTGGGGCGGGGAGGAGTTCATGGTCGTCGTGCCGGAGACCCCTGGCGCGGGCGCCGAGGCCATGGCCGAAAAGCTGCGCAAGGCCGTCGCGGCCATGGAAACGGCGTGCCCGGTGTCGGTTACGGCCAGTTTCGGGGTGACCGAGATGCGCCAGGGCGATACCCCCAAGACCTTCGCCCGCCGCGTGGACGAGGCGATGTATCAGGCCAAGGAGGCGGGGCGCAACCGCGTCGTCTTGCTCTGAGGCCGTGGTTCCGGTAGTGCGGCGGCGGCCCTAACGAAAACGGGCCGACCCCAAAAGGGCCGGCCCGTCCTGTCGGGGATGCCATGCCCCGAGATTGGCAGCGTCCGGACTACGCGCGGCGGCGCAGCACCCAGATCTCCAGCAGGGCCCAGTCTTCGCCCGGATAGTTCTCCTGCTCCAGCGGCGACAGGCGGCGATGGCGGCTGGCGGTGCTACCGACGAATTCCAGGTGTTCCAGCAGCAGGCGCTTGGTCGCGTCGGCCTTTTCGAGGGCGAAGGGGTTCAGGAAGTTGACCAGCATGTAGCCCTCGCGCGGGGTCTCGGCGAAGGAGCGGATCAGCTTCTCGATTGCCGGCGGGTCCAGATAGACCAGCGATGCGGTGGAGATCACGATGTCCGCGTCGGCCATGGCCTTTTCGATCGCGGCCTGGGTCTCCGGTGCGGGCTGGTTCAGGTCGGCCTCGAAGGTTTCGTCGAACAGCCCGGCGCTCTTGCCATAGGCCAGCGCGTTGCCCGAGATATCGATGCCGGTGGTCTTCATTGGCAGACGGCGCGGGGCGGCGACGGTCTTGCAGGCCTGCTCGTCGGCCCAGTTGGCGCGGATCGCCTCGACATCCATATTGTGGATGGCGGCCATGGTGGTGTTGCCAAAGCAGCAGCACAGGTCCACGTAGTTCAGGGTCTTGCCGGTGGCGGCCTGCTGCTCGGCCCAGGGCAGGATCAGCCGGTCGAAGGTTTGCCGGTTGAAGTCGTCGGAGATGTAGTCGAGCGCGTCGATGATGCGCTCCTTGAACGGCACCGGGGTCTCGGCGACGTAGATATCGTCGAAATGCTGTTTCTTCTCCTCGGTCTTCACTTGCGGCTCACTCATCGGCTTTTCCTCGTTGTATAAACCCACCATGCTCGGGGGTATGCGTGTAGAGCGTCAAGTAACGGCACTCACGCCAGTGATGCTGGCATGGCCTCGCGGAGCCCTTCGGCTATGTATCATGAAGGTGTACGCAACGGATTTCTGTCCGGTGCGGGAAGCGAATGATGCCGGTAAGGGGCGTGCATGAAGATCGACTGTTTCAAGGCCTACGACATACGTGGGCGGGTGCCGGACCAGCTCAATCCGGATGTGGTGCGAGCGATCGGGCGCGCCTTCGCCGAGGAGATCCGGCCGGGACGCACGGTCGTCGGGCACGATATCCGCCTTTCCAGCCCGGAACTGGCGCGGGCGCTCACCGAAGGGCTTACGGCGGGCGGGAGTGATGTTGCCGATATAGGCATGTGTGGCACCGAAGAGGTGTATTTCGCCACCGCGCACTATGGGGCCGGTGGCGGGATCATGGTGACGGCCAGCCACAATCCGCTGGACTATAACGGGCTGAAACTGGTACGCAGCGATGCGCGCCCGATCAGCGGGGATTCCGGGCTGCAGGCGATTCGCGTCTGCGCCGAGCGCGGTGACTTCCGGCCCATGCCCCACGGGCAGGTCCGGCACCTGGATCATCGGGCGGACTACATCTCCCGGTTGCTGGCTTCGGTCGACCGCGAAACCTTGCCGAAACTCAAGGTGGTCGTGAACCCCGGCAACGGGGGGGCGGGGCCGGTGCTGGAGGCTCTGGAGCCGCATCTCCCGTTCGAGCTGATCCGCGTCAACTTCGATCCGGATGGGCGTTTCCCCAATGGCATTCCCAATCCATTGCTGCCGGAAAACCGCGCGGCCACCGCGGAGGCGGTGCGCAAGCACGGCGCCGATCTGGGCGTGGCCTGGGACGGCGACTTTGATCGCTGCTTCCTGTTCGACGCCCAAGGCCACTTCATCGAGGGGTATTACATCGTGGGCCTGCTGGCCGAGGCATGCCTGGAGGGGCACGCCGGGGAGCGCATCGTCCATGATCCGCGCCTGACCTGGAACACCATTGAGATGGTGTGTGCCGCGGGGGGCGAACCCATCCAGTCCAAGACCGGACACGCCTTCATGAAGGAGCGGCTGCGCCACGAGGATGGAATCTACGGGGGCGAGATGAGTGCTCACCACTACTTCCGGGACTTCTACTACTGCGATACCGGGATGTTGCCCTGGTTGCGGGTGGCCGAGCTCATGGGCCGACGCGGCCAGGCATTGGGCGAGATGGTGGCCGAGCGCATGGCGCGCTTCCCCTGCAGCGGCGAGCTGAACTTCGAGGTCGAGGACGCCGCCGCCGCCACCGATCGGGTGATGCAGGCCTACGCGTCGGAAGCCGTGGGGCTGGATCATACGGATGGCGTCAGCCTGGAATTCGCGGACTGGCGCTTCAACCTGCGCAGTTCCAATACCGAGCCGCTGTTGCGGTTGAATGTGGAGACCCGCGCCGATCCGGCCCTGCTGGAACGCCGCGTGGACGAGATTTCACGCCTGATACGGGGGTAAGGCCGATGGAACATACGCAAAGCCGGACGGAACTGCAGCCGGTGATCCTGGCCGGCGGATCGGGGACTCGGCTGTGGCCGGTATCGCGCAGTCACTACCCCAAGCAGTTCCTGCCCCTGACCGGGGAGCAGACGTTGCTGCAGCAGACGGCCGAGCGGCTCGACGGCCTGGGCGCGTCGGCGCCCCTGGTGCTGGCCAACGTCGAGCATCGCTTCCTGGCGGCCGAGCAGTTGCGGGCGGCAGGTGTGGAGCATGCCCGCATCGTGCTGGAGCCGGAGGGGCGCAATACCGCCCCGGCGATCGCCCTGGCCGCATTGCAGGCGCAGGCGGAAGGGCGCGACCCGTTGTTGCTGATCTTGGCGGCGGACCACCACATCGGTGATCCCGAGGCCTTCCAGGCCGCCGTGGCGCGAGCCATGACGCTGGCGGAGGCGGGCCACCTGGTGACCTTCGGGATCGTGCCTACCGCTGCGGAGACTGGTTATGGCTACATCCAGCAGGGTGAGTCCCTGGGGGAGGCGGGGGCGCGAGTGGCGCGTTTCGTCGAGAAGCCGGATGCCGCCACCGCGCGCGAGTACGTCGACAGTGGCGATTACCTCTGGAACAGCGGCATGTTCGTGTTCCGCGCCTCGCTGTACATGCAGGAGTTGCAGCGTTTCGAACCGGGCATCGTCGAGGCTTGTCGCGCCGCGCTGGAGGGCGCCCGCGAGGACCTCGACTTCCTGCGGGTGGACCCGGAGGCCTTCGCCGCGGCCCCGAACATCTCGGTGGATTACGCCGTGATGGAGCGCACCGAGCACGCCGCCGTCACACCGCTGGCCGCCGGTTGGAGCGACATCGGTTCGTGGTCCGCTCTGGCGGGCGTGCGTGGCATGGATGAGCAGGGCAACACCCTGCGCGGGGACTGCCTGCTGGAAGATAGCGAGGGCTGCGTGGTGGATGCCGACGGCTTGCTGGTCGCTGGCATTGGCCTGCGCAACCTGGCCGTGGTCGCCACCCGTGACGCCGTACTGGTTGCCGACCGCGACCGCGTCCAGGACGTCAAACTCATCGTGGAGCGCCTGAAAGCGGACAATCGCAGTGAACACGTGGATCACACCTCGGTGTACCGCCCATGGGGGTGCTACGAATGCGTCGATGTAGGGCACCGTTACCAGGTCAAGCGCATCACCGTAAAACCGGGGGCGAAGCTCTCGCTGCAGATGCATCACCATCGCGCAGAGCATTGGGTGGTGGTCAGCGGTACTGCGAAGGTGCGAAACGGCGAGGAGACCTATCTGGTGACCGAGAACCAGTCGACCTACGTGCCGATCGGGCAACTGCACTCGCTGGAGAATCCGGGATCGATCCCGCTGGAACTGATCGAAATACAGTCGGGTGGCTACCTCGGCGAGGACGACATCGTGCGGTTGGAGGATCTCTACGGCCGCGTTTGATGGATATGCTCGCAAGAGTTTGCGTTCGATAGGTCGGAATTAGCCGAAGTCGCGGGAGTGGGTGGCGAGTTCGCCGAGCCAGGTGCTGCGGTCGATCAGGCGCTGCACGATCAGGTGGCCGACGCCCTCGCTGTACTGCCACTCGCCGTGGGCCTCCAGCAGGCGGCCGTGCAGGACCTCGGCGCGAAAGCGCTCCACCCGGTCCGGCCAGACGATCAGGTTGAGCGTGCCGGTCTCGTCCTCCAGGGTCAGGAATACCGTACCGTTGGCCGAGCCGGGGCGCTGGCGGGTGATCACAAGCCCGGCGTAGCGGGCGCCACTGTGGCCGGGTTGTTCGAGTAGCCGGGCGGCGGTGGCCAGGCGGTGCTGTTCCAGGGACGGGCGCATCAGTGCCAGCGGGTGCGGACCCAGGCTCAGGCCCTGGGTGGCGTAGTCCTGCACTAGGTCGTCCACCGCATCCGGGCGGGGCAGCAACGGGGTCACGTCGGCCTCGCGCACGGTCTCGCCCGGTCCCTCGGCGAACAGCGGCAGGGGCTCCTCCACCGCCTCGGTGGCCCAGCGCGCTTGGTGGCGGTTGCCGGCCAGGCCCTTCAGGGCGTCGGCGCGCGCGAGGCGATTGGCCTGGGCGCGGGTGAGCCTGGCGCGGGCCACCAGATCCGGGACGTCCGCGAAGGCCCGCTCAACGCGGGCGGTGACCACGCACCCGGCGACGTCACGGGCCAGCCCGCCGACGCGGTTCAGGCCCAGGCGCAGGGCCAGCGCGTCGCTCCCGGCCAGCGGTTCCACCGTGCACTCCCAGTCACTACAACGCACGTCCACCGGGCGGACCTCCACGCCGTGGCGGCGGGCGTCGGCGACGATCTGCGCCGGGGCGTAGAAGCCCATCGGCTGGCTGTTCAGCAGGGCGCAGGCGAAGATCGCGGGCTCGTGGCACTTGAGCCAGGACGAGACATAGGTGATCAGCGCAAAGCTGGCCGAGTGCGACTCGGGGAAGCCGTATTCGCCGAAGCCGAGGATCTGCTTGTACAGCTGTTCGGCGAATCTCTCCGGATAGCCGCGTTCGCGCATGCCCTCCATCAGGCGCTCGCGGTAGCGCGCGAGCTGGCCGGTGCGGCGCCAGGCGCCGATCGCGCGGCGCAGCCCGTCCGCCTCGCCGGCGGAGAAGCCGGCCGCGACCATCGCTAACTCGATCACCTGCTCCTGGAAGATCGGCACGCCCAGCGTGCGGCCGAGCACGCGTTTCACCTCGCTATTTGGGTAGCGCACCCGTTCCGGGTGGGCGCGGCGCTTGAGATAGGGGTGCACCATCTCGCCCTGGATCGGGCCGGGGCGCACGATGGCGATCTCGATTACCAGGTCGTAGAAGTTCGTGGGCTTCAGGCGCGGCAGCATGCTCATCTGCGCGCGCGACTCGATCTGGAACACGCCCAGGGTGTCGGCCTTTTGCAGCATGCGATAGACCGCCGGATCCTCGGCGGGGATGTCGGCCAGGCCCCAGTTACGGCCTCGGTGACGCGCCATCAGCTCTAGTGCGCGGCGCACGCAGGAGAGCATCCCCAGCGCCAGCACGTCGATCTTCAGCAGGCCCACGGCGTCCAGGTCGTCCTTGTCCCACTGGATCACCGAGCGCTCCGGCATGGCCGCGTTCTCGATGGGCACCAGCTCGTCCAGCCGGCCGTCGGCGATCACGAAGCCGCCGGTGTGCTGCGACAGGTGGCGCGGGAAGCCGAGCAGCTCGGCGGTCAGCGTCTGCCACTGCCGGGCCAGGGCGCCGTCCGGGTCCAGTCCGGCCTCGCGCAGGCGCTCGGCGGGGATGCCGTCGTCCCACCAGGCGAGGTTGGCGGTCAGCGCGTCCAGCCGCGCGCGCGAGATGCCCAGCGCGCGGCCGACGTCGCGCAGGGCGCTGCGGCGGCGGTAGCGGATTACCGTGCAGGCCAGCGCGGCGCGCTCGCGGCCGTAGCGCCGGTAGATGTACTGGATCACCTCCTCGCGGCGCTCATGCTCGAAGTCGACGTCGATGTCCGGCGGCTCGCCGCGCTCGGCGGAGATGAAGCGCTCGAACAGCATGCTGGAGCGCGAGGGATCGACTGCGGTGATGCCAAGGGCATAACACACGGCCGAATTGGCGGCCGAGCCGCGCCCCTGGCACAGGATCCCGCGGCTGCGGGCAAAGCACACGATGTCGTAGACGGTCAGGAAGTACGGCTCGTAGCCCAGCTCGCGGATGATGCCCAGTTCGCGTTCGATCTGTTCCTGCACTGTCGGCGGGATGCCGTCGGGCCAGCGCTGGCGAGCACCCTTGAGGGTCTCCTCGCGCAGGTAGGCGGACGGGGTCATGGTCTTCGGCAACGGGTCGGTGGGGTAGCGGTAGGTGACCGCGTCCAGCGAGAAGTCGCAGTCCCACGCGATGGCCACACTGGTCTCAAGCCAGGCGGCGGGATACAGCGCGGCTAGCTCGGCCCGCGGGCGCAGGCAGCGTTCCCCATTGGGGAAGCGTTCATGCGCCGCCTCCGCGACCGTCGAACGCAGGCGCAGGGCGGTCAGCACGTCCTGCAGGGCGCGCCGCCCGCGCCGATGCATGTGCACGTCGCCGCAGGCGACGATCGGGAGTCCAGTGGCGGTTCCCAGCGCCCGGGCGCGGGCCGTCAGGGTGGCATCTTCGGGGGTGCGCAACTGGCTCACGGCCAGGTGGCCCTGACCTAGGGCGGCCCATCCGGACAGCCAGTGGGCCGCTGCGGCGAGCGCCGTCCCTGGGCTGTCGGCGTCGACCCGCAGCAGGCTGTGCCAGCCGGTGCGGCTCTCGGCGGGCAGGGCATCCAGGTCGGCGCGCGTCAGGTGGTAGTGTCCCTTGTCCGCCGCGCCGCGGGCCCGAGTGATCAATCGACACAGGGCGGCGTATCCCGTGGGATTGCGCACCAGAAGCGTCAGGGTGGGGCCATCGGCCAGCCGGAAGGTCGCCCCCAGGATCAGGTGTAACCCACATTCCTTTGCTGCCGAGTGTGCTCGTACTACACCAGCCAGCGAGGCGATATCGGTCAGCGCCAGCGCGCGATAGCCCAGTGCCTGCGCCCTTTCGACCAGCTCCTCCGGGTGCGATGCCCCGCGCAGGAACGAGAAGTTGCTGAGCGTCGTCAGTTCGGCATAGGCCGGGGGGGCGCCGGCATGCTTGCGGGTGGGGGGATGGGCTGCGGATTCCATATACTGTCTATATATACAGTATATGGAATCCGTCCCACAATGACCGGGGGGATCGCCAACCCATTACGCTTCAACGCGGTGCCGGGATAACAGGCCACCTGACGAACCTTCGCCGGTTTTTGTAACCGGCTGTGTACACTGAGCCAAAATCCTCATGTATTCGCTGCGTGCCTGGAGACCCCATGCGCTACGTCCTGCTCCCGGTGGTGCTGATTGCCCTGATCTTTGCGCTGGGGAATGTGGTGCTGTTCAATGCGTTGCCGAAACCGGACCGGCTGAAAGAGCCGCTGGCGCTGGAGTACGGGACTTCGTCGGAGCAGTTCCGGCGGGACATGGGCCTGCTCCTGCAGCAGCCGATCATGAGCGGCAACCGCATTGACCTGTTACAGGACGGCGAGGCCATCTACGCGGCCAAGATCGAGGCGATCGAAAACGCCGAGCATTCGGTCACCTTCGAGGTGTACGAGTACTGGGGCGAGCAGGCGGCGATTTTCTCCGAGGTCCTGGCGCGTGCGGCGGAACGCGGGGTTCGGGTGCATGCCATGCTGGATTTCCTTGGTTCGCGCGATGCTGACCCGGAGATGTTCGAGCGCATGGAAGAGGCCGGGGTGGAGCTGGTGCGCTGGCGCGAGCCGTCCTGGTACCAGTTGTCGCGCTTCAATCACCGCACGCACCGCAAGCTATTGGTGGTGGACGGTCATACCGGTTTCATCGGGGGAGCCAACGTGGCCGATCCCTGGGTTGACGGTGACGACCGCGATGGCTATCGCGACAATCACTTCCGCATCCAGGGCCCGGTGGTCGGCAATCTGCAGGCGGTGTTCCTGGAGACCTGGCTGGACGCCACGGGGCGGATGCCCACCGGCGAGGCGTATTTCCCCGAGCTGTCCGAAATGGGGGATCGCGACGCCCAGATGGTTAACAGTGCCCCGCGCGAGGGGCGTCACCGGGTGCGCCTGATGTTTCTGCATGCCATCGCCGCGGCGGAAGAGCACATCACGATCGGTACGGCCTATTTCTATCCCGATCCGCGGTTCCTGGAGGTACTGGAGGAGGCGGCCGACCGGGGCGTCCGTATTCGCGTGCTCGTCCCGGGCGACAGCATGAACTTCGGTTTCTTCCGTCATGCATCGGTTAATCGCTGGCGGCCGATGCTCGAATCCGGGGTGGAACTGTACGAGTATCATCCGCGCATGTACCACTCCAAGCTGATGGCGATCGACGACCGCTGGGCCAGTATCGGCTCCGCGAATCTGCACAACCGGTCGTTTCGTCTGAACGACGAGGCCAACCTGAACATCTGGGACGAAGGCTTCGCCCGCGAGATCCGCGAACTGATCGAGGTGGACAAGGCCGATGCCGAGCGCCTGACCATCGAGGACTGGGAGAACCGGCCGCTGCGGCGACGCCTGGCGGGGTGGATCACGCACCTGATTGGTCCCTATCTTTGATGCACCCATTCCGACCCCCACGGCAGGAGCACGCCATGACATCCCCCAAGGCCGGCCAGACCCCTTCGTTCGACATCGGGGTCATTCATCTGCCCGAGGGCGGGGCGATTGGCATGACTCGTTGCCCCGGCAAGCGGCCGGATGGAACGAGTTGCGCGGCGCAGGACGTGCAGGCGGATCTGGCGGCGCTGTGGGACTGGGGTGCGAACGTGCTCGTGACCCTGAATCAGGGGTCCGAGCTAAGTGATCTGGGTGTTCCGGATCTCGGGAAGACCGTTCGGGCGGCGGGGATGCGCTGGCTGCATCTCCCGATCGGCGACATGGCCGCTCCCGATCGGCCCTGGGAAGAGGGTTGGCAGGATGTCGGGCCGCAGGTCCACCAGCGGTTGCGGGCCGGCGAGCGCGTGGTGTTCCACTGCGGGGGCGGTCAGGGCCGTGCGGGCACCATTGCTGCCCTGACCCTCATCGAACGCGGGCTTGCGCCGGAGGCGGCCATCCGGGAGGTCCGGTCGGCCCGTCCCGGCGCGATCGAAAGCCCCGACCAGGAACGCTACCTGCGCAGCTTGCCGCGCACGGACTGAGGTGCGTTTCAGGAGTGGTTCAACGGCCGCGCGACGATAAAGGCATCCGCGAGCGTATCCCCTTCCTGTGCCTCGAGGGCGGCCATCGCGGCTGCGCGCGCGTCGAACAGGCCGATGCGAACCCGGTAGCGTTCGGAGGCCGGCTCGGGTCCGTCCACGACCTCCAGGCGGCTGGCAAGCCCGCGGGCCTTCAGGGTCCGGTCCAGCTTCCGGGCGTTTTCCAGTTCGGTGAATACGCCGGCCTGGATGGAATACAGCTCCTCGGGTGCGGAGGCGGCTTCGCTCCGCTCATGCTGGCGTTCCGGCGTGGGTTCCGCCAGCGACGGCTCCTGGCTTTTCCGCTCAATGCGGCCGGAATGGCGAGCCGGCGAGAAGAGTGGCAATGCGGTGTCATCGCCGGCGCGGGTCGACAAGGGTGCCGGGGTATCCAGCCAAGACGCGCGGGCGCGTCCGGATTCCGGCGCCGAGCCCGTGTTCTCGGTTGCCGGCGATTCGGGCTCGGCGACAAGCGGTCCGGGGGCCCCGATCGCGGCGCCCGAAAAGACACCCAGAATGAACAGCAGGACCGTGGCCAGCGGGGTGCCCAGCACCAGGAGGAACAGTTGGCGTCGGGTAAGGAACAGATTGATCATCTTATGACCCTCCTTGGCAATCTTTGCCTTTTCGTCATCGAGGGGCGGGACCTCCGTCGGGCGACGGAAAAATGACGTTTCCGCCCTCTTGTAGCGATATGCAAACAAGATGCCAGTTATGGGTCGGGCCGGGAGGCGAGAGGTTCGTGGAAGACTGTCTGCTTGGGTGCGATGATGCGCGCAGGGCCTGGCGAGGGTTCGTACGGCCCTTGTCCCTGCCGCGCTGCCCTACCGGTCCTTGGCGAGAAGCCTGATGCGAAGTGCGATCTACGATCTCCTGATCCTGCGACTGACCGCCCGCTGGTATGCGGAGGCCCTGGAGCGGATGCCCGATGGCGCGCGAGTGCTGGATGTGGGCATCGGCACGGCGGGGGCATTGCTGGCCAATGCCGAGCGGGCGCGGCACAAGCAGTTGCACCTGACCGGGATCGACATCGATGGCGACTACGTCCGGCGGGCGCGGCGCCGGTTGCAGGAATCAACCCTGGCCGACTGCGCCGCGGTATTTCGGGAATCCGTGTACGACCACGCGGGTGGTCCCTACGACGTGGTGTACTTTTCCGCGAGCTTCATGCTGCTGCCCGATCCGGAACAGGCCCTGCGCCACTGCAAGGGGCTGCTCGCGCCAGGCGGCCGGTTCCTGTTCACGCAGACCATCCAGCGCCACCCGGCGCGCTGGGTCGAGATCCTCAAGCCCCTGCTGCTGCGGATCACGACCATCGATTTCGGGCACGTGACCTACGAGGCGGATCTCCGCGCCCAGCTCGCGGCCGCGGATCTGGTGGTGGAGGAATGGAGCGTGCTGGCCACCCATGGGTCGCGTGCTTCCTGCCTCGTGGTGGCGTGTCCGGCGAGCGAGGGCGCCGGATCAGGCAATGGGCTTGCGCGCCAGGATCATGTAGTTGACGCTCATGGATCGTGACAGCCACATCCGGCGGTTGAGCGGATTGACCCTGACCCCCGTCTGCGTCATGGGCTCCAGGCCGTCCCGTGCCAGTAGGTCCCGCGTTTCCCGGGGCGTGACGAATCGCTTCCACTGATGGGTGCCTCGGGGCAGGATGCGGAAGAGGTACTCGGCCCCGACAATGGCGACCACGAACGAGACCGGATTGCGGTTGATCGTGGCCACGAAGGTGTGACCGCCGCGGCGGAGCATGCGATTGACGCTCCCCATGAACGCCGGCAGGTCCGCGACGTGTTCGACCACCTCCATGTTGAGGATCACATCGAAGTCTTCTCCGCGCTCCGCGAGGGCCTCCGCCGTGTTGACCTCGTACTGGATATCGAGGCCTTGCTCGTCGGCGTGATGCCGGGCCGCGGCGATGTTGCGGTCCACCACGTCCACGCCCAGCACGTCCGCACCGAGGCGGGCCATGGCCTCGCTCAACAGGCCTCCGCCGCAGCCGATGTCCAGCATGCGCAGGCCGGCCAGGGGGCGGTCGGCTTCCGGGTCCCGTCCGAGCGAGTGGCAGAGCTGATCCCGGATGTAGTCGGTGCGCAGGCGATTCAGCACGTGCAGGGGCCAGAGTCTGCCATCCGGTTGCCACCACATCTCGGCCAGGGCGCGGTAGCGCTCCACCTCGTTCGGATCGACGGTTCGGTCGCGTTCCACATCCGGAGAATTCATTGGCTGCGCGGCTCACCATGTATGTGAAGGTTACTTTCGGACCACGCGATCCCGTTTTTGATCGCACCCGGCCAGGATCGATGCGATGGTGGCCCTTCGTCAGAAGCGGGCCGAGGTAGATCGAATGGGGCAGACGATCATCGGGGTGGACCTGTCCGGTCCCGGGAGTGCCGCGCATACCTCCGTCGCCGTGTTCCGTGAACAGGGTGGGGCGCTCGATCTGTTGGAGCTGGTGGCGGGGGCCAATGACCAGGCGATCCTCGACCGTGTACCCGCGGGCGCGATTGTGGGGCTGGATGCGCCCTTGTCGTATTCGCCCATCGGAGGCAGCCGCACATCCGACCAGTCCCTGCGACGCGTGGCGGTCGAACACGGATTGCCGGCCGGAACCGTCATGGCACCTTCCGCACCGCGCATGGCCTACCTGACGCTGCGGGGCGTGGCGGTCAGCCGCATGCTCCGCAGCGAGCGCCCGGACGCCCGGGTGGTGGAGGTACACCCCACCGTGGCGATGGTCCTGAGGGACGCCTCGGTGGCGACATTGAAGGCCATGAAGCATGATTCAGAGGCGCGCCGCGAGCTGCTGGTCTGGCTGGAGGGGCAGGGGCTCCACGGGGTGTGCGATCTCGATCAGGTCAGCGATCACTCGGTGGCCGCCTGTGCCGCGGCCGTGGCGGCCTGGTGGTGGAGCCAGGGCAGCCCCGCCTGGATCCACCCGGCCGAGCCGCCGCTGCATCCGTTCGACTTCGCCTGCTGACGGGCTGCTTCGATCAGAGGTGACGGCGCATCTGCCCGACCAGTACGGCCTGGATGCGGAGTCGGTCCGGGGCGACGAAGAGGGGCGCATAGGTCCGAGTCTCCGCGTGCAGCAGGACGACATTCGGGGGCTGCTCGATACGCTTGAGGGTGGCTTCTTCGCCATTGATCAGGACCACGAGGATCTCGCCGTTGCGGGCATGGTTGCGCGATTCGATCACCACCCAGTCGGGTTCTACCCCATTTCTGCGGACGGTTTGGAAAGGGCTGAAAACTTCAGATCCTGAACGGCGATGCGGCGCCGCATCCTTGGATTGTGGAACCGCTCAATGTAGCCAAACAGATCGTCGCGTACCACGAGTCGGGGCATGCCCTTCTGGCGTATTTGTTACCCAAGGCTGATGCTCTCGAAAAGGCGACCGTGATCCCGCGCGGGCACGCCCTTGCGGTAACGGCGCAGGTGCCCGAGGAGGAGCGCTACAATTTCGGCGAGTCCTACTTGCGCGACAAGATCGCGGTGATGTTCGGGCGGGCGTCTGGCCGAATCTCTGGTATTCAACGAGGCTCGCGCTCGGGAGACACTGGAAAAACACCGCGAAGCATTCGAAACCCTTGCCCAGGCCCTGGCGGAACAGGAAACCCTGGAGGTGGAAGCAATCCGCGAGATCCTGAAGGATCAGGCGATGGAAGGGCAGGCGTGACGCTCTTCCGCCGCGGGCTTGACTACACCCGTCATGAACACCCCTGCATGGAGGAAGCACCATGAGCCTTGCCGACAAGCATGTCGCCATCCTCGCAGAAGATCATTACCAGGAGCTGGAGCTGCACTATCCACGGCTGCGCATGCTGGAAGCCGGGATGCGGGTTTCCGTTGTGGGCGCCGGCAAGCCGGAATACGCCAGCGCCAAGGGCTATACGGTGAAGGCGGACGTCAGTGCCGTCGGGGTCGATGCGAACGACCTTGATGCGCTGATCATCCCGGGCGGCATGGCACCCGACAAGATGCGGAGGCATCGGGCAATGGTCGATCTGGTGTGCGCCGTGCACCAGCGTGGCGGGCTGGTGGCCTGGATCTGTCACGGTGGCTGGATGGCCGTATCGGCCAACATACTGGCCGGGCGGCGGGTGACCTCGTTCCATTCGATCCGTGACGATATGGTCAACGCAGGTGCCGACTGGTTCGACGAGGAAGTCGTGCAGGATGGCAACCTGATCAGTAGCCGCACGCCGGATGACTTGCCTGCATTTTGTCGGGCGTTGCTCGAAAAACTGGGATGATTCCCCCGCAGATACAGCAGAGGGCTTTAGTTTGAGCCAGCAGGCCCTAGTCCCGGACCAATGCTTCCGCTAACGGATATATTGGGGCGTGTTCAGGGCGCAGCTTTATATGCTGCGGATACTTGGTTCGCAGCGGACCCATGCAATTCACGAAGAACAAGGAGACGGACGAGATGAGTGATCGCGAACAATACGTCGAGAAGATGAAAGCGAAAATTGACGAGTGGAACCACGACCTGGGAAAGCTGGAGGCGAAGGCCAAGCAGGCGGATGCGGATCTGCGCGCGAAGTACGAAGAGCAAATCCAGGAACTGCGTAAACGGCGCGACGAGGCCGAGGAACGGCTACGCCAGGTGCGCGAGGCGAGCGAGGATTCGTGGAAGGAGTTGCGGGAAGGAATGGAGTCCGCCTGGGATGACATGGCAAAGGCACTTCGGAACGCTTCGGAACGCTTCCGGTAAGAACGAGGCCTGGCGAAATGGAAACGGTCGCGCGAGCCGCGTCGCCGCCCCGATCGCCTTTTCTTGCCCCCCGGCCCAGTGCCTGGCATTGCCAGAGGCATGGCCGCGAGTCCGTCCCGGGGGCGGTGCGTCCCCCGTGGAGGGAGGTCGCTTCGGTGGGTTCAGCCCAGCGTGGTGTGGCCCGCGCCTGCTGGTTCGCGAATAACCGCCATACTCGTGGGCGTCCGCCCTCGGCGTGGTGTTTCCGAGTGTGGAACGGGTCCGCACCGCAGTAAGCGGTGTCTGGTGCGGATCAGAAAGAAGACAGCCCGGTTGCCTCCATCATCCGGTAGCGCCAGTAGCGCAGCCGGGAGTCGTCGGCATATTCCTGGTAGGGGAGGCTGTGAACCCGGCCCGGCTCGTTGTGCCAGCGGGTATCGAAGAATTGGGCGGCATCGGCGATAACCGGAGTCCCGGCCTCGGCCTGAATCTGCACGTTGGTCTCCAGGTTGAAATTGTCCAGGTTGCGCCGGGTGAAGTTCGCGGAGCCCGCAAGCAGCGTGGCATCTCCATCGCGAGGCCGATGCAGGAGCATCTTCGCGTGGCACTGCTCGCCCTGGGTATTGCACCAGCGCACCGAGACGCCCCCGGCGTTCAGTTCCAGCGCCACTTGCCGGTTGGGTAGTCCCTGCTTTTTCCGGCCGAATGCATCACGGTTCGGATCGAGAAGCACCCGCAGGTCGACGCCGCGCTGCTGCGCGGCCAGAAGGGCCTTCACGATGGCCCGGTGCGAGAGGTAAAACATCCAAAGGTCCAACTGGTCCCCGGGATCCGCGGCGTCAATCATGTCCAGGGCGGCGTCGCGGATCCGTGACTCGGTCAGGACTCGGATCCCGACGGGCGAATCGACGGCTCCGTTCGCTTCCACGCGATCCGGAAGGGCCGTTCGGGTTCCATTCGAGAACTCTGCGACCGCGCGCTCGGTGTGCAGCAGGTCGATGGCCGCGGCGCCCCGGAAACGCACGGCGATGTTGTCGTGCCGGCTGCTGGCGTCATGCGGATTCCCCGAGGTCACCAGTCCGGTCCAGCCGTCCGGCCCATCCGTGACCAGCGTCTTGCGGTGGTTCGCCTTGAAGTTTAGAAGCGCAAGGTACGTGCGCAGGGTGACGGGTGTATCGCCCACCGGGTTCGGGAGCCAACCACCATGCGAACTGTTGCCGAACCACTGACAACAGATGCGCCAGGTGGCCGACCACAGGGGGTTGGGATCGCGCAGGGCCCGCAGATCCGTTTCGATCACGGGGATCCCCTGCGCCTCCAGCCGGGAGAGCAGGGGCTGCTTGATGCCGCCGTAGAGGGTGTTGAAGGGATCGGTGATCAGCAGCGCCTCGACCCCGGGGCGTTGTGCGTGCCACTCCGCCAGTCCGAGGACGAACTCGCTTGAGAGCGGACGATGCGCAGCCTCGGACGTCGCCGCAAACTGGTTCACCAGAAAGAAATCCGCGACGACCAGCGACTGCGCCTGTCCGATCATCTCCAGGGCGGCATCGAATATCTCCTGCTCTGTGTGCTGATTGCCCTGCGTGTCCGTCCACGTGGCATCCGCGAGGAACTCGACCCCCTCGGCGGGATGGTAGGGCGTGACGACATCGAGCCCTTCGGGAAGCGGCTTGTACAGGTGGTAGGCGCCGGTCGAGAGGTAGACAGCCAGCAACCCAAGCAGGAACCAGCGCCCGCGCCTCATGCGCAGCCCGAAGCGCCGGCCAGGGACGAACGCGGCGGCGTTCCGGTCCTGGCACCATCCCCGATCAGGCCGTGATCCTCGATCGGCACATAGCCGTCCAGAGGTGGCGGGGGCATCTCAGTGACGTTCAACGGGACCCCTCCGATGGTGGGCTACACTGATGTCAGGGAACCCGCCCGGCTGCGGTGGCGGGTGGCCCCTGAAGCGCAACTGCTTGTCCGGGCCGTAGGACCGCGTAGCGTCTGCCTAGAGACTGGGGTTTGGTGGCGAAGTCTGTCAATGCGCAGGCGGGGGCCTGGATGCCAGTGCCGGACAAGTGGTCTCGCGATCCCGGCTTCGGCGAGAGCATCGCCGCGAACGGTGTGATGCTGGAAAAGGCCGGGGACGCCGGTGTGGAGACCGGCCTCGGCGGCCGGGCCCCGAACGACTACCCGGAGTTCGCCGCGTTTCGGGTGGAGCAGGGGATCGAACGCATCCTGGTGAGTGTCCGGACAGCTTCATGGTGAAGCGGAGGGTCGCGCAGGCCGAATGCAAGAAGAAACTCGCAGCCGATGAGTGGGGCGCTACGCCGATACCCGGATTCGGTACTTGAGAACATCCGCACGCAAGCACCGGAGGAAATGCGATGCAACCGATCGTCACGCTCACGATGAATCCCGCACTCGACGTCAGCACGTCGGTGGAGGAGGTGGTCAGCAAACACAAGCTGCGCTGCTCGGGCGGCCGTTTCGATCCCGGTGGCGGTGGCGTCAATGTCGCCCGCGTGATCGAGCGTCTGGGAGGCGAGGCGACGGCGCTCTACGCCGTGGGCGGCCCGATGGGCGACGTGTACCGCGGGTTGCTGGAAGCCGAGTTGGATGGGGCACAGCCGATTGAAATCGAGGGCAGCACCCGCCAGAGCTTTAACGTGACCGAGGACTCGACCGGAAAGGAATATCGCTTTGTTCTGGAGGGTCCGGAGTGGCAGGAGAAGGAGTGGCGCGGGGCGCTGGACCGTGTGGAGGAGGCGCTTTCGGACGGTGGTTATCTGGTGGTGAGCGGCAGCCTGCCGGAAGGGGTCCCGGACGATTTCACGGCCCGGGCGGCACGGCTGGCAAAGCAGGCAGGGACCCGCTGTGTTGTCGATGCTTCCGGCGCCTCCCTGGAGGCTGCGCTGGATGAAGGGGTCTTCCTGGTCAAGCCCAACAAACAGGAATTGCGCCAGCTAACCGGGGCCGATCTGGATTCGCGGGAAGAGCAGGAGGCCGCGCTGCAGAAGATCCTCGACGCCGGCGGCTCGGAGATCGTCGCGCTGAGCCTTGGCGGGGAAGGGGCGCTGTTTGCCTCGTCCGAGGGTGTCTTCCATCTTCCCTCGCCAGAGGTTGAAGCCCGCAGCGCGGTGGGTGCGGGTGACAGCTTCGTGGCTGCTCTCGTACTCGGGCTGGCTGGCGGAAAGTCACTCGGGGGTGCGGCCCGGTATGCCGTCGCCGCGGGTGCCGCCGCGCTGTTGAGCGAGGGTACCGTGATGTGCCGTGCCGAGGATGTCGAGCGGTTGTTTCGGGAGACTTCGTGGTGAAGACAACGATCGGTCCGGTCCGGACGATCTCCCATAACCGGTAGAAGTCCGCATGAAAGATGGCCTGGAAACAGGCGATCCTCGTTGAAACACCCGCGCCTTGGGGCGACCCAGGCCCGGGGCGTGTGCCCTGATCTCCGGGCCGGGGATGATGATCAGCCGCTTCGCGAACTCGATTGGCTAATCACTCTGAAAAACCCCGTTCAGCACGACAGTCGGGGTGCTCATTATCTGCGCGAGGGTGATATCCGTGCCGCGTGGCGGCGGCAGGGTTTCATCGAAGATCAGGGTTTCTTGGCGAAATCTTTCCATGCGTATGATGAGAGTGGGGGTTGCCTGCAGGCGCCGCCATTCGACCGAGGGATTTCATGCAGCGGGAGGCCCGCATGAAGGATCAGGCGGAACGAGGGGCAAACACCAGGGCCGTGCTGTTCGATATGGACGGGGTGGTGACGGATACGGCACGCGCCCACGCCGCGGCCTGGAAGCGCCTGTTCGACGAGTTCCTCGAGGCGCGCGCCGAGCGTTTCGGAGAGACGTTCGAGCCCTTCGACGCCGATGCGGAGTATCGCCGGTATGTGGACGGGCGCCCTCGTGCCGAGGGCATCCGCACGTTTCTTGACGCGCGCGGCATCGAACTGCCGGCCGGCAGCGACGAGGATGGCCCGGAGGCGGAGGCGGAGGCGGAGACGGTCGCGGGCCTGGGCCGGCGCAAGAACCGGTATTTCCATGCCTGGCTGGAGGCAAACCGGGTGCAGCCGCTCCCGGGCACCCTGCGACTGCTTGATGTACTGCGCCGCGGTGGCATCCCGACCGCGGTGTTCTCTTCCAGTCGCAATGCGGAGGCCGTCCTGCGCAGCGCCGGCTTGCTCGACGCCTTCGACGTACGGGTGGATGGCAACGAGCTGGCGCGGCTGGATATCCCCGGCAAGCCGGATCCGGCGATGCTGCTGGAGGCGGCGCGGCGACTGGGCGTAGCGCCGCAGGAATGCGCGGTCCTCGAGGATGCGGGCAGTGGTGTCGAGGCGGCGGTGCGCGGACGCTTTCGGCCCGTGATCGGCATGGCCGGTCCCGACCGTGCCGATGCCTTGCTCGAGCTCGGCGCCGACCTGGTGGTCCGCGATGCCGCCGAGCTTCGCTACAGTCGTGCCGCCGGACTGACCCGACGCACGCTCGTCGATCTGCCCCGTGCCCGGGATCGCGAGAGCGAGATGTTCGCGCGCCTGCAGGCCGCGCGTCCGGTGGTGTTTCTGGATTACGACGGCACCCTGACGCCGATCATCGAGGATCACACGCAGGCATGGCTGGCCGGCGACATGCGCGCGACGGTGGCGGCGCTGGCCCGGCACTGCAGTGTGGTCATTGTGAGCGGTCGCGATCTGATGAAGCTTCGGGAGCTGGTCGCCCTCGACTCCGTGTGGCTCGCGGGCAGCCACGGCTTCGAGATCGCCGGTCCGAAGGACGACGACCGAAGTCTGGAGAAGGGCGATGAGTTCCTCCCCGAACTGGATGCGGCGGAACAGGAACTAACGCAGCGGCTGGCAGGGATCGAGGGCCACATGGTGGAGCGCAAGCGCTTTTCCATTGCCGTGCATTACCGGCGTGTCGCCACCGCGGAGGTGGATCGGGTCGGCGCGATCGTCCGCGAGGTGCTGGAGGTACACCCGAAACTGCGTCTCGGCCACGGCAAGAAGGTGCTGGATATCGGTCCGGGCATCCACTGGAACAAGGGCGAGGCCGTGCGCTGGATTCTTGGCGAGGTGGACGGCCCGGGCGAGAAGTTCGTGCCGGTGTATGTCGGCGACGACCTGACCGACGAGGACGCCTTCCGCGCGCTTGCGGGGGAGGGCATTTGCGTCGCGGTGCGACATGACGAAACCCGGGCGACCGCTGCCGACTGCGTGGTGGATGACGTCCTCGGCGTGAAACGTCTGCTCCAGTCCCTGACCGGGATTCTGGCGGCGCGCGTCTCCGATGCCGCGGCGGCGGATACACGGGACAAGGGAGGCTGGGTGTTGCGCTACTCCGGCTACCGTCCCTGGCAGGAGCGTCTGCGCGAGGCGCTGTGCACGCTGGGCAACGGGTATTTCGCGATGCGGGGTGCCGCGCCGGACGCGTGGGCGGATGACGTGCATTACCCGGGCACCTATCTCGCCGGCGGCTACAACCGCCTGATCAGCGAGGTGGCCGGTAGGAAGGTCGAGAACGAGGACCTAGTCAACCTACCCAACGCCTTGCCGCTGACCTTCCGCGTGGATGACGGCGACTGGTTCCGGCTTGACGACACGGAGATCCTGTCGTTTGCACAGGAACTCGATGTTGACCGCGGCCTGTTGCTGCGCAGCCTGCGTTTCCGCGATCCGGCGGGCCGTACCACGCAGTGGCGCGAGCGTCGGTTGGTCAGCATGGATAACCCGCACCTCGCGGCCCTGTGCGTGGAGCTGACCGCGGAGGACTGGTCGGGACGGGTCACCCTGCATTCCGCGCTCGACGGCGGGGTGGTCAATGATGGCGTGGCGCGCTACCGGGGGCTCGAGAACCGCCATCTCGAGATTCTCGAGGCGGACCACCGGGGCGACGACACCCTCTTTCTTCGGGCCCGGACCAACCAGTCCCGGCTCGACATTGCGCAGGCCGCCCGCACCCGTGTGTACCACGAAGGCGTGGAGGCCGGGGTCGAGCGCCAAACGCTGCGGGAGGCGCAGGGCGTGGCGCAGGAGATCATCCTCGATCTGCCGGAACGCGCGAACCTCCGGATTGAGAAGGTCCTCGCGCTGTACTCGTCGCGTGATGCCGCGATCGCCGAACCCGGCATAGAGGCCCTCCGAACCCTCGGCCGTGCCGGTGATTTCGACGCCCTTCGGGCCCGCCACGAGATGGCCTGGCGCCACCTGTGGGGGGAATGCGACATTGCGCTCGAGGATGACGCGGCGCCGGATACCGAACTCAAGCTGCGGATCCACATCTTTCACCTGCTGCAGACCACCTCGAAGCACTCGGTCGATCTCGATACCGGCATCCCCGCGCGGGGCTGGCACGGCGAGGCCTACCGCGGACATGTCTTCTGGGACGAGTTGTTCATCTTCCCCTTCCTGAACCTGCGTATTCCGATGCTGACCCGGGCGCTGCTCCGCTACCGCTATCGCCGCCTCGGGGAGGCCCGGCAGGCGGCGCTTGAGGCCGGCTATCGGGGCGCGATGTATCCCTGGCAGAGCGGCAGCGACGGACGCGAGGAGACGCAGCGACTGCATTTGAACCCGACTTCGGGGCGGTGGCTCCCGGATACCTCCCACCGGCAGCGGCACATCAACTCCGCGATCGCCTACAACCTGTGGCAGTACTTCCAGGCCACCGGTGACCAGGAGTTCATGAACTTCTACGGGGCGGAGATGCTGTTGGAGATCGCCCGGTTCTGGGCCAGTGCATCGGTCTATAACCCGAACCTGGAGCGCTACGAGATCAAGGGTGTGATGGGGCCGGACGAGTATCACACCGCGTATCCGGACGCCGACCCCGAGGCCCAGGGCGGGGTGGACAACAATGCCTACACCAACGTGATGGCGGCCTGGGTACTGACCCGCGCGCGGGACGTCATCGACCTGCTTCCGGAGATCCGCTGGCGGGAGCTGCGGGAACGTGTCGGCCTGGACGACGCGGAACTCGATCTCTGGGACGAGATCAGCCGCAAGCTGCGCGTGCCGATGGACGCGGACGGGATCATCTGTCAGTTCGAGGGCTATGAACAGCTCGCAGAGTTCGACTGGCAGGAGTACCGGGAACGCTACGGTGATATCCAGCGCCTGGACCGGATCCTGGAGGCCGAGGGCGATTCGTCAAATCGCTACAAGGTCTCAAAGCAGGCCGACGTCCTGATGATGTTCTATCTGTTCTCGGCGGAGGAGCTGGCGATGCTGTTCGAACAGCTCGGCTATCCGTTCGATCCGTCGATGATCCCGCGCAACGTCGATTACTACCTGGCCCGCACCTCGCACGGCTCGACCCTGAGCCACGTGCCGCATTCCTGGGTGATGGCGCGGTCTGACCGCTCCCATTCCTGGGATCTCTTTCAGCGCGTCCTGGACAGTGACCTCGAGGACATCCAGGGCGGTACGACGCCCGAGGGCATCCATGTCGGCGCGATGGCCGGGAGCGTCGATCTGGTTCAGCGTTGCTACCTGGGGATCGACATGCGGGGTAACGTGCTCCACTTCGATCCGGTGTTCCCCCCGGAACTGCACTGCGTGAAGGTGCGATTGCATTACCGCAACCAAACGCTGGAGGTGGAGGCCACCCGCGAGTTGCTGGAGATCCGCAGCGGTGCCTATACCACCCACTCGATCATGGTGGCTTACCGCGGTCATTACCGGGAGTTGGCGCCCGGCGACGACTGCCGCTTCCGGCTGCTGAAGCCGGAGGAACGCGTGCGCGACGAGAATCGCACCGGCGGGGTCGAGCCCGACCCGGCACATTGATCCGTGTTTCCCTGGAGGTTTCCGACATGAATGCCCAGACCGTCGACGAACTCTTCGCCTCGCAGTCGCCGGAGGAGGGGCAGGTGGCGGTGGTCGCCATGACCCGCGATGGCCTCGAAACCACTTCGCGGGCGGATCTGCTCGAGCGAGCCGGGCGTCTGGCGGCCGGACTCCGGGAGGCCGGCCTGGAACGCGGAGACCGGGTGGGGCTGTTCGCCCCGAACAGCCCGGAGTGGGTCATCGCCGCGCTGGGGGTGATGACCGCGGGGGGCACTGTGGTTCCCCTGGACACGCAGATGCCCTCCGAGGATCTGCAGCACGCCCTGTCCGATTCGCGGCCGCGCTTCATCTTCACTACCTCGAGGCTGGAACAGCGCCTCCCGGCTGATTTGGGTGAGGTGCGCACCTGCCTCTTTGATGCCGAGCCGGAGGCTTCCAAGGCGTGGGAGGGGCTTCTGAAGCAGGATGCGGCATCGTCGGTTGCGCGACACGACGATGTCGCGGCGGTCTTCTACACCTCCGGTACCACCGGACCGCCGAAGGGCGTGCCGCTGACCCACCGGAACCTGACGAGCAATGTCGGCGCGCTCTGTGCGGAGGAAATCGCGGACCATCGCGACCGGGTCCTGGTCCCTCTGCCGTTCCATCATGTCTATCCGTTCACCGTCGGCATCCTGGTCCCCCTGACCCTCGGGGCGCCCATCATCGTGCCGTTCTCCCTGGTAGGGCCGCAGATCGTGCGCGGCCTGCGCGATGGCGAGGCAACGGTGATGCTGGGGGTGCCGCGCCTCTACGAGGCCGTGTGGAAGGCCCTGGAGGACCGGGTTGCGGGGCGTGGGCGGATCGCGGCGCTGTTGTTCCGGCAGATGCTGCGGCTGTCGAAACTGGCGCGCCAGCGATTCGGGCTGCGCCTGGGTCGCCGGCTGTTCAAGGGCCTGCACCAGCGGCTCGCCCCGCGCCTGCGCCTGGTAGTCGCCGGGGGTGCCGCGCTCGACCCCAACCTCGGGCGCGACCTGCAGGCGTTGGGCTGGGAGGTGGGTACCGGCTACGGTCTCAGCGAGACCGCGCCGATTCTCACTTACAACCCGCCGGACCGGTTGCGACTGGAGGCCGCGGGGCTGCCCCTGCCGGGCGTCGAGCTGGCCATCGACGACACTGATTCCCGCGACGGGCGCGGCGAGGTGATGGCACGCGGCCCGAACATCTTTGCCGGCTACCTGAATCTTCCGGAAAAGACCGAGGAGGTCCTCGACGAGGACGGATGGTTCCGCACTGGGGACACGGGCGAGATCGACGACGATGGCTACCTGCACCTGCACGGTCGCGAGTCCTCGATGATCCTGCTCTCCGGGGGCGAGAACGTCGACCCGGAACGGGTAGAGGGCGCCCTGCAAGGCATTGACGAGATCCGCGAGGCCGGCGTGCTGGCGCATGACGATCGCCTGGCGGCGGTCGTGGTTCCGGAGTCGGGGCTGTTGCGCGAGGTCACCGGCGAGGACCTGGAGAAACGGGTGAAGGATGCGGTCAAGCGCGCGGCAGAGGAACTGCCGAGTCATCACCGCCCGGGTGTGGTGCGCATTGCGCTCGATCCCCTTCCGCGCACGCGCCTGGGCAAGCTGCGCCGGCACAAGCTCGAAGAGCTCTTCGAGGAATTGGGCAAGGAAGATGCCGTTTCCGAGGCGCGACCGGAGCCGGTCTCTCCGGAGTCGATGGCCCCCGAGGACCAGCAGCTGCTCTCGGACCCGGGCGCCGAACGTACCTGGAACTACCTCGCCGAGCGCTTTCATGATATCCGCGTTACGCCCGACAGTAGCCTCGCCGAGGAGCTCGGGATCGATTCGCTCAGCTGGGTCGACCTCACGCTTGCGTTGCAGGACCGCGCCGGGATCGATCTGGATGATTCGGCGATCGAACGCGTCGAAACCGTCCGGGATCTGCTGCAGGAGGCGGCCGGGGCCTCCGAAGCCAAGGAGGGCCGGGGCGAACTGAAGGCGCAGCTCGTAGATCCGGAAGCGCTGCTCGCCGAAGACCAAAAAAAGGGCCTGGAGCCCCCCGGCGCGGCCCGTCGTGTGATCGGCGGCCTGCTGCTGGTTTGTGCGCGGCTGCTCTCGCGGTTGCTGATGCGCGTGGAGGTCCAGGGCAGTCTTCCGGCCGACGGTCCTTACCTGCTCGCCCCCCGCCATCTGAGTTTCGTGGACCCCCTGGCGCTATTGCCCGCGCTGAGCAGGCAGGATCTCGAGTCGCTGTACTGGGCCGGTCTGGAGGACTATTTCTTCTCCAATCGGTTGTATGGGGCGCTCAGCCGCACTGCGCGCGTCCTGCCGGTTGACCCCGGGTCCGCTCCGCGCCGGAGTCTGGCTCTGGCCGCGGCCAGTGTGAAGCGGGGCAACAGCCTGATCTGGTTTCCGGAAGGCCAGCGCTCTCCGGACGGCACGCTCCAGAGACTGCGACCCGGTATCGGGCTCGTCCTTGCGGCACAACCCGTCCCGGTGGTGCCCGTGTGGATCGAAGGCACGCGCGAGGTGCTGCCGCCAGGGAAGCATTTTCCGCGCTTCGGCGGAAGGGTGCGTGTCGTCATCGGGGAGCCGGTTCTGCCGGCGCAATACGGCACAGACGAGCGAGAGATTGTCCGCACCCTGCAGTCCGCGATGGAGGAACTGGGCGCTGCGGCAGAACCCGGCAGGTGAACCACTACGTTGACCGCTAGGGGGTGAGGGGGTGTCTGGCGTCAACTACGCTGGCTGGCTGGCTGGCTGGCTGGCTGGCTGGCGGGGGTGGGGCGTGATGTGCCGTGCCGAGGATGTCGAGCGGTAGTTTTGGAGCGCTCGTGGTGAAGACAACGGTCGGCCCGGCCTGGACGATCTCCCGTAACCGGTGGACGTCAGCATGAAAGACGGCCTGGAAAGAGGCGATCCTTGTTGAAGCCTTGAGCCTTGAGCCTTGGGGCGACCCAGCCCCTGTGTGTCCTGATCTCCGGGCCGTGGATGATGATCAGCCGCTTCGCGAACTCGATTGGCGGATCACGCTGACAGACTCCTCTCACCACGACAGTCGGTGCGGCCCCCGAGCTTGCTATCTGGTAGGCACCATCTAATCTCGGGGTAATGCCCTCATGTGACAGGGCGAGCGTTTTGGCCAGCCCGGCTCTGTACTACCTGCACTTGGTCTGGTGCAGGCCAAGGCGATTGTGTTCTGTACCACTTCGCCGTGGAGGATTTTAAATGGCCAAGAATATTTTCATCGTCGGGGCCGACCCGTTTAACATGAAGAAGGTCAGGGCGGTCGATATCGGCATCGACTACAGACTCCATGAGCTATTGAGTTTTGATGAAGTAAAAGCCAAAGGGTTTTATCCTGTCGAAGAATGCCTTGGCAAGGCACGAGAACGTCTACAGGAGTTCGACGGTTCGATCGACGGAATTCTCGGTTATTGGGATTTTCCAGTGACCACGATGGTGGCGATCCTCTGCCGCGAATATGGACTTTCCTCGCCCTCGCTCGAGAGTGTCCTCCGCTGCGAGCACAAATACTGGAGTCGGCTGGAACAGCACAAAGTGATCCCGGGCATGGTCCCGCGATTCGATGTCGTGGATCCGTTCGATGATGCCGCCATCGACGCTATGGACGTTCCCTTTCCCTTCTGGATCAAGCCGGTTAAGGGGATGGACTCGCTTCTTGCATTCAGGGTAGGCAACCGGCGCCAGCTGGGCCATGCCATTGGCCAGCTCCGCGCGCGCATCGATCGGATCGCCGGACCCTTCGACCAGATCCTTTCGTATGCAGATCTCCCTGAGGAGATTGTCGCCATCGGCGGCCGGAACTGTATCGTTGAACAGGCTGTTGGCGGGCGCCAGTGCACGATAGAGGGTTACGTGTTTGCCGGCAAGCCGCAACATTACGGGATCATCGATTCGATCAATTATCCCAACCGTTCGTCGTTTCTTCGCTATCAATACCCGTCTAGCCTTCCGAAGCGGGTGAAGAACAGGATCAGTGAGGCGACCAACAAAGTATTGCTACACTTTGGCTACGACAATGCGACCTACAACGTGGAGTTTTTTTACCGGCCAAAGTCCGAGGAGCTCACGTTGCTGGAAGTCAATCCGCGATTGTCACAATCACATAGCGATATGTTTGAAAAAGTGGATGGGGCTTCCAATTTCCAGATCATGCTTGAACTGGCATTGGGAAGGGCACCGGATTTACCGTTACGACGCGGCCGTTATGGGTGTGCCGCGAAGTTTCACGTGCGCGTGTTCGAGGATGGTATCGCCACGCATGTTCCCAGCGCAGGCGATATCGAGCGTATCCAGGAGGAATTTCCGGATACCCTGATCGAGCTGAAGGTCGAGCAGGGGACGCGGCTCTCGAGCCTGCTGGAGCAGGACAGCTACAGCTACGATATCGCCCATGTCCATACGGGCGCAGAGGATCGCAAGGCATTGCTGGAAAAATACAACCGTATTCTGCAGGCCCTGCACTTCGAGTTCGGTTCTGTTCCAGAGATATCAGGCGAGGCCCCGGAGGTGCAGAATGCTGTGTCCTGAGATGCGGCCTTCGCTACGGGATTGGAATCCGAAATGGCCCCGGGGTGTGCGAGGGTGCGCGACCGGGGTTTCCGCTTTGCACGGGATACGGCTTGCGCGCATGGTCTGAAGGGCGATCATGTTCCAAAAAGCAGTGTTCGGTCGTCCCGGGGCATATGAGCGGATCAATCAGTCGCGTTTGCGGACCTGCGCGGAGGCGGTCTGATGAGGTAGCCCGGCACCGGTGGGCTGCTTGCCGACGGAGCGGCGCAGCCCTGGCCTGGCCGTACATCTTCTGGGTACGGGCTGTGATGAGGGGTGGCTTATCCCGTCGCAGGTCTTTTTGGTGGCGGATCGTTCATGCACAACGGCGGAAGGCGGGTGAACGAGGGGACCGGATCTGGAGGAGAACGGACCATTGCGAATTTGGGTCTAGCTCATAACTCTGCCTAAAGTGGAGGGATTTATCGCGGCTGGAAACCGGCCGTCCGATTCTTGCAAGGAGCACGAGCATGTCAGCAAGCCAACAAGTCACGGACCTATTGCTCAGCGCTGACATCGAGGTTGGTGGCGAGCGGCCCTGGGATGTTCAGGTCCACGACGAGCGGCTGTATCGGCGGATTCTGGCCGAGGGGTCGCTCGGCACCGGCGAGGCCTACATGGACGGCTGGTGGGACGTCGAGCGGCTGGACGAGTTGTTCTTCCGGATCCTCCGGGGACGCCTGGAGCGCAAGGTGCGCAGCCCCGCGGTGCTCGGCCGGGTGCTGCTGAGCTGGCTCGCCAATGAGCAGAGTCGAGGGCGCTCGCGGCGGGTCGCGGAGCAGCACTACGACCTCTCGAACCGGCTCTACGAGGCCATGCTCGGGCCGACCATGCAATACACCTGCGCCTATTACGGCCCCGACGGGGCCGACGCGACCCTGGACGAAGCCCAGCGCGCGAAGCTGGACCTGATCGCGCGCAAGCTGCACCTGGAGCCGGGTATGCGCGTGCTCGAACTGGGCGGCGGGTTCGGCGAGCTGGCCCGGTTTCTGGCCGGCGAGCACGGATGCGAGGTGGACAGCTACAACATCAGCAGCCAGCAGGTGGAGTACGCGAGAGGACTCTGCGAGGGCCTTCCAGTCGATGTCCGGAAGCAGGACTACCGCGAGGCCGCCAACGAATCCCGGCAATACGATCGTGTCGTGAGCATCGGTCTGATGGAGCACGTCGGCCCGAAGAACTTTCGCGCCTTCTTCCAATTGGCCTGGGCCCGCCTGAAGCCCGCTGGCCTGATGCTGCTGCACACCATCGGGGGCAACGTCAGCTGCGTTCGTACCGACCGCTGGATCGCCAAATACATCTTTCCCGGCGGCGTGATCCCGTCCGAGGCGCAGCTCACCCGGGCCAAGGAGGGTTTGTTCGTGCTCGAGGACTGGCACAACTTCGGTCCGGACTACGACCGCACCCTGATGGCCTGGGACGAAAATTTCGTCGCCGCCTGGCCGGAGCTGAAACGAAGCGAAGGGCTGGACGAGCGCTTCTACCGGATGTGGCGCTATTACCTGCTGAGCTGTGCGGGCGCCTTCCGGGCGCGCCATCTGAATCTCTGGCAGCTTGTGCTCAGCCACGGGGATCTGCCGCGTTACGAGCCGGTCCGATGAGCAGCGCCGCCTGGGACGCCCACCGCGATCGTGTGGCGGCGATGGCCGCGGCGCTGGCCGGCTCCGACGGGCCGGTGCGCCTCAGAAAGTCCACCAGCAACCTGTTCAGGCCGCGCGAGGAGGCCCGCCGGACAGCGATCGACGTGGCTTCGCTCAACCACGTGATCGAGATCGACGCCGAGGCCGGCATTGCCGAGGTCGAGGGCATGACGACCTATGCCGACGTGGTCGACGCAACCCTGCCGCACGGCCTGGCACCGGCCATCGTGCCCGAGCTCAAGAGCATCACCGTCGGCGGCGCGACCACCGGGATCGGCATCGAGTCGGGCGCGTTCCGCTACGGCCTGGTGCACGACACGGTGGACGAGCTCGACGTCATGGTCGCCGACGGTCGCGTGTTGACCTGCTCGCGCGAGCAGCGCCCGGAACTGTTCTACGGCTTTCCGAACTCCTACGGCAGCCTCGGTTACGCCACCCGGGTCCGGCTGCGGCTGATTCGGGTGGAGCCTTATGTGCGGCTCGAGCACACCCGCTTCCGCGACCCCGAAGAACTGTTCGCCGCGATCGCCGAGGAATGCGCGCACCCGACCTGCGCGTTCCTCGATGGCGTGTACTTCGGACCCGGCGATTACGTGCTGACCCGCGCGCATTGCGTGGAATCGCCGCCGGCGGGCACCGAGGCCAGCGACTACACCTGGATGCGCCAGTACTGGCGGAGCCTGCGCGAGCGGCGCGAGGATTATCTGAGCATCCACGACTACCTCTGGCGCTGGGACACCGACTGGTTCTGGTGCAGCAGGAATGTCGGCGCCCACCTCAAGCCGGTGCGGCTGCTTCTGGGGCGCAAGCGCCTGTCGAGCGTGACCTACCAGAAGATCATGCGCGCCAGCCGCCGCTGGCCGCTGAGCCTGCTCCACGCTGTTCGCCCGCGCAGCGAGGCGGTGATCCAGGACGTCGACATCCCGATCGCCAGCGCCGCGGCGTTTCTGGCCGACTTCGAGGCCGAAATCGGGATCCGTCCGGTGTGGATCTGCCCGTTTGTCGTGCCCGAGGCAGGGTTCTCGTTGTTCCAGCTGCGTACCGATACCGCGTACATCAACTTCGGCTTCTGGGACATGGTCCGCTCCAGCGAGCCCGACGGTTATTACAACGCTCGGGTCGAGGCACTGGTCGCGAAACACGGCGGCAAGAAAAGCCTGTACTCGCGCAGCACCTACGACGAAGCCACCTTCTGGCAGAACTACGACCGCCCGGCCTACGAGGCCCTCAAGCGCGAATGCGATCCCGAAGGGCGCTTTCCGGGACTCTATGAAAAGGCGGTGCAACGGGGCTGAGGCCGGTTGGGTCTCGAGGCCGGAACCGCTCGTCCACACCCTGGTGCGTCGCGCGCCGGGAAACCGCGGCGACCGGCAAGAACGCGATCGACGGTCAACGCAGCGTTGCGCGTCCAGGGTGCCGCGGGCCGACCCCGTTAACGCGGCACGCAAAATGAGTTAACGGATGCTTTGACAGGGGGCGGGGAGTCGGTAGAATACGCGGCTCGAAGACGACAGGCGCGTAGCTCAGCTGGTTAGAGCACTACCTTGACATGGTAGGGGTCGTTGGTTCGAGTCCAATCGCGCCTACCAATTTGTTGAAAAAAGCGAGTCAGGGTCCGCCCGGCTCGCTTTTTTTATGCCTGGGCGGTCGGTATCGACAGGGCGCGTACGCGGCGTCAGGCTGGCACCGGGCGTGCTATTCGATATAAGGGGGCATCGCGTCGGGCGATTGCTTGTTCATGCTTGATTCGTATCGGTTTTCCTGGCTTCTGGCAGTGCTGTTTCTGGCGCTCGCGGCGGGTTGTGCGCCGTTGCAGCCGGCGCCGGAACGCGGATGGCAAGCGCTGGAGCCCCCCGCCTCAGAAGGACCGCTGGCGGAGTGGCTGGAAGGATTTGCGCCGGCCCGCGATCACGGTAAGACGGGATTCCGGCTGCTGGACGAGGGGGCCGAAGCCTTCCGCTGGCGGGTGATGAGCGTGCGCATGGCGCGCGAACGAATCCAGGTGCAGGCCTATATCTGGCGCGACGATGCTGCCGGACGGGTGTTGATGGGCGAATTGCTCGGGGCGGCCGATCGTGGCGTTCGGATCTCGTTGCTCCTGGATGACGTCGACGCGCGCGGGCGGGACGCGACGCTGGCCGCGATTGCCCAGCACCCAAAGATCGACGTTCGCATCTTCAATCCGTTCCGTACGCGCGAGGGCCTGCTGCGGGCCAGTGCCGAGTTCTTTTTTCGCGGTAGCGACCTGAACCATCGGATGCACAACAAGGCCTGGGTGGTGGACGGGCGCCTGGCGATTACGGGCGGGCGTAATGTCGGGGACGAGTACTTCGAGGTGAGCCCCGATTACAATTTTGCGGATCTGGATCTGGTGGTGGTGGGGCCGTTGGTCCGGGAGATCGACCGGTCGTTCGTGGAATTCTGGAACAGTCCGGGCGCGATCGGGGTCGAGCGCGTTGCGCGAAAGGACGGTTCGCCGGAGCGCCTGGCAATGCAGCAGGGGTCCTTGCGGGCCTGGCTGGCGCAGAATCACACCCATCCCCTGATGCAGATGGAACCCTTGAATGGGCAACCGGTGCCGCAGCCGATTGCCGATCCGGCGGCATATGTGTGGACGACGCAAGCCGAGTTCGTGGTCGATGACGAGGCCAAGGCGCGTGCACGAGGCGATGGCTCGCGCGTTGCGGACGCCCTGGGGGAGCGGCTGCTGGGGGTGGAGAAGGAACTGCTGATCGTCTCGCCGTACTTTGTTCCGGGGCGTGACGGGACCGCCCAGCTGTCGCGGATGAGCGAGTCGGGGGTGCGTGTACAGGTGCTGACGAACTCGCTGGCGGCGAACGATGTGGCCTTTACCCATGCCGGCTATGCGCGACGGCGACATGCGTTGCTGGATGCCCGGGTCGAGCTCTTCGAGCTGCGTCCGACCGGGCCGCCGCGCTGGGCGCGCCTGGAGCGCGATCGCGGCATCGAGGCCTCCCAGGCCAGCCTGCATTCCAAGCTGCTGGTTTTCGACCGCGAGGAGGCCTTTGTCGGCTCGTTCAACCTGGACCCGCGCTCGGCGCATACCAACAGCGAGTCCGGTGTGTTCCTGTCCGAGCCGGTTTTGGTGGAGCAGCTGGCCGCGCTGCATCAACGGGGGATTCGGCCGCAGGTGGCCTACCGGGTGGAGCGGGATGCATCCGGTGGTCTGGTATGGCGGGACGGTTCCGGAAATGCCTACCGTCAGGAGCCCAAGGCGGGTCTGTGGCGTCGGTTTGTGTCCGGGATGACCCGGATCCTTCCCGTCGAGCCGTTATTGTAGGCGGACCGTCCCGGCGAGAGCGCAAACATAAAGGGAGAGCGAGACATCATGGATTGTGGACAGTGTGGCAAGCAGAACCCGCCAGAGGCGCGGTTTTGTATTCAGTGTGGTGCGCCACTGGCGGCCGGAGTCGGTGGTCACGACGCCCCGCCCGAGGCGCGCGCGGCCTACGGTGGCTTCTGGGTGCGCGTGGGGGCCTATCTGCTGGATGCGGTGATTATCGGTGTGCCGCAGATCGTGGCGCAGGCGCTGATCAGCCCGGAGACCCTGGCTGCGCGCGGGCCGGATGATCCCGTGCCGCCGGGGGAGGCGGCCTGGTTTCTGGTGAATGTTGTGGTGGCCTGGCTGTACTGGGCCGGCATGCACAGCTCCCAGTACCAGGCGACGCTGGGCAAGATGGTGTTCGGGCTGCGGGTGGTGGACTTCCAGGGTGAGCGGATCTCGTTCCTGCGTGCGACCGGGCGGCATTTCGCGACCATCCTGTCCGGGCTGATCCTGATGATCGGCTACATCATGGTGGCCTTTACCAAGCGTCGGCAGGCCTTGCATGACCTGATCGCGCAGACTTTGGTGGTACGCAAGGAGTGGGTGCGCTGATTGTGCCAGGGACGACGCCCGACTCCCGGTTCGAGCCGCAGCGCGCGCCATGAGTGAGGCGGCGAAGCATTTCGATGTGGTCGTGATCGGGGGCGGGGCGGCCGGGCTGATGTGTGCCCTGACGGCGGGCGACCGCGGGCGCCGGGTACTGGTGCTGGACCACGCCAACCGGGTCGGGAAGAAGATCCTGATGTCGGGCGGCGGCCGCTGCAACTTCACCAACATGTACTGCGAGCCGGAGAACTTCATCTCCGCGAACCCGCATTTCGTGAAGTCCGCGCTCAGCCGCTACAGCCAGTGGGACTTCATCGCCCTGGTGGACAAGCACGGCATTCCCTACCACGAGAAGAAGCTGGGCCAGCTGTTCTGCGACCATTCGTCGAAGGACATCGTGCGGATGCTGCTGGACGAGTGCGCGGCGGCCGGTGTCGCGGTGCGCACCGACACGCCGGTGACGGATGTAGAAACGGGCACGCCGCACCGCCTGCAGGCCGGTGCGGAGGCCATTGCCTGCGAGTCGCTGGTGATTGCCACGGGCGGCTATTCCATCCCGCGCATGGGGGCCACCGGATTCGGGCTGGACCTCGCGCGCTCGCTGGGGCTGCCGGTGCAGCCAACCCGTCCGGCCCTGGTGCCGTTCACCCTGAGCGGGCGGCCCCTGGAGGAGCTGGAGGGGCTTTCGGGTGTGGCGCTGGATACGGTGACGACGGCCGGGGGCATGGGGTTTCGCGAAAATCTGCTGTTCACGCATCGGGGATTGAGCGGGCCGGCGGTGTTGCAGGCGTCGTCCTACTGGGAGGAGGGGCAGGCGGTGGCGATCGACCTGTTCCCGGGCATCGATCTGGCGGCGCATTTGCGCGAACTGCGCGAGCAGCGTCCGAAGCTGGAGCTCAAGAGTGTGCTGGGCGAGCAGCTGACGCGCCGGGTTGCGCAGCGCTGGTGCGAGCTGTGGGTGGAGAACCGGGCGCTGGAGCACTTGAGCAACGCGGATATCGAGCAGGTAGTGGCCGCTTGTCAGCCATGGACGGTGTGGCCTGCAGGGACCGAGGGTTATCGCACGGCGGAAGTCACCCTGGGGGGGGTGGACACCGCTGCGCTGTCATCCAAGACGATGGAGTGCCGGACGATCCCGGGCCTTTACTTCATTGGCGAGGTGGTGGATGTGACCGGGCACCTGGGTGGCCACAACTTCCAGTGGGCTTGGGCCTCCGGACACGCCGCGGGCGAGTACGCCTGAGCGGTTTTCGTGCGCCGTGCACACGGCCTTTCGTGCTGTTCCGGAAACTGTGGTGGGGTTTTCCCTGTCGGGTTGGAAGAACCCGCGGAGGGTGACTACTCTTCGAAGGCAGTCCCACGCAGAAATGCAAGGAGCAGGCATGAAGATCGATCAGTTGGTAGAGACGGCCGAAGCGATGGTGGCCCCCGGCAAGGGCATCATCGCCATTGATGAATCCACCGGGACGATTGCCAAGCGCCTGGGCGCGGTCGGTGTCGAGAATACCGAGGAGAACCGTCGCACGTACCGCGAGCTGTTGCTGACGACGCCGAAGCTGAAGGAGTACATCTCGGGCGCGATCCTGTATGACGAGACGCTTCGCCAGTCCACCCGTGACGGCAAGCCGTTCGTGGACGTGATGAACGAGGCCGGCATCCTGCCCGGCATCAAGGTCGATACCGGCGCGAAGGATCTGGCCGGCTTCCCCGGGGAGAAGGTGACCGAGGGCCTGGACGGGCTGCGCGAGCGGCTCGAGGAGTACGCGCGGATGGGGGCCCGGTTCGCCAAATGGCGCGCGGTCATCACCATTGGCGAGACCATGCCCACTGATACCTGCATCGAGTCGAATGCGCATGCCCTGGCACGGTATGCCGCACTGTGCCAGGAGCACGGGATCGTGCCGATCGTGGAGCCGGAGGTCCTGATGGATGGCGACCATGACATCGAGACCTGTTACGGCGTGACCGAGGCGACCCAGCGCGCCGTGTTCCGGGCGCTGTACGAGCATCACGTGCTGCTCGAGGGCACCATCCTCAAGGCCAGCATGGTGCTGCCGGGCAAGGACTGCCCCGAGCAGGCCAGTGTCGAGGACGTCGCCCATGCGACCCTGCGCTGCCTGGAATCCGCCGTGCCGGCGATCCTGCCCGGGGTGGTGTTCCTCTCGGGGGGGCAGAGCGACGCCGATGCCACCAACCATCTGGACGCCATGAACCAGATCGGTGGGACACCGTGGCCGCTGTCCTTCTCCTATGGCCGTGGCATGCAGCAGGCCGCGATGGAGCTTTGGGGCAAGGATCCCGCCGCCAATTTCGAGAAGGCCCAGCAGACGGTGTTCGAGCGCGCCCGGGACAACGGGCTGGCGGCCCAGGGAAAGTACGGGGCCTGAGGTCGCCGCCTGCCAGCCGCGGTGCGCAAGCGCAGCAAATGGGTCGCCGTATATATTGATCTGGATCAAGAAAGACCGTCGGAAGGCTGGCTAGCCTGAGATCGTCGGATCCGATCCTCGGCCTAGCAAGGGATGCACGATCCCCCAGCGTGCGCTGCGGGCCGATTGCTTCCGACGGTGTATGTCGCGTCTTGGCCTGCTATCTCCGGATAGCAGGCTTTTTTGTGTCTGCACCGGTGCGAAATGTGACGGGCGTGGAAAAAAGATGGAAATTCGCCAACACTCAGGAAATGGCGTCTTTTCCTCCCGATCTCCATCAAACAGCGCGAAAATACGCTTTTGTTGTGCGCATTCCCCCGCCCGGTTCGGGGAACATTCGCGGTGGCCGTGCGTCGGGAGCTTGGTAAGGGGTGCGATTGGCGTCCCGGATAAAACCAAGCCACCAAGGAGATCCATATGAGTCTTACGCGCAGAGAGTTTCTCGAAGCCATGGTCGCGGCCAGTGCCGCCGGCTTCTCGATGAATGCCTGGGCAGGCGAGAAGGGGTCCTGGAAGCCGGCCGATGCGAACATGTACGACCTGCCGAAATTCGGCAACGTGTCGCTGCTGCACTACACCGACTGCCACGCGCAGCTGAAACCGGTGCACTTCCGCGAGCCGGACGTGAACATCGGCGTGGGCGATATGCAGGGCAAGCCGCCAGTGCTGGCCGGCAAGGAAATGCTCGAATATTTCGATATCCAGCCGGGCACGCCGCTGGCGCATGCTGTCACCCATATGGACTTCAAGTATGCGGCCGAGAAATACGGTCGTCTGGGTGGGTTCTCCCATCTGTCCACGCTGATCCAGAAGCTGCGCGCGGAGCGTCCGAATTCCCTGCTGCTGGATGGTGGCGACACCTGGCAGGGCTCCGCGACATCGCTGTGGACGAACGGGCAGGACATGGTCGATGCGCAGAAACTACTGGGCGTGGACATCATGGTCGGCCACTGGGAGTTCACCTTCGGCGACGAGCGGGTGATGGAGATCATCGAGAACGACTTCAAACCCAACAACATCGAGTTCCTGGCGCAGAACATCGAGGATCGCGACTGGGGCGACCCGGTCTTCGAGCCCTATACCATCCGCGAGATGAATGGCGTGCCGGTCGCCGTGATCGGCCAGGCGTTTCCCTATACATCCGTGGCCAACCCCGACTACATGTTCCCGGACTGGAGCTTCGGCGTCCGCGACGAGAACATGCAGCGCATGATCGACGAGTGCCGCGAGAAGGGCGCCAAGGTGGTGGCGATCCTGTCGCACAACGGGATGGTCACCGACATGGAGATGGCCCGTCGCCTGCGCGATGTGGACATCATCATGGGCGGGCACACGCATGACGCGGTGCCGGGCGCGATGGAGATCGAGAATGCCGGTGGCGAGACCACACTGGTCACCAATGCCGGCTCCAATGGCAAGTTCCTTGGTGTGATGGATCTGGATGTGACCGATAGCGGCATCCGCGACTACAAGTTCACCCTGCTGCCGGTGTTCTCCAACCTGATCGAGGCGGACGCCGAGATGGAGGAGCACATCCGCACAGTGCGCGAGCCCTATGAGGACAAACTGAATGAAGAACTGGCCGTAACCGACGGTGTTCTTTACCGCCGCGGCAACTTCAACGGTACCTTCGACGAGGTCATCATGGATGCGATGATCAAGGAGATGGATGCCGAGGTGGCCCTGTCGCCCGGCTTCCGCTGGGGTATTAGCGTCCTGCCGGGTTCGCCCATCACCTTCGAGGAGTTGATGACGCAGACCGCGACCACCTATTCGGAGACGCAGCGCAACGAGATGACCGGTGCGCAGCTGAAGAATGCCCTGGAGGACGTGGCCAACTCGATCTTCAATGCCAATCCCTACCATCACCGCGGCGGGGACATGGTGCGGACCTCGGGCATCGAATACACCATCGATCCGCACGAATCGATGGGTAGCCGTATCAGCGACATGCACATCAACGGTGAGCCGCTGGACCCGGACAAGAACTACGTGGTGGCCGGCTGGGCCAATGTCCACGAGCCGCTGGATACCGATCCGGTCTGGGAGGTGGTCGCCGGATATCTGCGCGACCGCGACACTATCAGCCCCGGCCAGCCCTACCTGCCGAAGCTGAAGAACGTCGGGGACAATCCCGGCTTGGACCGCTGATCGCCATTTGGCTTGGCCCGCGCCAGCGGTCCGGGTAGTCTCGCAGCCGCCGTGCACCATTCGGGTGTGCGGCGGCTTTTTTGTGTGGGAGAGGGGTTCTGGGATGGGAACGAGCGGATCAGGCTTTTCCGGCCTGCTGCTGTATTGTCGCGCGGGCTTCGAGGCGGACCTGACGGCCGAGCTGACCGACCGCGCAGCGCGCGCGGGGCTGGGTGGCTTTGCGCGGGTGCAGCCAGGCAGCGGGTACGTCCATTTCGAGCCGTCCGGCTGCACGGTTGAGGGGCTGGCGCGCGCCTTGCCCTTCGAGGAATTGATCTTTGCGCGGCAGGTCTTTCCGGCGTTGCCCGCACTCGAGGGCCTGGATCGCGCGGATCGGCTGACGCCCATCATCGAACAGGCGTTTGCAGCCGGATGCCCGGTGGATTCCATCTGGCACGAGATGCCCGATACCAACGAGGGCAAGGGCCTGCGCCGGTTGATCAAGGCCGTGGAACGCCCGCTGGCCTCCGTCCTGCGCAAACGCGGGGTGCTGCGGGCACAGGCAGGCGGACTGCGCCTGCATGTGTTCTGGCACTCCGGCGACTGCGTGCAACTGGGCCTTAGCCGGCCCGGTGAACGCAGCGAATGGCCGGGCGGGATCCTGCATCTGCGCTCGCCGCGCGAGGCGCCCAGCCGGTCGACCCTGAAGTTGGAGGAGGCCTGGCACACCTTCATCCCGCGGGATGCCTGGGACACGCGCCTGGCGCAGGGCATGCAGGCCGTGGATCTGGGCGCAGCCCCGGGCGGCTGGACCTGGCAGCTGGTGCGGCGCGGCATGTACGTGCATGCAGTAGATAACGGGCCGATGGATGCCCCGTTGATGGCAACCACGCAGGTGGAGCACCACCGCGAGGACGCCTTCTCCTGGGTGCCACCGAAATCGGTCACCTGGCTGGTCTGCGACATCGTGGACAAGCCCTCGCGGGTGGCCGCACGCATGGCGGACTGGCTGGAGGCCGGCTGGTGCCGCGAGGCCATCTTCAATCTCAAGCTGCCGATGAAACAGCGCTGGCAGACCGTATACGACTGCCTCGACCACATCGAGGAGCGCCTTCTGGACGCCCGGATCGCCCACCAGATGCGGGCGCGACAGCTCTATCACGACCGCGAGGAGATCACCGTGCATGTCGAGCGGGGCTGAGTTGGATGTACTCGCCCTGACGCGGCCGTTTTGCGTCCGAAATTGCACGAATAAGCGTCCCATTGGGCGGTTTTTGTGGGCATAAAAGACGTGGAGTCAGGTGGTTACCGTGGTCCGACCCTGGCGGTCACCCGTCGGGCCGGGCGGTGGCCATGTACCATATGTCAGGACCGCAGAAGAGGGTTGCGGTCGGCCCCCTGCACCTGGACTGAAGAGGCCTGCTCATGACTCCCGCCACCGAAGACGCCCCTGATCCGCAACGGGAGACTTCGGTTCCGGCCAGTGACGGTTCCGCCACGATCGAAGAGTTGTTGCTTGGCCTGCAGGCGCAGCTCGCCGAATCGGACTCCCAAGCCGCTGTCTGCGATTTCCTGGAAGGCCTGGACGAACAGGCCATCGCCTTGTTGCTGGAATCGTTTCCATTCCGTGAGCGGGAACGCATCTGGTCCTGCATACCTCAAGACCAGCGCGGGGAGGTGTTGGCCGAAGTCGGCACGGATGCCCGCGAGCATTTGATGGCGGACATGCCGGTCGAGGAGGTCACGGCCTTGGCGCAGGATCTTCCACCGGAAACGGTGGCGGAGCTCCTGGACACGATCGACGATCCGATCCGCGAATCCGTGATCGAAACGCTGGCCGCGGGAGTGCGACACCATGTCACGACGCTTCATGGCTACGATGACGATGCGGTCGGGCGTTACATGGATCCCGAAACCACCAATGTGAAACCGGATGTAACACTCGAGGCCGTTCAACGGTTTGTACGCATTAGTCACTCGCTGGACAGCGAGTCGCAGGAATTGCTGGTCACGGACAAGGATGCCCGCCTGGTTGGCTCGCTACGTCTGGTCGACCTCGTGCGCAACCATCAAAAAAGGACGGTTGCCGATTTCATGTACATGCCGACGTGCCTGCTCGACACCATGGATATCCGCAAGGCGGCAACCATCCTGCGTGCCCGGGAACTGCCGTTTGCGCCCGTGGTAGACGCCGAAGGCGTCCTCGTAGGTCAGCTGAACATGAGCCACATCATGGAGATCGTGCGCGAGGATGCGGACGCGACCCTGCTCGGGATGGCCGGGGTCAAGGAAGAAGGCGAGCTGTTCGCACCGATCCGGTTCAGTATTCGCAGTCGCGGTATCTGGCTCGGCATCAATCTGGCAACGGCCTTTCTGGCCGCCTACGTCATTGGCCAGTTCGAGGCCGTGCTCTCGCAGGTCGTCGCCCTGGCGGTACTCATGCCCGTGGTGGCCAGCATGGGGGGTATTGCCGGGAGCCAGACCCTGACTGTGGTCATCCGTGGCCTGGCCATGGGTCAAATCGCCGGTACGAATCGCTGGTGGCTCTTGAACAAGGAGCTGTGGGTCGGCCTGGCCAACGGGATTATCTGGGCATTGGTTGTCGGCCTGGTGGCCCATTTGTGGTTCCAGGACCTGGCGATCAGCCTCATCATCACGCTGGCGATCATCATCAACATGACGGTGGCCAACGTGGCCGGGATCACCATACCGCTGACCTTGAAACGCCTCGGCATGGACCCCGCACTTTCCGGAGCGGTCATCCTGACGACCGTCACCGACGTGGTCGGATTCCTGTCATTCCTGGGGCTGGCGACGCTGCTGATTCTGGTCTGAGCTTCGTGTCTCAATCCTTCCCGGGCCTCGCGGCATTCGTCGAGCCGAGTACGCGTCGATGAGGTCCGGGATTACGGTGCATGTCGAGCGGGGTTGAGGCGGGTTCTACTCGCCCTGCACCGTGATCGTGAGCTTGCGCGTGTGGGCGGCGCCAGCGGTGCTCCCAGATATGGTTCGTGGGATCAACGGTCGTACCCTGCGTTAGGTTGACCGAAAGCCACGATTCGCCCTAGACCGCGCACCAACTGTCGGTAGAGCCGCATCGGCCGTCGGGTTGAACGTACAGCGCGAATATGGCGCCTATTCGCGCTGAGCGCCCCCCTCGCGCAGGGTTTCTTCGAGTAGTGTCTTCACGCCGGACGGAAACGACCAATTCGTGTATCGGGGTTTCCAGCGACCACCAAGGTTCCGGGCGGTTTCCTTAAGCCGTGCGTTGAGATCTTTGTCGAAGGCCGACCACAGCGTGATACCCCAAGGGTAAGTGCGGATTACGATGGGCACGCCATCCCAACGCCATTTTTCCTGGTCGGGTTTCGTCTTGCTGTCTGAGGTTTCCGCCGGAACAGCCGGCTTGCGGGCGTTCTCTCGCATTTGTTCAAGGATTGGATGGTAGAGCCACACCCGGTTAAGAGGGTCCTCCAGAACTTGCTTGCGCAGCAGCTCCCAGCTCCATTCAAGATTCGGATCGCCTGCCAAGTGGATTTCCATGGCGGGATGTCCAAGGTTGGCCAGGAGCTGTCTTTTCTCCGGGTCTGCGAAATGGCTGACGGCGACCTCGATCAGGATCGGTTGGCCGGCGTACTCAGCGACAACGTCCGCGCGGATCAGCCCGGAGGCAAGGGTCACTTCGGGCTTCGGGTCATGAAGGTGGGCAACCCCCTCGGGCGGCATCGATGCGCCGTCAGAGTCGCTCGGTTCACACTCCAAGCTCGTTCGTTCTCGCTCAAGTGGGGGCAGGGTGATCCATCTTTCTTGCAGGAGGATCTGCTTGGCCGCTTGATGCAGTGCGCTCTCTCCGGTGCCCCCGCAGTCCGCGCCGCTGCTGTGGGCGAAGTGCCATTGCCGTACCTGACCCTGCCGCGCGATGACGACCTCGCCGCACTCGGGGCAGCTGCAGCCACAGGCCTTGCCCTTGGTAACGTCGTGGATGGAAACGATCTGGCCCGCGTTGTTGCGGGCAAAGGACTGCAGTAGCGTGGACTTCTCCATGGTGACCTCCAGAAGGACCTGTTGATGGAACACTCAGAGGCAAAGTTGGCTTCGATTGCCGCGCCCAAACAGGGAGTGGAAACCGGAAAAACCGGTTTTCATGAGCGCGCGGCGGCTCGCAAGCTGCTGGACATCTCCGAGGAATGGCTGGCTTCGGAGTCGAAAACAAACCCCGTCAGGCTCCTGCGCTGCCTATGCGAAATGACAGCAGAGTCCGAGGGCTCGGAAGAACCCTGGTGTACCAACAAGGCCTTGGCTCAATGCGCGGTTCGCGGGGGAGCAAGTGCCTCGACGTGGGGCGTCGGATCCGATGGCGGTATCGACGATCGGGAATCCGCAAGAAAGGCAGTCACGAACGCATGGAGGGAGGTGGAAGACCTTTGGTCAAGGAAGTCGCAAGGAGTGGAAGAGCGATTCAGGGATGCGGGTTGGCCGTCCTGTCCGCGACCCGAAAAACAGAAGAGTCAGGGCGGGAGAAACAAGCCAACTAAGTACTTCATCAAGCTGGATCCGATTTCCGAGTCTGAGGGGCCTTCGGACTCCCTGCCTGACACCGTCTCACCGTACGGGGTGCGTTACTACACTGAAGATCTTCAACTCGGACGGGGGGCTAGAGCCGCCTTGGTGCGTGGCTGGCCGATCACGGGTTGGCGAGCGGTTCTGACGGGATTCCTCATCTTTCTCGTTGTCTCACTGGGTGCTGTTGGAGCCTGGGTGTCGCTGGTGTCGATCGCTCAGGCGTCCACTACCGGCCACGTCGTTGCCGTGGCAATGGTGGTGGCGCTGGCGGCAGGACTGGCTTGGTGGGTCGTAGGGCCGCTGGAAAAGCTCTCTCGAAACCGGATCGCCCTGGCTCCCTTCTGGATGCAACGCGCCACCAGCGGCTGGGATGACCGTGTGCTGGAACTGCGCCCGGACTTTGCCCATGGAGTGAACCGTCTCTATCTCGCCCATTATTCGGCCGATTGCCCCATCTGCTCCGCACCGGTACATGTCGCCGCCGGTGGTCGCGAGTTCTATGGGCGATTGGTCGGGCGTTGTGCGGCTTCGCCTGCTGAGCATGTTTTCTCGTTCGACCACGTGACGCGGACGGGCCTGCCCCTGCGAAGACATATCCAGCTCTGATTGGGCGCTGGTTCCTCTCATAGCGATAGGCCGAGTTTCGCGATCCGTTACGTACGAATGTGCGGCTCAGGTAAGCCCGCGATGGACGGCGGCTGCCTACGCCATGAGCGTCCACAAGGAGGTATTGCCGTTGGCCACGTCGGACGCTGATCGCGCTGAGCGCTCATTGCTGCAACAATCGCGTGGGGATTGTGGCTGGGGGTAAGCCGCATATCGAGTTCATTGAGGGAGAGCGGTAGTTGAATACGGAGAATCATTCGGAGACGGCGGCGTGGATCTGGTCGGTGGCGGATCTGCTGCGGGGGGACTTCAAGCAGTCGCAGTACGGGCGGGTGATCCTGCCGTTCACGTTGTTGCGCCGGCTGGAGTGCGTGCTGGAGCCGACCAAGGACGGCGTGCTGGCCGCCGCGAAGGAGCACGAGAACAAGTCGGAGACCGTTCGCGAGCAGCTTCTGCTGCGCAAGGCGGAGCAGCCGTTCTTCAACACCTCGCCGCTATCGCTGGGAAGTCTGTCGGACACGCAGACGCCCGAGGACCTGATGAGCTACATCGAGTCCTTCAGCACCCATGCGCGTGAGATCTTCGATCACTTCCACTTCGAGGACTTCGTCGAGCAGCTCGCGTCCAACAACCTGCTCTACCAGGTGGTGCAGCGCTTCGCCGCCATCGACCTGCGCCCGGCGCGCATCTCCAACTTCGGCATGGGCCTGATCTTCGAGGAGCTGATCCGCAAGTTCGCGGAAAGCTCCAACGAGACGGCGGGGGAGCACTTCACCCCGCGCGACATCGTGCACCTGACCACCTCCCTGGTGCTCACCGGGCAGGACCACAAGCTCAAGCCGCACGGCATCGTCACCGTATACGACCCGACCTGTGGCACCGGGGGCTTTCTGTCCGAAAGCGACGAATACGTCCAGCAGATCAGCCAGGACGTGACCGTGTCCCTGCACGGGCAGGAGCTGAACCCCGAGTCCTACGCCATCTGCAAGGCGGACATGCTGGTGAAGGGCCAGAACGTCGAGAACATCAAGCTCGGCAACACCCTCTCCGACGACCAGCTCGACGAGCTGCAGGCCGACTTCATGCTCGCCAATCCGCCGTTCGGCGTGGAGTGGAAGAAGGTCCAGAAGCAGGTCACCGACGAGCACCACCACAAGGGCTTCAACGGCCGCTTCGGCCCCGGCCTGCCTCGCGTGTCCGATGGCTCGCTGCTGTTCCTGCTGCACCTGGTCAGCAAGATGCGCGACCCGCGCAAGGGCGGCTCGCGCATCGGCATCATCCTCAACGGCTCGCCGCTGTTCACCGGCGGGGCCGGCAGTGGTGAGTCCGAGATCCGGCGCTACCTGCTGCAGCACGACATGGTGGAGGCCATCATCGGTCTGCCGACGGACATGTTCTACAACACCGGCATCGCCACCTACATTTGGGTGCTGAACAACAACAAACCGGTGGAGCGCCGCAGCCGGGTGCAGCTCATCGACGCCACCGACCGTTACGCCAAGATGCGCAAGTCGCTGGGCTCCAAGCGCCAGTACATCGACGACGCCAACATCGACGCCATCGTGCGCACCTACGGCAGCCTGGAGGAGAGCGACAAGAGCAAGTTCTTCCCCAATGAGGCCTTCGGCTACCGCCGCATCACCGTCGAGCGCCCGCTGCGTCTGAACTTCCAGGCCAGCCCCGAGCGCATCGAACGCATGCTGGCCGAGAAGCCGATCCAGAAGCTCGACGAGACCACTCGCCTCGGCGTGCAGGCCGCCTGCGAGCGGCTGGACGCCGAGCGCGTCTACAGCAACCGCGAGGCCTTCCTGAAAGACCTGAAGGCCGAGCTGAAGGATCTCGGCATCAAGCTGGGCGCGCCGGCCCTCAAGTCCATCTGGAACGCACTGAGCGAGCGCGACCCCGAAGCGGAAATCTGCACCGACAACAAGGGCAACCTGGAGTCCGACAGCGACCTGCGCGACACCGAGAACGTCCCGCTGGGCGAGGACGTGTTCGACTACTTCGAGCGTGAGGTGAAGCCGCACGTCCCCGACGCCTGGATCGACGAAGACAAGCGCGACGAGCAGGACGGCGAGATCGGCATCGTCGGTTTCGAGATCCCGTTCAACCGCCACTTCTACGTGTTCCAGCCCCCGCGAGCGCTGGAGGAGATCGACGCGGACCTCAAGGCCGTCACCACACGCATCAAGCAGATGATCGAGGAGCTGTCGGCGTGAGCTTCCCGAAGTATCCCGAGTGCCAGTACTCCGGTGTCGAGTGGCTCGGCGAGGTGCCGGTGCATTGGGAGGTTAAGCGCCTCAGTCACTACTTCAAAGAGCGTCGCGAGAAAGCGAGCGATAAGGAATTCGTACCCCTTTCGGTGACAATGGGCGGCATCGTACCCAGGCTGGAAACTGCAGCGAAGACGCAGGATGGTGACAACCGCAAGAAGGTTGTGGCCGGAGACTTCGTTATTAATAGCAGGTCTGATCGCAAGGGGTCATCGGGTATTTCTCCTACCGATGGGACTGTCTCTCTGATCTGTATCGTCTTGGAACCGCAAGGCACTGATCGAAGCTTCGTGCACCATCTCTTGCGCAGTCGGGCTTTTCAAGAGGAGTTCTACAGGTACGGAAAGGGGATCGTGGCTGACCTTTGGAGTACCGGGTTCGCGGACATGAAGAACATCGTGCTTGCGATGCCTCCGTCCAAGGAGCAGCGGGCAATTGCCGCCTTCCTCGACCACGAAACCGGGAAGATCGATGCGCTGATCGAGGAGCAGCGGCGGCTGATCGAGCTGCTGAAGGAGAAGCGGCAGGCGGTGATCTCCCACGCCGTCACCAAGGGCCTGGACCCCAACGTGCCCATGAAGGACTCCGGCGTCGAATGGCTGGGCGAGGTCCCGGCGCATTGGGAAGTTGGCCCATTGAAGCGGGTGTGGGATGTTAAAGATTGCAAGCACGTGACGGCAGAGTTTGTCGATGATGGATACCCTTTGGCGAGTATTCGCGAGGTCCAGGCGCGTTGTGTGGATCTTCGGGGGGCGAAACAGACAACCGAGGGATATTATCGGCAGCTTATTGGTGAAGGGAGGAAGCCGGAGGCAGGAGATCTCATCGTGAGTAGAAATGCAACCGTGGGAGAGATATCCGAGGTTGCGGATTGGCACCCGCTGTTTTCGATGGGGCAGGATGTTTGTTTGTTAAAACGGCGCTTCAATGGGGCAGCACCGGGTTTTATTTATTACCTGTTTAAATCGGAAGCTATTGGCGAGCAGATTAATAGCCTGTTGGTGGGTGCGACATTCAAGCGAATCAATGTGGAAGAAATTCGGGCGCTGAACATATCCTTCCCGCCCGAAGTCGAACAGTGGCGTATTTCGCGATGTTTGGATAGGGAAGACGATAGGTTTGGCCGACTGATTGGCGAGGCAGAGCGGGGGATCGAGTTGTTGCGGGAGCGCCGCAGCGCTCTGATCTCCGCCGCTGTCACTGGCAAGATCGACGTACGCGGCTGGTCGGCCGGGGCCGAGGCGGAAGAACCGGGGCTGGCAATGGTCGCCGAGGACCGAGCCGGGTATTCGGCGCAAGGCGGTGCGGCATGAGTCAGGGCCGCAGCATCCGCCTGTTCCTGGTCGACGGCACGCCGCACGGGCTGTTGACGGCGGAGATCATGAACTGGACCGGACATGTGCTTACCGGGCCACGGGGCAAGCTGAGCGAGCTGGTGCAGCGCCCGGAGTGCGGGCGCACCGGCGTGTACTTTCTGGTGGGGCCGGATGCGGAGAACAGCGTGCGCCCGCAGGTGTACATCGGCGAGTCGGACGATGTCGGCAAGCGGCTTAAGCAGCACAACCGCACCGAGGAGCAAGGCGGTAAGGACTTCTGGGAAAAGGTTTGCCTGATCACCAGCAAGGACCAGAACCTGACCAGGGCCCACGTGAAGGTCCTGGAGAGCCTGCTGATCCAGCAGGCTCAGCGCGTGGGCCGCTGCACCCTGATCAACGGCACCCGCCACGACTACATCGGCCTGCCCGAGGCCGACCAAGCCGACATGGCGTTCTTTCTCGAACAGATCCGCACCGTGCTGCCCGTGCTCGGTTTCGAGTTCCTGCGCGATGCCAGCCGCCCGCCTTCCCGGGATGCGGTGGAGGGGGCTGCCTGGGCCGGCGGGGGAGAGGACGGAACCGCGGAGTCGCCACGGTTCCGCCTGACCGTCCCCAAACACGGCATCACCGCCTATGGGCAGGAGTTGGAGGGAGAGTTCTTCGTACTGGAGGGATCGCAGGCTCGGTCGGAGTGGGGCCTGCCCACGGCTACCAGCGCCTGCATCAGCAACTGTGTGAAGAGGACGTGGTTGTCGAAGGCGAGGACGGGCTTCTACGCTTCGCCCGCGACTACGCATTCTCCAGCCCCAGTGCAGCGGCTGCGATGGTAAGCGGAAGGACCTCCAACGGCCGCGCTGAATGGAAGCGGGAAGACACGGGCCAGTCCTACGGCGAATGGCAGGAGCAGTTGGTCGCCGAGGCGGCGGACGTCAGCCCCAGGGAGCCCTAAGCACGAGGACCCAATACCTGCGATGCCTTCGGCTAAATTGATGGCGATTGGCTTTGGGTCCCAGATTGGAAGTATTTTCAGCCCCGCTGAATCCGAAAAACACCCTAACAACATATAAGCAAGGCGCTCGGCTATGGATAGCGATACGATCTACCTGCTCTACCTCGTGATCTACTATGTGGTCATCTTTTTCGGGATCGGGATCTTGCTCAAGATCGGTTTCGCCGAGAAGGCCTTTTTGAGATCTATTGAAAGCGGGTTTATCTGGCCCGCGCTTCTAGGGGCAATTGTTCTCATCGTTCCCGCGGTCCTTCCGATCCTGGTGTCTTGGGACTTCCCCTTCATTGATCGCGTCGGTTTCGATCCTGAAGAAGGCCCGTTCCTCTACGGGGCCCTCGGCGCGATCCTCGTCTTCCCGGTTTTGCTGTCGTTAGTATGGGCATATCGGGTTGTGCGATGGATAAACGGGGGGCCGTTGGTGCCCCAGAAGATTAATGTGACCTCACCGTCAGCATGCCGCAGCAAGAAGGATCTCGAGTCCGTAATGCTCTGCATATCAAAGAAGTGCGAAAAGCTGCTATCCGAATGGTATGGAGCCGAAGGGAAGGGACTCCACGAGAAAGTAGTTTCCGTCGAAGACCAACTCGACCCGCAGGATGTGAAAGACCTGCGATTTCTGGCTTCGGTTCGGAATAAGGTCACTCATGACGAGGACTTTGATACGTCCACCGTGAACCGAGGTGACATTCTGGATAAGGCGGTCACGGTCATCCACCGCATCGCCGACAAAAGGGGTGTGGTGATTGGGAGCGGGTTTCTTACTATTCTGGATCGAGTGCCGGGTGGTGGCCTGTTGCGATCCCCGATCGCTCTTCTCTTGAGCTTTTCGCACGCGACAGGGTGGCTGACAGTCGCTACTTTGACTGTCATGACGGCGTTCTCTCTCGCGGTCATGACCTCGGTCATCTTTTAGACCGAAGATGGATAATGGGGGCGGGCCATGGGAACTGATTGAAACGGAAGCGGAAATGGCGTCTGGGCGCCCTGAATTTGGGCTTTAAACCGCAAAAATGCTGTCTTCTAATAGCCATTCCAAGTAGGAAGCCAGGCCACGCTCCTTCCTGGGATGTGGTGTGGGGCGCCGCGGGCGCTGGTGATGAAACTCCGGCCTCGCCACGATTCCGATTGACCTTCCCGAAATACGGCATCACCGCCTACGGGCAGGAGGCGGAGGGCGAGTTCTTCGTACTGGAGGGTTCGCAAGCACGTCGGGAGTGGGCTGCCTCGGGACACAACTACCAGCGCCTGCATCAGCAACTGCGCGAGGAGGGCGTACTGGTCGAGGACGAGAACGACCTACTGCGCTTCTCCCGCGACTATGCATTCTCCAGCCCCAGTGCCGCGGCGGCCATGGTAGTTGGGAGATCGGCCAACGGCCGTGCCGAATGGAAGCGGGAGGACAACGGCCAGTCCTACGCCGAGTGGCAAGACCAGTTAGTGAGCCGGGCAGGCGCTGTCATCGACGAAGACTGAAAAATCACGGGCCACTGGGCGGACCGGGACGCGAACAGGCCCCTCGGCATCGCAGCCGTTCCTGACACCGGGTCCGGCGCGAGGGCTCTCTTCCGAGTAAATTGTTTACCGGGTAGGTAAACGTGTATATTCTTGTACATAGGTCCCGGCATGGAAGTCGACTACAAAGACGCAGCACTGGAGGCCCTATGCCTGCAGCAACGCAAGGCCCAGAAGGAACTGGGGAGCGCCTCTGCCCGCAAGCTGCGCGCGCGTCTGGCGGACTTGTTTGCTGCGGACAATCCCACCGAGCTGATGGCCGGACATCCGCATCCGTTGAAGGGGGATCGCGAGGGCTGGTTCTGCGTATCCCTGAGTGGTGGAGTGCGGTTGTGCTTCGAGCCCGCGGAACAACCCTGGCCGAGAAAGCCGGATGGCGGGATCGCGTGGGGTGCGGTGGATCGCGTCCTTGTTGTATGGATCGGTGATTACCATGACTGAATTTGCGCAAGCCAGAACGCCGGACTGGGTGTCTCCGCCTGGAGAGACCATTGCCGATCTGCGTGAGGAGCAGGGCTGGACACAGCGGGAGCTAGCCCAGCGGCTGGATTACAGCCCCAAGCATGTCAATCAGCTTATTAAGGGAAAGGTGCCGCTTTCGGAAGAGACCGCGCTGCGGCTGGAGCGAGTGCTGGGTGGTACCGCCCGTTTTTGGCTGGAACGCGAAGCACAATATCGCGAGGCCCTGACGCGGAAGGAAGAACTCGAGACGCTGGCAACGCAGGCATCCTGGCTGAAAGAATTGCCTTTGACGGAGATGGTTCGCCTCGGGTGGATCCGGCGCTTTTCGCACAAGGGCCAGCAAGTCGCCGAGTGCCTTGGCTTTTTTGGCGTGGCCTCGGTGGACGCCTGGCGTGGGCGGTACTCGGACGGTGCCGCGGCTTTCCGGGCCTCGCCAACCTTCGAGCGGGAGGGTGCGGCCGTGGGGGCGTGGTTCCGGGAGGCAGAACGGTTGGCGTCCGAGATCGACTGCGAGCCCTTCGACCGAAAGGGGTTTGAACAAGCTTTGGAGCGCTTACGGGCACTGACCAGTCAATCAAGTCCGGCAGCATTCATTCCCCCGCTGGTGGAGCAATGCCGCGGGGTCGGCGTAGCGGTCGTTTTCGTGGAAGCGCCAAAAGGGTGTCCGGTCAGTGGTGCAACGCGCTGGCTGGCACCGGACAAGGCACTAATTGCCTTGAGTCTGCGGCACAAATCGAATGATCACCTGTGGTTTTCGTTTTTCCATGAGGCTGCCCATCTTTTGCTCCACGGCAAGCGCGTGGCTTTCGTGGACGCGGAAGGCGAACTCGATGGCAAGGAAGAACAGGAAGCCAATGCCTTCGCCGAAAACCACCTGATCCCGCCGGAAACCTGGCAGGAGCTAACCGGATCCACCTTGTCGCGAGATTCCGTGTTGCGGTTCGCTCAGCAAGTCGGGGTGGCACCGGGTATCGTGGTCGGGCGGTTGCAAAAGGAGGGCCTCCTGCACTGGAGCACGATGAACGATCTAAAGGTTCGATATACGTGGGAGCGCAAGACCGGCTGAACGGTTAGGCGCAGGGGCGAACGAAGAGGCCACAGGGAGCAGCATGGCGGACAGCAGGGAAGCGCAGTTCCAGCAGGACATTATCGACGCGATGACCGCCGATGGCTGGCTCACCGGTCCGGCCAGCGGGTATGACGCCGCCAACGCGCTCTATAGCGAGGATCTGGTCGGCTATCTGCAAGAGGCCTGGCCGGAGCATTGGGAAAAGTTCGCCGCGAAGAATGCACAGGACCCGCAACGGGCCCTGGTGCGCGCGGTGACCCGCGAGCTGGAGCGTGGTGGGACGCTGGACGTACTGCGCCATGGGGTGAAGACGCCCGGCGTGAAGCTCGATCTGTGCAGCTTCAAGCCCGACCACGGCATGAACCCCGAGTCCCAGGCCCGCTACCGGGCCAACCGCCTGCGCGTGGTGCCGGAAGTCTCGTACTCGCCGCATGCGCGCAGCGGGGAGTACAACCCGCGGCTGGATCTGGTGCTGTTCGTCAACGGCATCCCCACCGCCACGCTGGAGCTGAAGAGCGAGTTCAAGCAGTCGGTGGAGAACGCCAAGCGCCAGTACCGGCGCGACCGCCCGCTGAAGGACCCGGTCACCCGCAAGCCCGAGCCGCTGCTCACCCCCAAGCGTGGGGCGCTGGTGCATTTTGCGGTCAGTCAGCACGAGGTGGCGATGGCGACCCGCCTGGCTGGCAAGGACACCTTCTTCCTGCCCTTCAACCAGGGCACCGAGGACGGCGGGGCCGGCAACCCCGCGCCCCCGAACCCGGACAGCTACGCCACCGGCTACCTGTGGCAGCAGGTGTTCCAGCCCGATGCCTGGCTCAAGGTGCTTGGCCGTTTCCTGCATCTGGAGCAGAAGACGGTCGAGGACTTCCACGGCAAGCGCAGCAAGAAGGAGACCCTGATCTTCCCACGCTTCCACCAGTGGGATGTGGTGAACCAGTTGATCGCGGCCACGCGGGAGGAAGGCGCCGGCCAGCGCTACCTGATCCAGCACAGCGCCGGCTCCGGCAAGTCCAACTCCATCGCCTGGATCGCGCACCAGCTCGCCTCGCTGTACGACGAGAGCGGCCAGAAGCTGTTCAACTCCGTGGTGGTCGTCACCGACCGCACGGTGCTGGACAGCCAGCTCCAGGACACCATCTACCAGTTCGAGCACGCACACGGCGTGGTACGGCCCATCACCCGCGATGTCGGCAACCAGAGCAAGTCCGAGCAACTGGCCGAGGCGCTGGCCGAGCAGACGCGCATCATCATCGTGACGATCCAGACCTTCCCGGCGCTGTTCGACGCGCTGGATAAGCGCCCGGAGCTGGCCGCCGGGCGCTACGCGGTGATCGCCGACGAGGCCCATTCCTCGCAGACCGGTTCCTCCGCCACCAAGCTCAAGGCCATCCTGGGCACCGACAAGCCGGAGGATGAAGAGATCAGCGCCGAAGAGCTGATGGATGCCGCCGTCGCCTCGCGCAAGCCGACCGAGCGCATCAGCTACTACGCCTTCACCGCCACGCCCAAGGCGAAGTCCCTGGAGCTGTTCGGCCGTCCGCCGGATCCGGACTTGCCGGCTTCGGCCGACAACAAGCCCGAGCCGTTCCACCTGTACTCCATGCGCCAGGCGATCGAGGAAGGCTTCATCCTCGACGTGCTGAAGAACTACACCACCTACTCGACCGCCTGGAAGCTGGCCCACCCGCATGGCGACGACGAAGAGGTGGAGTCGCGCAAGGCCTCGACCAAGATCGCCCGTTGGGTGCGGCTGCACCCGTACAACATCAGCCAGAAGGTCGAGGTAATCGTCGAGCACTTCCGCGCCAACGTGCGGCACCTGCTGGATGGCCAGGCCAAGGCGATGGTGGTGACGGGCAGTCGGCAGGAGGCGGTGCGCTACGCGCTGGCGATGCGCGAGTACATCCAGGACAAGGGCTATGGCGACGTGCACGCACTGGTGGCCTTCTCCGGCTCCGTGCTGCCGGACGAGGTGATCCCCGAGGAGGTGACCGAGCACAGCGCGCTGCTGAACCCGGGCCTGAAGGGGCGCGATCTGGCCGATGCGTTCAAGACCGCCGAATACAACGTGATGATCGTGGCCAACAAATTCCAGACCGGGTTCGACCAGCCCAAGCTCTGCGCCATGTACGTGGACAAGAAGCTGCAGGGCGTGGAGTGCGTGCAGACCCTCTCGCGCCTGAACCGCACCTTCCCGGGCAAGGAGGACACGTTCGTCCTCGACTTCTTCAACGATGCCGAAGACATCCTCGAAGCCTTCCGCCCCTACTACAACAAGGCCGAACTCGCCGACGTCTCCGACCCGAACGTGGTCTACGACCTGCAGCATAGCCTGGACGCCTCAGGCATCTACCACTGGGACGAGGTCGAGAACTTCGCCCGCGCATTCTTCAACCCGAAGGCCAACGCCAGCCAGCTCAGCTACTACTGCCAGCCCGCCCGGGAACGCTACACCACCCGTTACAAGGCCGTGCTCGAGCAGATCCAGACCTGGAAGGCCGCCTATGCCGAAGCTGACCGCAATGGCGACAAGACCGGCCTGCAACGAGCCGAGCAGGAGCTGAAGGACGCCCACACCACGCGCGACGAGCTGGACCTGTTCCGCAAGAACCTCCAGAGCTTCGTGCGCAGCTACGAGTTCCTCTCCCAGATCGTCGACTTCGAAGACCGCGAGCTGGAGCAGCTATGCGTATACGCCCGCGGCCTGCACCCGCTGCTGGGCACCCAAAACCTGGAAGAAGACGCGATCGACGTCTCCGAACTGGAGCTGACCCACTACCGCCTGAACAAGCGCGCAGAACACCAACTGAACCTCGGCGAAGAGGGTGAGGACTACGACGGCCTGAAGCCCATCTCCGACGTCGGCTCCGGCAAGCCCCACGACCCGGAGAAGAAACGCCTCTCCGAGATCATCGACCAGCTCAACGACCTGTTCGGCGCCGAAGTGAGTGATGAAGACAAGCTCCAGTTCGCCAACGGCATCGCCGACCGGATCCGCCGCGACGACGCCGTCATGGCCCAGGTCGAGAACCACAGCCCCGACCAGGTGATGCACGGCCTGTTCCCCAAACGCGTCACCGACACCGTCCTCGACGCCATGACCGACCACGAAAAACTCTCCATGCAGGTCCTCGACGACCCCGAACGCCAACGCGACTTCGCCCTACTGATCCTGCGCCTGCTGACCGCCGGGACCGGCGACCAACGCCCCACCCCCACGAGGCCCGCTCAATGAACACGCGTCTCGGCGCATTGGCGCTCCCTTCGGCAATCCGGGGGCTGAAACGCACCACGCCGCCATCCCGCCGATTGGTCCGCCAAGCGGTCTCCCAATGCGCCTTGGTAACCGAACGGTATGGAGCCTCGCTCGCGGGCTATCACGGCTATATCAGTGTTATCCAGAACCTGTATACCGCCAATATCCCAGATTCTGTCTAATCTACTGTTATACGCCTTGAAACGCCCCGACATCCGAGCTTTGGAACACCAGGTCGAGCCCGAACTGGCTCGTCGGTTTCGCGTGGCTCAACATGCGCTCGCATCTCTCCGGGTCACTGGACGAGCTTCGTCGTACTATTCCTTTGAAATTCACCGCGCCGTGGATTCGGGAATGTTTTTGTCAGTGATAATTCTGTGCTCCTCATTGTTGGAAATATGGCTTCGCGATCTGCTCGTCATAAGAAAAGCGACCCAATCCTCGCCGAAATCGAAACGCGAGTTCGAATGGCGGATTTCGCAAGTAGATAGAGAAATTGAAGGAGACGAGTGTGGTATGTCATTTGGGGACATTCTCAAAAAAACTCGTCGCGCTGGAGGTCATTGATGAGCTGGAGCGTCAAAGGCTGATTCGCGCGTTTGCAAGATACAGAAATCCGCTTACGCATGGGATATCGGGCAGATTCTTGGGCCGGTCAGAAGCGTTCGAATCAACCGGGGAATCAGTGCCAAACCCGGAGCAGATGTACTTGGAGACGATCTTCAGTGGCGTTCGTGGTAGAAGTTCTAGGATCGAGGATAAGCTAGACGATGAAGCATCGTGATTATCTTGAGGAAGTAGTGAATTTCATTGCATCGCACCCAATGCCAAATGGCATATAACAAATCGCTGCAGGTGACGTTTGACCCGCCACGTGCTTTTGCTATCGCCAAAGCACGCGTCGCCTCACGCGCACCTGAGCTCATGCGTTAGTTTCACGAGGTACAGATCGGTGGCAGTAGAAAATCTTCAGGATTTAGCAGCAGAGATCATTAATAATGGCGTGTCACTTTCTGCTATTAATTATGTATACATCACATTAGTTGCTCTGGTCTCGTCTGCATTGGGCGCTTACTTTGGCTCATACTTTAAAAGTCGAGGGGCAGAGAAAGCGTTACAAGACAGCTTCGATGATGTGAAAGAGCGATTAAGACAGACAACGCGATTGACTGAGGAGATCAAATCTTCGATTGAGCTTGGTACATTAGAGCATCAGATTAAATTTTCCAAGCTCCATGAAAAGAGAGTTGAAATTATTGAGGGGTTATATCATCGTTTGATTGCAATGGAGTCTGAAGGAAAAGCCTTTGTTTACAAGTCTAGCCCCACGCGTTCGGATCAAGCTCAATTTAATACAGCCAATAGCGCAATTAATGAATTTATTTCCTATTCAAGGCTTAACAAATTCTGGGTTGAAAGAAGCCTCTTCGATGAAATTGAAACTGTAGCGCTTAGGTTGGATGAAATAATTTATGGTGCTGTGTTCAATTGCGACGTTAATCCGCAAAACACACAACAGTTCGAGCAAGCAATGGAAGAGAGAAGAAGGTTAGTTGGCGCGATTAACAACGAAATTCCTGCTGCGAAAGAGAAAATCATCGATAGCATAAGAAAAGTATTGGAGCCATCAAGAAACTAACAATCAATTGCATCGGGCAAAATTTGCTGCACAAAGTTTGCCCGCTGAATTGGGCGTCAATTTTCACAAGGAGTCACCATGTCTTTTTCGGATATGTTAAATGACAACGTCACCCTTCTGAAAAAGAACGGTGATCGAGTTGATGGCATTAAATCCAGTGTTCAGTCAAAGAAGATCTTCATCAATCGGTCTGATGTTTTGATCGAAACCGGCGACCTTATTCAGCGTAAGATGTCGAATGGTGGTGAGGAAACCTATGAGGTTATCGATCCTGGCTTTCATGAAGGTTTTGGTGGTATTGAAGCGCACTACCAAATGACCCATCGGAAACTTGGCCTACCGGAAGCCAAGGCAGCAGTTCAGAGTATTACATATAACATTTCCGGGCCAAACGCTCGTGTAAACAATCATTCCACTGATAATTCGGTCAATACTGTCAATATTAATCCAGATGTTGCAGAACATATTTCTATGCTGCGGCAGGAAGTGAAGCGTCTCTTACCTCAGCAGGATCAGCAGCCTGCTCTTGAGCTCGTTGATGCCATAGAAAGTCAGTTTGAATCAAGCGCACCAAGTAGAGTTGTCGTCAAAACGTTATTGGGTGGTTTGCCCAGTGCTGGCAGCATTGCATCAATTGGCTCGTTCCTTATATCGGCGCTGGGTGGCTGAGGTGCAAATTAACAAGGCCAGGCACGGCGACGGCTTTTTCGTTGCGGCTTCGCCTCCACTACAAAGCCGCGCGTGCTGGCGGCGTTAGCCGTTGGCCAGAATACCTGCGGACACAGGCCAGAGAACGAGAAACGACATGCCGGAAGAGGAAATTCTGTACCACTATACAAGCATTGCAGGGCTCAACGGCATTCTCTGCTCTCGCAATGTTTGGGCGAGTGACTGTCGTTACCTTAACGATGAGAAAGAGCTGGTTCATGCCCTCGAGCTGTTCCTAAACAGATTCGATGGGGCGACCAGGAAAGCGCTTTCGCTCGCTCTTAGTGGGCACAACTTATCTAGGGCGCACTGCGTCTTCTCCTTATCCCGTTCACCGGAGGTCTTGAGCCAGTGGCGGGCGTATTCGGATGACGGGCGCGGCGCCGCACTCGGTTTCAAGCGGAAGCACCTGCCTGGCATTGGCCAACAGCCACCTCGTGTGTTGGTTGACTGCGTCTATGATGACCACGACGAGTTTATCGATCGCGTTGTCGAACGCTGTGAGCACGACATCGGTGCGTTGCTGAAGATGCATGAGGAAGAGCCGGCTGTGAATTCTTTTTGGGGCCTTATTGATCAGAACCCACAGCCTCTAGTGCGTCTATATGCGGAGCTTCTGAGAATAAAGAACCGCGCATTCAGAGAGGAACAGGAGGTGCGCCTAGTACTTAGCGCACCGATGAAGCAAGTTCGGACTAGAGTAGCCAAAGGCCTGATTGTTCCTTACGTGGAGCATGAATTCGTCGAAAAGGACGAGGAGCACCTATGGTGCGTCGCTCCCGAGGTGTGGCTCGGCCCCCGGTGTGACAGGAGGAACAAGGATGCGCTCGGGTCCTTTGGACAGTTCGGCTGGAGCATCGACGGGATTCACCAATTCGACTGTGGCTACGTTTAAGGGCTGGCGCCGCCATGCTCCTTGCGGCAACGTAGAGCAAGGGCTAACAAGTCCATCGAGCGGACGGGCCAAAAGCTAGCGCTTTCGTCCCGCCGCTCATGTCCGGCGTTAGCTGTCATGGTCACCGAATCGAGTAGCCCACTACCACCGAAGGTCATCGCTGCCCGCGAAGCTGCGCGAAAGGCACTTGGCCCGTTGCTGCCTGCTGGGGATCCGCGAAACTTCGAGCAATCCCGGTGCTTGATGCTGTCCTCGCGGACAAACGCCGGCCGGGAGTTGCCGCCCTACTATCTGGTCTACTTGGGCAATTAACGGGGTCGGACTACGGTAACGAACTGAAATGCAGAATGAATATGCTGAATTGAGCCCTAAATTGGGGCTTAAAGCGGCAATTTCGGTATTCAAATGGCCATTCCAGGGAGGGAAGCCATGTCACGCAACTGCAATCCGCGATACGCGGGGTCGGACCACGGTAACCGACGGAGAACACGACAGAATATGCGGAATTGAGCCCTGAATTCGGGCTTAAAGCGGCAATTTCTGTCTTCAAATGGCCATTCCAGGGAAGAGAGCCATGCAACGCGACGAGTACGCGTTCCACTCCACTGGGCGGGTTGTGTCGGTATAACACTCCCGGAGTCAGGGGCTTATCGTGGTCCGACCCTGGTTATTGTTCAGCCCTGCCGGAATACCGGCGGAGGACTGGCAGGTTTCCCTGCTTTTCCCCGCGACGTGACGTCCGGTATCTGATTTCGACAGAGCTGAGAGGCATTGCGCATGGATAAGGAACATCTGCCGAGACTGGTGGGCGAGTTGTATCGTGTTGTCGGGGAGCTAGAAGCGATGTTTCCGGGTAGGCATTTCACGCCGGATGGTCACCTTGTGGGCAGTCTGGGTGAGTGTCTCGCGGCCTATCATTACGGGCTGGATCTCCTCCGGGCATCTTCACCGGGCGTGGACGCCGTTAAGGATGGGCGAGAGATCGAGATCAAGGCGACTCAGGGCAAAAGCGTAGGCCTTCGAAGTGGTCCGGAGCATCTGCTTGTGCTAAAGCTGGACCGGGAAGGCGGCTTCGCGGAAATCTACAACGGACCGGGGAAAGTCGTCTGGCGAGAGTTCGAGGGAAAAGCGAAACCGAGTAACGGCCAGTATCAGATCTCGGTGAAGCGGCTTACCCAATTAATGGAGGCTGTCTCTCCCCATCAGAGAGTGGCAATGAAGATCGCAAACGGATGAGTAGGCCTTCATCGGCCCAGAAGACAGCCTTCAGCCTCCCGCAATCGACGGTAGGCGCATCAGGGTATCCGGAAGGACCATCGGGATGGGCAAGCATCAAAGTCCTCCGACCCGAAGTCGCTTAGAAGAGATTGGTGGAACCTTCGTCCAGGGGTTCTCGGCGCTCTGCAAAGGTGCCCACCAAGGGCGGTGGCTTCTGGGCGGCAAGATGATCTGTGGAGCTGATAAGAACAGGACTTTGGTCAGCTACATGGCCTTGGAGGGCCGGGACATCTTGTGAGCACTGGGTCAAACCTTGCTTTTGCGCTTTCTGAAGCGGATGTACGCCGAGCCGGTGATTGTGTTTCCTCAGGAGCGGGGCCGATACGGGTTCTACTCGCCCTGGACCGTAATCGTGAGCTTGCGCGTGTGGGCGGCGTAGCGGTGCTCCCAGAGGAAGAGGCCCTGCCAGGTGCCGAGGATCAGGCGGCCCTGGCCGACCGGGAGGGTCAGGTCGTTGTGCGTGAGCATGGCGCGGGCGTGGGCGGCCATGTCGTCGTCGCCTTCCATGTCATGGCGGTAGGCCGGGTCGCCGTCCGGGGCCATGCGCGCGATCAGGGTCTCCAGGTCGTGGCGGACGTCGGGATCGGCGTTCTCGGTGACCAGCAGGGAGGCGCTGGTGTGGTGCTGGAAGACGTGGCAGGTGCCGGTGGTGATGCCGGAGGCGCGCACGATGTGCTCCACGGCGGTGGTGATGTTTTGGGTTCCGCGGCCTCGGGTCTGCTGGGTCAGGGTGTCCTGGTAGACGGCCATGCGATTCCTCGAATGCAAACAAAAAAGCGCCCGTAGGCGCTTGATTGGTCGATCTAAATTGGTGGAGGCGGCGGCCACCACTGTGGCGTTGCAATCCGTCCCAACCAATCCCAATAAGCGACTGTTTTGCCGGACCTTTCCGGCTCCCTCGGGCTATCCCTTGTTGAAAACCGTATCACCCTGTAGCATCCAAGCGCAAGGGTTTTTGATAGACAGGAAGGGAGACATGCCGAAACAGGCCAAGGAGATGGGCGCGCTCGAAGTGAAGCGCCTGGACCGTCCGGGCTTCCATGCGGTGGGCGGGGTCTCCGGGCTCTTGCACCGTATCACGGAGACCGGCGCCCGGGGATGGGTGCTGCGCGTCACGGTCGCGGGCAAGCGTCGGCACTACGGGCTCGGCGGCTACCCGGACGTCTCCCTCGCACAAGCCAAGGAGCGGGCGCGAGAGCTGAAGGATCAGCTATGGAGGGGAATCGACCCCGTGGCCGAACGCAAGGCCGCAAACGACGCCAGGCGAGCCGAGGAGGCCCGGCGGATGACCTTCGCCGATGCGGCCCGGCAATACCACGAAGCAAAGGCGCACGAGTTCCGATCCGCGAAGCATCGGGCCGATTGGCTGTCGAGCCTGGAACGCTATGCCTTCGAGTCCCTGGGCGATCTACCGGTGGCCGAAATCGAGCTGCCGCACGTCCTGGGCGTGCTCAAACCGATCTGGCACGAACGCACGGAGACCGCCACGCGCGTGCGCCAGCGGATCGAGGGCGTGTTGCACTGGGCCACCGTCTCGGGATACCGGGAAGGGGAGAACCCGGCCCGCTGGAAAGGTAACCTCGACGTGACGCTGCCGGCGCCGCAGAAGATCCGGAAGGTGAAGCATCATCGGGCGCTGCCCTGGAAAGACGTGCCCGCGTTCATGGCGGACCTGCGAGGCCGCGATGGCATGGGTGCCCGGGCGCTCGAGTTCTCGATCCTGACGGCCGCCCGCTCCGGGGAAGTCCGCAAAGCCTGTTGGACCGAGATCGACCTGGACGCTCGCGTCTGGACCGTGCCGGGCGATCGCATGAAGACCGGCAAGCCGCACCGCGTGCCGCTGTCCGATGACGCCGTGGCGCTCCTGGAGGCCCTGCCGCGCTTCGAGGGCTCCGATCTGGTGTTCACCGCGCCCCGTGGTGGCCCGCTGTCCGATATGAGTATCAGCGCCGTGTGCAAGCGCATGGGCGTGGACGCGGTGCCGCACGGCTTCCGGAGCAGCTTCAAGGATTGGGCGCGGTCCTCTACCTCATTCCCGGACGAAGTGTCCGAGCTGGCGCTGGCGCATGTGAACAGCGACGCCACCCGGGCGGCCTATGCCCGCGATGAACTACTGCCGCAACGGGCCGAGCTGATGGCGGAATGGGCGAAATTTACGGCAGATGCAGAAAGTTCGTCTGCACTTGTGCAGTAAAAACGGCGCTAAGTCTTTGATTCTTGGTCCGCGTACAGCGTCGATTTTTCTACGAAAACCGAATTCGCGCCATATAATCAGGCGCTTAGGTCTCGTCTGAAGCTGTTCAGATTACCGGCCTAGAGCGCCTCAACCAGTGTAGGGCCATCGCAAACGACCCGAAAGGAGGATCAAGCGATGGCACAGAACCTACACCTTTCCGTTAAGCAGGTTGCCGAGCGTTTCGGCGTATCCGTGGCCACCATCTGGCGCTGGTCTCGCGACGGCGTTATTCCAGCCCCCATCCGCATCTCGACCGGCTGCACACGCTGGCGGGCAGCGGACCTGGAGGAGTGGGAAGCCGGGCGATTCGGGGGTGCGGCATGAGGGCCGCAAACAGAAACGCCCTGGCCGGGGGAGCGGCGCAGGGCGCGAAGGCGGAGCGCGAGGAAGCACTCAACCCCAAGCCTGCCACAAAGTGGCGCCGGGTTCTAGATGCCCTAGCCGACGGCCGGCGCCTCCATCGATTCCAAGCCGAGCGCCAACTCCACGACCACTGTCTTCACTCCACCGTCGCCGGCATCACCCGCAACACCGGCCTGCACATCGAGCGCCGCACGATCGAGGTGGCCGGATACATGGGCCTGCCCACCAGGGTGCGCGAATACTGGCTGAGCCCGGAGGAGCGTCGTCGGGCGCGCGCAATCCTGAGATGAACGCACAGGCCAAGTACGCATTCGCGGCATTGCCGCTGCGGGCCCTGGCCGACGAACGGATGACACGCTCCCACATTGCGGTGCTGGGAGTCGTGTCGCACTTCGATCGGTTCAACAAGAACGGCTCCGGCTGCTATGCCACACAGGTCAAGATCGGGCAGATGGCACACACGCGATCCGATCACGTTTCCCGCGTGATGAAGGATCTTGTGGCCTGGGGATATATCGAGGTCGACCAGCAAAAGGACCGTCGCCGGAAGCAATATCGGGTCGTTCATGACCCACTAAATACTTGTACCACAGCGCAAGTATCTAACGGCGGTACTTGTACCACAGCGCAAGGTGACCCCCCTTGGTACTTGTACGACAGCGCAAACAAAGATATTCCCCTAAGGGGTAAAGATATTCCCCAAAGGGGCGTCCCTTTCGGTACGGATGAAAATATCGCCCCAAAAGGGGCATCGATCGCAAGCGACCGACGGACGACGACCCTCGACGGACTGATCGAGCTGGCTGGCAGAAACGAGCTCAGCTTCGACATCTTCAAGGGCGTCTCCGTGGAAGAGCTGCAAGGGCTCGCAGCACAGATCGATCGCAATACCCGCAGCGGTGAAGTCTCCGAGGAGGAGGTGTGGATCGCACTGGCGCTTCGAGATGCCGGTGAGATCGTCGGCGACCGCATGGAGCTGGGTCACCTGGAACGCGTGTATGAGGACGCGGCCTTTGAGGTCCACGGCGAAGCCTGGGACTTCGAGCAGACCGCAGCCGATCTGCTGTCATAGTCGATAGTCTGCGTATTGACACACCAACATAGACGATAGACAATACCTATCAGAAGAGGGGGCACCATGAACCAAGACGAAGAACTCGAGCAGCAGCTCCAGCAGGGCACCGCCCCGATGTTCTCGAACGACGAGGCCGGCCGGCGTTACTTCCTGCGCCAGCCCCCGAAGTTCCCCGCGATCGAATCCTTCGCCCGATTCCAGGAAATGCACGACGCCATCGTCGAGGCCGCGACCCGGAAGATGAACGGCGCGGTGGAGGATCCCGACCTGACCACCCGCGATAAGGCCCTCGCTTCACAGATCGAAGCGATCAACCTCACCGGTTCCCTGAAGGCACTACAGGCCGCCGGAGACCCCCGGTGGACGATCCTCGACAAGCGCGTCGAGAACCTGAAGCGCGGGGCAGCGATCGCCATGGAGATCCTGAAACAACGCGGAGGGTGCAACGCATGAACCTGGCCGAACTGAAAGCCCAACTCGACTTCATGGTCGCCTACGCGATCGCCCTGCGGACCCGACACATGGAGGCCGCCCGATGAAAAGCCCGTTCCTGTTTTTCGCCCTGCGCCACATGGTGGACCTCAAGGCAGCGATCGCTGTACCGGGGATCACGGAGGACCAGATCCGCGAACGGTCCCAGCTGATCCTGAGCCGCAAACATGACCCTGACGCCGAGACGCAGGACATGCGCGGAGATATCGAGGCCTTGGTCCGCCGCATTGGCGAGGTGGAGGCCACGCTTGACGACACCGAGGCCGAGCGCCTGCGGGCCTCGATTGACGACATGATCGCGGACACGCGCGCCCGCAACGCCGAACCCCAAGAGCGGAAAATCCTGGAGCTGGACCGCCGCCTCGAGAACCTGGCAGCCGACATGTTCGAGGCTGACGAACGCGTCCGGCGCGCAGAGCAGAACCTTGCCAAGGCGAACGCCAAGGTCGAGCAGGCGGATCGTAGAAAAGAACAGGCCGTCGCGGCGCTGCCCACTGAAGATCAGCGCGCCTACTACGAAACGCAAAAGCTGCGGATCGACGCGGAGGCCGAGCAGGCCATGCTCGACGAGCTCAAGACCGCAACCAGCCCCGGAGGCCGATGAGATGCCGATCAAGACCCGCCGATTCGCCCCGAAGCAAACGGAAGCCCTGACCCCGCGCGGCCCCGCCAGCCAGTACCTGACCAAGAACCGGGGCCGGCCCAGTGACACCAAGCCCACCCCCGCCGCCGTCCAGCGCGTGCGAAGCCTGAAGGCCCGCACCGTGGCCCGCCGCTCGATCCTGAACCGATTGGCGCCGGACGTGCGCGCCGAGGATATCGACACCGCCGAGAGCTGGCTGAACCTCGAGGAAGTCGGCGTGGTGCTGGGGATGGACGAGAAACAGGTGGCCGCCCGGCACGCCCGAGGCGAACCGCCGAAGTTTGAGATGCGCCGGAACGACCAAGGGCAGACCGAGCTGCTGTGCAGCCTGGAGGCCCTGAGCATGTATCTGATCGACCAAGCGACGAGGTAGTCATGGCAGCGAAAGCAGATTTCAGTACCAAGCTGGGCAAGCTGAGCGAAGGCCGGCAGAAGCTCCAGAGCGAGATGCGCGAGGCGCACCAGGATCTACAGCGCCAGATCGCCGACCTTCGGGAGCAGCGCCAAACGCTTTCGAGCGCCAGTGCGACGAAGCCCGAGATTGTCGAAGTCGCCCGCAAGTCCGTAGAGGCGCAGGCCGAAGCGTTCGAGCGCCGCCAGCGTGAACACGGCCTTGGGCAGTTGCAGGCCCGGTCCGCCGCCATGATGCTGCGCCCGCCCAACACCGAGGGGTTGCAGGGTGCGGTCAATATGCAGCTCCGCGAGGCCGCGGTTCGTGGCCACCGGGAACGCCTGTTCATGTCCGTGTTCGGCGCGGAGAGCAACCCGAAGAACGGTGCCGAGATCAAGGCAGAAACGATGGCTCAGTTCGTCAGTTGGGCCTTCGGCGACCAGATCATCGACCGCGTGAAAGAGTTTGCCGATGGGCTGGAGGACGCGGCCGATGGTGACGTGCGCGAAGCCGAGCTGGCCCGCATCGAATCCGAGATCGAGCGTTTGCAAGGCGAGGCCGAACAGATCCGCCAGCAGGCGCAGCAAACTGGTTTGAGCCTGGAGGCCGCATGAGCGCGCAAAAGGTCCTCGACAAGATCGCGAACGAGATTGGGTTCCAGCCTGCGCACTCCCTGGCTCTGGCCCGTGCCGGCACGACGTTCTACGTCCCCCAAGACCCTCCCCCTCATCATTGGTTGCACGACCTGATGGACGCCAAGGCGGTCGAGGCGCTTTGCCGCAAATTCGGTGGCGACCGGATTCTGCTACCGCAACTCCGCGACCAGGCCGCCCACCGAATCCAAGTGGCGTTGCGGAATGGGTTGCAGGTGCGCCAGATCGCACTGATTACCGGAGTCAGCGAGCGGCGCGTCCACGCGATCAAAGCCGATCTGGTCGAGTCTGGACGGCTGCCGGGGGATGCGGCGTAGAGGGTAAGGGTTCCCTGGCGATATCCCTTGCACACGGGTGCGCAGAGGCGCCCGCGTCGACCAACTTCAGCAACTTAAACTTGATTGTGAATCAACACTATGAACTCACACGGCGGTAAACGACCGGGCGCAGGCCGGCCCAAAGGCTCGAACGTCAGCGATCACAGCGAGCGCTTCAACGCGGCTCGGGCTGACAAGGAACGCTCCCTGGCAGACCTGCGCCGGATGGAAGTCGACACGAATGCCGGGAAGCTGATACCGGCCGCCGAAGTCGAGGAAGCGATCGCGACGGCGTTTGCCCGGATCGCGCAGAAGCTCCATGGCATGCCCGATGACCTTGAGCGCCGTGGCCTGCTGACACCGGAACAGGCCGAACAGGCGGAGCGGATCATCCACGACACGATGGATGGGATCTCCGACCAGCTCGAAAAGCTCGGCCCCGAGAAGAGGTAACACGATGGCAGCGAAGCGGAGTACGGTTGAATTAATCTTTCAGGGCGTCGATCGAACCGGCGAGGCGACACAGGCCGCGCTCCGGAACGCGCAGTCGTTCACCGATTCCCTGGGCAACGTGACCGCCCCCGTCGCGGACTTCACCAAGAAGGCCGTGGCGTTCGAGGCGGCGCTCCTCGGTGCCGGTGCCGCCATCACCGCATTCTCGATCAAGGCCGCCGGAGACTTCGACTCGGCCTTCCGTGAAATCTCGACCCTGATCGACCAGCCCGTCGATGATCTCGGGGAGTTCCGCGACGCCATCCTCGACTACTCGCAGACCAGCACCCAACCGCTGGAGTCGATCACCAGTTCGATCTACAGCGCGATCTCGGCCGGCGTCGACTACGCAGACAGCATCCAGGCGGTTGCACAGGCTGAACAGCTTGCGGTGGCCGGCAAAGCGGATCTCAACGACTCCCTGACTGTGCTGGTCTCCAGCTTGAACGCCTACGGCCTCGAGATGGACGAGGCGGCCCGATTCAGCGATGCGCTGTTCACGGCGGTCGAGAAGGGGCAGACCACGCTGCCCGAACTCGGCAACACGCTGTCGCGGGTCACTGGCCTGGCGTCTACCGGCGGCGTCGAGTTCGAGGAGTTGCTGGCGGCGATCTCCGCGCTGACGGCAGCGGGCCGCCCCACCAACGAGGCGGTGACGCAGATTCAGCAGGCGCTGGCCAACATCATCAACCCGACCCAGCAAGCGCGGACGGTTGCCGAGGAGCTCGGGATCGAGTTCAACGCCGCGGCGCTGCGCTCTGAAGGGCTGGCCGGCATGCTGGACATGGTTGCCGAGGCCACGGGCGGCAGCGAAGACCAGATGGGCAAGCTGTTCGGCAGCACCAACGGCCTGTTGGCGGTGCTGGACCTGACGGGCAACGCATCCGGCCGGTTCGCGGAGTCCCTGGGGGCGATGGCCGACAACGCCGGCGCGACCGATGCGGCGTTCGAGAAGATGGCCGGCACCGTCGAACAACAGAATCAGCGCGTAGCGAATAGCCTGCGCGGCCTGGCCGTGGAGATCGGCGGCCCGTTGCTGGAGCAATACGGGGGCGTCACAGACGCACTGACGGCGGTTTTCCAATCCGTAGGGGGCAGCGTACGCGAAGGCCAGCTAGGCGACCTGGTAGGCGTTGTGGAGACCATCCTCGCGGATACCGAGTCCGTGTTCCGCAGCATGGCCGAGAACATGACCGAGGCGCTCGAGGAAGCCGACCTTTCGGGCTTCGAACAGGGCATCGAGGCGCTACGCGAGGCGGTGCGCAACCTGTTCAGCAACCAAGACCTGAGCACGGCGGATGGCCTGGCCGATGCGATGACCACGATCGCGCAAGCCTTCTCCGGTCTGAGCCAGTTCACCGCAGGCGTGATTGAGTCGTTCCAGTTCCTGTTCGACCTGTTGGTCAAGATCGGATCCGGCGCGGCCGAAGCCTCGACCGAGTGGGGCCGCCTGGCCGGCAACGTGGCCGGCGTAGTCACGCAGGTGGACTTGATGCTCCCCCTCGTCAACGCCCTGATTGCCCTGATGATCGGCAACCAGACACTGAACCTGGTGAAGGGCGCCACGCAGTCCGCAGCCGCGCTGGGTACGCTGAGCAAGGCCCTGGGCGCGGTTGGCGTGGCCGGGACGGCCGGCTATGGCATCGGGTCGTTCCTGAACGACAACGTGGTCGACCCGCTGGTCAACGCGGCCACGGAGAACGAGAACACGCTCGGCACCTGGATCTATGAAGTGATCCACGGCACCGAGGAATGGGAAGGCGCCACGCGCGACCTGAGCGCCGCCACACGCGACCTTGCTCACGACCTGGACGAAACCAACGCGGCGATGGAGGACACCGGCCGCGACTATGACCGCATCGTCAACGAAATGACCGAGGCGGATGACATGGCGCGGGAGTCCAAGCGTCTCCTGGCCGAAGCCTTCGCCGAACAGGGCCTCGAATGGGACGCCGCGACCGGGAAGATCGGGGAGGGCCAACGGGCCACCGAGGAAGCCACGGAGTCGCAAGAGCGGTGGACGCGCAGCATGGAGGATGGCGTCGCTACGTTCTCGCAGGTGGGCAAGGTGTTCCAAGGCGAGATGGAAGGCGCCAGCCGGGCGACGGAGGAAGTGGTCGAGCAATCCGACGAACTCAAGATCGCGCTGGAGGAGCTCGCCAGTAACGAGCGCATCAAGTACATGGAGTTCGAGGCGCAGATGAACGTGGCCGAGATCCAGGCTCAGGCGCAGGAAGTCGAGGCGGTGTTCGGGTCGATCAACAACACGATGGACAGCACGGCGGAGCTTCTCGGCGGCCTGTTCGGCGAGCTCACCGGGGCCAGCAGGTGGGACCAGGTGGACATCAAAAACCAGATCGACCGCGAGAATCAGATCCGTGAAGAGGCGCACGAACGGCAGATGCGAATGACCGATGCCCATATCGACGCGCTGAAGGAACGCACCAAGGCCCTGCAGCGCGGCGACTCCATGATCAAGGTGGACGGCGCCGGCCTGCAGCCGCACCTGGAGGCGTTCATGTGGGAAATCCTGCGGACCATTCAGGTGCGCGTGAACCAAGACGGACTCGATATGCTCCTCGGGACCTAACCAGGCCCCTCGGCCCGCCGGAGCCGCAATCCGGTGAACCCCGCCGACGAGAGCTTGCCAGTCCTCAGTCGGCGGGGTTTTTTTGTGCCTGCTACCGGAAGTACCGCCGCTCCTCGACTCCGATGGCGTCGCCCTCGTCCATCCAGCGGGCGACGTAGCGGCCTGAGGCCAAGCCATCTTCGAGCGCGTCGTGCGCCTGATCGCGGGTATCAAACGGCCCATCCACGATATCGCCAATCAGGCGCCGCCCATCGGGGAGGTCGCGATCCTGGACAACGTAGAAGGCGTTCCATACGGGGGTATTGGTTTCGGTCATTGGTCGTGCTCCTGTTATGGGTGAACAGGGTAGACCGGGGGAGCACTTTCGGGGAAGGTAGTCAGAAAGATAGACAGCGCCCGAAGGCGCTGCTAACTCACTGATTTTACTACTTGTTTGGTGGAGGCGGCGGGAATCGAACCCGCGTCCGCAGGACCTCCGCCTTCGGCTCTACATGCTTATTCTGTCTTTTAATTTAACCAGCGACTACCCGACAGGCAGGGAATGTAGCTGGCGATCCCGGTTGAGTTTTAATGGATCCACGCCGGGCGCGCTTCACCACGATCTTATGAGAGTCGACGCCCGATACTGGACGCATAAGCACGGCTCCAGTCGGACGGCATCTACCGGTTTTTAAGCGGCGAGTGCGTAGTTGTCGTCGTTGGCAACTATTTTTTTGCAGTGGTTTTAACGAGGTCCACTACAGCCTCGGCATGCACCTCAGGTTTCGCGACCCGCGTCGAAGCCATGTCGCCCCCAAGTACTACATGGACAGGGTAACGCATTGGGAGTTCCCCAACCAGCGCAATTGCTGTCACGTACCGGTCCCGCGCGGCAGGCGCCTCCGGTACAATGCGCGGCTTTCGGTACGTCCGGTTTCGAGGAAGCGTAATGCGGGTTGTGGAAGGGGGCGCGGCGGTCTCGCCGTTTCGGCTGCGGGCTCTGGAGGCAGGGCTGCGGGCAAGCGTACCGGGCGCCGGCCCGCTGGCGGCACGGTTCATCTATTTCGTGGCGACTCGCCGTCGGCTGAGTCCGGACGAGGAGGCGGTGCTGGCGCGCCTGCTGCGCGAGGGCGATGCCTGGGAGGCCCCCCAGTTTGCGGTGCAGCGCGAACTGGTGGTGATCCCGCGCTTTGGCACGATCAGCCCGTGGTCGTCCAAGGCCACCGAGATTGCCCACCATGCCGGGCTGGAGGACGCGGTCGAGCGGATCGAGCGCGGCATCCACTGGCAGATCGGGGGCGAAGCAGCGGCGAGGGCCGATTTGGAGGCGCTGGCCGACCTGCTCCATGATCGCATGACCGACGGGGTGATCGAGGATCCGGCGGCCGCGGCCCAACTCTTTCACCACGAGACGCCACGGTCGCTGGGGCGTGTGGAGCTCGGCGAGGATGCCCGCGCGGCGCTGGAGCGCGCGAATGGCGAGCTGGGCCTGGCGCTGTCCCCCGACGAGATCGATTACCTGGCCGATGGGTTCTCCGCGCTGGGGCGCGCGCCGACCGATGCCGAACTGATGATGTTCGCGCAGGCCAACTCGGAACACTGCCGGCACAAGATCTTCAATGCCGCCTGGGTGCTGGACGGCGAGGCCGACGAGCGCACGCTGTTCGGGATGATTCGCCAGACCCATGCGCGCCATCCCGAGGGCGTGCTGTCCGCCTATAGTGATAACGCATCGGTCATCGCCGGGCATGAAGGGACGCGCCTGATGCCGGATGCAATTACCGGCGAGTATCGTCGCGAGGCGCTGGATCTGGCGATCCTGATGAAGGTCGAGACGCATAACCATCCGACCGCGATCTCCCCGTTTCCCGGGGCTGCCACCGGCTCCGGTGGCGAGATCCGCGACGAGGGCGCGACGGGACAGGGGTCCAAGCCCAAGGCGGGGCTGACCGGGTTCTCCGTGTCCAACCTGCGCATTCCCGGCTTCGAACAGCCCTGGGAGCGGGATTTTGGCCGCCCTGGCCGCATCGAAAGCGCGCGCCAGATCATGCTGGATGGCCCGATCGGCGCGGCTGCCTTTAATAACGAGTTCGGACGGCCGGCGCTGGCTGGCTACTTCCGTACCCTGGAGATGGCACTGCCGGATGCCGCCGGTGGCGAGACCCTGTACGGCTATCACAAGCCGATCATGCTGGCCGGCGGGGTCGGGTCGATCCGCGGCGAGCACGTGCACAAGCAGGATGTGCCGGCCGGCACCCCGATCGTCGTGCTGGGTGGCCCGGCGATGCTGATCGGTCTGGGCGGCGGGGCGGCCTCGTCCATGGCGAGCGGGGCGAGTTCGGAGCAGCTGGACTTTGCCTCGGTGCAGCGCGGCAACCCCGAGATGGAGCGGCGCTGCCAGGAAGTGATCGACCGTTGTACGGCCCTGGGGGCCGGCAACCCCATCCTGTCGATCCACGACGTGGGTGCGGGCGGGTTGTCCAACGCCATTCCGGAGATCCTGGACGACGCCGGGCGCGGTGGGGTGATCCAGTTGCGCGACCTGCCGACGGCCGAGCCGGGTCTGTCGCCGATGGAGCTGTGGTGCAACGAGGCGCAGGAACGCTACGTGCTGGCAATTGCCCGCGAACATCTGGAGACCTTCCGTACCCTGGCGGCGCGTGAGCGCGCCCCGTTCGCGGTGGTGGGCGAGGCCACGGACGAGGGGCACCTGAAGGTCGAGGACGACCTGTTCCACGAGCCGCCGGTGGATATGCCCATGGGCATGTTGCTGGGCAAGATGCCGTTGATGACCCGCGAGGACCGCCGCCGGGCGCCGCCGGTGACGGACTTCGACCCCGAGGCCTGTCCGTTGGCGGAGGCGCTGGAGCGCGTGCTGCACATGCCTTCGGTCGCGGCCAAGCACTTCCTGATCACGATCGGGGATCGCAGCGTGGGAGGGCTGGTCGCGCGCGATCAGATGGTCGGTCCCTGGCAGGTGCCGGTGGCGGACTGCGCCGTCACGCTGACGGATTTCGATGGTTATACCGGCGAGGCGATGGCCATGGGCGAGCGCACGCCGCTCGCGATCCTGTCGGCGCCGGCCTCCGGGCGCATGGCGATCGGCGAGGTGGTGACCAACCTGGCCGGGGCCGATATCGGCGGCACGGATGCGATTCGCCTTTCGGCCAACTGGATGGCCGCCGCCGGGGTACCGGGCGAGGACGCCAACCTGTTCGACACCGTGCGCGCCATTGCCGAGGACCTGTGTCCGGCGCTGGGGATATCGATCCCGGTGGGCAAGGACTCGCTGTCCATGCGCACTGTGTGGGAGACCGAGGACGGGCAGGCGCGGCACATGCACGCGCCGGTATCGCTGATCGTGTCGGGCTTTGCCCGGGTCGCGGATGCCCGCCGGACCCTGACGCCGCAGCCGGATCCGGCTGCGGACGATCGGCTGTGGCTGATCGATCTGGGCGAGGGCCGCACGCGTATGGGGGGCTCGGCGCTGGCTCAGGGCTACGGGCATATCGGCGAGACCGCCCCGGACGTGGTGGATGCCGCCCGCCTGCGCGCCTTCTTCGATGCCATCGGCACCCTGCGCCGCAACGGCCTGTTGCGCGCCTACCATGACCGCTCCGACGGCGGACTGATCACGACCCTGCTGGAAATGGCCTTCGCCGGGCACTGTGGGCTCGATGTGGAGATCCCTGGCGGCCAGCCGGTAGCGGCCTGGCTGTTCAACGAGGAACTGGGTGCGGTGGTCCAGATGGCCGCGGGTGCCGAGTCCGCGCTGCGCGACGCCTTCGCGGAGGCCGGGCTGGAGGCGCACCTGCATCCGGTGGCGCGCCTGCGCGAGGACGAACAGATCGTCATCCGCCAGGACGGGCGGGATCTGTACACCGGTGACCGTGCCGGTCTGCAGCGTCAGTGGCAGGAGACCTCGGCGCGGATGCAGCGGCTGCGCGATGATCCGGAGTGTGCCGACGAGGAGCTCGCGCGGGTGGATGCCGATGGCGGTCTGCAGCCGCGGGTGAATTTCGATCCGGCCGAGGATGTGGCCGGCCCGATGATCGCGCGCGGCGAACGTCCGCGCATTGCGATCCTGCGCGAGCAGGGGGTCAACGGGCAGCTGGAGATGGCGGCGGCGTTCGAGCGCGCCGGGTTTGCCCCGGTGGACGTGCACATGACCGACCTGCTGGACGGGCGCCAGGACCTGGGTTCGATGCAGGGGATGGCGGTCTGCGGCGGGTTCTCCTACGGCGACGTGCTGGGTGCCGGTGGTGGCTGGGCGCAGACCATCCTGAATCATCCGGCCCTGCGGGATGCGTTCCAGGGCTTCTTCGAGCGCCCCGAGACCTTCACGCTGGGGGTCTGCAACGGCTGTCAGATGCTTTCGCATCTCGCGCCGCTGATCCCGGGAGCCGATCACTGGCCGCGCTTTGTGCGCAACCGTTCCGAGCAGTTCGAAGCGCGCCTGTCGCAGGTGCGCATCGAGCCGGGCCCGGCCGTGCTGCTCGACGGAATGGCCGGCTCGGTGCTGCCGGTCGTGGTCTCGCATGGCGAGGGACGCACCCGTTACGCTAATGGTGTGCCGGTCCATGATCAGGCCACCCTGCGCTACGTGGAGGCCGATGACACCCCGGCGACGGTTTATCCGGCCAATCCGAATGGCTCTGCCGGCGGGGCCACCGGCTTCGCCAGTGAGGATGGGCGCGCGCTGATCATGATGCCGCATCCGGAACGTGTGTTCCGCAGCGTGCAGCACAGCTGGCACCCGGCGGACTGGGGCGAGGAGGGCCCGTGGTTGCGGCTGTTCCGCAATGCCCGGGTGTTCGTCGGCTGAAGCCCGCCATGGTCTATAACGGAAACATTTGTTCCGGCGACGAGGGAGGCGGGAGCGCACATGGATGACGCCAGTCAGGACGAGTTTCTCGGAGATGACCTGCGTGTGACGACCGCGCTGATGATTGGTCCGTCGGTCCGGTCCGCCACCGATCCTGTGCTGGCGCAGCGCCTGATCGAGAGCCTGGACCTGTTCGACGACGCGCACCCGCGCGGAGCGATGCCGCACGAGGACGAGTCCTCGCCCGAGGTGCAGCGTCTGGAACACAAGCTGGATCTGTTGTTGCATCTGGTCGCGGAGTCACTCCACCCCGAGCGCCCGGATCCGGTGGAGGCGACGCTCAGTGGCCACGGGATTGTGCTGCCAGCGGGCACGTTGCCGGAGGATTGTGACCGCGTGGAGGTCTATCTCAGTCGCCTGTTGCCCCAGCCCTGCGTCCTGGGCGTCGAAAGTCCGACGACACGCGGAGGCCTGCAGATGACTCGCTGGACAGGGGTTGAAGGTCCCCTGGAAGAGGCGATTGGTCGCTGGATCTTCCGGTTGCATCGCCGCGAGGTCGCCGGGAAACGCCAGAAAGTTGACGGCAATCACAAATAAGCTCGATACTGCGAATTCGATCACACCATTGGATGCCGGCCCGGACTTTTCTCGGGTGGGCGCATCCGATCGCGGCAATCGGGGCACAGATGCGGGATCCGGGGGAACAACAACAGGCCATGCGCATTGCACTCAGCGGCGATGCGGGAGCCGCGGACGCAACACGTGCGATCCTGAACTGCCTTGGTTGCGAGGCCGAGACCCACTCCAACCCCACTGATCTGATGGACGGCACGCCCGCCGCAGCCGTGTGGCTTTGCGGACCTGCCGCCGAACTCTCCGCGCGCCTGCAGGAGCCGCGCGGGAATCTGGCACCGGTTGTCGTGCAACCGACTGACGGTGGCCAGGTGCAGGCCAACGGGGTGGATTGCATCGTCGAGCATCCGCTCTCGATTGGCCGGGTTTCTCAGGTCCTTCAGTGGCTGCGCTTCGGTCGCGAGCCGGGGTACGACGATATCCCCGGGCTGGTCGGGTCGCATCCGACCATGCAGGCGGTCAAGCGCCTGGTCGGGCAAGTGGCGCGGACCGATGCCACGGCGCTGATCCTGGGCGAGACCGGATCCGGCAAGGAGGTCGTGGCCCGCGCGATCCACAACGCCTCCGACCGCGCGGACAAGCCGTTCGTGGCAGTCAACTGCGGTGCCATCCCGGCGGATCTGCTGGAAAGCGAGCTGTTCGGCCACGAGAAGGGCGCTTTTACGGGCGCCTTCACCGCGCGCGCTGGCCGTTTTGAACTGGCCGAGGATGGCACGCTGTTTCTCGACGAGATCGGCGACATGCCGTTGCCGATGCAGGTGAAACTGCTACGCGTACTGCAGGAGCGGGTGTTCGAGCGGGTCGGCTCCAACAAGTCGATCCCGGCCCGCGCGCGAATCATCGCGGCCACCCACCGGAATCTGGATGATGCGGTGGCGGATGGCAGCTTCCGGCAGGATCTTTTCTTCCGCTTGAGTGTATTCCCGATCGAGCTGCCGCCACTGCGCGAACGCACCAGCGATATGCCGCTGCTGATCGCCGCTCTGGAAGACCGGCTGCGCGACCAGGGCATGGCCCCCGCCCACCTGACCCCTGCGGTGGTTGCCCACCTGGGGCAACTGGCGTGGCCGGGGAATATCCGCGAGCTGGCGAACCTCCTGGAGCAGCTTGCGATCATCTATCCGGATCTACCGGTGGACCTGGCGCAGCTGCCGCCACGGGTTCGTCCGGACGGAATCGAGGATCTGACCCTGCCGCCGACTACGCCGAATGGTTTCGAAGGCGGTTCCGCGGCGGGCGCCAACCTGCTCGCCGGTGGTCTGCCACCGGAGGGCGTCGATCTGCGCAGCTTCCTCAACGACCTGGAACGCGACATGATCACCCGTGCCCTGGACGAGACGGGACACGTGGTGGCGCGCGCCGCGCGGCGTCTGGGCATGCGGCGGACCACTCTGGTTGAGCGCATGCGCAAGTTCGGGCTGGGCAAGGCCTGAGAAGACGCGAATGCGGGCGTGAACGCGCCCGGAAATCGGTGTGCTCAAGTGGACGGAATCCCGTCACTCGCGGGAGCCGAGATGGGCGATCCCAGCGTCATAGGCTTGACGAATCCCGGTTCGATCCAGAAAAACCCTCTATAAACCAATCACCTGCATTGGTGGCGCGATGTTTGCTAGATCTTCCCCGAATCGATACGGGAAGAACTTCATGTCGCGAGCCACGATCCTGCTGGTGGATGCCGAACCCGAACTGCGAGAGGCCGTGGTCCAGGTGCTGGCCACGATCCCGCGGGTGCGTCTGCAGACGTGTACTGCCGGCGAGTTGGTGCAATCCCTGGAGGTATCCGCCCCGGCGGTCATTCTGCTGGCGCACCCTGCGGACCTGTCCCGGGATGCCCTGAGCCATGCCACGGCAGCGCTGGCGGCAGTCAGCCGCGACGCGAGCCAGGATCAGGAACTGGCCGCGATGCGACATGGGCTGGAGGCGCACTTCGCGCTCCCGCTTATGGCGGACGAGCTGGCCGGGTGGCTGCGTCCGCGGGTGCGACCGGAGCCGTCGCTCGAGGTCCCTGCATTGGTGACACGCAGTCCCGTGATGCGCGGCATCGATCGCTTCGTTACGCGCATTGCCGGCAGCACGGCAACCGTGTTCGTTACCGGTGAGTCGGGGGTGGGCAAGGAGGTTCTGGCGCGACAGCTGCACGCGCGCTCGCCGCGGCGACGGGGACCATTCGAAGCGATCAACTGCGCCGCACTGCCCGAGGCGATGCTCGAGGCGATGCTCTTCGGGCATGCCAAGGGCGCCTTTACCGGCGCGGTCGAGGCACGACCGGGCAAGTTTGTGCGGGCCGACGGCGGCACATTGCTGCTGGACGAAGTGACGGAGATCCCGGTGCATTTGCAGGCAAAGCTGCTGCGTGCGCTGCAGGAGCGCGAGGTCGAGCCCCTGGGCGGGCGGCGGCCGCAGCGCGTGGACGTGCGCGTGATCGCGACCTCCAATCGGGATTTGCACGCGGCCGTGGCCGAAGGGCATCTGCGCGAAGACCTGTACTACCGACTGAACGTCTTTCCCCTGTGCATCCCGCCACTGCGCGAGCGTGCGGAAGATATTGTGCCCTTGGGCGAGGCCTTGCTCCGACGCCTGAGTGGCGGCCAGCTCCAGACCCTGGATGACGGCGCACAACGACGGCTGCGCGAACACGACTGGCCGGGCAACGTGCGCGAACTGGCGAACGTGATGGAACGCGCGGTCACATTGCATGACAACGCGGATCCGCAGGTGAGTGCAGAGTCGGTTTGGCTGGATGCGGACATGGTGAATCCCTGGAGTACCGGGGCCGGCGAGGTGACCACCGGGGCGCAATCGAAGCCGGATGACGAGAACCCGACACCGATGCTGGAGCAGACCCTGCAGACGCAGGAGAGCCGGGTGATCATGAACGTCCTGCGCGAGTCTGGCGGGCGGCGCAAGGAGGCCGCCGACCGGCTGGGAATCAGCCCCAGAACATTGCGTTACAAGATTGCGCGTCTGCGCGAGCACGGCTTTGCGGTGCCCGCGTCGGGCTAGTGTGCAGTCGCCTGGCATATGGATTGCTTGAGAGTTTCTGTCGAACACGAAAATACGACGGGCCCGTCGTGGTCGGTCGGCCGGCGTAACAAGACGCCCCGGGGGTAGTGAGCATGAGCGAGATGCAAATCCAGAACGTCCTGCAGCAGATGCGTCAACTGACGCAAGCCAACGGCGTGGAAAACACGAATGCGGCCCAGCAGGCGCGCGAACCCCAGCGCGTCGGCGGCACGGACTTCCAGAACGTGCTGACGGAGTCGCTACGGGGTGTCAATCAGGTGCAGCAGCAGGCGACCGATCTGCAGACGCGCTTCGAGCTGGGCGACGACAACGTGAGCCTGCCGCAGGTGATGACCGCGATGAGCAAGTCGAGCATCGCCTTCGAGGCGACCAACCAGGTGCGCAACCGTCTGCTGACGGCGTATCAGGAAATCATGCGGATGCAGGTCTGATCGGCCGATCGGGCTGAAGGAGAGAACGGACGATGGCCGACAATGCACAATCCCTGCCCGCGGTGGTGACCGGCGGGATCAAGGAGTTTAACGGGATGCCTGCGGGCCGCCAGCTGGCCCTGATCGGCATGCTGGCGGGTGCCATTGTGGTGATCGTGGCGCTGCTGTACTGGGCGCTGCGCCCGACCTACGTACCGCTGTTTCCGCGTATGGATTCGGAGGATGCGGCGGAGGTTGTGCAAGTCCTTTCGCAGGCCGGTATTCAGTATCAGGTCGATTCCACGACGGGGCAGGTGAAGGTACCCCAGGGCGAGGTGGCTGGTGCGCGGCTGCAGCTGGCCGGCGAAGGCCTGCCACGTTCGGGCGACATGGGCTTCGAGCTGCTGCAGGAGGATACCGGCCTGGGTACGAGCCGGATGATCGAGGGGGCGCGCCACCATCGGGCGATGGAGGGCGAACTGGCGCGTACCGTGGCATCGCTGAATGCGGTGGACCGGGCGCGTGTGCACATTGCCGAGGGTGAGCAGTCGGTGTTCGTGCGTGATCGGCGCCCGGCCAGCGCGTCGGTGGTCGTGCACCTGCGCGGTGGGCGGTCCCTGAGCGAGTCGCAGGTCGGTGCGATCGTGCATCTGGTCGCGTCCAGCACCTCTGATCTGGATCCTGATCGGGTCACCGTGGTGGACCAAAGCGGGACGCTCCTGACCCAGGATGGCGGCGAGACGGGCATGGGTGGTAGTGGCGACCGCCTGAGTTTCACCCGCGACGTGGAGACCCGCTATACCGACCGTATCCGTGACCTGCTGATTCCGATCGTCGGGCGCGACAAGGTACGGGTGCAGGTGAACGCGGACATCGACTTCTCGAGCGTCGAGCGCACCGAGGAACTGTACGATCCCGAGACGATTGCCCTGCGGTCCGAGCAGACCCGCGAGGACGAGCGCACGGGACCCGAGGGCGGTATCGGGGGTGTCCCCGGGGCGCTGACCAACCAGCCGCCCGCCGGTGGGGTTGTCGGCGAGGAAGGCGAGGAGGGTGATGGCCCGCCCGCGGCGCTCCCGGGCAGCCGCAGCACCAATATCACCCGCAACTACGAGGTGGATCGCCGCATAAACCATATCCGCGAGATGCCGGGGGGCGTGCAACGCGTGTCCACGGCCGTGGTGGTGGACTTCCGCCAGGAGGTCAACGAGGACGGCGAGACCGTGCAGGTGGCGAGGGATGCGGAGGAACTGCAACGCATCGAAGCGCTGGTGCGCGAGGCGGTTGGATTCAATGCCGAACGGGGGGATACGATCAATGTAGTGACCGCCCCGTTCGAGGCACCCATCGAGGCGGTGGCGGCGGACGAAATCGCGTTCTGGGAACAACCCTGGTTCCTCGAGGTGGTCAAGATCGTGGCGGCATTGCTGCTGGCTCTGATTATCCTGTTGACGGTGGTGCGTCCGGCGATGAAACATCTGATGAAGCGGCCGGCGCCGCCGCCGCGGCGCGAGGAAGATCGCGAAGCGCTGACCGACGAGTCAGCGGGCAGCGAGACGGGCATGGGGATGGGCCAGGGCGAGGGTTCGGCCGTGGCCGCGCTGACCGGCCCCAAGGGGCCGGACCAGCAGGAGATGGATCTGGAGGCGGTGCGCGAGATGGTCCGCGAGGACCCCAAGCGCGTGGCACAGGTGATGAAGACGTGGTTGGGTGACGATGGCCGCTGACAAGAACGCCAAACAGGAAGGTGCCGAGCGCGCCGCCGTGTTCATGATGAGCCTCGGCGAGGACGCGGCGGCCGAGGTCATGCGCCACATGGGGCCCAAGGAGGTGCAGAAGATTGGCACCGCGATGGCCTCCATGGACCGCATTTCGCGCAGTGACGTGAACGCGGCGCTGCACGAGTTCTCCACTCACGTGCAGGAACAGACGGCGCTGGGCGTGGGTGCCGACGAGTACGTGCGCAGCGTCATGGAGAGCGCGCTGGGTGACAAGGCCTCGGGCCTGATCGACCGCATCCTGCTGGGACGCAATTCCAAGGGAATCGAGGCCCTCAAGTGGCTGGATCCACGGGCGATCGCCGACATGCTGCGCAACGAGCACCCGCAGATCGTGGCGATTGTTCTTTCCCACCTCGACTCCGACCAGGCCTCGGACACCCTGCAGTACCTGCCCGCGCGGGTGCAGTCCGACATCGTGATGCGCATTGCGACCATGGATGGCGTTCAGCCCCAGGCCCTGCAGGAGCTGGACGAGATCCTCGACCGTCAGCTTTCCGGCAATGCCGCGAGCAAGACGTCGATGCTGGGTGGCGTGCGTTCGGCGGCCAACATCATGAACTTGATGGAGGGCTCACGGGAGGCGGAGATCATGGATACGATCAAGGAGTCCGATTCCGATTTGGGTTCGCGGATTGAGGAAGAGATGTTCGTGTTCGAGAACCTGGTGGAGATCGAGGACCGCGGTATCCAGACGCTGATGCGCGAGATCCAGACGGAATCGCTGGTGCTCGCCATGAAGGGTGCCGACGACGACATGAAGGACAAGATCTTCCGCAACATGTCCAAGCGCGCGGCCGAGATGCTGCGCGAAGACCTCGAGGCCAAGGGGCCGGTCCGGGTCAGCGAGGTCGAGGCCGCACAGAAGGAGATCCTGTCCGTGGCCCGCCGGCTCGCGGAGAACGGCGATATCGTGCTGGGTGGCGGTGGTAGCGAGGCGATGTTGTGACCGACGCCCCGGCGGCCAGGCTTTACACCGACGCGGCGGCATCGCGGTGGGAGCCGCCGGAGATTGGCGACAATGGGGTCCACCCCCCGCGTCGCCTGCCCACGGCCGCCGAGATCGAGGCGATCGAGGACGAGGCCCGCAAGAACGGGTTCGAGGGCGGTTATGCCGAGGGGCATGAACTGGGCAAGAAAGAAGCCGAGAAGGCCACCCGGGCGCGTGAGGACAAGAAACTGCGGGAGACGGTCGCCGTGCTGGAATCCGTGGCCGGCGGGCTTGCCGACCCCCTGGCGGATGCCGCCGATGCCCTGGAGCCGGAGTTGCTGGCGCTGGTGACGGCGCTTGCACGCAAGGTCGTCCAGAGCGAGCTGGAGACGCGACCGGAGCAGATCCGGACGGTCCTGGAGGGGGCATTGGCCCAGCTTCCCGGGCGCAACCAGGAGGTTCGGGTGCACTTGAACCCGGAGGACCAGGCGCTGGTGGAGGCCTATGGTGAGCGGGCGGATGCGCGTATCACCTGGGTCCCGGACGCGGGACTTGCGCGCGGCGGCTGTCGCCTCGAATCGGGCGCGGCAAGTGTCGACGCAAGTCTCGAGCGGCGTCTGCAACACGCGGTGGAAGCCCTCTGGGATGGCGACTATCCGGAGATGGACGGCGCACCCGACGAGGAAGATCACCAGTCCGCCAATTCCGTGGACAGCGCGGCCCCGGAGGATTCATGAGTACCCCGATCGACGAGGTCCGCCGCAAGGGCCGGGAACGGCTGAGTAGTGGCTTGCTGGATCGTCTGCAGCAGTCGCGCGGGCGGGTCGAGCGGGTCAATCCGCCGCAGTCGGAGGGTCACCTGTCGCGCCTGACCGGCCTGACGCTGGAGGCGGAAGGCCTGCGCTTGCCCATTGGGGGGCGCGCGCTGATCCACGGCGAGAACGGAGACACGGTGCCGGCCGAGGTCGTCGGTTTCCAGAATGAACGCACGTTCCTGATGCCTGAGGAAATCGCGGCGGGCCTGACGCCCGGCGCGCGCATCGAGCCGCTGGATAACCAGCGTCAGATTCCGGTCGGGGAGGGGCTGCTGGGCCGCGTGATCGATGCCAACGGGCAGCCGCTGGACGGAAAAGGCCCGATCCGCACCCATGATTTTGGGCTGTTGGCCGGGCGGCCGATCAACCCGCTGCAACGCGCACCGGTCCGCGAGCCGCTGGATGTGGGGATCCGGGCAATCAATGGTCTGCTGTCGGTGGGTCGTGGTCAGCGCCTCGGTCTGTTCGCCGGATCCGGGGTCGGCAAGAGTGTGCTGCTGGGGATGATGACGCGCAACACGACGGCGGACGTGATCGTGGTCGGGCTGATCGGCGAGCGCGGTCGGGAAGTGAACGAGTTCATCCACGAGATCCTCGACGAGGAATCGCGCACGCGCACGGTGGTGGTCGCCGTGCCGGCGGACCAGTCGCCGCTGTTGCGCCAGCACGGGGCCTGGGTGGCCACTGCGGTTGCGGAGCATTTCCGGGACCAGGGCCTGCACGTGCTGTTGTTGATGGATTCCCTGACCCGCTTTGCCCAGGGCGCCCGCGAGATCGCGATGGCGATCGGCGAGCCGCCGGCCTCCAAGGGGTATGCGGCATCGGTATTTGCGCGCCTGCCGCAACTGGTGGAGCGCGCCGGCAACGGCGACGTAGGGGGCGGCTCGATTACCGCCTTCTATACCGTGCTCGCCGAGGGCGATGACCAGAACGATCCGATCGTGGACGCCGCGCGCGCGATCCTGGACGGCCATGTCGTGCTGTCGCGCGAGGTGGCAGAGACCGGGCGCTACCCGGCGATCGATGTCGGTGCGTCGGTCTCGCGCGTAATGTCGTCGCTGATCTCGCCGGAACACGAGCGGGCGGCGCGCCGCTTCCGCGGCCTCTCGGCCACCTATATGCAGAACCGCGATCTGATCGCGGTCGGGGCCTATCGCAAGGGGGCCGACCCGCACCTGGACGAGGCAGTGGCGATGCACGAGCGCCTGGAGGCGTATCTGGCGCAGGGTCGCGAAGAGGCCGTCGGTTTTGACCGGGCGCGGGATGACCTGCTGGCGCTGGTTGGCGGGGCGGCATGAACCCGAAGCGCCTGGAACGACTGTTGCGCCTGCGCCGGATCGAGGAGAGCGAGGCCACCCGCCAGCTGGGTGAACGTCTGCAGCAACTGGATGGCATTGCCGGTCAGCGCGAGCGCCTGGAAACCTATCAGCGCGAGTATCTGCAGGCGACCCTTCCGGATGACGCCAACGCCCTCAAGTGGTTGGCGGGCATGCGCGACCAGTTGCGCTCGGCGCTGGAGCAACAGGACCTGCGCATTCAGGCGGCGGAGTCGCAGGTGGAGACCGCGCGCCAGGAGTGGCTGGAGCGCCACCGCAACAGCCTGTCGCTGGAAAAGCTGCTGCAACGCCGGAAGGCCGAGACGGCGCAACACGGCGCCCGGCGCCAGCAAACCGAACAGGATATGTGGGCCACGCGGCAGGCTCATGCGCGCGAGGAAGCGTCGCGTTGGCAAGGTTCTTGAATGGACCGTGACTATCGATTAGGGCAAGGGCCCGGGGATCCACCCGGCACACCGAGGATTCGGAGATGATCGCGACACAGAACACCGGTCAGGGCATGCTGCCGCTGCTGCAATTGCTGGGTGGCGAGGCATCGCTGCAGGACCTGGACGGCCTGAAGGGGCTGAAAGGGAAGGACGGCGAGGGGTTCCTCGCGGTTCTGGAGCCGCAGATGGAGGCCTTGCTGGCGAACCTGGGGGTGCCTGGAGACGAGCTGGAAGGGCTCGATCTGGAAGCCATGCTGGCGCGGCTGCAGGATCTACTCGACGGGCAGGGTTTCGCCGCGGGCGACGAGGCGGGGGGCAAGGGCTTGCCGGTCGCCAGCCTGATGGCGGCAGTGCAGGAACCGGGGCGTATGGACGCGGCCCGTGGGGAGGCGGGCGCCTCCGGCCGCGGGGGTGCCGAGGGCCAGGCGTTGCCGGTCAAGCCCCTGCCTGCAGCCGTCATGCGCCTGTTTGTCGAGGCCAGCCAGGCGGCGGGCGGGCGCGACGGCCTGGCCGCATTGAAGCCGGAACTGCTGGGCGCGCAGGGCGGGCTGTCGCGGGACGGCGTGCTCGATGTCCTCGCCCAGTGGATGACCCAGGGCGGGGACGACGAGTCGCGCCGCGGGCGTACCGACCCCCTGGGGGGCGTCCTGCCGGCTCTCGCCGGTGGGCAGGCCGAGGGGGCGGAGGCCGCGCGTGCGCTGCCGCGACTGGACCTGACCCGGCTCCTGCAGCAGCCCAATGGGGCCCGCGAGCTGGCCGATCAGGTGCGCATGCTCGCCCAGGCACAGGGTGGGCGAACCGAGCTCAAACTGCATCCCCCGCAGCTGGGCAGTCTGGATATTCGGGTGCTGGTCGAGGGTGACCGCACAAGCATCCAGTTCATCAGCGCCAATCCGGTGACCCGCGAGGTGCTGGAGGCGGCCATGCCGCGCTTGCGCGACAGCCTCGCCGAGAGCGGGCTGATGCTCGAGGACGCGACCGTCTCCGACCAGGCGGCCGAGGAGCAGGCCGAGCAGGATGAGCGCCAGGCCGCCGCCGGGGCCGCTTCGGAGCTGGCCGAGGCCGAAGACAACGAGAATGAGGGCAGCACGCTCTCGATGCTGAATCGGCGCCTGGATTTGTTTGCCTGAGTCGAGCCCGGCGCGGGCTCGGTCTTGCGATATCCGATGGGCGGCCGGCGGTGTCCGTGACCTGCCCCATCGGGCCCCTTTCGCTGTCGTAGCGATTTTCTGTGAGTGCCGCCAAGAATCCGTCTTTCCCGCGCGGCGGGCGGCCGATTCTTGACGTTATCGCCCGTTCCTTCCCCCGAAGTGTCCTTCAGCCTCCTCCAGTATTGGTCGCTAACTATCGGATAAAGCGATAGAAAGACAATGCTGGCATCTGCCTTGCTAAGGTCTTTTCCGAGAGCAAATCCTCGGTTTACCGGATAGCGGGTGCGACATGGCGAAGAAGGAAGTCAATCTGGACGACGAAGAAGGCGGCACCCCGAAGAAGGGCGGCATGGGCAAGCTGCTTGTGCTGCTGCTGATCGTGATCCTGCTGGTGGGCGGCGGGGCCGCTGCGGCCTGGTTCTTCCTGGTTGCGGGCGACGAGGCTGCCGAACAGGTGGAGGAAGGCCCCCCCGAGCGCTTCTACACCAGCCTGGAGCCGATGACTGTCAACATCGAAGCGCCGGGCCGCATCCGGTATCTGCGTGCCGAGGTGAGCCTGGTGACCCACGAGGCGCCGGTGATCGAGGCGTTCGAGCGGCATATGCCGGCGATCCGCAACGACCTCCTGGGCATCCTGGCGGAACAGCGTTACGAGGATCTCAATACGCGTGATGGCAAGGAATCGCTGGCGGAGGAGCTGAAGGAAGCAATCCGCGAGATTCTGCGCTCGCGGGATGCGCCGGACGCGGTCGAGGCCGTGTTGTTCAACGAACTGGTGATGCAGTAGGAGCCCCGTTATGGCGCAGACGGATATCCTCAGCCAGGACGAGATCGATGCCCTCCTGCATGGTGTGGACGAGGGCGACGTCGAGACCGAAGACCCGTATCCGAGTGATGGTCAGGCGCGGGAATTCAACTTTGCCACGCAGGATCGCATCGTCCGTGGGCGCATGCCCACGCTGGAGATGATCAACGAGCGCTTTGCGCGTCAGCTCCGGGTCCGTCTGTTCAATGTGCTGCGTCGTTCGGCCGAGATCTCGGTGGTCGGCACCCGTATCACCAAGTTCTCCGAGTACATGCACTCGCTGTTTGTCCCCACCAGCCTGAATCTGGTGCGGGCGCATCCGCTGCATGGCACGGGTTTGTTCGTGTTCGATCCCAAGCTGGTGTTCATCCTGGTCGACAACTTTTTCGGTGGCGACGGGCGCTACTACACCCGCATCGAGGGGCGAGACTTCACCCCGATGGAGATGAAGGTCGTCCACGGCGTGCTGGAAGGGGCCTTCGAGGATATGCAGAAGGCCTGGCAGCCGGTGATGGAGCTGAAGTTTGAGTTCCTGAACTCCGAGGTCAACCCGCAGTTCGCGAACATCGTCTCGCCGACCGAGATCGTGGTCATCAGCGAGTTCCACATCGAGCTCGACGGGGGCGGCGGCAACCTGCACGTGACCCTGCCGTACTCGATGATCGAGCCGATCCGCGAGCAGCTGGATACCGGCATCCAGTCGGATCGCTCCGACGTCGACCAGCGCTGGATGCACGCGCTGCAGGAGGAGATCCAGACCGCCGAGGTCGAGATCAGCTCCATGCTGGCGGAGACCGAGGTCACCGTGCGCGAGCTACTGGATATCCAGCCGGGCGACATCATCCCGGTGGACCTCCCCGAGAAGATCACCTTGCAGGTCGAAGACATCCCGATGTTCCGCGGGAAGTTCGGCGTATCCAATGGCATGAATGCGATCCAGGTTTCGGAACGCATCATCAAACGATAGAGGGCGCAGCATGGCTGACACCGACGATCCCAAACAGGACACCCCGACCGCGGATGAAGATACCGCGGGCGCTGAAACCATGGCCGAGACCGAAGGCGGTAGCGACGACCAGGCGCTGGCCGACGAATGGGGGGCCGCTCTGGCGGAACAGTCCGCCCTGGCCGAGCAGAAGGATGACGAAGAGGCCGCCGACCCGGACGCCCTGCTGAACGAAGCGCAAGGCGGTGGGGGTGCCGCGTCCGCGCAAGCGGCGCCGAAGACCGAGAAGAAGGAACGCAAGCACAAGCCGGATTCGGCCGCGGAGGCGCTGCAGCCTGAACAACTGTCGGGCGTGGTGCAGGGCGACGGCGAGGAGATGAACCTGGAGATGGTGCTGGACGTGCCGGTGACCATCGCCATGGAGATCGGTCGCACGCGCATCCCGATCCGCAACCTTCTGCAGCTGAACCAGGGCTCGGTGGTGGAGCTGGACCGTCTGGCCGGGGAGCCGCTGGACGTGCTGGTGAACGGCACTCTGATTGCTCATGGCGAGGTCGTGGTGGTCAACGAGAAGTTCGGTATCCGGCTGACCGATGTGATCAGCCCCAGTGAGCGCATCCGCAAGCTCAAATAGCCATGAATCCACGTAATACGCGTAGTTCGGCCCTCGTCCTGGCGGCCGTCACGGGGACCCTCTGGCCTTTGACTGCCCTTGCGGAGGGTGGCAGTGGCGGGGCCGCGGCCTATCTGACCCAGCTAATCGGCGGTCTGGTACTGGTGATCGGTGCCATTGTGGTGCTGGGCTGGATCCTGCGCCGGACCCAGGGCGGACTGAACCGCGGCTCGCAGGTGATCGAGATCGTCGCGGCACGCTCGGTGGGCACGCGCGAGCGTCTGGTGCTGGTGCAGGTGGGCGATGAACAGGTGCTGGTGGGCGTGGCGCCTTCCGGCATGCGCACCCTGCACACGATGCGCGAGTCCGTGGTGGCGCCGGTAGGCGAGACCCCGGACTTCTCCAGTGCGCTCAAGCGCGCCGTGACCCGCCGGGCTCCGCCCGGTAGCAGCGAGCGGGGGCAGTCGTGATGGCGCTGTTCCTGCGGTTCGCGCTGGCACTGGGCCTGCTGCTCCTGCCGGGCCTCGCCGGGGCCCAAGTGGCGCAGGGTATCGAGGCCCTGACCGTGACCACCAACGGAGACGGGGGCGAGACCTACTCGGTCACGCTGCAGATCATCCTGTTGATGACGCTGCTGACCCTGCTGCCGTCGATCCTGATCATGATGACGTCCTTCACCCGGATCATTGTGGTGTTGGCGATCCTGCGCCAGGGCCTGGGCACGACCCAGACGCCCTCGAACCAGATCCTGATCGGTTTGGCCTTTTTCCTGACCCTGTTCGTGATGGCCCCGGTGCTCGACGAGATCTACGAGACCGCGTTTGTGCCCTACGTGAACGAGGAGATCGGGACGGAGGAGGTGATCGAGGCGGGGGTGCAGCCGTTGCGCGAGTTCATGTTGATGCATACCCGCGAAAGCGATATCGCGATGTTTGCCGAGATCAACGGGATCGACGGATTCGAGGAGGCGGATGAAATCCCGTTGAACCTGCTGGTGCCAGCGTTCATTACCAGCGAGCTGAAGACCGCATTCCAGATTGGCTTCCTGATCCTGATCCCGTTCCTGATCATCGACCTGGTGGTGGCCTCGGTCCTGATGTCGATGGGGATGGTGATGCTCTCCCCGCTGATTATCTCGCTGCCGTTCAAGGTGATGCTGTTCGTTCTGGTGGACGGCTGGGCGCTGATGATGAACACCCTTGCCACCAGTTTCTTCGTGTAGGAGAGCGCGATGACACCCGAACTCGTTGTGGACATCGGTCGCGAGACGCTGACCGTGGTGGTCCTGCTGGCCGCGCCGCCGCTGCTGACGGCGCTGGCCGTGGGTCTGACCATCGGGATGCTGCAGGCAGCGACCCAGATACAGGAAATGACCCTGTCGTTCATCCCCAAGCTGCTGGCGATGTTCGCGGCGCTGCTGATCAGCGGGCACTGGATGCTGGCGTTGTTGATCGACTACACCGAGCGCCTCTACGAGGGTGCGCCGGGGATGGTGGGGTAGGCATATGGCCCTGGCGGCGGAACAGCTGGTGCTGTGGGTGGGGGCGGTCCTGTGGCCGTTCGCCCGCATTGGCGCCATGCTCGTCGCCATGCCGATCTTCGGTGCGGATACGGTCAATGCGCGGGTGCGCATGGGGCTGGCGCTGTTGCTGGCGATCTTCGTGGCCATGCAGGGGCCGGTCCTGCCGGATATCGATCCGCTCAGCCTGGAGGGCGTGCTGGTCACCCTGCACCAGGTCGCGATCGGCGTGTTCATGGGGTTCATTCTGCAGATGGTGTTCTCGGCCGTGACTCAGGCGGGCGAGGTGGTCGCACTGGGCATGGGCCTGGGTTTTGCCTCGATCATGGATCCGGCCCAGGGCGTGCAGGTCCCGGTGGTCTCCACCATCTTTGTGATCTTCTCGACCCTCCTGTTCCTGGCGATGAACGGCCATCTGATCGCCCTGGAGCTGATGTTGACCAGCTTCGAGACCATGCCGATCGCCCCGACCGGTCTGAACGCCGAGGCCTTCTACGCCCTGGTGGCCTTCGGCTCCACGATGTTTGTGGGCGCGGTGCTGGTGGCATTGCCGGCGGTTGCGTCGCTCCTGTTGGTGAATATCTCCATGGGGGTCATCACCCGCGCGTCCCCGCAACTCAACATCTTCGCGGTGGGTTTCCCGATGATGATCCTGATCGGGTTCGTGCTGATGATGTTGATCCTGCCGGGCCTGCCCGAACGCTTCGGCGAGCTGATGCTCGAGGGCTTCAACCTGATGCAGACCCGGATGGGCTTCTGAGATGGCCGAGAACGAGAGCGGACAGGAAAAAAGCGAAGAGCCCACTCCGAAACGCCTGCGCGAGGCGAAGGAGAAGGGGCAGGTCCCGCGCTCGCGCGAGCTGAGCACCTTTCTGGTGCTGATGGCGGGCGGGAGCTTCCTGCTGATGTACGGCCCGAACATGGGGGCGCAACTTACTGAACAGATGAGCAGTCGCCTGGATTTCGAACGCGAAATGGCCTACGACTCGTCGCTGTTATTGCCTTATCTGGCCGATGAGATCTTCCGTACCCTGCGGACCCTGTTCCCGTTGTTCGGCGTACTGATCGTCGCCGCGGTACTCGCGCCGATCGTGATCGGCGGCGCCAATTTCTCCTGGAAAGCCGCCGCGCCCAAGGTCTCCAAGCTGAATCCCGGGAAGGGCCTCAAGCGAATCTTCTCCTGGCAGGGGCTGATGGAGTTCGGCAAGACCTTCGCCAAGTTCGTACTGATCAGCAGTGTCGCGGTCGCCGTGCTGGCCACCTTCTCCGACCGGCTGCTGATGCTTGGCTACGAACCGGTCCATCAGGGCATTAGCCATGCCGCCCAGCTGGTGCTGGGAACGTTCATCGCGGTGTCCGCGGCGTTGATCGTCGTAGCGGCCATCGATGCGCCGTTCCAGATGTGGAATCACCAGAAACAGCTGCGCATGACTCGGCAGGAAGTGAAGGACGAGTACAAGGAGACCGACGGCAAGCCGGAGGTCAAGCAAAAGATCCGCCAGTTGCAGCAGGAGATGGCGCAGCGGCGAATGATGGAGGAGGTCCCCAAGGCCGACGTGATCATCACCAACCCGACCCACTATGCCGTGGCTATCGTCTACGAGGCCTCGCGCATGGCAGCGCCGAAGGTGGTGGCCAAGGGCGTCGACGAGGTGGCCGCCTCGATCCGTGCAGTCGGGGACGAACACGCGATCATCCGCGTCGAGGCTCCGCGCGTGGCCCGCGCCATCTACTTCACCACCGATCTGAACCAGGAAGTGCCCAACGGTCTGTTCGTGGCCGTGGCCCGCATCCTGGCGTACGTCTACCAGCTCAAGCGGGCCGATGCCGACGCGCAGATGCCGGATGACCTTCCAGTGCCCGAGGACTATCTGGATCCTGACAAGCAGCGCGGCCAGAGGAGGGATCGCTAATGGCCTTCTTTGACCGTCTGGGTAACGTGGGCAAGTGGGGGCTGGGGGCGCCGATCCTGCTGATCGCGATGCTCTCGATGATGGTGCTGCCGTTGCCGCCGCTGGCGCTGGACGTGCTGTTCACCTTCAATATCGCGCTGTCGCTGGTGGTGATCATGGTTGCGGTGTACACCCCGCGGCCGCTGGAATTCGCGGTCTTCCCGACCGTGTTGCTGGTCGCCACGCTGCTGCGTCTGGCGCTGAACATCGCCTCCACCCGAGTGATCCTGCTGGAAGGCCACACCGGCACGGATGCCGCCGGCAAGGTCATCCAGGCCTTCGGCGACTTCGTGGTCGGCGGCAACTACACCGTGGGGCTGGTGGTGTTCGCGATCCTGATCATCATCAACTTCGTGGTGGTGACCAAGGGCGCCGGGCGTGTATCCGAGGTCAGCGCCCGCTTTACCCTGGACTCCATGCCCGGCAAGCAGATGGCGATCGACGCCGACCTGAACGCCGGCATCCTGACTCAGGAAGAGGCGCGCAAGCGCCGCGAGGAGATCGCCAGCGAGGCGGACTTCTACGGCTCCATGGACGGTGCCTCCAAGTTCGTCCGCGGCGATGCCATCGCGGGGATCCTGATCCTGTTCGTAAACATCATCGGCGGGCTCACCATCGGTGCGGTGCAGCACGGCATGTCGATCGGCGATGCCGCGACCAACTACGTGTTGCTGACCATCGGCGACGGCATCGTTGCCCAGATCCCGTCGCTGGTGCTGTCCTCCGCCACCGCGATCATCGTGACCCGCGTGACCAGCAGCCAGGACATGGGCCAGCAGGTGTACGGGCAGATGTTCTCCAACCCGCGGGTCCTGTACGTCGCCGGTGGCGTGATCGGCGCGCTGGGCGTCGTGCCGGGCATGCCGAACGCCGTGTTCCTGGGGCTGGCGGCGCTGATCTTTGGCTGGGCCTACCTGCTCAAGCGCCGGAGCCGCGAGGCCGAGGTGGAAGTGGAGCGCATCCCGCAGGAAGACGAAGGCGGGGCTCGTTCGGAGGATCGCGACCTGACCTGGGAAGATGTCCCGCCGGTGGACTTGGTCTCCCTCGAGGTCGGCTACCGCCTGATCCCCTTGGTGGACCGCACCCAGGACGGCCAGCTGATGGGCCGGATCAAGGGCGTGCGCCGCAAGCTGTCGCAGGAGCTCGGCTTCCTGCTGCAGCCGGTGCATATCCGCGACAACCTGGAATTGAGCCCGAACGCCTACCGGATCAGCCTGCTGGGCGTCACTGTGGCGGAGGCCGAGGTGTTTCCCGATCGCGAACTGGCGATCAATCCGGGCGAGGTCTTCGGCACCGTCCCGGGTACCCCGACCAAGGACCCGACCTTCAACCTGGATGCCCTGTGGATCGACCCGTCGGATCGCGACCAGGCCCAGGGCGCCGGCTATACCGTAGTCGACTGTTCCACGGTGATTGCGACGCATTTGTCGCAGGTGTTCCGAGAGAACGCCCACCGCTTGATCGGGCACGAGGAGGCACAGCACCTGCTGGATCAGCTGGCGCGGCATTCGCCGAAGCTGGTGGAGAACCTCGTGCCCAAGACGCTGTCGCTTTCGATCGTGCTGAAGGTGTTGCAGAACCTGCTGGCCGAGCAGGTCTCGATCCGCGACCTGCGCACGATCGCCGAAACCCTGGCAGACGACGGGGTGAAGAGTCAGGATCCCGGCACTTTGACCGCTGCGGTGCGCGTCGCGCTGGCGCGCTCCATCGTCCAGGACCTTGTGGGACCGGAGGATGAGCTGCCACTGATTGCCCTGGACCCATCGCTGGAACAGCTCTTGCATAAGTCCCTGCAGGGCAGCTCGGGTGGCACGGTTGGACTGGAGCCCGGGCTGGCGGAACGGTTGCAGCGTTCGGTTGCGGACGCGGCGCGCCGCCAGGAGACAGCCGGTCAAGCGGCGATCCTGGTGGTGGCACCGGAGATCCGTTCCTGGATTGCCGGCTGGTTGCGCGGCGCGGTTCGCAGCCTGACCGTCCTGGCGTTTACCGAGATCCCCGACAACCGGCGGATTCGGGTAGTGGCCACGGTCGGTCAGGAAGAAACGGCGAAGCAGTCCGCATGAGACATAGGGGTTCCGCCGCGCGAGCGGCGCAGGAGATCAAAGCATGAATGTCAGACGATATCGGGCCCGGGACATGCGCGACGCCATGCGTCAGGTGCGCGAACAACAGGGAGAGGATGCCGTGATCCTCTCCAGTCGCCGGGTGGATGGCTGGTTGGAGGTGGTCGCCGCCCTGGAGGATGGCGAGTCCTCGGAGCCGGTGCGCGAGCCGGAGGCTGCAAAGCCGGCCCGCGAGGCGCGTACCGCCGACCGTGCCCCGAATTCGGCGGCGCCTGCCTGGCCGGCCGACCCCGAGCTCACCGCGATGCGCCAGGAGTTGCGTGACCTGCGAAGCCTGATGACGCGTCAGTATGCGGAGAGTGACGAGGCCCGCTGGGCCGCCCGTCATCCGCTGGCGGCAGAATGCAAGGTCCGCCTGATCGACCGCGGCTTTAGTGAATCGCTGGCGCGCAGCCTGGCGGGCAGCATCCTCGATGACAGCTCCCCCGAGCAGGCTTGGGAGCGTCTCCGCGCGCGGCTTTCGGGCGCGATTGCCACGCATCGCCCGGCGATCCTGGACGAGGGTGGGCTGCTGGCGATGGTGGGTCCGACCGGTGTCGGCAAGACCACCACGCTGGCACGGATCGCGTTGCGCCAGATCCGTCGGATGGGACCGGATTCGGTTACGCTGGTGACCCTCGATAGCCAGCGCATCGGTGCCACACGGCAGTTGCAAGCCTTTGCGCAGATGGCGGGGATTTCGGTGCGCGTGTTGCAGAATGCGCGCGAACTGCGCGATCTGGCGCGGCGCGTGGACGATGGCCACCTGATCCTGGTGGATACCGCTGGGCAGGCGCCGCGCGCGGTGGAGGAGGAGTCCCTGTTCGCGCATCTGCCGCCGGATATCCGCGCCGAGAGCTGGTTGGTCGTGTCGGCCACGACCCAGGGCAGTACGTTGCGGCGGGTGCTGGAGGCGTTTCGCAAGGCGGATCCCTCGGCGCTGGTGCTGACCAAGCTGGACGAGGCAGAACAGCTGGGCGAGGTCCTGTCGGTGTTGCTGGACCAGCACCTGGGACTTGGGTTCGTGAGCGATGGCCAGCGCATCGCCGAGGATTTTCACCGGGTTGATACGGGGTATCTGACCCGCCTGGCACTGGACGACGATGCCGAGGGTGCGCGGGCGGGTGGCAATGCCCGCGAGACCTGGGCCGCCGAACGGCTGGCCGAAATGGAACCGCCGCGACGCTCGCGCTCGCCTCTGCGCCCGGCGCAGGGGACCGAGCCGGCCACACTGGAACTGATTCAGCCGGTTGGAAAGGGGCGTTATGCCACGCACTAACAAGCCGTTGAAGGTCATTGCGGTCGCGTCGGGCAAGGGCGGGGTCGGGAAGACCAACGTGTCGGTCAATCTGGCGGTCGGCCTGGCCCGGTTGGGCCGCGAGGTGATGCTGTTCGATGCGGATCTGGGCCTGGCCAACGTGGACCTGTTGCTCGGGATGCGCCCGGAGCGCACCCTGCACGACCTGGTGACCGGCGCGGTGGACAGCCTGGACGATGTCCTGGTCCAGGGGCCGGACGGGGTGAAGGTGGTCCCGTCGGCCTCCGGTATCGCGGCGATGGCGAACCTCACGCCGGCGGAGCACGCAGGGCTGATCCATGCCTTCAGCGCCTACCGCAAGCCGCTGGATGTCCTGATCGTGGATACCGCTGCGGGCCTGCAGGAGTCGGTGACTTCGTTCTGCCGGGCGGTACAGGAGACCCTGGTGGTGGTCTGCGACGAGCCGGCTTCGATTACCGATGCCTATGCCCTGATCAAGGTGCTGCATCGTGACCACGGGCTGCGGCGTTTCCGCATGGTCACGAACATGGTCAGCGGACGCGAGGGGGCGGAGCGGCTGATGCAGAAACTCAATACCGTCTGCGGCAAGTACCTGCCGGAGGTGGTCCTGGACCTGGCCGGCTATATCCCCATGGACGAACATCTGCGCAAGGCCGTGCAGAAAAGGGCGCCGGTGGTTCAGCAGTATCCCGGCAGTCCGGCCGGCAAGGCGTTTGCCGACCTGGCACACACGGTGGATCGCTGGCCAGTCGGTGGGGGTGACCACGGGGGCGTCGGGTTCTTCGTGGAACGAATGCTGCAGAGCGCATGATGACGACGCGTAATCGACTTTCCGGCTACCAGGCGACGTCCACCGCGACCGGTGGACACGAGAAGCTGATTGCCGATCACGTTGAACTGGTGCATCGCATTGCGCACCACCTGATGGCCCGTCTACCGGCCTCGGTCCAGGTCGATGACCTGATCCAGGCCGGCATGATCGGTCTGCTGGAGGCGGCGCGGCAGTTCGAGGGCGGGCAGGGGGCGACCTTTGCCACCTACGCCGGAATCCGCATCCGCGGTGCGATGATCGACGAGTTGCGTCGCAGTGACTGGACGCCACGTTCGGTGCATCGCAACAGCCGGCGTATTGCCGCCGCGATCCAGAGTGTCGAGGCCCGCGAGGGGCGTGCGGCGCGTGGGAGCGAGGTGGCGGCCGAGCTGGACGTGCCTATCGATGACTATTACGACATGCTCAAGGACCACGCCGGGGCCCATCTGTTTGCACTGGACGATCTGGGTGGCGGGGATGACGGGGCCGATCGCGTGATCGAGGGGCAGGAAGTCTCGCCGTCGCGTAGCCTTGAGGCTGGCGAGTTTCGCGAGGAGTTGGCCGAGGCCCTTGGGGATCTGCCTGAACGCGAACGCCTGGTGCTTTCGCTGTATTACACCGAAGAACTGAATCTGCGCGAGATCGGGGCTGTTCTGGGCGTGACCGAGTCGCGCGTGAGCCAGATTCGCAGCCAGGCGGTCATTCGGCTGCGCGCGCGCATGGGGTCGTGGCTCGAAGACGGCGCGGCTTTGCAGTTATTCTAAAACTCACCTTACGAATCCCGGAGTGACGTGTGGACAAGGGAATGAAAATTCTCATCGTGGACGATTTTTCCACGATGCGGCGCATTATCAAGAACCTCTTGCGCGATCTTGGCTTCAATAATACGCAGGAAGCCGACGACGGCAGCACCGCGCTGCCGATGCTGCAAAATGGTGATTTCGACTTCCTGATTACCGACTGGAACATGCCCAACATGCCGGGCATCGACCTGCTGAAGGCCGTCCGGGCGGATGCCAACCTGAAGTCGATGCCGGTGCTGATGGTGACGGCCGAGGCCAAGCGCGACCAGATCGTGGAGGCCGCGGAGGCGGGTGTGAACGGTTATGTGGTCAAGCCGTTTACCGCCGAAACGCTGAAGGAAAAGATCGACAAGATCTTCGAACGTATTGAAGCACAGGGCTAAGGATCGCCCGGTGGTGAATACGGACGACGTCCGTCTCGCTTGCGCGGGTGGGCGTGACCCGGCTCCTTCGGCGCCGTACCAGCAAGAGGCTCCTCATGACTGAACAGGAACACCCCCCACGCGACGGCCAGCTCGAGCTGGCCCGACAACTGGTGCAGACGCTCGAGGCGGGCGACGACGCGGCGGCGCGCGCGCTGGTGCAGGATCTTGCGCGTCCTTACGACCGCGAGCTCTTCGATGAACTGGGCAAGCTGACGCGCGACCTTCACGAGGCCTTGCAGAGTTTCCGTGGGGACTCGCGTCTGGTGGAGCTGACGCAGGCGGAGATCCCGGATGCGAAGGAACGCCTGAACTACGTGGTCACCATGACCGAGCAGGCCGCGCACGCCACGATGGGCGCCATCGAGTCGAGCCTGCCGATCGCCGAGTCGTTCAGCCAGCAGGCGGCCGACTTGACCGCCAAATGGACGCGGTTTCGCAACCGGCAGCTCTCGGTGGACGAATTCCGCGATTTCGCGCGTGAGCTGGACAGCTTCTTCGGGCAGGCGGGCGAGGACGCCGAGGAGTTGCGGCGGCTGCTCTCCGAGGTGCTGATGGCGCAAAGTTATCAGGACATTACCGGCCAGGTGATTCGCCGGGTGATCCAGTTGGTGACTGACCTCGAAGAGAACCTCGTTACCCTGATTCGGCTCTCCAGCGGGCGCATGGAGCAGGTCGAAGCGGCCGAAGCGTCTCTGGAACGTGGCGAAGAAGACCGCGAGGCGGACCGCAAGGGTCACGGCCCCAGTGTGCCAAAGACTCAAGATTCCAGCGCAGATGTCGTTCAAGGACAGGACGAGGTGGACGATCTGCTATCAAGCCTGGGCTTCTAGCAGTGCCCCCCATACGACTGGCGCCACGGGACCGGAGAGACTGAATGGCCATCGACCCCAATGACGAAATCCTTCAGGACTTCCTGATCGAGGCCGGGGAACTGCTGGAGGGGCTCAACGAGCAACTCATCGACCTGGAACAGAACCCGGACGACCGGGATCTGTTGAATGCGGTCTTTCGAAGCTTCCACACCATCAAGGGGGGCGCCGGGTTCTTGAGCCTGGATGCGCTGGTGACGGTGTGTCATCACGCCGAGGACGTCTTCAATCTGCTGCGCAACGGCGAACGCCGTGCCGATAGCCATCTGATGGACACCATGCTCCGCGTGCTGGACTCCCTGAACGTCATGTTCGGGGATCTGCGCTCCGGAGTGGACCCGACCCCCGCCGATGCCGCGGTGGTCGAGGACCTGCGGCGCATGGCAAAAAACGAAGACGTCGCCGGAGATACCGCCGGGGCGCCGCCCGCGCCTGAACCGGAGCCCGTCCCCGAGCCACAGGCCTCGGCCCCCGGCGACGCCATGGTGGGCGGCGGGGAGGAGATCACGGACGACGAGTTCGAGGCCCTGCTGGATACGTTGCATGGTGACGGGGCCCCGGCACCCGTGGACGCGGCCGTGCCGGGCGACGCCGGGGCCAGCGAAGACTCGGGCGGTGATCTGATCAGCGACGACGAGTTCGAGAATTTGCTGGACGAGTTGCAGGCCAAGGGCGGAGGTCCGGCAATGCCCGAACCGGCTGCGGACGACCCTGCGGATCCACTGCCGACCGAGCCCGCGGCCGTGGCGCCCGAGCCGGAAAAAGCGGTAACGCCGGAACCGGCGGCCGCCGGTGGGCAGGGCGGCGGTAGTGCCCGCGCCGGCGGGGCCGAGGCCGGTGGGCGCTCGGCTCCGCAGGGCGAGACCTCCGTGCGTGTGGATACCGAGCGCCTGGACGAGATCATGAACCTGGTGGGCGAGCTGGTTCTGGTACGAAACCGGCTGAGCATGCTGCGTTCGCAGCATGTCGACGACGAACTGGGCAAGGCGATCAGTTCGCTGGCACTGGTGACCTCCGACCTGCAGACCTCGGTGATGAAGACCCGCATGCAGCCGGTGAAGAAGGTCTTCAATCGCTTCCCTCGAGTGATCCGCGATCTGTCGCGGAATCTGGGCAAGGAGATCGAGCTGGAGATCTTCGGCGAGGAAACCGACCTCGACAAGAATCTGGTCGAGGCCCTGTCCGATCCGCTGGTGCATCTGGTGCGGAATGCTGTGGACCATGGCATCGAGACGCCCGATGTGCGCGAGGCGGCGGGCAAGCCGCGCAAGGGTACGGTCGTGCTCGGCGCGGCCCAGGAGGGCGATCACATCGCACTGCTGATCAAGGACGACGGCGGTGGCATGGACCCACAGGCCCTGCGGCGCAAGGTGGTGGAGAAGGGGCTGATGGAGCCCGCGATGGCCGAACGGATGACCGATCGCGAGGCCTTCAACGTGATCTTCATGGCCGGATTCTCCACCAAGACCGAGATCTCGGACGTCTCCGGCCGCGGGGTTGGCATGGACGTCGTCAAGACCAAGATCTCGCAGCTCAATGGCACCATCGAGATTGATTCCGAGATCGGCGTAGGGACCACGCTGCGGGTGAAGCTGCCCCTGACCCTGGCGATCCTGCCCGCCCTGATGGTGATTCTGGACGGCCGGCGTTTTGCGATCCCGCTGGCCTCGGTCTCCGAGATCCTGGATCTGGATTTGACCAAGACGAATTACGTGGATGATCAGGAAGTCATCATGGTGCGCAAGCACGCCCTGCCAGTCCATTACCTCAAGCGCTGGCTGAAGCCTGGGCACGAGCCCGAGGTGCGCAAGGATGCCCACGTAGTGGTGGTCCATACGGCCGACCGCAAGGTAGGACTGGTGGTGGATGATCTCGTGGGGCAGGAAGAGGTGGTCATCAAGCCGCTCGGCCAGAATCTGCAAGGCGTGAAGGGCCTGGCGGGAGCGACGATCACCGGGGATGGGGGCATCGCCCTGATCCTCGACGTCTCCGACCTGGTGACCATCCTGATGCGGCAACTGCAAATGTCCGGTCGACCGCGCCGCGCGTCGCGCTCGAGCGAGGGCTGAGGATGCCGATCAGGGTTCTGGTAGTTGACGATTCGGGGTTCTTTCGTCGGCGTATCGCCGAGATCCTGGATTCCGATTCCGGCATTGAGGTCGTAGGTTCGGCCGAGAATGGCGAGCAGGCGATCGCCAAGGTCCGGGACCTCGATCCCGATGTCGTGACCATGGATATCGAGATGCCGGTGATGGACGGCATCACTGCGGTGCGCAAGATCATGGCCGAGCGCCCGCTTCCGATCCTGATGTTCTCCAGTCTCACGACCGAGGGAGCCCAGGCGACCCTGGATGCGTTGGAGGCCGGGGCGGTGGACTTCCTTCCCAAGCGCTTCAGCGACATGGCGGGGGACGAGGACAGCGCGCGCATGCTGCTTCGGCGCCGCGTGCGCTCGTTGTCACGCAGCCGGGCGCGCTCTGTCAGTGCCCCGGGCACGACCACGCCTGCGCGGGAGGCCCGGCCGTCCGCGCGCCGCGAAGAGACCGACCGTCAGGCCGCGGCCGATGCGCGCAAGCCGGCTCCGGCGGTTGCCAGTTCCCGGCCGCCGACGCCGTTACGGCAGTTGCGCGCGGTACTGATTGGTACCTCCACCGGCGGTCCAGTGGCGCTGCAGGAGGTGCTGAAGCCGCTCCCGGCGAATTTCCCGCTGCCGATCCTGCTGGTGCAACACATGCCCGCCAGTTTTACCCCGGCCTTCGCCGAACGTCTGAACGCCATGTGCAATATCGAGGTGCGTCAGGCGAAGGACGGTGATGTGCTGAAGCCGGGCGTGGCGCTGCTGGCCCCGGGCGGGATGCAGACAACGCTGGAGCGCGGCAGCCAGACGCATGTGCGAATCGCGGAGAGCTCCCTGGGCACCATCTACAAGCCGAGCGTGGATGCGGCCTTCGGTTCCGCCGTGGAGGCGCTGCGCGGGCAGGTGCTTGCCGTGATCCTCACCGGCATGGGCGCCGATGGCCGCGAAGGCACGCGGGCGCTGAAGGGCGCCGGCGCGCAGGTGTGGTCGCAGGATGCGGCGACCTGCGTGGTGTACGGGATGCCGGCGGCAGTGGCCGAGGCCGGCCTGTCCGATCATGTGTACCCGCTGCCCGAAATCGGGCCCGCACTGGTGAAGGGGTTCTGCTGACATGGATATCCTGAGCCTCATCGGGATTACCCTGGGGCTGGTGGCGGTTCTCGGCGGCAGCATTGCCAAGGGCAGTGGCCTGGGTGCGCTGTGGAATGCCGCGGCCTTCCTGATCGTGGTGCTGGGGACCCTGGGGGCGACCCTGGTGCAGGCACGGCTGTCGGTCTTCATGCACGGTATGCGCATCCTGCCGTGGGCCTTCAAGCCACCGAAGGTCGACAATCGCGCGACGGTCGAGCAGATCGTCGAGTGGTCGCATGTCGCGCGCAAGGAAGGCCTGCTAGGCCTGGAGACGCTGGCCGACGAGGAGACCGACGGCTTTGCCCGCAAGGGGCTGCAACTGCTGGTGGACGGTAGTGAACCGCAGACCATTCGCCAGATCATGGAGGCCGACCTCGACAACCGCGAGCACTTCGACCTGCAGGGCGCGAAGATCTTCGAGAGCATGGGGATCTATGCCCCGACCCTGGGGATTGTCGGCGCGGTGATGGGCCTGATGGCAGTGATGCAGAACCTCGCGGATCCGAGCAAGCTGGGGGCGGGCATCGCGGCGGCCTTTGTCGCCACGATCTACGGCATTGCCTCGGCCAACCTGCTGTTCCTTCCGGTGGCCAACAAATTGAAGTCGATTATTCAGAACCGCTCGCAACACCAGCAAATGCTGATGGAAGGTCTTATCGCCATTGCGGAAGGTGAAAACCCGCGGAACATCGAAAGCAAGCTGAGTGGCTTCATCCACGAGTGAGGTCACCATGGCGCGACGCAAGCGGGCGGAAGAACATCAGAATCACGAGGCATGGGCCATCCCCTATGGGGATCTGGTCACACTGCTGCTGGCGTTCTTCGTGGTGATGTACGCCATCTCCTCGGTGGATGACGGCAAGTACAGGGTGCTGTCCGAGTCGCTAGTGGACGCCTTTCGCGCACCGATGCAGGCCGACCCGATTCAGGTCGGGGATCCCACCGTGGCCCGGGAACGTACACCGCAGGATCTGCGTGCCCTGGTGCCTATCGAGGTCCAGCCAGGTCTGGTGGAGGATGGTCCTCAGCCCATCGACATGGCCTTGAGCGGGATGCTTGACGAGGGCCCGGACGACGCTGGGATGCAGGCGTTCCTGGACGAACTGGCGGATACCGCGCGCGAGATCGAACAGGCGATGGCGCAATGGATCGAGGATGGCGACCTGCGCGTGACGCGCGAGGCCTATTGGCTGGAGATCGAGATCACCAGCCGTCTCCTGTTTGCGTCCGGGGCGGCGACCCTGAACCCACAGGCGGAGGGTCTTCTGCAAGAGGTTGGCGAGATTCTTGCGCCACGTGTCTCCCGCGTTCATGTGGAGGGACACACGGACAATGTGCCCATCCAGACCGCGATCTATCCGTCGAATTGGGAGCTGTCGTCCGGACGGGCGGCCGCAGTGGTCAGCGTGTTCGAGGAGGTGGGGGTCGATCCGGAGAATCTGGTCGCCCTAGGCTATGGCGAGCACCGGCCGACGGCCAGCAACGACACTGCGGAGGGGCGGGCCGAGAACCGGCGCGTGTCCATCGTGGTACTGCCCGGGGCGCGTCCGCGCGCCGAGGGCGCGCAGGAACCGGAGCGCCTGCGCGAGGATCTTCCGCCCGCACCGCTCCCGATGGATGGAGACACACCATGAAGGTCTGGGCGGTTGCAAACCAAAAGGGGGGGGTGGGCAAGACCACCACCACGGTGACGCTGGGCGGGCTCCTGTCGGGCCCGGAGCAACGCGTGCTGCTGGTGGATGTGGACCCGCACGGATCGCTGACGGCGTATTTCGGCCATGATCCGGAGACCGCCACGCGCGGGGTGTACGAGCTTTTCAGCCAGTGCGCCGAGGGTGCGGATCCGGACCCGAATGGACTGATCCGCGAGACCCGGTTCCCGGGGCTGGATCTACTGACCGCGAGTACCGCGCTGGCGACGCTGGATCGCCAGCTGGGCACCCGCAGTGGCATGGGGCTGGTGCTGCGTCACGCGCTGGAGAAGATCTCGGGGCAGTACGACTACGTGTTGCTGGATTGCCCGCCGATGCTCGGTGTGTTGATGGTCAATGCGCTGGCCGCCTGTGACGAACTGCTGGTGCCGGTGCAGACAGAATTCCTCGCCCTGAAGGGGCTGGAACGAATGATCAATACGCTGAAAATGGTACAGAAATCGCGCAAGTCCGAGTTGGCGTACCGGATTATTCCGACCCTGTTCGACCGTCGTACGCGCGCGGCGCACGAGGCCCTGTCGGAACTGCGTCGTTTGTACGGCGACGACGTCTGGCCGGGCGTAATCCCGGTGGACACGAAATTCCGCGATGCCTCCAGTGCCGGGCAGCCGCTGTGTTTCATGATCCCGGACGCCCGGGGTGTGCTCGCCTACTCGGATCTGCTGGAGGCCATCGGTGGCCGGCTGTCCGAACCCCATGAACGGAGGCGACGCGGATGAACCGTTCCATAGTCGACAACCTGGCCCTGAAGGCCGAGCCGGAGGCGCTGGACGACTACTTCGGCAGCCTGCTGGACGAGCCGGAGCCCGTTCGCCCGCTTCTGCGACCAGATATCCTGGAGCCACGGCCGCCGGTAGAAGAAGCTGCGCCCGTAGTGGAGTTGGAAGCCCCGGTCCGTGAAGCCGATGCGGTGGACGTCGTCCCGGCGCCGGTAGTGGCCTCGACCCCACCAGCCCCACCGGCCGATCCAGCGGAGCGCGAGTATGCGCGGCCCGAGCAGCCGTTTTCGGCCCTCGTGATCGAGGCTGGCAACCTGACCCTGCTGGCGCCGCTACATGCGCTGGGCGGGGTGGCGCCGCTGGACAGCCTGGAAGTGCGGCCCACCCCGAATCATTCGGTCTGGTACCTTGGATTGGCGGATACCAAGCAGGGGCGGGTGCAGCTGATTGACCTGGCCGCAGTGGTGACACCGGAAGATCGTGACTACGAGCCGGATACGGCCCGGCAGGTGGTGTTCCTCGCGGGTTCGCGGTTCGCGCTGGCCTGTCGCGCGATTCACGGTACCCGGGTGATCCAGCCGGAGTCGTTGCGCTGGCGCAGCCACCGCCGGCGCCTGCCCTGGCTGGCCGGCGTGGAGCGCGAGAAGATGGCGACGTTGCTGGACCTGGAGGCGCTGGATCGCACCCTCGACGAGGGTGGCTGGGACTGATCCCGGCCGGCGCCATTCAAGCATGGCGGTAATCGGCCGATAACCCGGTCAAGACGACACCACAGGCGGCCCCCGCCGGCACGGAATATCGAGGATGACATGAGCAGCGCACAAGACGTAGAAGCCATGACCAAGGCCGACACCGCTCCGTATGTGACTTTCAGTCTGGCGGAGGAAACCTATGCGATCGACGTTCTGCAGGTTCAGGAGGTGCTCAAGGTTACCGAGATCGCCCCGGTACCGGGTGTGCCGGACTACATCCTCGGGATCATAAACCTGCGCGGGAATGTCGTTACGGTGATCGACGCCCGGCGGCGTATGGGGCTGGATGATCGCGAGTCGGATGAGGCCTCGCGCATCGTGATCATCGATGTAGACAACCAGAACGTGGGGATTCTGGTGGATTCCGTCTCGGAGGTCGTGCGGATCTCCCCGGATTCGGTCGAGCCGGCGCCCGAGGTGGGTAACGATGACAGCAGCCGCTTTATTCAGGGCGTGACCAGCACCGAGGAGGGCCTCACCATCCTGGTGGACCTGAACAGGCTGCTATCGGACGACGAGTGGGCGCAGTTGCGCGAACTGTAGCCGCGCACGTCGGGTCTACAGTCAACAGACGAGGACCATGAGGCGCAAGCCGGGAGGTGAACCATGGTCGACGAACTCCAGCCGGACCGGACTGTTCGACCGGTCCATACCACTGTTCCCGGGCGCAGTTTGAGCGACGACCATGACCGCGATCCGGTCTTTCGTCCCGCAGTGCGTCCAACCCAGCAGCGTCCGCCGCGCAAGGAAGAACGCCGCCAGCGGCGCGGCCTGATCGACGACTACGCTTGAACTCCCCGGGGACCGGCACCAACTCGGTCCGGGCGCGGGTCCGTGTCCGATTTTTTCGCCATGGCTGGTCACGCCCTCACGAATCACGCGACAATCGGCAGGCCCCGGGTTTCAGGAGTGTGCAGGCAATGGGAGAGGGAATGCTGATCTGGCTCGCCGCGTTGATTGCGTTGCTGGCGACCATCGTCGCCGGATTTGCCGTGGGGCTCGTGATTCTGTTGCGTCGGCAGTTGGTTGCCCTGCGTCAGGATTATCAGCGCCAGGCCACCTCGGTAATGGCGCTGCAAGGGGCAATGAAGGCTCTGTCCGAAGGGGTTGCGACCCACGGGCAGGCACAGGCCTCGGTACAGCGTGCCCTGGAGCGCCTGCATGACCAGCACAGCGAGCTACGCGCCCGCGAGGGCGACAGCGGTGCCTACGAGCAGGCGATTCTTCTGATCCAGCAGGGCCTGGGTCGTGAAGAGGTCCGTCGGCGTTGTGGCCTTACTTCCACCGAACTCGACTTGTTGTTCAGCCTGCACGGCTCCGGGAATGCCGGCGGTTCCGGGTTCGCCGGGCGTTCATGAGTCCCGGTCCGGCCCTTCGCGGTCCGGTCTGGACTGGCGCGAGGGGGCCTGATACCCACTGCCCCGGTCGTCGGGTGTGATCCCTGCCAGCAGGAACACAAAGGCCAGAATCTCCGCGACTGCGACGTAGAGCTCTTCCGGGATCTCGCTGCCGACGGGGACCTGCGCCAGCGCCTCGCTCAGGGCCGGGTCCTGGTGCAGCGGGATTCCGTGTTCCTCGGCAATGCGCAGGATGGCCTCGGCCGTCAGGCCCGAGCCGCTGGCTGTGATCCGCGGCGCCTGCCGACGATCCCATTCCAGTGCAACCGCCTTGGCCGGTGATCGGCCGCGGTCGGCCGTTCGGTCCCCATGATCCTTTCGTGCCATCGGCTCAGGCCTGTTCGTCCAGCATGCGATGCGAATTCGTGGGGCGCGGGTCCGTATCGACCTCGCCCTGACGTACCGACAGCCCCGTCACCGTCAGGTCGCGCTCGCCCAGCCGATCTCGGAGATAAGCCATTTCGCTGCGCAGACGCGTGACGGTATCGGCCTCGGGTGCGGTGAAGTGCACGCTGACGCCCCCATTGCGCGATGCCAGGGCGATCCGCGTCGGGCCGAGGTCACCGATATCCAGCGTCAACACAATCGACCAGGGCGCTTCGGCTTCGTCGTCGCTTCCGCCTTCGCGCTGGATCTCGCCGTAAACACCGTGGATACCCTGCTCGCTGCGCAGCGGAAGTTCGAATAACCAGCGACTGTTGCCGGGTTCGTCACTTGCGAAGGATTGCAGCGACTGGAGCTGGAGCGACGTGACACGTTTCAGGAGCCCCTCCAGAAGGCCGGACAGGGCCGTGGCCGGGGCTGGGGGAGCCGCCGAGGCGGTGGCGGGGGGCGCTTGCGCTGCAGGGCGTGCGTCCGCCGCTTGGCGAACCTGGTCTGCGGCACGCAGAAGCTGGGCCTTGAGATCTGCCGCGAATGGATGCATCGGGCCTTGACCGCGTCCGGCATGCCCCAGCATGGCCTCCATCCAGAGTCCCGATTGCTGGACGTGCTGGCGCAGGGTCTCGGGCTGTGCCAGTTGGCCCGGCGTGGGCAGGAGCTCCAGGATACGGTGCAGTGCGGGTGCGGCCTGGGCCCCGGGCATGGCGCTCGTGGCTGGCGCCCCGGTCCCGGAGGGCTGGGTCAGCAGGCCATGCAGAGCCGGCCCCAGCGGGCGTGCCCCGGGGAGCTGTAGACGCAGTTCTTGTCCCAGCCACTGCTGGGCCGGGTTGGGCGCTGAGCCGCTACTGGCGGGGCGGGGTGCGGCGCGATCCATGGTCAGGGGGAGCAGGCGGACCTCCAGGCGTGGCTCGGTGCGGGTGATCTCGGCCAGCATGGCGGTGCCGGAAGCGCCCGAGCCGGGTCGGTTCAACAAGGCCGTGGGCAATGCGCCGGTCAGCTGGGCGGTGACCACCGTGGCAGGGGGGGAGGGGCGTGTCGCGGTCGATGCGCCGCTGCGCCCCGGGGAGGGTTCGAGACGCAGCCGCACCCCGCGATCGGCAAGTACGTCCAGGACACGAACCTCGATGCGCGTTCCGGTCTGGAGGGATTGTCGCGTTCCGGTGCCCGCCCCACTGGCCACATTGCCGGGGGGTGTCCAGCCGGGAATGCGCGGACCGCCAAGGTCGACCATCAATGGATCTCGTGATGCAAAGCCTCAGCATGGCATACCGGAGGGCGCGGAATGAAACGGCCCGCCCAGGATGCCCGGTTTGTTATCCTGATGCCTTTCGCGATTCGGACTGTGGAGCGATGTCGAAGATACGTGTACTGATGGTTTGCCTGGGCAATATTTGTCGCTCGCCGATGGCCCATGGGGTGTTCGAGGCGCGGGTGCGCGAACACGGACTGAGCGAGGCCATCGAGGTCGATTCGGCCGGAACCGCCGGGTATCACGTGGGAGCGAAGGCGGATAGCCGGGCCCGCCAGGAGGCGCGCTCGCGCGGCTACGATCTGGAACATCTGCGCGCGCGCCGGCTGGAGCCCGAGGATTTCCTAGAGTTCGATTATATCCTGACCATGGACGACGCAAACTACCGCAATGCCGAGCGCATCCGTCCGGCAGATGCGCGGGCGGAGTTGCTGCGGTTTCTGGACTTTGCGCCACAGTTCGGCGAACACGAAGTCCCGGACCCGTACTACGGCGGGGACGAAGGGTTCGTGCACGTCATGGACCTGGTGGAAGCGGCAGCGGATGGGTTGCTGGAACATATCCGCGATCGCCACACGTTGAAGGCCTCCTGACAGCACTGCCGGGCGAGTGGCGGACCGGGCGCAGGAGTCGCTGCCGGAGTCGACTGGCGCAGGGTCGCGTGCAAGCCGCGCCAAAGGCGTCGGTCTGACCCTTCTGGAAGATCATCCATTCGGAATCCCGAGGCCAGAACCAAAAAGGGCCCGCCAATAGGCGGGCCCTTTTTGGTTGGACGAGGGACCTCGTCCTGTCAGTCGTCGCCTTTTCGGTTCGGACTTTCGGCGGCCGGTTCCGCTGGCTCGGCAGTGGGCTTGGGCGCGGCAGGTTTGTCGTCTTTCGCCTCCGCAGGCTTTTCTGCTTTCACTTCGTCCGGCCTTGAAGCAGAGGCCCCTTCATCGGAGGGGGTGGTCTCCGCCTTGGTCGCCTTTGGCCGCCGGGTTCTTGGCTTGGGAGCGGTGTCCGGCGGTTCCGTCGGGGTCGCATCGGTCTTGCTCGCGGCATCCCCGGCATCGGCTGCGGACTTCTTGGCCCGGGCCGGGCGCTTGGCCGGGGCCTTGTCGCTTTGGCCTGTGGCGTCCGCCGTGTCCGGCTTCGCAGCCGGCTCGGCTTTTGGGGCCGGTTCCCGGGAATCGGAAACGGCCGGCTGGCTTTCCGTCGGGGTGTTCGGCTCGCTGGAGCCCGGAGTCCCTTCGCCGGCGGAGGTGTCTGAGGAGGCCGGGGCCGGCTTGCGGCCGCGACCACCGCGGCTACGCCCCTTGGCGGGCGCGGCGTCCTTGGGGACGCCATCGTCGGGGCTGGCCTTTTCCGGTGGCGGGGTACTCTCGCCACCGTCCCGGGTTGGGGCAGAGGACTCGGGGTTCTGAGCTTCTTTGGGCGTCTCAGCGTGCGCCTTTCCGGTGTCGGCCGAGGCGGCCGAATCCGGGGCGGCCGTATCACTGCCGGATTCCGGAGCGGAACCCTCGTTTGCAGTGTTCTGCGCACCATCGGTGCCGGCTTCGCCGGCGTTTTCGCCAGAACGTCCACGACCGCCACGACGCCGGCCACCGCGACGGGAACGGCGGGAACGGGTGCTGCGACCCTTGCTGCCGTCATCCTCGTCCGACTTCTCCGGTCCGTTACCCGCAGGAGTGTCCGCGGCTTCGCTAGTGGCGGCCTCGTCCTTGTCCCGTGCTGGTTTCTCGGCCGGCTTCTCGGCCGGTTTCGAGTCTGCGGACTTCTCGGGTCCCCTGGTGTCAGGCGTCCGGCTTTCGGCGGCTTGTTTCGGAGATTCGTTGCTCGTGCCCTTCGCGGCATCGGCATCTTTCTTGCCGCCACGACGGGAACGGCCCTTGGCACCATCGGGCTTGGTGCCATTGCCCTTGGCACTATCCGTCTTGTCGGGTGCGCCCTTCTTGCCCTTGTCGGTCTCGTCACGCTTGTCGCCGGTATTGCGGCCGCCGTTGTCGGCCTTTTTCCGACTGCCCCCGCGGCCGCTGCCCTTGCCGCCGCGGTTGCTTTCGCCGGCGCGCCCGCGACCTCCGCCCTTGCGGCTGTCTTCCTGTTCATCTTCCGGTCCGTCTGCCGGACGCGCGTTGGGGAACAGCGAGGACCAGATGCGCGTGAAGAATCCGGGCTTCGCCACCGGCTGTGACGTCTCTGGAGCGGAGGGTGCGCTGTCGCTGACCGGGGCCGGCCCGGTCATCTTGACGCCCTGGACCAGTGGCTTTTCGACCTTGCTGCGGCGCTCCTGATGCGGATCGCTCTCGTCCTCGGTGGTCTCCACCAGTTCGTGCGAGCCGCGGTCGCTGATCGCCTCTTCGCGTTCGTCGCCGCGCACGCGGCGGACCTCGAAGCGTGGAGTAAGGTACTGCGGGTTGGGGATGATGCTGATGTCGACCTTGTGACGCTCCTCGATGTCGTTGATCGATTCGCGCTTCTCGTTCAGCAGGAAGGTGCCCACGTCGACCGGGACCTGACCCATCACCAGGCCCGTGCGGTCCTTCATCGCCTCTTCCTCGATCAATCGCAGGATCGACAGGGCGAGGGATTCCACGCTACGGATCTGGCCGTGACCCTGGCAGCGCGGGCAGGTGTTCTGGCTGGATTCCCCCAGCGATGAACGCAGGCGCTGGCGCGACATCTCCAGCAGGCCGAAGCGGCTGATGCGCCCGACCTGGACCCGGGCGCGATCCATCTCCAGCGCTTCGCGCAGGCGGTTTTCGACCTCCCGCTGGTGCTTGTTGGCGTTCATGTCGATGAAATCGATCACGATCAGGCCGCCCAGGTCGCGGATGCGCAACTGGCGCGCGACTTCTTCCGCCGCCTCCAGGTTGGTGTGGAAGGCGGTCTCCTCGATGTCGCCACCCTTGGTCGAGCGCGCAGAGTTGACGTCGATGGAGATCAGGGCTTCGGTGTGGTCGATGACCAGCGCACCGCCGGAGGGCAGGGTGACGTCGCGGTCGAATGCGCTCTCGATCTGGCTCTCGATCTGGTAACGATTGAACAGCGGGACCGGGTCGTCGTAGCGCTTGAGCTTGCGCAGGCTGTTGGGCATGACCAGACGAACGAATTCCTCGGCCTGCTGGTAAACGTCGTTGTCATCGATGATGACCTCGCCGACGTCGTTGCGCATGTGGTCGCGCAGGGCGCGGATGATGACGTTGCTTTCCTGGTGGATCAGCGCCGGGGTCTTGGCCTTTTCCGCCGCTTCGGTGACCGCCGCCCACAGGGCAGTCATGTAATCCAGATCCCACTGGAGCTCTTCGGTGGTACGCCCGACGCCCGCGGTACGGGCGATTACGCCCATGCCGTCCGGCATCGTCAGTCCGGAGAGTGCGTCACGCAGGGAGGCGCGGTCTTCGCCCTCGATGCGGCGCGAGACTCCACCGGCTTTCGGGTTGTTGGGCATCAGGACCAGATAACGGCCGGCCAGGCTGATGTAGGTAGTCAGCGCGGCACCCTTGTTGCCGCGCTCTTCCTTTTCCACCTGGACGAGGAGTTCCGTGCCTTCCTTCAGGAAGTCGCGGATTGGCTTGTCGCTGTCGGCAGGGGCGCCAACCGCGGAATGAGCGATCTCCTTGAACGGGAGGAAGCCGTGGCGATCAGCACCAAAGTTGACGAACGCGGCCTCCAGGCTCGGTTCGACGCGGGTGATCTTGGCCTTGTAGATGTTCGCCTTTTTGCGTTCGCGCGAAGGCAGTTCGATATCCAGGTCGTACAGCCGCTGGCCGTCGACCATGGCGACCCGCAACTCTTCCGGCTGCGTGGCATTGATCAGGATGCGTTTCATGCATTGGACTCGGTAGGGCGTCCTGGCGTCCGGCGGGGAAGATCGGGGTCCGGGGTGCGGCGATCGAGCGGCGGCACGGCAACGCTTGCGCACGCGTGCTCGCAGCGGCGGCGCGTAGCACAAGCCAACGCGCCAGCCAGGTGTTCACCAGCAACCACGGGATCAGTCGCCTGCGGGAGGCGTAGCCGGGGAGACAGGACTGGGTTAGAAGAAATAGCGTCACAGTGTCGCTTTGTGGCGATGGCCCTTCGACCGGAGGCTGCGTTCAGCCTGTGGATCGAAGCGGCGGGTGATTCGAGGCGCGTTGCAGGCGTAGCACAGCAACGTACCGTGGGCCAATGTAGGGCATAACCCCCCGTCCGGGCAAGTTTTTCCGCCCGCAAGGGGGATGGGTGCAGTAGCCCGGTGAGCGCGGCTCCGGTAGCATCCCGCGCCATGAAAGCAACGCGCGAACCCTCCGGCCCACGTACCTTCCAGGTCACCGAGCGTGGTGACGGTCAGCGGCTCGACAACTTCCTGCTCCGCGAACTGAAGGGCGTGCCCAAGGGCCTGATCTACCGCCTGGTCCGTCAGGGTGCCGTGCGGGTGGATGGGCGCCGGGCCAAGGCGCACAAGCGCCTGGTTGTCGGCAACGAGGTCCGGGTGCCGGATCTGGATCGACCGGAGGCGGCCAGCAGCGAGATCCCGCCGAAGGTACTGGACCGGTTGCGTCGGGCGATTATCCACGAGGATGACGATGTGCTGGTGCTGGACAAGCCGTCCGGCCTGGCGGTGCACGGCGGGAGCGGGCTGGCGTTTGGCATTATCGAGGCGATGCGCCAGTTACGGCCGGATATCGAGCTGGAACTGGGGCACCGCCTGGATCGCGAGACCAGTGGCTGCCTGCTGCTGGCCAAGCGCCGCTCGGCGCTGCAAGAGTTCCATGCCGCGTTGCGTGAAGGGCGGGTCGAGAAGCGCTACCTGGCGCTGCTGGTGGGGCAGTTCGCGGGGGGACAGACCATCGAATGCGATGCCCCGGTCGCCAGTGGCCGACAGGAAGACGGCCGCCGCCGGATGCGTGCGGGCGAGACCGACAGCGACGGACCGCGGGCACGGGAAGCCCGGAGCGTCTTTGTCCCGCTGGAGGTGCACGGTGCCTTCCAGTTGGCGGAGGTGAAGATCGGGACCGGCCGCACGCACCAGATTCGCGTCCACGGTCAGTCGATCGGCCATCCGGTGGGGGGCGATCACGACTACGGCTTGCCGGATGCCAATCGCAGCCTGCGGCGCCATGGGCTGAAACGGCTGTTCCTGCACGCACAGGCACTGGCATACCAGTCGGCGGACGGCGAGCGACATATCTTCTCCGCCCCGTTGCCGGACGAGCTGACCGCGGTGCTCGCGAGCCTGGATGCCGGAGGCGAGGACGACGCATGATGACCCCGTTGCTGCCACCGGAGGAGGGCGACCTGCGCCTGGTTGTGTTTGACTGGGATGGAACGCTGATGGACTCGCCTCGCCGGATCGTGCACTGCCTGCAGCGTGCGGCGAAGGATACCGGTGCCCCGGTGCGGGACGAGGCGACGCTGCGCAATATTATCGGGCTCGGGGTTCAGGCAGCGGTCCGCGAGCTCTACCCGGACGCCGATGATGCCTTCGTGCAGCACTTTTCCGACACCTATCGCGAGTGTTATCTGGCGGCTGACGATGCCCCGGAGACCCCGCTGTTCGCCGGCGTGAGCGACCTGCTCGACTGGCTGGATGCGCGCGAGATCCTGCTGGCCGTGGCGACCAGCAAATCGCGACGGGGACTGGACCAGGCCCTGGAGGCGACCGGTCTGGGCAGGTACTTCGTGGCAACCGCCACGGGCGACGAATACCCGTCGAAGCCGAATCCGTCCATGCTCCAGTCCGTGATGGGGCGCGCGGGGGTGGAACCGGCCCGCACGCGCATGGTCGGTGATAGCGTTTATGATCTCGAAATGGCGCGGCATGCTGGAGTACCGGCCGTGGCTGTCACCCACGGGGTGCATTCGCCGGAACGCCTGAGTGACGAATCCCCCCTGGCCTTGCAGCCGGATCTGGAATCGCTGCTTGAGGCGTTCCGGCGGGCTGAAGGTACAACTTAGAAAAGGAATGACGATGGGCTGGGCGAACGAGAACAAACCGGGCTGGGAACGCGAGGCCCTGGAGAACCTGGTCCAGGCACAGGTGATCGAGCAACGCCGGGCCCGACGCTGGGGCATCTTCTTCAAGCTGTTGTTCTTCTTCTACCTGGTCGCGCTGCTGATCCTGGTACGCGGCGGCGATCTGGGGCTTTCGGGGATGTTCGAGAGCGAACGCGAGCCCACCGAACACGTGGCCGTGGTCGAAGTCGAGGGGCTGATTGCCTCCAGCGCGGCGGCCAATGCCGAGGACATCTCCAAGGTGCTGAAAGAGGCCTTCGAGGCGGCTGGCACCCAGGCGGTAATGCTGCGTATCAACAGCGGGGGCGGAAGCCCGGTGCAGGCCGCCAACGTGCACGACGAGATCCTGCGGCTAAAGGAGAAGCACGCGGATATCCCCGTGTATGCGGTCATTGGGGATGTGGGCGCCTCGGCGGCCTATTACATCGCGGTAGCGGCGGACGAGATCTATGCCAGCCAGGCCAGCATGGTGGGTTCGATCGGCGTGCGCATGGACAGCTTCGGGCTCGTGGATCTGATCGACAACATCGGTGTGGAACGACGGCTGTTTACCGCCGGCGAGAACAAGGGGTTCCTGGACCCGTTCCTGCCCTTGGACGATGACCATGTGAATCACCTCGACGGGGTGCTGCAGGGCGTGCACGAGCAGTTCGTGGACGTGGTGCGTGCCGGTCGTGGCGATCGCCTGGTCGAACGCGACGATCTGTTCAACGGCCTGATCTGGACGGGCGATCGATCGGTGGAGCTCGGCCTGATCGATGGCATCGGCACGGACCGCAGCGTGGCGCGCGACGTGATCGGTGTGGAGAAGATGGTGGAGTTCAAGCCGCGGCGCAGTGCGCTGCAGTTGCTGTTCGAAGACCTCGGCATGGCGGCCTTCCAGCAATGGATGAGCTGGGAGACCACGCCGCAGTGGCGCTGAGGCGCGCTGCCCGGCCTCCCAGTCTGCGGGTCAGCTGCGATCGATGCGGGTGACGCGGGCGATCATGCCGATCACCGGATGGTCCAGGTAGAACAGTTCGTCGCCGGAGTTCATGCGCTGGCTGCCGCGTACCGTTATCGCGCGCGGCGGCTGGTCCCCCTGCGGATCCTCGACGTGGTAGATCAGGTCGGTCTCCAGGTGCAGGAATCGCCCCACCCAGATACGCAGTCGGCCCTCCAGCTCGAAGCGTTCGTCCTGTTCCTCCATCAGCGGACGCGGCATCCGGTCGGCCTCGTCGCGCAGAAGATCACGCGTACCGATTCGCCGTCCCTGCTGCACGCGCAGCCAGGGGGCGGAGGCGTGGTCGCGTCCAGTCTGATCCCAGGCCAGGCTCGCCAGGATGCGCCCGGCGCCGGAGTCCTCCACCCGGCGTACCACGCGCTGCAGTTCAAAGCCCCTGCGTGAGTCGCGATAGATCCGCCCGCCCAGTTCGGATTCGCCGAGCATGGCCTCGCGCGGCGCGGCGAGCTCCATCTGCAGCCGACGGCTCTCGTCCGTGCGATGCTCGAAGATCACCAGTTCGATGCGATACTGGCGTCCGGCCTGTGCCAGGGCCGGTCCCGTGGCGCCAGCCAGGGGCAGGGCGGCCAGCCCGCCCAGCAGGCGGCGTCGAAGGGGGTTGTGGGGTTCGGATGGGTCGTTGCGCATTCAGGCGGCCTGTTGTTCGGGGCTGATGGTGTTCAAGAGGCGCAGGACGGCCTGCGCCCGAGCCTCCAGTGTCTCCATCGGCGCAAAGAAGCGGAAGGCCTTCTGGCCATCCAGTTTGTACATTTGCGGATCGGATTGCACCAGCTGGATCAGGGCCGCGATGTCCAGATTGGGACTCGGGCCAAAAACCAGGCGTCCGCCAGCAGGGCCCAGTTCCAGCTTGCGTATCCCGAGCGGGGTCAGCTTCAGCCGCAGACGGGCGGCCTCGAACAGGGCCTTGGCCGGGTCCGGAAGCAGGCCGAAACGGTCCACCAGTTCGACTTCAAGCTCGCGAAGGGCATCGGAGGTCGGTGCGCTGCTGATGCGCTTGTAGAGGATCAGCCGGGTGTGCACGTCGGGTACGTAGTCGCCCGGGAGCAGGGCGGGAAGGCCCAGTTCCACCTCGGTCCCGGTAGCCGCGGGCCCTTCGAGTTCCGGCATATTGCCGGAGCGCAGGGCATTCACGGCGCGGTTGAGCAGGTCGTTGTACATCGAGAATCCGACCTCGTGGATCTGCCCGCTCTGCTCGTCGCCGAGCAGCTCGCCGGCACCCCGAATCTCCAGGTCGTGGCTGGCCAGGGTGAAGCCCACGCCCAGGTCCTCCAGCGATGCGATGGCCTCCAGCCGTTTCTTGGCATCGGCGGACATGGCCTTCTCAGGCGGGGTGATCAGGTAGGCGTAGGCGCGGTGGTGTGAACGCCCGACGCGGCCACGCAACTGGTGCATCTGTGCCAGGCCCAGCTTGTCCGCACGGTTCATTATGATGGTGTTCGCGGTGGGGACGTCGATGCCGGTCTCGATGATGGTGGTGCACACCAGGATGTTGTAGCGCCGGTGATAGAAGTCGAGCATCACCTGTTCCAGTTCGCGTTCGCGCATCTGCCCGTGGGCAATGCCGACCCGTGCCCCGGGCAACAGCTCCTGCAGGCCCTGGGCAGTGCGTTCGATGGTGTTGACCTCGTTGTGCACGAAGTACACCTGGCCCCCGCGCCGGATCTCGCGCAGGCAGGCCTCCTGGATGATGGCGTCGTTCCATTCGTTGACGAAGGTCTTGATCGCCAGGCGGTCGCGCGGTGGTGTGGTGATCACCGACAGATCGCGCAGGCCGGCCAGGGCCATGTTCAGGGTGCGCGGGATCGGCGTGGCGGTCAGCGTGAGCATGTCGACCTCGGCGCGCATCTTCTTCAGCGCCTCCTTGTGGCGCACGCCAAAGCGCTGTTCCTCGTCGACGATCACCAGGCCGAGGTTGGAGAAGTCCAGGTTGGCCTGCAGCAGCTTGTGGGTGCCGATCACGATGTCGACCTTGCCGTCTTTCAGGCCCTCCAGTACCGCGGCCTGCTGCTTGGCGCTGCGAAAGCGTGACAGCGACTCGATGTGGACTGGCCAGTCGGCGAAGCGGTCGGTGAAGTTCTGGTGGTGCTGCTGGGCGAGCAGGGTGGTCGGGACCAGGACCACGACCTGCTTGTTGTTCTGCACCGCGACGAAAGCGGCGCGCATCGCGACCTCGGTCTTGCCGAAGCCCACGTCGCCACAGATCACGCGATCCATGGGGCGGGTGTCGGCCATGTCCGCGAGCACGGCGTCGATGGCCTGTTGCTGATCCAGGGTCTCCTCGAACGGGAACCCGGCGGCGAAGGCGTGATACTCGGCGGTGTCGGTAGCGAAGACCGTGCCCTGTTTCGCCGCGCGCCGGGCATGAATATCGAGCAGTTCGACGGCCACGTCCCGCGCCTTTTCCGCCGCCTTCTTGCGCGCCTTGCCCCATTGCTCGCTGCCGAGCCGGTGCAGGGGGGCGTGCTCGGCATCCGCGCCGGTATACCGGCTGATGAGGTGCAGCGAGGACACGGGGACATAGAGCTTGGCCTCGTCGGCGTACTCGAGCGTCAGGAACTCCGAAGGCTGGCCGTTGAAGTCCAGGGTCTGCAGCCCGAGATAACGGCCGACGCCCTGTTCCTCGTGGACCACCGGTGCACCGATGGTCAGGTCGCTGAGGTTCTGGATGACCGCGTCTGCGTCCCGCGTGGTGCGGTTGCGTCCGCGGGTCTGGCGCGCGCGTTCTCCGAGCAGGGCGGCCTCGGGGGCGACGGCCACACCCTCGGGCAGCACAAAGCCCTCGCCGAGCGCGGCCACGGTGACGTACAGGCCGGGTTCGGCGGTGAGGAAGGCGTCCCAGTCGTCCACGGCATGATGGGGTACGGCCTGGTCCCGCAACAGCGTCAGCAGGGCCTCGCGGCGACCGGCGGATTCCGCGGTCAGGAGCACGCGCTGTTGCCCCTCGACAAAGACCTTCAGGGGCTGGGCTGGATCGTCGCGGCCCTGCTGCATGCCGAGTTCCGGCAGCGCGTCGCAGGCAAATGCGATGTCCGCGCCGCGTCCCGCGGGGAGCGGGGCGGCCGGGTCGCCCAAGGCAATGCCGGAGTGCTCGCGCAGTGCGCCGGCCAGGCCGTCGACGTCCAGGTAGAGCCGTTCGGGCGGCAGCAGCGGTCGATCATACTGATGGCTGAGCTGTTCAAAGCGGTCATGGATCTCCTGGGCGAACTCCTCGGCTGCCCCGGCGATGTTGCCGACCTGCACCATCTGGACCTCGGGGCAGTAGTCGAACACCGTGTCCATGCCCTCGAAGAACAGCGGCAGGTAGGCCTCGATACCCGGCGGGACCAGGCCCTCGCTGATGTCGCGGTAGATCGGGTGCTTGGCGGGATCGCCTGAGAAATGCGCCCGGTAGCGGGTGCGGAATTCGCTGATGGAGGTATCGTTCAGCGGGAATTCGTGGCTGGGCAGGATCTCCAGTCGCTCGACCTTTTCGGTGGAGCGCTGCGACTCGGGGTCGAAGCGGCGCAGGGAGTCGATCTCGTCATCCAGGAACTCGATGCGCACGGGTTCGTCCGCGCCCATCGGAAACAGGTCGAGAATCTCCCCGCGGGCGGCGAATTCGCCATGGCTGATGACCTGCTGAACGGCGCTGTACCCGGCCTCGGTGAGGTTCTCGCGCAGGGTCATGCGGTCCAGGCGCTGGCCGGTTTGCAGCGAAAGGCCCTGGGTGGTCAGCCAGTCGCGCGGCGGCAGGCGCTGCATCAGGGTCGAGACCGGCATCAACACGATCCCGCGTTCCAGCCCCGGCAGGTGGTACAGCGTGCGCAGGCGTTCGGAGATGATGTCCTCGTGCGGGGAGAAGACATCGAACGGCAGGGTCTCCCAGTCCGGCAGGCGCAGCAGCGGCAGGTCGTGGTCGCCGGCGAAGAACTCCCACTCTTCCTGCCAGCGGTCGGCCGCCTCGTTGGATTCCGTGATCACCAGAAGTGGCCGGGCGAACTCGCCGGCGTTCCGCGAAAGTGCGAGCGTCGCCGCCGAGGCATTGAGCCCCGACCACACCTCGAAGCCGGAGCCGGGGAGGCGGCCGGGATGGAGCGGGTTGCGCCGTTGTTCGGACATGGGCCTGTTGTTCGGTCGGGAGGGGCGGAAAGGGCCGCGATTATACGGATTCCGCCTGACGGGTGCGCGTGAGCCAGAGGACGCCCTGACGAATCGGTTTGTGCTGTGTGAGGCTGAAGGGCGTTTTTGCGGCGGAGGGCATGGAGATCACGGAGAAGGCCGGGGATTACCTGGGGCGGATCGCGCTAGTGGGTGTTGATCACCTCAGGTGGGATCGATGTAGCGTTGCAGGATCGGGCCGTAGGCATCGATGCGGCGATCGCGGAGAAAAGGCCACTGGCGGCGTACGGCCTCGGTCCGGCCGCGATCCAGCTCGACGGTGAGGATCTCCGGCTGCGCTTCGCCGGCGCGGGCCAGGATCTCGCCCTGGGGCCCCGCGACGAAGCTTGTGCCCCAGAAGTTCGCCCCGGGCGCGTGTCCGGAGGGGTCCGGTTCGTGCCCCGTGCGGTTGCAGGCGATCACCGGCAGGTTGTTGGCAACGGCGTGGCCGCGCTGGACGGTCATCCATGCGTCCTGCTGCCGGGCCTGTTCCTCGGGCGTGTCCTGCGGGTCCCAGCCAATGGCGGTGGGATAGATCAGTAGCTCGGCGCCGGACAACGCCATGATGCGGGCGGCCTCCGGGTACCATTGGTCCCAGCAGACCAGGACCCCGAGGCGACCGACCGAAGTGTCGATGGGGACGAAGCCGGTGTCCCCCGGGGTGAAATAGTACTTCTCGTAATAGCCGGGATCGTCCGGGATGTGCATCTTGCGGTAGGTGCCGACCGGGCGGCCGTCGGTTTCGAAGACCACTGCGGTGTTGTGATAGAGGCCCGGGGCGCGACGTTCGAACAGGGAGCCGACCAGGACCACGCCGTTGTCCCGTGCCATTGCGCCCAGGCGCTCGCAGCTCGGGCCGGGGATCGCTTCGGCGCGGTCGAAGGTGGCGAGGTCCTCGGTCTGGCAGAAGTAGGGGCCGGTGTGCAACTCGGCCAATACGACCAGGCGGGCACCGTTCGCGGCGGCCTCGGCGACCGCGGCCGCGGTGGCGTCGAGATTGGCCTCGACGCTCCCGGCATCGCGGTGCTGGATCAGGGCGACGGACAATGGGGCGTTGGGCATGGCGGGTGCTCGGTGCAGAAGGTTATTCCTGCGGGATGCCGAGGGCGGCCGCAGGGTATTGCATGGTCAGGCAGTGCAGGCTGCCCCCTTGGCGAATGATCGCCCGGCAGTCGATCTCCACGATCTCGCGTCCCGGAAAGGCCCCGGCGAGTCGGTCGCGGGCGACGGCATCGGCGGGGTCATCGTAGACCGGCAGGAGCACCGCACCGTTCAGAATCAGGAAGTTCGCATAGGTGGCGGCCAGCCGTCGGCCGTCCTCGACGATGGGGGCCGGCCAAGGGAGCGGAATCAGGCGGTAGGGCTCTCCGGAGGTCTGGCGCAGGGCCCGGAGTTCCTGTTCCATCGCCTGCAGTTCGGGGTAATGGGGGTCCTGCGGATCGTCGCACTGGACGTAGGCGATCGTATCGCGGGCGCAGAAGCGGGCCAGCGTGTCGATATGGGCATCCGTGTCGTCGCCCTCCAGCTGCCCGTGTTCCAGCCAGAGGATCCGCTCGGCACCCAGCCATTCGCCGAGGCGCTGTTCCAGCCCGGTGCGATCCAGATCGGGGTTGCGGGTGCTGGAGAGCAGGCAGCGCGTTGTAGTGAGCAGTGTGCCGGCGCCGTCGGATTCGATCGACCCGCCTTCCAGGATCAGCTCGGTGGGTTCCGGTACACAGCTGCCGAATACGCCCTGGCTGGCCAGGGCCCGAGTGATCGCATCGTCCAGATCGGCGGGGTATTTGCCGCCCCAGCCGTTGAAGGTAAAGTCCAGCAGGCGTGGCTGATTGCCGTCGAATACCGTGATGGCGCCATGGTCGCGCGCCCAAGTGTCGTTACTCGAGGCCAGGGCAAACCACAGCCGGTCGGGCCGGATGGCGGTCTCGGTCAGGAAGCCGGAGATCTCCTCGATATGCTCGGGATCGCGCGCGACGATGATGACCGGCTCGTACTGGCTGATGCTCGCGGCAATGGTGGCAAATATCGGGTGCACCTGATCCAGGACGGGTGCCCAGTCCGTGGCGTCATGCGGCCAGGTCAGCTGGATCGCACCCTGGGGCTCCCACTCGGCGGGGAGGCGGCGTTTGGGCGGCACCGGGGTGGTGTCCCCGGTACTCATGGACGGTCGGAGCGGGATCCGTTGCGCACTGCGCTGTGCAGGACGTACTCGCCCTCGAAGAACACGGAGAAGTCGGCATAGTCCCAGCGCGTGATCGGCGGATCGCCCACGGTGGCGTGGCGTTGTTCCGGCTCGCCGTGCTGGCGGATGACCGCTGACTGGCTCTGACCACGGGTTGGGGCCCCTTCACGTTCCTTTACGGTGAACCCCCCTTCGGGGCTGCGCAGGATGTCGGCCGAGGCGGTGGCCATGGCCCCGGCGAAAAGCGCCAGTGCAAGGGCGCTGGCCGCGATGCGCACGGTGCTGCCCCGGCGTGCGCCGGACTTCAAGGTGGGGTTCGCTGCGTTGCATTTCCCTGGCATGACCAACTCTCCGTTTGCTGGATGGCTCCATGGTAGCGTCAACCGCGACGCCATGCCTCCCCCGAGGCTTCCCCTATAGGCGCGACCCGGTATCTCTGGCATGCTTTCGCGATGTTTCGCCCCCTGACCCTTGCCATCGGCCTGCGCTATACGCGTGCCAAGCGGCGTAACCACTTCATCTCGTTCATCTCGGTGGTGTCGATCATCGGGCTGGTGCTCGGCGTGATGGCGCTGATCACCGTGTTGTCGGTGATGAACGGGTTCGAGCGCGAATTGCGCGAGCGCATCCTGGGGATGGCCTCGCATGCGACCATCGGTGAGGCCAACGGAGGGCTGCGTGACTGGGAGCGCCTGCAGCGCGAGGCGCCGGAGATCGATGACCGGGTGGTGGCCGCGGCCCCTTATGTTCAGGGCGAGGCGATGCTGAGTGCACGCGGGAATATCTCCGGGGCGCTGATCCGCGGTGTGGAGCCGGAGGCAGAGGAACGGGTTGCGCGCATCGGCGAACACATGATCCGGGGCGAGCTGGGGAGCCTGGAGGGCGGTCGCTACCGCGTCGTGCTCGGGCGCGAACTGGCGGCGGAACTGCGTGTGCAGGTCGGGGATTCGATCATCCTGATGGCTCCCCAGGCCTCGGTCTCGCCGGCCGGGGTGATGCCGCGCATGCGGCGCTTCGAGGTGTCCGGCCTGTTCGAGGTCGGCATGTATGAATACGACCGGGGGACTGCCTTCATCCATCTGGAGGATGCCCAGGCGGTGTTCCAGATGGGCGATCAGGTTACCGGGCTGCGGCTGCGGCTGACCGACATGATGCAGGCCGGGGTGATTGCACGCGACGTGGCGGCGCAGCTGGACGGGCTTTTCCGGGTGTCCGACTGGACCCGTCAGCATGCGAATCTGTTCCGCGCCATCCAGATGGAGAAGATGGTGATGTTCATCATCCTCTCGCTGATTGTGGCGGTGGCCGCCTTCAATATCGTCTCGACCCTGATCATGCTGGTGACCGACAAGCAGGGGGATATCGCGATCCTGCGAACGCTCGGGTTGTCGCCCGCAGGCATCATGGTGATCTTCATGGTCCAGGGGGTCGTGATCGGGGCGATCGGCATCCTCCTGGGTACCGCGGCCGGGGTCGCGCTGGCGTCCAATATCGATGTCGTCGTGCCCTTTATCGAGCGGCTGGTGGGCGTCGAATTCCTGTCCGCCGAAGTTTATTACATCAGTGACTTGCCATCTGAACTTAAACTGTCGGATGTTCTCCGGGTCGGCATTCTGGGCTTCCTGCTGACGGTCGTGGCCACCCTGTTCCCGGCCTGGCGCGCGGCCCGTACCCAGCCGGCGGAGGCGCTGCGCTATGACTGACCGCGAGACCCCGGTCCTCGAGGCCTTGGGCGTGGAACGCCGTTTCCGCGACGGCAAGCTGGATGTGGCCGTGCTGACCGGGGTCGATTTCGCCCTGCAGCCGGGGGACCAGACCGCGATCATCGGTGCCTCGGGCAGTGGCAAGAGCACCCTGCTGCACCTGCTCGGTGGTCTGGACCGCCCGACGGCCGGCGAGGTGCGCTTGCTGGGCACGGACTGGACCCGCATGAGCGAGGCGCGGCGCGGGCATCTGCGCAACCAGCATCTGGGGTTCGTTTATCAGTTCCACCACCTGTTGCCGGAACTGACGGCCGCCGAGAATGTGGCCCTGCCACTGCTGATCCGGCGGATGTCCAACCGCAAGGCGCGGGAGGAGGCCCGCCACTGGCTGCAGCAGGTGGATCTGGGCCACCGCCTGGAGCACAAGCCTTCGGAGCTCTCCGGTGGCGAGCGTCAGCGGGTCGCGATCGCCCGTGCGTTGGTCACCCGACCCTCGGCGATCCTGGCGGATGAGCCGACCGGGAACCTGGACCAGGAGCGGGCAGCACAGGTGTTCGAGCTGCTGCGCGCGATGAATCGCTCCACCGGCACCGCGCTGGCCCTGGTTACCCACGACATCACCCTGGCGCGCGAGCTGGACCGCTCGGTGCAGCTGGTCAAGGGACACCTCGAGCCGGAGGTCTTCGACGGCCAATTGGCGGCGGTCCACGAATAGGCCCCCGTGCAGCGCGCATCCGCGCGCCTGGCAGCATCGGACCCTGAGGGGGCTCGGTTGATCAGCCCAACGGCGGTTGCTTCTTGTTCGATTTTTCCTCTTCGCTGCGTTCCGCGGCTTCGCGTTCCGCCAGTTCCTTGCGCAACCGCCGCAGATAACGGCGGCTGCGCACGCGCTGGACCACGTTCAGCCGCCACAGGAAGCGCACGAGCAAATAACCCGACAGGCTCGCGACCGAGCCCAGCAGGACGCTCCCCAGGAGCAGGGGCTGCCAGATGGTCAGTAACTCTGTGCTGAACCACTCCCAGCTCCAGTCCAGGCGGATATCGCGACGGGGTTCGTCCAGAAGCTTGCGCCCGATCGTGTAGGCCGTATACAACATGGGCGGCATGGTGATCGGGTTGGAGATCCAGACCAGGATCACCGAAATCGGCAGATTGACGCGGACGATAATGGCCACGGCCGCCGCGATCAGCATCTGCATGGGCAGTGGCAGGAAGGTCACGAAGAGCCCCACGGCAAACGCACCAGCCACGGAGCGGCGGTTCAGATGCCACAGATCCGGCGACCCCAGACGCGGCCCCAGCGGGGCGAGCGCCTTGTGCCCACGCATTCGCTCCATGCCGGGAAACATCTTCTTGATGATGTGTCTTGCCATGTTCCGGGTTGCCGATGGTGCGCCTGGCGCGGGCTCGCGACCGCGCATGTGGGTTCCATTCTCGCTGATTTGGGCCGGCGAATGCCCGTGTCGCCCGGCACTTGCGTCTTGGGCCACGCAGTGGGCCGGGCGTTCAGGGCCTCAACGTGACCGCTTTCACCCTCGGACTTCTGGTCACGGCGTGGTGGCTGCACCGGGTACCGGAGCCGCTTCCGATGGCCCCGGGTCTGCTGCTCGCGCTGCTCGTGGTCACCGCAGGCGTCAGCGCCGGCCTGCGACGATACGGCTACCGGGCCACTGTGCCATGGGCGATGGCGCTGGGTGTGGTGGTCGCCTGGGGGAGCGTCTCCATGACCGCGAACATCTGGCTGGAGGAGGCCTTGGCGCCTTCGCTTGCGGGAGAAGAGGTCACCGTTCTTGCCACGGTCACCAGTTTGCCGGAACACGCCGGGCATCGCAGCCGGTTCCGGGTCACGGTGGAGGCGGTCATCGCGGGGCCGGAGGCATTCGCTGCCCGTGAGCTCCTGGTGACGGCGTATCCGGCGCGGCCTGAGGTCGAGGCAGGCACACGCGGCCAGATGACCCTGCGCCTGCGCCCGGCCGAAGGGCCCGCGAATCCTGGCGGATTCGATCGCGCGGGGTGGTTTTACCGCGAGGGCCTGCATGGCTCCGCGACGTTGCTTGATCTGGAGTCAACCGGGAACGGAGTGCCGGCCGCACCGGCACGGCCCTGGCGGGCCGACTTGCACCGCGTCCGCGGCTGGCTGCGCGGGCGGCTGGAAGTCGCGGCCCCGGAGTTGCGCCATCCGGGGCTGGTGCAGGCCCTGGTGATTGGCGACCGTCAGGGGATGACCGCGCCGGAATGGCAGGCCTTTCTGCGCACCGGAACCAACCACCTGATGGCGATCTCCGGCTTGCATGTGGGGCTGGTTGCCGGTTTTGTCGGGTTGCTGTCGGGGTTGGTCTGGAGCGGTTTGTTGCCGCTGCAACGGGGTCTGCGGAAGGCGGCCTTCATGGCGCTGGCCGGTCTGGCGGGGGCTGCGGTGTATGCCGCGTTGGCCGGCTTCAGCATCCCGACCCAGCGGGCGTTGATCATGCTCGCGGCCTTCATGGCGGCCCTGTTGTGGCGCCGCGAGGCGTTCGCCTGGCGAGGTCTGATGCTGGCCGCGATCGCGGTCGTGCTGTGGCAGCCGACGAGTGTACTGGCCCCCGGTTTCTGGTTTTCGTTTGGCGCGGTCGCGGTCATTCTTCTGTTGTTGCAGGGGCGCTCGGGGCGTCCGGGCTGGCGCGAGGCGGGGAGTATCCAGGTGATGCTGGCACTGGCGATGCTCCCGCTCAGTCTCGCCTGGTTCCAGTTGGGTTCGTGGGTCGCGCCGGTGGCCAACCTGGTGGCAGTGCCCGTGATCAGCCTGCTGGTGCTGCCGGTGTTGCTGGTCGGGGCAGGGCTGGTCGCCTTGTGGGCCCCCTTGGGGCAGCCGTTCCTGCACGCGGGCGACGGCGTACTGGCTCTGCTCGTCGGGTTGCTGGATCTCCTGTCCGGATTGCCCGTGCTGGTGGACGAGCGGCGGGTCCCGCTGGCTGCGAGCCTGCTGGGCGGGCTCGCGGTGCTCGTGGCCTTGCAGCCGCGGCTGCGTCTGGGTGCCCTGTGGGTCGTGCTCGCAGGCATGCCGCTGGCCTTGCCCATGCGACCGGATATCGAGCCGGGTGCCGTGCACGTCCTCCTGATGGATGTCGGGAACGGGCAGTCGGCCTTGCTGCAGACGCGTAACCACAACCTGTTGTTCGATGCGGGTCCCGGGCGTGCGGGTGGCTACAGCGCGGGTGAGCAGATTGTGGTCCCGACCCTTCGGGCCGAGGGGGTGCGCCGGCTGGATCGCATGATCCTCAGCCACGAACACGCCGCGCACGCCGGAGGCAGCGCCGGGGTCCGGGATTCCATACCCGTGGTCGAGACCCTGCGACGGGTGCCGGCAGAGGCCGATGAGCGGGCGTGCGAGGTCGGAGAGCGCTGGGAATGGGACGCGGTGCGATTCGAAGTGCTGCACCCGCCGCCCGGATGGGATGGCAGCGCCTCGGCCTCCTGCGTGCTGGCGGTGGAGACGGCCGGTGGCGTCCGTCTGCTGCTGACGGGCGGGCTCGGAGGACTGGGCGAGGCAGTGCTGATGCGTGATGTGCCGGACGGGCGTGCCAGTGATCTTCTGGTGCTGCCGCGCGGGGCTGGCACGGGCAGCTTGAGCCGGGGCTGGCTGGTGGATGCGCCGCCGCGCATCGCCTGGGCGAGTACCGATGGGCGCGGGCGCGGTCTGGAGGCCGCTGTCCGCGAACGTCTGAAGGCGGCCTGTGTGCCACTGCAGGAGACCGGGCTGCATGGCGCCTTGCGCCTGGAAGCGAACTCGGAGCTGGAGGTGGGGCCCGGTCATCGGGCCCGCCACCGGAGGCTCTGGCAGCCTGCGCCCTTGCCACCCTTGCGCGGGCAGGAGGGTTGCACCCCCACGCCGACGGACGAGACACGCTGGTAGAATGACCAGATGAATCGCGAACATTCCGACAACATCCGTCCCATCCGCTTCCGCGAGGGCGCGCTCCAGTTGCTGGACCAGCGCCGCCTCCCGCAGGAGAGCGTCTGGCAAACCTATCAGGACGCGCCCGCCGTCGCCGTGGCGATCCGCGACATGGTCGTGCGCGGGGCGCCGGCGATCGGCATCACGGCGGCATTCGGTGTGGTGCTGGCTTGCCAGCGCGCGGCAGGTCAGCACGACTGGCGTGCGCGGGTGGCCGTCGATATCGAGACCCTGCGCGGTTCGCGCCCCACAGCGGTGAATCTGTTCTGGGCGCTGGATCGTATGCAGGCGGTCGTGGCCGCCAGCGAGTCGGTGGATGCTGCCGTGAGCGAGACCCGGGCAGTAGCCGAGCGGATGCTGGAGGCGGACATTGCCGGCAATCGGCAATTGGGCGCCCTGGGTGCGCAATTGATCGATCCGGGTCGCGGCGTGCTGACCCACTGCAATACGGGTTCGCTGGCAACCGGGGGATATGGCACCGCGCTCGGTGTGATCCGGGCCGCCTGGGATGCCGGGCGTATCAAAGAGGTGTTTGCCGACGAGACCCGCCCCTGGCTGCAAGGCAGCCGACTGACCGCCTGGGAACTGGTGCACGACGGTATTCCGGTGCAGGTGCTGTGCGAGGGTGCGGCGGCCAGCCTGTTGCGCTCCGACCGGGTGGGCTGGGTGATCGTCGGGGCGGACCGGATTGCCGCCAACGGCGATACCGCCAACAAGATCGGCACCTATGGCCTGGCGTTGCTGGCGCGGGCCCACGGGGTGCGTTTCATGGTTGCGGCGCCCGTGGCGACCATCGACTTCGAGATGGCAGACGGATCGGGCATCCCCATCGAGCAGCGCGGCGAGGACGAGGTGCTGGCGCTGGCCGGCCAGCGCGTGGCCGCCGACGGTGCGCGCGGATACAACCCGGCCTTTGACGTGACCCCGGCGGACCTGATCGATGCCATCGTCACCGAACGCGGTGTGGTCGAGGCCCCGACGCGGGAGCGCCTGGCCACACTGCGCGAGCCCGCGGCCGCGGAATCCGCCAGACCGGGGCCTGACACCCGGGAAAATGGGCCCGGCACAGGCCGGTGTCGGGCCTGAGAGCCTCGGAGAACCGTTTTGAGGGGAGAAAAGGGCGCCCCCAGTGGTTACCCCTGTGGTATCATCGCGAGCTTGTTCAGACGGACGGCGTAACCCTCGATGGCTGAATTTGCCAAGGAAGTTTTTCCGGTCAATCTCGAAGACGAGATGCAGCAGTCTTACCTCGATTATGCGATGAGCGTAATCGTGGGCCGGGCCCTCCCCGATGTCCGTGACGGCCTCAAGCCGGTCCATCGCCGCGTGCTCTACGCAATGCGCGAGCTGGGCAATGACTACAACAAGCCGTACAAGAAGTCGGCGCGTGTGGTCGGTGACGTGATCGGTAAATACCACCCGCATGGCGACTCCGCCGTCTACGACGCCATCGTGCGCATGGCGCAGCCGTTCTCGATGCGCTACATGCTCGCAGACGGGCAGGGTAACTTCGGTTCCATCGACGGCGACTCGCCGGCGGCCATGCGCTACACCGAGGTGCGCATGGCGCGCATCGCGGCCGAGCTGCTGGCCGATATCGAAAAGGAAACGGTCGACTTTACCGACAACTACGACGGCTCCGAGAGCGAGCCGGCCGTGTTGCCGAGCAAGTTTCCCAACCTGCTGGTCAATGGTTCCGCCGGGATCGCGGTGGGGATGGCGACCAATATCCCGCCGCACAACCTGCGCGAGGTCGTCAACGCCTGCGTGGCGCTGATCGATGACCCCGACATCTCCATTGATGGCCTGATGGAACACGTGCCGGCGCCGGATTTCCCCACCGCCGGCATCATCAACGGCATCGATGGCGTGCGCGAGGCCTATCGGACCGGTCGCGGCCGGGTCCTGATCCGGGCGCGCTCGCACGTGGAGCCGCTGGAAGGCGGCCAGCGCGAGGCGATTGTCGTCACCGAGCTGCCCTACCAGGTGAACAAGGCGCGTCTGACCGAGAAGATCGCCGAGCTGGTGAAGGAAAAGCGCATGGAGGGCATCTCCGAGCTGCGCGACGAGTCGGACAAGGACGGCATGCGCCTGGTCATCGAGCTCAAGCGCGGCGAGATGGCCGAGGTGGTCCTGAACCACCTCTACATGCACACCCAGATGCAGAATGTCTTCGGCATCAATATGGTCGCGCTGGTGGATGGCCAGCCGAAGGTGCTGGATCTGCGCCAGGTGCTGCGGGCCTTCCTGCGTCATCGCCGCGAGGTGGTGACCCGGCGCACGATCTTTGATCTGCGCAAGGCGCGCGAGCGCGCCCACATCCTGGAAGGCCTGGCGATTGCGCTGGCCAATATCGATCCGGTGATCGAACTGATCCGTGCCGCGCCGAACCCGGCCGAGGCCAAGGCCGGGCTGCTGGCGCGCGCCTGGCCGCTGGGCGTGGTCAGCGACATGCTCGATCGCGCCGGGGCCAGTGCCTCGCGTCCCGAGGACATGGCGCCGGAATATGGCGTGAGCGAGGATGGTTATCGGCTGTCGGAGGCCCAGGCCCAGGCGATCCTGGATCTGCGTCTGCACCGCCTCACCGGGCTGGAACAGGACAAGATCCTCGACGAATATCGCGACCTTCTGGAGCTGATCGAAGACCTCCTGGATATCCTCGGTTCGGGCGACCGCCTGCAACAGGAAATCCGCAACGAACTGCTAGGGGTGGCCGAGCAGTTCGGCGACGAACGCCGTAGCGAGATCCGCGCGCGCCAGGCCAACCTGACGCTGGAGGACCTGATTGGCGAGGAAGACGTGGTCGTCACGCTTTCGCACGCCGGCTACGTGAAGTACCAGCCCGTGGCCGACTACCGCGCCCAGCGCCGGGGCGGTCGCGGCAAGGCGGCGACCAGCTTCAAGGAAGAGGATTTCATCGACCGGCTGGTGGTGGCCAATACGCACGACACGATCCTGTGCTTCTCCAGCCGCGGCCGGGTGTACTGGCTGAAGGTTTACGAGCTGCCGCAGGGGTCGCGGGCCGCGCGCGGCAAGCCGATCGTCAATCTGCTTCCGCTGGAAGCGGATGAACGCATCAGCACGATCCTTCCGGTGCGCGAGTACGACCCGGATCACTATGTATTCATGGTGACCGCGCAGGGAACGGTGAAGAAGACCCCGCTGACGGATTTCTCGCGCCGTCGCGCCTCCGGCATCATCGCGGTGGATCTGCGCGAGGGGGATCATCTGGTTGATGTCTCCCTGACCGACGGCACCCTCGACGTGATGCTGGTGACCACGGCCGGCAAGGCCGTGCGTTTCCACGAGAGCGACGTGCGCGCCATGGGGCGGACGGCCTGCGGCGTGCGCGGCGTGCGCATGGAGGATGATCAGCGGGTGATCGCCCTGCTGAATGTCGACGAGGGATCGGCGCTGCTGGCGACCGAACACGGTTACGGCAAGCGCACCCGTTTCGACGAATTCCCGGTGCATCGCCGTGGTGGCCAGGGCGTGATCGCGATCCAGACCGAGGGCCGCAATGGCCTGCTGGTCGGGGCAGCACGGGTGCTGGACGACGACGAGGTCATGCTGATCACCAATGGCGGGACGCTGGTGCGGACACCGATCGACCAGATTCCATTGATCGGTCGCAACACGCAGGGCGTGCGTCTGATCCGTCTCGATGAAGACGAAAACCTGGTCGAGCTCGCCCGGGTCGCCCAGTTGCAAGGCGAGGACGGCGTCGAAGACGATGAAGAGCCCGGTCAATCGGAAATCGGGACGGACCCGGACCCGGAGACGGGTCCCGAATCCAGTGACGATGGAGAACAGGCATGACGCGAGTGATGAACTTCAGCGCGGGGCCGGCGGCCCTGCCTCAGGCGGTGCTCGAACGGGCGCGTGACGAGCTGCTGGACTTCCGCGGGTCCGGGATGTCCGTGATGGAGATGAGCCACCGCGGCAAGCCCTTCATGGCCGTGGCCGAGAAGGCCGAGCAGGACCTGCGCAGGCTGATGGACATCCCCGACAACTACTCGGTGTTGTTCCTGCAGGGCGGGGCGACCGGGCAGTTTGCCGCCATCCCGATGAACCTGGCGAATGGCCGGGGTATGGACTACATCGATACCGGGGCCTGGTCCGGCAAGGCCATCAAGGAGGCTCAGAAATACGGGCCGGTGAATATCGTGGCCAGCTCGCAAGCGAGCGGGTACGACTCGATCCCGGATCGCGCCTCGTGGAAACTGGACCCGAACGCCGCCTACGTGCACTACACCCCGAACGAGACCATCGGCGGGGTCGAGTTTCCGGAAATTCCGGATGTGGGCGACGTACCGCTGGTGGCGGACATGTCCTCCACCATCCTGTCGCGTCCGATCGACGTCTCGAAGTTCGGCGTGATCTATGCCGGGGCGCAGAAGAACATCGGTCCGGCCGGCCTGACCGTGGTGATCGTGCGCAATGACCTGCTGGAGCGCGACAAGGGCAACGTGCCGGCGGTGCTGGACTGGGCGCTGCAGGCCAAGAACGATTCGATGTACAACACCCCGCCGACCTTTGGCTGGTACCTGGCCGGGCTGGTGTTCGAATGGTTGCTGGAGCAGGGCGGCCTGGAGAGCATGGGCAAGACCAACCAGCGCAAGGCCGCCAAGCTGTACCAGTACATCGACAACTCCGCCTTCTATCGCAACCCGGTCGAGCCCACGGCCCGGTCGTGGATGAATGTGCCGTTTATCCTGGCGGACGATTCCCTCGACGGGACGTTCCTCAACGAGGCGGATGCGGCCGGCCTGTCCTCGTTGAAGGGACATCGCTCGGTGGGCGGGATGCGTGCAAGTATCTATAACGCCGTGCCGGAAAGCTCCGTGGATGCCCTGATCGATTTCATGGCGGACTTCGAGAACCGCCACGCCTGATCCTGTTGAATCGTGGTCGCCGGGCGTAACTACCGGGCCAGGAGGTCGTGATGTACCGAATTCAGACCTACAACAACATCGCCGTGCGTGGGCTGGACCGCTTCCCGCGCGACCACTATGAGGTCGCGTCGGACATCAACCAGCCAGACGCCTTGATGCTGCGGTCGTTCGACCTGCATTCGGTGGAGATCCCGGATTCCGTCCTGGCCGTCGGGCGCGCCGGCAGCGGGGTGAACAACATCCCGGTGGAGGCGCTGTCCGAACGCGGGGTGGCGGTGTTCAATGCCCCGGGCGCCAATGCCAACGCCGTGAAGGAATTGGTGATTGCCGGTCTGCTGTTGGCCGCGCGCAATCTGTTGCCGGCGGCAGGCTACGTGCAGGGGCTGGACCCCACCAAGGAGGACTTCATGTCCTCGGTGGAGCACGGCAAGAAGAAGTTCACCGGCTTCGAACTGCCCGGCCGGCGCCTGGCCGTGCTCGGCCTGGGTGCGATCGGTGTGGGTGTGGCCAATGCCGCGCGGGCGCTCGGCATGGAGGTGGTGGGCTTCGACCCCAAGGTGACGGTCGAGAACGCATGGCGTCTGGACTCCGGCATCGAGCGCGCGCGCTCGGTGGAAGCCGCGATGGAGGGGGCCGATGCGGTCACGGTGCATGTGCCACTGACCGAGAACACCGCCAACCTGGTCAACGCGAAGAACCTGAGCGGGATGAATCCCGGGGCGATGGTGCTGAACCTGGCGCGCGAGGGCATCGTGGACGACGCCGCTGTGCGCGAGGGACTGGACGCCGAACGCCTGCACGCCTACATCACCGATTTCCCGGTGCAGGGCATGATGGGGCACCCGCGGGTAATCACCCTGCCGCATCTGGGGGCCTCGACGACCGAATCCGAGGAGAATTGCGCCGTGATGATCGCGGATCAGCTGCGTGACTACCTGGAAAACGGCAATGTGGTCAATTCGGTGAATCTGCCGACCCTGGTGCTGGATCGCAAGGGGGATACCCGGATCGCCGTCGTCAACCGCAACCTGCCGGACCGGGTCGGGCGCATCTCGCATACCCTGGGTGAGTCCAACATCAACATCCTGCACTTGATGAACGACTCCCGCGGCGACATTGCGTACACCCTGCTGGATGTGGATGGCCAGCCGGACCAGGCGACCCTGGATGCACTGCATGAGATCGACGGCGTGCTGCGGGCGCGGGTGCTGTAGATCGTGGCCGGGGACCCGCATTCGTCGCAGCCCGCCGACGGCCAGGAAGATCTGGCTGCCCTGCGGGCGCGCATCGACGCGCTGGATGCCGAGCTGCTCGAGCGGCTGAGCGAGCGTGCCCGCTGTGCCGAGGCCGTGGCCCGGGTGAAGCGCAGCCAGGAGAGCAATCCGGTGTTCTATCGTCCGGAGCGCGAAGCCGAGATCCTGCGCCGGGTGCGTGAGCAGAACCCCGGCCCGCTATCCGGCGAAGCGATTACCCGGCTGTTCCGCGAAATCATGTCCGAATGCCTGGCGCTGGAGCATCCGCTCCATGTGGCCTATCTGGGACCGGTGGGCACCTTTACGCATCTGGCGGCGCGCAAGCATTTCGGCCATGCGGTCGAGACCCAGCCGCTGGCCTCTATCGATGCCGTGTTCGACGCCGTAGAGACCGGTCGCGCGCAGTTCGGCGTGGTGCCCATCGAGAACAGCTCCGAGGGGGTGGTAACCCACACGGTCGACTGTTTCATGGATTCTTCGCTGCAGATCTGCGGTGAGGTCGTGACTCCGATTCATCACCATCTGCTGACGCACGCCGAGGATCTCGGTCAGGTCCGGCGCGTGCTGGCCCACGCCCAGGCGCTGGCGCAATGCCGCCAGTGGCTGGACGCGGAGCTGCCGCACGCCGAACGCGAGGCGGTTTCCAGCAACGCCCGCGCAGCCGAGATTGCGGCGCAGGACCCGACCGTGGCGGCACTCGCCAGCCAGGCCGCGGCCGACCATTACCAGATCCCGGTGCGGGCGCCGCACGTGGAGGATCGCGCCGACAACACCACACGTTTCCTGATTATCGGTTCCGGCACCACGGAACCCAGTGGCGCGGATCGCACCTCGGTGATGCTGACGACCGCCAATCGCCCGGGATCGCTGTATTCGCTGCTCAAGCCGATTGCCGAGTCGGGTATCAGCCTGACCCGTATCGAATCGCGTCCGTCGCGCTGCACGCCGTGGAACTACGTGTTCTTTCTCGACCTGGTCGGCCACCAGCAGGATCCGCTGATCCGCGAATGTCTGGAGCAGCTGCGCGCAAGCGCCGATACCGTCAAGGTGCTGGGGAGCTATCCCCAGGCCGCCACCTGAATCCCCGAGGTTTCCGCATGGCATCCAATCCTTCCGTATCCGCTACGGCCGGCCCGGCGTTTGATCCGGTGACTCTGGCGGTTGCTGGCGTCCAGGGGCTTAGCCCCTACCAGCCGGGCAAGCCCGTGGCCACGCTGGAACGCGAACTGGGGATTACCCAGGCAGTCAAGCTGGCCTCCAACGAGAATCCGTTGGGCCCGTCGCCCCTTGCGGTGGAAGCCGGGCGCGCGGCGTTGGCCGATGCGCATGTCTATCCCGACGGCAATGGCTTCGAGCTGAAGGCACGTCTGGCCGAACGCCATGGCGTGACCCCGGAGCAGATCACCCTCGGCAATGGCTCCAACGAGGTGCTGGAGTTGGTTGCACGGACCTGGCTGGCGCCGGGGCGTGCTGCCGTGTTTTCTGCCCACGCGTTTGCGGTCTATCCGCTGGTGACCCAGGCGGTGGATGCTGTGGCACGAGTGGCCCCGGCGCTGCCCGCCGACCATCCGAAACAGCCCTTCGGGCACGATCTTGACGCGATGCAGGCGCGGGTGGATGGCGATGTGCGGGTCGTGTTCGTGGCCAACCCGAACAACCCGACCGGCACCTGGTTGGATGCTGCGGCGCTCGAAGCCTTCGTGGCCGCGATGCCGGTCACGACCGTGGTCGTTATCGACGAGGCCTATTTCGAATATGTCGAAGAGGCCGAGTATCCGGACACCACGCAATGGCTGGATCGCTATCCGAACCTGATCGTCACCCGGACTTTCTCCAAGATCCAGGGCCTGGCCGGACTGCGCCTCGGCTATGCGGTTAGCTCGCCGGCCATCGCGGACCTGCTGAATCGAGTGCGCCAGCCGTTCAATGTGAATGCGATTGCCCAGGCGGCCGGCCTGGCCGCGCTGGACGACCACGAGCATGTGGAAAAGTCGGTGGCCATCAATCGGGAGGGGGTTCGCCAGGTGAGCGCCGCCCTGCGCGAGCTGGGCTTGCGTGTGATTCCGTCGGTGGGCAATTTCGTGACCTTCGATACCGGCCGGGATCCGGGCCCGGTATATGACGACATGCTGCGCGACGGCGTGATTACGCGCCCGGTAGAGAATTACGGTCTCCCCGGGCATCTGCGCGTCACGGTCTCGACCCGTGCGGACAATGACCGCTTTCTCGCGGCCCTGAAAAAGGCCCTGGCGTGATCGAACGGCTGGTCATCTTCGGCGTTGGGCTGATCGGCGGTTCGCTGGCCCTGGCCCTGCGCGAGGCGGGGGCCGTGCGCGAGATCGTGGGTTGTTCGCGCAATGCAGACAACCTGCGCGAGGCGCAGCGCCTGGGCGTGATCGATCGCTGGACCACCGATGTCGCCGAGGCCGCCGAGGGCGCGGACCTGGGCGTGCTCGCCGTCCCGTTGGGGGCGATGGAGCCACTGGCGCGCGACCTGGCTGCGGCGTGGCCCGAAGACAGCCCGCTGACCGATGTGGGCAGCAGCAAACAGGCCGTAATCGATGCGGTGGGTGCCGGCTTCGGCAAGGTCCCGCGCGCGTTTGTCCCCGGCCATCCGATTGCGGGGACCGAGAAGAGCGGGGTGGGGGCGGCCTTTGCCACCCTGTTCCGTGAGCGCCTGGTAATCCTGACACCGGTCGATACCACGAATGCGCTGGCGACCGACCGAGTGGCCGCGATGTGGCAGGCCGCCGGGGCGCGGGTCGAGTACATGACTCCGGCGCACCACGACCGGGTGCTGGCCGCGACCAGTCATTTGCCCCATGTGCTGGCCTTCACACTGGTGTCGTCGCTTGCGAACATGAGCGAGCGCGACGAGATCTTTCATTACGCCGCCGGGGGCTTTCGCGATTTCACGCGCATCGCCTCCAGCGATCCGGTGGTCTGGCGGGATATCTGCCTCGCCAATCGCACCGCCATCCTCGAGGTGATCGGGCAGTATCAGGCCGATCTGGAGGGTTTGCGCAGCGCCATCGAGCACGGCGATGCCGCGACCATCGAACAGAGCTTTGAACACGCCAAGGAAACCCGCGATCGCCTTTGCGACCCCGCGGACGCACAACTGGATACCTGAAAATCGATGAATACCTTTACCGTACAGCCCGGAGGGCAGCTTTCGGGCCGCGCCCGCGTGCCGGGCGACAAGTCGATCTCCCACCGGGCGATCATGCTGGGTGCGCTGGCCGAGGGCGAGACGCGTGTGACCGGATTCCTCGAGGGAGCCGATTGTATTGCGACACTGGAGGCATTTCGAGCGATGGGCGTGGCGATCGAACGGACTGGGCCAGGCGATGTGCGCATTCAGGGTGCCGGCGTGCACGGGCTCAAGGCCCCGGCGGCGGCGCTGGACATGGGCAACTCGGGGACGGCGATGCGGCTGCTGTGCGGCGTACTGGCCGGCCAGGCGTTTGACAGCGAGCTGGTCGGTGATCGCTCCCTGAGCGGGCGCCCGATGCGCCGAGTCACCGACCCGCTCGCGCACATGGGTGCGCACATCGATACCAGCGAGGCCGGGACACCACCCCTGCGGGTTCACGGCGGGGCCCCGTTGCGGGGTACGGACCATGTATTGAAAGTCGCCAGTGCCCAGGTGAAGTCGGCCCTGTTGTTGGCAGGTCTCTGGGCGGACGGCAAGACCTGCGTGACCGAGCCGGCGCCCACCCGCGATCACACCGAGCGGATGCTGGCCGGATTCGGTTATCACGTGGAGCGCGACGGACCTCGTGCCTGTGTCGAGGGCGGCGGTCGCCTGGTCGCAAGCCCGGTCGATGTGCCAGCGGATATCTCGTCGGCGGCGTTTTTTCTGGTCGGTGCCTCGATTGCCACCGGCTCGCGCATGCGCCTGGAACATGTGGGTATCAACCCGACGCGCACCGGCGTGATCGACATCCTGCGTCTGATGGGCGCCGAGATCCGCGTCCTCGATCAGCGCGAGGCCGGCGGCGAGCCCGTGGCCGATCTCGAGGTCAAGGCGGCCACTCTGAAGGGGATCCAGATCCCCGAGCACCTGGTGCCACTGGCAATCGATGAATTCCCGGCCATCTTCGTCGCCGCTGCCTGTGCCGAGGGCGAGACGGTCCTGACCGGCGCGGAGGAGCTGCGGGTCAAGGAAAGTGACCGTATCCAGGTGATGGCTGATGGTCTGGCCGCGCTGGGCGTGGACTGCGCAGTGCAGCCGGATGGCATTCGCATCCAGGGCGGTGACGGTTTCACTGGGGGCGAGGTCGACAGCCATGGCGATCACCGCATCGCCATGTCGTTCGCGATGGCCGGGCTGCGTGCCCGAGCGCCGATCCGCATCCGCGATTGTGCAAACGTGGGGACCTCTTTCCCCGGCTTCGTGGCGCTGGCGCGTGAGGCCGGTCTGCAACTGGAGGCAGCATGAGCACGGCCATTCCGGTACTAACCATTGATGGCCCCGGCGGTGCAGGGAAGGGCACGGTCTGCATGCGCGTGGCGGCGGCGATGGGCTGGCATCTTCTGGATAGCGGAGCCCTCTATCGGCTGTTGGGCCTGGCTGCGCGGCAGCACGGCGTGGAACTGACCGACGAGGAGGCACTGGCCCGCCTGGCCGCGGGTCTGGATGTGGATTTCGAGGTCAATCGGGATGCCACGGCCGTGACCACGCTGCTGGAAGGCGCACCCGTGGACCAACTGCTGCGCACGGAGCAGACGGGCAGTGACGCCTCCCAGGTGGCTGCGATTCCGGCGGTGCGCGAGGCGCTGCTGGAGCGTCAGCGCGGTTTCGCGAAGGCCCCGGGGCTGGTCGCCGACGGGCGCGACATGGGCACGGTCGTGTTCCCCGAAGCGGACCTGAAGATATTCCTGACGGCCTCGGCCGAGGAGCGGGCCAGGCGGCGATACATGCAGTTGAAGGAACAAGGACTTAGTGCTAATCTCTCCGCCCTTCAGGACGAGATGGAGGCCCGCGACCGGCGTGATCGCGAACGCAGCGTGGCCCCCCTCAAGCCCGCCGAAGATGCCTGGGAAGTGGATACCACGGACCTGGACATCGTCGGTGTGGTGGAGATGATCCTGGAACGCCTCCGGGACGTACTCCCGGAACAAAGCCCCCGCCCCGCGGAATAAGCCGTCGGAAGCGGGATCATAAACGTCTAGAACTGGTTGCAGGAAGTATCTGCAAGCATTTGTTAAACCACAGGTTCACAAATCCATGAGTGAAAGTTTCGCGCAACTGCTCGAAGAGAGCATGGCCTACACCCAGATGCAGCCGGGTGCCATCCTCAGTGCCACCGTCATTGAGGTCACCCCGGAAGTCGTCGTGGTGAACGCCGGCCTGAAGTCCGAGGGGGTCATTCCCACCGAGCAGTTCATGAACGAAGAGGGTGAGCTCGAGGTCAAGGTCGGCGATGTCGTCGAAGTGGCCCTCGAAACCCCGGAAGACGGTTTCGGCGAGACGCGCATGTCGCGCGAGAAGGCCAAGCGAGCCAAGGCCTGGGACCGTCTCGAAGGTGCGATGGAAGAAGAGCAGTACGTCACCGGCAAGATCTCCGGCAAGGTCAAGGGTGGCTACACCGTCGAGCTGGGCGATATCCGGGCGTTCCTGCCGGGTTCACTCGTGGATGTCCGTCCGGTGCGCGATACCGCGTATCTGGAAGGCAAGGAGCTGGAATTCAAGCTCATCAAGCTGGATCGCCGTCGCAACAACGTGGTGGTGTCGCGTCGCGCCGTGGTCGAGCAGGAATACAGCGCCGAGCGCGAAGAGCTGCTGAAGAACCTGCAGGAAGGCGCGCAGGTCAAGGGCATCGTCAAGAACCTGACCGACTATGGTGCGTTCCTGGATCTGGGCGGCATCGACGGCCTGCTGCACATCACCGATATGGCCTGGAAGCGCGTCAAGCATCCGTCCGACGTGGTCGAGATCGGCCAGGAAGTCGAGGTCAAGGTCCTGAAGTTCGACCGCGAGCGCATGCGTGTGTCGCTGGGCCTGAAGCAGCTGGGCGAGGATCCGTGGGAAAACATCACCCGTCGTTACCCGACCGGCACCCGGATCTTCGGCAAGGTCACCAACATCACCGATTACGGCTGCTTCGTGGAGATCGAAGACGGCGTGGAAGGCCTGGTGCACGTGTCCGAGATGGACTGGACCAACAAGAACGTCAACCCGGGCAAGATGGTTGCCATCGGTGACGAGGTCGAGGTAATGATCCTGGACCTGGACGAAGAGCGCCGCCGCATCTCCTTGGGCATGAAGCAGTGCCAGTCCAACCCGTGGGACGACTTCGCGGCCAACCACAACCGGGGCGAGAAGGTCAGTGGCCAGATCAAGTCGATCACCGATTTCGGTGTGTTTGTTGGCCTGGAAGGCGGCATCGACGGCCTGATCCACCTCTCCGACCTGTCCTGGCACGAGGCCGGCGAAGAGGCGATCCGCAACTTCAAGAAGGGTGACGAGGTCGAGGCCGTGGTCCTGTCCGTGGATCCCGAGCGCGAGCGCATCTCCCTGGGTCTGAAGCAGCTGGACCGCGATCCGTTCGCCAACTTCGTGGCCGAGCACAGCAAGGGCAGCATCGTGTCCGGTACCGTGAAGGAAGTGGACGCCAAGGCCGCGGTGATCGAACTGGCCGACGGCATCGACGGCATCCTGCGTGCCGCCGACATCTCCCAGGATCGTGTGGAGGATGCCAGCACCGTGCTGAAGGTCGGCGAAACCGTCGAAGCCCGATTCATGGGCGTTGACAAGAAGACCCGCGCCATCAGCCTGTCGATCAAGGCCAAGGATCGTGCCGAGGAAGCCGAGATGGTCTCCGATTACGGCAGCAATGCCGGTACCGGTACTACCCTGGGCGATCTGCTCAAGGAGCAGATGGACAAGAACGACTAAGTCCGTTCTGCAGCGGCCCACGGTGCCGGAAGGTGCCGTGGGCCATTTTGTTCCGGGAAACCGGGTTTCCTTCCTGTCTGTGACGAGTGCCAGATGACCAAATCGGAATTGATCGAGAACCTCGCCCGGAAATCGCCACATTTGCCTGCCAGGGATGTCGAGATGTCGGTCAAGGCATTACTCGAACGGATGAGTCATGCGCTGGCCAATGGGCAGCGGGTAGAGATTCGGGGCTTCGGCAGTTTTTCCCTCCATTTCCGGCCCCCAAGGCTGGGACGCAACCCCAAGACCGGTGAAGGTGTTGCCTTGCCCGGTAAGCATGTCCCCCATTTCAAGCCCGGCAAGGAATTGCGCGAACGGGTAAACGGCTCCATCGACGGGAACGACTAGGGACCGTCCGTGGACGACCGACGTCGACAGCAGATTCGCAATGCCGTGGCCTTTGCCGCGCTTATCGTGATTTCGTCCGCTGTTGGCATTCTTGTTGTATTGAACGAAGACCTGGTGACCCTTGCGTTACCCGGTGTGCAGATCGAGGCGCCGCTCGTGGTGTTCCTTGGGATTGCGGCCCTGTTCGGGGTCGTTTTGGCTTCGCTCGTACTCTGGCTGCGGCTGCGCCGGTTGCGTCAAAAGATTGCAGACCTGCGCGAACAGAACCATGCCCTCAAGGTCGAGGTCGAGCAGTTGCGTACCGCACCCATGCGGGATTTCTACTAGTCACGTGGCGCGCATGCGGCCACTGACGCCCCACACGTTTCTTTTCTCATCCGGGAACCATTCTCGCTCATGATCGACGACTGGTTCTGGTTGCTGCTACCTATTGCGGCTGCGAGTGGCTGGTGGCTCGCGCGTTACGGCGTGCCGGAAGACCGTGAGGAACGGGAGCCGTCACTGGATCGCTACCTGGAAGGTGTGCGCCACCTCCTCGACGACCGCACGGATGATGCCCTTCAGGCCTTCATCGAAATGGTGGAAGTCGATCACGAAACCTTCGAGACCCATGTGATCCTGGGCCGGCTCTTCCGGCGCCGGGGCGAGGTCGACCGCGCCATCCGTATCCATCAGAACCTGGTCGCGCGGCCCACGCTGCCCGCGGCGCAGCGGGCGCAGGCCCTGTGCGAACTGGGCGAGGATTTTCTCCTGGCCGGCGTATTGGATCGGGCGGAGGCGGTGTTTCGTGAATTGGCGGATTCGCCGCATCAGGCGGTCGCCGCACTGGAAGGTTTGCGTCAGGTCTACGAGACCCAGCGGGAATGGGAGCGTGCGATCGAGGTGGGCGACCGGCTGAAAGAACATGGGGTCGCGCACGAGCATCAGAGGATCGCGCATTATCATTGCGAACTGGCCCAGATCGCGCTGGACAAGGGTGACTGGGAAAGCGCCAGAGCGCGCGCGGAACAGGCCGAGGGCCTGGTGCCGGGGCTTTCGCGGGCACTGCTGATCCAGTCGGAGATCGCGGCACGCAAGGGCGAGATCCGCGAGGCGATCGGATTCGGACGCGATGCGGTGGCGCGTACCCCGCAGCTGGCGCCCTTGCTGGTACCGCGTATCGAGCGGTTGCATCAGGAGCTGCCTGGGGAGAATCGTCTAGGTCAGCTGGAGGAGCTCCTCGACGATCTTGCGCGCAACCGTGGGATCACGATGGCGCGCATCGCCCTGATGCGTCTTTACCGACGCACTGGCCGACTGGATGCCGCGCTGATGGAGCTGGGTTCAATCCTGGCACAGCGCCCGGTGCCGACCTCGGGATTGCTGGAGGCGGTGCGCTGGATGAAGATTCTCCCGGCGGTCCAGCAATACAGCACCGAGTTTGCAGCATTCGAGAAGGCCCTTGCGGACCAGCTCGGGAGCCAGCATCTGTACCAATGCGTGAACTGTGGCTATCAAGGGCGTGCGCATGTGTGGCAGTGCCCAAGCTGTCGTCGCTGGGATACGCTGCGCGGTCTCGACTTCGACATTGACCAGACGACGGAGGCCGCCGAGGAGGCGCTAATCCGCGAAGGGAGTCCCCGTTCATGAATCCGATTCCGGAACCTGCAACGCGCCTGATTGTGGCGCTCGATTTTTCCGAAGCCGAAGCCGCACTGGCGTTCGCCCGAAAGCTTGATCCAGCCCAGTGCGCGCTGAAGGTCGGGTTTGAGCTGTTCGTGGTCGCCGGGCCCGAACTGTTGCACCGTCTGCACGGCCTGGGTTTTCGCGTCTTTCTGGACCTGAAGTTTCACGACATCCCGAATACGGTGGCGGCGGCTTGTCGGGCCGCGGCGCGGACCGGTGTCTGGTTGATTAACGTGCATGCCAGCGGCGGTGTGGAGATGATGCGCGCCGCGCACGCGGCGGTGCGCGAGACGAATGACACGACGGCACTTCTGGCCGTAACCGTGCTGACCTCCAGTGACGCCGGTACCTTGCGTGAGATCGGCGTGAATCGCGAACCGGCCGAGCAGGTGCGTCTGCTGGGCGAACTCGCGGTGCGTAAGGCGGGCTTGGAAGGGCTGGTCTGTTCGGCGCAGGAGGCCGCCATGCTGCGCCGCCTGCTCGGCGAGGATCCGTTGCTGGTAACGCCCGGAATTCGGCTGGAGGACGCGGGCGGGGACGATCAGAAGCGGGTGATGACCCCCGAACGGGCGATCTCGGCCGGGGCCAGCGCCATCGTGGTGGGCCGGCCGATCACGCGTGCCGCGGACCCGAGCATGGCCATGGAGGCCTTCATCACACGATTGGGGAAGAGGGAATGACGGCGTGGATTGGAGGGGTTTTCGCAGGGCATCAATCCCGCTAGGATGCCGTTGGTGCATGGATGCACCGATCGTTCAATGAAGATAAGGAGCGTTTTCATGAAGAAGCTTTTTCAATGCGCGAAGTGCTGGGCCCTGGCGGGCCTTTGCGTCCTGCCGTTGGTGATGGTTACGGCCTCGGGAGGCCAGCCGCTCAACGTGAATGGCGCATCCGCCGAAGAGCTGGCCGCGCTGGACAACGTCGGTCCGGTGAAGGCCCAGGCGATCGTGGAGCACCGCGAGGCACACGGTGAGTTCGCTTCGGTGCAGGCACTGACCGAGGTCTCCGGGATTGGTGAACGCACCGTGGAGATGAATCTCGACCGCATCGTCGTCGAGTAACGTTGTAGCGTAGTGGATGGCGGCGTGTGCTGCCATCCGGTTCCAGCCCCTGGTCAATGGGTCCGGCAGGACGCGTGGGCCAGGGGTTCGTTATTGAGCGCCCAGGAGATGGAATGAGCCAGAATCACCCACCGATCCGTACTGCCGTGTTCCCGGTTGCCGGCATGGGTACGCGTTTTCTGCCGGCCACCAAGGCGAATCCGAAGGAGATGCTGCCGATCGTGGACAAGCCGCTGATCCAGTACGCAGCGGAGGAGGCGGTGGAAGCGGGGATCGAGACCCTGGTGTTCGTGACCGGGCGCAACAAGCGCTCCATTCCGGACCACTTCGACAAGGCTTACGAGCTGGAACACGAGCTGGAGGAGCGTGGCAAGACAGAGCTCCTGGAGCAAGTGCGTAATATCGTTCCGCCGAACGTGACCTGTGTCTATGTGCGCCAGTCCGATGCGCTGGGTCTCGGCCATGCGGTGGCCTGTGCCCATCCGATTGTGCGTAACGAACCCTTTGCCGTGATCCTGGCGGACGACCTGATCGAGTCAAGTAATGGTGGGGCGACGCGGCAGATGGTCGAGCAATACGCCGAGCACGGGTGCAGCGTGCTCGGGGTGGAAGAAGTGCCGGGTGACCGCACACATCAGTACGGGATCATCGATCCAGTGAAGACCGGCCCGCGCAGCTGGGATGTGAAGGGGATCGTCGAGAAGCCCGATCCGGACCAGGCCCCGTCGAACGTGGCGGTGGTGGGGCGTTACATCCTGACCCCGAGAATCTTCGAGATGCTGGCCACGCAAAAGCCAGGGGCCGGCGGCGAGATCCAGCTGACCGATGCCATCGCGCGGTTGCTGGAGCTGGAGCGGGTAACGGCCTTCAACTTCGAGGGGCGCCGCTTCGATTGCGGTTCCAAGCTGGGCTATCTGGAGGCGACCGTGGAGCTCGCTCTGAACCACCCGGAGCTGAAAGACGACTTCGCCGAGTATCTCCGCAACCGCTAGGGAGACGCCGAGCCTCGGCGGGTCCTGTCACCACCAGAAACGGCGCTGACGCGGGCGGATCGGCAGGCGCCCGCGCCAGTACTGGATGAGCAGGAAGCCGAAGGCCATCCCGCCCAGATGAGCGAAATGCGCGATGCCGGCGAGCGTGCCGGAGATCCCCAGGTACAGCTCCAGCGCGCCGTAGCCGATCACGAAATACTTGGCCTTGATCGGGATCGGCAGGAAGATCAGGAACAGGCGCTGGTTGGGGAACATCATCCCGAACGCGAGCAGAACCCCGAATACCCCGCCCGAGGCCCCGATGGTCGGGTAGATCATGTCACCGTTGCCGTGGGCAGTGATGACCAGCTGCACCAGCCCGGCGCCGATCACGCACACCAGAAAGTAGGTCCCGAAGGTGCGTGAACCCCACGCGTTCTCGATCTGCACGCCCAGCATCCATACGGCGAACAGGTTTACGAACAAATGGACTGGACCGCCGTGCAGAAAGCCGTAACTGACCAGCTGCCAGAGCTGGAAGTCGGGCACCCGCATCCAGCTGCCGTCCTGATGGACGGTGGCCGGCGTGCCGATGGGCCAGAGCCCGAAATGGGTGATCAACCAGTCACCCAGCCACGGCATGGTGAGGAACAGGCCCACGTTGGCGATCAGCAGGAAGCCGATCACCGGCGGCATCATGCTGAAGTCGGGGTGGCGGGGGTCCGGGTGCGTCATCGGACTCTTTTGCTCCCCGCCGTCAGGTGAAATCGTCGGTTACGGCACCGCGACTGGCCGAGCCCACGATACGCGAGTATTTCGCCAGGACCCCGCGGTCAAAGCGGGGCACCGGCGGCTCCCAGGCCGCGCGGCGGTGTTCCAGCTCGGCTTCGTCGACCTGCAGCGTGAGCCGGTTTTCGCCGGCGTCGATCTCGATCGTATCCCCGTCCCGGACCAGCGCAATCGTGCCGCCGGTCGCCGCCTCGGGGGAGACATGCCCAACCACCATTCCGTACGTCCCGCCGGAGAAGCGCCCGTCGGTAATCAGACCAACGGAATCGCCCAGGCCCGCACCGATGATCGCGGCGGTCGGCGCGAGCATCTCGCGCATACCGGGACCCCCACGTGGCCCCTCGTAGCGGATGACGAGGATATCGCCGGCCTGGATCTGGCCGTCGAGGATGGCATCCAGGCAGGCCTCCTCGGAGTCGAAGCAGCGCGCGGGGCCGGCGATGGCGGTCCGCTTGAGTCCGGTGATCTTGGCCACGGCGCCCTCGGTCGCGAGATTGCCCTTGAGGATGGCCAGGTGCCCGTGCGGGTACAGGGGCCGCTCCAGCGGGCGGATGATCTCCTGATCCGGGGAGGGCGTATCGGGGATCGCCGCCAGGGTCTCGGCCAGGGTGGCCCCGGTAATGGTCAGGCACTCACCGTGCATCAGCCCGGCATTCAGGAGCATCTTCATCACCTGGGGCGTGCCGCCCACCGCATGGAACTGGGTGGTCACGTAGCGTCCGGAAGGCTTCAGGTCGCACAGCACGGGGACCTTGCGGCGGATGCGCTCGACGTCGTCGATGTCCAGGGGGACCTCGGCGGCATGCGCAATCGCCAGCAGGTGGAGTACTGCGTTGGTGGAGCCCCCGATGGCCATCACCACGGCGAGGGCGTTCTCGAAGGCCTCGCGGGTCAGGATGTCGCGCGGGCGCCGGTCCGCGTGGATGGCCGCTACCAGGACCTCGGCCGACCGGGCGGCCGAATCGCCCTTTTCCGGGTCCTCGGCGGCCTGGGTGGACGAACCGGGGAGGCTCATGCCCATGGCCTCGAAGGCACTCGACATGGTATTGGCGGTGAACATGCCGCCGCAGGAGCCGGCGCCGGGGCAGGCGTTGCGTTCCACGCCCTGAAGGTCCTCGTCGGACAGATTGCCGGCACCATGCTGGCCCACGGCCTCGAAGGCGCTGACGATAGTCAGGTCCTGACCCTTGTAGTGCCCGGGCTTGATGGTTCCGCCGTAGACGAAGATGCCCGGCACGTTGAGACGGGCCAGGGCAATCATCGCCCCGGGCATGTTCTTGTCGCAGCCGCCGGTGGCGAGAATGCCGTCCAGGCTCTGGCCGTTGACTACGGTCTCGATGGCGTCGGCGATGACCTCGCGCGAGACCAGCGAGTACTTCATCCCCGGCGTCCCCATGGAGATGCCGTCGGAGATGGTGATGGTACCGAAGGTCTGTGGCATGCCCCCGGCTTGCCGCACCGCCTGTTCGGCGCGGGCGGCGAGGGCACCAATGCCCATGTTGCAGGGCGTGATCGTGCTGTGCGCGTTGGCAATGCCCACGATCGGGCGCTGAAAGTCGTCGTCGCCGAAGCCGACTGCGCGCAGCATGGCGCGGTTGGGCGTGCGGCGGGGCCCTTCGGTGACGACGCGGCTGCGGCGGTTGTCCTGTGCCATGGTCTTCCCTGCAGTTGTGGGTTAGTGGGCGCCGGGCTCGCCGTGGCGCGAGTAGCGGCCGTTCATGAAACGATCGAAGAACTGCCCGAGGGCGGGGTGTTCGATCTGTTCGCCGCGAGTATCCGGCTCCAGGTGGCGTTCGGCCACGTAGGTGCTGTGCGAGTAGCCGTCCACCAGCACGTGATACCACGGCTGGTCTTTGGGTGGGCGGCTCTTGGCCACGGTTTCGTACCATTCGTCCGACCCGGCGTACACCGGATCCACATCGACGATCACACCCCGGTAATCGAACTTGGTATGGTGAATGAGCTCACCAACGGTAAAGCGTGTGCGTGTGGTCATGATCCCCTCTTTACTGCCTCGGTACGCGAACCTCTATTGTGGACCGCGGCCACCGGCGCGTGTTCGAGCCCGACCATGCGGCGTGCCGCGTAACGCCGTAGGACTTTGTATTTAATACTTTAACGCCCCTAACGGTACTGCCATGAGTCGCAATCAGCCCAGTCTGACCCCCAGCTTCCACCACCACATCCCGGACGGCGATGATCGTGACCGGCGAGTCTGCGACCATTGTGGCTTCGTTGACTACGAAAACCCGCGAATCATCGTCGGCAGCGTGGCCATCTGGGAAGACCGCGTATTGCTTTGCCGAAGGGCCATTCAGCCGCGTCGTGGTTTCTGGACCCTGCCGGCGGGTTTCATGGAAAAGGGGGAAATCCCGGCCGAGGGGGCCCGCCGCGAGGCCTGGGAGGAGGCACGGGCCGATCTGGAAATCGAACAGTTGTTGGGCGTCTATAGCGTCCCGCACATCGGGCATGTGCAGATGATCTATCGGGCGCGCTTGCTGAGCGATGCGATTGCCCCGGGCCCTGAATCGGAAGAGGTCGGCCTGTTCCGATTCGATGAACTGCCGGAGGAGCGCGCCTTCCCGTCGGTGACCTGGGCCCTGCAGCACTATCTGGAAACCCGAGACCGGGTCGATTTCGCCCCGCGCTCGGCCCCGCTGGCCAATGGGGAAGGTGTCACCCCCGGCCTTTGACCGTGGCGCTGTCTGCGCGCGCCTAATCCCGGTCGCGCTGCGGCCCGTAGTGGCGAAACTTTTCCAGGACGCGATCCATCTCCGCGTCATCCAGCAATTGCGGCCCTCCTATCTGCAGGCTCAGCACATATTGCCGTGCCAGGAGTTCAACCTCCTCGGTCAGCCACAAGGCGCGCTCCAGGTCCGTCCCGGTGGCAATCATCCCGTGATTGGCCAGCAGGCAGGCCGTACGGTCCCGCAGGGCCGCCACCGCGTGCTCCGAGAGGGTCTCCGATCCAAACGTGGCGTACGGGGCGCAGCGGATGGAGTTCCCGCCCGCGGCGGCGATCATGTAGTGCAGCGCGGGGATGTCGCGTCCCTGGATCGCCACGACACTGGCATGGACGGAATGGACATGGACGACCGCTCCCAGCTCTGGTCGCGCCAGCAGGATGGCGCGGTGGAAGTGCCACTCGCTGGAGGGCTTGCGACCCGGCGCCCATTGTCCGTCTGCATCGATATAGACCAGGTCGTCCGGCTGTAACGCCTCGTATGCGATGCCCGAGGGCGTAATCAGCATGCCGTCGCCGCAGCGCACGCTGATATTGCCCGAGGTGCCCTGGTTGAGCCTGCGACGATTGGTCTCCATGCCGGTGTGTATGACGGCTTCGCGAAGGGCCGTCTGGTCGGCGGGGTAGTCGGGGTTTGCGATCATCTTTTTTCGCGCTGAGTGGGGGTAACTCGATTGTACCGGCTTTGTCCGGGAACCCCGCGCGGGGATTGTGGTCAATCGGAAAAAGCCCGCATCCGCCATGGGTGATCATTTTCGTTCATGGAAATTGGGCCGTTCGGCCGTCTATAGTCACCGTGAATATCCGGTTCGCCCGATATCGGCGAATTCTTGTTTGTTACAGGGAGGAAGCACCATGAAAAACGTCGCACGCCTGATTACCGCCACCTCCGTGGCCGCCGCACTCACCCTCGGGCTGGGTGCCGGCAGTACTGTTCACGCTTTCGATGAACACGAGGCCACCATCGATTACCGCCAAGGCGTGATGCGCGCCATTGGTGGCAACGTGGGCGCGATTGCCGCCGTGGTCGTGGACGGCGCCGAGTTTGGCGACAACCTCAAGATGCATACCAGTCAGCTGGTGGCGCTCAGTCAGGACATCCCGAGCCTCTTCCCCGAGGGAAGCGACTTCCCGGACACCGATGCCAAGGAAGAGATCTGGGGCGACTGGGAGCGCTTCGAGGAGCTCTCCAATGACACCGTCGAGGCCGCCGAGGCCTTGCACGCAGCGGTGGAAGCCGGTGACGAAGACGAGTACGCCATCCGTTTCCGCAACCTCGGACAGTCCTGCCAGGCCTGCCACGACGACTTCCGCCGCGAGTAATCCGCAGTGGTAGCAGGTAACAAGGGGCTGACAGCCTGTCTGTCAGCCCTTTTTCTGGTTGGATCGGCGGCCACGGTGCAGGCAGGGGTGCAGATTGGCGAGCACGACCCGTCCGCGGGCACCGACGAGCAGATCGCCTACGGTGAGTACGTCTTGCGAGCCGGTGGCTGCGTGACCTGCCACACGGCAGAAGACGGGGAATTCCTGGCCGGCGGGCGTGCGATCGAGAGCCCGTTTGGTGTGTTCTATGGTCCGAACATCACCCCGAATGCGGAGGACGGTATCGGGGGCTGGTCGGAGGAGGACTTCAAGCGCGCCCTGCTGGAGGGCCGCAGCCCGGACGGACGGCACTACTATCCGGCCTTTCCATATACGTCGTACACCCAGATGCAGCCGCGAGACGTGGAAGCCCTGTGGGCCTTTCTGCAATCCGAGGTGGAGCCGGTCGCTCGAGAAAACACCCCGCATGACCTGGTCTGGTATGCCCGGTTCCGGTCATCCCTGATGGGCTGGAAGTGGCTGCATTTCGAACCGGGCACCTTCGAGGCGGACCCCGAGCAGTCGGACGAATGGAACCGTGGGGCCTACCTCGCCAACGCCCTTGGACACTGCATGGAGTGCCATACTCCGCGCACGCGGACCGGTGGTCTGGACCTCAAGCGCATTGGGGCCGGCGCCCGACTGCCCGACGGGGACGTTGCCTCCAATATCACCCCGGATCGCGAAACCGGCATCGGACGCTGGGGGGGGCGGCATATCGCGCGCTATCTGGAGATGGGCCTGACCCGCGACGGTGATTTTGCCGGCGGCGGCATGGCCGACGTGATCGATCACGGCACTGCCCATCTGACCGATGCCGATCGCCGCGCCATCGCGATCTATATCGGTTCTCTGGAGCCCATCGAACACGATCCCGAGTAATCGGCACCGCAGTACGCACCACGAAAAAGGGCCAGGTCGCAATGACCTGGCCCTTTTTCTGTATCTGGCTCCCCGGGACGGGCTCGAACCGCCGACCTAGTGATTAACAGTCACCCGCTCTACCAACTGAGCTACCGGGGAATTGGGCGCAAATGCTAATGGGGCGGGGCGGGGGCGTCAAGGAAAATCTGGCCGCCCTTCGCGTTTTAACGCCGTTCGCGGCCTCAGCTGTGGTTGGCCACGAACTGGCGCAGGCGTTCCAGGGCCTTGTCGAGCTGATCGACGCTGGTGGCGAACGAGACGCGGACATGGCCCGGGGCCCCGAAGGCGCTGCCCGGCACCAGGGCCACCCCCACCTCGTCCAGCAGCTGCTTGGTCAGGGCCACATCGGTATCGATGTCCGCGGCCTGCATCAATCCGGTGACGCGCGGGAAGCAGTAGAACGTACCGTCTGGCATCAGGCACTCGATGCCGTCGATGGCATTGAGGCCGTCGACCACACGACGTGCCCGCTCGGCAAAGGCGGAGCACATGGCGACCACGCAGTCCTGATCGCCATCGAGTGCGGCCTCGGCCCCGGCCTGGGCAATGGAAGTCGGGTTGGAGGTGCTTTGCGACTGGATCTTCTTCATCGCCGCGATCAGGTTCTTCGGTCCACCGGCGTAGCCGATACGCCAGCCGGTCATCGCGTAGGCCTTGGAAACGCCGTTCAGGACCACGGTACGGTCCAGAAGGTCCGGGGCCACGTTGACGATGTTCACGAACGGCGTGGAGCCGAACAGGATGTGCTCGTACATGTCGTCGGTGGCGATGACGACGCGCGGATGGCGCCGCAGGACCTCGGCCAGTTCCGTCAGTTGCTCGGCCGAATAGGCGGCACCTGTGGGGTTGGACGGGCTGTTCAGGAACACTAGGCGGGTGTTCGGGGTGATCGCCGCTTCCAGCTGTGCGCCGGTGATGCGGAAGCCGGCTTCCTGCTCTGCGCTGACGACCACCGGGCGGGCGCCGGCGAGCAGGGCAATATCCGGGTAGGAGACCCAGTAGGGGGCGGGGATCACCACTTCGTCGCCCGGGTTCAGCAGGGCCTGGCAGAGGTTGAAGATGCTCTGCTTGCCGCCGGAGGAGACCAGGATCTGGTCGGGAGTGAACGTCAGGCCGTTGTCGCGATCGAATTTCCGAATGATGGCGGCCTTGAGACTGACCGTTCCGTCCACCGGAGTGTACTTGGTTTCTCCGCGGGCAAGCGCGTCGACCGCGGCCTGCTTGATATGCTCGGGGGTATCGAAATCCGGTTCTCCGGCCCCCAGCCCGACAATATCCCGACCCTCGGCTCGCAGCTGGGCGGCCAGGGCGCTGACGGCGAGAGTGGGGGAGGGCTGGATGCGCTGGACGCGGTCGGAGAGCTCGATTTCCAAGGTGGGGCCTCTGTGTGATCGGGGCGAAGGGCCGCGCGGGCGGTCGGGTGCGAAATGATACTGAAATCAGGCGCGGAGGATAAGGTGCAGCCAGGCGAAGGCGAACAATTCCAGGTGGTGTCCGAATACCAGCCGGCTGGCGACCAGCCCGCGGCGATCGCGGCATTGACCGAAGGCCTCGAGGCGGGCCTGGCACATCAGGTCCTGCTCGGGGTCACCGGGTCGGGCAAGACGTTCACCATCGCCAATGTGATCGAGAATATCCAGCGCCCCACCATCATCCTGGCGCCAAACAAGACCCTGGCCGCCCAATTGTACGGGGAATTCAAGGAGTTTTTCCCGAACAACACGGTGGAGTATTTCGTTTCCTACTACGATTACTACCAGCCGGAGGCCTACGTCCCGTCCTCGGATACCTATATCGAGAAGGACGCGTCGATCAACGACCACATCGAGCAGATGCGCCTGTCGGCCACGCGTGCGTTGCTGGAGCGGCGCGATGCGATCATCGTGGCGTCGGTCTCCGCGATTTACGGCCTGGGCGATCCGCGCAAGTATCTCTCCATGGTGCTGCATCTGGAGCGCGGCGAGCGTATTGACCAGCGCGACTTGCTGCGGCGCCTGGCGGAGTTGCAGTACACCCGCAACGATGCGGAGTTGCGCCGAGCGACCTACCGCGTCCGCGGCGAAGTCATCGACATCCACCCGGCGGAATCGGACATCGAGGCCGTGCGCATCGAGCTGTTCGACGACGAGGTGGAACGCCTGTCGTATTTCGACCCCCTGACCGGCGAGCAGCTGCGCACCGTCCCGCGCCTGACGATCTACCCGAAGACCCACTACGTGACGCCGCGCGAAACCCTGTTGGGGGCGGTGGACCACATCCGCGACGAATTGAAGGAGCGCCTGGACTTTCTGCGCAAGGAAGACCGGCTGGTCGAAGCGCAGCGGCTGGAGCAACGCACGCTGTTCGATCTGGAGATGATCCTCGAGATCGGCTACTGCAACGGCATCGAGAACTACTCGCGCTACCTCTCCGGCCGCGCCCCGGGCGAGCCGCCACCGACCTTTTTCGACTACCTGCCCAAGGATGCGCTGTTGGTGATCGACGAGTCGCACGTGTCGGTCCCGCAGGTGGGCGGGATGTACAAGGGCGACCGTTCGCGCAAGGAGACGCTGGTGGAATACGGCTTTCGCCTGCCGTCGGCGCTGGACAACCGGCCGCTGCGTTTCGAGGAGTTCGAGGCCTTGCAGCCGCAGACGATCTACGTCTCCGCCACCCCGGGGCCCTATGAGCGTGAGCATGCCGACGCGATCGTGGACCAGGTGGTGCGCCCGACCGGGTTGCTGGACCCGATCCTGGAGATCCGCCCGGCCGGTACCCAGGTGGACGACGCGCTCTCCGAGATTCGCGATCGGGTCGAATGCAACGAGCGCGTCCTGATCACCACGCTGACCAAACGCATGGCCGAGGACTTGACGGATTATCTGTCCGAGCACGGGGTACGCGTGCGCTACCTGCACTCGGATATCGATACCGTCGAGCGCATGGAAATCATCCGCGACCTGCGCCTGGGCGAGTTCGATGTGCTGGTGGGGATCAACCTGCTGCGCGAAGGCCTGGACATGCCGGAGGTCTCTCTGGTGGCGATCCTGGATGCCGACAAGGAGGGCTTCCTGCGCTCCGACCGTTCGCTGATCCAGACGATCGGCCGCGCCGCACGCAACGTCAACGGCAAGGCGATCCTGTACGCCGACAAGGTGACCGGATCCATGCGGCGCGCGATCGACGAGACCGAGCGCCGCCGGGCCAAACAGATCGAGCATAATGAGGCCCACGGAATCACGCCCATCGGCATCCGCAAGAACGTTGCGGACATCCTGGAGGCGCGCAACGCGATGCCCGGCGCCGGTGGCCGACGGGGCCGGAAGGTGGCGGAGGAGGGCGCCGATTACGTGGGCGCGCCGGAGAATGCGACCAAGGAGATCGAGCGCCTGGAACAAGAGATGTTTGCCAAGGCCCGCGACCTCGAGTTCGAGGAGGCCGCCCGCATTCGCAACCGCATCGAAAAGCTCAAGGCACTCGCCTTTCTCCCCGAAGCCTCGCTATCCTGAAAAGATGGCTCCCGCGGGAGCGCCGAATCGAGCCCCTGAGTAATGTCCAAGAACGACCCCTTGCCCCTGGGTCCGGTGATGCTCGATGTCGCCGGTACCGAACTGACTCCCGAAGACCGTGAACGCCTGCGTCATCCCGCCACCGGCGGCGTGATCCTGTTCGCCCGCAACGTCGGCGCTCCGGAGCATGTGAGCGCGCTGGTCGCCGCCATTCGCGCCGAGCGCCCCGGCATCCTGATCGCGGTGGACCAGGAGGGCGGGCGGGTGCAACGGCTGCGCGATGGCTTCACCGCCATCCCGCCGATGCGTCAGTTGGGCCATGTCCACGATTACGACCGCAACAACGCCTGCGAGCTCGCGCATGCGACCGGCGAACTTCTCGGGCGCGAGCTACGCTCGGTGGACATCGACTTCAGCTTTACCCCCGTGCTGGATCGCGACCTCGACATCAGCGAGATCATCGGTGATCGTGCCTTCCATTATGACCCGGACGTGATCGCGCGCCTGGCCGGCGAGTTGATCCGGGGCCTGTCCGCGGCCGGCATGGCGGCCGTGGGCAAGCATTTCCCGGGTCACGGGGCTGTTGCCGCGGATTCGCACGTGGCCTTGCCGGTCGACGACCGTCCACTCTCCGAGATCGAGAATCAGGATCTGGAGGCATTTCGCCCGGTGCTTGGGGACCTCGAGGCCATCATGCCGGCCCACGTCGTATACCCACAGGTGGATGAACATCCCGCGGGCTTCTCGCGCGTCTGGCTGCAGGACATCCTGCGCCGCGAACTGCGCTACCGCGGGGCGATCCTCAGCGACGACCTCGCCATGGCTGGAGCGGAGGGCATTGGCGGGCCCGCCGAGCGCGCTGCGGCCGCACGGGCGGCCGGCTGCGACATGGTGCTGATTTGCAACCAGCCGGAACAAGCCGACATCATCCTTGCCGCCCAGGCGGATCAGCCGCTGCCACCTGAATCGCGGCGCCGACTGGAACGCTTGCGCGCGCGCCCAGTGGAGCCTGATCCACAGCGTCTCGTCGCATTGCGCGCGCAGTTGACGCACTGGATTCAAGCTAGCCAGATCGCCACGGCATAACCCCATGGAAAGGGCGCATTGGCACCCGCGTGCCGAGCCGCCTATAATGCGCCACCGGTTTGCAGTTGAGCAGCTAGTAATATTCACACTCACCACTGAAGTTGGAGATCCAAAATGGCCGATAAGCTCATGATCGTCATGGTCAACACCGACCCGAGCAACGCTTCCGAACTGGGTGCCCCGTTCTTCCAGGCCACCGTGGCTGCCGCCATGGAATACGACGTTGAAATCGTGATGACCGGCCGTGCTGGCGAGCTCGCCAAGAAGGGCGTTGCCGAGAACCTGTTCGTGCAGGAAGGCTCCAGCAAGAGCGTCTACGACTTCATGAAGGACGCCCACGAAGCCGGCGTCGTAATGAAGGTCTGCACCCCGACGCTGGATCTGTGGGGCAACGACCTGATTCCGGAGATCGAAGAAACCGTGGGCGGCGCCTACGTCATCTCCGAAGCGATGGACGACGACACGGTCACCTTTACCTACTAAGGTTATCGACGTTCGTTTTCAGCCGGCCGGCCCTTGTGCCGGCCGGTTGCGTTTCAGGGCTCCGAAAAGGCGAGGCCAACCTTGCCGAATCTTCGGCGCTCGGACATGATTTCCCCGCATCGACACCCTCAGGACATGCCATGAGCCCGGAACAGGCCCGAGCCACGCTGCGCGACGCCGACTGCCTCTTCAGCCGCGATGCCGTCGAGACGGCGATCGACCGCCTGGCGGAACGCACGGCCGCCTCGCTGAAGGACCGCAATCCGTTGGTCATGGGCGTAATGAACGGGGGTGTGGTGCTGATGGGCGGGTTGCTGACCCGCTGGTCGTTTCCCATGCAGGTGGATTACCTGCACGCCACGCGCTATCGCGGTGGCACGCGCGGCGGCGATCAGCTGCACTGGTTGGCACGTCCGCAGGCGTCGCTCAAGGACCGTACCGTCGTCGTCGTTGATGACATCCTCGACGGCGGGATCACCCTGGAGGGAATCAAGACGTTCTGCGAGGAGCAGGGTGCGGCGCAGGTGATCTCCATCGTCCTGGTGGACAAGCACAACCCGGAGCGGGACCCGGCGATCACCGTCGACTACGCCGCCCTGGAGGCCCCCAACCGCTACCTGTTCGGGTACGGTATGGATTATCAGGACTATCTGCGCAATGCGCCCGGCATCTTTGCCGTGGCCGACCAATAAACCACTGACGTCCGAGGCGCTCATGTCCACACCCCGTATCGCCGTCATCGGCGGCACCGGCCTGACCCAGCTGAAAGATCTGGAGATCACCCGGCGTCAGGTAATGCACACGCCGTATGGCGAACCCTCGGGGCCGCTGGTGTTCGGCCGCCTGAACGACACCGAGATCGTGTTTCTGCCACGGCACGGGGCCCGGCATACCATCCCGCCGCACGAGGTGAACTACCGCGCCAATATCTGGGCGCTTAAAAATGCCGGGATCGACAACGTGGTGGCCGTGGCTGCAGTCGGCGGGATTGGCGAAGAGATGAAGCCGGGTATGGTCGCGATCCCCGATCAGATCATCGATTACACCTGGTCACGGGCGAATACCTTCTTCGAGGGGAAAGACCTGGAAGAGGTCACCCACATCGACATGACCTGGCCCTATAGCGACAGCGTCCGCCAGACGCTGATCCGCGCGATTGACGACCTGAGTATCGAGGCCGTGGAGCACGGGACCTACGGGGCCACGCAGGGACCGCGCCTGGAGACGGCCGCGGAGATTGATCGCCTGGAACGCGACGGCTGCGATCTGGTGGGCATGACCGGCATGCCCGAGGCGGCACTGGCGCGTGAACTGGGGCTGAACTACGCCTGTTGTGCCGTAATCGCCAACTGGGCGGCCGGACGCGCCGAAGGCGAGATCACCATGAACGACATCGCCGCGAATCTCGATGTCGGCATGGCCCGGGTGAAACAGATCCTGACGCGCGTGATCAGCAGTCTTTCCTGACTCCAAGGCGTTAACAATCCGGGGTCCGGCCGGGGAGAGAACCCGCGCCGGGCTACCGCACGTGCATGGTCCAGGGACTCGCTAAGGCGACCAACACAGTCACTTATCCACGATTTAACATAATATGTATTATGCGACATTGAAGATGGGCGTGTCTCGAGCGGAATGACCGGGATGTTCCCGCCGAAGTCATGAACGCGGCCTGGCCTGCGCCAGGCCCAATCCCGTTCCCGTTTAGGCCTGATCCCGCACGTCAGGCGCGCACGGCCTTTTCGATCCCCTCGGTCATCACCTCGACGAGGAAGTCGATCTGTTCCTCGGTGATCACGTACGGCGGCATCAGATAGCTCACGTTCCCCAGTGGTCGCAACAGCGCACCGCGTGTCAGGCCGTGGCGATAGATGTGCAGTCCGCGACGTTCCTGCCACGGATACGGGGTGCGCCGGGACTTGTCCTGCACCAGTTCCACCGCTGCAATCATGCCGTGCTGACGCACGTCGGCGACATGCGGATGTTCCCGCAAGGATTCAAGTCGTTTCTCGATATGGGCGGCAAGTTCCCGGTTTCTCTCAAGAACGGGATCGGAATCGAAGATGTCCAGTGTGGCAAGTGCGGCCCTGCACGCGAGCGGATTCCCGGTATAGGAATGCGAATGCAGGAACATGTTGAGTTTTTCGTAATCGTCGTAAAACGCCTGGTAAATGGTATCTGTGGTCAACACGGCTGCCATGGGCAGATAGCCGGCGGTCAGGCCCTTGGACAGGCACATGAAATCGGGCGTGATTGGCCCCTGTTCGCAGGCGAACAGCGTGCCCGTGCGCCCGAAGCCGACTGCGATCTCGTCGGCGATCAGGTGGACGCCGTGACGGTCGCAGGCTTCGCGCAGTAGCCGCAGGTATTCAGGGTCGTACATGCGCATGTGGCCGGCGCACTGGACCAGGGGCTCCACGATGACCGCGGCGGCCTCATCGGCATGTTTCGCCAGCGCCTGTTCCATGTGGTCGAACTGGCGACGCGCCACATCGGCGCAGGTTTCGCCGTCTTCGCGGTCGAAACAATCCGGTGCCGGCACGGTGATGACGTCCAGCATCAGCGGTTCGTAGGTTGCGCTGTACAGCGGTACATCGCTCACGGACAAGGCGCCCAGGGTCTCGCCGTGGTAGCTGTTGGACAGGCGAATGAAGCGGGTCTTCTGCGGGCGATCGACGTTGCGCCAGTAGTGAAAGCTCATCTTCAGCGCGACCTCGACCCCGGCGCTGCCGTTGTCCGCCAGGAACACCCGGTCCAGGCCTTCGGGGGTGATGTCGATCAGGCGTTCGCACAACTCGACCACCGGCTCGTGGGTGCAGCCGGCGAGGATCACATGCTCCAGCCGGTCCAGCTGGTCCTTGACCGCATCACCGATGCGCGGGTTGGCGTGACCGAACAGGTTCACCCACCACGAACTGATGGCATCCAGATAGCGATTGCCGTCGAAATCGTACAGCCAGACACCCTCCCCCCGCTGGATCGGAAGCAGCGGGAGGGTCCCCTCCTCGCCGTAGTCCTTCATCTGGGTGCAGGGATGCCAGAGGGCGCGCAGGTCGCGGTTCTTGAGGGTGTTGTTATCCATAGGGCGCATTGTGCCAAACCCGTTCAACAAAGGCGGGCTCAATGAGCGGATTCCGCCCTCATCGTGGCCAGCTCGTTCTCGAAGAAGAAGCGATCTTCGCCGAAGGCGGGTTTGAGCTGATCGAGCCAGGTGGCCTGGTCATCGTAGCGCGCAAAAAACGGCCGCTGGACCCAGTCGGGGTTGCGTGCCTGGATGAAGCGCAGGACGAAGACCTTTTCACCTTGGATCTCGGCAACGCCCTGGATCTCCACCTTGCCGGGCTCGGCGCTCATTGAGGGGCCGCGGGCGGTGCGCCCGAGCCCCGAGACCTGTTTCATGGCTTCGCGGTAGATTTCCCAGGCGCGCGCCAGCGGGACCTCGAAGTAGCGTCGCGCCCCGGTGTCACGCTCTACGAACATGTAATACGGGATAATCCCGAGGCGTACCTGTTCGCGCCACAGCTCGGCCCAGGCCTCGGCGTCGTCATTGATGTGCCGGAGCAAGGGCCCCTGGGAACGGATTTCGGCGCCGGTATCCCGTACCCGACGGATGGCCTCGTGGGCAATCGGGGTCCGCAATTCGTTCGGATGGTTGTAATGCGCCATCAGGGCCACGTGCTTGCCCGCCTCGACCAGCCGTTCCAGTAGACGCAACAGTTCGTCCGCATCCGAGTCGGTCACGAATCGGTAAGGCCAGAATGTCAGGGCCTTGGTGCCGATCCGTACGGTCTGTATGTGGGCCAGCTCGGGCTCCAGCAAGGCCTCAAGATAGGCCTTCAGGTGCTTGGTTTTCATTACCATCGGGTCGCCGCCCGTCATCAGAAGGTCGCTGATCTCCGGATGGCCGCGCAGGTAGTCGTGCAGCAACGCGGCATCGGTGCTGGCGATGCGCAGCTCCTTGTCACCGACGAACTGGGCCCAGCGGAAGCAGAAGGTGCAATAACTGTGGCAGGTCTGGCCCTGGCCGGGGAAGAACAGCACGGTTTCACGGTACTTGTGCTGGAGGCCGTTGATGACCTCGCCCGCTTCCTCGCTCGGGCGGTTGAGCTCCATCTGCCCGGCTGGATGCGGGTTGAGCTCCTCGCGCAGCTCGCGCGCGAGGGCCTGGATCTCGGCCCGCCCTGCCCCTTGGCGATGCAGAACCGCCATACGTTCGAAGGCCTCGGGGGCCAGCATGTCCCGTTGCGGAAAGGTCAGCTGGAAGATTGGGTCGTCGGGAACCCGGCTCCAGTCGATCAGCCCCTCGATCACGTAGTCATTGACCCGGAACGGAAGAACGCTGGCAACCACCTGCATCTCGAAGCGTATGGCCTCGGGCAGGCTGGCCAAGGCCGGGATGCGTTCGATCGAGCGTTCATTAAAGACGCGGAACTCGCGCGGCTCGACCGCACCAAGCTGGGGATCACGATAGAACTGGACAACGGAATTCATCCGCGACTCCTGTGCCGACAAACTGAAATTGGAGTGCCTCGCCGCAGCGATGGGCGAGGATGCGCGTGTATCCCGGGACGTTCGGGGCGCTCAAGCTCTAGGAATACGGGATGACCATTCGCACGCGAACGGCGTCCGGAAGAGCTGCGAGTAAGATGCTGACCCGTGCCGCTGTCGATGGGCGGGGTAGCGGGACCTTCAGAAGCCGGTAAATTAACAACTTGAGCGCATTTTCACAACCAGTTCCCGGGCGCGGCTGATGCGCCGGGTGCGCAGGCGGGCTCCTTCGGCTGCGTCTCTCCGGGTGTTCTAAGCCTCGCCTGACTGGGTTACCCTTTGGCTCCCGCCAAGGAGGATCGCATGCACCCGGAGTTTCCACAGGAAGGGATCATCCACCTCAATCATGCCGCCGTGGGCCCCTGGCCCCGGCGCACCGAGGACGCGGTCTGCCGCTTCGCCCGGGAGAACGTGGCCCATGGCTCGCGTGACTACCTGCAGTGGCTGCAGCAAATCGACGCGACGCGGGAACTCGCACGGGCGTTGATCGGGGCGCCGTCCGCAGAGGACATTGCCTTCGTGAAGAACACGTCCGAGGCGCTGTCGATGGTGGCCTTCGGCCTGGACTGGCAGCCGGGCGACAATGTGGTGTTCCCGGCGCACGAGTTCCCGTCCAATCGTGTCGTCTGGCTGGCCGCCGCAGAGCGTTTCGGCATCGAGGCGCGCGAGGTCGCCATTGGCGAGGAACCGGAGCGCGACCTGCTGGCCGCATGTGATGCGCGGACCCGCCTGGTGGCCACCAGTGCTGTGCGCTACGACTCCGGGCTGCGGGTCGACATCCAGGCGCTGGGTGCGGAACTGCGCTCGCGGCGCATCCTGTTCTGTGTTGATGCGATCCAGCACCTGGGCGCCCTGCCCTTCGATGCCCCGGGTTGCCATGCCGACTTCGTGATGGCCGATGCCCACAAGTGGATGCTGGCGCCCGAGGGAATCGGGGTGTTCTACGTAAACCCGGAGATCCGCGAACGGCTGACGCTGCAGGAATATGGCTGGAACATGCTGGCGCATGCCGGCGATTTCTCGAACCCGGGGATCGAGCCCGCCACGAGTGCACGGCGTTTCGAACCGGGCAGTCCGAACATGCTCGGAATTCACGCCCTGCACGCCAGTCTCTCCCTTCTGCTGGAGATCGGGCTGGACAGCATCGACCACGAGATCCGCGAGCACTGGCTGCACCTGGAAGACGGCCTGCGGGCGCACGGCTGCCAAATCCTGACACCGCGCGGCCGGCGTGCCGGCATCCTGACGTTCCGACCGCCGGTGGATGACCTGGAAGCGCTATACGCGAGGCTTCAGGGGCGCGGCATCCTGTGTGCCATGCGAGGCGGCGGGATCCGCTTTGCGCCCCACTTCTACCTGACGCGGGCGCAGATCGACCAGGCGCTGGAATATCTGGGCGAGGCCATCCACGAAGCCGGCGCGGCTACGGTACGCTGAGAGGTACGGCGGAGAACGGCCGGTGGTAACGCGTGTGGGAGCGCGCCCCAAGGGCGTGAGGCCTCGTCTGCAAGGACATCTCTTCTAGAAGGTATGGGTCTTGCGGTCGGAGTTCAGCATGCCGCCCAGATGTTCCTCAATGCGGCGGTGGGTCACACCCTTGTCCGACTTGTTGAACTGCACGCCGATGCCCCGCAGCCGGTTGCCCTGGGCGCGCGGTGGCGTAATCCAGACCACCGTGCAAGGGGTCGGAAGGCGATCCGAATCCTCCAGCAGTGACAGCAGCAGGAAGACCTGGTCTCCGAGCTTGTAAGCCTTGTCGGTCGGGATGAATAGACCGCCATTGGTCACGAACGGCATGTATGCCGCATACAGCGCGGGTTTTTCCTTGATTGCCAAGGTGAGCATGCCCTGCCCGGCCATAGACCCTCCGTGTGACCTGAAATCGTACTGGGTCTGGCAGTATCGCCCATCGCACCGATACCGCGCCACCCCGACTGTACTCGTGGCGTGTGACGCCTTACTGCTCGAGGAAGCTCAATGCGATGTCTTCCATGCGCAGCTGCGGGTTGAGCTGGCGCGAGGCCTGGCGTTGCCAGCCGAGCGCTTGATTCGAAAGTTCGGCCAGCCGCCGCGGTCCCATGCGGCGCGCGAAGTCCTCGAGTCGATCGCGCGGGAACTGCCGGCCAAACGCGTCCGGCTCGCCGTTCACGAGCAGGCGCTGGGCCGCAACCAGCAGGGCCTGGATTCGTGGGATCAGGGATTCCGGCAGGCTGCGTTGCATGGCACTGGCCATCGGTGTCACCCCGGGGCGCCGCAGTAGCAGGGTCAGGGCCTCGCGGTCCTGTTCCCAGCGCGCCATACGGTCGGGGTCGGTCAGGATCTCGCGGGCGGCCAGCGGACGCCCGAGACTGGCGGCATAGGCCTCGTCCACTGCCGCAGGGTCATCGGCGGCCCCGCGCAGCCAGTCCGTTGCTTCGGCAGGCCCCGGCGTGGCGATCTCGACCATCTGGCAGCGGCTGCGGATGGTCGCTGGCAGGCGCGCCGGCTGCGCTGCCTCGAGAATCAGCATGGCCCTGGGCGGGGGTTCCTCCAGGGTCTTCAGCAGCGCATTCGCCGCATTCGTGTTCAGGGCATCGGCCGGGCGGATGATCACGCTGCGCAGCCCGCCCGAACCGGATAGCGAGAGAAACTCGATCGCCTCGCGGGCCGCCGCGATCAGGATTTCCTTGCCCGCCTCCTCCGGCTCCAGCGTCATCACCTCGGGGTGTACACCACCAAGGAAGCTGCGACAGCCGTTGCATTCGCCGCACGGCGGCTCGGTGCCCGTCGCGCGCTGGCACAGTAGGGCCTGGACCAGCGCCCGCGTCAGCAGTGCCTTGCCAACGCCCGGAGCGCCATGAACCAGCAGACCGCTGGGCAGGCGCCCTTCGCGCCCGCGCCGCGCCAGCGCCTCCCACGGCTTTTGCAGCCAGGGCGGCAGGGTATCGTCGGTGACTGGCGCAGCCATGGCCCCCTTAACCCTCCAGCGCGTGCAACGGCAGGCGCTCGCGCACGCCCGCGAGGATGCGCTCGGCTACCGTGTCCGGGTCCGCGGATGCATCCACGACCAGATAGCGTCCCGGCGCTCGCTTGGCGCGTTCCCGATACGCCTGGCGTGCGCGCTCGAAGAAGTCCAGCGCCTCGCGTTCGATGCGGTCTCGCCGGCCGCGCTGGACGGCTCGATCGAGCCCGGTCTGTGGGTCGATGTCCAGCAGGATTACCAGATCCGGGCGGAGATCGCCCTGCAGCCAGTCCTCCAGCTGCGCGACCCGCTGGGAGCCGAGTCCCCGCCCGGCCCCCTGGTAGGCAAACGAGGCATCGGTAAAGCGGTCGCTAAGCACCCAATCGCCGGCCTGCAGAGCCGGCCGAATCACCTCGTGCAGGTGCTGGGCCCGCGCGGCGAACATCAGCAGCAGCTCGGACTCGGCACACATGCCCGGCAGATCGGGGTCCAGCAGCAGGCCGCGCAGGCGTTCGCCGAGGGCGGTCCCGCCCGGCTCCCGGGTGTTGCGCACCGGGTGTCCGGCAGCGCGCAGCGCGGTGTCCAGACGCTCGATCTGGGTGGTCTTGCCCGAGCCCTCGATGCCTTCGAGGACCAGGAAGTGGCCGGGATGGGGCGAGCGTTCCATGTGCAGGGCGTCTCCAGTTACCGGTTGCGTATGCCGTAGCGGCTGCCATCCCCGCCCAGCTGGTAGCGGATCACGGCCTCGCGATGTTCACGATAGGTCTCGGAGAAATGATGACTGCCGTCGCCGCGCGAGACGAAGAACAGGTCATTGGTTGCGGCCGGACGTGCCGCCGCCTGCAAGGCCGCGCGCCCCGGCAGGGCGATGGGCGTTGGCGGGAGCCCGGCACGGGTATAGGTGTTGTAGGGATGATCGCGGTCCAGTTCGGCGCGCGTCAGGCGTTGTACGCCGGGTTCCTGCGCGTACAGCAGGGTGGGATCGGTCTGCAGGCGCATGCCGCGCTTGAGCCGATTCACGAACACCCCGGCCACCCGGTCACGCTCGTCCCCGCGCCCGGTCTCGCGTTCGATGATGGAGGCAAGGATCAGCAGCTCATAGGGGGAATTCACCGGGTGGTCCTCGATTCGGTCCTCCCAGGCGCGGTCCAGGTGCAGGCGCATCGCCTGGTGGGCGCGTTGCAGCACCGTCAGGGCCTCGGTTCCGGAGCCGAAGAAATAGGTGTCCGGAAGAAACCATCCCTCCGGGTGTGCCAGGTCCTCGAGCCCCAGTGCCTCCAGCAGGTTGTCGACCCCGACCGATTCGGCGGGCCCGATGAGTTCCGGGTGCTCGCGCAGCGCGGCCAGCGCCTGGCGGATGGTCCAGCCCTCCGGGAACGTGAGGCGATGCTGTACCACCTCGCCGCGAGCCATCGCATGGATCAGTTCGCGCGGGGTCATGCCCGGCGTCACGGCGTATTCTCCTGCCTGGAGACGCGGTGCAATGCCCTGACGCCGTCCATAGGCCTCGAGCACCCAGGCAGAATCCACCCAGCCGCGTTCGGCAAAGGTCCTGCTCACCGAACGCAACCCCTGCCCCGGTTCCAACTGAAAGCGTTCCGAGGCGTCCAGCGCCATCGGCGTATCCAGCTGCGCCTGGTAGTGTTCGCTAAGCCACCAGGCGGCGCCCAGGGCCAGAACGACCAGGAGCGCCAGGACAGCGAGGCTAATCCGCTTCATGCAATGCAATTCCCATTGAATACAGCGGATCATCCTGCCACGCAGGCCCCCGCTTGTCCCCTTCGGACAGCACGGCCGGGGTCATCCCGATACGCGCGTTGCTGACATAGAGCGCATCGGCGCGCCCGATACGCGCGCGCTCCGGATACGCCTCGATCACCTCGAACCCGAACCGTTCGGCATGCTCGAGGACCCAGGCGCGTCGCGTACCGGCGATCCCGGACTGATCCACCGGCGGGGTGAGCAAGGTACACCCTTCGCGCAGCCAGAGATTCCCCTGCGTGGCGCTGACCACGCGCCCCAGCGCATCGTGGAGGATTGCCTCGTCCCAGCCCGGTTGCCAGCTGCGCCGGGCCATCACGTGCTCCAGGCGACTGGTGTGCTTGAGACCCGCGAGCGCCGGGTTTACGCCGATCGGCACTGCGGCCCAACCCAGGCTCAGGGGTTCGCGTTCAGTGGGGGCGGTGTCGTCCAGCGCCGGACCGGCACTGACGATCCGAGTCAGTGCCGGTGCCGCGGGCGGCGCGTAGCCCCTTGGCCCCTCACCCCGGGTCACCGTCAGGCGCACCATGCAGGCTGGCAGGGTCGCCACTCGGGCAATCTCGTCCAGCACCTCGGTCTCGCCGAGTTGCGGAAACCCGAGGTGCTCCAGCCCGCGCGTCAGGCGGGCCCAGTGGTAGGACCATAGCTGCGGTCGGCCCTGTCGCACCCGTAGCGTCTCGAACAGGCCGTCGCCCAGGAGTAGCCCGCGATCCAATGGCGATACCCGCCCCTCGCGCTCGCCGTTCACCAGGATCATGGGCTCTTCTCCCCCGCCCCCTGCAGCGCCTCCAGCAGGCCGCGTGCCTTGTGCCGGGTCTCCTCCAGCTCGCGCTCGGGATCGGAGTCCGCGACGATGCCGGCTCCCGCCCGAAAACGCAGTTCGTTCCCCCGAACGACGAGGGTCCGGATCAGGATATTGGTATCCATGCGGCCGTGGCGGCTGACGTACCCGCAGCCGCCGGTGTAGGCCCCACGCGGGGCCTGTTGTTCCAGTTCCTGGATGATCTGCATGCTGCGGATCTTCGGGCAGCCGGTGATGGTGCCGCCCGGAAAGACCGCGCGCAGGATGTCGGCCGTGGTGGTGCCCGGGCGCAGGCGCCCGACAATGCTGGAGACGATGTGATGCACCCGGCGATAGCTCTCGATGGTCATCAGCTCCGCCACGCGCACGCTACCGATCTCGGCCACGCGCCCGACATCATTGCGTTCCAGATCCACGAGCATGACATGCTCGGCGCGTTCCTTGATGTTGAACGTCAACTCACTGAAAAGACGCCGGTCTTCTTCCGCATCCGGATCGCGGCGACGCGTCCCCGCAATCGGCCGGGTCTCGACCATGGCGTTTTCCACCGACACCAGCCGTTCAGGCGAGGAACTGATCACGTGAGCGCCGGGGAGTTGCAGCCATGCGGCAAACGGCGCGGCATTGGCCTCGCGCAAGCGGGTGTACAGCCCCGCCGGATCCAGCGGCTGCGTGGCGGTGGCACGCCATTCGCGGGACAGATTGACCTGAAAGGTGTCGCCGGCCCGGATGTACTCGAGACCCTTCATCACTGCGTCGCGATAGCGCTGGGCGTCCTCCTCCTGAAGGGCCAGGGCGGGCAGCGGCTCGGATGCGGGACTCGGCTGGCCCCGGACTGTCGCGCAGTCCGACTCCACCCGCTCCAAACGCGCGTAATCGCCTGCCTCGTCGACGAACCAGGTCGTCCCCTCGTGGTGATCGTGGACCAGTGCCGCCGGAAAATAGGTCACCAGTGCATCCGGAAGCCAGGGGTCGGATCGGCAGTCACCCAGGGCCGGCTCCATGCGCCAGGCCAGTTCGTAGCCGGCGTACAGGAACCATCCCCCGAGGAACGGGAGATGGGCATATGCGGCGTCTTCGGGGTCGAGTGGTGGTGTGCTCGAGAGATCCTGGTCCAGCACGCCAAGCACGTCTTCCCCGGCCGCACTGGACAACGTGCGGCCGGGGAAGGCGAACAGGATGGAAAAACGAGCGGGAGCCTGCCCGATCAGGGCCGACTCCAGCAGGTGGGGATAGCGCTCTGGGAATCGCCGCGCCAGGGCCGCGAAGTCGACCCCGGCGGCCAGTTCATGGACCGCCATGGCGGCGCCGCAACGTCAAATGCTGCGGAACACCAGGGTGCCGTTGGTGCCCCCGAAACCGAAGGAGTTCGACAGGCCGACCTTGGTCTTCATCTCGCGTGCCTCGTTGGCCACGTAGTTCAGGTCGCACCCTTCGCTCGGGTTATCCAGGTTGATGGTCGGCGGTGACACCTGATCGCGCAGCGCCAGGGCGGTAAACACACCCTCGATCCCGCCGGCGGCACCCAGCAGGTGGCCGGTCATCGACTTGGTGGAGTTGACCATGAGCTTGTAGGCATGATCGCCGAAGGCCTTCTTCAGGCCCTGGGTCTCCGCCAGGTCACCCGCGGGGGTCGAGGTTCCGTGAGCATTGATGTACCCAACCTCTTCCGGATTCACACCGGCATCTTTCAAGGCACGATGCATGCACTTGGCGGCACCGGAACCATCCTGGACCGGCTGCGTCATGTGGTGCGCATCCGCATTCCAGGCGAAGCCGGCCACTTCGCAGTAGATGTGGGCCCCGCGGGCCTTCGCGTGCTCGTACTCCTCGAGCATCATCACACCGGCGCCATCGCTCAGCACAAAGCCATCGCGATCCTTGTCCCAGGGACGCGAGGCGCGCTCGGGATCATCATTGCGAGTGGACAGCGCGCGGGCGGCAGCAAAGCCGCCAATGCCCAGTGGCGTGGTGGCCATCTCGGCCCCGCCGGCGACCATGGCATCGGCGTCGCCATAAGCGATCATGCGAGCGGCGTCGCCGATATTGTGGGTGCCAGTGGCGCACGCCGAGACGATGGAGATATTCGGGCCCTGCAGGTTGCGCATGATGGACAGATTCCCCGCCACCATGTTGATGATCGCACTGGGCACGAAGAATGGGGAGATCTTGCGCGCCCCGCCCTTCAGATACGCGCCGTAGGAACGTTCGATATAGGGCAGCCCGCCGATGCCGGAGCCAATGGCCACCCCGATCCGCTCGGCGTTCTCCTCGGTGACTTCCAGCCCGGAGTCATCCAGGGCCTGAAGCCCCGCCGCGATCCCGTAAAGGACGAAGGTATCCATCTTCTTCTGGTCTTTCGGCGGGACGTAGTCATTGGCCTCGAAGTCCCGGACCGCGCCGGAAATCTTCACCGGCATGTCCGAGGCATCGAAGACATCGATGGGGGAAATGCCGCTCTTGCCGGCCTTGATGTTGCTCCAGGCCTTGTCGATAGTGGATCCGACCGGGGAGACGATCCCCAGTCCGGTAATCACGACACGTCGCTTAGCCAATGTGTTCTCCTCGAAAGACTGAAATTACGCGCTCAGCGCAACGACGAAGGGCCGCCCTGCGCGCAGGAAGGCCCGTTCGCGTCGTCCTGATCGGCGCCCGGAGGCGTCGAATCAGTCCTTCATGTGCTCGTTGATGTAATCGATCGCCTGCTGCACGGTGGTGATCTTTTCCGCCTGCTCGTCGGGGATTTCGGTTTCGAATTCCTCCTCGAGCGCCATGACGAGTTCCACCGTGTCCAGCGAATCCGCACCCAGGTCGTCGACGAAGCCGGCCGCGTTGGTCACGTCCTCTTCCTTGACACCCAGCTGCTCGACAACGATTTTCTTGACGCGTTCTTCAATGCTACTCATGGTTCAGAAATCCCCTTCAGTGTGAGGCGGCTTCGTTGAAAGGTCCGCCATTCTAGAGAAAAGCCCCGCCGCGATCTAGCGATCCGCGCAGCGGGCCGTGCGGGCGGCCTGCAGCCGACCCGTCGTGATCAGTGCATGAACATCCCGCCGTTCACATGTAGGGTCTCGCCGGTGATGTATCCGGCCTCCTCGGAGGCCAGGAAACCGACGGCCGCGGCGATCTCTTCCGGCGCCCCCAGGCGCCCCAGCGGAATCTGTCCGAGCAGGGCCTGTTTGGTGTCATCGCCCAGTTCCCGGGTCATGTCGGTATCGATGAAACCCGGTGCGACCGTGTTCACGGTGATACTGCGGCTGCCGACCTCGCGCGCCAGGGAGCGGGCAAATCCCGCAAGGCCGGCTTTTGCGGCGGCGTAGTTGGTCTGGCCGGCGTTTCCGGTGGAGCCCACGACCGAACCCACCAGGATGATGCGGCCGCGGCGCAGTTTCATCATGCCTTTCAGCAGGCGCTGTGTCAGGCGCACGGCAGCGGACAGGTTGGTGTCGAGGACCGCGTCCCATTCCGCGTCCTTCATGCGCATGAACAGGTTGTCGCGGGTAATGCCGGCATTGTTGACCAGCACCTCGATCGGACCCTCCTGTTCCTGGATCGCCTGCAGGCCGGTCGCGACGGAGTCCGCGTCGGTAACGTCCATCGCAATGCCGCGCCCGCCCCATTGCTTCAGGGTTTCGGTGATCCGCTCGGCGCCGGACGCACTGGTCGCGGTACCCACCACCTGCAGGCCCTGCTCCGCCAGACGGCGGGCAATGGCCGCGCCAATTCCGCGGCTTGCACCGGTTACAAGGGCTACACGTTTGCTGTCGGACATGGTTGTGCCTTTACTTCAAATGAGAGGAAGCCGCCGTCGCGATCGGTCGATCAGCCTGCGGCCAGACGTTCGAGCGTGACCTTCAGGGTATCGCGGTCGGCGACATCGAACAGCTCCAGTTCGCGGTCGATGCGTTTGGCAAGACCGGTCAGGACGCGTCCCGGCCCGCATTCAACCTGAACCGCCACGCCCTGCCCGCGCAAGCCGCGAATGGTCTCGACCCAGCGCACCGGGCGATACAGCTGCGCGGCCAGATTTTCCTTGATGGCCGCGGCGGCATCGGTCGGCGCGGCAGTCACATTCTGCCAGACCGGGATTGTGGGGGACTGAAAGCTGGTGCCGTCCAGGGCCGCCTGCAGGCGTTCCGCGGCCGGGCGCATTAGTGCGCAATGCGACGGGACCGAGACCGGCAGCTTCAGAGCGCGCTTCGCACCAGCATCCTTGGCGGCGCTTACGGCCCGATCCACCGCAGTGGCATTGCCCGCAATCACGACCTGCCCCGGCGCGTTCAGATTGACCGCCTCCAGGATCTCGCCTCCGGCATGCTCGAGGCAAAGCGCGTGTACCGCGGCATCGTCGAGCCCAAGGATGGCCGCCATCGCGCCTTCACCTTCCGGCACCGCAGCCTGCATGGCCCGGGCGCGCTCGGCGACCAGGCGTACTGCATCCGGGAAGCGCAGGACGCCGGCGGCGACCAGGGCGCTGTACTCGCCCAGGCTGTGGCCCGCGACGGCCTGCGGGCGGGCGTCCGTTTGTTCGGTCAGGAGGCGCCAAGTGGCGACCCCGGCAGCCAGCATCACCGGTTGTGTCCACTCGGTCTGGTTGAGTTGTTCCACCGGACCATGCTGGCAAAGGCTCCAGAGATCCGCGTCGAGGCAATCCGACGCTTCCTGAAAGGTGTCGCGGACAATGGCGTGGTCATCGCCCAGATCGGCCAGCATGCCGGCGGACTGGGACCCTTGCCCCGGAAATACGGCGGCCCAAGAAGTTGTCATTCGTTACAGATCTCGCGCGTGAAAGCGCGCGTAGTGTAGGCGGTCACGTACACCCCGGCAAACCCCGCCCCATCCGCAGGGACCGGTTCTGGTCCGTCGCCGGGGGGTGCAATGTCCCCCCGAAAGCCGCCACGTGACTTGTGTTCCGCCGGTGCATCCGGATAATGTCGCACCTTGATTCAATACGAGAGGGACCGTATGGCGAAGGAAGACGAAATCGAGCTGGAGGGCACTGTAGTCGAAACGCTCCCCAACACCACCTTCCGGGTGGAGCTCGAAAACGGGCACACGATCACGGCGCACATCTCCGGAAAAATGCGCAAGCATTACATCCGGATCCTGCGCGGTGACAAGGTGATCGTGCAGATGACGCCCTATGACCTGACCAAGGGTCGTATCGTCTACCGCAACAAGTAAATTCCCTCTCCAACGAAGAAGCCCCGGCCGGACCGGGGCTTCTTCGTTTGCGGGCCCTCCCGGGGGCCCGGTAACGCCGGATCGGCGAGCCGCGTCAGGACGGCACCGCGGTTTCCTGGATGTCCAGCTCCAGACCAGCCTCGCCCAATCGGACCACCACTTCGCCACCGTGGGCCAGTCGCCCGAACAGCAGCTCGTCGGCCAGCGGCTTTTTGATGTACTCCTGCAACGTACGCGCCATCGGGCGCGCGCCCATCTTGACATCGTAGCCGTGCTCGGCCAGCCAGGCACGCGCCTCCGGCTCGACCGTCATATGCACCTTCTTCTCGTCGAGCTGGGCTTGCAGCTGGATCAGGAACTTGTCGACCACGCTGAGGATGGTGGCCTCGTCCAGCGGCCCGAACTGAATGGTGGCATCCAGGCGGTTGCGGAACTCCGGCGTGAACGTGCGCTTGATCGCTTCCATCGCATCGCTGGAATGATCCTGCTTGGTAAAGCCCACCGATGGACGGCTGGCCTGCTCGGCCCCCGCGTTGGTGGTCATCACCAGGATCACGTTGCGGAAGTCGACCTCGCGCCCATTGGCATCGGTCAGCGTGCCGTGATCCATCACCTGCAGCAGCACATTGAACACGTCCGGGTGGGCCTTCTCGATCTCGTCCAGCAGCAGCACCGAATGCGGATGCTTGAGGATGGCATCGGTCAGCAACCCTCCCTGTTCGTAGCCCACATAGCCCGGCGGCGCCCCGATCAGGCGCGATACGGTATGCCGCTCCATATACTCGGACATGTCGAAGCGGGCCAGATGGATGCCCATCTGCTGCGCCAGTTGGCGCGTGACCTCCGTCTTGCCGACACCGGTCGGCCCGGCAAACAGGAACGAGCCGATCGGCTTGTCCATGTCGCCCAGCCCGGAGCGGGCCATCTTGATCGCGGTGGATAACGTCCCGATGGCCTCGTCCTGTCCAAAGACGGTCATCTTCAGGTTGCGATCGAGGTGGCGCAGGGTCTCCTTGTCGGAACTGGAGACGGACTTCGGCGGGATGCGCGCGATCTTGGCCACGATCGTCTCGATGTCCTGTACGCCGATGGTCTTTTTGCGCTGGCTGACCGGCTGCAACTGCCGGCTGGCCCCGGCCTCGTCGATCAGGTCGATGGCCTTGTCCGGCAGGAAACGGTCGGTGATGTAGCGATCGGCCAGTTCCGCTGCCGCGCGCAGGGCCGGCTTGGTGAAGCGCACGTTGTGGTGCGTCTCGAAGCGGGACTTCAGGCCGCGCAGGATCTGCTCGGTCTCGTCCACCGTCGGCTCCGGCACCTCGATCTTCTGGAAGCGCCGCGCCAGGGCCCGGTCCTTCTCGAAGATGCCGCGATATTCCTGATAGGTGGTGGATCCGATGCACTTCAGTTCGCCCGAGGCGAGCATCGGCTTGATCAGGTTGGAGGCGTCCATCACCCCGCCGGAGGCCGCGCCGGCCCCGATGATGGTATGGATTTCGTCGATGAACAGCACCGCGCCCGGCTCTTTCTTGAGCTGGGCGAGCACGCCTTTCAGACGCTTCTCGAAGTCACCGCGGTACTTTGTGCCGGCGACCAGCGCGCCCAGATCCAGCGAATAGACGGTGGCAGACGCGATCGCGTCCGGTACCTGTTCATCGACGATGCGGCGCGCCAGACCCTCGGCGATCGCGGTCTTGCCCACGCCGGCCTCGCCCACCAGCAATGGGTTGTTCTTGCGGCGGCGGCAGAGGATCTGGATGGTGCGTTCGATTTCGTGATCGCGCCCGATCAGCGGGTCGATCTCGTCCTTGCGCGCCTTGTCGTTCAGGTTGGCGGCGTAGAGCTGCAGCGCGTTGGTCTTTTCTTCGCGCTCACCCTCCACCGGCTCGGCCTGGGACTCGCCCGGGTTGGGCTGGGCCCCGAGTTCGTCTTCGCCGACCTTGGAGATGCCGTGGGAGATGAAATTCACGACGTCCAGACGCGAGATGTTCTGCTGACCCAGCACGTACAGGGCCTGGCTGTCCTGCTCTCCAAACAGGGCCACCAGCACGTTGGCGCCGGAGACCTCCTTGCGCCCGCTGGATTGCACATGGAATACCGCCCGCTGCAGCACTCGCTGGAAGCCCAGGGTTGGCTGGGTCTCGCGCGAATCGCTCGGCGGGATGCGCGGCGTGTTTTCGTCAATATAGGCCGCAAGCTCGTCGCGGATGCGATCGAGATCGCCCCCGCAGGCCCGCAGCACCGTGGCAGCGCTGGGGTTTTGCGCCAGCGCCATCAGCAGATGCTCAACCGTCACGAACTCGTGACGCTTTTCGCGGGCCTCCTTGAAGACCATGTTCAGGCTGAATTCGAGTTCCTTGTCGAGCATGGGAGTCAGACCTCCTCCATCGAGCAAAGCAGTGGGTGCTGATGACTGCGGGCATAGTCGTTCACCTGCGCCACCTTGGTCTCGGCCACATCCCGGGTAAAGATGCCGCATACGCCTTTGCCACGCGTATGCACGTGCAACATGACCCGGGTGGCCTTCTCGCGATCCATGCTGAAGAAGGTCTCCAGTACTTCGATCACGAACTCCATCGGCGTGAAATCGTCGTTGAGCAACACCACCTTGTACTGTCGCGGTGGCTTGAGCTCCGGCCTCGATTCTTCGACCGTTACCGAGTCGTCTCGATCGGGGGATTGGGGCTTGTCATTACTCATCGGTCGAAATTACGCCTTCAGCGGTTACTCGTTTGTTAGTCGTCATCCTCGATTGGTTCCGGGTTCAGGCCAAGTGCCCTTACGGACACTCCGACCACCCGACCCTCACATGTGCTTGATCATCGCCTCGCCGAAGGCCGAGCAGTCGATCGGCTCGACGCCATCCATCTGCCGCGCAAAGTCGTAGGTGACCTCGCCGGCACTGATCGCTCCACCCATGCCCTTGACCACCAGGTCTGCCGCTTCCGACCAGCCCAGGTGCCGCAGCATCATCTCGGCAGACAGGATCAGCGACCCCGGGTTCACCTTGTCCTGACCGGCATACTTGGGCGCCGTGCCGTGCGTGGCCTCGAACATCGCCGTGCTGTCGGACAGGTTCGCCCCCGGCGCGATGCCGATACCACCCACCTGGGCCGCGAGGGCGTCGGAGATGTAGTCGCCGTTCAGGTTCAGGGTCGCGATCACCGAGTAGTCCTCCGGGCGCAGCAGGATCTGCTGCAGGAAGGCGTCGGCGATCACATCCTTGATCACGATGTCACGCCCGGTCTTCGGGTTCTTGAAGGTCTGCCACGGACCGCCGTCCAGATCCTTCGCGCCGAATTCCTCGCGTGCCAGCTCGTAGCCCCAGGCCTTGAAGGAACCTTCGGTGAATTTCATGATGTTGCCCTTGTGCACCAGGGTCACCGACGGGCGATCGTTATCGATCGCGTATTCGATGGCCTTGCGCACCAGGCGCTTGGTGCCTTCGCTGGAGACCGGCTTCACACCGATCCCGGCGGTCTCCGGGAAGCGGATCTGGGTGACACCCATCTCGTCCTGCAGGAAGTCGATGACCTTCTTGACCTCCGGGGTCCCCGACTCGAACTCGATCCCGGCGTAGATGTCCTCGGAGTTCTCGCGAAAGATCACCATGTCGGTCTTCTCCGGCTCCTTCAGCGGGCTCGGGGTGCCGTCGTAATAGCGCACCGGGCGCAGACAGACATACAGATCCAGCTTCTGACGCAGGGCCACATTCAGGGAGCGGAAGCCGCCACCCACCGGGGTGGTCAGCGGACCCTTGATCGACACGCGATAGTCCTTCACCGCCTCCAGGGTCTCGTCAGGCAGCCCGGAGTCGTCATCGTAGACCTGCGTCGCCTTCTCGCCGGCGTAAACCTCCATCCACTCGATGGCCTTCTTGCCGCCGTAGGCCTTTTCCACCGCCGCATCGGTCACCCGGCGCATCACCGGGGTGATGTCCACACCGATCCCGTCACCTTCGATGTAGGGGATCACCGGATGATCCGGCACCTGCAGCTTCCCCTGGTCGTCGACGGTGATGCGTTCGCCCTTCTCCGGGACCTGAATGTGCTGATAGGCCATGCCAACTCCTTGTGCGGATCTCGTAGATGAATCGTTAATCACGTATGACCTGATTATACATGCCGGGCCGGGTTTTCCGGTGACCGAACCAGTGCGCCATTGCGCGTTCCCGTATGGCAGCCCGACCGGCAGCCTGCGTTATCATCCGTGGCATGACCGACCGCCTCCCCTGTCATATCACCGTGGCCGCCGTAATCGAGCGCGAGGGCCGTTTCCTGTTCGTCGAGGAGACCGACGCCGGCCGCCGGGTGCTGAACCAGCCCGCAGGCCACCTGGATGCCGGCGAGGACCTGATCGGGGCCGTGATCCGCGAGGTCCGCGAGGAAACCTGCCTGGAATTCGTGCCCGAGGCGGCCCTCGGCTGCGACTTGCTGCAAGTGGCCAGCGGCGCCGTGATCCTGCGCGTGACCTTCTGCGGCCCGGTGACACCGGTTCAATCCCCTGCCCCCCGCGACCCGGCGATTCATGCCCTGCACTGGCTGGCGCCCGAACAGGCCGAGGGTGACTGGCCGTTGCGCAGTCTGCTGGTGATGCGCAGCATCCGCCGGTATCAGGACGGCTTGCGGCTGCCGCTCGCGGCGGTGGGCGATCTGGTTCGGGCGCCGGGCGCATGATGCGCGGCGAGCGCGTCATCGTCGGATTGTCCGGTGGGGTCGATTCCGCTGTCGCGGCCAGCCGCCTGCTGGAGGCCGGCTATCGCGTCGAAGGCCTGTTCATGAAGAACTGGGAAGATGACGACGACGCCGAGTACTGCGCCGCCGAGGCCGACTATGCCATGGCCCGTGAGGTGGCGGACTGCCTGGAAATCCCGCTGCACAAGGCGAACTTTTCCGAGGACTACCGCCAGCGCGTTTTCGCGCAATTCCTGCATGAGTACGAGGCCGGGCGCACCCCGAACCCCGACATCCTCTGCAACCGCGAGATCAAGTTCCGCTCGTTCCTCGATCATGCCCGGGATCTCGGGGCGCGCTGGATTGCCACCGGTCACTACGCCCGGGTGCGCCATCACGCGCACTACAGTGAGCTGTGCCAGGCGGCCGATGCCAACAAGGACCAGACCTACTTCCTGCATACCCTGACCCAGGAGCAACTGCGCCCCGCCCTGTTCCCGCTCGGAGACATTCCCAAGCATCAGGTCCGCGAACGCGCCCGGGAACTGGGTCTGCCGAACCATGCGCGCAAGGATTCCACCGGGATCTGCTTCATTGGCGAGCGACGCTTCCGTGACTTCCTCGCCCAGTACCTGAAAGCGCCCGAGGGAGCGATGCGCACCCCGGAAGGCCAGGTGGTCGGTCGCCACCAGGGTCTGATGTTCTACACCCTCGGTCAGCGCCAGGGCCTGGGGATCGGCGGGGTCGACGGCTTTGCCGAAGCCCCGTGGTATGTCGTCGACAAGGACCTGGACAGCAACACCCTGGTGGTCGCCCAGGATCCGCAGCACCCGCTATTGATGAGCCCGTCACTGACGACCGAGGTGGTGCACTGGATCCACGATGTACCGGTCCCCGGTGAGCCGCTGCAGGCCCGGTTACGCCATCGCCAGCCCTTGCAGGAATGCCGGGTGCAGGCGCTGGACACGGCCGGCGCCACCGTGGTCTTCGACACACCCCAACGCGCGGCGACGCCGGGGCAGTCCATCGCCTTCTACCGTGGCGATGTCTGCCTGGGCGGGGCGGTGATTGCCACACGAACCACGAATGCGCCGTGAGTCTGCCAGGCCACTTCCGGTATAGTGGCCGCTGCCCGGCGACCCGACTCCGACCCACCCAAGGAACCGACTGGTTTGGACCGCTCCGATCACAACCGCACCCTGGCGCTGGCCGCCCTCTTCCAGTGCGCGAGCCTGGTCAAGGATCTGGCCTGGCGCGGGAGCTGCGACGACTACGAATTCGAGGTCCTGGTCGGGAGCCTGTTCGCCTTCGACGCGGACACCCCGGAAGCGGTCTATCGCGAGGCGGTCAGCCTGCGCAGTGGCCTGGAGCGTATCGAGAGCCAGCTGCAAAATGGCAGCAAGCCACCGGACATGGAGATCACCCGCTACGCCATCGGGCTGATCTTCCTCGAGCGCAAGCTGCAAAGGCGCGACGACATGCTGCAGAAGCTGACCGACGGCCTGCAGGGCGCCCAGCGCCAGATCGACTACTTCCACATTACCCACGAAAGCGTGATTGCCCGGCTGGCCGAGATCTACAAGGAGACCATCTCCGAGCTTGGCCCGCGCATCATCGTGCAGGGCGAACAGAACAACCTCTCCAATCCCGACACCGCCGCGCGCATCCGTGCGTTGCTGCTGGCCGGGATCCGCGCGGCGGTCCTCTGGCGCCAGGCCGGTGGATCGCGCTGGAAATTGCTTTTCGGCCGCAAGCGGCTGATTCGCGAAGCGCATGACATCCTCAATCGACTCAATACCTGAACGCGGAAGACGCACATGAGCCACGCTGACCCCAAGAACACCCGGACCCTCACCGCTGGCGGCCGCGAATGCCGCTACGTGCCGATCACCGACGACGCCCGGGCGACCGACCTGCCGTTTGCGCTGAAGGTGCTGCTGGAAAACCTGCTGCGCTTCGAGGACGAGCGCACGGTGCGCCGCGCCGACATCGAGGCCTTGCTGGACTGGGATCCGAAGGCCGAACCGACCCAGGAGATCGCGTTCCGTCCGGCGCGCGTGCTGCTGCAGGACTTCACCGGCGTGCCGGCGGTCGTCGACCTCGCCGCGATGCGCGATGCGATGGAGGCCCTGGGCGGCGATCCGAAAAAGATCACCCCGCTGCAGCCAGCCGAGCTGGTCATCGACCACTCCGTGCAGGTGGACGCCCACGGCAACGCCAACGCGATGAACCTGAACGCGGAGCTCGAATACTCGCGTAACCGCGAGCGCTACAGCTTCCTCAAGTGGGGCCAGCAGGCGTTCGACACCTTCAAGGTGGTGCCGCCGGACACCGGCATCGTCCACCAGGTAAACCTCGAGTACCTGGCGCGCACGGTGTTCGTGGACGAGCAGGCCGAGGGTGGCTGCATGGCCTACCCCGACACCCTGGTCGGGACCGATTCCCACACCACCATGATCAACGGCTTGGGCGTGCTCGGCTGGGGCGTGGGTGGCATCGAGGCCGAGGCCGCAATGCTCGGCCAGCCGATCTCCATGCTGATCCCGCAGGTCGTGGGCTTCCGTCTGACCGGCAAGCTGGCCGAGGGCGCGACCGCGACCGACCTGGTGCTGGTGATCGTCGAGACGTTGCGCAAGAAGGGCGTGGTCGGCAAGTTCGTCGAGTTCTTCGGCGACGGCCTGGCCGATCTGCCGCTGGCCGATCGCGCCACCATCGCCAACATGGCGCCGGAATATGGCGCCACCTGCGGCATCTTCCCGATCGATGACGAGACCCTGACCTACCTCCTCCTGACCGGGCGCGACGCCCAGCACATCGAGTTCATCGAGGCCTACGCGAAGGCCCAGGGCCTGTGGCGCAACGACAACGCCCCGATCGCCCGCTACAGCGACATGTTCGAACTGGATCTGTCCACCGTGGAGCCGAGCCTGGCCGGGCCCAAGCGCCCACAGGACCGCATCCCGCTGAGCCAGGCCGGCGCGACCATCAGCCGTCACCTCGACACCATGCTGAAGGAGCGCGCCAGCGGCGCCGACGAGCCGGACGACGCCGAGCGCTTCGCGGCCGAGGGCGGGCACACCGCGGTGGGCGTGGAGCATCAGGCGGAGGAGCCCCACCACACCGCCATCGAGATGGACGGCGAGACCTTCACCCTGGATCACGGCGACATCGTGATCGCGGCGATCACCTCCTGCACCAACACCTCCAACCCGTCGGTGATGCTGGGCGCAGGCCTGGTCGCGCGCAAGGCGCGCGAGGCCGGGCTGCAAGTGAAGCCCTGGGTCAAGACCTCCCTGGCCCCCGGATCCCGCGTGGTAACCGATTACCTGGAGAAGTCCGGGCTGTTGACCGATCTGGAGTTTCTCGGTTTCCACGTGGTGGGCTATGGCTGCACCACGTGCATCGGGAACTCCGGCCCGCTGCCGGAGCCCATCTCCGAGGCCATCATCAAGGACGACTTGATCGTCAGTTCGGTGCTCTCTGGCAACCGCAACTTCGAAGGGCGGATCCACTCCGAGGTGCAGATGAACTTCCTGGCCTCGCCGCCGTTGGTGGTCGCCTACGCCCTGGCCGGACGCAGCAACATCGACCTGTACAGCGACCCGATCGGGGAGAATGAACAGGGCGAGCCGGTCTACCTGAAGGATATCTGGCCGACCACGCAAGAAGTGCGCGAGGCGGTCGCCAGCCACGTCGGCGCCAGCAGCTTTACCAGCGCCTATGGTGACCTCTATTCCGGCGAGGAACGCTGGCGCAACCTGGAGGCCCCGCAGGGTCAGCGCTTCGACTGGCAGGAGGATTCCACCTACGTGCGCAACCCGCCCTACTTCGAGGGCATGAGCATGACGCCTACGCCCTGGACCGATGTCCAGGGCGCGCGCGTCCTCGCGCTGCTGGGCGACTCGGTCACCACCGACCACATCTCCCCGGCCGGCTCCATCGCCAAGGACAGCCCGGCCGGTCGCTACCTGGAGTCCCAGGGCGTGAAGCCGGCCGACTTCAACTCCTATGGCTCTCGTCGCGGGAACCATGAAGTGATGATGCGCGGGACCTTCGCCAACGTGCGCCTGCGCAATCTGCTGGCGCCCGGGACCCAGGGGGGCGTGACTCAGCACCTGCCGGATGGCGAGCAGATGTCGATCTACGACGCGGCGATGCAGTACCAGGCAGAGGACACCCCGCTGATCGTTATCGCCGGACAGGAATATGGGACCGGCTCTTCGCGCGACTGGGCCGCCAAGGGCACCCTGCTGCTGGGCGTCAAGGCGGTCATCGTCGAGACCTTCGAGCGTATCCACCGTTCCAACCTGGTGGGGATGGGCGTACTGCCGCTGCAGTTCCTGCCCGGCGAGAACGCGGCCAGCCACGAACTGACCGGGCGCGAGACCTACAGCATTACCGGCGTGGAGAACGGCGAGTCGCGCGAGGCCACGGTCACTGCCGTGGCCGATGATGGCCACCGCAAGACCTTTGCTGTGCGTGTGCGGCTGGATACCCCGCAGGAGGTGGATTACTTCCGCCACGGCGGCATCCTGCCCTACGTGTTGCGCCAGCTCGCGGCTTCCGCATAAGGTTTGGCCATGGGACGGCGGGTATCCACGGAGGTGATTCAGTCCGGTCAGACGCTGGCAACAGCCGTGCATGACCGTTCCGGCCGTCTCCTGATCCCCGCCGGCATGGTGCTCCAGGACAAGCAGATCCGCGTGCTCCTGTCCTGGGGCATCAGCACTGTCGAGATCGTCGAGGACGAACATGCTGCAGCCAACGATTCCCGGGACGACGCGGTCCCGGACCTGGCCGCGGATGCCCGGCCCACGCCGGAGATGGAGGAGCAGGCCGATGCCATCCTGGCCGAGCGCTTCCGTCACTGTGACTTGACCGGCTATCCCATGGACGGCATCTACTCCATCGCGCGTACCCAGCTGCTCGACGAGCTCATGCGCCGCGGCCACAAGGCCCGGAGCGCATGATGACCGTTGCCGAGTTTCTCGAGCAGGATGACTCGTTGTGCAGCTTTTCCGGGAGTTACAACACGATCTTCTCGCGCCTTAGCGACCCGACCGCGAACGTGGCCGGGATTACCGAAGCGGTGGAACTGGACCCGGCCATTGCGGCGAAGACGCTGCGCATGGCCAACTCTTCGCTGTACGGTTTCCCCGAACCGATCGATACCCTGCACCGGGCAGTCTCCATCATCGGCCTGCAACAGATGCGGCAGATCGTGCTGTCGACCATCGTGATCGAGCACTTCCGCGGCCTGCCGGTCATCGGCGTCGACATGGAATCGTTCTGGCGCCACAGCATTGCTGTCGGCGTGCTCAGCCGCTCGATCGCCCGCTTTCGGCGCGAAGCGAACATCGAGCGCCTTTACCTCTACGGGATCATGCACGACCTCGGGCGGCTGCTGCTGTTTCTCCGGCTGGGCAGCCGCACCGAGGAGCTGATCAACATCCGCGAGCGCGATCAGTGCCTGTTGTACGAGGCGGAACGCGAGCTGCTGGGTTTTGACCACGCCGCCATCGGGTCCGCCCTGCTGGAGGAATGGGGGATGGCCCCGGCCCAGGTGGAGGCCACGCGCTACCACCATGCCCCGGAAGAGGCCCGCGCGTTTCCCGTGGAGACGGCCATCGTGCACGTCGCCGACAGCATCGCCAACTCCTTGCGCCTGGGATCCTCCGGGGAACGTTTCGTGCCCCCGGTTGCCCCGGAGATCTTCGACCGCATTGGCCTGGAGATGGCGGTCTACGAGGACATCATCGGCCACGCCCGCAAGCATCTGGATCAGATGCAGACGATCCTCCTCGACTGAGCCTGTATGCAAGCAAAGGACGCTGTTGCATGAGCCCATCGTACCGCACGCCCGAGGAGGTCAATGCCCTCCATGAGCGCATCCGCTTCCTCGAGGAAGCACTGGAAGCCAACGCCTATGCGATGGATGTGCTCGCCTCGACCACGGCGATCTTCGGCGACACTGACCGTAACCGCAGTCCCGAACTGATCATCCAGAACACCGTCGAGTCCATCCGGCGCCTGCTGCCGACGCAGGACATGGCCGTGTACGTCCTGGACAACGACTGCTCGTTCAACCTGGACTATCAGGAACGCCCCGGGGAACTGGCGCCGGACCTGTCGGAGACTGTCGAGCAACTGATCCAGGACGGCCAGTTCTCCTGGGCGCTGCACCAGAACCATCCGGTCTGTCTGCCCTCCCCGGTCGAGGGCGAGAGTGTGATGCTGCACGTGATCTCGACGCGCACCCGGATTCGCGGGATGTTCGTCGCCCGCTTCCGGCAGGCGGAGCTGCAACGCTACGAGATGATCCTGTCGACACTGACCATGGTGCTGTTCAACACGGCCTATGCCCTGGAGAGTGCCGACCTGTTTCAGATGATGGACCGGCGCCAGAAGGCACTGCAGCGCATCACCGAGCGCCAGTCACGCGAGCTGCTGCACCACATGTCCCACGACTCGCTGACCAACCTGCCCAACCGCATGCTGTTCAGCGACCGGCTGTCGCAGGCGATGGAGCGCCACGCGGGTGCTGCGGCGGGTCATGTGGCCTTGATCCTGCTGGATCTGGACAACTTCAAGCGCACCAACGATTCGCTGGGTCACCGCGCCGGCGACGAGCTGATCCGCAAGGTCGCCCAGGACCTGTCCGCTCTGCTGGACCATGCCCGAGAACGCTCGGGACGTCACCTGCGAACCACCCTGTCTCGTCTTGGCGGCGACGAGTTCGGCATCCTCGTCGAGGACACCCATGGCCTGGAGGGCGTTGTCCGGCTGGTCACCGACGTCGTGCGCAAAACGGCGACCGAGCGGCAGATCTTCGATCAGCCCGTGGTCAGCAGTGTCTCCTGCGGGATTGCCGTCTACCCCTATGACGGCGAGGATGCGGACACCCTGCTTGGCAATGCCGATGCGGCGATGTACGAGGCCAAGCAGCGCGGTCGCAACGGGTTCCGGTTCTACACTCAGGACCTCAACGCCCGCACCTTCCGCCACTTTGAGCTGGAAAACGAACTGGGGCAGGCAATTGCCAATGATCAGCTAAGACTGCATTACCAGCCCAAGATCGACCTGGACAGCGGCCGAATCATCGGCGCGGAGGCGTTGATTCGCTGGCAGCACCCAACGCTGGGTCTGCTGCCCCCCAGCCATTTCATCGAACTGGCGGAGGACATGACCCTGATCGAGGAGATTGGGGAATGGGTGTTGCGCCAGGTCTGTCGGGACCTGCAGTCCCTGCGACTGGCCGAAGACGAACTGCCGCGTATCGCCATCAATGTCTCCGCGCGCCAACTGCGCCAGCCGGATCTTGCAGGGACCTTCCACCGCATTATCCGCGAGACTGGCATTCCGCCCCGCTGTATCGAGCTGGAGCTCACCGAGACCGCGATCATGGACGATCCCCAAGGGGCGGCGCGGGTCTTCCAGCGACTGCGTCACGCCGGCATGTCCCTGGCGGTCGACGATTTCGGAACCGGTCATGCGTCCCTCGTGCAGCTCAAGCAGATACCGGCCGACACCCTGAAGATCGACCGCTCCTTCGTGAAGGATCTTGACCAGGGCGAGGAACATTCGCAGATCGTCCGCGCGATCATCCTGATGGCCCATACCCTGGGGCTGGACGTGATTGCGGAGGGCGTGGAGACCGAACGCCAGGCGGAGATCCTGCAACAGCTGGATTGCCACACCGCCCAGGGATTCTATTTCTCGCACCCGGTGGCGTTCGACGCGCTGCGGGGCCTGCTCCGCGACCGGGTCCAGCTCCCAGCCGCGACCGCCTGACCCGGTTCGTCACCCCGAACCCATGGGCTCGGGCGGCCTCGGCCTAGTCCGTCTGGGGCTCGGTCAGGGTCGCCGGGTTCAGCAAGGCCTGCAGGCGTTCACGCGGGATGTCCGTATGTTCCGCCGCGACATCAACGATCGGCCGGCCACTGGCGTACGCCTCCTTGGCAATCCGGGCACCGGCCTCGTAGCCGATCTCTGCGTTCAGCGCCGTCACCAGGATCGGGTTGCGGTCCAAGGCCGCGCGCAAGACCTCCTCGTTGACGGTGAAGCCGGCGATGGCCCGATCGGCAAGGTGTTCGGCCGCGCGCGCCAGCAGACCCATCTGGTTGAGCAGATTGTCGGCGATCAGCGGCAGGCCGACGTTGAGCTGGAAATTGCCCCCCTGTCCCGCGGCGGCGACCGCGGCGTCCAGGCCCACGACCTGCTGCGCGGCCATGATCACCGCCTCGGGGATCACCGGGTTGACCTTGCCCGGCATAATCGAACTGCCCGGTTGCAGGGCCGGCAGGGCGATCTCACCCAGTCCGGCCAGCGGGCCCGAATTCATCCAGCGCAGGTCGTTGGCGATCTTGATCAGGCTGGTGGCCGTGGTGCGCAGCTGGCCGGAGAGCTCCACCGCGGTGTCCTGGCTGGCCAGTGCCGCAAAGCCGTTGGGTTCGCGCTCGAAGGCGATCCCGGTGCGCTCCGCCAGGCGGTGGGTGACCCGGTCCCCGAACTGGGCCGGTGCATTGATGCCGGTGCCCACCGCCGTGCCGCCGATCGCCAGTCGGTTGACCCGCGCGCGCGTGTCGCGAAGGCGTTCGACGTCCAGTTCCAGTTGCCGGCGCCAGCCGGACAGCTCCTGACTCATCCGCACCGGCATCGCGTCCATCAGATGGGTGCGTCCGGTCTTCACGATTGCGGTCAGTTCGCCCTCGCGCCGGGCGATGGTCGCAATGAGATGACGCAAGGCCGGCATCAGCTGCTTTTCCATCTGAACGGAAGCAGCCACATGCAGGGCGGTGGGGATCACGTCATTGGAGCTTTGGGAACGGTTGACGTGATCGTTCGGGTGGACCGTCAAGGCATCACTCGAGGCCAGTCTTGCGATCACCTCGTTCATGTTCATGTTGCTGCTGGTCCCGGAACCGGTCTGATAGACATCCACCGGGAAGGCATCGGCATGCTCGCCGCTGGCGATGGTCTCGGCGGCCGCGACGATCGCCCCGACCACCTCGTCCGGGAGCTGGTCGAGCGCCTGGTTGGCCTCGGCGCAGGCCGCCTTGGTCTGCGCCAGGGCGCGAATGAAGGCCTGCGGCAGCGGCCGCCCGCTGATGTGGAAGTTGTCCACAGCGCGCTGGGTCTGGGCGCCCCACAGGGCTTGCTCCGGGACCTCCACCGTCCCGAGACTGTCCTGTTCCTGACGCATTGCGGGCTTCGACATGCCTTCCTCCTGGTTTGCGCGTGGCGCGATGCTGTATTGCAGTTGAGCACCTTAGTATACTGCGCCGCCTGTCCCGAACCCGACCCCGGAATCCCCATGTCCCTGAGCCCGTTGTCCGCGATCAGCCCCGTCGATGGCCGCTATGCCCGGCATACCCGCGACCTGGCCCCCTACTTCTCCGAACAAGGTCTGATGCAGGCCCGCGTGCGGGTGGAGATCGCCTGGCTCAAGGCCCTGGCCGCCGAGCCCGCGATCCCCGAGGTCCCGGCGCTGACCGATACGGCCGGCGCCTTCCTCGACGAGATCGCCTTCAGCTTCAACGAGACCGCGGGCGCCCGGGTCAAGGAGATCGAGGCGACCACAAACCACGACGTGAAGGCGATCGAGTACTACATCAAGGAGCAGATGGCGGATCGCTCCGACCTGCAGAGCCAGATCGAGTTTGTCCACTTTGCCTGCACCTCCGAGGACATCAACAACCTCGCCTATGGCGTGATGGTCCGCGAGGCGCGCGACATGGTGATGCTGCCGGCCCTGGACGCCGTGCTCGCACCGCTGCGCGAACTGTCCGGCCGCTTCGCCGAACAGCCCATGCTCGCGCGCACCCACGGCCAGCCCGCCTCCCCCACCACCATGGGCAAGGAACTGGCCAACGTGGTCGCGCGACTGGAGCGGCAGCGCGCCGAGATCGCCGGGGTGGCCTGCCTCGGCAAGATCAATGGCGCGGTGGGCAACTTCAACGCCCATTCCGTGGCCTACCCCGAGGTCGACTGGCCGTCCCTGTCGCGCCGGATGATCGAGAGTCTGGGCCTGGAACCGAACACCCATACGACCCAAATCGAGCCCCACGACTTCCTGGCGGAGTTGTTCCACGCGTTCATGCGCGCGAACACGATCCTTCTGGATGCGTCGCGCGACATCTGGGGCTACATCTCGCTGGGCTATTTCAAGCAGAAGGTGGTCGCCGGCGAAGTCGGCTCCTCGACCATGCCGCACAAGGTCAACCCGATCGACTTCGAGAACGCCGAGGGCAACCTGGGTCTGGCCAACGCCCTGTTCGACCACCTGGCGAGCAAGCTGCCCGTTTCGCGGTTCCAGCGCGACCTGACCGACTCCACCGTGCTGCGCAACATCGGCCTGGCATTCGCCTGGTCGCTGATCGCCTATAAGGCGTTCGGCCGCGGCCTCGGCAAGCTGGAGATCGAGCCGGGACGCCTGGCAGAGGACCTGGACCAGAACTGGGAGGTCCTCGGCGAGGCCGTGCAGACCGTGATGCGCCGCTACGGCATCGAGTCGCCCTACGAGAAGCTCAAGGAACTGACCCGGGGCCAGCGCATCACCCCCGAGGGCCTGGCGGCGTTCATCGACGGCCTCGACATCCCGGAAGAGGCCCGTGCCCGCCTGCGCGAGCTGACGCCAGGCAGCTACACCGGGATCGCCGACCGACTCGCGCGCGAACTCTGATCCCGCGCGCGGCATGGCGGCCCCGGACCCGAACCAACCGCTCGCGCTACTCGGCGGCCTGACGCCCGCCGAATTCCTGCGCGACTACTGGCAACAGCGCCCGCTACTGGTGCGCGACGCGATTGCGGGTTTCGAGAATCCGATCGAGCCCGATGACCTCGCCGGCCTGGCCACCGATCCGGACGCGGCCAGCCGTATCGTCAGCGGGCATGTCGACCGCCAGGACTGGGATGTTGAATACGGCCCCTTCGAAGCCGAGCGGCTGGGCCAGCTTCCCCAACGCGACTGGACCCTGCTGGTCACCGACGTGGAGCGCTTCTGGCCCGGTGGCCCGGATTTCCTCGCCCATTTCGATTTCATCCCGCGCTGGCGCCGGGACGACCTGATGATCTCCTATGCCCCGCCCGGCGGTTCCGTCGGGCCGCATGTGGATCAGTACGACGTCTTCCTGTTCCAGGCCGCAGGCCGGCGCCGCTGGCAGATCCAGGACCCTCCGGGATCGCTGGATTGCCATGATGATCTGCCACTGGCCATCCTGCGGGCGTTCGATCCCACCGAGACCTGGGAGCTGGGTCCCGGCGACCTGCTCTACCTGCCCCCCAACCTGCCGCATTACGGACTGTCGCTGGACGACCAGTGCATGACCTGGTCAGTGGGGTTTCGCGCCCCGACCATCCTCGATGTCCTGACCGGGTTTCTCGAGGAACGCGCCAACGTGATCGGCGACCAGGCGCGCTTCGAGGATCCGGGTCGGCACCCGTCCGCGCACGCGGCGGAGCTTCCCGCCGCGGATCGAGAGGAGCTGCGCGAGGCCCTGCGTGCCCTGCTGGCGGCGGAGGATCACGACCTGGACGCCTATCTGGGGCGTTTCCTGACCCGCCCCGCCGGCAACGTCGAGCTCGCCCCGGGGGACCCGGGGCTGGCGGCCACTGCCGGCCCGGCCGATCGCTTTGCGATCCACCCCGGCGTCCGGCGTGCGTGGTTCCAGGGCCCCGATGGCCCGATTCTGTGCATCGCCGGAAACGACTATCCCGCACAAGCCGTCGCGGCGGATGTTCTCGAGGCCTTCTGTAGCGCGGAGACGCTCAGCATCGCGGAATGGGAGGAGGCAATCCCCATGATCCGGCAGATCCTCGAGGATGGGCTCGAGGCCGGCTGGCTGGCACCGGACGACCCGGGCGAATAGCAACGCTGGAACGACTCCGGGCGCTCAGGCCGCCCGGGGGAGACAGGCCTGCGCGGCCCGCTCGATCAGTTCCGGCCCGGCATCTGCGTGATGGGCCCCCTCGGTCAGTATCCGTCGCCACTGGCGTGCGCCCGCCTCGCCGTGGAACAGGCCCAGGACATGCCGGGTCAGACGCGCCAGCGGCACGCCATCACGGCGCATCCCCTCCGCAATCCCCAGGATGCCCTCCAGGACCTCTTCGCGCGTCGGGTCGTCCGCGCCCTCGAAATACAGGCGGTCCACCACCGACAGGCTCCAGGGCTGGTGGTAGGCCAGCCGACCGAACATGACCCCGTCCACATGCTCCAGGTGCGCGCGCGCGGCGCCGACGTCGTCCAGTCCGCCGTTCAGGACAATCGTCAGGTCGGGGAACTCGGCCTTCAGCCGATAGACGCGTTGATAGTCCAGCGGGGGAACGTCGCGATTGTCCTTTGGACTGAGCCCCTGGAGCCAGGCCTTGCGCGCGTGCACCACGAAGTGGCGGCACCCGGCGGTGGCCACGCGTTCGACAAAGGCGTGCAGGTCGGCCTCCGAGTCCTGGTTGTCAATGCCGATGCGGTGCTTGACGGTGACGGGGACGTCAACGGACTGCTGCATGGCTGCGACGCACTCGGCCACCAGGCCCGGTTGTGCCATCAGGCAGGCCCCGAACGCGCCCGACTGCACACGGTCGGAGGGGCAACCCACGTTCAGGTTGATCTCGTCGTAGCCGCGATCCGCCGCGATGCGGGCGGCCTGCGCCAGCGTGGCCGGATCGGAGCCGCCCAGCTGCAGCGCGATCGGGTGTTCCACCGGGGAGAACCCCAGCAACCGGTCGCGATCCCCATGGATGACCGCGTTGGCATGCACCATCTCGGTGTACAACAATGCCCGTCGGGTCAGCAGCCGATGGAACCGGCGACACCAGGTGTCCGTCCAGTCCATCATCGGCGCAACCGAAAACCGCGGGTCGGGAGCGTGGCCCGCGTTACCCATTCACAGAATCTCCATGCCGCGCAGGCGGCGGCCAAAAATCAGAAAGGATTGCCATCATGTCGGAAAGCGAAGTGCCTGAAACCTTTCGCGATAGTGTCTCACACATGGTCGACCGGGCCATGGGCTACCTCGATCTTCCCGAGGGGGCCCGGGAGGCCGTCAAGACCTGCGACTCGGTCATTCAGGTGAGCTTTCCGATCCGCTTTCGCGACCGCATCGAGGTGTTCAAGGGCTGGCGCGCGGTGCATTCCGCCCATCGCTTGCCGGCCAAGGGCGGCCTGAGGTTTTCCCCGACCATGGACCAGGACCACGCCGAGGCCCTGGCGGCCCTGATGACCTACAAATGCGCCATCGTGGATATCCCCTTCGGAGGGTCCAAGGGCGGCCTGCGCATCGATCCGCAGAAATACAACGAATGGGAGATGGAGCGCATTACCCGACGGTTTGCCCACGAACTGATTCAACGCGACTACATCAGCCCGGCCCAGAACGTCCCCGCGCCGGATGTGGGGACGTCCCAGCGCGAGATGGCCTGGATCATGGAGACCTATCGCGATCGCCACCCGGAGGACCTCGACCATGCCGCTTCGGTGACCGGCAAGCCGGTCGAGCTGGGCGGCATGGTCGGGCGCCTGGAGGCCACCGGTCGCGGGGTGCAGTACGCGTTGCAGGCCTTTTTCCGCGAAGGCTCGGCGGCCCGCGAGGCCGGGTTCGAGGGCGGCCTGGGTGACCAGCGCATCATCATCCAGGGCTTCGGCAACGTTGGCTATTACGCCGCGCGCTTCCTGCAGGAGGACGATCACGCGAAGATTGTCGGCGTCATCAAGAGCGATGGCGGGGTGTATTCCGAGGACGGGATCGATATCGAGGCCCTGCACGACTACGTGCGCCGCAGCGGCACCATGGAGGGTTTCGCGGGGGTCGAGTTCGTGCGCGATGGCAACCGCATCATGGAACGCGAATGCGACATCCTGATTCCGGCCGCCCTGGAAGGCGCCATCCATCGGGATAACGTCGACCAAATCCAGGCCCGGCTAATCGCCGAGGCCGCCAACGGTCCCTGCACCTGGGAGGCCGACCAGGCCCTGCGCGAACGCGGCGTCCCGATCCTGCCGGACGTGTATGTCAATGCCGGCGGCGTCATCGTGTCCTACTTCGAGTGGGTGCGGAATCTGTCCCACATGCGCTTCGGGCGCCTGGAGCGCCGCTACGACCAGGCCCAGGGCCAGCACATCGTCAGTGCCATCGAGATGATGACCAACGAGAGTGTCCCCGAATGGATTCGTGATGCCGTGGTGCGCGGGGCCGAGGAAATCGACCTGGTCCGCTCGGGCCTGGACGACGCCATGCGCGAGGCCTTCCGCGAGATGCACGAGGTCCGCGAGATGGAAAGCAATGGCGAGGTGCTCGACTACCGCACCGCCGCCTATCTAATCGCGCTGCGCAAGATCATTCGTGCCCGCAGCGACCTGAAACTGATCTGATGCCGCCGCGCCGCGCCGCGCCGCGCCGCGTCAGGGGCGGGAGTATCCCCCTTACCCCGGCTTCCGATAGCGCGATTCGAGCGCCGCAAACAGGGCCCGCAGGCCCATCGCCTCGCCGCCCTTGGGCCGCCCCGGGCGCGCGCGATCGTTAAAGGCCATGATGTCGAAATGCATCCAGGTCGTGCCCTCCGGTACAAACTCCTTGAGAAACAGACCGGCGGTAATGGCCCCGGCGTGGCCCCCGGTGGTGCTGTTCACGATGTCCGCCACGTCACTGTCCAGCATGTACCGATAAGGCGTATGTAGCGGCAACTGGCAGACCGGGTCATCCCATTCGCGCGCCGGCTCGACCAGTGCTCGCGCCCAGCCCTCGTCCTGGGTGAAGCAGGCGCTGATCTCGGTCCCCACGGCGACGCGCGCCGCCCCGGTGAGCGTCGCAAAGTCCACCAGCAGGTCCGGATGGAACGACCCCGCACGATCCAGCAGATCGGCCAGCACCAGGCGCCCCTCGGCGTCCGTGTTGTCGATCTCGATCCGCTTGCCGTTGCGTGCGGTCAGCACATCGCCCGGGCGGAAGGCCCCGGCCCCGATGGCGTTCTCCACGGCCCCGATCAGCACCGTCAGCCGCACCGGGAGTGCCTGCGCCATAATCAGGCGCGCCAGCCCCAGCACGATCGCCGCCCCGCCCATGTCCTTCTTCATCTGGCGCATGGAATTGCCGGGCTTCAGGTTCAGGCCACCGGAATCGAAGCACACGCCCTTGCCCACCAGCACCAGCGACGGCGCGTCGGGCGCCCCCCAGGTCAGTTCGATCACCCGGGCCCCATGGTCGCTGGCAGCCCCCACGGCGTGGATACAGGGGAAATCCTGCTCCAGCTTGTCGCTGTCGCTGACCAGATGCAGGCTGCTGCCGAATTCCTCGGCCAGCTCCCGTGCCTTCAACACCAGATTGGCCGGCATCATGTCGGCGGCCGGGGTGTTGATCAGGTCGCGGGTCAGCCCGATGGACTCCACAAACGCGAGGACCCGCGCCTGATCCGCGTCTTCCGGCCACACCAGCCGCGGCGACCGCGCCACCGGTTCGCGGTAACGCTCGAAGCGGTAACGTCCAAGACCCCAGCCAATGGCCGCCAAGTTCTGGATCTCGGGGTTCAGGGGGTCGGTTTCCAGACGGTAATCCCCCGTCCCGAGGGTCTCTGCCGCCGCGGCCACCATCCAGATCGGAGTTTCCGCATCGAAGCCGGCCAGCACCGCCGCCAGTCCGCCCTCGGCATCGGGGATGCGCAGGGTTGCGCCCGGCTCCGCCTCGAACCCGGAGGCTTCCACCCATTTGCGCCAGCTCTCCGGCGCACTCTCCAGGCGGACCGGCAGCGACTCGCGGCTGACCGGGATCAGGGGAACGGCGGTTTCGGACGACGCAACAAAAACAGAATCCACGCGGCTTTCCTCGAAAACGATTCAAAGCCTTCATAATACCTGCCTTGTCGACCCTTCGGGGTCGTGTTCCCCTAGCCTTACAGGATGTGACGATGACGCCAGCGCTGGAGATTCGCGGGCTCAAGAAGACCTACAAGAACGGATTCGAGGCCCTCAAGGGCATCGACCTCGAGGTGGCCCCGGGCAGCTTCTTCGCCCTGCTGGGGCCCAACGGGGCCGGCAAGTCGACGACCATCGGGATCATTACCTCGCTGATCAACAAGACCGCCGGCACGGTCAAGGTCTTCGGCCATGACGTGGATACCGACCTGCAGGCAGTGAAGCGCTCCATCGGGCTGGTCCCGCAGGAGTTCAACTTCAACAACTTCGAGCCGATTGGCGAGATCGTGGTCAATCAGGCCGGCTACTACGGCATCCCCCGGCGCGAGGCCTGGAAACGCTGCGAGCACTACCTGAAGGAGCTGGGGCTCTGGGAAAAGCGCAAGGACATGGCGCGCACGCTCTCCGGCGGCATGAAGCGCCGCCTGATGATCGCCCGCGCCCTGGTCCACGAACCGCGCCTGCTGATTCTCGACGAACCCACCGCCGGGGTCGACATCGAGCTGCGGCGTTCGATGTGGGACTTTCTGACCCGCATCAATACCGACGGGCGCAGCATCATCCTGACCACGCACTACCTGGAAGAGGCGGAGACGCTGTGCCGCAACATCGCGATCATCGATGATGGTGCGATCATCGAGAACACCACGATGAAGCAGCTGCTGGCCAAGCTCGAGACCGAGACCATGGTGCTGGATCTCAGCGAGCCGCCACCCGGCATCCCGCTGGATTCCCCGATTGCCCTGCGCCAGGTGGACGAGATGACGCTGGAGGCCGATATCCGCAGCGGCCAGCACCTGAACGACCTGTTCCGGGTGCTGGACCAGGCCGGCATTCGCGTCCAGAGCATGCGCAACAAGGCCAATCGGCTGGAGGAACTCTTCATCCGCATGACCCGCCCCGGCCAGAGCCCCAGCCATCTGACCCCCGGCGCCAGCGGGACCACCGAGCAGCCGGAGAATCAGGCATGAGCGACTCCCATCTGCGCGATTACTGGACCGCCTTCCGGACTATCGTCAGCAAGGAAGTGCTGCGCTTTGCCCGGATCTGGGTGCAGACGGTCCTGCCCCCGGTTATTACCACGGCGCTGTACTTCATCATCTTCGGGGGGTTGATCGGCGAGCGCATCGGAGAGATGGAAGGCTACCGTTACATGGACTTCATCGTCCCGGGCCTGATCATGCTGGCGGTGATCACCAACAGCTATGCCAATGTGGTGTCGTCGTTCTTCGGCTCCAAGTTCCAGCGCCACATCGAGGAACTGCTGGTCTCGCCCATCCCCAACAGCGTGATCATTCTCGGGTTCGTCTTTGGCGGCGTGGCGCGGGGCCTGGCGGTCGGCGTGGCCGTACTGCTGGTCTCGCTGTTCTTCAGCCCGCTCAGCATCCACAACCCCGGCGTAATGCTGATCATCGTGCTGATGACGTCCATCCTGTTTGCCCTCGCCGGGCTGATCAACGGTGTCTTCGCGCGTACCTTCGACGACATCGCCATCGTCCCGACCTTCATCCTGACGCCGCTGACCTATCTGGGCGGGGTGTTCTACTCCATCAGCCTGTTGCCGGAGTTCTGGCAGGGCGTGTCCATGCTGAACCCGATCCTCTACATGGTCGACGCCTTCCGTTACGGCAGCCTGGGCCATAGCGACTTCCCGATCGCCATGTCCTTTGCCATCATTGCCGGGTTCATTGCGGTCATGTACGGGGTTGCGTTGGTCCTGCTCAACCGGGGCGTGGGGATTCGATCCTGAGACGCGCAGGCCGCGAAACTCCGGGAGACCGCCTTCCGACGCTGTTTATTGCCCGAAAAAACGTGGTATAAAGCGGAAACTCTGCAGGGCAACGGCCATATGGGTAACAACAGAAAGACTTTGCATTTCTTTCTGGCGGGCACCGCCGGACTCACCATTCTGGTGGGCACCAGCCTGCTTCTCGCCTCCCAGCCCTCCGAGACGTCCCAACCGCTGAAAATCGGCGCCGGCAATCCCCTCCCCGCTTCCCAGCTCGCGCTCGCCCGTGCGGACCATCCGGCTGGCGGCGCGTCGATACGGACGGCGCATAGTGCCGCATTCGAGGGTGGCGCCCAGACCGTGGCTTTTGCCTCCGACCTGCCGGGCGAGCCCGCCCCGGATTACGACGACGCCACAATCGACCCGGACGCCGAGGCCCCCACTTCCTACGAGACCTTCGATCTCGACGGCGACTCCGATGTCGCCGCTGACGCCGCAGCCACGGACACCGACTGGTACACCCACACCCTGCAGAAAGGTGAGCGTCTGACGGGCCTCTGGGAACGCGAATGGGAACTCCCGCTGGCGACCCTCTACCGCCTGCTGGACGACGACGACAACGCCTCGATCCTGAACCGTGTGCGCCCCGGCCAGGAGATCGAATGGCAGGTCGACGACGAGGGCTACCTGACTCGCCTGCGCCTGTGGACCGACCGGGCCAGCGGGCATGAGTGGGTCCGCGAGGCCGATGGCTGGGAGTTCGAACTCGGCGAAGTCGAGAACGGCCGCGAGGTCAGCCACCTGATCATTACGGCCGAGATTGATGGCAACATCGCCAACGCCTTGACCGAACGCGCGGATATCTCCGCGCGTTCGGCCAACGCCCTGGCCGTGCTGCTGGACCGCTACCTGCCGGTGCGCACCCACGCCCGTACCGGCGACCAGTTCACCCTGCTGGTAGAGCAGGAAACCCTGGTAGGCGACGACACCCCGCTCAACCTGCGTCTGCTGGCATTCGACTACGAAGGCGAGCGCATCGAGATCCGTGCGGCGCGCAACGTCAACGGGCGCTTCTACACCCCGGATGGCGAAAGCCTGCTGCCCCCATTCGATCGCCGCCCGTTCTCCGGCAACTATCGCATCAGCTCCAGCTTCAACCCGAACCGTCGTCACCCGGTGACCGGGCGCGTGGCCCCGCACCAGGGGACAGACTTCGCCATGCCAATCGGAACTCCGATCCAGGCACCCGCCGACGGTCGCGTAACCCGCGTCGAGAACCACCCGTATGCCGGTCGCTTCATCGTGATCGAGCACGGTCAAGGCTACTCCACCCGCTACCTGCATCTGGACCGCCAGCTGGTGCGCCCGGGTCAGACCGTCGAGCGGGGCGACCGCATCGCATTGTCCGGCAATACCGGTCGCAGTACCGGGCCGCATCTTCACTACGAGATCCACGTGAACAGCCGCCCCCAGAACCCGATGCGCGTGGAACTGCCGGAAAGCGACGCCCTGGAAGGCGACGAGCTCGACCGCTTCAAGTCCATCAGCCAGACCCTGCTGGCCCAGCTGGATAACGGACAACGCAATCAGCAGGTGGCGTTCACCCCGTTCGAAGAATTGGCCCGCTAACCTCCCATTACGGCCCGTCTCGCGCAATCGCGCCTGGCGGGCTGTGACGGTCCGGTCCTTGGCGACACCCTTGCTCTCCCCCCCCTTGCTCGACTGGGCACGCCTCGAATGGCGTGACGGACAGCCTTTCGCCGCCGACTACGGGGACGGCTACTTCGGCTCCAGCGATCCGCATGCCGAGGTCCGCGAGGTCTTCATCGAGGCCAACGACCTCGCCCGGCGCTTCCGCCAGTGTCAGCGCTTCGTGCTTGCCGAGACCGGCTTCGGGAGCGGCCTCAACCTCTTGCTGGCGCTGCAGGAGTGGCGACGTCACGCGCCCCCCGGCGCCTTCCTGTCTCTGTTGAGCCTCGAGGCCCACCCGCTCGCACCCGCCGACCTTGCGGCCCTGCACCAACGCCTGGGCCTCGACAATGCCGACGCCCGCCAGCTACGGACCCAGTATCCACCACCGGTTCCCGGACTCCACCGAATCCAGTTCCCCGAGGCCAGGGCCGCGTTGACCCTGGGCCTGGGTGACGCCGCTCCACTTCTTGCACAGATCCGCGGCACCGTGGACGCCTGGTTCTTTGACGGGTTCGCGCCGCGCAGCAATCCCGCGCTGTGGAACACCGGGGTGTTCCGGCAAGTGGCGCGGCTTTCCGCGCCGGGTACTACATTCGGCACCTACACCGCAGCCGGTCAGGTTCGACGCGACCTGGAGAGCACGGGGTTCGAGGTACGCCGGGTGCCCGGTCATGGCCCGAAACGCGAGCGTCTCGTGGGGACCCTTCGGGACACCCAGTCGCCCGCGAACTCACGGCCCCGCGACGTACCGCAACGTGTCGCCATCGTGGGGGCCGGGATTGCCGGGCTCAGCGCCGCCCATGCCCTGCAGGCGCGAGGAGTGGAGGTCACGGTCTTCGACCCGAACGGTGTTGGCGGTGGCGCCTCCGGCAACCCGGCGGGCGTCCTGTTGCCGAACCTTCATCCTCGCGACGGGGAGCTGAATACCCTGGCACTCGCGGGAATGCGCCATACCGGTTTCCTTGCCGGCCAGCTCGACGCGATCGGCGGATACGGCACCCGGTTGGCAACGGGTGTGGCCTTCCATGGCATCAGCGCCCACGGACGCAAGCGCGTGGAACGCATCCTGAAAGCCGGTCCCGAACATGCGGCCCTGCTATTCGACCCTGGCGGGCCCGGTTGCACCGCGGCCCCACACCTCTATTACCCAGACGGTCTGGCGATCGACATGCGGGCCTTTTGCCAGGCCCTGGCCGACGACCTGCCGCCGCTGCGCAAGGAATCGGTACAGGCGCTGAAACCGTCGTCCAACGCTGGTCCCGTGCAGGTCGAGAGCGACACCGGGTCTGAACCCTTCGACGCGGTCGTGGTGGCCACAGCCGCCGGCAGTGGCACCACCTTGTGCCCGGAACAGGCGGGTATCTCCACGGTGACCGGTCAGATGACGCGGGTCCGGGCGGCCTTCCCCGATTGGGGTGGCTTTGTGGCAACGGGTCAGGGGTATTGCATCCGGGGAGACAACGGCACCGCCTGGATTGGCGCGACCTATCGCCGCACGGAGGGCCCCGGGGCCGAAAATGAACAGTCCCCGCAGGCCGAGGATGATCAGACCAATCTGCGGCATCTTGCCTGGGTTCCAGGGCTACAGGATGCCCAGGCAGTCGAGATCCTCGCGCAGTGGACCGGGGAGCGCGCCGTGGTCCGCGATCGCCTGCCGCTCGTCGGGCGCAGCCGGCTGGATCCCGGTGGCCGTGTACTGTTGAGCCTGGCGCATGGCTCGCGCGGACTGCTTTATGCCCCGCTGGCTGGCGAATGGCTGGCCGATCACCTGCTGGGTCTGATCGAGCCGCTCGAGGCGCAAACTGCGGCTCGGTTCGCCCCGGCGCGTCACTCCGTGCCGGATTCCGGCGCCGCCTCCGACGCGTAGGCCACGTCGTTGCGTCCGGCGGCCTTGACGCGGTACATCGCGTGGTCCGCGGCCATCATCAGGTCCGCCAGGCGCTGACCATCTCGGGGGTAGAAGGCGACCCCGATACTGCACGAGAGGGTCTCCTCCACCGGTTCCATATGGCCGGGGTGCAACTCGAATGGCTGCCGGAAAGCCGCCTGCAACCGTTCGATCAGTCCCCCGGCCTCCTCGCGTCGATTCAACGGCGCACTCAGCACGATGAACTCGTCCCCGCCCAGGCGCACCAGCAGGTCATCCGGACGCAGACTGGCCGCAAGCCGTTGCGCCAGCTGGCGCAGGAGCTCGTCCCCTACGGCATGGCCGTACTGATCGTTCACCGGCTTGAAACGGTCCAGGTCAATGAACAGCAGCGCCAGCTGTCCCTCCTTGCGATCCGCTCGCGCCGCAAGCCGCGGAAATGCCCGATCCAGCGCCGCGCGATTCGCGGTTCTGGTTAACGGGTCCTCCCAGGCCAGGGCCTGCATGCGCTCTTCCAGCTGCTTGCGCTCGGTCACGTCCAGGGCGTGCCACACCACGGCCGACGAACCCTCGAACGGTGCGTCGATTGGGCGTACCCGCGCCTCGTACCAGCGGGTTGCCTCCATTGATGGACTCGTCTCGCCTCCGTGGAACACGCTCGCCTGCAGGCGGTACTGGATCTCCTGCAATTCGCCTTCGCGCAAGGCCCGGCGCACGACGCCGGAAAAGCGCTGCGCGACCTCATCCGGCAGCAGTTCCGCCAGTGTGTGCCCGGCCGCCGTGTGCTGGGGTGCCTGGCCGCGCCGCGCTTCGCCAAAGACCGCGCGAACGAGGCCGGTGTCGTCGATCACCAGGGCATCGCCGGGCATGGCCTCGAACAGCGCGTCCTGAAGATCACGGGCCTCGCTCAACGCGTTGAACAGCATTCGGTTGTCGTGTACATCCACAAAGCTCAATAGGAAGGCCCGCTGCCCTTCCCAGTCAATCGGCACCCAACGCAGTAGATGAAACCGCTGGTCTCCGTCCGCCGTGTGTACGCGAATCTCGCGCCCGCGCGGCTCCTCCAATGCCATTGAAAAATCGAGCGCAGGGGGAAGGCGCCGGCGATCGTCGGCCTGAATCACCCCCAGCGCCGAAAGAGTCTGGCCAGGATCCGGCGACAGGCCGGTCATGCGGGTAAAGGCCGGATTGGCCCAAAGGACCCGACGCCCCGCGACCACCAGAGTGGCATCCGCCAGACGATTCACGAGCGCCTGATAGCGCGTGAGGGCCTCCCGCCGCTGCCGGATGCCCTCCCCCACACGGAAGGTGTACCCACTGACCGCCAGCAGCCCGACCACGCCCATCACCCACCAGGCGGCCGGGCGCTCCGTGGCGGATGGGTTGGGGACAGGGTGTGCAAGCATCTGCCACTGGCCGCCGGCAAAGGTCACGTCGAGCGCGAGCGGCGCGCTGGCCACGTCGATCTGTTCGGGGTTGTAGAAGACCTCACCGTCGGCGCCGGTCCCGTCGAGGCCGCGCAGTGCCAGTTGCAGGCTGGGCGGGCGCGGGGCCAGACCCGCCTTGCCAAGGATCGTTTCGAAATCCAGCGCAATACTCGACAGTGTCCACGGATTGGCCAACGCCGGCGGATCTTCCGGATCGGTCAGGACCGGGGCGCGCACCAGAAGCCCCCGACCGCCCTGTGCCAACGTCCAGGGCCCGGCGACGACCGTTTGCCGGCTCTCCAGCACTTGTTGATAGGAGGCGCCCTGCTCCGGATGTTCCGCCAGGTTGAGGCCGATCGCGTCCTCGTTGCCATCGCGCGGGTAGACCAGCGCAAGGATCTCGCCGCGCGCCAGGGTCAGAGAGCGAATCAGTTCCGGCTGGCTGCGATAAAGACGGTCCGCTGCCCGGTCGAAGTCATCCTCGGTCAGGTCCGGGTGGACATAGGCATAGGCGGCAAGCCCGATCGTCGCATGGACCGTGCCATTCAGCACGCTTTCCAGTTGGGTCCGAAGGCTGCTTGCCTCCGAGACCACGGCTTGCTGATGGCGGTCGGCCATCTGCTGTTTCCATCCCTGGTCGATGGCCACGAACAGCAGGGCAAACAGCAACCCGGCAATCAGCGCCGCCACCACAGGGCCGCTGATATGCGGTTCGGTGGTGCGGGCGTCGGCCGGCTGGGCCGCTGGCCGCGCTTCGGATCCTTCCGTTGTGTCCGTGGACTGGGGCATGCCGGATCTTTTCACAGGGACGCTCAGAGTCCCACTATGCGCCTTTCCCGGGCCTGGCTGAACCGTTGCATGGATGCAACACGAACCTTCGCCTCACGCCTCGTGATCGAGCGTGCCCTCGGGCCCGTCGTTCTGCCTCTTCCAGGTCGCCGCGAGACGTCGCTTCTCGGCGGGTGGCAGGCGTTTGATACGTTGTTCCTCGCGCAATGCCTCGCCGTGGCCGGGAAACACCTTCGCCCCCAGGAGCTGCTCCGGCGGGTACATGCGGGTGAAACGCGCCCCGCGCCCCGCACGATGAGCGGCCAGACGCGCCGCAAGCCGCGGTGTAACCCCGGTATAGATCCGGGCACCGCGGCACTCCAGGAGATAGACGTACCAGGGTTGGGGGCTGGCCACGATCACACACCCGGGTAGAAATGATTGGTGGGGACGGCCGGAATCGAACCGGCACGGGCTTGCGCCCAGCGGATTTTAAGTCCGATGCGTCTACCAGTTCCGCCACGCCCCCGGAGCGGCCGCATCATACCGCGCGGCCCCGATCGTCGCACCCGCGGGAGCGGGCCGCACTATTCCGCGTCGGCGGCGGGCATCTCCGCGACGGGTAACGGCACGTGCAGCGAGGCGGCGATCGCCCGCAACAGCTCCACTTCCGCGACCACCGTCTGGCCGCCATGCGTGATCGTGGCAAGCATCGCCGTGACCAGGGTCTGCTTGTCCGCCGGGCGCAGGGCATCCAGTGCCTCCAGCGCCCTATCCAGCCCCTCGGCCCAGACGGCCTCATCGGCAGTCCGCTCCAGAGCCGCGGCAATCGCCTCGTCGGTGGGATCCTCGATCGCCAGGGCCAGAACGCCCGCGCGCAGGGCTGCCCTGGCCTTGTCGGGGTCGTCCGGGTGTCCGTGATGCGCGAGCACGGCCAGCGTGTCCTGCGCGTGGGCAGCATGGCGAGCCAGCCGGTCGCGTCCGCCCGCGCGGGCACGTTCGGGCTGCTCCAGGTCGCGCAACTGGCGCCGCAACAGACGGCCGGTCGCGTATTCGAACGCCGATACCCGGCCGTCGGCGCGGATCAGTTCGTCAATGAGGCCTTCCAGCTGCCGGCGTTCCTCGCGTGGGCGATGGCGCAATACCGGAAAGCTCATCTCCAGCAGCGGAATGCGCAGGTCCGGGCGCAGCTCGGGTTCGGCCTCCAGCAGGGTGCGGACGTGGGACTCGCTCTCCGCCCCCCGCGTGCCGGCAATCCGCAGGAGCTGGTGATCGCGTACTTCCGGATCGTTACTGATCAGCAGGTACAACAAGACATCGACACCCCAGGCATCGGAATGCGCCGCGCGCTCCAGCGACCCCGGCATCGCCGCCACTAGCAACCCCGCCCCGAGGATCTGCGAAAGCCCCGGATCGCCGATGTTTTCCATCAGCCGCTCCGGATTCAGGAGCAGGCCACCCGGGCGTTCCGTCGAGCCGCGGTCGCGTTCCTCCGCCTCGGCCTGGGCGTCCTTTTCGACACGACGCGCCTGGGCATCCTTCTGCATCTGCTCGCGGATGGCCTCCAGTTCTTCCGGCTTGAATCCCGGCTCGATCGCCTGGATGCGTTGGACCAGCGGTGGATGGGTCGAAAACATCTGACTGACGGCCCCGGAGGCGAACAGCATGTGTCCGACCTCCTCGGTGTCCGCCCCGAGCTCGGTATGGGCGGCGCCGATCTTCTTGAGCGCTCCGGAAATACCCTCCGGCTGCCGGGTGAACTGCACCGCCGAGGCGTCCGCCAGGTATTCCCGCTGGCGCGAAACGGATGCGCGGATCCAGCGCCCGAAGAACAGCCCGATATAGCCCACCACGATCAGTGCCACGCCCGCGGCGACGATGCCCCCGGCGTTGCGGTTATTCCGCGACAGGCTCATGGCGAGCAGCACACGCTGGCCAATCAGGGCCATCACCAGGATCCCGAACAGCATCCCCATCAGGCGGATGTTCAGGCGCATGTCGCCGTTGAGTACGTGCCCGAACTCGTGCGCCACCACGCCCTGCAATTCATCGCGGTCCAGTTGTTCCAGGGCCCCGCGGGTCACGGCGATGGCCGCGTCGTCCGGCGAGTAACCCGCGGCAAAGGCGTTGATACCGGCCTCCTGCTCGAGCACGTAGACCTCGGGCACCGGCACGCCGGAGGCGATGGCGATCTCCTCCACCACGTTCATCAGGCGACGCCGCAGCGGGTCACGGGTATCGCCATCCACCCGCGTCCCGCCGAGTTCGCGGGCCACCGCCCCGCCGCCATCGCGCAGACCGAGCGTGCGGTAGAGACTGCCCAGGCCAATCAAGCCAACCGTCAGCACGGTCGTCCAGACCATCACGGCGACATTGCTGGCAAGGAACTCACGTGTCAGCCAGGGTTCGCCCGCAGCGACAGGCTCTGCCTGACCGAACACCACCAGCACGATGGCATTCATCACCAACACGATGGCGAGTACCGCCAGGCCGAACAGAAACAATAGCCAGCGCGTCCGGCGCTGCGCCCGGTCCTGCTGCTCGAAAAAATTCATGACGCCTCGGGGATCAGGAGAAGTTCACTTGCACGGGCTCGCGCTTCTGCGGGTCCTCGATCTCCAGCAGCTGCCCCGGGCGGAACCCCAGGTTGTTGGCAATCAGGCTGTTGGGGAACATCTCGCGCAGGATGTTGTACTGCATGACGGCATCGTTGAAGGCCTGGCGGGCATAAGCCACGCGGTTTTCGGTACTGGTCAGTTCTTCGGACAGCTGCATCATGTTCTCGTTGGCCTTCAGGTCGGGATAGCTCTCGGACAGCGCGAACAACCGCCCCAAGGCCCCCGACAGCCCCTGTTCCGAGCTCGAGAGCTTGCGCACGGCCTCGGTGTTGGTTGGATCACCGCCGACCTCCTGCAGGCTTTCCTTCGCATTGTTACGGGCCTGGATGACCGCCTCCAGGGTGTCGCGCTCATGACTCATGTAGCGTTCCGCAACCTTGACCAGATTGGGGATCAGGTCATAGCGGCGGGTCAACTGCACGTCGATCTGGGCAAAGGCGTTCTTGTACCGGTTGCGCGAGGTCACCAGGCGGTTGTACGTCCACACCCCCCAGATCACCAACAGAACCAGGATCCCCAGTACCACCCAAGTCATATCCATCCCGCCACACTCCTTGATCGTCGACGAGCCGAGTGTACGCCGGAATGCGGGTAGCACGACAAGGCAGACGCTCACGATGGCGGTGTTTTATGCTGACCCCGGTCTCCTTCCGGAAGTACGCATGAATCTCTCCACCCTCCTCGGCATCCTTGGCAGTCTGCTGGTGTTCGGCAGCGTCATCGCGTTTTCCTCGCAGAATATCGACGCCTTTCTGAACCTGCCGGGCCTCGGCATCGTGGTAGGCGGCACCATCGCGGCCACGCTGATGAGCTACCCCTTCCACGAGGTGATGCGCGTGTTTCGCGCCGGCGCCAATGCGATTCGCGAGGAACGCTACGACGTCACCCAGGATCTCGAGGAGATCGTCCAGGTCTCGCGCTACTGGTTCTCCCAGAATCTGCGGCGCATCCAGGATCGGCTGGACCAGATCCGCAACCCGTTCCTGCGCACCGGCATCCAGCTGGTCATCGACGACACGCCGATGGACGATGTCTCCGACCTGCTGAACTGGCGCATGGCGCGCCTGCGTGCCCGCGAACAGGCCGATGCGCAGATGTTCCGAACCATGGCCACCTATGCCCCGGCGTTCGGGATGCTCGGCACGCTTATTGGCCTGATCAACCTGCTGCTGACCACCGAAAACGACGATTTCACCGTCATCGCGGTGAACCTGGGCATCGCCCTGATCACCACGTTCTACGGCATCCTGCTCGCCAACCTGGTCTTCCGGCCCATCGCCATCAAGCTGGAGCGCCGGACCGAGGAGCGCGTGGTGCTGATGACCATGGTGCTGGAGGGCATCATGCTGATGCGCAAGGGACGCTCACCCGGCTACATCCGCGAGACCCTGCGCTCGTTCATGGAGAATCACAGCGACGAGATCCGCCAGGCGGCCCCAAATGGCGAGGAAGAACCCGAGGCGGACGAACGCGCCAGCGGCGAATCCACGGAGCGGCGCTGAGTCCATGTCCGGACCCAGCCCCTCCACCGCCGAACGCGCCGCGCTGCAGGCAGAGATGGATGCCCACGCCGCCACGCGTCCGGAGCAGGCCTTTCTCGGCTCCTACCCGGGCGAACGCCAGCGCGACGACGAGCACGCCTGGATCCTCACCTATCTGGACGTTCTGACCCTGGTTATCGTGGTGTTCGTCATCATGCTCACCTTCATGGACCCGCGTGACGATGATCCGAGGGCGGTCTCGGCCAGCCCGATCGCCCTGGCCCACCCGGACCGCAGCGCCCTCATCGAACCCCTGGTCCATTCCTCTCTGCTGGATCGGCCCGCCCTGGAGGAAGCGCCGGTCGGTGAGCGCTCCGGCCCGGAGGTGGTCGCCGAACAGCCCCCAAGCCGCGAGGCCGGCCGATTACGCGCGCGCGCCCCCGAGGGCGTGGACGTCGTCGAGCAACCTGGACGGATGGAGCTGCGCATCCGCGACGACATCCTGTTCGGGACCGCCGAGGCAGACCTGCGCCCGGATGGCCAGTCGCTGCTCCAGGACCTGCTCCCCATCCTGGAAGACCACCCGGGCACCATCACCGTGGAAGGCCATACCGACAACATCCCTATCGCGACCGAGCGCTTCCCGTCGAACTGGGAGCTATCCTCGATTCGCGCCAGCGGCGTCGTGCGCTACCTGGTGGCCCGCGAGCTGGACGCAGCCCAGCTCCGCGCGGTCGGGCTGGCCGACACTCGTCCGGTTGCCGACAACGCCAGCCCGGAAGGCCGCGCCGCCAACCGTCGTGTGTCACTCATGCTGGAGACCGATGCGGTGCCACACACGGATCCCGGCCAGTAGGCTCGGCTCAGGCAACGTTGCTCGACCGCGACGAAAATCGCCGGTGCGGTGATCGCGCGACAGCGCGGTACGATCCACGCGTGTTTATTAGCCAACGCATGCCGCCGCAGCAGGATGCTGGTACATTGCGATCAGGGATTTTCGCTAGCGGTTTGCGTGTCAGGACAGGGGGATACAAGGATGTCTAGATGGTTCTTGCGAAGTGCGGCTGCGGTTGCGACCGTGATCCTCCTGAGCCTGAACACGGTTGCAACCGCCAAGGAAACATCCGTGATCCTGGAGATGTCGTCCGGGGATTCGGCTGAAGCGGCGTACTGGGCGGGCGAACCGGACATGCCCGCGATCCTGATCCAGCACGGTTTCCTGCAGACCCGTCACTTCCCCACCGTGCGCCGCCTCGCCTTGGCGTTAGCGGACTCGGGGTTCACGGTCCTGACCCCCACACTGACACTGGGGATCGATCGGCGCACGGCGAGCCTGCCATGCGAGGCCGTACATACCCACACCATGGAACACACCCAGGAAGAGATCGCGATCTGGGTCGACTGGCTGCATGCAAAGACCGGCCAGGAACCCGTCGTCATCGGACACAGCGCCGGCAGCATCAACCTTCTCGACTATCTTACGCACTCCCCGGGCAGCCCCGTCGCCCATGCCATCTTCATTAGCGTGACCTATTTTGGGCACGGCGAGGCCGCGTTCGAATCCCCCGAACATGCCGCTCGTGCCCGCGCTGCCCTTGCCCGTGGTGAGGCCGGGCTGGCGGAGTATGCCCTGGGTTTCTGTCGCCAGTACGTCACCACGCCCGCGGCGTACCTGTCCTACTACGACTGGGACAAGCAACGTACCAACCGGACCTTCCAGTCGTGCGGTGTGTCTTCCACCCTGATCGCGGGCAGCGCCGATGACCGGATCGACCTGGAATGGATCGAGACCCTGCAACAGCATGGCGCAGAGGTCCGCATCGTGGAGGGTGCCAACCACTTCTTCGATCAGTTTCACGAATTCGACCTGCTGGACGAGATCGAGCACGTCCTCCAGGGATACCGCGCGCAATGATTTCCGGCCGAACCCCGTCAATCACGCACTATGCCCTGCTGCTAGCTGCGATCGCCCTGGTCACCCTCGCCAGTTTTGGCCTCTACACCTGGTACAAGGTCGACCAGCTACGCGGCGAGATCCAGGAAAGTGGCCGCGAGGCCGCCCGCCAGGAGCTTGCCGGCACGCTCGAGCACGTCCTCACGCAGGCGGCAGAACAGGCATCAAGGTTCGCCCGCTGGGAGGAAGTGCGCCAGCAACTGGGCACGCCGCACTACTATGCCTACTGGAAGAATCATCGCATGCACCAGGCGGGGATCCTGACCGACAGGATCCTGGACGCCGGGATCTATGATCACCAGGGAATGACCTTGCCCGGTTCGGACAGCGACCACTTGCCCGGGAAACTCGAGCTCCCGCCACCCGCTCCACGGGCGGTACGGGGCGACACCGAGCCCTTCCTGATGGTCATCGAGCCGATTCCCGCGCCGGACGCAGCCCAGTCCCCACCCGGCTTCGTCGGTCTGAAGAGCCGGTTCCTGGATGCCCTCCGCGAGGGCCGTGTCTACCGCCATGTCGATCCCGAATCGATCCGATTCGACCTCGGCGAGCGGAACGCCATCCCCGCGAGGGAGCTTCTGCAGCATGCTCAGTTCGATCTGCGCCCCAATCCCATGGCCGATCAGGTGGAGGACTTGCTGTCGGGCGCGGTGGTCAATCTCGGGGCCATCCTGGGTGTGATCACGCTTGTCCTGTTCTCCACGTTGGCCTATCTGATCGTCCGCCCCCTGCGCGACATCTCCGGCCACGTCGACCGGCTGCGCGAAAGCGCCGGGGGCCTTGTGCTGGAACGCGTCGGCGGGCTGCTGCCCGTCGCGGAGACGGAAAAGATCCGCGAATCGCTGAATTCCTACCAGGCCCGGCTCCAGGACGTCCATTCCAGCCTGGAGGAGAAGAACCGCGAATTCTGGCGCATCGCGCATCACGATGCCCTGACCGGCGTGCGCAACCGCCGGGCCTTCGATGAATACTGGGACACCCTTCCGCGACTGGCCGCCCGCCACAGCTATCCTGTGTGCTTTGCCCTGTTCGACATCAATCACTTCAAGGCCATCAACGACAGCTACGGCCATCAGACGGGCGACGCAGTCCTGCAGAGTGTGGCGCGCAGCATCGACGAGGTCTTGCGGGAGGGGGAACACCTGTTTCGCATCGGCGGCGATGAATTCGCCGCGATTCTCCTCAACTGCGACGAATCGGGCGCCCAGCGCCTGGGCGAGCGTTGCCAGGAGCGGATCCGGGCCACCGATTTCACCCAGCACGGGGTGCGGGAACCCATCAAGATCAGTATCGGCCTGGCCGTTGCACCCGGCAACAACGGCCCGGCCATGCTTGCCCTGCAGTGGCAGGCCGACGTTGCCATGTACAAGGCCAAGCGCCCGGGATCCTCGCCGGTTGTGCTGTTCACCCCGGAACTGGAGAAGGATACCCAGAGCCTTTATTCGAACTGGATCAACAATGCCGTGTACGAGGCCATCACCCGGGGAACCGGGATCCGAATGGCCTACCAGCCAGTGGTTGCGCTCAACGAGCACCATCCCTCGTATGTCGAGGCCCTGCTGCGTATCGAACACCAGGGCGAGGTTATCGGACCCGCGGATATCTTCCCCGTCGTCGAGGCGCGCCGCCTGGAGATCGACCTGGACCGGGCCGTACTAACCCGCATCCTCGGCGATCTGCGAGCCTCCCTCATCCCGCCTGAGGTCGGTATCTCTATCAACCTGTCGGGCCCCACCATCGTGAATGCCGGGGTTACCCAGTGGCTGGAGGCCTTCGTCCCCTTCCTGCAGGACCGGTCAATCATCCTCGAGGTCACGGAGACCGCCCTGATCACCGAGATCGGACTGGCGACGGAAAATCTCCAGCGACTGCGCCGGAAAGGGTTTCTCGTCGCCCTCGACGATTTCGGCAGCGGCTACTCTTCCATCCGCTATCTGGCCTCCATGCCCGTGGACACCGTCAAGTTCGATATCACCCTGATACGTAGCCTGGATATCCCGGACCAGCACCACATCCTCGAGGGTCTGGCCCGGATGATCCGCGATGTGGGCTACACTACCGTGGCGGAAGGGATCGAGACCGCGGAACAACTCAGCCGGGTACGCGCCCTGAAGTTCGACTTCGCACAGGGCTATTATCTCGGACACCCCACCCCGGTTTCGCAAGGCCTCCAGCCGGTCCTGCAGGCTCATGCAGGCATTTCCCGGATGTGATTGCTCGCTCGCTGGCCGCATAGCGGAAACTGGATCTCCGGAGAAACATGCGATTAGCGTTTCCCGGGTGCGGCCGCGTTATTGACCTGCCCCGCTGACATCCTCCGCCAGTCCGTGTCAAAGCGATGCCATTTGACCCGGAGACGCCGCACGCAGAACATATACTCCGTTTTCCACTTACGAGGAGGCCGGTTTGCGCTCTGGACGCGGATCCCTGTTGGGGGATTGGCTCGATACCACCGACCACAAGGACAAGCTGATTGCCCTGATTGGCGGTGTGATCGGTCTCTACCTCTCGCTGGAAGTCGCAGCATCGGTCACCGAGAACGGGATCAACGGCCTGATCCTCGCGTCTCTGGGTGCCACGGCCGTGCTGCTCTTCGCTGCACCCCACGCGGCGATGTCGCAGCCCAGGAACGTGCTCGGTGGTCATGCCGTCGCCGCCATCGTGGGGGTGCTGGTGCGCGACGTTCTGCCCCACCCGTTGCTGGCTGCAGCGGTCGCCGTCGGGCTCGCAATCTGGCTGATGCACTACCTGCGCTGCCTGCATCCCCCCGGCGGCGCCACCGCGCTCTATGCGGTGCTCGGCGGTGACTCGGTGCAGGCCCTGGGCCCCTGGTTCCTCCTGCATCCCGTGTTGACCAGCGTGGGGGTCATGCTGGTTGTCGCGGTAATCATCAACTACCCGTTCCCCTGGCGGCGCTACCCGGCCAGCCTGACGCCGACGCCCGAAGCCCCAAAGCAAGGTCCCCTGGCTGCCCTGGAGCGAGCAGGACTGGGCCAGGACGACCTCGAATACGCCATGCGCGAAATGAACCTGTATCTCGACCTCACGGAAGACGACCTCGCACGCCTGTACCTATTGGCCCGGCGCCATCACCAGCACCCCGACCCCATCACGCCGGATGCGATCCAGCCGGATCACTGTTTCAGCAATGGCGAGAGCGATGCCGACTGGGCCGTGCGCCGCGTATTACGCATCGACGACGGGCAAGTGACCTACCGCAACCTTGCAGGGCCGGACACCCCCGGCGAGGACCGCGCCACGCTGGAGGAATTCTCCGCCTGGGCCCATCACCAGCTCGACCCGAAATCCGCCCCGGGTGACTGAAGCGTTTGGGGCTGCCCCTGCCCGGCGCTTATACTCTCGCGCTAGGGAAACACTGATCAATGTACACGCTCGCGTTGGCACCCCAGGTTTTTCGAGACAAGGCGCGTCGTGCAGCGGGTAGTGGTTCTACCCGCAAGCGGCGCAACGCAGGATCGGGGAACCTGGGGTGCCAACCCCACAAACCATTCAATGCAGGGGCTCGGCCGCCCGTTGTTGACGAAAACGGGCGCGCGCACGGCGTTGCGGTTCCCTTGTGCAGAATGACTGCACGGCAGTCACCGCGCCTTGTTCGCACGCAAAAGCGACTCGAGCGCGAGCGTGTACATTGATCAGTGTTTCCCTAGGTCTCCGTAGCTCAGCTGGATAGAGCAGCCCCCTCCTAAGGGGCAGGTCGCAGGTTCGAATCCTGCCGGGGACACCAAATTCATGAGGCCGATGCCGATTTTCGATCTGGCGCCGTGCCCGCATCGGTCGTAAGGTAGGCAGATGGCCATGCTGACGACCGAACAGTCCACCCGCATGATCGATCTGCTTGCCCCGCTGATCGGCATTCAGGGCGAGGTGGATGGTTGTATGGTCGAACTGGTCGAGGTCCTCGACGAGGGGCCTCGGGGTTTGCCCGGGGTCGCCTTGATGAGCATGGGCGCCGAGCGCAGCATCCAGGCCAATCAGTACGGCAATCCCCTCTGTCGCCATTCGGAAATTCGCACCCTCTCGTTGCTGTCAGAGGTTGAACGCGACCTGCACCCGGTCCTGCGACAACTGCTTCCGGAATCCGTCGTGGCCGACCTGCGGGATTTGCTGACGGAGTGAGGGTCTACCCGGCTCCGTTGCATGGGCGCGATCGGGCTTCGACCTCCTCCACCATGGGCTCCAGCCGCGACCACACGGCGTCCAGTAGATGGGGTTGAGCGGCCTCACTGGGGTGGATTCCGTCGTCCATCAACATGCCGTCTTCCAGCAGGATGTCCTCGAGGAAGAATGGCTCGAATGCCAGCCCCCGCTCCTCGGAAAGATCAGCGAAGACCGCCTCGAAACGCTCGGTATAGCGGCGGCCGTAGTTCGGCGGGATGCGTATGCCCAGCAACAGGGTATTGGCGTCGACGGCCTCGATCGCATCGACCATGGCCTCCAGATTTTCGCGCATGGCCTGCGGGGGCAGGCCGCGCAGGCCATCGTTGCCGCCCAGGGCCAGGATGACGACTTCGAACGCTGCGCGTTCCAGCACGTCGGGCAAGCGACTCCGTCCACCGGCAGTGGTATCACCGCTGATGGATACGTTGACCACTTTCCAGTCCTTCTCTCGCTCGGCCAGCCGTTCGCCCAGCAGGGCCGGCCAGCCGGCGGAATCGGGCATGCCGTACGCGGCACTCAGCGAGTCCCCGAATACCAGGACCCGGAGCGGCTCAAGCGAACGATTTTCGTCCGGTAGGGAATTTGCAGCCGCCACAGGACTCCATAGCAACGCGATCAAGCCCATCACGACCAATGGAATACGCAACATGGATGCATCCTCGTCATTTGTACTGGAGGCCCGGGACCTCGAGCAGCGGATCAACGGACCCAGCGGACCGCTGGACATCCTGCGCGGCATCTCACTGGCGGTCCAGGCGGGCGAGACGGTGGCCATTCTCGGCGCCTCGGGTTCCGGCAAGTCCACCCTTCTCGGGTTGCTTGCAGGTCTGGACGCCCCGAGTGCGGGAGAAGTTCGGCTGCTCGGGCAAACCATCAGCGAACTGGACGAGGATGGCCGGGCCGCCCTGCGCGCCGGCCGGGTCGGGTTTGTGTTCCAGTCCTTCCAGCTCCTGCCGGCACTGACAGCGATGGAAAACACCCTGCTCCCGCTGGAGCTCAACCCGGCCCATGCGCAAGAGAGTCAGGAAACCCTGAACCACTGGGCCTCACAGGCCCTGGAACGCGTGGGTCTGGGCGAACGTTCCGCACACTACCCCCATCAACTCTCCGGTGGCGAGCAACAACGAGTGGCGATTGCCCGCGCCATTGTGGATCACCCGGCGGTGCTGTTCGCCGACGAACCCACCGGGAACCTCGACGGGCGGACGGGGCACCGCATCATCGAGCTGCTGTTCAGCCTCGCGCGCCACCCCGACAGTGATGGGCCGGCAACGGCCCTGGTGCTGGTTACACACGACCCCGAGCTGGCCGGACAATGTGATCGCATTATCTCGATCCAGGATGGTGTGCTCGAATGATCGCCACCCGGGGAACCGACCGCAGCCATCTACGCGCCCTGCTGCGTGGCACCTGGCGTGAATGGCGCTCGGCCGAGCTGCGCGTCCTCGCCGCCGCCCTGGTCGTCGCCGTCGCAGCCGTCGCGGCGGTGGGCTTCTTCACCGATCGGGTGGATCGGGGCATGGCCCAGCAGGCGACCGCGCTGCTGGGGGGTGACCTGGCAGTCGTCAGCGACAACCCGCTGCCGGCAGGCTGGCCTGCCGAAGCGGCGAGCTACGGACTGGAAACGGCGCGTACGGCCTCCCTCCCCAGCGTCGTCTTTACTGCGGACGACGAATCGCGACTGGCCGCCCTGCGCGCGGTCGAGGCGGGCTGGCCACTGAAAGGCGAGGCGCGTATCCGTGCTGGCCGCGAGGCGGACGAGCGGGTCCGCGACCGCGGTCCGGAACCGGGTACGGCCTGGCTGGAGCCGGCGCTGCTCGAGGCCCTGCGACTGGAGGTCGGGGACCGGGTGGAGGTCGGGGACCTCGATCTGGAGGTCGCCGCGATCATCACTCATGAACCGGATCGCGGCAGCAACCTGCTGGATATCGCGCCGCGACTGATGCTGGCCTTCGATGACCTGGAAGCCAGCGGTCTGATCGGCCCCGGCAGCCGCGTACGCTACGAGTTCTTTGCCGCGGGACCCAGCGCCGGGGTCGCGGAGTTCCGTGACTGGCTGGAGGATGACCTGGAGTCCGGCCAGCGCCTGCTGGGTCTGGAGGACGCCAACCCGGAACTGCGCACCGCGATCGAACGTGCGGAGCGCTTCCTCGGCCTCGCCTCGTTGATGGCGGTGCTGCTGGCCGGGGCCGCGATCGCCGTCGCGGCCCATCACTTCGCCCAGCGCCGCGCCGACCCGGCGGCGGTGATGCGCGCTCTGGGAGCCAGCGGACGCCAGGTCCTGCTCACCTACTTCGGCCGTGTTGTGCTGGTCGCGCTGCTGGCCAGTGGGGTTGGGCTCGCGATCGGCTTCGCGGCCCAGTTTGTCCTGGCGGCCCTGCTGGGCGACTGGCTCGCCGGGGACCTGCCTCCGCCCGGTTCCCGCCCGGTCATCGCCGGCCTTGGGGTGGGGCTGATCACGGCCGTGGGCTTTGCCCTGCCCGCTCTGTTGCGGATCGGCCAGGTCTCGCCGCTGCGGGTCCTCCGGCGCGATCTGGGTCTGCCGCCCACCTCGGTCTGGCTGTCCGGCGCCCTGGCACTGCTGGCGTTCGGCGGTCTGCTGTACTGGCAGGCCGCCGATCCCCAACTGGCCGCCTGGGTGCTGGTAGGCACGGCCGTTGCGATCGCGGTGCTGGCCGCACTCGGGATGGCGCTGGTGCTGGCCCTGCGGCCCCTGCGCAACCGCGGCGGCATGGCGCTGCGCTTCGGCTTGGCCAATCTATCCCGTCGGGGTGGCCTGAGTGCCGTGCAGCTCGTGGCCTTCAGCGTAGGCATCCTGGCACTGCTGCTGCTTGCCATTGTCCGGGTGGATCTGCTGGAGGCCTGGGATGCCAGCATCCCCGAGGATGCCCCGAACCAGTTCTTCATCAACATCCAGCCGGGACAGGAGCAGGCCTTCGCCGACCGCGTCGAAGCGGCCGGTCTCGAGCGCCCGCAACTGGACCCGATGATCCGCGGTCGGCTGATCGAGATCAACGACGAGCGCGTGCGTCCGGATGATTTCGACGATGATCGCGACCGCAGGCTGGTGGATCGCGAGTTCAACCTGTCCTACGCCGCGTCGCCCCCGGACCATAACCCCATCGTCGAGGGCGACTGGTTTGGCGAGCAGGGGCAGGACCCCGATACCGGGTGGTCGGTCGAGGCCGGGCTGATGGAACGCTTCAACCTGGCACTCGGGGACCACCTGACGTTCCGTGTCGGCGGTCAGGCTATTCGCAGCCCGATCACCAGTGTCCGCGAGGTCAACTGGGACAGCTTCCAGGTGAACTTCTTCGTCATTGGGCCGCCGCCGTTGCTGGACGAGCAGCCCCGGACCTTTATCACGGCCATGCACGTACCCGAGGCGCAGCGCTCCGCCCAGAACCAGTGGCTGCGCGAATTCCCCGCAGTCTCGGCGATCGATGTCAGCGCGATCCTCGCGCAGGTGCGCGACGTCATGGATCAGGCCACCCGGGCGGTGGAGTACGTCTTCCTGTTCACGCTGATCGCGGGTCTGACCGTGCTCTATGCGGCGGTGCAGGCGACACGCGATGTGCGCCGGCGCGAGGCCGCGCTGCTGCGCACCCTGGGTGCACGCCGCGACCAGATCCGCAACGGCTTGCTCGCCGAATTTGGCGCCCTGGGGCTACTGGCCGGGCTGCTGGCGTCCGTCATTGCCACGGCGGTCGGCGCCCTGCTTGCCTGGCAGGTCTTCGGGTTCGACTACAGCGTGAACCCGCTGACCTTCGTCTACGGCATCGGTGGCGGTACGCTGGGGATTGCCCTGGCGGGCTGGCTCGGCACCCGACGGGTGCTGGATCAGGCGCCCCTGGCGGTCCTGCGCGGACCGGAGTAAGCCTAGGGATCCAGGGAACGGCTGATTCATTCACCCGTCCGCGTTGGTACCCCACTTTTTCGAGACAAGGCGGGGTCCGCAGCGCCCTGATCACTCTCCGGTCCCGCGTCGATCATTGGGACGCAGCGCAGGATCGGAGCAAATGGGGCCCCCTCGTGAGACTCCGCACCCGAGGATCCGGTCATTTTCCGTACATGATGTCCACGTCGAGGAATCCGAACAGGACCAGCAGCGCCAGCGCCCAGAGGTAGAACGAGAAGACCTTGAGGTTGGCGCGGTACAGGAAAAACAGGACCATCTTCAACGAGACGATCCCGACCAGGGCGGACACCACGAAGCCCACCGCGAGCGCCGTCCAGTTCAGATTCCCCAGCCCGTCGCCATTGAGCACGTCCAGTGACTGCACGGCGGTGGCGGCGAGGATGGTCGGAATCGCGAGGAAGAAGCTGTACTCCGCCGCCCAGCGCCGCTTGAGCCCGGTGAACAGGGCGAAGGTGATGGTCATGCCGCTGCGCGAGAGCCCCGGGATCAGTGCAAAGCCCTGGGCCACGCCGATGATGGTAGCAATCTTCGGACTCAGCTGGCGCAGCCCCAACGGGCGCCGTTGCAGCCGGTCCGTCCACCACAGCAATACCCCGGTCAGGCTAAGCGTGCCCGCGATCAGGGTCGGGTGGGCGAACACCTGCTCGAAGCCCGCCTTCAGGGTGAATCCGACCACCGCGGTCGCGAACACCGAAAGCACCACCAGCAGGGCCAGACGCAGGGACAGCATCTCGCGCCCGGCCGACCCGCGGGCCGATGCCCACTGCAGGCTTTCGCGGGCAATGCCACCGGTCAGCCGGGTCAGGCTCTTGCGGAAGACGAAGACGATCGAGACCAGGGTGCCCACGTGCACTACCAGGTCGAACAGGATCATCTCGGGGCTCTCGGGCGCCGGCAGCGGTTCGCCCTGACGGATCAGCCAGTGCTGGGTCAGGACCAGGTGCGCGGTCGAACTGACCGGCAGAAACATAAAGATGCCCTGAACGACCCCGAGCAGGGCAGCGACCCAGACTGTCATTGCAGATACCGCTCCATGAACCCGAGGCGGGCCGCAGTATACGGAAAACGCCAGGGAGACGCCGGGACCCCGTTCGCACGCCCAGGCAGGCGTCGATCAGACTCGGAACTGGGTGGTCAGTCCCCGCAGCCGCTCGATCCGCCCCACCAGGGCGTCCGTCTCGCTGGCCGTGGCTTCGGCATTCCCCGCGGTGATCTGGGCCCCCTGGCTAACCTCCGTGAGCGTGCCATCCACCTCGCGCGCGACCTCCGCCTGTTGCGATACCGCCCCGGAGATCTCGTTGTTGAGATCACGGATGCGTTCCACCGCTGAACGGATCGCCTGCAGGGCGTCGCCCGCACCAGCGGCCTGGTCCACTCCGGCCTCGCCCCTCTCGCGGCTGCGCTCCATCGCGCTGGCCGCCGCCCGGGCGCCGGCCTGCAGGCGTTCGATCATGGCCTGGATCTCGGTGGTGGAGTCCTGTGTACGCGTGGCGAGGGTCCGCACCTCGTCCGCTACGACAGCGAATCCCCTTCCCTGCTCCCCCGCCCGCGCGGCTTCAATGGCCGCATTGAGCGCCAGCAGATTGGTCTGCTCGGCAATGCCGCGGATCACGTCAAGCACCGAACCGATGCTGTCCGACTCGGACTGCAGGCGCGCCACCTGCTCGTTTGCGGTGCCAATCTCGCTCGCGAGTTCGCGCATCGTGCGGACCGAGGCGTCCACCACATCGGACCCGGTACGCGTCTCGCTCTCGGCCTGATCGGCGGCTTCCGACGCGGTTTGGGCATTGCGCGCGATCTCCTCGGCCGAGGCGGTCATCTGATTCATCGCGGTAGCAACCTGGCCGATCCGGGCTTGTTGCTGTTGCACCTCCTGGTTGGTCTCTTCCGCCACGCGGTGAAGGGTGCCGACGGACTCCCCCAGTTCACGCGCATGTTCCACCATCTCCGAAACCATCCCCTGCAAGCGCTCGATAAATGCGTTGAACAGACGCGCCAAACGATCAATCCCGTCATTGCGCGGGGCATCGATCCGCTGGCTCAGATCGCCCTCCCCCTCCGATACCCCGCGAAACTGCGAGGCCAGATGCGCCAGGCGCCGCCGAATCATCAACACGAACAGGAAATACACCACGACAACCACGCCGATCGCGACACCCAGCATCATCGCGTTGACCTGCCAGGCCGCAAGATCCAGCAGACGATTGATCTCGAGCGCCACCTCGGCCTCCAGTGCCGGGGTCGTCTCGTGGCCCTGCATGACGCCCGTCAACGTCGCCTCCATACCCCCCTTCAGCGTTGCGGTGTGCCAGAACACCGCGGCAGCGGCAATTAGAAAGAACACCCCCACGATCGCGCTCAGGGCCAGCGAGAACCGTCCGGCGAGTGACAGCCGGCCCAACCCCTTGATCGACTCCATTGAATTCCCCTGTATTTCGGCTTCAGAAGCCTTGTTATTATTGGCATGTAACGGCCGGGCTGTGCGGTTTCTGAACCCCGAATACGCCCCGGCCTTCACTCAGCGGCAACGACCGAACTTGTGACGGGTGTCCGGAGCGATTAAGGTTCCAAGACATATGCGCGCATGCATATCCTTCAAAACCGCGAACCGACGATTCCTTCCCTATGCAGCTCACTCGCTATACTGATTTCTCCCTTCGGGTCCTGATGTACCTCACCGTGCAACCGCGCGACCAGCGCGTGACCGTGAGCGATATCTCCGAGCAGTTCACGATCCCGCGCAACCACCTGGTAAAGATCGTTCACCAGCTCGGCCAGAAGGGCTACATCATCACCCGGCGTGGCAAGGGGGGCGGGATCTCGCTCGCCTGCGAGCCGAACGAGATCAACGTAGGCAGTGTCATCCGCGACATGGAGCCGAACCTGAACGTGGTGGACTGCGAGAATCCCGTCTGCCCGATTCTCCCTGGTTGCCAGTTGCGTGGGGTACTGAACGATGCGCGCGATGCCTTCCTGGACGTCCTCGACCGCTACACCATCGCCGATGTCACCCAGGCGCCGGATTATCTCTACGAACTGCTGAACCCCAGCAAGAGCGCCTGATTCTTCTCATGCGGCCATGGATCGGCTGACGCACCCCCGCCGCCACGCCAACCCGGCCCCGTGCGTGCGCCGCACGCTGGGGGGCGCACTGGTGGTTCTGCTATTCGCAGCCTCCCCGGTCGATGCCCGGGTGACCTGCCCCTCCCCCGGGGCCGAGGTCGCCCCTCTCGCCGAGCTCCGCGCCGGCGCGGTCGCCGAGGGGGATGCCGTCATCGCGGAGGGCATCGTCACGGGCGTGTTTATGGGGCCCGATCAACTCGGCGGGTTCTATCTGCAGCAGGGCGCCGGGCCCGACTCGGCCGGTATGTTCGTGTATGCCCCGCGGCGCGAGCCGGTCTCGACCGGCGAGCATGTGCAAGTACACGGGGTCTTTAGCCGCCACCGCGGACGCCCGCAGATCGCTCGGCTGGACGGCATCCAGGGCTGCGGGCACGGCGAACTGCCGGCACCGCTGGAGGTGCGCCTGCCTGACGACGCCAGCCGCCTCGGCGAGTACGCCGACCTCCGTGTTCGCTTTGCGCAGACGCTGGCGGTGACCGCCAACCACGAACTCGCGCGCTATGGCAGCCTGACGCTCTCGGCCGGGGGGCGGCTCATGCACCCCGGCCAGACCGGGGCCGCAGGAACCGCCCGGGACGAGAATCGCCGGATCACCCTGGATGATGGCAGCTATCGCGCGAACCCCGACCCGATCCCCTATCGCGACGATCATGGCACGCGCCGGGTGGGCAGCACGCTGGAAGGCCTGACCGGGATCCTGACCCACGCCTTCGGCGACCATCGCATCCATCCCACCCACTCGCTGGACTGGCTCGGCGGCGAGCGCCCCGAACCGCCGTCGACGCCGGGGACGGACCACCTGCGCATCGCCACCGCCAATCTGGAGAACGACTTCGTGACGCTGGGCGAGCGCGGCGCACAAAACCGGGCGGAACGCGAGCGCCAGACGGCCAAGCTGGATGCCCTGCTGCAAACGCTGGACGCCGACCTGCTGGGCGCGGTCGAACTGGAAAACGCCAAGGCGGCGCGCCGGCAGCTGGTCGAACGACTGAATGCCGTCCCTCCGCCGCGCGGCGACTATGCGGCCATCGCCCACCCGGGGCCGGGCGACGACGCGATCAAGGTGGCCCTGCTCTACCGTCCGGACCGATTGCAACTCGTTGGGTCCGCCACCGATCGCGATGCCGTGCATCATCGCCCGCCATTGCTCGGCTGGTTCCAGCAACCCGGGAGTGGCAAGCGTTTCGGGGCCGTGGTGGTGCACTTCAAGGCGAAGAGCGGTTGCCCCGACGCGGGCGATATCGACCGCGGCCAGGGTTGCTGGAATGAACGGCGCACGGCCCAGGCCGAACGTCTGGTGACATGGATCCGGGAACAGCAACGCAATGAGTTTGCCAATGTTCCCGTACTGATCCTCGGCGACCTGAACGCCTACGCCGCCGAAGACCCGGTGCGAACGCTGGCCGCGGCCGGCAAGCGGGACCTGGTGCATGACGATCCAGCGTCCGCCCATACCTATGTCTTTCGCGGCCGGGCCGGACAGCTGGATTACCTGCTGGGTCCCGATGCCTTGCGCGACGCCGTGCACGACGGGGCGACCTGGCCGGTCAATGCAGACGAACCCGGCTTCCTCGGCTTTGACGGTCGCGCGCCCGCCACGGGGCCCTGGCGCGCCTCGGATCACGACCCGGTCTGGGCGGATCTCCGCCTGGATTGAGGGACGGCCCAACCCCGCTCCGGCGGCCTGCCGGTCAGTCGCGCGCGGACGCTTCCGCCTCGGCCTCCGGCACGTTGTCGACGATGCGCACGGGTAACGGGCTTCCATCCAGGCCACCCAGCGTGCGCTGCGGGAACGGGATATCAATCCCCGCCTCGTCCAGCGCGGCCTTCACACCCTCGTGCATGGAATTGCGCAGATCCAGGAACTTCTCCCGCCGCGCCCACACCGAGAGCTGAATCTTCAGCGCAGAATCACCGTACTCGAGGAAGATAAACAGCGGCTTGGGCTCCTCCAGACAGACTGGATTGCGCTCGGCCACGCCCATGAGCACGTCACGCAACTGCTTGAGATCGGTCCGATAGCCCACCCCGATTTGCATGTCCAGACGGCGGATGGGGAAGCGGCTGAGATTGGTCAGTTGCGTCTTCACCAGGGTCTCGTTGGGCACGCGCACCATCAGGTTGTCGAAGGTGCGCAGCTTGACCGACAGCGGGTCGATCGACAGCACCTCGCCCGTGGCATCCCCGACCTTGATGACATCCCCCACGGAGAACGGGCGTTCGCCAATCAGGAACAGCCCCGAGATCAGGTTCGAGGCCGAAGTCTGCGATGCAAAGCCAAGCGCGACCGTCAGGATGCCGGCCGCGCCCAATAGCACGGTGAGATCGAACCCCAGCTCGCGCAGCGCCGAGGCCAGCACCAGCAGAACGATCAAGTAAAAGCTGATGCGGCGGGTGAGCATGACCTGCTGCGCGTCGAGCTTGTCCTCCAGCGCGCGCGCCAGACCGCGCGACAGCAGGCGCGCCAGCAACAGGCCCACCAGCAGATAGACCGCGGCGCGGATGGCGGCGAGAAAGGCCTCGCTGGTCACAAAGGTCTGAGCGGTTTGCAGCCATTCATTCATCGCGCCGGATGCTCCCTACTGAAACAGGGCGGTGAACGCCCTGACCATCAAATGCCGCCCCCCGGCCTGGCGGGGTTCGGCAATGCGCTGGGCCCCGCCGGCCACACCGGGGGGACCGGAGTCGATCTTCATGTCTGCCATGTCGCGATCTTCCTCGCGCTCCATGCGCACCGCCGGGGTCCACAACCGGTGGTGCTCGTCGGCGAACACCGGAAGGCGCGGCACCGGCAGGTTCACGCGTTCCAGGAACAGGGCATCCGAAGCCTTGTTCTCGATGGTCAGCGGCGTGATGACGCGGTGCGGGCGCACGGGCACGTCGGCCAGGTCCAGGCGAGCCTGGGTGCGAGTGGCATAACAGAGCTCCCCGTTCACGGTATTCGGGCCGAACCAGGTATCGGACGGCGTATAGACCGGAAACTCCTGCACCATGGCCTCGCCCAGATGCAGCTGCACCCAGGCCGGGGAACTCAGATAAAGCGTGACCTGACCACGGGCCGGCACATAGAAGGGGTTCTGCGGCCGGCTGACCATCGGCCGATCCGCCAGGGCCACCCGCAGCTCCGGTACCGAATCCGCCGGGGATCCGGCAAAACGCAGCAGGTCGTTCGCGTCGGCAGGGAACCCCTCGGCGCAGGGAACATCGATCGCCAGTGTGGCATCGGCGGGGTCGCGCGGGCGTTCCAGGACCATCTGCCATTCCTGCTCGCCGTGCAGCAGCCAGAGGTCCAGGGGGCCGATGGACCAGCGTCCATGTTGCCCCGATGCAAGTGCCCGGCGCCCCCACCAGGCCGCATCGGCGGTACTCATGGTTGGATTCTGCGGCATCGTCCGCCCTGTCGTGGTGTTGGCGTCACTGTAAACCAGAACACCCCGTCCGCGGGAGAAGCATCCTCAGGACAATGGCGCCATTCGCCGAGCGTCAGAAGAGATCGAGCTGCCCTTCGGACCGCGTCTTCTGCGGGCGCGCGGGCGGGGCAAACTGGTTGCAGTCCAGCTCCACGAGACGTCCGGCCAGCCCCGCCCGGCGCCGCGCCAGCCGGAAGCGCTGCCGCAACAGCTCCGCATACGGCCCGGCCCCGCGCATACGGTGACCGAAGGTTGAATCGTAGAGCTTGCCCCCATGCGCCTCGCGCAGGCGCTGCAGTATGTGCTCCGCCTTGAGCGGGTGATGGGTGCGTAACCAGTCCTCGAACAGTGGGGCCACCTCACGCGGGAGCCGGAGCAGCACATAGCCGGCGGCCACTGCGCCAGCCGCCGCCCCGGCATCCAGCAAGACCTCCAGCTCCCCGTCCGTGAGCACGGGGATCAACGGCGCCACCAGCAAGCTGACGGGGACACCCGCCGCCGTGAGCCGCTCCACGGTCTGCAAGCGCCGTTGCGGGGCCGCCGCGCGCGGCTCCAGATGTCGCGACAGCCCGCGATCCAGGGTCGTCACCGAGATCGCCACCTGCACCAGTCCGCGCTCCGCCATCGGACCCAGCAAATCCAGGTCGCGCTCGACCAGTGCGGACTTGGTCACAATGGATACGGGATGCCCGGTCTCGGCCAGCACCTCCAGCAGCTCACGCGTGATCCGCCATTCACGTTCGATCGGCTGGTACGCATCGGTGTTGATCCCGAGCGCCAACGGGGTCACCCGGTGGGACGGTCGCGCCAGTTCGCGCCGCAGGCAGTCGGCCGCGCCGACCTTGGCGAACAGCCGGCTCTCGAAGTCGAGCCCCGGCGAAAGGCCCACATAGGCATGGGCCGGCCGCGCAAAGCAGTAGGCACAGCCGTGCTCGCAGCCACGATAAGGGTTCAGGGAGAGCTCGAATGGCACATCCGGGGACTGATTCCAGGACAGGACGCTGCGCGGGTGCTCGACCGTCACCTCGGTGCGCAGCGGCGCCGGTGCCTCGCCATCACCGACCCACCCGTCGTCGAAGGGTTCGTGCCGGGTCGACTCGAAGCGGGCATGGGGATCGATGGTCGCGCCCCGGCCCTTGGTCGGTCCATGGACCGGCTTCATTGGCTGGGGCCATCCATGCGCTCGCATAGCTGTCGGAAATAGCCGGACTCGGAGAGCATGCCCCGACCCGCATCGCTGCGGTTCAGCCGGTCGAGCAGCAAGCGCAGGCGCTTGGCCGCCTGCTGGCGCGCCACCTCGTCATCCGCCGCCTGCAGCAACGCCTCCGTGGAGGCGATCTCGCCCCTCAGTTGCACGGCCTCGGGGACATAGCCGGCGTTCTTCATCACCCGGAAGGCCATGCGCAGCTCTTGCGGCACCGCGCTGTCATCATCCAGTTCCAGGGGTCGACCCGCCCCCGGGAGGTCATCGAACTCCCCGCGGCGCGCCGCATCGGCCAGCCGGGCCTCGATCTGTAACTCGGTTAGCAACATCCCGTAGTCCGTTGTTCATGCGACGGGCCGCGCTTGTTGAGCCCCCGCCCGATTTACCGTAACGTCCAGCTCTTCCACAAACCGTCCCCGTCTGGACCCCGATGGCACTCACCCCGCGAGACAATCCACCGGCGTCCAGCGTACGCGCGCTTGTTCCGGCCCGCGAGGCATTACGCGCCGATCCCCAGTTCGACACCTATCTGACGCGCCAGATCCCGGTGCTGGTGGCGCTGTCCCTGGTCCCCGGCCTGGGCTACATCCTGCTGGGTGCGCTGCACGGGGCCTTCACCGCGGCTGCAGCCTGGTACAGCGTGATGCTTGCCGCATCGCTCTGGGGCCTGCAGCTGTATTGGCGTTATCACCGCTCACCCTTGTCGCCGGAGCAACGGCTCCGCTGGCGGCTGCACCTCACCCTCTTCCTGTATCTCTACTTGGCGTTGTGGACCGCGATCTTTCTGATCTTTGTGCGCCTGGACTCGCACAATCTCCACTACATCGCCATTTTCACGCAGATCGGCGCCACCACGGTGGTCGCGGCCCTGCTCTACCCGGCCCCCTGGGTTTTCCGGCCGCTAATCCCGGCCATGATGGTGCCGCTGGCCGGGTATTTCCTGCTAATCGGGGACTGGTATAGCTATGTCCTGGCGGCCTTCTCGGCAACCCTTGCCCTGGTCCTGTTCTACGCGGCCAACAGCAGCTTCGGGCTGCTGCGCAACAGCTTCCACCAGGCCTCCCACGATGCCCTGACCGGACTGAACAATCGCGCCGCCTTCATCGAGCATCTCGAACAAAGCCTCGAGGTCCTGCAACATCACGGACAGCACTCGTACCTGCTGCTGATCGATCTGGACCATTTCAAGACGGTCAACGACCTGCTGGGGCACGACATCGGCGACGAGCTGCTGAAGTCCGTGACGCGCGACTTCGCCAACGCCCTGCCCCCGGGCCACCACCTCGCCCGCCTGGGCGGCGACGAGTTCGTCATCGTGGCCCCTGGCAAGGAAGACCGCCAGACCTGCGAGCGCGCCGCCCGGCGCCTGGCGCATTCGCTGCTCCAGGTGGTCAAGACGCCCTACATTATCCGCAACCATCACCTGCACGTGAGCGCGAGCATCGGCATCCGCCTGATCGAGCCCGCGCAGCCGGTCGACTCGCACCAGCTCGTGCGCGAGGCCGATATCGCCATGTACGAAGTGAAGGACCGCGGGCGCGACGGCGTGGTCGTCTTCAGCGACGAGTTGTCGCGGGCGGTGGAGCGACATCTGCAGATCGAGCGCTGCCTGCACTTTGCATTGCACAATCGCGAGATCGAGGTCCTGTTCCAGCCCCAGGTGGATACCACTGGGCGGATCCGCAGCGCCGAGACCCTGATTCGCTGGCACAGCGCCGAGCTGGGCGCCGTGTCACCGGCGGAGTTCATCCCCATCGCCGAACAGACCGGCTATATCAGCGAACTGGGCGACGCGGTGATCGCGCGGGCGTTCCAGGCCTTGCGCGACTGGGATCGCGCCGGGTTCCCCCTGGAGCAGCTCGCAATCAACATCAGCCCGCGCCAGCTGGTGCACCTGAACTTCGTCCACCGCATGCAAGACCTGATCACCCGCTATCTGGGCCGTGAACACGCCCACCGCATCACGCTCGAGATCACCGAGCACGTGGTGGCGGAGGATACCGACCGGGTGATCCACATCATGCAGGCCCTGCGGCAAATGGGCCTGCGCTTCTCCATGGACGACTTCGGGACCGGGTTTTCCTCGCTCAGCTACCTCAAGCGTCTCCCGTTCGACGAACTCAAGATCGACCGGAGCTTCGTCCGCCAGGTCGACCACGACCCGGACGACCAGGCCATGGTGCGCACAATCTGCGACATCGCACGCCAATTCGGTCTGGCGGTGGTGGCCGAGGGGGTCGAGACCGAGGCCCAGTACCGTTGGCTGACCACCCACGGTGACCTGCTCTTTCAAGGCTTCCTGTTCGCCCGGCCCATGGATGCCAATGCCTTTTTCGACCACTGCCGCCGCGCGCAGGCGCTGACGCCCGACATCCGTCAGGCGCCAGCGGCCGGATAGGAAACCGGCCTCAGGCCCCGCCGGTCGCGGCCGGCAGCACCCAGAGCGTCAGCGACAGCAGGATCGCCGTCAGGCTGACCCCGATCAGCGGCAACATCATCACGCCGGCCAGGGCCTCGCGCCGGAACAGGCGCACGGCCATGCCACCCAGGGTCAGCGCCCAGCCCAACGCCACGAAGAACGCCAGCGCGTTCAGTTCGGCCCGCCACAGCAGGATCAGGGCCACCGGGAGCCCAAGGTTGAGGATCACCACCCCCATCTCCTGGCTGCCCGCGGCTCGTCCGGCAGACAGCGCATAGGCATACGCGGCCCAGACCATCAGCAGACCGAAGCCCAGGGCACCGGCGGCCGGCGAGCTGAGCGGCGCGCGCAGGATCGGCGCGCCGGCCGGCTCCAGCCCGACCCCAAGCGCCACGATCAGCAACGCCACCCCCAGGCTGATGGCCATCCAGAACAACAGGGTCCCGCGTTGCACATTGGGTTCGGTCATGTCTCCATCCTCGTCTTGTCCTGTACTCGTCTACCCTGCTGACCGCCGAGCCGTTACAGGGTTCGCCACGCCGGCCGCTTCCGGAGGCTGGACTACGCCAGCTGCCAGGCGATCGTCTCGCCCGCGCGCAGGGGCACACCCGGATCATGCCCGAACAGTACGGCCTCCGGTACGGTCCACGGGGACCGCTCCAGCGTCAGCTTGTCGGTATTGCGCGGCAGTTTGTAAAAATCGGGGCCAAAATGACTGGCAAAGCCCTCCAGCCGGTCCAGTGCATCTGCCGCGGCAAAGGCCTCCGCGTACAGCTCGATGGCCGCGTGCGCGGAATAGATACCCGCACAGCCACACGCCGACTCCTTCGCGTGGCGTGGATGCGGAGCGCTATCGGTCCCCAGGAAGAAGCGCGGGTGGCCACTGGTGGCCGCCTCGAGCAGCGCCTTGCGGTGGCGTTCGCGCTTCAGGATCGGCAGGCAGAAGTGATGCGGCCGCATGCCGCCCGCGAACAGCGCATTGCGATTGTACAGCAGGTGCTGGGGCGTGATCGTGGAGCCGACGTTGGCCGGCCCGGCCTGGATGAACTGCACGGCCGACTCGGTGGTGATGTGTTCCAGCACCACCCGAAGCTCCGGAAAATCGCGGATCAGCGGCTCCAGGTGGCGCTCGATAAACACCGCCTCGCGATCGAAGATGTCCACGTCCGGATCGGTCACCTCGCCGTGAATCAGCAACGGCAGGTCCACCCGCTGCATCGCCTCGAACACCGGATAGCAGCGGCGGATATCGGTCACGCCACTGGCCGCATTGGTGGTGGCACCCGCGGGATAGAGCTTGACCCCGTGCACGAACCCGGAGGCCTTCGCCGCGTCGATCATGCCCGGTGTCGTGCCCTCGGTCAGGTACAGCGTCATCAGGGGCTCGAAGTCCGCCTCTTCCGGCAGCGCCGCCAGGATGCGGTCGCGGTATTCGGCGGCGGCCTCCACCGTCGTCACCGGCGGTTTCAGGTTGGGCATGATGATGGCGCGGCGGAAGCGGCGCGCCGTATCCGGCAGCACCGTCGCCAGCACATCGCCATCGCGCAGGTGCAGGTGCCAGTCATCCGGTCGAGTCAGGGTCAGGCGGTTCATCCGTAGTTCCCTTCGCAGGGGGGCCGTCCGGTACTGGGCCCCGTCACAGTGTTTGAGTCATGAGGATAACGCGCGGTGCAACTCGGCCTCGGACCAGCCCTCGACCACCACGGTCTTGCTGCGCGAGGTCGCACCGGCCACCACCTGCACGGCCGCCTTCGAACACCCCAGTTCCGCGGCCAGCAAGGCCACCACGGCCTCGTTCGCGCGGCCCTTCTCCGGCGGCGCCTGAACCTGCAGCTTGAGGGTCTCGCCCATCCAGCCGCCAATGGCGTTGCGCTTGCTGCCGGGCGCCACCTTGACCTTCAGCCGGCCCAAAAACCCTACCCGGCCGGGCGCGTCGCCATGTAGGCGCTGAAGACGCCGAGCTGGACATTGCGCTGCACGTCTTCGAAACCGACCGATCGCAGGGTTTCCAGGATGTCCTCCGGGGGGACGCACTGATCGATGGTGTCCCAGAAATAGCGCATCAACAGTTGCCCGTCCGGGTCGCGGGTGAGCACCTTGCCCACGAACGGCACGAAATCGCGGAAATAGAAACGCGCCAGGCCAAACTGGAACTTCGTACGTGGCCGCGAGACCTCGAGGATGGTGCAGCGCCCGCCCGGCTTCAGCACGCGGAAGTACTCGCTGAACAACTCGTGCAGGTCGCGCACATGGCGAAGCCCATACCCCATGTACAAACGGTCGTACTGCTGGTCGCGCAAGGGCATTTGTTCGCCCAGGCTCTGCACGAACGTGGCATCCATCTTGGTTCGGGCCACATCCATCATGCCGCGGCTCGGGTCCACGCAGGTCAGGTGATCATCGCCCACCACCTTGCGGATCTCCTCTGCAACCGGGCCGGTGCCGGTGGCCACGTCCAGCACCTCCATGCCGGCCTCGAGACCGGATTGTTTCAGGACAAACCGGCGATACGACTGCCCGGTGCCGAAGAAGCCGACCCGCAGGATTCGGTCGTAATACGGGGCAGTCCGGTCGAACAGGTCGTCGACGTAGGCGCGCCGGCTGGCTTCATCCCCGTAGTAGTCCTTCAGGACCGGGTGTGGCTTCTTGGTGGTTGGCTGCATTGCGTGTACTCCCCAGGCAAGGGACCGGCGCCACCGCAAGTCGGCGGCCTGACCGGCCCGGCATCAATCCTTCATGGTGTCGCGAACGTCGCGGTCAGACGCTCCGAATAAAGTCCCTCGATCTCCACCAGCAACTCCTCGCGGCAGATATCCCCGTGCAGCAACAGGCACGGCACATCGTGACCAAGGCGCGCGCGCAAGTGACGTTCCGCGGCCGACGCATCGGCCGCATGGCGCAGGTACACCTTGAGCAGCGACAGGTCGCGCGGCCTCTCCACCCGAACCGGGTGATCCGTGGCGGCCTGTTCCAGCAACACACCGACATTGCGCAGGCTTTCGTCGATCTGCGCCTCGAGATCGCCAACATGCCGGCTTTCATGGCCGACAATACTGGCGGTGCCCGAGATAAACAGCTCGGCCGATTCCGGCCCCGACTGCCACAGACTGGCGCGGGCAAACGAAGGGCTGCGCGGCCCGTACTGAGGCGGGTAGTGATACGCGCTGACCTGGCGCGGATTCTCGATACGCGCGGCCGCCTCGCGAGTCGCAATGAAATAGATCAGCAAGCCGTCGGAATGGGTGCCAATCGCCGTCGCCGCCGGCAGGAACTGTTCGTACTCCGGCAATGCCTCGAACACCCGCGCCCGTCCGCTGCAGAAGCCACGATAGCGCTCCTGGCCGGCGACCGGGTCATTGATCGCGGGAAGATAGTTCCACACCCGCACCAGGTGCTCGAAACCCAGCGCACGGCAGCCAGCCAGGATCTCGCGGTACGCGCACTCGGTCAGCGGGTCCGGGTCGCCTGCGGCATCCAGCGGCTGAACCCAGCAACCGATCAGGCAATCCTTGTGGCGAAGGTAGCTCAGCGAGCCTTCCACCCCGGTCTCGCCCTCGGCGCCGTCCGGCAGCGACCAGCATTCCGCCCAGTCCGACTCGCCACCCAGGGGCTCCAGCCCCACGCGGATCTCCAGACGCCCGGGCTTGCATTTCACACCGCTCGCCCCGCCAAAGCGGATCACCACCGGCGCCGACGCGCATTCCGGCTGCTCATCACGACAGTAGGTAACCGTCAGGGGGGCTTTTGCGGCAGATTCGCTCATTCCGGACGCCAGGGAGATCCATTCCAGCCAAAACAGCCGCGGAGTCTACCAATCTCCCACGATGGAAACACGGGTTCTCCCCTCGACCTGCCCCATCCGGTCTCTTTGTCCGCTCGTCATTGAGGGCCGTAGACCGCCACACCCGCATCGCGGAGGAATGCCCGCAGGCCCTCCGTGTAGTCGTCCCCCGTGGTCAGGAAGGCGTCGTTGTGGCCACCCTCCATCTCCAGCACTCGCGCATTCGTAGCAGCGGCCCGCAGGCGTTTGGCATGCTCGAATGGCACGATCTCGTCTTCGGCACTATGAGCCAGCAGGATGGGCGCGGAGATCGCGCCCACCCGGCCCAGGGTGTCGTATTGGTGCCGCAGCAGCGCCCGCACCGGGAGCCAGGGGTAATGGCGCGCCCCCAGATCGGCAGCCGAGGTAAAGGCGGACTCCAGGATCACCGCCCCCGGCTCCACGCCCGTTGCCAGTTCCGCCGCGACCGCCGCCCCCAGCGAACGGCCAAACAGCACGATCTCCTCTGGCGAAACCGAACGCTCATCAATCAGGTACTGCCAGGCGGCGCGGGCATCCGCATAGGTGCCGGCCTCGTCCGGGCGCCCCGCACTCCGCCCGTAGCCGCGGTAATCGATGATCAGCACGGCCAGTCCCAGCTCGTGGAACTGCCGTAGAGAATGCAACCGGTGACCGATGTTTCCGGCATTGCCATGCAGGAAGAGCAACACGGGCGTGTCGCCCCCGGGCCCCGGCAGGAACCAGCCATGAATCCGCACCCCATCCTCGGTGACCAGCTCGACCTCCTCGTAGTCCAGCCCGATGCGCTCCGGCGTGCTGGTCACCGTGCTCGACGGCAGATAGATCAGACGATCCTGAGTCACGAAGATCAGCGCGGTTACCAGGACATAGCCCAGCCCCACGAGCAGCAGGATCTTGAACAAGTTGGCCATATCCCGATCCTGATCCCGGTCACCCCCGTTCGCAAGCCTCTCGCCACCTTCTGCGCTCCCGTACAATAGGGCTCTCGCTCTGTTTCGACGATTGCCTCCATGCGCCATTCGCTGCTGACCAATACCGATCTGCAGGGGCTCGACCGCGACGCGTTGCTGCGCCATTTCGCGGGCAGCCAGCCCCTGGACGACGCCACCGGCCTGCAGCTGGCCGAGGCACTGGATCAAGCACTGGAGGCCGTCGATACCGCCGGGCTCGAATCGCATCCACTGGACGTGGCGGAGATCCTGCGCCATCTCAACGTCGATCGGCAGACGCTGATTGCGACCTTGCTGGTACCCGTGTATCTGGCGGACCTGATCAAGCCGGCCCAGCTCGAGCAGCGCTTCGGTGCCGCGGTGGCCCGGCTGACCACCAACGTCGCCGCGCTGGTGCGCCGCCGCTTCGAGGCCCCGGCCGGGCGTCCGGAACAGGCCGAACGCCTGCGCCGCATGCTGATGGCCATGGTGGACGACGTGCGCGCCGTGCTGATCAAGCTGGCGTTTCGGGTGCAGCACCTGCGCCAGCTGGTCCGCGAGCCCGACGAAGGCGCCCGCATCCTCGCCCAGGAGACCCTCGACGTCATCGCACCGCTGGCCAACCGCCTTGGGGTGGGCCAGCTCAAGTGGGAGATGGAAGACCTCGCCCTGCGCATCCTGGAACCCGAAACCTACCGCGACATCGCCGTCGGCCTCGAGGAAAACCGCACTGAAAGAGAATCCTACGTCGAAGAGTTCGCCCAGACACTGAAGATACGCCTGCAGGCAGACGGCATCGAGGCCCGGGTCTTCGGCCGGCCGAAGCACATCTACAGCATCTGGAAGAAGATGCAGCGCAAGCGCACCTCGCTGTCCGAACTGTACGATCTGCGCGCCACCCGCGTGATCGTCGACCAGCTGGCCACCTGCTACACCGTGCTCGGGATCGTCCACAACGACTGGCGCCACCTGCCCAGCGAGTTCGACGACTACATCGCCAACCCCAAGGACAACGGCTACCAGTCCCTGCACACCGCCGTGGTCGGACCGGAGGGCAAGGTCGTGGAGGTGCAGATCCGCACCCGCGAGATGGACGACTTCGCCGAGCTGGGGGTCGCCGCGCACTGGCGCTACAAGGAAGGCGGACGCGAGGATCAGGCGCTCAACCGCGCCATCAACAGCCTGCGGCAGCTGCTGGAGGCCGCCGACAACAACGACCAGAACCTGCTCGACGAGATCCAGAGCGAACCGCTGCACCAGCGCGTGTTCGTGCTCACGCCCCAAGGCGAAGTGCTGGACCTGTCCCAGGGCGCGACCCCCCTGGACTTCGCCTACGCGGTCCACACCGAGGTCGGCCACCGCTGCCGCGGCGCCAAGGTCGACGGCCATATCGTCCCGCTCACCTACAAGCTGAAGTCCGGCGAGCGGGTGGAGATCCTGACCACCCGCGAAGGCGGGCCCAGCCGCGACTGGCTAAGCCCCGCGCTGGGATATCTCAATACCGCACGCGCGCGCTCCAAGGTCCGCACCTGGTTCCGTCAGCAACACCAGGACGAACACCTGGCGACCGGCAAGCACCTGTTCGATCGCGAATGCCAGCGCCTTGGCTGCGGCCACAACCTCGACCGCCGCGCGCTGGCCGAGGCAATGAAGTATCAGACCTTCGACGAACTCCTGATTGCCCTGGGCGCGGGGGATGTCACCACCGCCCAGATCGCCGGACGTATCTCCCACCAGCTGCGCGACGCCCGAATTGGGGAACAACCGGCCACCACCCCTGCGCCCCAGCGGTCGCGCCGCCACGAGGGCGAAGCCAAACCGGACGACATCCGAATCCGCGGCGTCGGCGGGCTGCTGACCACGCGCGCCCAGTGCTGCAATCCGCAGACCGGTGATCCGATCATCGGCTTCATCACCCGCGGCGCCGGCGTCTCCGTGCACCGCAGCGACTGCGTAAACATCCTGCACATGCCGGAAGACAAACGCGGCCGCCTGATCCCCGTCTCCTGGGGCGAAGAGCCCGAACGCGAGGCGATCACCCTGGAGGTGGATGCCCACGACCGCCCCGGCCTGCTGGGCGAAGTCGGCAACGCCTTCTCCGAATGCGGCATCAACCTGCTGCGCGTAAACACCGAAACCAACCGCGAAGACCGCAGCGTCCGCATGGAACTGGAAGCCGAATTCAGCGACCTCGGCGAACTCAGCCACCTCTTCGACCGCCTCCAATCCCTCAGCAGCGTCCAAACCGTCCGCCGCCTACCCCCAAACCCCTGACCGCATCTCGTCAACCAGACCGTACATCGCCGCCCCTTCCCGTCATCCCGGCACAACGTGCGCTCCCCGTCATCCCGGCCGTAGCGCAGCGAAGAGCCGGGATCTCCCACGCCGGACACGCCCCAACGCGCGGGCGCACCGCGCCACAGAGATCCCGGATAACCGCTCCGCGGTTTCCGGGATGACGGGAGGGGGGATCGAGCTTTGCTGGATGTCGAAAAAGTGCCGACCGGGTACAGAGCCCCGTCAGTCGACCGAGTGGTCCGGCCCGGCCCGCATGGAATGCCGCCGGGTCGTCTCGTAGGCGTTGGTGCCCTTGCGGCCGGACTTCAGCTCGCGGATCTGCTCTGCGACCTCGCCCCGTCGTTGCGACAGGTCCTGTACGGAGGTCTCGTAGAAGCGCGCCAAGTCCTCCAGGGTCGCGCGCAGGGCCGCCCCGGAGTCATCTCGCAGCGGCACCGGATCGGCCCCGAAGGCCCGTTCCACCAGGGCCCTGGTCTGCCGGTCCAGCTCCTGCAGCTCTTCCCAGTCTTCCTCGGCCACGGCTCGCGCCATGTGGGCGCGGATCGCTTCAACCGCATCCTCCATGGTCGCCGCAACCGTGACGTCGGCGGTATCGGTACTATCACCGTTCGTCATACGCGTCGGCCCTGGGGGCACTCGAGAAGCTGGCCCATGGGCGACTTCAACTCGCCCGGGCAACACGTTGTTCGGACGGAATATCGTCCCAGCCAGCCTTGATCTCGCGCAGCAGCTTGGCCACCTCGTCCAGTGCCGCCGGATCGTTCTTCGCGTTCGCCTCCAGCAGGCGGCGGCTCATGTACTCGTAGAGCGCATCCAGGTTCCCGGCCAGCTCGCCGTTGTGCTTGTGGTCCAGCACCGCCCGCAGGGACTCGACAATGTCGATCGCCTTGCCGATCTTTTCGCCTTTCAGCGCCACGTTGCCCTGCTGCATCGCGCCCTTGGCCACGGCAATCCGCTCCAGTGCGCCCTCGAAGAGCATCTGGATCAGCCGGTACGGGTCCGCCACCTGGGCCTCGGCCAGCGCGCCCGACTGCCGGTACTGGTTCACTCCGCGATTCATGCCCGGTCCGTACATGCGTTGGTCTCCGTTATCCGTTCGCCCAAACGGGGCGACTATCGACGAGAATTGTTCTGGGCCAGCGGCATGTTCGCCAGCTGCCCCGTCAGAAAATCACCCGTGCTCTGCATCTGCGCCACGGCACTGTCCATCCTCGAGAACTGACCGATCAGGCGCTCCTCCATCCGCTCGAGGCGAATATCCAGGCGTTCGCGTTGCTGGCCGATTCGCTCCAGATCGTTGCGCAGGCCATCGGTACGCGCACCAATGAGACCATCAGCTCCAACAAGGGTATTCGTGACCCCTTCCATTCGACCACCGACCTCGCGTACGACCTCCGCAATACTGTCAAAGCTATTGTTATCCATCGCCTGATTGAAGCGGCTGGTATCGAAGGTCAGCGTCCCATCCCGGTTCGAGACAATACCCAGCTCCGAGAGCGTCTGCGCGTTTGCATCGGGTACTTGTGCGGGCTGCATCAATGCGTCACCGAGTCGGCTGCGGATTCCGCGGACCGTACTGTCACCCGTGAGCACCGAAGCTTCATCCTCTTCTGCGTTGTACGAGGTCAGTTCACGCGTTTGCCCAACCAGAGCGTTGTACTGTTCCACGAACGCCTGCAAGGCTTGACGCAGCTCACCCTGGTCCTCACGGACCGAAACATTGACGGGGCCCGTCGACGTATTCTGCAACTCAATACTCAACCCCTCGACGGCGTCATCGAGCGTGTTGCTTGAACTCGTTACCGTCAGGCCATTGATCACCGCCTCGGCATCCTGTGCGGCTCGTGTCTCAACCAGGCTGTTGCCGTCCAGACGCGCCAACCCACTACCCGCAGGATCCTCCGTCGCGCTAACCGTGATCGTGTTGTCCGCACCGGTCTCATTGGCATTCAGCACAAGCCGCGCGCCGTTGCCATCATTCACGATGGATGCGGTGACACCCGCGTCGGCTTCGTTGATCGCGTTGCGGAGATCGCGGAGCGTATCGCCCTCCTCCACATTAATGGTGATGGCATTTCCGCCACCCACCTGGATCTCCAGCTGGCCGGCTCCCACCTCGGCGTCGGCGTCCGCGAAATCCCCCGGGGCCGAGGCGATTGATTGCGCCTGAGCAAGCTGATTAACCTCAAGCGAGAAGCTTCCGTTGGCCGCAGTACCGTCGGCGGTAACGCTTGCCACACTCGCATCGGAAACAGAGGCGGACTGGGAGAGCTCAAAGCCGGAAAGTGATCCAAGCGCACCAGCCAGCTGTTCGATGCCATTTCTCAGATTGCCGTATGCGGAAATCTGGGCCTCGATCCGTTCTTCACGCTGGTTGAAACGCGTCTCTTTCGGCACCCGTTCCGCATTCAACAGGTCGCCGACAATCTGATTCAGATCGAGCCCCGATCCTACACCTAACGCACTAATGGCCATGGTCGTTATTCTCCTTGGTGTCCGACGTCTCGGACCCTTTGCACGCGCTATAGCGTATACAACGACAGCCTAGCCCAAATCTTGAGCCCACCGAAGAAAAAACCGGTCAAAGCCAGCCTTCACCGGCGTCCCTCTTCGGTCCAGCCGTCTGCCCTGTCCCAACACCACCTTCCTCCGTGATTGCAAGCGAAGCGAAGCAACCGGGATAACCTGGTCCCAATACGTCCATCCGACCCAGACCCCGACCGCGACCCCGTCATCCCGGAAACCGTGAAGGTGGCACAGACGTCGAGGCATTCCGACGGAGGAGATCCCGGCTCTCCGCTGCGCTACGCCCGGGATGACCATAACGGGGGTTAGGGCGGCATGAAGGCAAGGGGCTGTGCCCCGGATGGCGGCGAAGGCGCTGCAAGCGCAGACGATGGGAAAGAGGCCCGCGGCACATGAATCTGCGGCCGGCTGCCGCTGACCCAACGAAAAAAGCCGGACCCATTACCGGATCCGGCTCAATGAAAAATACCGCGTTAAGGTGCAGTCTGGATAAGACCGTCAGGCCTTGTCCGCCAAACCCGTCCCGGAAAGCTCTTGCTCGCTCTGGAACTGTTCCACCAGGGCCAATACGGCCTCCGGTGGAATCTGACGAATCACCTGTTCGCGTTCTCCATCCATCACCGTAATCACCGTGCGGCCGCTGCTGTCGTCCACGCTGAACTCTAGCGCCCGCTTGGTGGATTGCAGATAGGAATTGATCGACTCGACCACCTGATTGACCTCGGCCATGTCCATGGCCTCGATCGCCGGTCCGGTGGAACGGCGAGCCGTTGATTCCGAACTACTGTCCGAACGAGCCACGGCCTCCGGCCGCCCCTCGCCACGAACAAGACCCACGCTGAAGCCGGGCGCTTTCGCCCCCTCGCCCCCGCGCGGGTTCACTGCAACCAGCGGTGATGTGATACTGCCGATTCCATCACTCATATCGCTGTCCTCTTCAGATGGGGTGGATGGCGCTCTCGCCATCCACCCTCAACCCGAACCCGAGTGATCGAGCTTACTGCAGCAGGGCCAGCACGTTCTGGGGAACGGCGTTGGCCTGCGACAGCACCGAGGTACCCGCCTGCTGCAGCACCTGGGCGCGGGTCAGCTCGGCCGTCTCGGCCGCGAAGTCCGCATCCCGGATGCGCGAACGGGCTTCAGACAGGTTCTCCGAGCTGACCTGCAGGTTGTCAATGGTGGACTCGAAGCGCACCTGAACCGCACCCAGCTCCGCACGCAGGCTGTTGACTTGGTTCAGCGCCCCGTCCAGCGCACCGATAGCCTGAGTCGCAGTTTCACGGGTGATCACATCAATGGCGTTAAGGTTCACATCTTCAGCTTCGGCACCCGCGAACAGATCTACGGTATCGGTAACGTCAACCAGCGTTACCTCCCCGCCGGTAACAGTCAGATCCTCGGTGCCAAACGCGGAAGTCACAGCAATGGTCGTGTTGCCTTCGTTGTCGACCCGCAGAGAAGCCTGAAGGTTCGCATTGGCAATCGCCAAGGCATCGTCGCCACCGTCTGCGACCTGATTCTGAATTTGGGTATTGATCAACCTCACCGCATCTTCAAGGCTTTGGGTTTCCGGGGTTTCATCCTCTGTATCGGCAGCGTCAGGTCCCAATTTAACGGTGAACGTCTCGAAGTCAGCCCCATTAATGGTGATATCGGAGATACTCGCAATACCGTCCTCATTGATATTCTCCTGACTCAGCCCGTTCGTACCAGCGACTTCGGTCGCACCTAGGTTCGACGTCCGTGAGTCCACCCCGCTGACAGCAATCGTCTGACCCTGGTTCGCTCCCACCTGGAAGAATAGATCGCTCACGCTGCCATCCAGGATCCGGCCACCGTTGAACTCGGTGTTGTTCGCAATACGCGAAACCTCGGCCATCAGCTGCTGCACTTCGTCGTTGATCGCCTGACGGTCGGAGGCCGAGTTGGAGTCGTTCGCGGCCTGCACGGACAGCTCGCGAGCACGCTGCAGCGCGTCACCAACCGTGCTCAGCGCACCTTCGGCGGTCTGCGCGAAGGAGATGCCGTCGTTGGAGTTGCGCACCGCCTGGTTCAGACCGCGGATCTGGGTGCTGAAACGCTCGGAAATGGCCAGCCCGGCCGCGTCGTCCTTGGCGCTGTTGATACGCAGGCCCGAGGACAGACGTTCCAGGCTCTGGGCCAGCGCGCCCTGGGAGTTCCCCAGGTTGCGCTGGGCGTTCAGGGAAAGAACGTTGGTGTTAATTACTTGGGACATGATCGCTCTCCTGTAAGAGTCTTGCGTCACCGCCTCGGGCGGTTCTGGTGAACGGGTTGATCCCCGCTCTCAGAAGCCTTAACGACCCTCACCCAGAAACCTTTAGCCCTTCGTCGAAACTTTTTTAACCCGCGGCAATTCCTTGCCGCCCCCGGTTCATCCAGCCACGAAACCGTAACGCCACGCAACGAAGCCCAACCATCATCCGGACCGCACCCCGCCCACCGTGGCCCCAGGGTCATCCTGGCCGCAACGCACCCCTCCCCGTCATCTCCGCTGGAACGAAGCGGAGAGCCGGGGTCTCCCCACGCGGGAACGCCCCGATGTTTGTTGCACATCCTACGGCGGAAATCTCGGATAACCGCTTCGCGGTTTCCGGGATGACGGGTTATGGGTTATGGGTTTGGCGATACGTGTAGCGATGGCAGGCACGGGTTGCCACGGCTGAAGCCGACTAGATCAGCCAGGTGGTGCCGATGCGGTGTTCGGGGGTGGCGCCGGGGATCAGGTCCATCAGGAGCCAGCCGAAAATGAGGGTGATGAAGGCGCCGCAGAAGATGGTGGCCACAAACAGGCCGATCCGGTTGCCGCGGCGCAGGCCGATGATCTCGCGCAGGGACCAGTAGAGCAGCCAGAGGGAGTACAGGATCAGCAACAAGGCGATGCCGTTGCCCCAGGGCCAGGGGAACGCGGCGACCACCTTGCCGACCCAGACGGGCAACAGCCCGACCGTGACCGCGAGCATCGCACGGTCCGGGTGCGAGTAGCCCTGGAACAGCTCGGTCAGGTAGTGCGAGGACCAGGCCATCCCCAGCACCCCGATGCTCATCGCCAACACGCTGTAGACGCCGAAACCCCAGGCGCCCGGCATGGCCTCCGGCGGCAGGCCCGTCGGAATCACCTGGTAAAGCCACTGACTCGCGATTACGCTCACCAGCAGCACCGGCAGGGCAAGCCCCAGGAACGTCTGCCACCAAGGCGGGGCCGGGTCGATTGCACGCGCATCCCGCAAGGCCCCTAGCGGGTTAACGAGCGCACGCAGGGTCATGCGGGCCGGATTGAGTTTCGCGGGAACGGTCATCACCCAAGTATGTGGCAATTACGTGACCATTCGATGACAGATTTTTCTAGCTTCAGGCATGCATCATCTGCTCCTGAACGCGGAGACCCTGAATTGGCTCGATTGACGACCGGTTTGCCGGACGACAAGTACGAACGGCTGAAGGCGTTGGCCCGCGAACGCGGGACCAGCGTGAACCGCCTTGTCGACGAAATGGCCACGCTGATGATTGCGGAGCACGATGCCGAGCACCGTTTCCAGGTGCGCGCCCAGCGTGGTCAGGGTCGGGAGCAAGAAGGTCTGGCGCTGCTGGACAAGGCGATGGGGAACACCCCGCCTCATTGAGCGGCAGCTCCCTAATGCAGGGCGAGCACTAACGCCATGACGGTAATCGCCACCACCTCCACCAGTTCCAGGGCGGCGCCGGCGGTGTCGCCGGTGAAGCCGCCGAGCCAGCGACGCAGGAAGGCGGCGATGGCGAATACCGACGCCAGCGCAACGGCCAGGCCCAGGATCAGGCCCCAAACGCCGGTGACCAGCGCCAGTAGCAGGATCAGCACACCGGTGGCTATCAGCACCATCTGGGCGGGACTGCGTGGCAAGTGTGCGGCCATCTCGGCCCCCAGGCCCTGCTCCCGCACGTAGGGCACCAGCACAAACAGCCCGGTGAGTGCCGCGCGCCCCAGCACGATGGCGACCAGCAACGCGATCCAGGCACCCGTCTCCACCACGGTTACCAGGGCTGCGAACTTGATCAGCAGGACCAGGATCAGCGCTGCCACGGCCATCGGGCCACTGGTCGGATCCTTCATGATGGCCTGGGCCCGTTCCGGGTCCTGATGGCTGCCAACCCTGGCATCCACCGTGTCCGCCAGCCCGTCCAGGTGCAGCGCGCCGGTCAGGCCGACCCATAACGCGAGCACCAGTGCCGCGACCAAGAGCGGCGGCGTGCCGGGTATGGCCGCCAGCGCGATACCGACCAGTACCACGAGCAGGCCCAGGATCAGACCGACCAGTGGATAAGCCAGCACCGAACGGCCCAGGTCGGCCGGCTGCGGGTCTAGCGCGGGGGTGGGCAGGCGGGTGAGGAACTGGAGGGCCAGCCAGAGGGGTGTTAGCGCGGCGCTCATGCGGGTGCCCGGTCGCACTTTGGTGGGAGGTATTCGCGGCCAAGGGCGCTCCTACAATATGTAGGACGCACACCGCTGGTTCTCGGCATTCCTGTGGGAGCGGCCTTGGCCGCGAAGCCCCTGCCCGCGCCAGACTTTGGCAGGGGCTTCGCGTGCAAGCACGCTCCCACAAGAGCCCTCACAAGGGCGCCCACAGGGCCTTGGCCCACCAAGGGCAGGAGATTCATCGATAGGGCTGCCATGGCTCGACAATATGCAGGGAGGCGAGCGGGACGTCGATTCCGAGCAGCTTCTCCAGCGGCCAGCCCTCGTGCAGGGCACGGATCAGGCGGATGACGCCGCCGTGGGCGATCACGAGCACCCGGTCGCCTTCGTTGGGCGCCAGGTCGTTCCAGCCGGCGACAACGCGCTCGCGAAAAGCCTGGAGCGACTCGCCGTTGGGCGGCTGATGATTCAGCGGATCCTGCCAGAAACGGCCTAGTGCATCGGCGTCCGTCTCCATCAGCGCCGCCGCCGTGCGGCCTTCCCAGTCGCCGAAGTCGAGTTCGGCCAGGCGGTCGTCGACGGCGAGCGGTACCCCCGCCTCCTCGGCAAACACCTGTGCTGGGGCGCGGCAACGCGTCAGCGGCGAGCAGACGATGCGATCCCAGGCGGTATCTCGCGCCAAAGCGTCGCGCATTGCGCCCCAGCCGGCCTCGGTCAGCGGGACATCGCTGCCCCGGCCGCAGAACCCCTGGCCGGTGGTCTCGCCGTGGCGCAGCAGGCCGATTCGGGCCGAGCCGACGCTCACGCCTCCTCTCCGCTGACGCCGGCCTCGGCGAAGGTGGCCATGCCGGAGTGCAGCTCGCAGGCCAGGCGCAACAGGGGCACCGCCGTGGCCGCCCCGCTCCCCTCGCCCAGGCGCATGCCGAGATCGAGCAGCGGCTCGGCCTCCAGCGTCGCCAACAGGCGCTGGTGACCCGGCTCCGCCGAGGTGTGTGCATAGAAGAACCAGTCCGCCGTGCCCGGACACAGGCGCTCGGCCACCAGCGCCGCCGAGGTGCTGATGAAGCCGTCCACCAGCACCGGAAGGCCGATCTGCCCCGCGGCGATATACGCCCCGGCGAGCCCGGCAATCTCGAAGCCACCCAGGCAGCGCAGGCTGCCGAGTGCGTCGCCCCGCACGGCCGCATGGGTCTGGAGCGCCTGTTCGATGACCTCGGCCTTGTGCCGCACCCCGTTCGCGTCCAGGCCCGTGCCGGGGCCGGCCAGATCGGCGGGCGGCAGATCCAGCAGTGAACAGGCCAGCGCAGCAGCGGCGGTCGTGTTGCCGATCCCCATCTCGCCGCCGACGACCATCTGGGCCCCGCTGCGCCGGGCGCGTTCCGCGCACTGGCGCCCGGCGTTCAGGGCGCGTTCCAGCTGCGCCGGCGTCATGGCCGGCTCGCGGGCCAGGTTCGCGGTGCCGGGCCCGAGGTTCAGTTGCTGCACACCGCTGACCACCGGGGGCGCCACGACCGTGCCCAGGTTGATCACCTCGATGGAGGCGCCCAGGTGCCGCGCGAGCACGGAGATTGCCGCCCCGCCCGTGGCGAAGTTCGCGACCATTTGGGCGGTCACGGCCTGCGGAAAGCGGGAGATGCCCTCGGCCACCACGCCGTGATCGCCGGCGAACACCGCGATGTGGACGTTCTCCAGGCTGGGCTTTTCCTGGCCCTGCATGCCGGCCAGGCGTTCGGCGATCGCCTCCAGTTGCCCGAGCGACCCGGGCGGCTTCGTCAGCTGGGCCTGCCGTTCGGCTGCGGCCTGCCGGGCGGCGGCGTCCAGGGTTGCCGGCGGCACCTGCAGCCAGTCACAGTCTTCGGTCACTTGTTGGTCCTCATTGGTCTCTCGTGCGTGCTTTGCCACTTTCCTTCATCCCGCCCCATGACTCGTCGCCATCCCGGCCGGCTACTTCCCGTCATCCCGGCCGCAGCGAAGCGGAGAGCCGGGATCTCCCCACGCCAGGGATACCCCCCGACGTCCGTGCCACCTGCCAACGATGGAGATCCCGGATAACTGCTTCGCAGTTTCCGGGATGACGAGGGTTGGGTGGCAGGGGTGACGGCTGGGGTCGGGAGGCTGCGGTGGTGCCGGCCTGCCGGCATGCTTGTCTATGTGCCTGGAGGGCGGAATGCTTGTATGCCAGCCTGTCACAGCGGGTCCCCCTTCAGGACGTGCGGAAGGCCGGCGACGGTGAGGACGACGCGGTCCATCGCGGGGGCCAGGCGCTGGTGGAGCCAGCCGGCCTCGTCGGCGAAGCGACGGGACAGTACGTCCATGGGCGTGATCCCCATGCCGGTTTCGTTGGAGACGAACACCAACGTGCCCGGCAGGCGCGGAACCGTTTCGATCAGGGCCTCGCGCTCACGCTCGATCCGGCCCTCGTCATCGGTGCACAGGAGCTGGGTCAGCCACAGGGTCAGGCAGTCCACCAGCAGGCACTGCTCGGGTCCCGCGGCCTGCTCCAGCGACCGGGCCAGGCCCGTGCCCGCCTCGACGAGGCCCCAGTCTCCGGGCCGGTCGGCGCGGTGGCGTTCGATCCGGCGTGCCATTTCGGCATCGTCCGCGCGCGCCGTCGCCACGTAGGTCACGGGCAGGCCGCTGGCCGCCGCCAGTTGTTCTGCCAGCCGGCTCTTGCCCGAGCGCACGCCACCCAGTACCAGGGTCTTCATGCGACTGGCTCCTTCGGTTCGGCTTGCAGAAGGGTCAGTATGTATTTCATATCCATATGTTCTTCCAGGGAATCGGCGAGGCGTTCCAGGCCGCGCTCCCGCGCGGTGGCCAGGTCTTCCCCGGTCGCCATCCCGCTCCGCATACCCGCCCAGTGCAGCAAGGCCTCGGAGGCGTCCGATGTATCGAACACGCCGTGGACATAAGTTCCGGCCACCGCGTCATCCTCGCTGCGCGCGCCATCCGCGCCGTGTTCCAGCTGCAGCACCGGCCGCTCCAGGCCCGGACCGGTCGTCACGCCCGCATGGATCTCGTAGCCCTCCACGCGGGCCTCCCGATCCAGCACGCGGTCGCCGCGAACCCGCTCCAGGTGCTTCTCGGGTGCGAGCCGGGTCTCGATATCCAGCCATCCCAGCCCCGGCGTGGAGCCCGACTGGCCCTCGACGCCATCGGGATCGTGCACGGCGTGGCCCAGCATCTGGAATCCACCACAAATCCCCAGCACCTTGCCGCCATAGCGCACATGCCGCTGCAACGCTTCTTCCCAGCCCTGCTCGCGCAGCCAGGCGAGATCGGCGCGCACGGACTTCGAGCCCGGTAGGATGACCAGATCCGCGGGCTGCAGGGATTCGCCCGGCCCCACAAACCGCAGGTCCACTGCCGGGTGCAGGCGCAGCGGGTCGAAATCCGTATGGTTGGAGATGCGCGGCAGTGCCGGCACGACCACCTTCAGCGCGTCCGCGGGCGTCGAAGGCATCGCCTCGCGCGGCAGAGCGTCCTCGGCATCCAGGTAAAGCCCGTGCAGGTACGGGATCACGCCGAGCACCGGCTTGCCGGTCTCCTGTTCCAGCCAGTCCAGCCCGGGTTGCAGCAGGCCGATATCGCCGCGAAAGCGGTTGATCACGAAGCCCCGCACCCGGGCGCGCTCTGTCTCGCTCAGAAGCGCCAGCGTGCCCACCAGATGCGCGAACACCCCGCCCCGGTCGATATCCGCGACCAGGATCACCGGGCAGTCCACGGCTTCGGCAAAGCCCATGTTGGCGATGTCGCCCGCGCGCAGGTTGATTTCCGCCGGCGATCCGGCGCCCTCCACCAGCACATGGGCGTACTGCGCCGTCAGGCGCCGATGCGATGCCAGCACGGCCTCGCGCGCTACCGGCTTGTAGTCGTGATAGGCACGGGCATCCAGCTCCGCCGCCGGCCGACCATGGATGATGACCTGCGCCCCCTGGTCCGAGCTGGGCTTGAGCAGCACGGGGTTCATGTCCGTGTGCGGCTCCAGGCCACAGGCCGCCGCCTGCAGGGCCTGGGCGCGTCCGATCTCGCCACCATCCATAGTGACCGCGCTGTTCAGCGCCATGTTCTGCGGCTTGAACGGCACCACCGACAGCCCGCGCCGGTGCAGCATGCGCGCCAGCCCCGCCACCAGCACGCTCTTGCCGGCATCCGAGGTCGTGCCCTGCACCATCAGTGTCGTACCCATCAGGACGCCCCCAGCGCTTGTTCCAGGCGCTTCCATTCGTGTTCCTGCCCCGGCAGGCCAAAACGAAGGCTGCCCGGCTCATCAAACCGCCGCACGAGGATGCCCTGCGCGCCCAGGTGATCCTGCCAGCCTGCGGGATCGTCCACGCGGCACCACTGAAACAGCGCGGTGCCACCGGCGGGTTCCAGCCCCTGGTCGCGCAACAAGTCCGCCAGGCGCTGGCCACGTGCCTGGAGCATGCCGCGCGTCTCGGCCTGCCAGGCCCGGTCCGACAGCGCCTGGGTGGCGATCCAGCGGGACGGTCCGGCAAGACCCCACGGCCCCATCCGGGCGGCCAGCCGCGTGCGCAGCGTGTCCTCCGCGATGACAACCCCCACGCGCGCCCCGGCCAGGCCAAAGAACTTGCCCAGCGAGCGCAGCACCACCAGCCCTTCGCGCGGCGCCTCCTTGGCCAGGCTCGCCTGCGGTGTCACGTCCATGAACGCCTCGTCCACGATCAGCCAGCCGCCGCGCGCGGCCAGGGCCGCATGCCACGCCAGCAGGTCCGCGCGGTCGAACCGTTGCCCGGTCGGATTGTTCGGGTTGACCAGCACCAGCACGTCCAGGCCGGGCAATGCAGCCTCGATCGAATCCCCATCCAGCGGGACGACGTCGTGCCCGGCCCCGTGCCAGGCCCGGGCGTGCTCGTTGTAACTGGGCTCGAGGATGCCCACGCGCGAAGGGCCTTCCCGTAGCGCGGGCAGCAGCTGGATCGCGGCCTGGGAACCGGGCACCGGCAACAGCGCCCCGGTCCCGTAATAGGCGGCGGCTACGGCCTCCAGGCCGTCGTCCGGTTCCGGCAGGCGCGCCCAGGCCCCTGGCGGCAGCTCGCCCGCGGGGTAGCCATGCGGGTTGATGCCCGTGGAGAGATCCAGCCAGTCGGCCTCGGGGATCCCGTAGCGCGCAGCCGCCTGACGGATACCGCCCCCGTGCACCTGGATCAGTACCTGCGGCTCCGGCTTCTGCATCGATTGGGCCTCAGAACAGGACAACGACAATCACTCCGGCCACAATGAAGGCCATCCAGATGGCCAGCGCACGATCCAGCAGCGCAACCGCCTGGCGAATGCCTGCCGCGTCGGGCATGCGGCCCATCCCCAGACGGGGTCGCCACTCGCGCTGCCCGCCATAGGGCGCCGCCCCCCCCAGGACCACGCCCAGCGCACCCGCCCCCGCGGCCATCACCGGCCCCGCATTCGGGCTCTTCCAGCCGGCGGCCTGCTCGCGCCAGCACTGCAGCGCGTCCCGGCCACGACCGGCCAGGGCATAGCCCAGCGCCGTGAGACGGGCCGGGATCAGGTTCATCGCATCGTCCAGGCGCGCGGCGGCCCAGCCAAACGAGCGAAACCGGTCATTGCGATAGCCCCACATCGCGTCCAGCGTGTTCACCAGGCGATAAGCCACCACGCCCGGTGCGCCAGCCACCAGGAACCAGAAGATCGTGGCGAACAGCGCGTCGTTGCCGTTCTCCAGCACCGACTCGATGGTCGCGCCACTCACCCCGCGCGCGTCCAGGGCCGCCGTGTCGCGACTGACCAGCATGCCGACACCGGTGCGCGCCCCAGACAGGTCATCCTTTTCCAGGGCCTCGGCCACCACCTCCGCATGCTCGTCCAGACTGCGCCAGCCAATCGCCAGCGTGAGGATCGCCAGCGTCAGAACCCAGCCCCAGGCCAGCGAGGCGCCCAGTGCGGCCAGCGCCACCCAGGGCAGGACCAGCGCCGCGAGAAGGAGCGCTCCGCGTACACGACTGGGCGCATGCCAGCGGGATTCGGCCCAGGCCGCGAGCTGGCCGAATCCGGCGAGCGGATGAAACCGCCGTGGGTCACCAAACAGTCGGTCCAGGATCAGGGCGCCGATCAAGATCAGAAAGGTACTCATGTGTCGCCACCCCCGGATGGCCCATCCGGACGCGCGGCGGATTCCCGCACAACCGTGGGCAAGGCGAGTTCGCACGGCGCACCCCAGCGATCCTGGAACACCAAGTCTTCCAGTGGGCGCCGGCTGTCCCAGCCCGCCGTCTCCAGCATCGGCCGGTCATAGAAGCGCTCCACATGCCCCAGGCACAGCACCGCGATCGGGTACCCGCCTTCGGGCATGTCCAGCCGATTGGCCAGCCAGTCCGGATCGAACAGGGAGACCCAGCCCATGCCCAGACCCTCGGCGCGGGCGGCCAGCCACAGGTTCTGGATCGCACACGCGGCCGAACAGAGGTCCATCTCGGGGAGCGTCCGCCGGCCCAGCACGTAGCGCTCGCGGCCATCGGTCAGGGCCACGACCAGCAACTCGCCCGCCTCGCGGATGCCCTCCAGCTTCAAGCGATGCACGTCGGCCGCGCGCTCGCCACAGGCCTCGGCGGTGCGCGCCTGTTCATCCGCCGCGTGGGCGTGGAGCACCTCGCGCACCGCCGGGTCGGTAATGCGCAGGAAGCGCCAGGGCTGCATATAGCCCACGCTCGGCGCGCGATGCGCCGCCTCCAGCAGCCGCCGCAACACCGCTGGATCGACCGGGTCCGGCCGAAAATGGCGCATATCCCGGCGTTCCGCGATCACGCGATAGACGGCCGCAAGCTCATCTTGGGCAAATCCCGAACCCCCGGCATCAGCGCCCGGGCAGGAAGGGTTCTCATTGGCGGGCAACTCGGACTGCATCGGCTTACCGTCAGGGGGACACGACGCGGATGCAGAGGGATCGGGGTGTGGCCACAGGGGCCCGCACCTACCGACCCTCGCCCACCGCGCGGTCGCAGAAACATCGTCCAGGCCGGTCTCCGGGCTCGCGAGGCCCCGGCAACCCGGGGCGGCAAGTCGCCTTCCCGGGCCGCGTTCGGCCCAGTGGCTTTCGACTTGTCGAGGTCCGAGCGGCCTGCGGAAGCACCCCTCGAACCCACTCGCTTACCGTTGCGGGGGCAGCGTCGGAATGGGGCTGCGGAGGATCTCGCGCCTGCACCGACTTCCCGTTTAACCCGCGCGATCAGTCGCCCGGGCACCTGGTAGCAAGCCGCCAATCATACGCGGCAAGCCCACTGCCGACCAATTGACGCTCCGAGGCGCCCCAGGCTTGCTGCTATGATGCCCCGCTAGTCCAGCGCCTGGTGGCGGCTCCCCAGCCGGCTCGAAGGCGCTTGAACAACCAATCCAATGCGACTGTAAAAAATGCAATTTTGGACTTCCCGAACTCCACTGCTCGCTTGCCTCCTGGGCGTGCTCTCAACCCCGCTGATCGCAATGGCGGACTCAATCACGGTCACCGACGACGATGACCGCGAGGTCCATCTGGAGCAGCCTGCCGAGCGCATCGTCAGCCTGGCGCCGCACATCACCGAGGTGCTGTTTGCCGTGGGTGCGGGGGACCGCATCGTGGGCGCAACGCAGTACAGCGATTATCCGCCCGAGGCGGAGGCCATCCCGCGGATTGGCGGTTACAGCCGGATTGACCTGGAACGGGTACTGGAAAGGGACCCCGATCTGGTGATCGCGTGGAAGAGCGGCAACTCCGCCTCCCAGGTCGAACGCCTGCGCGAACTGGGACTGCCGGTGTACGTATCGGAACCACGCAGCTTCGAGGGTGTGGCCTCGAGCATGCGGCGCATGGCCACGCTCGCCGGCACGCATGACCAGGGCGAGGCCGCGGCAGAGGACTTCCTGGGCCGAATGGACGCGCTCCGCGCCACGTACGGCGACCGGGACCCGATTCGCGTGTTCTATCAGGTGTGGGAGCAACCGTTGATGACGGTCAATGACGACCACCTGATCGCCGAGGCCATCGCCGTCTGTGGCGGCGTGAACGTGTTCGGCGATCTCGACCGCCTGGTGCCACGCATTGGCCGCGAAGCCGTACTGGATGCCGACCCCGAGGTCATCATCGGCGGCGGCATGGGCGAGGACCGCCCCGACTGGGTGGTCGCCTGGGGCCAATGGGAGGACATGACCGCGGTCCAGCGCGACAATCTGTTCTTCATTCCCCCTTCGCTCCTGCAACGCCATACCGGACGCATCGCGGAAGGCACGGCCCTGATGTGCGAAGAGCTCGAACGCGCCCGCGCACGCCGTCCCGCCCCATGACCATGACGGTCCGCCTCGCAGTCTCTCGGAAAGGATATCGCGGGACACCAATGAAGGAGCGTTGTACGTGCGCTGAAGGCAGCGCTCCCGCCGTTCCGGCAACCTACCGCTTCGCCCGCCTGGAGCGGAGGGCTACCGCTTGACCCGTTCGTTCCTCCTGGCCCTGGGCGTGCTGTTGCCCGCGTCTGTGCTCTCCGTTCTGGTGGCACTGGCCTACGGCAGCGTGCAGATTCCGTTCCCTGACCTGCTGAGTGTCTTCTTCGGCGAGGCCTCGCAACTGCACAGCACCCTGGTACTGGATCTGCGCCTGCCGCGCGCGCTGGCCGCGTTCGCCGCCGGCGGGTTGCTAGGCCTGGCCGGAGCGCTGATGCAGGTCCTGCTACGCAATCCACTGGCCGATCCCTACGTGCTGGGGCTCTCCGGCGGTGCCTCGGTGGGCGCCTTGCTGGCGATGCTGGCGGGACTGTCCATGTTCTCGGTCTCGGCCGCGGCCTTCGTGGGCGCCCTGCTGTCCACCATTCTGGTGTTCGGCCTGGCCCACGGCACGGGCAGCTGGACCCCGACCCGCCTGCTGCTGACCGGTGTCGTGGTGGCCGCCGGCTGGGGCGCGATGATCAGTTTCATCCTCGCGGTCAGCCCCACTGCGGAGCTCCCGGGCATGCTGTACTGGCTGATGGGCGACGTCTCCCATGCCCGCAACCCCTACCCCGCCTGGGGCGTACTCGTGGTCGTCGCCCTGCTCGCCCTGCCATTTGGCCGCACCCTGAACGTCCTGGCGCGCGGGCCAATGCAGGCCGCGGCCCTCGGAGTGGCCGTACGCCCGGTGGAATGGACGATCTATGTCGTGGCGGCCCTGATCACCGCGACCGCGGTCACCCAGGTCGGCGCGGTCGGCTTTGTCGGGCTGATCGTGCCGCACATGCTGCGTCTGATCTTTGGCAACGACCAGCGCGTGATCCTGCCGGCCTCGGCCCTGGGCGGGGGCATCCTTCTCACCCTGGCCGACACCCTGGCCCGCACGATCATCGCCCCGGAGCAATTGCCGGTGGGCGTCATCACCGCGATGCTGGGTGTCCCGGTGTTCCTGTTCCTGCTCTACCGGAGCCGCTGATGCCGCGTACACATCTCCCAGTCCCCGCGGCGACCCAGCCACACGACACGCCGGGCCTGGGCGCGCGCAGCGTTCACCAGGAACCGGGGCCCAAGACCCTGCTCGCGACGCATGACCTTGTCATCGACGTGCCCGAGCGGCCGCCCGGTTCGCCGCTGGACCTGACGGTCGACCCGGGCCAGTGCTGGGGCATCCTGGGCCCGAATGGGGCCGGCAAGAGCACCCTCCTGCAGACCCTCGCCGGCCTGCGGGCCGCGCGTGCCGGAACCATCAAGGTCAAGGGACAATCCATTGCGAACCTCGCCCGCGCAGAACTGGCCCGTCGCCTGGGCCTGGTCTTCCAGACCCACCACGACGGCTTTCCCGCCACGGTGCTGGAGACGGCCCTGATCGGGCGCCACCCGTATCTGCGGCCCTGGGATATCGAGTCTTGCGAGGACTACGCCCGCGCCCGGGCGGCACTCGCGGCGATGGATCTCGCCGACCTCGAGGACCGCATGGTGGACACCTTGTCCGGCGGGGAACGCCAGCGCCTGGCGATCGCGACCGTGCTGACGCAGGACCCCAGCCTGCTCCTGCTGGACGAGCCCACCAGCCAGCTGGACCTGCATCATCAGGTGGCCGTGCTCAACTGCGTGCAGGCCATCGTCGGTCAGGAAAACCGAGGCGCGGTGTTGGTCCTGCACGACGTCAACCTCGCGGCGCGCTACTGCGATCACTTGCTACTGCTATTCCCTGACGGACAGGCGTGCTGGGGCCCCACGGCCACCATGCTGGTGCCCAGCGCACTGGAGCGCCTGTACAACCAACGCCTGAGCGTGGGTGAGGTGGACGGGCTGCCCGTCTTCCTGCCCCGCAACGAGTAGTCCCCATGGAATTCTTCCGCACCCTGCATTCCGACCTGGATGCCGAAAACCTGCAGCGAAGCCTCACCGTGTCCGCATTACCCGACGCCAGCGGCGCGATCGATACGCTGATCGCCGACGAGGGCCCCGATGCCGGCGTCGTGTACTGCCTGTGGGGCGAGTTTCGCGTCCATCGGGAAGTCATCAACGGTGGCGTGCGCTTTTCCCTGCCGGAATGCCCGAATGGCCTCGCCTGGACGCTGACCACCGGTCACCCGCCGGAGCCGCGGGCCGTCACCCTGCACCTCACCATCAATCGTCAGGAACACGATCCCGATTTCATCGAAAGCCTGGAGATGTTCGCCGATTCCTGGGAGCTTTCGGCCACCTGACAGAACGCCCCATGACGGGAAACGATGCAATTTTCTTTTCGTTTCATGGTCGGTATGGTGCAGATCTGTTGCGAAGGAGAACGCCATGAACCCGACACCGCCGGACAGCGTGAAGACCTCTCATCCCACCCAGGACGGGGCCGGGGTGAAGATTCGGCGCATCCATGATTTTAGTGGCGGGCTGGATCCCTTCCTGATGCTGGACGAACTGAAGGCCAGCGCGCGCGAGGACTACATCGGCGGCTTCCCCTCGCACCCGCACCGCGGTTTCGAGACGCTGACCTACCTGGTCCACGGCGGCCTGACTCACGAGGACTCCATGGGCAATCAGGGCCGCGTCGAGGCCGGCGAGGCCCAGTGGATGAGCGCCGGCCGCGGTGTGATCCACTCCGAGATGCCGCTGCTGGATGCCGACGGCCTGCACGGCTTCCAGCTTTGGGTAAATCTGCCCGCCGCGCGCAAGATGGACCCGCCGCGTTACCGCGACGTGCGCGCCGACGCGATGCGCCACCTGCCGGAAGACGACGATTCGCTGCGCTTCAAGGCCATTGCCGGCTCCTGGCAGACCAGCGCCGGGGACACCGAAGGCGCGCTGCCGCAGATCGGCGAAGGCGCCGCCATGGCCGATCTCACGCTACCGGCCGGCTACCGCCTGTCGCTTGCGGTGCAACTGGAAGATCGCGTGCTGGCCTACGTGTTCGACGGCGAGCTGACCGGCCTCGGCATGGGCCAACTGGGCGTCTGGCACGGCCACACCCAGGTCCACCTGATCGCGCAGCAGGATGCCCGGGTACTGCTGTTCAAGGGGCGGCCCCTGGGCGAACCGATCGCCCACTACGGCCCGTTCGTGATGAACACCTCCGACGAGATCGAACAGGCCATCAGCGACTACCAGTCCGGCCAGCTCGCCGCCGAACCGGCCAGCATGGACTGAGCTCGAGCCAGCCCATCATCCCGCAAGTTCCTCGCGCGAGTCCCCTCACCGTCATCCCGGAAACCGCCCAGCGGTGATCCGGGATCTCCCCGCGTGGACCAAACCCCGACCTGCTGCCTGGCACCCGCGCCGGAGATCCCGGCTCTTCGCTCCGCTACGGCCGGGATGACGCCAGGGAAGATCACCCGACCGGTGATCCTTGCATCCCCCCCGCCACCTAACGCTTTCGTCAGCCCGGAAACCGCGCAGCGGTTATCCGGGATCTCACTGCGTGGAACGAACCCCGACCCGCTCTCTCGCACCCACGCAGATGACCACGGCTCTTCGGTTCGCTACGGCTGCGGTGAAGGGGCTTTGGGAGCCAAGGTCGCTATGGATGGCGTCGCGGGCCACCCAGCTAGGCTTGGGGGTGGATCCGGTGATCCCACGATCCGTTCCGTGGAGAAGGATGGCCCCGCAACGGGTGCAGGGGCGCTGGTTCGTGGCCGGCCCCCCAGTCCGGCCTCAGCCGCCTTCCTCGATCAGCTCGATGGCGTTGCCGTCGGGATCGCGCACGAATGCGGCCGGGCGCCCGGAACGACTGCGCTCCACGGCAATCCCTGCCCCTTCCAGACGCGCTGCCAGCGCCTCCAGGCCACGGACGCGCAACGCCAGATGACGGTCCTGACCACAGCGCACGCCGCGCTCGGTCGAATCGGGGTTCGGCACCTGCAACAGATGCAGAGCCTGTCCGCTCCCCAGGTCATACCACAGACCGGGAAAGTCGAGATCCGGGCGTTCCAGTGGCACCAGGCCGAGCTGCTCCCCGTAAAAGGCCGCCGCCACCCGCGTGTCCGCAATCACCAGGCTTGCATGATGCAGACGCAGGATGCCGGGTTCTACCCGCTTCGCCGAAGTCATACCCGCATCACCCCCGAGGCCGGTTCGAGCAACACAATAGCCTGGGCCGCCACCCCTTCCTTGCGCCCGGTGAAGCCGAGGTGCTCGGTGGTGGTCGCCTTCACGCTGACATCGGCGATATTCAGTGCGGTATCGGCTGCCAGGTTTTCGCGCATCGCGCGGACATGCGGTGCAAGCTTGGGCGCCTGCGCGATCACCGTGGTGTCGATGTTAACCGGGCGCCAGCCGGCCCCGGCCACTCGTTCGAGCGTCTCCCTTAGCAGGACGCGGCTGTCCGCCCCTCGAAACGCCGGATCGGTATCCGGAAAGTGCAGGCCAATATCCCCCAGCGCCGCGGCGCCCAGCAGGGCGTCACACACCGCGTGGATCAGCACGTCCCCATCCGAATGGGCCACGAATCCACGCTCGAACGGGATGCGCACGCCACCGAGTACCAAGTGGTCGCCTTCGCCGAAGGCGTGTACGTCGAAGCCCTGGCCAATCCGCAAGCCGCTCATGCGCGAAACCCGCCTTCCAGGCGTCCCTGCTGCATCAGATACAGGCGAGCAAGCTCAAGGTCTTCGCTGCGGGTGATCTTGATGTTCATCGGGGAGCCCTCGATCAGCCGGGGTGCCTGGCCCAGGAACTCGATGGCGCTGGCCTCGTCCGTCACCGGATGCCCCTCGGCACGCGCCTGCGCGTTGGCCGTGCGGAGCATGCCCAGCCGGAACATCTGCGGGGTCAGGGCCCGCCAGACCCGTTCGCGATCCAGCGTCCGTTCGACCTTCCCGGCACCATCGCTCCACTTGATGGTATCGGTGCTGGGACTGGCGAGCAGCCCACCCACCGGATCGTCACGCAACTCGTGCAGCAGCCGGTCCACATCCGCTAGCGGCAGACAGGGTCGTGCCGCGTCATGCACCAGTACCCAGTCGTCCTCGTGCGCCCGTTCTGCAAGGAAGTCGAGCCCGTTCTGGACCGAATCCGCGCGCTCCGCCCCTCCGGCCGCACGGAACAGCCGCCCGCCGGCCAGCGGCAGGTCCAGGGCATCCGGGTCGACGTCCGGACCGAGTACCAGAACCACCCCGCGAATCCGCGGGTGTTCGAGAAAGATCGACAGGGTGTGGGACAGGATCGTGTGCGATCCGAGTGTCAGGTACTGCTTCGGACGGTTGGATCCCATGCGTCGACCGATGCCAGCCGCCGGGATCAACGCCCAGAACGCTGGCTCCCGAGTCGGCACGTGTTCCGCGTCAGCCATCAAAGGGGTCCTCGGGTGGCAGGGTGTCGGTGGCGGGCTCCGCATCCTCCGGGACTTGCGCGTCCGGGCCCGGATCGGTCTCTCCAGCCGGGCCCGGTAGCGGCTCGACCTTCAGTCTCGCTGGCTCGTCCTCGCCCACCACGAAGAAGAAGATCTCGTCCTCGCGGATCATCCCCAGATCGCGACGCGCGCGCTCCTCGACCGCCGCGGTACCGCCGCGCAAATCGCGCACCTCGGCCTCCAGAGCCTGATTGCGTTGTTCCAGCTCGGCATTTGCGGCTTGCTGTTGCGCAACCTGCTCGCGCAGATCGCGAACATCGCGCCAACTCCCCTCGCCCAGCCACAGGGGCCATTGCAGGGCCAGCAGCACGAGGGCCAGACCGATCAACAGGCCGCGCATCACCCGCACTCCGTATGGTTGAACAGAGAAAGCCCTCGCCCGCGCAGCGCGACAGACGCGACAACGTGGAGACGAGGGCTTTCGCAAGTGGCCGGCATGCCCGGCATTCTACGAGCCCCTGACGACCGGGGACAGGAACCGCGCCGCAGGCTGAGGACTGCGTGGTGACCAAGGCCGTCCCGGGTCTCGATCAGCGCCCGAAGGTGAACGCCGACATGCCCGGATAGGTCGCCCGCGAACCCAGGTGTTCCTCGATACGGATCAGCTGGTTGTACTTGGCGACCCGATCGGAACGCGACAGCGAACCGGTCTTGATCTGGCCGGCGCGCGTGGCCACGGCCAGGTCCGCGATGGTCACGTCTTCGGTCTCGCCCGAGCGATGCGAGATCACTGCAGTGTAATTGGCCTTGCGCGCCATCTCGATGGCTTCCAGCGTCTCGGTGACCGTGCCGATCTGGTTGAGCTTGATCAGGATGGAATTCGCAACGCCCTTGTCGATGCCTTCCTGCAGGATCTGGGTATTGGTCACGAACAGGTCGTCACCCACCAGCTGCACGCGATTGCCCAGGCGCTCGGTCAGCGTCTTCCAGCCGTCCCAGTCATCTTCGGCCATCCCGTCCTCGATGGTCAGGATCGGGTACTGGTCCACCCAGTGGGCGAGATACTCGGAGAACTCGTCGGCAGAGAAGGCCTTGCCTTCGGAATCGAGGTGATAGCGCCCATCCCGGTAGAATTCGGAGCTGGCGCAGTCGAGGCCGATCCAGATGTCCTCGCCCGCCTTGAAGCCGGCGTTGTGAACCGCTTCCAGGATCACCTCGATCGCGGCGGAGTTGGACGGCAGGTCGGGCGCAAAACCGCCCTCGTCGCCCACCGCCGTCGCCAGCCCGCGCTTGGACAGCACCTTTTTCAGCGCGTGGAAGACCTCGGCGCCGTAGCGCACGGCCTCACGCACCGAATCCGCCCCCACTGGCAGGATCATGAACTCCTGCATGTCCACACTGTTATCGGCGTGGGCACCACCATTGATGATGTTCATCATCGGTACCGGCAGCAGCGTGGCGTCGTCGCCGCCCAGGGTCTCGAACAGTGGCTGTTCGCGATCCGCGGCCAGGGCATGTGAAGTGGCCATGGAGACGGCCAGCAGGGCATTGGCGCCCAGGCGTGCCTTGTTGTCGGTCCCGTCCAGTTCCAGCATGCGGCGATCGACCGCGGTCTGATCCAGCTCCATACCTCGCAGGGCGTCGCGGATCTCGCCGTTCACGTGGCTGACGGCCTTCAGTACGCCCTTGCCGCCGTAACGCTTTTCGTCGTCGCGCAATTCCAGGGCCTCGCGGGCCCCTGTGGAGGCACCGGAGGGCACCGCCGCTCGCCCCATGGCGCCGGAATCCAGGACAACATCGGCCTCGACCGTCGGGTTGCCCCGAGAATCGATGATCTCGCGGGCGTGAATCTCCGCAATCTTGGACATGCTCTCTCCTTGAAAATACCCGCCCGGACGGGCCCGTCCGGGACGTTTTATCGATTCTTTCGGTCGTTAACCGAGACCGTACTCCGCTTCCGCAAACGGCTGCGCCTTGGCGGCGGCGTCCAGCGCCTTGAGCGTCTGCAACAGCTCGGCCATCTTCGGCAGCGGCCAGGCATTGGGACCGTCGGAAAGGGCCTTCTCGGGATCCGGATGGGTCTCCATGAACAGGCCGGATACGCCAGCGGCCACCGCCGCCCGTGCCAGCACCGGCACGAATTCGCGCTGCCCACCGGAGCAGGCGCCCTGCCCGCCCGGTTGCTGCACCGAGTGCGTCGCATCGAAGACCACGGGGCAGCCGGTCTGACGCATCTGGGCCAGGCCGCGCATATCGGAGATCAGCGTGTTGTAGCCAAACGAGACCCCGCGCTCGCAAACCATGATCTGATCGTTACCGACCTCGCGGGCCTTGTCCACGACATTGCCCATGTCCCAGGGTGCGAGGAACTGGCCCTTCTTGATGTTCACCGGCCGGCCCTGACGCGCAACGTTCTGGATGAAGTTGGTCTGCCGACAGAGGAAGGCCGGGGTCTGCAGCACATCAACAACACTGGCGACTTCGTCCAGCGCGGTGTCCTCGTGAACATCCGTCAGGATCGGCACGCCGATCTCCGACTTCACTTTGTCCAGGATGCGCAGGCCCTCTTCCATGCCCAGCCCGCGGAAGCTCTTCGTCGACGACCGGTTGGCCTTGTCGAACGAGGACTTGTAGATGAACGGAATGCCGAGATCGTCCGCCATCGTCTTCAGCGCGCCAGCCGTCTCCAGGGCCATGGCCTCGGATTCGATGACGCAGGGGCCGGCAATCAGAAAAAAGGGCCGATCAAGGCCGACTTCAAAACCGCAAAGCTGCATGCTCTGTCCTGTCTGGTGGCCGCCACCCTCCGGGTCCGGCCACAAAAAAGCGAACTGGCGCCTATTCCGTCAGCGCCGTGGTGGTTTCCGGTTCGCGGGCATCCTGGTAATCCCGGGCGGCACACACAAACGCGGTGAACAGCGGGTGGCCATCCCTTGGGGTCGAGGTAAATTCCGGGTGGAACTGGCAGCCCACAAACCACGGATGGTCGCCCAGCTCCACGGCCTCTACCAGTTCGCCGGATTCCGAGACCCCGGAGAGTCGAAGACCTGCGGCCTCCAGGCGTTCACGATAGGCGTTGTTGAATTCGAAGCGATGACGATGGCGTTCTCCCACCACTTCGCGACCATAGGCCTCGGCAATGCGTGACCCCGGGGTCAGGCGCGCGCTCTGGGCGCCGAGACGCATGGTGCCACCAAGGTCACTGTCGGCATCGCGCCGCTCGATGCGGCCTTCCTTGTCCTGCCACTCGGTAATCAGCGCGATGACGGGATGCGGCGTGTCGGGGGCGAACTCGGTACTGTGCGCACCTTCCAGCCCCACCACATCCCGCGCAAACTCGATGACCGCCACCTGCATACCCAGGCAGATTCCAAGATAGGGCACATCGTTCTCGCGGGCGTAGCGCACCGCGGCAATCTTGCCCTCCACGCCGCGTTCACCGAAGCCACCCGGAACGAGGATGGCATCCAGGCCCTCGAGTTCGCGAACGGCCTCGTTCTCGGCCCCTTCCAGCTTTTCCGAATCGAGATAGCGAATCCGGACCCGGGTACCCGCCTGGATGCCCGCGTGGGTCAGGGCTTCGTTCACCGACTTGTACGACTCGGTCAGATCGACGTACTTGCCGATCATGCCGACCGTCACCTCGGACTCCGGGAACTCCATGGCATTGACCACGTGCTTCCAGTCCGAAAGGTCGGCTTGCGGGACCTCGATATGGAGTTTGCGCAGCACGATCTCGTCGAGCTTCTGCGAATGCAGCCACAGCGGGATCTTGTAGATGTTGTCCACGTCCACTGCAGAGATGACCGCCTTCTCCTCGACGTTGGTGAACAGCGCGATCTTGCGCCGTTCACCCTCGGGGATCGCCTGGGTGGAGCGGCACAGCAGGATATCCGGCTGGATACCGATGGAGCGCAGTTCCTTGACCGAGTGCTGGGTCGGTTTGGTCTTGATCTCGCCGGCCGCCTCGATATAGGGCACCAGCGTCAGATGCATGAACAGGGCGTTGTCGTGCCCCAGCTCCACGCCCATCTGACGGATCGCCTCGAGAAACGGCAGGGATTCGATGTCACCGACCGTGCCGCCGATCTCGATCAGGGCGATGTCGGCGTCGCCGGCCCCCTCGTGGATCGAGCGCTTGATCTCGTCGGTGATGTGCGGGATGACCTGCACCGTGCCGCCGAGATAATCCCCGCGACGCTCCTTGCGGATCACGTTCTCGTAGATCTGCCCGGCGGTGAAATTGTTGCGCCGCGAGGTGCGAATGCGCACGAAGCGCTCGTAGTGCCCGAGATCCAGGTCCGTTTCGGCGCCGTCATCGGTGACGAACACCTCGCCATGCTGAAACGGGCTCATGGTGCCGGGATCCACGTTGATGTACGGATCCAGCTTGAGCAGCGTCACCTTGAGGCCACGCGCCTCCAGGATCGCCCCCAGCGAGGCGGATGCAATACCTTTGCCCAGAGACGAGACCACGCCTCCGGTAATGAAAACAAAACGCGTCATGCGGGAAACCTGGCTGGGAGCTGACAAGCACCCTGCCCCGGTTCGCACACGCAATCCGGGGCAGGCGGAAAACCCCTGAGAGAGTACCAGAGCACCCGCCCCCGCTCAATCGGAAGGTGGGGGCAGTGCCTCGTTTCCAGCCCGGGATGACAACGGCCGGAAGGCCACCAGGGTCATATCGTCACGCCGCGGCTCGCCGTCGCGATAATCTTCCAGCACCCGGACCACGGCATCGATCTTGGCCGACAGATCGCGGCCACTCTTGTCCGTCAGCACCTGGCGCAACCGCCGCCGACCAAACAATCGCGGCGGCTCTCCGCCGACATGATCGTGCACGCCATCGGTGATCAGGAAGAATTCGGTGCCCGGCTCCACGTCGACCTCGTGGTCCACGGGCTGGGCCGGTTCCAGACTGCGGTAGCCAAGGCCGCCGCGTACGCCCCGGATCTCCTCGACCTCGCCGTCGCGGTCGATCAGCAACGGCAGCCCGACCCCGGCAAAGGCCAACTTGCGGTCCTCCGGACGATACACGCAGACCGCGGCCTCCAGCCCGTCGTCCGAGTCGGAGTCATAGCCATCCTGACGCAACCGCGAGCGTACCAGTCGGTCCATCTCGCGCAGGATGGCCGAGGGCTCCAGCAAGCGGTGTTCGTGCAGGATGCGATCCAGCGCCGAGGCCACCACCAGGGTAATGAATGCACCCGGTACACCGTGGCCGGTGCAGTCCGCCACCACCAGGATGCTGTGTCCGTCGATGGCCTCGACCCAGAAGTAGTCGCCACCCACCAGGTGCAGAGGCTCCCAGTAGATCTGCACCTCGTCCATGTGACCATCGAGGGCATGCTTGTCCGGCAGCATGGCGGTCTGGATGCGGCGAGCATAGCGGATGCTCTCCACCACCAGGCGATTACTGCGCTCGAGCTCACGGTTGGCCTCGTCCACCTTGGCCAGCGCCCGTTCCGTCTCGGATTTCTCGGCTTCCAACTGCCGGGTGCGTTCCTCGACGCGCCGCTCGAGATCTGCATTCAGCGCCTTCAACTCGCCCCGGGCCCCGTCGCGCGCGTCCAGCCCCGCCTGAAAGGCCCGCAGCAAACGATCCAGCGAACGCCCCAGCGCCCCCAGCTCATCGTTTTCGTGATGGCCCAGGCGCGGCATCGGCCAGTGCGCGGGCTGCTCCGGGTCGGTCTCCGCCACCGCACGCGAAATCTTCAACATCGGACGGAGCATCAGCAGATAGAACAGTACAACCACCACCAGAGAGACGATCACCGCCTGGGTCACACTGGTAACGACCCCGGTCTGCAGCCGGTTGACGAAGGCTCGCCCCAGCACGCCGGGGTCCAGTTCCACGCGCAGGACGCCCACGCCCTGGATATTTCCGCGGGTACCAGGGTGGCGCAGCTCACGCTCATGGGTTTGCAGATCACCGAAGAGCCAGTGCGCCCATTCGCCACCGGTCTGGGTGCGTTCCTGGGCATCCTCCGCAAGGGTGTTGCCAAAGTCGTCGAGGATCTCGACCCGCCGGATCTTATCGAATACCAGCAGGCCCTGGACCAGGGAATCGGCCTGGGCGGCGCTCAACTGGAAGGCCGCCTCGGCGGCGGGTGGTTCTACCAGGCGTTGCAGACGGTCGATCTGTTCCCCGGTCTCGGCCCGGAAGGCATGCCAGTCTGAGGCAATGACATAGGCGCTGCTGAGAAGGCTCAGCGCCAGCGCCGCCAGCAGCGTGGCGACGGCCAGCTTGGCGACAAGGCTACGATTCCGGCGGGTGCCGCCCGCCATCACCCGCGTTCGCCGTGCATTTGCACGATGACACGGTTGCGTCCCTCGTTCTTGGCCCGATAGAGCAGGTCATCGGCCAGAGCCACCAGCTCGCCCGCGTCCGGCCACGGGTTCGTGGTGATAACCAGACCAATGGAAACCGCCAGCGCGAGCGGTTCGTCCTTCCAGTGCAGCGATGCATTCTCCACCGACGAGCGAATGCGCTCGGCCAGCGCGACTGCCGCTTCGGAATCCAGATCCGCCGCCACTACCAGGAATTCTTCCCCACCCATGCGCCCAGCGTACTGTTCCGCCCCCAGCTCGCCCCGCAGGATGTCGGCAAAGCTCTCGAGGGCGAAATCGCCGGCGGCATGGCCGTGGGTGTCGTTCAACGCCTTGAAGTCGTCGAGATCCAGCATCATCACGGTGAGCGAACGCGATTCCTCACCGACGCTATCCGCCATGCCCTCCACGCAGTCAATCACCCGGCGACGCGAGAACAGGCCGGTAAGGGCATCCTCCAGCGCCAGGCGCTCCAGCTCGGCCGTCAGGCGCTCGCGCTCGCGCACCTCGTCGGACAATGCATTGTTGAGCTGTGCCAGGTGCTCCGCCTGCTCGCGCAACTGGCGGTTGGCCTCCTGCAGATCCGCCTGCATGCGGTCGCTCATGCGCATCATGCGACGCTGCGCCCGATAGCTCTCGGAATAGGCCTTGGCGAGCACCTTCACGCCATCGCCTACCGCATCCAGCGCCTCGAGCATCTGCTCGGAGCGCTGCATGACGGACTTTTCCTGCTCGAACAGGGAGAAGTCCGCGAGCCTCTCCATTTCCTGGCCCTCCCGTGGCCGGGTAGCAGGATTCATCGGGTCCTCTCGGGAGGGGGCCTTCATGTCAGCGGACACATTCGATAGTCAGCGTGTTCGAAATCCTCGGAGAAGTCCTCACCGAACTCCTCCATGGTCTCGTCGTCATCGTGGTAACACCAGTTGATCCGCACCTTCAGACCCGACTCGGCGCCCTCTTCCAGGATCTGGAACATGTTCATCAAGGCCTTCGCAGTCGAACTGTTGAAGTAGATCATTTCCACGGTGAACTCCACCTCGTCGCTGGCCCGGTCCTCGATCGCCTGCCGCAACCCCTGAGTCAGCGGGCCGTAGAAGTTCGCGGCATCTTCCGGATACGACTCGCCGGACAGCCGGTACTGCCCCGCCGCGAAATCGAAAACGACGGCCGGGGTGCGGTCGGTTGCCTTGTGTTCAATGGTCTCGACGACTGCCATCAGATATAGGCCTTCAGGACAAAATAGGATTGCGCATCGGAGAGATGCTGAAAGTCGAACTGGATGGGCTCGCTTGCCCGGCGTGCGATCTCGATCAGGCCGATGCTGCCACCCTTGCTGCCTTCGTCCGGTGGTTCCCGCAGCTTTTCCTTGTAAAAGCGGCGCAACTCATCGCTGTCCATGCCCGCGAGCTCACGCAGGCGCACGGCCAGGGTGTCGGCATCCTTGCGCCCGATCACGTTGCCGCAAATGACGAAGAAGCGGCCGTTTTCCGACCCGACGGTAATCATCCCGGAGCTCAGCTCGACGGGGGGCTCCGCGTCGTGCTCGATACGCTCCGCCGAATAACGAATCACGTTCTGCACCTGTTCCACGAATACCGAAAAGACGCGGTTCACGGTCTTCGTATCGGTGGACTCCAGTCGGATTTTCTGCCGCAGTGCATCCCCCAGGGCCTTCAGGATGCCCTCGGAAATGTAGCCAGTGAACGAAAAGATGATGCCGCGCCGCGTCATGTTGCGCTGAAAGCCCAGCACCTCCTCGGCGATCAGGGCCGACGATTCCGTCCGGGCCTCGGCTGCGTCAGTCATTGCGCTCTCCATTGCTGTCCAGGACATCCTCCACGATGGCCGCATAGCGCCCGTCCGCACGCATCGCATCCAGTTCCTCCTGCATGCGATCCAGCGGGGCTCGCGCGGTTTCCGGGTGGCAGGCCAGGGACATCACAGTATCGTTGAAGGCGAACAGGGACCGGAGTTCACCGATACCCTCCTGACGGGCATACCACGGGGCCAGATGTTCACCGCTGACCCATACATCGATCCGGTTGGCCGCAAGCTTGCGCGCATTCAGCCGGTCATTCGGTGCGGTATCCACGGGGATGCCCCGGCCCTCAACGAAGAGCGCCACGGCATCGTCTCGATAGCCCCCGACGCGGTAGCGTTCCAGATCCTCCAGAGACTGCGCGTCCACATCGGACCCCTCCAGCACGAACGCATGCCACTGGTTTTCCACGAGAGGACCGACCCAGGTGAACAGGTCTTCACGTTCGGAGGTGCGCGTGGTGGAAAAGACGCAGGTACCAGGGTCCGACTGAGCCTCGGCGTAGGCCCGACTCCACGGCAGCAGGCGGATCTCGGCGTCCACCTGGGCGACATCCAGCAGGGCATCCATCACCCGGATGGAGATCCCGTCCAGCTCGCCGGTTTCCGTCTCGAAATTGAACGGGGGGTAGCTCTCGGTCGTGAGCATCAGCGAGTCCGCGGCCAGAGGCGCGGCCAGCAACATCCCGGCCGCCAGCACCCCCATGCCCGTACGTCGTCCGCATTGTGCCGCGAAACCTGTCACGTACCGCTCACCCGCACCCCTGAATACGACCCAAGAATTGTCCGATTTGGACAGGCGCGTCAACTCCCAGCGTGAACCAACCCGGGCCAGAGCACCGCCACAATCGCTCCATCCAGCTGACACAAAAGCGGAACCCGGTTGCGTTCCCAGGGGGCGATCCCGCGCTCCTGCATCAGCTTTTTCAGGGATCGGCGCCCGGCGGGGGTGGCGACCACCTCGCCCCCGCTTCGATAGCTAACGGTGAGGGCGGCCTCGCGGTCAACGCCGAGCCGCGGCAGCATCTCCCGGGTCAGGCGGCGCCCGTCTGCCAGAATCAGTTCCGGCTGACCGGCCGGCCAGGGCTGTTCGGGCGGCGGACCCGCAGCCTCCTCCTTCGGCCCGGCGTGCAGCTGATCGCGATAACGCCGCATCCATCCGCCACCCCATTCCACGGCGGGGGAGGCCTCGGGGTTGTCCACGAGGACCTGGCGCAGGAATTCACCCAGGCGGTCGTGGCCGGGCGGCCGAAGGCCCTGCTCGCGCAGCCAGTACCGTAGCAGGCCACGCTGGTTATCCGCGTCGAGCCCGCGCAAACCCTGAAGGTCCAGGCTGCCGGTCAGCGGATCCCGCACTTCTTCCAGAAGCTCGCCGAAATGCTGACGGAGCTGGCCGACCGCCTCCTGCTGCCAGGCAGCAGCGCGCGCCAGCCCGGCCGCGCCATCAAATCGCTCCCGCAACAAGGGCAGCACCGACTGGCGCAGGAAATTGCGGTCGAATCGGGGATCTTGATTGCTGGGATCGTCATACCAGTCGAGGCCCTCCTGCTCCGCCAACGCGGCCAGTGCCTCGCGGGGCAGGCCCAGCAAGGGTCGCCCCAGCCAGGTCTCGCCCTCGCGGCGCAGCGGCCGCATCGCCTGCAGCCCTTCGGGCCCGCTGCCGCGCAGGGCGGCCAGCAGGAACGTTTCTGCCTGATCGTCCGCATGCTGCGCGGCCAGGATGATGCCCGTAGCGTCCAGCCCTTCGCGCAGCATCGCATAGCGTGCCTCGCGCGCCGCGGCCTCCACGCCGAGGGCACGGGTGTCGAGTGAGCCGAGGGTACGGAGCCGGAACGGGCAGTTCAGTGCCTGTGCAAAGGCGCGGCAGTGCTCGACCTGCTCGCCGGAGTCCGGACGCAGGCGATGATCCACGTGCATGGCCTCGAGGTTGGGGATACCCAGGCGCACCGCGGCGTGGAGCAGCACGGTCGAGTCGAGACCGCCGCTGAAGGCGATGCGCACCTGGCGATAGCCGGGATGCGCCTGGAGGAAGTCCCGCAGCGCCGCGGCTACAGGATCGAGCGCCCCGGCACCGGGATCAGGAAGCGGCTTCCTGGAAGGCACCGTAATCCATCAGCCGGCGATAGCGCCGCTCCAGGCGCTTGCCCGGGTCCAGCCCTTCCAGGCCGTCCAGGGTTTCCAGAAGCGCGGCGCGCAGACTGGAGGACATGGTGTCGGGGTCGCGGTGGGCACCGCCCAGGGGTTCCGGCACGATGCGGTCCACCAGCCCCAGCTCGCGCAGCCGTTCCGATGTGATGCCCAGGGCCTCCGCGGCCTCCGAGGCCTTTTCGGCGCTCTTCCAGAGGATGGAGGCACAGCCCTCCGGCGAAATCACCGAGTAGGTCGAGTACTGCAACATCAGGGTGGCGTCGCCCACCCCGATCGCGAGGGCCCCACCGGAGCCGCCTTCGCCGATCACCGTGGCGATGATCGGCGTGTCGAGGCGCGCCATCACTCGCAGGTTGCGCGCGATCGCCTCGCTCTGGCCACGTTCTTCCGCCCCGACCCCCGGGTAGGCACCCGGCGTGTCGATGAAGGTGAGCACGGGCATGCGAAAGCGCTCGGCCATCTCCATCAAGCGCAGGGCCTTGCGGTAGCCCTCCGGACGCGGCATGCCAAAGTTGCGGTAGACCTTGTCGCGGGTCTGGCGTCCCTTCTGGTGCCCGATCAGCATCACCGGCCGTCCGTCCAGGCGCGCCACGCCGCCCACGATCGCCGGGTCGTCGCCAAACGCCCGGTCGCCATGCAGTTCCTCGAACTCGTCGAACAAGTCGGGAATGTAATCAAGGGTGTAGGGTCGCCGCGGATGCCGCGACATCTGCGAGACCTGCCACGGGGTCAGCTTGGCGAAGATGCTCTCGGTCAACGACCGGCACTTGCCTTCCAGGCGCTGGATCTCTTCCTGGATGTTGACCTCGGCATCGTCGCCGACATAACGCAGATCGCGGATCTTCGCTTCCAGTTCGGCAATGGGCTGTTCGAAGTCGAGAAAGTCCGGATTCATGCAGGGTCCCGAAGACTTGGTTGTGGATACCGACGAAGGACGCGAATTGTAACCAATTGCGGCGATCCCCGCTCCCGGACCGGTGATGCCTTGCTCCACCTACCGGCCGTAGAGCACCTCGGCCTCGCAACCCGGACCCAACGACTGCTGAATGCCGCGCAACAGCCGCTCGTCCGGGCGGATGGTCCATCCCTCCGGCAGGCTGATATCCGCCTCCAGCCCGTCACGGCGATAGCACAGGTGCACGCGGCAAGGCCCCTCACGATGCGGCTCCATCAGCCCGCGCAAATGGGCCACCTGCTCGGGAACCACCCCTTCCAGGCACAGGTGCAGCGCGCGGGCCCACTGGACCCGCGCTTCGTCCAGGCTGTACACGGTACGGGCCCGCATACGGATCCCGCCGGCATAGTCGTCAAGCGTGACCGTACCCTCCGCGACCAGCAGGGCATCCGGCTCCAGGCGGTCCTTGTAGGTAGTGAAGTCGTCGTTGAACAACACTACCTCGGCCCGCCCGCTGCGGTCGTCCAGGGTGACGATGCCCATGCGCCCGCTCTGCGTGTTGCGCACTCGCACCCCGACGATCAGACCGGCGATGCGCACGGTTTCCTGCTTGCCCCGCCATTTCTGGCCCTGGGGCTCGTCCGGGCGATCCTCCAGCTTGGCCTCCAGCGCCTGCAGCGTGGTGCCGGTCAGGCGCAGCATCTCGGCGCGGTAGCGCTCCACCGGGTGGCCGGTCAGATAAAGCCCCAGGGTGTCCTTCTCGCCGCGCAGACGATCGTCGTCCTCCATCTCGGCCAGGGTCGCACTATCCGGGATCACGGCCGCAGCCGGATCCCCGAACAGGTCCACCACACCCAGATTGGCATTGCGCTCGCTCTGTTCGGCTGCCGCGACCGCCATCGGGATGTCGTTCAGCAGCGTCGCACGGTTGGCGCCGATCCGATCCATCGCGCCGGCGCGCACCAGCGTCTCCAGCACACGCTTGTTCAGCTTGCCGAGATCCACCCGCTGGCACAGGTCCACCAGCCCGTGGAATTCACCGCCCTCGCCGCGCGCCTTGAGCAGGGTGTCGATGGCCGACTCCCCAACGCCCTTGATCGCGCCCAGGCCGTAGACCACGGTCTGCGCGTCGTGGCAGGTAAAGCGGTAGTCCGACTGATTGACGTCCGGCGGCAGGACCTCCAGGCCCATATTGCGGCATTCCTCGATCAGCCCCACCACCTTGTCGGTGTTGTCCATGTCCGCGGACAGCACCGCCGCCATGAACGGCGCCGGATAATGCGCCTTGAGCCAGGCGGTCTGGTAGGCAACCAGGGCATAGGCCGCGGAGTGCGACTTGTTGAAGCCGTAGCCCGCGAATTTCTCCATCAGGTCGAAGATGTAGGTCGCAACCCCTTCATCCACACCGCGCCCCAGTGCACCCTCGAGGAAGATCTCGCGTTGCTTGGCCATCTCCTCGGGCTTCTTCTTGCCCATCGCGCGGCGCAACAGATCCGCACCACCCAGGGTGTAATTGCCCAGCACCTGGGCGATCTGCATCACCTGCTCCTGATACAGGATCACGCCGTAGGTGGGCTGGAGAATGGGTTCCAGATCCGGATGCGGATATTCCACCTGGGCACGACCATGCTTGCGGTCGATGAAGTCGTCCACCATGCCCGACTGCAGCGGGCCCGGGCGGTAGAGCGCCACCAGCGCGATGATCTCCTCGAAGCTGTCCGGCTGCAGGCGGCGGATCAGGTCCTTCATGCCACCGGATTCCAGCTGGAACACGGCGGTGGTCTGATAGTCCTTCAGCAGCCGGAAGGTCTCGGGATCATCCAGCGGGATGGCGTCGAGATCGACCTGTACCGCGGCATCCATCTTGCGGATGTTGTCCACCGCCCAGTCGATGATGGTGAGCGTGCGCAGACCGAGGAAGTCGAACTTCACCAGGCCGACCGCCTCGACGTCATCCTTGTCGAAGTGGGTCACCAGCGAGCCGCCGTCGTCCTCGCAGTACAGCGGGGAGAAATCCGTCAGTGCGGACGGCGCAATCACCACCCCGCCGGCATGCTTGCCCGCGTTCCGGGTGAGGCCCTCGAGTTTCTGCGCGAGATCGATGATCGCGCGCACCTCCTCGTCTTCGTCGTACTGCGTCTTGAGGTCCGCGCTCTCGGTCAGGGCCTTTTGCAGGGTCATGCCCAGCTCAAACGGGATCAGCTTGGCAATGCGGTCGACGAAACCGTAGCCATGGCCCAGCACACGCCCGACGTCGCGCACCACCGCCTTGGCGGCCATGGTGCCGTGGGTGATGATCTGCGAGACCTTGTCGCGCCCGTAGCGCTCGGCGACGTAGTCGATCACGTCGTCGCGTCGCTCCATGCAGAAGTCGACATCGAAGTCGGGCATGGAGACACGTTCAGGGTTGAGAAATCGCTCGAATAGAAGATCGTAACGCAATGGATCCAGGTCGGTAATGCCCAGCGCATAGGCCACCAGAGAACCCGCACCGGAGCCACGACCCGGGCCCACGGGGATGCCATTGTCCTTGGCCCACTGGATGAAGTCCGCCACGATCAGGAAGTACCCGGGGAAACCCATCTGGCAGATCACATCCAGCTCGCGCTGCAAGCGCGCCTCGTAATCCGCCGCCGGCGCGAAGCAGAAGCGCTCCAGGCGCCCCGCCAACCCCTGCGCCGAGGTCTCGCGCAGATGGTCTTCGACCGTATAGCCCTCGGGAACCGGGAAGTCCGGCAGGACCGACTCGCCCAGGGTCAGGCTCACCGAACAGCGCCGCGCGATCGCCACACTGTTGGCCAGGGCCTCGGGGATATCCGCGAACCGCTCCGCCATCTCCTCGGGTGTACGCAGATACTGCGCCTCCGAGTAACGGCGCGGGCGTCGCGGGTCGTCCAGGGTCACGCCGTCATGGATGCAGACGCGCGCCTCGTGGGCCTCGAAGTCCTCGGGCCGCAGGAAGCGAACATCATTGGTGGCCACCACCGGCAGATCGAAGGCCTCGGCCGCGGCCAGCGCCTGTTCGATCCAGGCCTCTTCGCCCGGGCGGTCGCTACGCACCAGTTCCAGATAGAAGCGACCCGGGAAGCGCTGCATCCACGGCTCGAGATCCTCGGCCAACAGCGCGCGCGCAGCCCCCGAACCGTTCACGAATAACCCGTCGATCCCGCCAGACAATGCGATCAGGCCCTCGGCGGCCGCATCCAGCCAGGCGCAGTCCACCCGCGGAATGCCCTTTTCCTGGCCTTCCTGCCAGGCGCGCGAGATCAGCCGCGTCAGATTGCGGTAACCCGGATCGTTCTGCGCCAGCAGGGTCATGCGCGCCAGGCTGCCGTCGGCGCGGGCATCGCGCACCAGAACGTCCGCACCGATGATGGGCTGCACACCCTTTGCGATCGCGGCACGGTAGAACTTCACCAGCCCAAACAGGTTGCAGTGATCGGTTACCGCGACGGCCGGCATCCCGCCCTCGACCACCGCGTTCACCAGTGGCTTGAGGCGGACCAGCCCGTCGATCAGGGAATACTCCGAATGCACCCGCAGGTGTACGAAACCGGGATGGCCTTCGCTCATGCCCCCATCTCCTGTTCACGGGCCGCCAGCGCACGCGCTACCGGGCCGAAACTACGGCGGTGTTGCGGGCACGGCCCCAACCGTTCCAGGGCCTCGCGATGCGCCACCGTGGGGTAGCCGGAATGGCGATCGAAGCCGTAATCGGGGTAGTCGTGATGCAGATCGCGCAACCAGCCGTCGCGCGCCACCTTCGCGACGATGGAGGCGGCGCTGATCGCAGCCACCGAGCCATCCCCGCCGACGATCGCCTCGGCAGTCCAGGGACCCTGCGGTGTGAAGCGCCCGTCCACCAGCAGATGTGCCGGCGCGATGGCGAGCCCGGCCGCCGCTCGCTGCATGGCGAGCAGCGTCGCATGATGGATGTTCAGTTCATCGATCTCCGCCGCCTCGGCCCGGCCCAGCGACCATGCCAGCGCGTCGGCACGGATCTGCACGTCCAGCGTCTCGCGGCGTTTCGCGCTGAGCTTCTTGGAGTCGGTCAAGCCGGGGCAGGTGTAGCCTTCCGGCAGGATGACGGCGGCCGCCACGACCGGCCCGGCCAGCGGCCCGCGCCCCACTTCGTCCACGCCGGCGACGTAGCGCTGCGCTGCCTCTAAATCGGACATGGAGTCTCCACCACGGTGAACTGCGGGCAATCGCCCGAACGCGAACATGCGCCGCGCCGGGGATCCGTTACAATAGCGCCGAAAATCCTAGCACACCCCCTCCGGATCCGAGCCTACTCATGTCCCAATCTCCGTTACGCTGCGCCGCTATCGGCGTGGGCCATCTTGGCAAATGGCATGCCGCCAAATACGCCGCGCTGCCGGACACCGAACTGGTTGCCGTGGTCGATGCCGATTCCGAAACCGCCAGCCGCGTCGCGGCGGAGCACGGCTGCCGCGCGGAGACCGACCATCGCGCCCTGATCGGTCAGGTCGATGCGGTCTCCATCGCCGCGCCGACCACCCTGCACTTCGACATCGCCCGGGACTTCCTCGAGGCCGGTTGTCATGTCCTGGTCGAGAAGCCGATTACCGCCACCCTGGAGCAGGCCGAGACGCTGAACCAGATCGCCGAGCAACAGGGCGTCGTCCTCCAGGTCGGGCACCTGGAACGCTTCAATGCCGCGCTACGCCGACTGACCGAGACCCCGTTGCACCCGCGGTTTATCGAGTCGCACCGCCTGGCGCCCTACAAGCCGCGCGCCACCGACGTGTCGGTCGTGCTCGATCTGATGATCCACGACATCGACATCATCCTGTCGCTGGTGGATGCCCCGCTGACCGACATTCGCGCCTCCGGCGCCCGCGTGCTGACCGGCGACATCGACATCGCCAATGCCCGACTGGAATTCGCGGACGGCTGCGTAGCCAACGTGACATCCAGTCGCATCAGCACCAAGTCCGAGCGCCGCATGCGCATCTTCCAGTCACATGCCTACGCCTCGGTGGACTTCCAGAACCGCATCCTGTCGCTGAACCACATTGGCGAACCCGATCCGGAGACGGGAGCCCCTGCGATTCACCGGACGGAGAGTGTCTTCGACGAGGCCGACGCCCTGCTGGCCGAGATCCAGGCCTTCGTGGCCGCCGTGCGCGGTCAGGGACCGGTCGTGGTCAGTGGCCGCGACGGCCAGCGCGCCCTGGAGACGGCCAGCCGCATCACCGACCTGGTCTACGAGAACCTGAACATCATGAGCCGGGCCGACGGTCCGCACAGCCACCTCGAAGGAGTCAAGCCGTGATCCCGATGGTCGACCTGCAGCGCCAGTACCAGACCCTGCGCCCCGAAATCGATGCCGCGCTACAGGAGGTGCTTGCCGGTGCGCGCTTTATCCTCGGCCCCAACGTGCAGACCCTGGAGCAGGAGCTCGCCGAGTACCTGGGCGTGGAACACGCGATCACCTGTGCCTCCGGCACGGATGCCCTGCATCTGGCGCTGGCCGCGGCCGACATCGGCCCGGGCGACGAGGTCATCACCACCCCGTTTACCTTCATTGCCACCGCCGAAGCCATCCGTTATGTCGGGGCCGACCCGGTATTCGTGGACATCGACCCGCGGACCTTCAACATCGACCCGGACCAGGTCGAGGCGGCCATCACCGAGCGCACCCGCGCGATCCTGCCGGTCCACCTGTTCGGCCAGCCGGCCGACATGCCGCGCCTGCAGGCCATCGCCGAGAAACACAAGGTGTTGATCGTCGAGGATTGCGCACAGTCCTTCGGCGCGACGGTCGATGGCGTACAGACCGGCGCGGCCACCGCCTTCGGCTGTTTTTCGTTCTTCCCCAGCAAGAACCTCGGGGCCTTCGGCGACGGGGGTCTGGTGACCACCAACTGCCCGTCTGCCGCCGATACCTTGCGCCGATTGCGCAACCACGGTTCCAGCGTGCGCTACTACCACGACGAGATCGGCTACAACAGCCGCCTGGACGAGATGCAGGCGGCGATCCTGCGGGTGAAGCTGCCGCATATCGACACCTACAACGCCGAACGCCGCCGGGTGGCGGCACGTTATCGCGATGGCCTGGCCGGGCTGCCGGTCGAAGTGCCGTTCGAGGACGGCATCGGGGTCCACGTCTACCACCAGTACACGCTGCTGACCGATCATCGCGACGCGATCATGGAGGCCCTCAAGGCTGCGGACGTGGCCTGCGCGATCTACTACCCGGTACCCCTGCATCAGCAAAAGGCCTTCGCCGATCTCCCGAACCGGCCGGAATCGCTGCCCGTCACCGAAGACGTCGCCGCGCGCTGTCTGTCCCTGCCGGTGTTCCCGGAACTCGAGGATGCGACCATCGACATGATCTGCGGGAAGATCCGCGCCGCCCTCGCGTGACGCCACGCCACATCGCTTACACAGGGGGCCTCAACCGGTCATGACGCAGCATGTCGTGATCTGCGCCGGCGAGAGCTCCGGTGACGCACTCGGGGCGGGGCTGGTCCACGAACTCTCGGCACTGGAGCCCGGTCTCCGCTACACGGGCATGGGCGGGACGCAGATGCGCGCCGCCGGGGTCGACACCCTGATCGACGTCTCCGAACTGGCCGTGGTGGGCCTGGTCGATGTGCTGGTCAACTACCCGCGCCTGCGCCGGCTGTTCCGGCGCATGTGCCAGCATTTGGAGACCCACCGCCCGGACCTGCTGGTCCTGGTGGACTACGTGGAGTTCAACCTGCGCCTGGCTGCCCACGCCCGCCGCCTCGGTATCCGCGTGCTGTTCTATGTCAGCCCGCAACTGTGGGCGTGGCGTTCGGGCCGGATCAAGCGCATCCAGCGCAGCGTGGACGCGATGGCGGTACTTTTTCCCTTCGAGACCGACGTCTACGAGAAGGCCGGGGTGCCAGTACGCTATGTCGGAAACCCGCTTGTGGACCGGGTGCAGCCGCCCAAACAGCCGATTCGCGAACAGCTTGGCCTCGCGGCCAATACGCGCCTGGTCGGTCTTCTCCCCGGCAGCCGCAACGGCGAACTGAAGCGCCACTGGCCCATGCTCGTGGACACCGCCCGCCGCCTCCACGTATCGCACCCGGACATCCAGTTCGTGGCCTCCATGGCGCCGGGAGTCACCACCGAACACTTGGGGGCCCTAGCCGCGTCTGACGGCCTGCCCCTGCATTTCGTGGGCGGGGACGCAGGAACCCATTCCCTGATGGCCGGGGCCGACCTGCTGCTGATTGCGTCCGGCACCGCAACCCTGGAGGCCGGTCTGCTCAGGGCCCCCATGCTGGTCTTCTACCGCATGGGGGCCCTGAGCCACGCGGTCTTCTCGCGGCTCGTACGGGTCGAGAATATCGCCCTGGTCAATATCGTGGGCGGCGAGCGCCTGGTGCCCGAGTACCTGCAACACGATGCCACCGCCGAACGTCTGGCGCGCGATGCCGCGGATCTCATCGACCGGCCCGAGGCCCTGGAAGCGATGCGTGATCGCCTGGCGCAGGTGCGCGTTCGCCTGGGCAATGGTGGAGCCGACCGCCGCGTGGCCGAAATGGCGCACGAACTCCTGCACCACGGCCAACTAAGGGACGGCGAGAAGCCGATTTAAGGGCGACGGTTCGTTTGGGGAGCAAACGCTTGGGCAGCACGCAGGGTCCTGTCCCGCGGCGACTGCGTCAGTGCGGACGACCGCCGCGCAGGATACCGCGGCGACTGCCGCGCACGAATGCGATCAGGTTGCGCACCTCGGGCACCTCGGTCTCCTCGAACATGGCGTCCAGATGACTCTCGCGTCCGGCGCGTCCACGCATTCCCTGGATGAATACCCGGTGGAGCGCCTGGATGGCGTCATTGGAGAAACCGTTGCGCTTGAGGCCAACCTTGTTGATCCCGATCAGCCGCGCATAGTTGCCGCTCGCCAGGCAATACGGCGGGAGGTCACGGTTCAGCGCCGCACCCATGCTGGTGAAGGCGTAGGTACCCACGCGACAGAACTGATGCACCAGGGTGAAACCACCCAGCGTTGCGTGATCCTGGATCTCCACGTGTCCGGCAAGCGAAGTGGCATTGGAGAAGATGATGCCGTTCCCGATGGTGCAGTCGTGCGCGATGTGGACATACGCCATGATCAGGTTATCGTGCCCGATGACCGTCTCACCCAGCCCCTTCTCGGTTCCGCGGTGCAGCGTTACCGACTCCCGAATCACGTTGCGATCGCCGATGATCAGCCGCGTGGGTTCACCCCGATAGCTGGTGTCCTGAGGCTCCTCCCCGATCGAGGAGAACTGAAAGATTCGGTTTTCCCGCCCGATCTCGGTCGGTCCGTTGATCACCACATGCGGGCCCACCCAGGTATCCGCGCCGATCTTCACATTGGCACCGATGACCGAGAACGGCCCGATCGTCACCGAGCTGTCGATCTCGGCGCTGGGGTGGACGTCCGCGCGCGGATCGATCACGCCGGGATTTCCTGACCGGAACACATGAGCTGCGCCGTCGCGCACACGTCGTCGCCCACCTTCGCGACCGCGTCGAAGCGCCAGATGCCCCGCACCGTACGCTTCAGATCCACCCGCAGGTGGAGTTGATCCCCGGGTACCACCTGGCGCCGGAAGCGCGCCTCGTCGATCCCGACAAACAGGTACAACTGCTGCTTGTCCTGGTTCTCGTTACGCGCCTCTTCGGTCTTGAACGCAAGCAGGCCGGTGGCCTGTGCCAGGGCCTCGAGGATCAGAACCCCGGGCATCACCGGCTTGATCGGGAAGTGCCCCTGGAAATACGGTTCGTTGATGCTGACGTTCTTGATCCCCGTCAGATAGCTGCCCGCCTCCCACTCCAGCACCCGATCCACCATCAGGAACGGGTAACGATGCGGCAGGTAGCGCATGATCTCCTGGACATTAAAGTCATCCACGCCGGTGTCCTTTCTCTTGATCTTGTTGTGCCGCATCCGGACCGCTGCGCGGGACGTGCAATACGACGTTCGACTCGGCCTCCCCACACGCGGCAAGGCCAGTTACTACCAGGGCCGATCGATCGCCCCTCGATCGCCTAACGCGCCAGACGGCGCAGTCGGGCCAGCATGCGATTCCACAACCGGGCCTCTTGATGCGGGACTCCAGAGGCGTAGTGACCCGGCCGCGTAATGGAGCGCGTGACCAGGGTCATCGCGTGAATGGTGACGTGATCCACAATGGACAGGTGACCCAGGATCCCGGCGCCGCCCCCGATTGCACAATGCGCGCCGATCCGGGCACTGCCCGCGATCCCCACACAGCCGGCAATGGCTGTATGGTCGCCAATCTCGACGTTATGGGCAACATGAACTAGGTTGTCGATCTTTACACCCCTCCCGATCCGCGTTGCGCGCAACGCCCCGCGATCGATGGTCGTGTTCGCTCCGATTTCCACATCGGAACCGATCACGACATGGCCCAGCTGTTCGATCTTCTCCCAACCCTGGTCGCCCGCGGGGGCGAATCCGAAGCCATCGGCCCCGATCACGCAACCACTGTGCAGGATGCAGCGATCCCCCACCTCGACCCCTTCGAGCAGGGTCACCCGGGGGTGCAGGAAGGTATCGGCCCCCACCGTCACCCCCTCGCCCACCACGCAGTGCGCCTCCACGACGCTCTGGCGCCCCACCGAAGCCCCTGCCCCGATCACCGCCCCAGGTCCCACGAATGCGTCGGGAGAAACCGACGACTCGGGATCGACAAACGCACCCGGATGGACACCCGCAGGCCGTGCCCGACGCGGCCTGCCCAGGCACTGACTCGCTCGCGCATAGCCCAGATAGACATCATCCAGGTGGATCAGGGTTCGGGAAGACGTCGCTTGCAGGCCCGCGGCCTCCGGCACCAGGACCACACCCGCGGCACTCGCCGCCAGGGCCTCGGCATGACGCCCGGCGTCCGTCACAAAACTCAGATCGCAGGGGCCCGCGGTGGCCAGCGGGCTCAACCCGGTGAAGCGGCGTTGGCCATCTCCCGTGAGCTGCCCGCCCAGCGCCTCGGCCAGCTCGCGGGCCGAATACCCGCCGTCAGTCTCGCTGCATTGTGGCAAGGATGTCGTCCGTGATGTCGATCCGGTCGCTGGCATACAGCACGTTGCGCTCGGTCAGGATCAGATCGATGTCGCGTTCCCGGGCGAGATCGACGATGGCATCGTTGATCCGTCGCTGCAGTTTGGCCAGCTCCTCGTTGCGGCGTACGTTCAGGTCTTCGCTGAAGCTCTCCTGCGCCCGCCGGAATTCGCGCGAACGTTGCGAGAACTCCCGCTCCAGGTCCGCCCGTTCCGATGGGTTCATCAGGTCCCCGTCACGTTCCAGCCGGTCACGCAGCCGCTGCAGCTCCTCACGCTCCGCCACCAGCTCCGAATCGCGCGGCGAGAACTCGCGCTCCAGTTCGCGCATGGCCTCTTCGGCCTGCGGCGAATCCTCGAGAATCCGGTTCATCGTCACGAATGCGACGTTCTGCGCCCCGGCGACAGCGGGTACCACCAGCCATCCGCTGACGACGAGAATCACCGCCGCGAACCAGGCCATCCCGGATCTCATGACGCCTCCCGATGCGCTTGCATCGATCATCCTCAGAAACTGGCCCCCAGCAGGAACTGGAAGCGCTGCAGCTCGTCACCCGGCTGATCGTTGAACGGCTCGGCCACGCTGAAGCTCAGCGGCCCCACCGGCGAGAACCAGGTCACCGCCACACCCGCCGATGCCCGCAACTCGCTGGTATCAAAGTCCGACACATCATGGAACACATTCCCCGCGTCCACAAAGGTACTCATGCGGACTGCATCGTTGTCGGCCGCAAACGGCATCGGGAAGAACAATTCCGCGGACAGCGTAGTCCGGAACCGCCCACCGTAGGGATCATCATTGGAATCGCGCGTCGCCACCTGACCATCGCGGATCGGTCGCAGATCGCCCAGCTGGTTGTCCTCGTAGCCGCGGACCGAGCGAATGCCCCCGGCAAACAGCCGTTCGTAGAACGGGACGTCATCCCCTCCGTAGCCATCCGCGTACGCGAGTCCGGCGGAGAGGCTGAAGGAGTACCGATCGGACAGCCGGAAGATCTCCTGGCCCGAATAGGTGAGCTTGTAGAACTCGCGGTCACTGCCCGGCACCGTGACTTCCAGGCCGACCCGATGGCGACGGCCTTCCGAGGCGAAGGTCGTGCTGTCCCGCGTATCGTGGACATAGCTGGTCTCGAGCTTGTAGAGGTTCGCGGAATCGCCAAATTCGTCCAGCTCGTCGATGATCTCGTCCGGGGTTCCGATACGAGTGTCGGACCGTTCGACCGTCTCGATTTCGATGTTCTCGAAACCCGGTCGCACCTGAATCCGGTCGAACTCCGACAGCGGAATCCCGTAAGTCACGTCGAAGCCAAAGCGGTTGGATGAATACCGCGAGATGTTGGCCTCCTCGGCGTCGATCTTGCGATAAAACACGGAGAACCCGCGACTCGCACCGGAGGGGGTGAAGTGCGGATTGGTGACGCTCATGCGGAACAGCTGGTTGACCTTGCTGGTACTCACCTCGGTGGAGAAGCGATTGCCGGTCCCAAGGAAGTTGTCCTGTGTCAGGCTCGCGGTCAGCAGCAGCCCCTGGTTCTGCGAGAACCCGGCGCCCAGCGACAAGGCCCCGGACTGCTGCTCGGTCACGGTGATATTCAGGTCCACTTCGTCATCGGTGCCGGCGACCCGCTCGGTCTCCACGTTCACGCTCTGGACGAACGGCAGCCGCTGGACACGCACCCGGGAACGTTCGACCAATGCCCCGTTGTACCAGGCACTCTCCATCTGCCGCATCTCGCGGCGATACACCCGTTCCTCGGTGTTCTGATTGCCGGTGATCCGGATGTTCCGAACATAGACGCGCGGGCCCGGGTCGACGAAGAACGTGATCGCCACTTCGCGGTTGTCCTCGTCCACGTCGGGTACCGGGTTCACGTTGGCGAATGCGAAACCCTCCCGAGTCAGGCGCTCGCTGATCCGTTCGGCGGATTCGGTCACCTGGCTGCGCGAAAACGGCGCATCGATGTCCACGTCAATCAGGCTCTCCAGCTCCTCCCGCGGGATCACGAACTCCCCGGCGAGATCCACACCGGTCACCGTATAGCGATCGCCCTCGTCGACGTTAATCGTGATGAACAGATCCCGCCGATCCGGCGTCAGCGTCACCTGAGTGGAGTCGATATCGAACTCCAGGAAACCCTGATCCAGATAATGCGAACGGAGCTGTTCCAGATCCCCGGACAGCTTCTCGCGCGAGTAATTGTCCCGCCGGCTGAAAAAGGCCCACCAGCGTGGCACGCCGGACTCGAAACGCCGGGTCAGTTCACGACCCGAGTAGCTCTCGTTACCCACCACATTGACCTGGCGGATTTTGGCCACCGGCCCTTCGGTAATGTCGATCTCGATGTCCACGCGGTTACGCGGCAGTTCCACGATCTCCACATCGACCTGCACGTTGTAGCGTCCGCGCGCGAAATACTGCTGGCGCAGCTCGCTCTCGATGCGGTCCAGCATCGTGCGGTTGAATACCCGCCCGGAACGCAGGCCGGCCGAATCCAGCGCCTCGCGCAAGCCCTCGTCGGGGATATCCCGGTTACCGGAAAAATTGATCTCGTTGATCGCAGGGCGTTCAGAGACGATCACAACCAGGACATCCCCGCGCCGGGCAATCTCCACATCGTCGAAGAAGCCGGTCTGGAACAGCTCGCGGATCACCTCCGGACTGCGATTGTCGTCGAAGGTATCCCCAACCTGCACGGGCAGATAACTGAGCGCGGTACCGGCGGTGATCCGTTCCAGCCCCTCGATCTCGATATCCTCGATCTCGTAGGCCTGGCCCCAGGCCGTCCCCGCCAGGCCCAGCAAACCGACCAGGGCCATTCCTCTCAAGCTGTTTCGCGCCATGCTCTCCGCCAAAAAATAGGCCGTTCGGTGGGCTGATCGAGGCACCCGGGATGCCGCTCCAGAGTGCCCTCGCCTAACCGAACAGTCGTGTCAAATCATTGTACAGGGCCAGCACCATCAGCCCCGCGATCGCCAGCAGACCCACCTGCTGACCGATTATCTGGGTGCGCTCCGACACCGGGCTGCCCTTCACCGCCTCGGCGGCGTAGTACAGCAAATGGCCGCCATCCAGCATCGGGATCGGCAGCAGATTGATGATCCCGAGCGACACGCTCACCAGCCCGAGAAATCCCAGGAACGCCGAAATCCCGATCAACGCCGAGACCCCCGCAAACTCGGCTATGGTAACCGGTCCGCTGATATTTTTAACCGACGCATCCCCGGTGATCATTCGCCAGAGGATGCCCAGTGTCAGGACGGTCACATCCCACGTCCGCTCCGCCCCCGAGACAAATGCCGATCCCGGACCCTGGCGCACCAGTACGGCCATGTCCCGTGCCGCCGATTGATCCGTATCCACGCCCGCGCCGATACGGCCAATGGCCACCCCCTCGTGATCCGTCGCCTCCGGCGTCATTCGTAGTTCCAGGGTGCGCCCGTCGCGCTCCACGGTGACCCGCAGATCGGCTTCTGGATGCGCACGCACCACCTCGACCCAGCGATTCCAGTCCGCGACCGGCTCGCCGTCCACTGCCAGCACACGATCCCCGACCTCCAGTCCGGCCGCCGCCGCCGGGCTCCCACCCTCGACGGCACCGATCCGCGGTTCCAGCATCGGCCGATAGGGCTGCAATCCCAGCTTGTCGAGGAACTGCCCCTCTGCCAGCAACGCCTGGCGATCCCGCAGATCCACCTCCCGCTCGATCTCAAGACCGTCCGTGCCGCGCAGCAGCAGGGTGACCGCGTCGCCGCGAACCGCATGGTCCAGCAGGCGCAGGTTGGCCTGCTCCCAGTCCGCCACTTCACGATCGCCCACCCGCAGGATCTCCTGCCCCCGCTCGAGGCCTGCCTCGGCGGCCGGCGTATCCGGCGCCACCTCGCCGAGAATGGGCTTGATCCCGCCCACACCCACCATGAACATCACGGCGTAGACCAGGATCGCCAGCAGGAAATTCGCCGCCGGACCGGCCGACACCACGAACGTACGGGCCCCAAGACCTTTCTGGTTGAAAGCCCGCGGGACCTCTTCCTGCGCCACCGGACCCTCGCGCTCGTCGAGCATCTTCACGTAGCCACCCAGCGGCAATGCGGCAATCACGAATTCCGTCCGGTCCCGCCCGAAGTAGCGCTTGAAAATCGGCCGGCCGAAACCCACCGAGAAGCGCAGCACCTTCACCCCCACCAGACGGGCGGCGAGGTAGTGCCCATATTCGTGCACGGTCACCAGTACGCCAATGGCCACCGCAAACGCCAGCAGGCTCGTCAGGAACGTCATGACAGGACGGGTCGTGCGTTCGCGACATACTCGCTCGCGACCTCGCGAGCCCGCCGGTCCGCACCCAGGACGCGCTCCAGCGAATCGGCTGCCTCGGCCTCGATCGCTTCCAGGGTCGTGGCGATCACCGCCGGGATCTCGCTGAAGGGCAGGCGCTCTCCCAGGAAGGCATCCACCGCCACTTCATTGGCCGCGTTGAGAACCGCGGTGGCCGTCCCTCCACGCTCCAGTGCGGCGTAGGCGAGACCGAGCGCCGGGAAACGTTCCGCTTCCGGCTCGGAGAACTCCAGCTTGCCCATCGTGAGCAGATCCAGCGGTTCAACGCCCGACTCCATACGCTCGGGCCAGGCCAGCGCATGGGCGATCGGTGTGCGCATGTCGGGATTGCCGAGTTGCGCGAGTACCGACCCGTCATCGTAGGCCACCATCGAATGCACGATGCTCTGCGGGTGAAGTACCACCTGAATCGTCGAGGGCGCCACGGCAAACAGCCAGCAGGCCTCGATCACCTCGAGCCCCTTGTTCATCATGGTCGCCGAGTCCACCGAGATCTTGCGCCCCATATCCCAATTGGGGTGGGCGCAGGCTTCGTCCGGCGTAATCCCGGCAAAGCTGTCCAGCGGACGGTCGCGAAACGGCCCCCCCGATGCGGTGAGCCAGATCCGGCGTGCCCCGTGCGGTGTCACCGACTCGGCACAGACGTAGCCATTGGGAAGGCACTGAAAGATCGCGTTGTGCTCGGAATCGATCGGCAACAGACAGGCACCGGAGCGGCGCACGGCATCCATCAGCAAGGCCCCGGACATGACCAGGGCCTCCTTGTTGGCGAGCAGCACCCGTTTGCCCGCCTCGGCCGCGGCCAGCGTCGGCAACAGCCCGGCTGCGCCCACGATCGCCGCCATCACCGCGTCGACCCGGGGCTCCCGGGCGACCTCCGCCAGGGCCTCCGCACCCGCCCGCACCTCGGTACGCGAGCCGACCGCCGCCAAAGCCGTGCGCAGAGCCTCGGCGGCATCGGGATCGACCATCACGGCCACCTCCGGGTGGTGGGCCAGGCACTGCGCGCGCATGCGCTCCACATTGCAATGCGCCGTCAGGGCATACACGCGGAAGCGTTCCGGCTGACGCGCCACGACATCGAGCGTACTCAACCCGATGCTGCCGGTTGATCCGAGAATGGTGATCTGCGTCGTCTTCATGGGTACCTGCGTCCGTTCGCGCTATGCCGCCACCGGCGGGGCCGGAATCAGCGCCAGCCACAACAACCCGGCCAGGAAAACCGGAGCCGCCGCGACCATGCTGTCGAACCGGTCCAGAATACCCCCGTGGCCCGGCAGCAAGGAACCACTGTCCTTCTCGCCAGCCTGTCGCTTCAGGATGCTCTCGAACAGGTCCCCCACGACCGAGACCAGCCCGATCAGCACCGACAGCAGCAGGAATACCATCGCGTCCATCGGCTCGAGGCCCCAAACGGCCGCCACCACGATCGCGAAGGCCAGCACCGTCAGTAGCCCGCCAAGCAAGCCCTCGCGGGTCTTCCCCGGACTGATATGCGGCGCCAACGGGTTGCGCCCGAACGCCTTCCCGGCGAAATACGCCCCGGTGTCGGCCAGGCCAACCAGCACCACCAGATAGACCACCAGCAAAGGCGCCAGGGCATGCAGCCAAACCAGGCCCATTCCCGCCGGCACCAACGTCATGATCGCGGCCACCGCAAAGAGGGTCCGACTGGATGCCGGTGCGGCCTTCTCGCGTTCGCGATAAAACGGCAACAGCAACAGGATCACCAGCCACCACAGCAACACCAGACCCAGGATCAGGTAGTGCAACCCCGCAACCGGCGCCAGACCAAGCGCAACCACGGGAACCACCACGGCCGCCACCAGCGCACCGCGTGCCAACGGGTTTTCGAGCCCGGCCAGTCCGCCCCACTCCCAGGTCGCCAACCCGAGGACCAGCGCGACCAGCGCCAGCACCGCCCAGTTCGGGCCCCAGGCCACCAGAGCCAGCGCCGGCAAACCCAGCGCCGCGGCCGTCAGAATCCGTTGTTTAAGCACTCGGCACCTCCCGCGCACTTGCCTCGGCGGCTCCGGTCACGCAGCCGAAACGCCGCTGGCGACTCGCATACCACGCCAGCCCCTGTCGCAGATCATCGGCTGTGATGTCCGGCCAGAACGTCTCGACGAAGAGCAACTCGGCATACGCCGCCTGCCACAGGAGGAAATTGCTGATGCGGCGTTCGCCGCCGGTGCGGATCAACAGATCGACGTCGGGCATCCCGGCCGTGCTCAAATAGCCGGCGAAAGAAGTCTCGGGATTCGCCCCTTCGTCGCCGGCGGCCACCCAGCGGCGGGCCGCCTGCAGGATGTCCCAGCGGCCACCGTATCCCAGTGCCACGACAACCCGCATACCCTCGTTGGCGGCAGAGGCCTGCTCGGCTTCCGCCATCCGCGTCTGCAGATCCGACGGGAAGCTTGCGCGATCGCCAATAAAGGTGAGCGCGATCCCGCGCTCGATCAGTTCCGGGAGTTCCGCCTCGATGGCGGACACAAACAGATCGAACAGTGCCTCGACCTCTTCGCGCGGGCGGCCCCAGTTCTCGCTGCTAAAGGCGAACAGCGTCAGGGTGCCCACGCCTTGTTCGGCGAAAAACCGCACGGCATGCCGCGTCGCCTCCAGCCCCGCCCGGTGGCCTTCGGAACGACTCAGACCTCGGGCCTCGGCCCAACGCCCGTTGCCGTCCATGACGATGGCCACGTGCGCAGGGAGCGCCTCGCTGGGTGAAGTAGTAACCGGCATCGCCTGCGCCGGTCAGACTTCCATCAACTCGGCTTCCTTGTCCGCAAGCATCGCGTCGACCTTGGCGATGTGGTCGTCGGTCAGCTTCTGGATCAGCTCCTGCGCCTTGTGCTCGTCGTCTTCGGACATCTCCTTGTCCTTGACCAGCTGCTTGAAGGCGTTGTTGGCATCCCGCCGGATATTGCGCACGGCCACCCGCGCGTGCTCGGCTTCGGCCCGGACGACCTTGACCAGGTCACGCCGACGCTCTTCGGTCAGCGCCGGCAGCGGCACACGGATCGTCGTCCCCATGCTCGCCGGATTGAGTCCCAGATCCGAAGTCATGATGGCCTTCTCGATCTTGCCGACCATGTCCTTCTCGTACGGGACCACGGAGAGCGTGCGTGCGTCCTCGGCATTGATGTTCGCGACCTGGTTGATCGGCACATCCATGCCGTAGTACTCCACATGCACATGTTCGAGCAGCGTGGGGTGCGCACGGCCGGTTCGAATCTTCGATAGCTCGTTGCGCAACGCTTCCAGGCTCTTGTCCATGCGTTCGCGCGCATCTTTCAGGGTGGCGTCACTCATTACGGGCTCCCTCGACCAAGGTGCCGACCGCCTCGCCCATCACGAGCCGCTGCAGGTCGCCCTTGGCAAACATGTTCATTACACGGATCGGCAGGCCATTGTCTCGGCACATCACCAGGGCCGTGGTATCCATTACGCCCAGACGCTGTTCCAGCGCATCGTCGAAGGTCAGCCGCTCGTAGCGTCGGGCATCCTTGGTGGTCATCGGATCGGCATCGTAGACCCCGTCGACCTTGGTCGCCTTGATCATGATGTCGGCGTTGATCTCGATCGCCCGCAGGCTCGCCGCGGAATCCGTGGTGAAGAACGGATTGCCGGTTCCGGCCGCAAACACCACGATGCGCCCCTTTTCCAGGTGCCGTACCGCACGCCGGCGGATGTAGTCCTCGCACACCTGGTTGATGCGGATCGCCGACATCACCCGCGAAAAACGCCCGGCGCGCTCGATCGCATCCTGCAGCGCCAACGCATTGATCACCGTTGCCAGCATGCCCATGTGGTCGCCGGTCACCCGGTCCATGCCGCCTTGTGCCAGCCCCGCACCACGGAAGATGTTGCCGCCACCGATCACGATGCCGACCTCGACCCCCATGCGGGAGAGCTCCGAGACCTCTTCGGCCACCTGCGCCAGGACATCCGGGTCAACCCCATAGGATTGCTGACCCATCAGGGCCTCCCCACTCAACTTCAGAAGGATGCGCCGGAACGCGGGCTGGCTGTCCTGACTCATGGGGTTCCTTATCTCGGGCTCGGTTGTTCTCGCTTGCCAGTTTTTTCTGGCCCTTTTATCCGGAAGCGGCCGCATCAAGCGGCCGCCCCGGAGTCCTGCTGGATCAGGCGCCGCGCGCCTGAGCCATTACCTCTTCGGCAAAGTTCTCGGTCTTCTTCTCGATCCCCTCGCCCACCTCGAAGCGGATGAAGCCGGAGACCGAAGCCCCCTTGCTTTCCAGCAGCTGTGCGACCGTCTGATCGGGATCCTTCACGAACGGCTGGCCCACCAGGGTGATCTCGCCCAGATACTTGCGGATACGCCCCTCGATCATCTTCTCGATGATGTTCTCCGGCTTGCCCGATTCCTCGGCCTGGGCCTTGAAGATCGCACGTTCCTTGTCGAGCATCTCGGTCGGCACCTGACTCTCGTCGATGCACACCGGATGGCTCGCCGCGATATGCATCGCGATATCCTTGGCCAGCTGCTCGTCACCACCGTTCAGACCAACCAGCACGCCAATCCGGGCACCATGCTGATAGAAACCCAGCGCACCTTCCGCCGTCATGCGTTCGAAACGGCGGACCTGGACGTTCTCGCCGACCTTGGCGATCAGCTGAGTACGCTGCTCTTCCAGGGTCTGACCATCGACGGTCTCGGTCATCAGGCCTTCCACCGAATCGGCGGCGGTGTTCAGCGCCACATTGGCGCAGGCGCTGGTGAAGGCACGGAAGTTGTCGTCATTGCCGACGAAGTCCGTCTCGCAGTTGATCTCGACGATCACCGCGCGCGAACCGTCGCTGGCAATCTCGACGCGACCTTCGGCCGCGACACGATCCGCCTTTTTGTCGGCCTTGGCCATGCCGGACTTGCGCATTGCCTCGACCGCCGCTTCCAGATCGCCGCCGGTTTCGGTCAGGGCCTTCTTGCATTCCATCATGCCGGCGCCAGTGCGCTCGCGCAGTTCTTTTACTTGTGCAGCAGTAATCTGCATCGTTGCTTGCTCCTGAATCATGCTCGAGCCGGCCGCCAGCGTGGCGACCGGCTCCTGTTATCAAGCGGGGTTGGCGGGCGACGCGGTGTCGGGGGCGTCAGTCGTTGCAGCGGCCGGCTCGGCGGCTTCTGCTTCGCCCATGCCACCCGTGGTCACCGCACCCTTGGCCTCGATGATGGTATCGGCGATCGCAGCCACATAGAGCTGAATCGCACGCATCGCGTCATCGTTGCCCGGGATCACGTAATCCACGCCTTCCGGGGAATGGTTGGAATCCACCACGGCGACGACCGGAATGCCGCGCTTCTTCGCCTCGGCCACCGCAATCTTCTCGTAGCCGACGTCAATCACGAACATCGCATCGGGCATGCGGTTCATGTCCTTGATACCGCCCAGGCTGCGATCCAGCTTGTCCTTTTCGCGGCGACGGCTCAGGGCCTCGCGCTTGTTCAGGACCTGGAAGCTGCCATCGGCGTCCATCGTCTCGAGGTCCTTCAGGCGCTTGATCGACTGCTTGACGGTGTTGAAGTTGGTCAGCATGCCGCCCAGCCAGCGGTGGCTCACGTGCGGCATGCCGCAACGGTTTGCCTCTTCGGCCACCACGTCGCGGGCCGAGCGCTTGGTGCCGACGAACATGATCTGGCCACCGTCGGCAGCGATCTTGCCGAGGAAGTTCAACGCATCGTTGAACATCGGCAGGGACTTCTCGAGGTTGATGATATGAATCTTGTTGCGTTCCCCGAAGATGTACGGGGCCATCTTGGGATGCCAGTAACGCGTCTGGTGGCCGAAGTGCACACCGGCCTCCAGCATCTGTCGCATAGTCACGAGGGACATGAGTTTTCTCCTGTAACGGGTTGAGCCTCCACGCATCCCGATCTGAAACCCGAACCGAATCTTCTCCGAGGGCGGGCACCCGACAGATCGTGCCGATGCGTGTGTGGATTAAGGTTTCGGGAGTCGCCCCGCAAAAGGCGGCTTCCGACCCCGCCGAATTGCCAGCGAGGCGCGCGCTTTATAGCATAGGACACTTACCCGAACCAAACGCCGAGCCCCTCCGGGCGCCGCGGCGGGAGCCCCCATGTCCGTTTCCATCAAGACCCCCGAAGAGATCGAACACATGCGCGTCGCCGGCCGCCTGGCCGCCGAAGTCCTCGAGATGATCGAGCCCCACGTGCAAGCCGGCGTGACGACCGGGGAACTGGACCGGATCTGTCACGACTACATCGTGAACACCCAGGACGCGATCCCGGCCCCACTCAACTATCGCGGCTTCCCAAGGTCGATCTGTACCTCGGTGAACCATCAGGTCTGCCACGGCATCCCGGGGGATCGCAAGCTGAAGAACGGCGATATCCTCAATATCGATATCACCGTGATCAAGGACGGCTTCCACGGCGACACCAGCCGCATGTTCGTGATCGGCAAGGCCGGTATCCAGGCCCAGCGGGTGATCGACGTGGCACGTACCAGCATGTACCTCGGCATCCAGCAGGTTCGCCCGGGCGCAACGCTGGGCGATATCGGCCACGCGATTCAGGTGTACGCCGAGGCACAACGCTGCTCCGTGGTGCGCGAGTTCTGCGGCCACGGGATCGGGCGCGGCTTCCACGAGGATCCGCAGGTCCTGCACTATGGCAAGCCTGGCACCGGCATGACCCTGAGAGAAGGCATGTGCTTTACCATCGAGCCGATGATCAATGCCGGCCGCCGCCACACCCGCATCCTGGCGGATGGCTGGACCGCCGTGACCAAGGATCACAGTCCGTCGGCGCAGTGGGAACACACACTACTGGTCACCGCCGACGGATACGAGATCCTGACCCTGCGCAAGGACGAAACCCCACCGCAGGAGATCGCGGCCTGATCGAACGCCATCACGCCTGTTCCCCGCCGATTCGAACCGCCCACTCCACGGAGCCCCAATGAATCCTGCGGGCAGCACCCCCGGCGAACTCGATACTCCGGCCTTCACCCCCGGCTGGGGCGAGGACTACCAGCGGCTGAGCCGCAACCCGGGGAATATTGCGCTGTTTCGGGACCGGCGCCGCGCCATCCTGGAACAGCAATACCAGGGCTTTCGCGACGGCATGCCGATCGCCGAGCTGATCCATGGCCACGCCCGGCGCATCGACGAGCTTCTCAAGCTGATCTGGGCTCAGAAGGGCCTCGCGGATGACGACCAGCTATGCCTGATCGCGGTCGGTGGCTATGGCCGCGGCGAACTGCACCCGGCCTCCGATATCGACATCCAGATCATCCTCGAGGGCGAACATGACCCCGCCCTCTTCGACCGGATCAGCGACTTCGTCACGTTCCTCTGGGACATCGGCATCGAGGTCGGGCACAGCGTGCGCAGTATCGACGACTGCACCCGCGAGGCGCGCGACGACATCACCGTCGCGACCAACCTGATCGAGGCCCGGTACCTGGCCGGCCATCTCAGCCTGTTCAACGACTTCCGTGGCGCCATAGAGCCCGACCGCATCTGGGACTCGCGCAGTTTCTATGCCGCCAAGCTGGCCGAACAACAAGCACGCCACCGGCGTTTTGGCGAGACCGCCTACCGCCTTGAGCCGAACGTCAAGGAAGGCCCCGGCGGCCTGCGCGACATCCAGATGATCGGCTGGGTCACCAAGCGTCATTATGGCGCCGAGCGCATCGAGGAGCTGGTGTCACTGGGCTTCCTTCGCGAGGGTGAGTTCCGCGAGATGATGGAGGGCCAGAACTTCCTCTGGCGGGTACGCTTTGCCCTGCACATGCTCGCTGGCCGCCGCGAGGACCGCCTGCTTTTCGATCTGCAGCGCCAGCTGGCCAACACCTTCGGCTTCGTCGACCAGAACCACAACCGGGCGGTCGAGCAGTTCATGCAGCGCTACTTCCGCACCATCAACGATCTCGAGCGGCTGAACGAACTGCTGCTGCAACACTTCAACGAGGCCATCCTCGACGATCCGGAAGCCCTCCAGGACCCCGTACGCATCCACCAGCGTTTCCAGGTCCGGGGCGGCTACCTCGAGGCGGCGCACGATCAGGTCTTCATGATCTATCCGCCGGCGCTGCTGGAGGTCTTCCGCCTGCTCCAGGAACACCCGGAGATCCAGGGCATCCGCGCCTCCACCATCCGCCTGATCCGGGCCCACCGCCACCTGATCGATGGGCACTTCCGCCGCAATCCGGTGTGCCGCGAGCTCTTCATGGACATCCTGCGCGCCCCGCGCGGGATCACCAGCCAGCTGCGCCGCATGAACCGCTACGGCGTGCTGGGCAATTACCTGCCGGCCTTCGGGCGCATCATCGGACGCATGCAGTACGACCTGTTCCACGCCTACACCGTGGACGAGCACACCCTGAACGTGGTGCGCAACGCGCGCCGCCTGGCGCTGCCCGAGTTCGCGCACGAACAGCCACTGGCGCACCAGATCTACTCCGGACTGGTGCGCCCCGAACGTCTGGTGCTGGCCGCCCTGTTTCACGACATCGCCAAGGGCCGCGGGGGTGATCATTCCGAGCTGGGGGCCCACGATGCCCTGCATTTCTGCCAGCATCACGGCCTGTCGGACGCGGATGCCGGCCTGGTCGCCTGGCTGGTGCGTTCCCACCTGCTGATGTCGCTGACGGCCCAGCGCAAGGACATCTCCGACCCCGAGGTCGTCATGGGTTTCGCCCGCGAGGTGGTCACCCGCGAACGCCTGGACTTTCTCTATCTGCTGACCATTGCCGATATCCGCGGAACCAATCCGGAGCTGTGGAACAGCTGGAAGGATTCCCTGCTCCAAACCCTTTATCACGCCACCCGCAATGTCCTGGACCGGGGTCTGGATACCCCGCCGGACATGGACGAACAGATCCGGCAAACCCGCACCGAGGCACTCGCGTTAATCGAACAACAAGGCTTCGATACCGATCAGGCCCGGAAGTTGTGGGACGAACTGGACGACGAATACTTCCTGCGCCATTCCGCCGACGAGATCGCCTGGCACGCCCGGGCCCTGCTGCCACTCCCCCCGGACGCCCTCCCCCTGATCCTGGTGCGCCCGAAGACCTCGCGCGGGAGCACGGAGATCTTCGTCTACGCCAGCGACCATCCCCGGATCTTCGCGCGCATCACCAGCGCCCTGACCCAGTTGGGACTGGACATCGTGGACGCACGGATCATCACGACCGCAGCCGGCCGCACGCTGGATACCTTTCTGGTTCTCGAAAGCGGCGGGGGCCAGACGGTGGATGCCGGTTATCGCTCCGAAGAGATCCGCCAGAGCCTCGAACGTGAACTCGAACGCGAAGGGACCATCCCCAACCCGGCCTCACGCCAGCTTCCACGCCGCCTCAAGCACTTCGACGTGGATACGCAGATCGAATTCGAACCCGCTGCGGGCGGCCAGGCAACGCGCATGCGGCTGCGCGCTTTGGACCGACCCGGCCTGCTGTCGACCATCGGGCATGTCCTTGCCGAGCAGGGAATCGACGTGCGGACTGCACGCATCGCCACGGCCGGGGAACAGGTCGAGGACAGTTTCCTCCTCAGCCGCCCCGACCACGCGGCGCTCGACGACGAGGATCAGGCCCGCCTGCGCAAGGCCCTGCTCGGCGCCATCTGACGGCAACCGGGTCAGCGGACGCGCGCCTCCAGAGGTCGAGGCCCTGCCTCGTCCGACGCCGTCCCCGCGCCCAGCAGGCGCGCCTCGAAATCGGTCAGGACACTGAACTCGACTCGGCGGGATGCCCGACGATCCTCCTCGCCGCGCTCGTCCAGCACCCGGCGCGAAGAGGACAACCCCACGGCCGCGACCCGCGAGCGGAACCAGTCCGCCTCCTGCAGGGGCTCCAGCTGATAGGCATATTCCAGCACCGCGCGCGTGCGGCGCTGGCTAAGATCCATGTTTCCGAAATAGGCATCCAGCGCATCGTCGCTGCCGGCCCACTCGCTGGAGGTGTGGCCCTCGATCCGCACCTCCCGAATGACCTCGGCGAACGGACGCAACTGTTCCGCGTAGCGCGGCATGAAGTCCTCGAGAATCGCCTCGAAGCGCGGCCGGATGCGTGCCGAACTGCGCTCGAACAGGACCTCCGGCTCGCGAAAGCGCAAGGTCAGGCTATCGCGGTCCAGTTCCGCATTCCAGCGCGGCAAATCCTCGCGAAACTCCTCCTCCAGAACCGAATAAATCGCCGCGCGCAAGGCGGCCGCCTCGTTGCGAACCTCGGTATGCACCGCACTCTCGCGCTCCACCTGAACCATGTGCAGCAGCGCGAGGAACAGGAAGATCATCATCAGCGCGGCCATCAGGTCCGCCACCGCCAGCCAGTGCGAACCCTGGTCGGCCTCGTTTCCCGCGGCCACACCTTGTCGCCGACGGCGTCGCGCCAACCAGGAAAACATCAGTTACGCCCGCCCGCGGAGGCGATGGCGGCGGAACGTTCCCCACCCCAGCGCGTCTCCGCCGCGAGCCCTGCCTGGACGGCATTCTCGATACTCTCGAGCATCGCCTCCAGCCGTGCGTCCATCGCCGGGAAGGCCTCGGTGGCACGATCCCGCAGGGCCGCGATGCTCCCCAGCAGGGCCTCCAGTTCCACCGTCTCGCGCCGCAGACTGGAGAGCGTCGATTCCTGATCCTCCACGTGCCGGGTGATCTGCAAGGCCTGCCCGGTCATGCGCTCCAGGGTCTGCTCGGTCTGTTCGACCCCGGCACGGGCCTGGTCGAAGGCCCGATGCAGGGTGTCCATCTGCTCGCGATACTGAGCCTGCCACTCCACCAGGCGAGCGACCGAGTCATCCAGACGCCGGAAGTTCTCGCCAAACTGTTCACCCAGGCGATCGTTGAAATCGTGGATCACCCGCTCCAGGGCCTCTACCAGGTGTCCGCTGCTCATTTCGGTGATACGTTCGGCCATGCCATCGAGCGCGCCGGTCAGTTCGCGGTGCTGTTGCTCCAGCCGGGCATCCAGGCGCTGATCGAGGGCCCGCACCGCCTCCACTACGGCCAGCGAGGCATCCCGTTGTTGTGCCGCCAGGTGCGCATTATCCAATGGTGCATCCGACGCACCCTCCGCAGACGGTTCGGGGGATGCCGTCGGTGCGGGTACCATCACCTGAACCATCCGCAACACCGCAGCCAGCAAGATGCCCACGATACTGGTCACGAAGGCCAGCTTGAGCCCCTCCAGCAAGGCCGGGATACTGGCCTCCACCCGTCCAGCATCAAAATCCAGCAGCCCAATGGCGACCCCGAGGAAGGTGCCGAGAATCCCCACGGTGGTCAGCAGCGCGGGCGCCGCTCCCTGCAAGGACTCGGCGCGGCGCAATGCCGTCGCCGTCAACGCCGCCAGGAACAGCCCAAACAGCAACAGCGCGAACAAGCCAATCACGCTTAATGGACTGAGCCCCTGCAACGTGGCCAACAGCGCCTCGGCGACCCGATCGAAAATTCCGGTCATGTGCTTCCTCCGTCCCGCGGCGCCGGTAGCGCCCGCGCGGTCGTGCGATTCGTAAGAACCGGATGCAAGCAAAAACAACGCCAGACCCACCAAAGACCGGTGGAACGGGGCTTTCAGGCATGACCGGACCGGGCGCGCCACAAGATGCCGACGGATTCCCGACACCCACGGACCAGACGGCCAAGCCCAACCAAAGCCCAATCGTCCATTCTTTGACGCCCCGGAACGGGACGAAATCGCGCGCCTGCCCCGTCTTACCTAGTGAAGCCCAATAGACGGTGGCTCCATGCCTGCGACGGTCACGCCTGCTGCGAACATGTCATGCAAGCCCACCGGCCCGCCCCGGCGGCGGCCGGCGCTCGTCTGGCTGGCACTCGCCATCCTGCTCTGGTTGCTGAGCACCCCGGCTCAGGCACAAGCCCCATTCACCTTCGGGATTCAGCCATTTGCCAGCCCGCCAGCGCTGTTCACACGCTACGCGCCCCTGCGCGACTGGCTGGGAACGGAACTCGGCCAGCCGGTACGGCTAGAGTCCGCACGCGACCTGCCGACGCTCCTCGAACGCACCCGAGAGGGCCGCTACGACTTGATCCTCGTGGCACCGCAGGTAGTGCCGCTCCTCACGGAAAACGGGCCCTACCGCTTACTGGTACGCAGCGAGGAAGAGCTGGCGATGGTCCTCCTGGTGCGGCCCGGGGGTGGCATCGATTCGCTTGCCGGCCTCGCAGGCCGATCCCTCGCAGTCCCGTACAAGGAAAGCCGCGCCGCGACCCTCGCACGCAGCCTGACTGACGCCGAGGACTGGCCCGACCCACCCGGCCCGCCCCGCTACCTGCACTATCACCACAACAACGCGGCAGTGGCCGCATTCCAACGCGGAATCGCCGATGCCCTCGTCATGATCATCGAAGGCAACGTATTGCCGGTACGACCGGATATGGAAGGCACCCGCCAACGCCACATGTCGCTGGGCGACGGAAGCCTGGTGCGTATCCTCGCCCAATCCGAACGGTTCCCGGGGCTTACCCTTCTGGTCCACAAACGTCTGGATAGCGACACCCCGCGGTTGCACCATCGCCTGATCACGCTGCAGCAGAGCCCGTCCGGCACGGCACTCCTGAGGCATATCGGACACCGCGGATTCATCGCGGCGCATGCCGGCGAGTACGCGGCCTTCCAGGGTGCGCTGGATGAGTTGGAAGCCAAATTCGATCTCCGGACCCCCATCCCGGCCGGGAACCCGACCCCGTAAGTCCAGCCCGCAGCATCCATCACGCCCGCCGCGCGGGCGCGGACCGCTCCTGGGCTTTCCGGCTTCTCCCCCGCTACCTCGCCATCCACCCACCCCAACGATCGCCCCCGACCGCCGTGGCCTTCCCCACATTTCAAATGCGGGACGGGCATCCTTCGTCCAGTACCGCTAAAATGGGCGCGATAAATCCATGGCCGCACCACGCGGTGACTCTGGCGCGCACGCAACCCGGATTCCGTCGATGCCCCTTCCCGGCCCGGCTCCAACCAGCTCTGGCCCAACCTCTGCCGGCATCGCCCCACAGGCGTCGGCGCCCCCCACATGCGCCTGAATTTCGCCTGGCAGATCATCATCGGCACCGTCGCGATCCAGGTCGCGATGGTGGCAGCGCTGATGATCAGCGGCATCTCCCAGGTGCAGCACAACCAGTCGCAGATGCTGGAACGCTTTGCCGAACAGCAGGGCCGCCTGCTCTCCAGCGCGCTGACCCCCGGCCTGGCCTACGCGGATCCGGCGATGCTGCAGGACCTGCTCGAGCTCGTCGCGGACGACTCCCATGTCCTCTATGCCGTGGTACTCGATGCCCAGGACCAGCCGATGGCGTCGGTGGGCATCTCGCCGGACACCATCCCGGCACGCCCGGACGGCACTCGCACCACGCCCGGGCAGATCGAGATCCTGCGCGACATTGAGCTGGCCGGGCAACCGCTCGGGACCCTGGCGGTGGGCTATTCCACCGATGCGATCGACGCCCTGTCCGCCACCCTCCTGCAGCGCAACGTCCTGCTGGCACTGGGCGTGCTCGTGTTGTCCATGCTGGCCGCGGTGGTCTTCAGCCTGGTTATTACTCGCCGCCTGCGCCTGTTGAACCAGGGCGGCAAGGCGCTACAGGGCGGCCGTCTGGACCATCGCATCCCGGTGCGGTCGCACGACGAGTTCGGCGACCTCGCGCGCACCTTCAACGATGTCGCCGCCCATCTGGGGTCCACCCAGACCACCCTGGAACAACAGAACCAGCAACTGAACCGCTCGGTCGCACGCCTGGAGTCCATGCTCGGCGGTGCCAATGCGATCTTGTGGGAGGCTGACCCGCGCACCCACGAATGGGAGTTCGTGTCCGGCGACACCCGCCGTCTGCTGGGCTTCCCGGCCCACAACCTGGGCCGGGGCGAGCTGCGCGCCCGGCATATCCACCCTGCCGACCTGCCGCGCGTGCAGAACGCCGCCCGCGAGAGCCGGACCAGCCCGCGCACGGTGGACTACCGCTTCGCCCATCGCGACGGCCAGTGGATCTGGCTGCGAGACATCCTCTCCTGGGCCCGTGACGCGGACGGCCGGGAGAGCCTGCGCGGCCTGACCCTGGATATCACCACCCACCGACGCACCACCGATGCTCTGGCGGAAAGCGAGAACCGCTACCGCGACGTGGTGGACCACATCTCCGAGGTCATCTTCCGTACCGATGCCGAAGGCCACTGGACCCTGCTGAATCCAGCCTGGGAGGCCCTGACGGGGTTCAGCGTGGAAGAGACTCTCGGCCGCCCGCTGTGCGACTTTGTAGCCCCCGAGGACCACGACGACGCCCATAGCTTCTGTGCCACCCTCCTCGAGGGCGGCTCCCATTCGCAATCCGAGGAGATCCGTCTGCGCACCCGCGACGGTGACATCCGCTGGGTCAGCATCTACGCCAGTGCCCGCTTCGATGACCACGACCAGGTGATGGCGACCTTCGGCACGATGACCGACATCTCCGATCGCAAGCAGGCCGAGGACGAGATCCGGCGTCTCGCCTTCTTCGACGGGCTGACCCAACTGCCCAATCGCACCCTGCTGCACGACCGGCTGGGTCAGAGTCTCGCCAATACCGAACGCACCCGACTGCATGGCGCGTTGCTGTTCATCGATCTCGACAACTTCAAGGACATCAACGACACCCTCGGCCATGCAGTCGGCGACGACCTGCTACGCCAGGTCGCCGAGCGCATGCTGAACTCCGTGCGCGAGGCGGACACCCTCGCCCGCCTCGGGGGCGACGAGTTTGTCATCATCCTCAATGATCTCCACCCGGACCCGGCACGCGCGGCGACCCAGGCCGAGGCCGTGGGTCGCAAGCTCATCGAGATTCTGCGCGATCCATTCAAGCTGGCGGGACAGAGGCGGCATGTAACGCCCAGTATCGGCGCCACACTGTTCAGCGGCCGCAGTCTGAGCGTGGAGGAGATCCTCAAGCAGGCGGACCTCGCCATGTACCGGGCCAAGAACGCCGGGCGCAACACTGTGCGCTTCTACGACCCCGAGCTGCACCGCGCCGTCGAGGCCCGATTCGAACTGGAGAGCGAGCTTCGCCACGCCCTGGATCAGGACGCCTTCAGCGTGCACTACCAGCCACAGGTGAACACGTCGGGCGCGGTTATCGGGGCCGAGATCCTGCTGCGCTGGAAGCACGCCAGCCGCGGGATGATCTCGCCCGCCGAGTTCATCCCCGTGGCTGAACAGACCGGTCTGATTGTCCCGATTGGCCGCAAGGTGCTGCGCGCGGCCTGTGAGCAGCTGGCCGCCTGGAAACACCAGCCCGCCTTTCGGGACCTCACCCTGTCGGTCAACGTCAGCGCGCGCCAATTCCGGCACAAGTACTTCGTGCGCGATCTGGCCGAGACGCTCGAGGCTACCGGCGCCCCGGGGCACCGCCTGAAGCTGGAGCTGACCGAGAGCATGCTGCTCGAAAACGTGGAGACCGTCATTGCCCACATCGAGGAATTGCGGAGCTTCGGCATCGAGTTCTCCCTGGACGACTTCGGGACCGGCTACTCCTCTCTCGCCTACCTCAAGCGACTGCCCCTCGCTCAGCTGAAGATCGATCAGTCCTTCGTACGCGACGTCCTGGACGATCCCAACGATGCCGCGATCGCCCAGATGGTGGTCAACCTGGCTCACACCCTCGACCTGGACGTCATCGCCGAAGGTGTCGAGAACGACCAGCAGCGGGCCTTCCTGTTCGGCCTCGGCTGCCGCCACTTTCAGGGCTACCTGTACGGCCATCCCGACACGCTGGCAGAACTTGAGGCCCTGGTACTGCGCCAGAGCGGCAACGGAAACGCCGCAACCCACCCCTAACCATTCGTATTATTCGAATCGTTTGAGCCGTTTTTCGCCATTTTCATTCGTATAAATCGGATCTAAGGTTGCGGGTATTGCAACCTAGCCAACCAGAGGCGACTCGCCATGAGCACCAAGATCCTGATCCTGTACTACTCCACCTGGGGCCACATCGAGCAGATGGCCGAAGCTGTGGCTCGCGGCGCCCGTGAGGTCCCGGAGACCGAAGTCACGATCAAGCGCGTCCCCGAGCTGATGCCGGACGACGTGGCCCGCAATGCCGGCGCCAAGCTCGACCAGGCCGCCCCCATCGCCAAGCCCGAAGAACTGGCGGACTACGACGCGATCATCATCGGCACCCCTACCCGCTTCGGCCGGATGGCCGCGCAGATGGCCAATTTCCTCGATCAAACCGGTGCCCTGTGGTTCGGCGACAAGCTGGTCGGCAAGGTCGGGAGCGTGTTCAGTTCCACCGCCTCGCAGCACGGCGGCCAGGAGACCACCCTGATCTCGACCATCGTGAACCTGCTGCACTACGGTATGACCGTGGTTGGTCTACCCTACACCGAGAAGCGCCTGCTCGATGTCAGCGAGGTCTGCGGCGGCACCCCCTACGGGGCGACCACGCTGGCCGACGGCGACGGCTCGCGCCAGCCGAGCGAGAACGAACTGGGCATGGCCGCCTCGCAGGGGCGTCACGTCGCCGAGGTCGCCCGGGCCCAGCGTCTGGGGCGCGACGCCGGCTGACCCGCCACAGGTACATCCCAAAGGGGCGCATGCCCTGGCCGGATGTTGCCCGGGGACAAACCCGGTCGGGCACAGGCCCGACCGTAGCGACTGGGGACATCGATCCGCAGCACGACAAGGAGAGGATGGCAATGGACAACACGCTAGACGACAGTGGCAAGCTCGTACTCCGCCTGGCCCTCGGGATCATGATCCTGCTGCACGGCATCGCCAAGCTGACTGGCGGGATCAGCGGCATCGAAGGCATGGTTACCAACGCCGGACTCCCGGCGATCCTCGCCTATGGCGTCTACATCGGCGAGATCCTCGCCCCGATCCTCGTCATCATCGGCCTGTATTCGCGCATCGGCGCGGTGATTATCGCCATCAACATGCTCTTCGCCATCGCGCTCGCCCACACCCACGAGGTCTTCCTGCTCACCGGCACCGGCGGCTGGGCCCTCGAGCTGCAGGGCATGTTCCTGTTCACGGCCATCGCCCTGGCACTGACCGGTCCGGGCCGCCTGGCGATTAATCGCTGGTAGTCCCGGCCGTTTCCCGGGGCGGCGCAATGCCGCCCCTTTCGGGTACCATGCGCGACCCTGGCCCCCGCGCAGACATACCGCCATGCACAACGCCCAGACGCTGATCCTCGGCGCCCCGCAGATCCTCCCGGTCATTCCCCGCGACACCATCCTGCGGGATCACGCCCTGGTGATTCGTAACGGCGTGATCGAAGCCATCGAGCCGCAAGCCACCGCTCGCGCAAACCATCCCGACGCCGAGTACCGGGACCACCCCGGACAGGTCCTGATCCCGGGCCTGGTGAACGCCCATACGCATTCCGGCATGAGCCTCCTGCGCGGCATCGGCAGCGACCACACATTGATGGATTGGCTCAAGCGCTATATCTGGCCCGCCGAGGGCAAGCTGCTCTCCCCCGAATTCGTACGCGCAGGCACCCGCCTCTCCATAGCCGAGATGCTGCGCGGGGGCACGACGTGCTTCAGTGACATGTACCTGTTTGTGGACGATGCGGCCCGGGTGGTCGACGAGACCGGCATCCGCGCCTCGCTGGGCCTCACCGTGTTCGACTTCCCAACGCCCTGGGCAAGCACGGCAGACGAATACTTCCAGCGCGGCGCAGACGTCGTCGCGAACTGGGGGCACCATGACCGCATCGCCTTCAATGTCGCCCCGCACGCGCCATACACCGTGGGGGATACAAGCCTGGAGCGCGTGGCGGCCCGTGCCCGCGAACTGAACGTGCCCATCCACATGCATGTCCACGAGACGGCCAGCGAGGTCGCCGACGCCCTGCGCGACCAGGGCGAACGACCATTGGCCCGCCTCGCACGCCTTGGCATGCTGGACCAGCCCTTCATCGCGGTGCACATGACCCAGGTAGACGATACCGATCTGGATCTGCTGCGCGAACGCCCGATCTCCATCGCCCACTGCCCGGAATCCAATCTGAAACTCGCCTCCGGCTTCTGCCCGGTCACGCGGTTACAGGCCGCCGGCATCAACATCGCCCTCGGGACCGACGGCACCGCCTCCAACAACGATCTCGACATGATCGGCGAGATGCGCACCGCTGCACTGCTGGCCAAGGGCGTCAGTGGCGATGCCGCCGCCCTGCCCGCCACCGCCGCGCTGGAAATGGCGACGCTGGGGAGTGCCAAAGCCCTGGGACTCGCGGATCGGATCGGCTCCCTGGAGCCCGGCAAACAGGCCGATGTGGTCGCAGTAGACCTGCAGGCGCTGGAACTGCAACCGGCGCACGACCCCAGTGCACAGATCGTTTACGCCGCCACCCGCGATGCCGTGCGCGATGTCTACGTGGCCGGACGGCCGTTGCTACGCGACCGCGAACTGCTTACGCTGAACTCGCAGGATCTCCACGCCGAAGCCGAGTACTGGCGCATCCGGGTGCTGGAAACCCAGCAGCCCACTGCCTGAGCGAGACAGACGCCATGAGCCCCGAACCCCTCTCCCAAACTTCTGCGCACGCAAACGTCGATAGCGCCGAGATCCACAAATTCACCCATCGGGCCCACGAATGGTGGGACCCGAAGGGCCCCTTCGCCACGTTGCACGCGATCAACCCGTTGCGCCTCGAATGGATCGACGGCCAGGCCGATCTCGCCGGCAAGAAGGTGCTGGATGTAGGCTGCGGCGCCGGCATCCTCTCCGAGGCAATGGCGGTTCGCGGCGCTCAGGTCACCGCGCTGGACGCCGGCGCCGAACACCTGGAGGTGGCGCGCGAACATGCGGTGGAGGCAGGGCTTGAGATCCACTACCTGCACACCACCGCCGAGGCACACGCCGAACGTCACGCCGGCGACTACGACGTGGTGACCTGCCTGGAGATGCTGGAACACGTGCCCGATCCGGATGCCGTCATCGACGCCCTTGCAAAGCTCGTGCGCCCCGGCGGCTGGCTGTTCCTGTCCACCATCAACCGAACTCCGCGCGCCTTTGCCGAGGCCATCGTGGGGGCCGAATACGTGTTGCACATGCTGCCCACCGGCACCCATGAGTACGGCCGCTTCATCCGTCCCTCCGAACTGGGCACCGCCCTGCGCCGCCACGGGTTCGAGGTCACCGCGATGACCGGCCTGACCTATTCGCCCCTGAGCGGGCGTTATCGCCTGGTCGCCCGCACCGACGTGAACTACCTGATGGCCGCCCGCCGCGACGAAGCCGGCCCCGACGAATGACCCACGAACTCGGATCGGTCCTGTTCGACCTCGACGGGACCCTGCTGGACACCGCTCCCGACATGCATGCGGCCCTGGTCACCCTGATGGCCGAACACGACCGTGCGCCGCTGGCGTTCGAGGTCGTGCGTAACTTTGTCTCCCACGGGTCCCGGGCCCTGGTGGATCTCGCCTTCCCGGACGCCGATCCCGCCTTCGCGGAGCATCTCAAGAAGCGCTACCTGGAGATCTACGCCCGCGACCTGTGCCGGACCACCGCCCTGTTTCCCGGACTCGCAGAGCTGCTGGACGCCTGCGAGGCCCGCGGCTGGTCCATCGGCGTGGTGACCAACAAGCCGGGCTGGCTGACCGATCCACTGCTGGAGGCCCTCGGGCTGCATGCGCGCATGGCAGCCGTCGTCAGCGGCGATACCCTGCCCCAGCGCAAACCCGCCCCGGAACCCATGTGGCTGGCCGCCCGGCAGACTGGCCTGCCGCCGGAACGCCACTGCTACTGGGGCGATGCAGAACGCGACATCGCGGCCGGACGGGCCGCCGGCATGCCCACCCTGATCGCCAACTGGGGCTACATCGACGCCAACCAGCGTCCGGATCAATGGGGCGCCGATGCCGCCCTGGAACAGCCGAACGACTTCTGGGCCTGGTACGCCGACGGAGCCGCCACGGAGCCCGGGCTTGCGCGCTGAATCCGCCCACCCCGGCGCCCCGCACGCCGGAAACAGGGCCTGAGCACCCATGTCGCCCCGTATCCGTTCGGCCTACCGCCACTGTCGCCAGCGTGCCAAGGCGCATTACGAGAACTTCCCCGTGGCCTCCTGGCTGCTGCCCAGTCGCCTGCGCGGCCCCGTAGCGGCGATCTACTGCTTCGCACGCGATGCCGACGACCTGGCCGACGAGGACCCGCGTCCGGTCGCCGAGCGGCGCCAGGCGCTGCTGACGATGCAGGAACGGGTGCAGATCCTGGAAGACCCCGCCGCCGAACACGAACCCGAATGGATTGCCCTTGCCGACGCCCGCGCCCGCTTCGACCTCCCGGCCGCGCCGTTCTCCGACCTGATCGACGCCTTCCTGCAGGATCTGGAACAGACCCGCTATGCGACCTTCGGCGAGGTCATGGACTACTGCCGCCGCTCAGCCAACCCGGTTGGCCGGCTGATGCTGCACCTGAACGGCAACCCGACCGACGAGATGCTGGGGTACTCGGACGCCATCTGCTCGGCGCTGCAGCTGATCAACTTCTACCAGGACCTGCAGCAGGACCTGCAGGAGAACAACCGCATCTACCTGCCGCAGGAAGAGATGGACCAGTACGGCGTGACCGAAGCGATGCTGGCCACCGGGCAGACCACCTTCCAGCTACGCAACCTGATGCAGTTTCAATACGCCCGCGCCGACCGGCTGCTGCGCGCCGGGGCGCCGCTGGGCGGCATGCTGCGCGGGCGCATGGGCCTGGAGATCTGCGCAATCATCAACGGCGGGGCGCGCATCCTATGGCGGCTGCGCCAGCAGGATGACGTCTTTGCCCGCCCGCGCCTGCGTACCCGCGACGCCTGGATCATCCTGAGCCACAGCCTGCGCCCGCGGCGGCGCACCCGGGCCCGCTGACGGGGCCTTTTGCATCAGGCGCGTTTCACCGCCGTCAGACCACCTTGCTGTAGCGCTGCGCGCTCTCCGTCTTCAGGTAGGCGTCGAAGGCCATGGCGACGTTGCGCAGCAGCAGGCGCCCGCGCGGCAGGATCTCCAGGCGCTCCGCGCCGATCCGTACCAGTCCATCGGCCTCCATGCCCTGAAGCCGCTCCAGTGCATCCCCAAGGACCTCGCCGAACACGATCCCGTGGCGCGCCTCGATCGCGGCGAAATCGATGCGCGAGTGGCACATGAGTTCGGTAATCACGTCCCGGCGCAGCCGATCGTCGGCACTCAGTTCGAGTCCGCGAAAGACCGGCAGGCGCCCGGCATCCAGCCGCGCGTAATAGGCATCCAGTTCGCGCAGGTTCTGGCTGTAGGTGGCGCCCACCTTGCCGATAGCCGTCGGCCCCAGTGCCACCAGGTCGTACTCCGCCCGTGTGGAGTAGCCCTGGAAATTGCGCTGCAGCGTCCCGGCGCGCTGGGCCGTGGCCAGTTCGTCGTCCGGCAGGGCGAAATGATCCATCCCGATGTAGACATAGCCGGCATCGGTCAGGCGAGCGATGGTGGTCTCGAAGATCGCCAGCTTCTCCGCGGCGTCCGGCAGGTCGGCCTCGCGGATCTGGCGCTGAGTCTTGAACATCTGCGGCAGGTGCGCGTAGTTGTAGATCGCCAGGCGCTCCGGGCGCAGCTCCAGCGCGCGTTCCAGGGTGGCGGTATAGGTCTCCACCGTCTGCAAGGGAAGGCCGTAGATCAGATCCAGGTTGGTGGATTCGAAGCCGTTGGCCCGCGCCTGCTCCACCGCCTGCGCGGTCACCTTGAACGGCTGGATGCGGTTCACCGCCCGCTGCACGTTCGGGTCGAAATCCTGCACCCCGAGGCTGATCCGGTTAAAACCCAGCTCGCCCAGCAGCGGGATGGTCCCGGGCCGCACCGCGCGCGGATCAATCTCGATGGAGAACTCGCGGGCATCGCTTTCGTCCAGGCGGAAGTGCCTCGCCAGCGTCGCCATCACCCGGCGCAGATCGTCATCGCCAAGATAGGTCGGCGTGCCGCCCCCGAAGTGCAGCTGCCCGACAGTGCGTTCCCGATCGAACAGCTCGCCCTGCAATTCGGCCTCGCGCTCCAGATACTGCAGGTAGCGCTGGGCGCGCTGGTAATTTCCGGTGATGACCTTGTTGCAGGCGCAGTAGAAGCACACCGTGTCGCAGAACGGGACATGCACGTACAGCGACAGGGGGCGCGCCGGATCGGCCCCGTTGGTCGCCTGCGCCGCCTCGGCATAGGCGCGGTCGTCGAAGCCCTCGTGAAACTGTGGCGCGGTGGGATACGACGTGTACCGCGGCCCACTCACGTCGTAGCGGCGCAGGATTTCGGGATCAAACACCAGGCGTTGTTCCATTGGGAGCTCCACAGCCGTCGCCGCGCACTCGCGACCTTGGTTCTGCAGACTACGGCCGCACGCCAGGCCCGAGCTTGATACAGGTCAACAATCCGCCTTCATGGCGCCCTCTCCCGCCCCCTGTGCTGCCTGTGCTAGCCTTCTCCTCCCTGTTCGACACCCGCCACGCGAGAGCGCATGTCCCCCGACGAGTATTGCGAGGAGAAGGCCGCGCAAAGCGGCTCCAGCTTCTACTACGCGTTCCGCTTTCTGGAACCGGATCGCCGTCGCGCCATCACGGCGCTGTACGCCTTCTGCCGGGAAGTCGACGACATCGTCGACGAGGTGAGCGAGGAGAGCATTGCGCGCACCAAGCTCGACTGGTGGCGCCAGGAGATCGAGCGCCTGTTCGCCGGCGAACCCCGCCACCCCATCACCCAGGCACTGCAGCCGCATATCGCCGCCTTTGACCTCGGGCGCGAGTATTTCGACGAGATCATCGACGGCATGCAGATGGATCTCGACTACGACAGCTATCCGGACTTCACCACGCTGTCGCTGTACTGCTACCGCGCGGCCAGCGTCGTAGGCATCCTGTCCGCTCACATCTTCGGCTACACCGATCGGCGCACTCTCAAGTACGCCCACGACCTCGGCATGGCGTTGCAGCTCACCAACATCCTGCGCGACGTGCACGAGGACGCCATGCGCGGCCGCGTGTACATCCCCATGGACGAGCTCAGCAAGCACGGGGTCAAGCCGGAGGAATTCCAGATCAACATCACCGACGACCGCCACCGCGCCCTGTTCGCGGAGCAGGCGGAACGGGCGCGACGCTACTACGAACGCGCCGAGGAACACCTCCCGGACGCCGACCGCTACGCCCAGCGCCCGGGCCTGATCATGGCAGCCATCTACCGCACCCTGCTCGACGAGATCGCGGACGATGGCTATCGCGTGCTGGAACACCGCGTACGCCTGACCCCGATCCGCAAGCTGTGGATCGCGTGGCGCACCGCGCGCCGCCTGAAGCGCGAACAACGCCGCCGCGCGGCCTGATGCCATGACCTCCAGCTCCCCCCCGGCCCCGGCGGTCGTGGTCGGCGCGGGCTGGGCCGGCCTGACCGCTGCGCTGGCGCTTGCTCGCGCCGGGCAATCCGTGTACCTGATCGAGGCCGGCAAGACCCCCGGTGGCCGTGCCCGCAACCTCGACCTGGACGGCACCCCGCTCGACAACGGCCAGCACATCCTGGTCGGGGCCTGCCAGCAGACCCTGCAGCAGATCCGTTCGGTCGGCATCAACCCCGAGCAGGCGTTTCAGGCCCTGCCCTTCGGCCTGCGCATGTTCGAGCCTACCGGCCGGCCGCAGGCCCCGGCGTTCCTGCTGGAACCGCGTTCGCCCCGGTTGCCCGCCCTGGCCGCCGCGCTTTACCGGGCGCTTGCGAAGCACTCCCTTGGTACACGCCTGCGTGCCCTGTCCGGCGCCGCCGCCATGTTGCACCGGCCCCTGCGCGACGATCTCCCCGTCCTCGACTGGCTGCGCCAGCGCCGTCAGCCCGACGCCCTCATTCGCAGCCTGTGGGACCCGTTGTGCCTGGCGGTGATGAACACCCCGACCCGAACCGCCTCGGCCCGCATCTTCCAGAACGTCCTGCGCCTGGCGCTCAACCATGGCCCGGAGGCCGCGCGCCTTCTCGTCCCCGCGCGGCCACTCGGCGAGCTGTTCCCGGAACCGGCTGTCCAGGAACTCCGGGAGCGTGGCGCCAGAGTGGATCTGGGCCGCCGCATCACCGCCATTGAGCGCAGCACGACTCACGACGCCGCCCCCTTCCGCCTGCGCGACCGCCAGGGCGTGGCGAGCCCGGCGCGCGGCGTGATCATGGCGACCCCTCCAGCCGCCGCCGCTGCCCTGCTGCCACACGAAACCGGCTGGGAGGCCACGCACCAGGGCCTGAATGCCATGGGCGCCCGCAGCATCTGCACGGTCTACCTGCGCTATGCGCGGCGCCTTGATGATCTTCCGCCACTACAGGGGCTGCTGGACCAGCATGGCCAATGGCTGATCGCGCGGCATGTCGCCGGGGCACCACACTGGCTGGCGGTCGTGATCTCGGCGGCCGACGACCTCGAACCGTTGACGGCGGATGCGCGATGGCGCACCGTCGCCCGCTCCCTGGCCCAAACCTTCCCCGAACTGGGCGAACCCGAGACCGGCCACAGCATTTGCGAACGCCGCGCGACGCTGGACGCGCAAGCCGGTCTGGATGCACGTCGCCCGCCGGCCCGCACGCCCTGGCCGGGGTGTTATCTGGCCGGGGATTACCTGACGCCTGCACTGCCGTCCACGCTCGAAGCGGCCGTACAATCTGGACTAGAATCGGCGCACCTGTATCTGGAGGACCATCCTTGACCGATCTCGATATTCCCCGCCTGCTCGCCTACCGCCCGGAACCCGGCGCCTTCGATGAACGCGTGATCCTGGTCACTGGGGCCGCCGACGGCATCGGCCGCGCGGTTGCCGAGGCCTGTGCCGCGGCCGGCGCGATCGTGGTCCTGCTGGACAAGGACCTGAAGGGCCTCGAAGCGGTCTATGACCGGATCGAACAGGCCGGTCACCCGCAGCCCGCGATCTACCCACTGAATCTCGAAGGCGCGACGGTCAAGGACTATGGTGACCTGGCGGAGAACATCCGCGACTCCCTCGGCCGCCTGGACGGGCTGGTAATGAACGCGGGCTGGGCCGGCGCCCTGATGCCGATGAAGAACTACGACCCGGAGCTGTGGTTCAAGGTCATCAACAGTAACCTGCACGGCCCGTTCTTCCTCACGCAGGCCGTCCTGCCGCTGCTGGAGGCCAGTCCCACCGGGAGCCTGGTCGTGTCCACTCAGAACGCCCGCAAGGCCTTCTGGGGCGCCTTCGGCATGGCCAAGGCGGCCCAGGACGGCCTGATCGACATCCTGTCGCACGAGCATCGCAACGAACCGCGCTTCCTGCACGTGAACGGTATCGACACCGGCCCGGTGCGCACCCGCTTCCGCGCCGGCCATTATCCCGGGGAAAACCCCGACCTCCTGCCCGAGCCCGAGGCCGTGGTCGGCCCCTATCTGTACTTCCTGGACCCCGGCGACCGCACCACCACCGGTCTGAACATCAGTCTGGAAGGCCAGGTCCCGGTGCCCGACGCGGCGTCCTGAACCGCAGCGGCGTCAGGCGCGCGGTCGTTTTCCGGCCGGGCGCCCTTTGCGCACCTTCCCACCACCCGCGCGCGGCTTGCCGCCCTTGGGCGCGGCAGAGCGTGCCCCGGCCTTGCCCGCTGGCGCTGGCTTGCCACCGGGACGCGCCGCAGCCTCGACGCCGTTGTGCTGCGTCTGGAAGGTCTGGCCGCGCTTTTTCAGCGCCTTGCCGCCACGGGTAATCCGCCCGCCGGTGGACGGACGTGCCGCACCCTGACCGGTCCCGGCCGGCTGCCAGGTCGGCACCAGGTGATGCTTGCCATTGCCGATCAGATCCGCACGCCCCATCCGTTGCAGGGCATCACGCAGTAGCGGCCAGTTGTTCGGATCGTGATAGCGCAGGAACGCCTTGTGCAGACGCCGCGCGCGCACCCCGCGAGGCACCGGGACGCGTTCGCTGGTCGTGCGCCGGATGCCGCGCAGCGGGTCACGCCCGGAATGCCACATGGCAGTGGCCAGGGCCATGGGACTGGGCAGAAACGCCTGCACCTGGTCGGCGCGGAAGTCGTTGCGCTTCAGCCAGAGCGCGAGCTGCAGCATGTCCTGGTCGGTGGTGCCGGGATGCGCGGCAATGAAATACGGGATCAGGTACTGCTCCTTCCCGGCCGCCTTCGAGTACTTCTCGAACATGGCCTTGAACCGGTCATAGGTCCCCATGCCCGGCTTCATCATGCGCGAAAGTGGTCCGGTTTCCGTATGTTCCGGGGCAATCTTCAGGTAACCCCCCACATGGTGGGTCACCAGTTCCTTCACGTATTCCGGTGACTCGATCGCCAGGTCATAGCGCAGACCCGATGCAATCAGGATCTTCTTGATGCCCGGCAACGCCCGTGCCTTGCGGTACAGGCGAATGAGCGGCGCGTGGTCGGTGTCCAGGTTGCTGCAAATGCCCGGGTACACGCAGGACAGTCGCCGACAGCTCTGTTCGATCTTCGGATCCTTGCAGGCCAGGCGGTACATGTTGGCGGTCGGGCCGCCCAGATCCGAGATCACGCCGGTGAACCCGTCCACCTTGTCGCGGATCTCCTCGATCTCGCGCAGCACGCTGTCCTCGGAGCGGCTCTGGATGATCCGCCCTTCGTGTTCGGTGATGGAACAGAACGTACAGCCGCCGAAACAGCCGCGCATGATGTTCACCGAGAAGCGGATCATCTCCCAGGCGGGGATGCGCGCATCCCCGTAGGACGGATGCGGGGCCCGCGCATAGGGCAGATCGAACACCGCGTCCATCTCGGGCGTCGACAGCGGGATCGGTGGCGGGTTGAGCCAGACCTCCTTGTCCCCGTGGCGCTGCACGATCGCGCGGGCATTCCCCGGGTTGGTCTCCAGGTGCAGCACCCGCGAGGCATGCGCGTAGAGCACCGCGTCGCCCTTCACCTGCTCGAAGGCCGGAATACGGATCACCGTTTGCTCGCGCGGGGTGCCGCGCGGGATATCCCGGTGAAAACGCACGACCTTCGCGCCCGCCTCCGCTTCGGCCGCCTGCGCATCCTGTGCCTCGGCATCGGCGCAGGTCTCGGGCGAGACCATGGCGTAGGGGTCGGGGTTGGCATCCACCGGTCCGGGGGTATCGACCTCGCTGGAATCCAGCTCCACGTAGCCGGCCGGCACCGCATCGCGCAGCAGGGCCGTCCCGCGCAGGTCCGTGATCTCGCGCGGGTCCTCGCCCGCCGCGACGCGATGGGCGAGTTCCACCAGGGCGCGCTCGGCATTGCCGAACAGCAGGATGTCGGCGCGCGAATCCAGCAAGACGGAGCGACGCACCTTGTCCTGCCAGTAGTCGTAGTGCGCGATACGCCGCAGGCTGGCCTCGATCCCGCCGGCCACGACCGGCACGTCCTTGTAGGCCTCGCGGGCGCGCTGGGCGTAGACGATCACCGCGCGGTCCGGGCGTTTGCCGTGCACGTCCCCCGGCGTATAGGCATCGTTGGAGCGGATCTTCCGCTCCGCGGTGTAGTGGTTGACCATCGAGTCCATGTTCCCGGCGGTCACGCCGAAGAACAGGTTCGGCCGCCCCAGGGCCCGGAACGGCTCGGCCGAGGTCCAGTCCGGCTGCGCAAGGATCCCCACGCGGAACCCCTGCGCCTCCAGCAGCCGGCCGATGATCGCCATGCCGAAGCTCGGGTGGTCCACGTAGGCATCGCCGGTCACCAGCACGATGTCGCAGCTGTCCCAGCCGAGATCGTCCATTTCCTCGCGCGTGGTTGGCAGAAACGGCGCCGTGCCAAAGCGCTTGGCCCAGTAGGGCTTGCGGGCGAACAGGGAATCGGGTGCTGCGGACATGACCAGGCTTCTTCCGGCGGACGCCGGCAACAGGAAATGCGCGCATTACACGCCGGGGGCGCCCCAAGATCAACAGGGCACGCCCGCGGGCGGGACTTCGCAGTGGGTAACCGGGCCGCCGGAAACGGCCCGGCTCGCGTCAGTAGCGCTCGATAAACAGATCGATCGCAGGACTCAGCGCGCCGCGCCAGCGCTGCGCCAGGGACTCCTCCCAGCGCGGATCCACCTCGCGGGCCGTCTCCACCATGCAGTTCAGCCACACCCCGTAGAGTTCCGGCGCCACCGGTACGCGGCCATGACGGCTATGCACCTCGGCCATCTTCTCCATGGTCGGGGCCACGAAGCTCTCGCCCTCGGCGTAACTGATCGCAGTGGAGATTGCCTGCCCGAGGGCCCGCTTCTGCTGCGACCAGTTGGTGGTCGTGAACGCCTGCGCCACCCGCTCGTCGGCGGCGAGAAAGCGTTCGTAGAAGCGATCCACGAAGTTGCCGGCTCGCCGACAACGCCCGTAGCTTTGGTGGACATCGGAGTAGCTCATCAAAAACCCCATTTCCGAAAAAGCGCGATTCTACCGGGATTGCTCCGAGGCGGGCTAATCCAGATCACCCCCGGGAGCAGGAACACATCGGGGTTACCCGGCTCCAGAGGACGGCCATCAACGTCCCTCGAGAACCCCTGCGTACTGGATACCGGCGAGACGTGCGAGATCGCGATCGAACGTGGTCAGATCATTCGGCCCGAAGTCCTCCAGACTGGAATGCCCACAGGCCCGCGCCAGTACTTTCATCAACTCGGTGGAACCATTCAGGAAACGCTCCAGCCGCTCGCTCCCCTCCTGCGGGTCCAGCCGGCTGCGCAGTTTCGGATCCTGGGTCGCTACACCACTGGGGCACTGATTGGTATGGCACATCCGCGCGCTCACGCAGCCCACGGCCTGGATCGCCGAATTGGCGAGGGCAATCCCGTCCGCACCGAGGGCCAGGGCCTTCACGAAGTCCGCGGGCGTGCGCAGCCCACCGGTAACCAGCAGCGTCACCCGTCCAGTGGCGCCGTTGGCATCGAGAAAGCGCCGCGCCCGTGCGAGCGCCGGGATGCTAGGCACGCTGATGTGATCGCGCAGCAGGGCCGGCGCGGCTCCCGTGCCGCCGCCTCGGCCATCCAGGATCAGGTAGTCGGCGCCAGCCTCCAGGGCAAAGGCCAGGTCCGCCTCGATGTGGTTGGCCGACAGCTTGAATCCGACCGGCACACCACCGGTCTTCTCGCGCACCGCGTCGGCAAACCGGCGGAAATCGTCCGGGCTTTGCAGATCGGCATGGGCAGCGGGTGAATGGGCATCCTGCCCCGCCTCGATCCCACGCACCCGCGCAATCTCGTCACTCACCTTGCTGCCCGGAAGAACCCCGCCCAGCCCGGTCTTCGCCGCTTGCCCGGCCTTGAAGTGAAACGCCTGAATCTGGTCCAGCACCTCGTCCGAATAGCCAAACTGCGCCGGCCCCAACTCGAACAGGTAGCGCGAATTCTCTGCCTGCTCGGCGTCCAGCATGCCCCCCTCGCCGGAGCAGATACCGGTCCCGGCCCGCTCTGCCCCGCGCGCCAGGGCGATCTTTGCCTCGCGCGAAAGCGCACCAAAGCTCATGTCCGACACCAGCAGCGGAATCGCCAGTTCCAGCGGGCGCTTCGCCTCGGGCCCGATCACCAGCGAGGTGCCCACGTCGGCATCTTCGTCGAGCGGGCGTGTGGCCAGTTGCGCCGCCAGGAGCTGCAGCCCGTCCCACGCGGGCAATCGATCGCGCGGGACACCCATGGCCACCGTTGTGCCATGGCGGCCCACACCCTCCAAGCCATCGCGTGCCAGGGCGTGAATCCACTCGACATGCGGTTCAACCGCGCTGTTACGGGGGCTCGGGGCCTGATCGCCCTGATCCGATGCCTCGGAATCCCCTTCCGCCGCGCTCGCGGGCTGACCCACCGCGTCCTGATCGAACTGCGCATGCGTCCCGTCGCAGTACGGCAGATTGCCGGACTGCTTGCACTGACACAGGTACGCCTCGCCGTCCTCTTCCGCCGTGAAAATCAGCGGCTCGATACCTGTGCCCTCGTGCGAGCCGTCGCAGAATGGCTGATCCTTCGAGCGCCCGCAGCGACAGAACGCGTACTCCTCGCCCTTTGTCAGTTCCACTCCCCGGGGTTCCACTGCGGCGATAATCGGTTCAGCCATCAGATGCTCCTTGCGCTCGAATTGAATCGTCCTCATCTGTGACAGTGAAAGTCGCACAAATTTCCGAATCCCCGCCGGCGCCGTATGATGACGTCGTCGCATCCAGCCCAGGGGGCCCCATGAGCACCGCCGACCACCGCCATACCCGCCGCGATTACACCCACGCCGAACTTCGCCGCAGCGACCTGCACGAAAACCCGCTCGGCCTGCTGAATGACTGGCTCGAGGCCGCCCGTGAAGCCGGCAACCCGGACCCAACCGCCATGATCCTGGCCACCGCCGGCGCCGACGGCCAGCCCTCCGCTCGCACCGTTCTGCTCAAGCACGTCGATCCCGAGGGCCTGGCCTGGTACACCGACTCGCGCAGCCGCAAGGGCCAGGACCTGAGCGAAAACCCGCAGGCCGCCCTATTGTTCTACTGGCCCGAGACCGAGCGCCAGATCCGGGTCGAAGGCCCGGTCACCGCCCTCCCGGGCGAACTGGCCGATACCTACTTCCACCAGCGCCCGCGCGGCAGCCAGATTGCCGCGGCGGCCTCGACCCAAAGCCACCCGGTCGCCGGCCGCGACGAACTCGAGCAGCGTGTGCGTTCGCTGGAGCAGCAATACCCGGAGGGCGACATTCCGCGCGATCCCGCCTGGATCGGCTACCGCCTGCAGCCCGAACTGTTCGAATTCTGGCAGGGCCGCCCCAATCGGCTGCACGACCGGTTCCAATACCACCGCGTGGGCAGCGACTGGGAGATCACCCGTCTGATGCCCTAAGGGAGACGCTACCGCTCGGCCAACCGAATCTGCTAGGATTCGCTCCGTCGTAGCGGCTCGACCCCGCGCGGCAAGAAGATTCGGAGAGGTGCCGGAGTGGTCGAACGGGGCGGTCTCGAAAACCGTTGTACTCTCGCGAGTACCGAGGGTTCGAATCCCTCCCTCTCCGCCAGATTCAAGCAAGGGGGCCCTAGTGGCCCCTTTCGCGTTCTTGGCCACAGATGCCTGGAGATTCGAACCCGAGGAATCGGAAACGATGGTTCGACCGGTGGCGCGCACGCGACACCAGAACGCCGCAGCAAAGCGAAAGCGGCCAGCCGCGCTGGCCGTAATCCCTCCCGCTCCGCCAGATTCCGCAAGCGCCTCTCATGTCACATGCGACCGTCTCACAGGCACAAAAAAAGCGGCCCTGTTTCCCGAGGCCGCTTTCTTGTTATTCAAAGCTGGTGGGCGGTACTAGGTTCGAACTAGTGACCCCTGCCGTGTGAAGGCAGTGCTCTACCGCTGAGCTAACCGCCCGGAGCGCGGACAAGATTAGGGTTCAAGCGATCGAACGTCAAGCGTTGCATGCCGAATATCCCGCTCCCATCGACCCCTTCGCCGGGAGACCCGGCACCGCCCCCGGTTGCCAGCCCGTCCCCCTTGCCAGACAATGCTCAGCCTCGGAGAGGTGGCAGAGTGGTCGATTGCACCGGTCTTGAAAACCGGCAGGGGTGAAAGCCCCTCGAGGGTTCGAATCCCTCCCTCTCCGCCAACTTTCAGCTAAGGGCCCAAAGCGGCTCCTTTCGCATTTCCAGACCCAGCGTTCCGCGATTCGAACCCGAGATTCCAGAAAGCGGGTTCGACCGGTGGCGCAACGCGACACCGGAACGCCGTAGCAACGCGAAGGCGACCCGAAGGGCGGCCAGCGGGGCTGGCCGTAATCCCTCCCTCTCCGCCATTTCCAGCCTCCCGGCCGCAGTCATCTCCCGGCTCCGGCAGACGAATCCCCTTCGCAGCTTCCTCGCAATACATAGCCGATATGGTATGTGTCATATAGAACAAGTTAGATAGAAGAAAATGGACTGACCGCCTATAATCTGGCGCTACTTTCGCGACTGCGCCCGTGCATCCGACCGGGCCCAGCACCGGCTGCCAGTATTGTGACGACGGCCCTGGCAAGCCCCGGCCCGGACTGCCCTTGGGCCCATTGCATCGGTTCCGGCCGTCGTCAACCCTCACGAACTGGCCAAGCGAGCGACCCGATGAATTCGATTCTGCTGCGAGTGTTCCCCTTCCTCAGCTGGCGCCCGACGAAGCAAACCCTCAACGCGGACCTCATCGCCGGGATCTCGGTCGCCCTGGTCCTGATCCCGCAGTCCATGGCCTATGCCCAGCTGGCCGGGCTGCCGCCGGTGTACGGGCTTTACGCCTCCCTGCTGCCCGTCATGGTCGCCGCGCTGTGGGGTTCATCGAACCAGCTCGCCACCGGCCCGGTCGCCGTGGTCTCGCTGCTTACCGCCTCGGCGCTGATACCGCTGGCCGCCGAGGGCTCTTCCGAATTTGTCATGCTGGCCATTGCCCTGGCATTCATCGTGGGCCTGGTCCAGTTGATGCTGGGGTTGTTCAAGCTTGGCGCGCTGGTCAGCTTTATCTCGCATCCGGTCATCGTCGGCTTCACCAATGCCGCGGCCATCATCATCGCCCTGTCGCAGCTGAACAAGATCCTCGGCGTCCCGATTGATACCAGCGGCCACTTCATGCTGGGTCTCTGGGGCGTGATGACGGAACTGGGCAGCGTCCACTGGCCCACGCTGGCGTTCGGCGTCGGCGCCATTGGCCTGATGGTGCTGATGAAACGGTTCGTGCCGAAGATCCCGGGGGTACTTGTCGCCGTGGTCGTGGCGATCCTGGTGAGCTGGGCAATCGGCTACGAGCAGAAGGCCGAGACGTCCCTTCAGCAGATCGCCCCGGCCCAGGTTCTGACTCTCGCGCAGTCCATCGAGAGCGATGGCAGGCGCCTCGCCGATCTCGACGAGCAGATCCGTCGGCTGGAAGCAGAGCTCCAGGAACAGGAAGGCGCCGAGGCCGTGCGCCTGCGCCACGAGGCCGACCAGCTGCGTCTGCAGCGCGATGAACTGCGCCCCGAACTTGCCGGCATGCGCGAGGAGATCCGCGACATCACGCTGCGTCGCGTCCCCGGCGAGAACGATCAGCCTGCGCGGTTCATTGCAGACGATCACCTGACTGATGCCGAACGTGCACGCGCCGATCGCGCCGCATGGCGTATCGAACGGGTCGGTGAAGATACCGTGCATCTGAATGGCGGCGGCGCCGTGGTGGGCAATGTGCCCCAGGGCCTCCCCGGGTTCTCGATCCCGGATATCACCTTCGGCACCTTCACCACGCTGCTGACCACCGCCTTCGTCATCGCGCTGGTGGGCTTCACCGAGGCCATCGCGATCGCCAAGGCCATGGCAGCACGGACCGGCCAGCGCCTGGACCCCAGCAAGGAGTTGATGGGTCAGGGTCTGGCGAACATCGCCGGCGGCTTCACCCAGGGCTACCCGGTCAGCGGCTCGTTCTCGCGATCAGCGGTCAACCTGAACTCCGGCGCCAAGACCGGCCTCTCCTCGGTCTTTACTGCGGTACTCATCGGCCTGGCCCTGCTGTTCCTGACGCCGCTGATCTATCACCTGCCACAGGCGGTCCTCGCTGCGATCATCATGATGGCGGTTGCCGGGCTCGTGAACTTCAAGGCCATCAAGCACGCATGGGTGGCCAACAAGCACGATGGCGCTGCCGCGGCCGTGACCTTCGTTGCGACCCTCGCAATGGCTCCGAACCTGGACTACGGCATCCTCACCGGTGCCGGTCTGGCCATCGTGCTGTATCTGTACCGCACCATGAAGCCGCGTGTCTCGGAACTGGCACGCTATGAGGACGGCACCCTGCGCGAGGCCCAGCGCTACGGCCTGGAGACCAACGAGAAGGTCGGCATCATGCGCTTCGATGGGTCGTTGTACTTCGCCAACGTGCCCTACTTCGAAGATGCCGTACTGGACCTGCTGGCCCGCCACCCACAATCCAAATATCTGATCGTCGTCGGCAAGGGCATCAACGAGATCGACGCCTCCGGCGAAGAGGTCATCCATCAACTGGTTCACCGCCTCAAGGCGCGCGGCATCACGCTCGTGTTCGCCGGCGTCAAGGCCCAGATCATGGAGGTCATGCAGCGCACGGGGCTGGACGACATCATCGGCAAGGACAACATCTTCAAGTCCACCGACCATGCGGTGAAGACCATCTCGGAAAAGGTCGGCGAGCCGATCAAGTAACCCGCGCCGGGCCGATCACCGCGTGATCGGCCCGCATGCCCTGAAACCGCAAGGGAAACGCTGCAACCGGGAACGCTTGTCGCTACACTGTGCTTGTTTCGAATCCAATGAGGAGTTGACCCGTGTCCCGAGACCAGATCGTCCGCTCGAGTCGCAATCCGTCCAGCACTGGTTCCATCAGCGAGACCATCTCCACCAACAAAGTGATCCGGCAGACCTACATGCTGCTGTCGCTCACCCTGGCGTTCAGCGCGATCACCGCGTTCATCGCCATGGCGGTCAACGCGCCGCCGGTGCACTGGATCATCATGCTGGGGGTGCTGATCGGCGGCCCGTTCGCCATCCACGCCGCGCGCAACTCGGCGCTGGGCATCGTGCTGACCTTCGCCTTCACCGGCGTGCTGGGCTTCTTCCTCGGCCCGATCCTGAGCATGTACCTGGGTCTGCCGAACGGGCCACAGATCGTCGGCAACGCCTTCGCCGCCACTGCGGTCGCGTTTGTCACGCTTTCCGGCTACGCCCTGGCTACCAAGAAGGACTTCAGCTTCCTCGGCGGCTTCCTGGTCGTCGGCCTGATCGTCGCCCTGCTGGCCATCGTTGCCAACCTGTTCCTGGCGATCCCGGCTCTGTCGCTGGCCATCTCGGCCGCGGTTGTCCTGCTGCTGTCGGCCGCCATCCTGTTCGACACCAGCCGGATGATTCACGATCCCGAGGCCAACTACATCGTGATGACGGTCTCGCTGTACGCGAACCTCTATGTGATGTTCCTGCACCTGCTGAACCTGTTCCACGCCTTCATGGGCGACAACTAGGGTTCCGCGCTGCACAGCACGGCAGGAATGCGTTCCAGGGCCCCGCACAGCGGGGCCCTTTTCATTGGACACCATCTTCATTGAATACGGATACACGCCGATCATGAGCCACCTTCAACGCGGCGTCTTTCTCGATCTCGCCACGGTCGACCGCGACGATCTTGACCTGACCGAACTCCGGGCCAGCCTTCCCGTGTGGTCCTTCCACGAGCACACCGAGCCGGATCAGCGGCTGGGCCGGATCGGCGATGCCGAGGTGATCGTCACCAACAAGGTCGAGCTGAATGCGGAGGCACTGGCCGCCGCACCCCGCCTGCGACTCGTCTGCGCCGCCGCCACCGGCACCAACAATATCGACGTGGAGGCAGCCCGCCGCCTGGGTATCGTCGTCAGCAATGCGCGCGACTACGCCACCGACTCCGTGGTGCAGCACGTCTTCGCCCTGCTGCTGACGCTGGTCACCCAACTGGACGCCTACCGCGCGGACATTCGCGCCGGTCGCTGGAGCGCCTCCGATCAGTTCTGTCTCCTCGACCACCCCATCGGCACCGTGGCCGGAATGCGCCTCGGCATCATCGGCTGGGGCGTACTGGGCCGGGCCACCGCGCGCGTCGCCGAGGCCTTTGGCATGGAGGTGCTGGTCGCCGAGAGCCTGAATCCGGACCGCGCAGCACAAGAGGATCGCGTGCCGCTGGAACGGTTGCTGGGACAATGCGACGTCATCAGCCTGCACTGCCCCCTGACCGCGACGACCCGGCACCTCATCGATGATGCCGCCCTGCGCCAGATGCGTCCGGGGGCCCTGCTGCTGAACACCGCCCGGGGTGGCCTGGTCGATCCCGAGGCCCTGGCCAGGTACCTGCGCAGCGGGCATCTCGGCGGCGCCGGCATCGACGTACTGGAACCGGAACCCCCACCGGCGGATCACCCCCTGCTGGCCGACGATATCCCCAACCTCGTCCTCACGCCCCACACCGCCTGGGCCGCGCGAACCGCCCGACAGCGGGTGATCGACGAGGTTACGGCCAATATCCACGGCTTCGCGAGCGACCAGCCGCGCAACGTGGTGGAGTAACCCACATGGATTCGGAAGCCCTGCAAAAACGCATCGAGGATCTGGAGATCCGCCTGGCCCATCAGGAATACACCCAGGAGGAGCAGGCCCGCGTGCAACTGGAGCTGCAACAGGCCAATACCGAGCTGCGCCAGCAGGTCCAGTGGCTGCGCGATCGCATGCGCGACCTCGAGGAACACGGCGGCGGGCCGGAGGGCGCCGAACCACCCCCGCCGCACTACTGACGCCCATGCCACTCACCGTACGCGCGGCCCCCGGCCACGAGTCCGCCGCCAACGCACTGCGCCAGGCCTTGGCGGCGCGCGGCTACGCCCATGCCGGGGAAGCCACGCTCGTGCTGGAGACGGGAGATCGCGGGCTCGAACTGGTCCGCGAGGACGTACACCCGCCGCTGCGACTGCAGCTGGACTTTGCCGCCGGGCGCCAGGGCTATCGCCTCGCCCATGCCGGTCACCAGCGCGAGGGCCTGATCCGCGCCTTCGGCAGACTCCCGCGTGACGGCCATGTGCTGGATGCCTCCGCCGGCCTGGGCCGCGACACCCTCCTGCTGGCCGCGCACGGCTTCCGGGTCACGGCCTGGGAGCGGCATCCCGTGGTGTACCACCTGCTCGCCGACGCGCTGGAACGCGCGGCGGCCAGTCCGGAACTCGCGCCCATCATCGGACGCATCACCCTGCACGAGGGAAAGGCCGATCCGGCGCATCTCGCCGTCCCGGCAATGGCCGCGGTCTTCGATCCCATGTTCCCGGAACGGGCCAAGCGGGCCGCGGTGAAAAAGGACATGCAGCTGATGCAGGCGCTGATGCCCGAGGCGGCCGACCCCGACGCAGAGCAAACCCTGGCCACCCTGCGCCAGAACGTGGAACGTCGCGTCATCGTCAAGCGCCCGCTGCATGCGCCCGCCCTCGGTCCCGACTCGCCCCAGGCGAGCATCAAGGGCAAGAGCGTGCGCTTTGACCTCTACCCTGCCATCACCCTCGCGAAGGTGGAGGACGGCTGACTCAGACCGTCCAGGCCGGACACGGTTTTCCGCGTCCGCAGAGACACCCGCATACCGGGTTGGCGCCTCCCGGAACCACGTCACCCCTGGGGCCCTGTGAAAGAGCCGGGGCCGCTTGGGAGGTGACCTTCACGGTCTGCCCAGGATCAGTTGGTCATCCCCGGCGAAGCGATAGTCGGGGATGGGCAGGTTGCGCCGGGCCGATTGGTCCGCATATACGCGGCCGGCGCCGTCGTAACGTCCGCCCCGGCAGCGGTCGACAAAGCCACCGCTCCAGCCGTCGGCCTCGTCCGGGTGGACCAGGTCCAGCTCGCAACCCAGATCCGCACTTTCGCCGATCACCACCAGCCACTCGGGCCGGAAGCTGCGCAATGGCCGATCCAGCCCGTCCGGTTGCTGGCCGCGGCGGGCCTCCGGGTCGACCAGCTCGTCATCACCGGCCAGGGCGGCCTGCCACGCCGCATCGCGATGGACCACAAGCACGTGGCGGCTACCGTGAATCACACGCAGGGCCTCGCCCGGGGCAATCTCGGCAAGATCCACCCGCAGCGTCTCGCCACGGGTATCGCCCGGTCCGGAAAAGGCGTACCGGAGCATCACCCCAACCAGCAGCAGGGCGGCCCCGAGAACCATCAGTTTGATCAGGGCGCGGATGCGTACCCGAGTCAGCGAGTCGTTTGTTGCGTGCACCTGGTATCCCCGTTCGCGTCCGGAAGCCCCCGGAACCCGCGTCGAAATCGCTTTGCCTGAGACGGACGCACGCCGAGGGACATACTGATGAATGTACACCCTCGCGCTCGAGTCGCTTTTGCGTGCGAACAAGGCGCGGTGAGCGAAGTGTAGCCGAGCTACATAAGCGAGCCGCAACGCTGGGCGCACGCAAAAGCGGCCGAGCCCCTGCATTCAATGGTTTATGGGGTTGGCACCCCAGGTTCCCCGATCCTGCGTTGCGCCGCTTGCGGGTAGAACCACTACCCGCTGCACGACGCGCCTTGTCTCGGAAAACCTGGGGTGCCAACGCGAGTGTGTACATTCATCAGTATTTCCCTAGACTATGCAGCATGAATGAACCCAAACGCTCCAGTCGCACCTACGTCGGCCTGTACAACGACATGTACGCCGGCATGACCCCCATCGGCAATTTCATCCGCGATGCCTGGGTATTCGGCATCCTCCCGGAGGACGAAACCTGCGATGGCTGGGATGTCTCGCGCATCCAGATGCTGCATGACCAGGTCAACGCCGAGTGGGACAAATACAGCCTGCGCATCAGCAACCTCCCGCCCGAGCTGCGCGAGCGCCATGAACGCATCCATAACGAAGCCATCGAGCGCGCCCGTGAGCACGGCTGGGTCGCCGGCCAGGACATCGACAGCGAGATGGGCGACGACGCCTGATGGGGGCCAGCGAACCGCTGATTCGCCCCCTTGTTGTCATCGCTGCCCTGTTGGCAGGGATTGCCGTCGTCCTCGGCGCCTTCGGCGCCCACGCCCTGCAGGAACGCCTGACGGAACAGGCCCTCGCGACCTGGCATACCGGCGTCCAGTATCACTTCATCCATGCCCTGGCCCTGCTGCTGATCGCGGCGTTGTGGGCCCACCTGGCCAACGGCTGGGCCGCTGCCAGTGCTGTGGCGTTCGTGATCGGCATCCTGCTGTTCTCTGGGAGCCTGTATGCCCTGGCGCTCGGCGCACCCCGTATCCTCGGCGCGATTGCACCGCTGGGCGGCACGGCGTTTATCCTCGGCTGGGCCGGGTTGGCCATTGCCGCCTGGCGCGGCTGACCTATAATCGCGGCGCAGCCAACCCCCTCTTCCCGACCGTATCGAGATCCCCATGAGCCAGACCTCCTTCGCCGTATTCGCCGAAAACACCCTGGACGACATCCAGACCCGCCTCACCGAGCAAAGCGCGCTGGACGACCTGGACATTGACCTGATCGACGGCGTGATGACGATCGAATTCGACGATGGCGCCCAGATGATCCTGAACCGCCAGGAGGCCGCACAGCAGATCTGGCTCTCCTCGCCCGAAGGACCGGCCCATTTCGGCTATTCCGACGAGGAAGGCACCTGGATCGACGATCGCAACGGCGAAGAGCTGCACGCGACCCTGGTGCGGGTCATCGAACAGAAACTGGGCGTACCCGTCGAGCTCTGATCCGGAGATCACAGGTCGCTGTCAGTCGCCCTTGCCGGCCCCCTTCTTCGAATCGTCCGGGCCCGCGGCCTCGCGTTCCTCCTGCGTTGCGGGCGCCTCTTCCAGCGCCCGCAGATGCGCCTCGACCTCGGCCAGTACCGGGTGGGGCTTGTCCTGTTCCAGCGCCATATCGATCGCCTTGAGCGCCTCCACCGCCTCCGCATCGCCGCGTAGCGGCATGCGCGCTACGCCCAGCGCCAGCATGCGGAACTGGCGGAACACCAGATAGCTGAGCGTCGCCACCACCAGGGCGGCCCACACGTTGTCCTGGAACCAGAGCCATACCGCCGCCCCGTAGCCCCCGAAGGTCAGCGCGAAGATTCCCAGCGCCACGCGGTGGGAACGGGCAACGATACCTTCCAGCACTTCACGGTTGCGGATTACGAAGTCACGGTCGAAATGCAAAGGGATGATTCCTTGAGTCAGCGGCGTGGTCAGGGGCGCGGCGGCTGCTGGGCACGCCAGCGTTCGAAGGTCGGATACTCCTCGTAGCCACGGGTCAGGACAAAGTCCAGCACGTTGCGCAGCCGATTCTGGTGGACGACCGAATCGATGCGGATAATCTCTTCGCCACGCTCGTCGAAGAAAATGAGCGTGGGCGCCCAGTGCACACCCAGTTCCGCGGCCCAGTCTTTTGCGTTGGTGCGGTCGCCACCCGGCGTCAGCACCGGCGTATCGGCATCGTCGGCATCCAGCTGCACCGCATCCATCAGGCCGATGCGCTCCAGCACCTCGTCCTGCTGCAGCGGCTCGGAGTGCATGATATCGCAGGCATGGCAGGCCTCGCGCTCAAAGAACACCACCAGTGGGCGTTCGGCGGGGATTCGGCTCCGATCCAGCGCATACGGCTGGTTGATGAAGAACTCCCGCTGGTTGATGTCGTCGAGATCGAACTTTGGCGGTGGGTCGGCGCGCTCCAGATAGTCGCGAAAACTCTCCTCGCGATCATGCCGGTCAATCACGTATTCCAGCAGCGCGCGGAACCGGTATGGCGGGTAGTAACCGCGCATCTGATGGATGCGCTCGCCGTCCTCGTCGTAAAAGGCAATCGAGGGGGTAAAGTTCAGCCGTTGTTCGGCGGCGTAGCGCCGTTCGAGCCAGGTCTCGCCGTCCAGGTCCGTGACTTCACGTGTGCCCAGCGCGTCGATAGCCACCACGTTGAAGTGTGACGCCAGGTACTCGCGGATATCGTCCTGTGCGAAGTTCTTGTCGAACAGCGCCTCGCAATAGGGGCAGTCATCCATGCCGAAGTAGACGGCCAGCCCCATCTTTCCCTGCTCCACCGCATCTTCCAGGTCCTCGCGCAGATCGAGGAAGCTCAGCTCGAACCAGTCGGGCGTATGCAGCCCAATCGGGCGCGGGGTGTCATCGAACACGATCCCCTCGTCGGATTCGACGGATTCGTCCGCCACCGAGGCGGTCGCGAACAACATCACCATGCCTACCAGCGAGACGCTCGCCAGCCAACCAAACCAACTCTTCCTGCCAAGGGCGTTATTCACGTCAAGCCGACTCCCGGTGGACCTCCTATTCGGACGGTGGCTCCATCACCGAGGTTCCCCCGAGATACGGGCGCAGTTTTTCCGGGATGCGGATCGAGCCGTCCGCCTGCTGGTGATTCTCCAGCAATGCGACCAAGGCCCGGCCCACCGCAACCCCGGACCCGTTGATGGTATGCACTAGCTCCGGGCGCTCGCCCGCCTTCGGCCGGAAGCGCGCTTGCATGCGGCGCGCCTGGAAGGCCTGGAAGTTGGAGCACGAGGAGATCTCGCGGTAGGCATCCTGGGCCGGCAGCCAGACTTCCAGGTCATAGGTGCGCGCCGCGGCAAAGCCCATGTCCCCGGCGCTCAGGAGCATCACGCGGTAGGGCAGTTCCAGCGCCTGCAAGACCCGCTCGGCATGGCCCAGGAGTTCCTCCAGTGCGGCATCCGAGGTCTCCGGCTGCACGATCTGCACCAGTTCCACCTTCTCGAACTGGTGCTGCCGGATCAGGCCGCGCACATCGCGCCCATAGCTGCCCGCCTCGGAACGAAAACACGGGGTGTGGGCCACCATCTTCAGCGGCAAGGCCTCGGCATCGAGGATCTGCTCGCGCACCAGGTTGGTCAGGGTGACCTCGGCGGTGGGGATCAGACGGTAGCGCTGGTCACAGTCGACCGAGAACAGGTCATCGTCGAACTTCGGCAATTGCCCGGTCCCCTCCAGCGATTCGGGATTGGCCAGGTAGGGGACGTAGGTCTCCTGGTAGCCGTGTTCGCCGGTATGGAGATCGAGCATGAACTGGGTCAGTGCCCGGTGCAGGCGCGCCATCTGACCGCGCATCACCACGAAACGCGAACCGGCCACCCGCACCGCGGCCTCGAAGTCCAGCCAGCCACCGGGCAGGCCCAGGTCCACGTGATCGCGCGGCGTGAAATCGAAGGTCCGCGGGGTCCCCTCGCGGCGGACCTCGACGTTGTCTTTCTCGTCCAGTCCGTCGGGCACGTCCACCTGCGGCAGATTCGGGATCTGCATCAGCATCGCATCCAGCTCCTGCTGGACCCCGTGCAGATCGGTCTCGCACTGCTTGAGCTCGTCGCCCAGGCGCCCGACCTCGGCCTTCAGCGGCTCGATGTCCTCGCCCCGCGCCTTCGCCTGCCCGATACCCTTGGAGCGAGTGTTGCGGTCGGCCTGCAGCTCCTGGGTGCGCATCTGCAACGCCTTGCGGCGGGCCTCCAGGGCCTTGAAGCGTTCGCGGTCCAGGGTATAGCCACGGCGTTCCAGAGCGGTGGCAGTCGCATCCAGGTCCTGGCGCAGGCTGTGGATATCAAGCATGACGGATTTCCGGCAAGGGGTGGAAAGAACGACGGGGAAGTCTACGGTTGCCGCCCCGTGGCGTCCACGGTCGCGGCCAATGCCCTCACGAGGCGACCGGCCCGACCCCCAGCAGGAATCGAGTTCCGTGGAGCCCCGCTGCCGCAGCCAGCACGCAGACCAGCAGGCTCGCGAGCATGTAGCCCAGTGCACGCGCCCAGGCGCCTACATCCACCATGTGAACGACTTCCAGGGAGAAGGTGGAGAACGTCGTAAAGCCACCCAGCACCCCGACGACCAGCAACAAGCGCCAGGCCGGGTGCAGTTCCAGGCGCTCCACCAGCACCACGGCCAGTACCCCGATCAGGAACGAGCCGAGGATGTTGATGCTCAACGTACCCCAGGGAAAGGCACGCCCGAAGTGCGCCACCATCCACTCCTGCATCCCCAGCCGCAGTGCCGAGCCCAGCGCACCGCCTGCCGCCACTGCCAGATACGAGCCCAGCCCAATGCCCATCATCACGTCCCGCTTGCGGAAAAGACCCACAGTTTATGCGATCACCTCACACGGACCCAGCAGACCCCTACCATCGAGGCCATGAGCGCCCATCCCGCCACACCGCCGACCGAGGCCGCCGCACAGGCGCTGGCTGCGGTCATTGAGGGTCTGACCACCGAGCTGCCCTCGGACGCCCTGGTGGTCGAGGCCGCGGAACGCCGAGCCTATGAGTGCGACGGTCTCTCCGCCTACCGCCAGATCCCCGGGGCCGTGGCCCTGCCACGGACCCACGAGGAACTGCTGACCTGCCTCCGGCTTTGCCGCGAGCACGGGGTCCCGATCGTGCCACGCGGGGCTGGCACCGGGCTGTCCGGCGGCGCCCTGCCCAGCGAGACTGGGCTGCTGCTATCCCTGGCGCGCTTCAATCGCATCCTGGAGATCGATGCCGACAACCGCTGCGCGGTCGTCCAGCCCGGCGTGCGCAACCTCGCGATCTCCGAGGCGGCGGCCCCGCAGGGGCTCTACTACGCACCCGACCCGTCCTCGCAGATCGCGTGTTCCATCGGCGGCAACGTGGCCGAGAACGCGGGAGGCGTGCATTGCCTGAAGTACGGACTCACCGTGCACAACGTGATCGGGCTGGAACTGGTCACCCTCGAGGGCGAGATCATCCGCCTCGGCGGCAAGACGCTGGATAGTGCCGGACTGGACCTGCTCGCCTTCATGGTTGGCTCGGAGGGCATGCTGGGCATCGTCACCGAAGTCACCGTGCGCCTGCTGCCCCGCCCCGAGCGCACCCAGGTCCTGCTGGCCAGCTTTGACCAGGCCGAGGCCGCCGGACGCGCAGTGGCAGGCATCATCGCCGCCGGACTGATTCCCGCCGGGCTGGAAATGATGGACAACGCTGCCATCCGCGCTGCGGAGGACTTCGTCCACGCCGGCTACCCGGTGGAGGCGGCCGCGATCCTCTTGTGCGAACTCGACGGGACCAACGCCGAGGTCTCCGAGGACGTCATGGTGGTACGCCAGAAGCTCCTGGATCTGGGGGCCACCGAGGTGCACACCGCCCGCGACGACGCCGAACGCGCATTGTTCTGGGCCGGGCGCAAGGCCGCGTTCCCTGCCGCCGGGCGTATTTCGCCGGACTACTACTGCATGGACGGGACCATCCCGCGCCACCAGATCGGGACGGTGCTGGAACGGATCAACACCCTGTCGCGCGAGGTTGGCCTCGGCGTGTGCAACGTGTTCCACGCCGGCGACGGCAACCTGCATCCACTGATCCTCTACGACGCCAACCAGCCCGGGCAACTGGAAACGGCGGAGGCCTTCGGCCAGCAGATCCTCGAACTCTGCGTGGAGGTGGGTGGCACCGTCACCGGGGAACACGGCGTAGGCGTGGAAAAGCTGGACGGCATGTGCGTGCAGTTCGCCGCGCCGGAACTGGAGCAGTTTCACCACCTGCGCCGCGCGTTCGACCCGCTCGGGCTGCTCAACCCCGGCAAGGCCATCCCCACCCTCGCCCGCTGCGCCGAGTTCGGACGCCAACACGTCCACGGTGGGCAGCTGTCGCACCCAGAACTCCCGCGCCTGTAGGATGACCGGCTCGACCGAACCGAGCTAAACCTCCAATGCCCCGGGCCACCCTTGCTACCGCACTGGCCGACGACTTCTCCGGAGCCGTCGACGCCACCCTGAGGGCGCTGCAGGCGTTGATCCCGCTGGACATGTGGATGCTCACGCGGGTCGAATCCGACGACTGGGTGGTATTGCACACCCACGGCCACGCACCGCGCATCCGTCCCGGGGCGGCATTCAGCTGGCAGCACTCCTACTGCGTGCACATGAACGCCGGAGACGGACCGAACATCGCCGCCGACACACGCACGGTTCCAGCCTATGCCAGTGCCCCGATCAATGACGTCGCAACGATTGGCTGCTACATCGGGTTCCCGCTGTACGATGCCGATGGCGAACTCTTCGGCACGCTTTGCGGATTGCATCCCGAACCCATGGACCCCGCGATCGAACACCATGAGCCGGTCGTTCGTGCCCTGGCAGGATCGCTGGGGCACCTGCTGCGCCTCAGCCAGCGCGCCGAGGGGCTGGACCGGTTGCGACAGCACGCGGCCCTGGCCGCCCACGGTGATCCCCTGACCGGCGTGCTCAACCGCCACGGCTGGGAGCTCGCGGTAGACGCAGAGGAGACCCGCTGCCAACAGAGCGGCCAACCCGCCGGCATCATCCTGTTCGATCTCTTCCCCGGGGACTCGAGCGTGGACAGCACTGGCATTCAGGATGACACCGAACTGGTTCGCGCGATCCTCGCCCTGCAGGGCCTGGCAGGCCCCAGCGACCTGATCGGTCGACTCGGTGGCACCCGCTTCGGCCTGCTCGCGATCGACCTGAGGGCGCAACCCCTGGCGGCGCGGGCGCAACACATCCGACAGGCCCTGTCCGCAAAGGCCATCCCCGCGGCCATTGGCCACGCCATGCGCGAACCCGGTGCTGGAAGCCTGGAACACGCCCTGAAGCGCGCGGAACGCGAACTGCGCCCGGCAGCGCGACCTGCGATCTCCTAGACTTTTTCCATCCTGCGCGGCGAACAGCCGCCCCCACCGTCTCGACGGAATGCCCCATGGCCCGAATCTTCGATCCCCCCGATACCGCGCCCTCGCCGTTCAACCTCGGGGTCGATCACGTCCTGAAACTGCTCCGCCGGATCGCCCCCCTGGACGTCTGGATGCTGACCCGCATCGAGGGCAACGAGCAGATCGTGGTGCGCGCCGACGACCACGGGTACGGCATTCAGGCCGGCACGGCCTTTGACTGGAGCAACTCCTTCTGCATCCGCATGCTCGCCGAACGCGGCCCGCGAATCACGCCGGACGTACAACAGGTTCCCGCCTACCAGGAAGCCCTCGCCGCACAACCCGATCCCCCCGCCATCGGCAGCTACATCGGGTTTCCGGTACAGGACCACGAATACGAGATGTATGGCGTACTTTGCGCGATGAATCCGGAGCCCATATCGGCCGACATCGAAGCGCAATCCGACCAGATCCAGGCCGCCGTCACCGTCATCGAGTCACTGATCCGCCAGCGCCGCCAGATCGACGAACTGGAACGCGAGCGCGAGGCCCTGCGACTGGAGGCCTACAACGACGCCCTCACCGGCACCTGCAACCGGCGCGGCTGGCTACTCGCGTTGAGCGCCGAGGAACAGCGCTGCCAGGATCACAGCCTCCCGGCGGGTCTCGTCGCCATCGACCTCGACAACCTGAAGACCGTCAACGACCAGGAAGGCCATGACGCCGGCGACCGATTGATCAAGGCGGCTGGCCAGGCCCTGCGGGATGCCAGTCGCGAAATCGACATCATTGCCCGCCTGGGTGGAGACGAATTTGGCGTGCTGCTTCCGGAGACGCCGGCCGACCACCTCCCCGGGATCGCGAACCGGCTGCGGGCGGCGCTGCAGGAGGCCGGTGTGTCGGCGTCCATCGGTTACGCCTGCCGCACCGTCAGCGGGTCCCTGCCCGAGGCCCAGACCAGCGCCGATGCCGCGATGTACGCCGACAAGCGCCAGCGCCGCGGAACCCCCGGGCCCTGACGCCCTCGCGCGGCAAGCGCGATCGCCCTTTTCCTCCGAGCTCAACACACTTCACGCACCCCTCTGCCGCGGGCCGGTCGATGGTTTACCATTCACCTAATCCGCATCCGGACGACCCCTTCGCTACGAGGCCGTTTCATGAGCAAAACCGTCACGCTGACCGACAACACCACCGGCAAGAGCATCGAGCTGCCGATCCAGGAGGGCTCGCACGGCCCCAACTGCCTGGACGTCCGCACCCTGTACAAGGAGCTCGGCTACTTCACCTATGACCCGGGGTTCATGTCCACGGCCAGCTGTCGTTCGGACGTCACCTTTATCGACGGCGACGAGGGCACCCTGCTCTACCGTGGCTACCCAATTGAGCAGCTGGCGGAGGAAAGCACCTATCTCGAGGTCTGCTACCTGCTGCTGAACGGCGACCTGCCCGCCGCCGACGATCTGCACGACTTCTCGCGCATCATCAAGGAGCATTCGATGCTGCACGAGGCGGTGCGCCGCTTCTTCGACGGCTTCCGCCACGACGCGCACCCGATGGCGATCATGGTCGGCGTGGTTGGCGCGCTGTCGGCCTTCTATCACGACAACGTGGACGTGCATAACCCGGAACATCGGCGCATCGCCGCGCACCGGCTGATCTCCAAGATGCCCACCATTGCCGCATGGTCGTACAAGTACGCCAACGGCCAGCCGTTCATGTACCCGGACAACAACCTGTCCTACACCGCCAACTTCCTCGCGATGATGTTCGGCGTGCCCAGCGAGCCCTACCAGCCGAACCCGGTGTTCGTGCGCGCGCTCGACCTGATCCTGATCCTGCACGCCGACCATGAGCAGAACGCATCGACCTCCACCGTGCGCCTGTCCGGCTCCTCCGAGGCCAACCCGTTCGCCGCGATCTCCGCCGGCATCGCCTCGCTTTGGGGTCCACTGCATGGGGGTGCGAACGAGAAGGTCATCCGCATGCTCGAGGAGATCGTGCACTCCGACAAGAGCGTGGAGGACTTCGTGGCCCGCGCGAAGGACAAGAACGACTCCTTCCGCCTGATGGGCTTCGGCCATCGCGTGTACAAGAACTACGATCCGCGCGCCAAGATCATCCGCAAGATGTGCCACGACCTGCTGGCGGAGATGGGCGACATGGGCGCCGATAACCAGCCCCTGTTCGACGTCGCCATGGAGCTGGAACGTATCGCGATGGAGGACGACTACTTCATCGAGCGCAAGCTCTACCCCAACGTGGACTTCTACTCCGGCATCATCCTGCGCGCGATGGGCATCCCGTTGAACATGTTCACCGTGATCTTTGCCCTCGCCCGCACCGTCGGCTGGATCTCGCACTGGAACGAAATGATGCAGGATCCCGAATCCCGCATCGGCCGCCCGCGCCAGCTCTACACCGGCTACCGCTCGCGCGACTACACCTCCATCGAGGAACGCTAGAGAGACACGGATCCATGCGTACGTCCGCGTTGGCACCCCGTGTTTTCCGCGACCCGATACGGCACGCAGACGGGTAGACGCGCTACCGGCCTGTGTCCTCTCATTGGAGGTCGCAACGCAGATCGGGGAGCGTGGAGGACCCACCTCACGACCGATGGAACGCCGGGGCTTGGCCGCTTCTGCCCACCGACGGTGTTGCCGCGCGAGCGCGAACGCGTGCGTTGATCCGCATCCACCCCAGGCGGGCATCCGGTCCGATGCTTGCCGAACTCCCGCGCCGGTGCTATCTACTGGGTAGTAACAAGGGAGGGAGTGCTCATGTCCACCGACCGTTTCTTCATGTTGTTTGCCGGTATTGTCGTCCTGATCAGCGTACTGCTCACCTGGCTGGCCAGCCCCTGGTGGCTGCTGCTCGCCGTCTTCATGGGCATCCACCTGATTCAGGCCTCGTTTACCGGCTTCTGCCCGCTGGTGATGATCCTGAAATCCATGGGGCTCAAGCCCGGCGAAATCTTCCCCTGAACCCGGCCCGCGCGGTGGGTGGCGAGGGAACCCCATCGACTACGCGCCCCTTGTGTTCGTGAGCGTCAGACTGCATATTAGACTTCACTAATACTTAACTAGGAGACACCATCCATGAGCATTGACCGCATCGTCCTCGCCTTCGCCGGCACCGTCGTGATCATCAGCGCCATCCTCGGGTGGGTCTTCACCCCGATGTGGCTGATCCTGACCCTGTTCGTCGGCGCGAACCTGTTGCAGTCCGCCTTCACCGGCTTCTGCCCGCTGGCGATGATCCTGAAGGCGATGGGCGTGAAGCCCGGGGAAGCCTTCAACTAATCCCAAGGGGCCCCCACACCCCTTCCAAGGCCCGGGCACCGCTGGTCCCGGGCCTTTTTGTTTGCGCCGCCCGCGAGTGATCAACGCCTGTCTACACTTCAGGTGATACCCACTCACGCTGAGGGTAGGCCCAATGCGATTTCGAGACCGAAAGGAAGCCGGCGAGCAACTCGCACATGCCCTGGACCGCTATCGCGGCCAACCCGGCGTTGTGTATGCCTTGCCGCGCGGCGGAGTCCCCCTGGGGATCGCCGTCGCCCGGCACCTGGGCATGCCCCTGGATCTCCTGATCCCGCGCAAGATCGGCCACCCGTTCCATCCCGAGTACGCGATCTGTGCCGTGCCCGAGCAGGGCGAACCGGTCTGCAATCCACGCGAGGCGGAACGCGTCGATCCAGGCTGGCTGGACCAGGCCGAGGCACGCGAACGCGCCGAAGCCCGGCGCAGGCGCCAACTGTACTGCACGACGCCTTCCCCGGACGTTGGCGGCAAGCTGGCGATCATTGTCGACGACGGGATCGCCACCGGACTCACCATGCGCGCCGCGATCCGCGACGCACGTCAGCGCCAGCCTCGCCATCTGGTCGTGGCGATCCCGGTGGCACCAGCGGAGACCGCGGCGCTCCTGGAAAACGAGGTCGATGAACTGGTCACCCTGGACATCCCCGAGTACTACCGCGGCTCGGTGGGGGCGTACTACGAGGATTTCGAACAAGTCTCCGACGACGCGGTCATCGCGATGATGGCCTCCGTCCACCGTGCGGAAAACCCCGATGTCTCGCGTGAATGAACAGTCCGTCGACCTGGCCCTGGACGGCCAGGTCCACCAGGGGATTCTCGGCGTACCCGAGACACCCATTGGGCTCGTCGTTTTCGCGCACGGCAGCGGTAGCAGCCGCCTGAGCCCGCGCAATCATCAAGTGGCGCGGACACTGCAGGCCAGCCGCATCGCCACCCTGATGTTCGATCTTCTCACCGAAGAGGAAGATCGCACCTACGCCAACCGCTTCGATATCGAACTCCTCGGCCGGCGGCTGGTGCAGGCCTGCCAATGGGCGTCCGTCCAGCCTCGCCTGGCACCCCTGCCGCTCGGGCTGTTTGGCGCCAGCACCGGCGCCGCCGCAGCGTTGCAGGCCGCTGCAGCAGCTCCGGAGACCATCCGGGCCGTTGTCTCGCGCGGCGGGCGCCCGGATCTGGCGGGCGCCGCCCTGCCCCGAGTCGAGAGCCCCACCCTCCTCATCGTGGGCGGTGACGACACCATGGTGATTCAACTGAATCGCCAGGCGCAGGCGCTCATGCACGCGCGCTGCGAGCTCCAGATCGTACCCGGCGCCAGCCACCTGTTCGAGGAACCGGGCACGCTGGAACAGGCAGCCGAACTCGCGGCCGCCTGGTTCAGCAAGTGCTTGCCTACGGCGTAATGGCGACCTTCAGCACGCCGTCGCGTTGATGCGAGAACAGCTCGTAAGCCGTCTCGATATCCGCCAGCTTGTAACGGTGCGTCACCATCGGCGTCAGGTCCACGCGCCCCGAGGCGACGACCTCCATCAACCGCCGCATGCGTTCTTTCCCGCCGGGGCACAGGGTGGTCACGATGGTGTGATCGCCCAGCCCGGCCGCAATCGCATCCAGCGGCATGGAAAGCTTGCCCGAATACACCCCGAGACTGGAAAGGGTCCCGCCCGGTTTCAGGATGCGCAGACAGGCCTCGAAGGTCTGCTGCTGCCCCAGGGCCTCGATGGCCACATCGACCCCGCGCCCGCCAGTCAGCTCCATGATCGTCTCGACCGGGTCCTGCTCGCGGAAGTTGATCGCCACATCCGCGCCCAGCTTGCGGGCGGTCTCCAGGCGCTCCGGGACCCCGTCCACCACGATGATCCGGGTGGCCCCCATGAGCTTGGCACCCGCCGTGGCACAAAGGCCGATAGGGCCCTGGGCGAACACGGCCACCGTATCGCCGATGTGGATGTGCCCATGCTCGGCGCCGCCGAAACCGGTGCTCATGATGTCCGGACACATCAGTACCTGTTCGTCGCTCAGGCCGTCCGGCACCGGGGTCAGATTCGCCTGCGCATTGGGGATGCGCACGTACTCCGCCTGACAGCCATCGATCGTGTTTCCCAGTTGCCAGCCACCCATGGCCTTGCCACCACACTGGCTGGAGATGCCCTCCAGGCAGGAATGGCATTGCCCGCAGGGCGTGATCGCGCCCGCGATGACCCGCTGGCCGACCTCATAGCCGGTCACTGCGTCCCCGAGGCGTTCGATCACCCCAACCGGTTCGTGCCCCACGATGCGGCCCGCCTCCACCGGGTATTCGCCCTTGAGGATATGCACATCGGTCCCGCAGATGGTCGTGGCCGTCACCCGCAGCAGGGCGTCCGTCGGCCCGATCTCCGGGATTGGACGCTCCTGCAACTCGATCCGCCCGGGTTCGACAAAAACTGCCGCCTTCATCGTGCTCATACCAACCTCCTTTGTAGCGTTCCCGGAAAAACACTGAACCACCCGCTTTCCATGATTTCGAGCGCAGCGAGCCAATCAATCGGGCCGGGCCATCCGCTGTTCATGGATTGCTTCGCCGCTGCGCTACCCGCAAGCCCGGCTCATCCAGCGTTTTCCCCAAGGGGCGGCATGCCGTCATGCACACCCTGTTCATCAAACATAGCAGGCCAGCCACCCGATCTTCCCGCCCGGGCACCGATTGATCGCGACGCCCCGCTCGCCTCCCTTACAATGAGCCTACATCTGCTGTTCAGGATCGCCTGTGATCTCGCTCATTCCCCGCCTGTTTCAACGCGCCCCGGCCCTCGATCCCGAAAGCCGGGCCTGGATCCACGCCATCTTCGATTGGGCCGGGAACGAACCACACCTGGGATCGATGCTGCGCAAGGCCCACCTCGTTCTGCCCACGGCCGAGCACTTCCCCGGGCAAGCCGACAATCGCCAGGCCATGGCTCAACTGGTGTTCGATCGCGTACTGGAACATGGCGGGCTCGGAGACAGCCCGTTCCGGCTTGTGCACCCTGGAAATCTGATGGACGATCCCATCCCCTGGGATGCGATGAATACGGCCCGACCGAGCCGCAACCCGGCGGAACCCCAGCCGGGGGGCGTCGGCATCCGCTACGACCCGGAGCTCGTCGCCCATTCCCAGGCGCTGATTGCCCACTTCGCGCGCGAGATCGCCTTGCGCCTGCTCGCCACGGCTGGCGAGCCCCCACCCGCCCTGGAGGGTAACGAGGCCCATATCGCGGAACTCCTCGCCACCCAGATGGGCTTCGGGGTCATGCTGGCCAATACTGCCTTCCAGGTCCGCGTGAATCAGTGCGGTGCCTGCAAGGGGCCGAGCGCCGAACGCGAAACCGCACTCTCGCGCGACGACCTTGCCTACGCCCTGGGGTTGTTCTGCCGGCGGCACGCCATCCCGCCGTCCCGAGCGAGGGCTCACCTGAACACCCCGTTGCGCCCGGCCCTGCGCCACGCATTGCGCGATCTCGCTCGTCGCGAGCGTGAAGCCGCGAGCGGCGCCGCCTGATCGGCCCGTCCTACGGGCCCCAGCTGCACAGCCGCCAGGCGTGGCGTTATTCAATCCGTTTTATAAGACTTCTTCCGTACCTTACTGTCGAATAGTCAGATTTACCTGATCGAAAGTGGATACCACTTAGCGCGGCGTCACGGCGCGTTGAAGAGCGGTGCCCGGGCATCTAGTTATCAGAGTTGCGAAACCACAGCTTTCTGGAGGCCCATCATGACCACCCTGCGTTACTGCCTTGCTGCCCCGATCTTCCTTGCGTTTGCCGCCGCGCCGCTGCACGCCAGCGAGGGTACCTTCGACACCCCGACGCTGATCCCCGAGCTTGCGGTCAAGGCCGCAGAGGCCGCGGTCGAGGCCTGCCGCGAACGCGACACCCAGGTCACTGCAGCCGTGGTCGACCGACATGGCACCCCCCAGGCCCTGAAGCGCGACCGCTTTGCCGGCCCGCACACGGTGGATACCGCCATCCGCAAGGCCTGGACCGCCGTCAGCTTCCGCACCGACACCCTGGAGCTTCGCGAGATGACGGAACCGGGAGAGGCCGGCTATGGCATCCAGCACCTGCCGGGCGTCAGCACTCTGGGCGGCGGCAAGCAGATCACCACCGGTGGTCGGATTGTCGGCGGCATCGGCATCTCCGGCGCCCCTAGCGGACAGGTCGATGACGAATGCGCGGCAGCCGGCATCGACGCCATCACCGAAGACCTGCTCTAACCCCACCATCTGCCGGCGGGGCCTTCTCGCGCGAGCGGAGGGCCCCGTTCATCGCATGACCACGCCAGCCGTTTCAGGCGCCGAGCAAACCGCTTCGCTGAAGCCCGTCGAAGATAAACTGCATCGCGAGCGCGCTCAGCAGCACGCCCAGGATGCGCGTGAGCACATGCGCGCCGGTCACGCCCAGCCAGTGCTGCAGACGTGACGCCACCAGCAGGCACACCAGCGCAAGCACCATAACGGCCACCAACGCCCCGAGCACCACGGCCTGGGCCATCCAGTCGCCCTCGGCCCGGCTCATCATCAGGATCGCGGCCCCCATCGCGCCGGGGCCGGCCAGCAAGGGCGTGGCCAACGGAAAGATCGACAAGTCCTTGCGGGTGCGCGCCTCCTGCGTCTCGGCCGCCGTGGCCGACACCGCGCCCGAGCTGCGGGCAAACACCATGTCGATGCCAATCAACAGCAGCAGGATCCCGCCCGCGGTGTACAGCGCCGCCAGCGAGATCCCCAGCAGCGACAGCAGCGCCTCCCCGACCAGCGCGAACAGCAACAGGATGCCGCCCGCGACCGCCGCCCCGCGGATGGCCATGGCACGGCGCTGGGCTGGGTCCACGCCCCGACTGAGGACCGCGAATACCACCGCGACATCCACCGGCCCGATGGTCACGAAAAACGTGGCCAGCGCGACGATTCCCAGTTCCAGCATGGCGGATCCCTCCTCTGGCGGCTGTTCTCCAACGGCCATGACATGCCCGGAATGGGCCTGGCCATCCGGGGTTTAAGTTGCCCTTCGTGATCGACGAACCTACTTTAGCGCGTTCTGAAACGCTTATTGGGGAGCCATCGAGTCATGAAACGTCGTGTTGTCGGTCATCTGACGCTGGCCAGTCTGCTTGCATCACCCGCCCTCGCTTATGCCCAGGAGGCCGCTCAGACACTGGGCACCGTATCGGTTACGGCCACCGGATACGAGACCCTGATCGACGAGACGCCGTCCTCCGTCACCGTGATCGAGGCCAGCGAAATCCGCAACCGCGAGGCCCGCACCCTGGGCGACCTCCTGCGCGGCCAGCCGGGTGTCGCTACGGCCGTGGACGGATCGGTGGGCTCCGATCCGATCATTCGTGGCCTGAAGCGCGACCAGGTGCTGGTTCTGGTCGATGGCGTGCGCATCAATGCGATGCAGCCGCCGGCCCGCGGCTCGCTGGCTTCCTATGTCAACGTCGACCTGATCGAACGCATCGAGATCGTGCGCGGCCCGGGCTCCGTGCTCTACGGCGCCGGTGCCATGGGCGGCGTGATCAACATCATCACCCGCGGCGGCGATTTCACCGACGAACCCGAGACCCGCGGCTTCTCCCGCCTGGGCGTCACCTCGGTCGACGAAGGCATCCGCGGCGCGGTCGGCGTCACCGTCTCCAACGACCGCAACGTGCTGGACCTGTCCACCGCCTACCTGAACACCGACGACTACAAGAACGGCGACGGCGACCGTCTGCGCGACTCCGGCACCGAACAGAACGCCTACCACCTGCGTTACCGCGGCAAGCTGGCGCCGGGCCACGAGGTCCAGTTCCGCGCCCAGCGCGACGAGCGCAAGGACGTCTGGTACCTCGCCTCGCGCACCTTTACACCGAACGACGGGCAGCGACCGGAAGGGCTGAACACGCACTACACCCCGCGCCAGACCCGCGACCTCGTCGAGTTGAGCTATGAAGGCGAGTTGAACGGTGCCTGGGCGCCACGGGTGGAGGCGTCGATCTATCGGCAGGAGCTCTCCCGCGGGAATTACGACTGGAGCGAACGCCTGCAAAAGGACTACCGGACGTCCGATACCGACTTCACCACGGACGGCCTCCGCGTGCAGACCGAACTGGTCCCCACCGATGACCAGATCCTGCTGGTCGGGGCCGAGGCCTGGCGCCTGCGCGCCAGCCCGGTGTCCTACGTGGGCTTCCCACCGGACTATGAACCGGTGAACCGGATGCCGCTGGTCGAAAACGGGAAGATCGAGTCTGCCGGCGTCTTCGTACAGCACGAGACCTACCTCGACTGGGCCACCGTCAATGTGGGCGCTCGCTATGACGAGGTACGGGGCAGCGCCGACTCCGCCATGGGGGTCACCGCCCCTCTGGACAAGACCGATCGGAACCTGAGCTGGTCGGCCGGGCTCACCTGGCACCTTCATGACGCCTTCAACCCGTACTTCAGTCTGTCCGAGGGCTATCGCTCCGCGAGCCTGCTGGAACGCTACCTGACCTATCCCTACAGCGATGGGTACACATGGAACAGCGACCCGCAGCTGGATCCGGAACGGAACCGCACGTTCGAAGTGGGTGCACGCGGCCAAATCGGCGCGACCTCCTACACCGTATCCGCCTATGAAAGCCGCATCCGCAATTACATCGGTGGCGTAACGATCAGCAGCGACGAGAAGGACACCATCAATCTGGACGAGGCCCGCATCCACGGCATCGAGGCCCTGGTGGAACACGCGTTCACCGACGCGATCACCGGCTATGCGAGTGGCACGTGGATCCGCGGCGAGAACCGCGACCGCCGCTTTGACGAGCCGCTGACCCAGATGCCCCCGCCGGAGGCCACGATTGGCCTGACCCAGTCGACTGCAAAAGGCTGGCAGTGGGATGCCCGCATCCGGGCAGTCGCCAGTCAGAGCCGCACCGCGGACCGGTTCACCGCCAATGAGGATTTCCCGGACGGTACCGAGCGCAACACCTCCGGTTTCGCCACCGCCGACCTCGCCGTCGGCTACCGCTTCGGGCCCAGCGCCGGCTTTCGTTCCAACGAGATCACCTTTAGCGTGACCAACATCGCCAACAAGACCTACCGCGAGCACGTCAACGAGATGACCGAGGCACGCCTGGACCCGGCCAATGGCGTACAGGACATCTGGGCCCCCGGCCGCAGCTTCGGGCTCACCTGGAACGCCGAGTTCTAGACCGGCCGCAGACATCGCCCCCAAGACAAGACAAGGACAACACCATGCGTTTACGCGTAATCGATTTCGGCCAGCAGCCCGCCGTGCGGTCCCAGGCGGTCTACCACGGCATCGCCGAGGCCATGGGCAAGGACGATGATCCGGTGCTCACCCTGGTCAACCCTGACGACCCGTATGTCTGCGTCGGGTTGCATCAGGAGATCGCCCTGGAGGCCGACGAAGACTTCTGCAAGGAACAGAACCTGCCGATCATCCGCCGCCACGTCGGTGGCGGTGCGGTGTATCTGGACCACAACCAGATGTTCTTCCACTTCATCTATCCGTCGTCCAAGGCCCCGCGGATCGTCTCCGACATCTACAAGAAGTTCATCGACCCGGTGATCAACACTTACCAGGACCTGGGCGTGAACGCGACCTTCCGCCCGGTGAACGACATCCACGTGGACGGACGCAAGATCGGTGGCACGGGTGCCGCCAGCATTGGCAACGCCACCGTGATGGTCGGCAGCTTCATGTTCGACTTCGACACCGCGACCATGGCGCGTTGCCTCAAGGTCCCTTCGGAGAAGTTCCGCGACAAGCTGCGCGCCGGCATGGAGGACTACATCACCACGTTGTCACGCGAACTGGGCGAGATGCCGGCCCGCGAAACCGTGCGCGATGCCTTCCTGAAACGCGTCGCCAGTGATCTCGCCGTCGAAGTCGAGATGAGCGAGCCCACCGCCGAGGAAAATGCGGCCATCGAGGAACAGGTCGCCGAACTGACCGACCCGGAATGGACCTACCGCAAGGGACGCAAATTCGTCGAGATGGGCGTGAAGATCGCCGCCGGAACCCACCTGACCGAAGGTGCCCACAAGGCCCCCGGCGGGCTGATTCGGGCCCAGCTGATGGAAAAGGACGACCACATCGCCGATCTCCTGCTCTCCGGCGATTTCACGGTCTTCCCGGAAGACGGCATGGATCGCATCGCCGACGCCCTGCACGGCCAGCCACTGGAAGAAGAAGCCCTGCGCACTGCTGCGACCACCTGCATGCAGGAGATCGGCCTGGACGCCCCGGGCATCGAAGCCAGCGACATCGCGACGGCGATCCTCGCCTGCGTCCACCGCGAGCCTCATTGAGCGGTCACGCGCAAGGCTTCGCATCCAAACAGAAACGGCCGGACCACCCTCTTGGTGGTCCGGCCGTTTTGACGTTATTGCAGCTTTCTGCGTACGACGATCCTCAGGCCGAATCCAGGCACTCCGCACGACTGGGCGCGGTGTTGAGCCGGTCGCGATCACTTGTGTACGGCTCCGTTCGGGAGGCGGCACGATCCGCAGTCTTCAGGATCTCCGCGGCCCATTCAGGAAGCTCCGGCGAGAGCCGATAATAGATCCAGTTGCTCTCGCGCCGGGTACGCACCACCTGATAATGGCGCAGAGCGGCCAGGTGACGCGATACCTTCGGCTGGGACATCTCCAGAGCGTGGGTCAGCTCGCAGACACACAGCTCCCCTTCCGCCTGCATCAGCAAGAGCGAGCGAAGCCGTGTCTCGTCGGCCAGCAAGTTGAACAGGTCCGTAGGGGTAAGCGACATACCGTATCCAGCAAAAATCCTTGGACGAACTATATCCCGACAGCTCAAGTGGAACAACGAATAGGCGTCCCCACGATTCCGCCCCCGTCCAGGACGAGCAAGCCGGTTGCGGCATTTCGAACATCCCGCCGCATCTCCCTGGAAGATGTCCGATGTTTTCGCTCGTTACGTCTTCGATTCGTGTATGATGCGGGGTTGGCAGTTGCCATCCGATTTTCGCCGGGCCTTCGTTTCCGGCCTGTGTGAGTACCCTCAATGTCTGATTCCCCCTCCTTCTCCCAGCTCGGGCTTTCCGAGTCGCTGGTTCATGCCCTGTCGAACATGGGCTTCACGACCCCGACCCCGGTCCAGGCCGCCTGCATCCCCGCGCTGCTGGAAGGCCGCGATGTTCTGGGCGAGGCCCAGACCGGCACCGGCAAGACCGGCGCCTTCGGCCTGCCGCTGATTGACCTGATGGACGCCGGCAAGCGCGCGCCCCAGGCACTGGTGCTGGCCCCGACGCGCGAGCTGGCCAACCAGGTCGCCGGCGCCCTGACTGAGTTCGCCCGCGAGTTCTCCGGCATCGATGTGCTGCCCGTCTACGGCGGCCAGCCGATGGGCGAACAGCTGCGCGCCCTGCGCAAGGGCCCGCAGATCGTGGTCGGCACGCCCGGCCGCGTGGTCGACCACATCAAGCGCGGCACCCTGAACCTGGACGCCCTGCGCGTCGTGGTGCTGGACGAAGCCGACGAAATGCTGCGCATGGGCTTTGTCGAAGAGATCGAGTGGATCCTGGAACAGACCCCCGAAGCGCGCCAGACCACCCTGTTCTCAGCCACCATGCCGGCGCCCATCCGTCGTATCGCGCACCGCCACATGCGCGAACCGGAAGAGATCCGCATCGGCGCCGGCAACGAGGCCGGCACCGACATCGACCAGAGCTATTGCCTGGTCGATGCCCGCCACAAGGTGGAGGCCCTGACTCGCCTGATGGAGACTGAGGCAGACCTGGACGGCGCGGTCGTCTTTGCCCGCACCAAGGCCTCTACGGTCGAGATCGCCGATTCACTCGGCCAGGCCGGCATCGCCGCGTCCGCGCTGAACGGCGACATGGAACAAGGCGAGCGCGAGCGTGTGGTCAGTGACCTGCGCGACGGCCGCCTGGATGTCATCGTCGCCACCGACGTCGCCGCCCGCGGCATCGATGTGCCGCGCATCAGCCACGTCTTCAACTTCGACGCCCCCGGCGATGCCGAGGTCTACGTCCACCGCATCGGCCGTACCGGTCGCGCCGGCCGCAAGGGCCGCGCCATCCTGTTCCTGGAGCCGCGCAAGCGCCGCATGCTGAAAGACATCGAACGCCTCACCGGCAAGCCGGTGCGCGAACAGCCGGTGCCCGACCGCCAGGCCGTACAGGCCCGCCGCGAGACGCGCTTCGCCGAGCGCGTTCAGGCCCTCCTGGGCAGCGAACAGAACTCCGGACACGAAGCCCTGGTCGATCGCCTGCTGGCCGACAGTGGCGTATCCGAGCGCGAACTCGCCACCGCCCTGGTCGCACTGGCCACCGCCGGCAGCCCGCTGGATGCCAACGCCACCAAGGGCGCCGATCCGCTGCTGGCGGCCGCCCGTGCCCCCTATTCCGAGCGCGGCGACAACCGCCGGGACAGCAAGCCCCGGGGCGAGCGTCCGTCGCGCGGCAAGGATCGCGAACCGGAAGCCGACATGGTGCGCTACTACATGCCGGTCGGCCGCAACAACGGCGTGGCGCCGGGTGCCATCGTTGGCGCGCTGGCCAACGAGGGCGGCCTGAACGGCCGCGACATCGGCCGCATTGGCCTGCGTGACGACCACAGCCATGTGGATCTTCCGGCGTCGCTGGACGAAGCCGCGATTCGTCGCCTGGGCAACATCCATATTGCCAACCGCAAGCTGGAACTGACCCTTCAGGCCCCGCGCCCGGGCCAGGCCGCGAATCAGGACGACGCTCGCAAGCCTGCGCCGCGCAAGACCGCCAAGCCGCGCAGTGACAAGCCGGAGACCAGCGGCAGGTCCAAGCCGACCAGCAAGCCCACACCGGCCAAGCGCGGCCCGGCCCCGGGCAACGGCAAGCGCCCGGCCTATGCCGCCGCACCCGGCAAACGCCCCGTGCGCAAGGGTACCAGTGGGCCCAAGAACACCGGCTCGCGCGCGGACGGCACGCTGATGATCAAGCGCAAGGCCGCCAACGGCTAAGCGCGGCAACTCAAAGGCGCGTGCCAGACAACGCCCGCGGCCTCCGAAAGGAGCCGCGGGCGTTTCATTTGGACGTTCAGAAATCTCCGGTGCGCCCCGCCTCGACGATGCTGTAGATCGTGTCGCGCACCTCGCGGGCCACGACCTCGAGATCCTCGGGGAGATCCGTCGCATGCAGCATCATGTCCATGTTGGTGGTGACGATCCAGCCCTGCCCCTCGTCATCCTCCACCACTGCGATACGACAGGGCAGAAAGCTCGCATAGATGATGTCGTGCTTCACCATCTGGTTGGCGATCAGGGCATCACAGAAGGCGAGAATACGCATGTAATTGCCCTCGCCGCCCATTGCCTGCACCTGATCCGACAGCGGCAAATCGGCGACCTCCTGGAAATTGCGCAGATTGGCCCGCAATTTCATCGACTCGATGGCCTCGTCGATGCTGACACCATCTTCGATCTTGAAAATCTCGGCACTCTGCCGAACCATCTGCTGCAACGTTTCAGGATCCAGCGCCTCGTCCCCCTCCGTCGATTCGGACGCGGTCAGCGGAAGCGGCAGCAACAACAACAACACGAGCATCCAGACTTTCATCGCGCACTCCTGATTCGGGTGGACGGGAGAGCCCGCCGGCCGAAAGCCCTTGCGGCCCTCCCTAGTGCGAATCTAGATCATGCGCATGCACTTCACCGAATCTACCGCGCCTGGACGCGGGAGATTCGCCATCGGCGCCGGGCCCTGCACCGGCCCGGCCGATACGAGCCACAGCAGCGCCTTAACGCCGGATCAAAGAGAAGAGCTGCTCGTACTTGCCATTGGTGTGGTCGGTCCGGCCCACCTCGTCCTGCCAACCCCAACGATCGGCAGGAAACAGCTGACGCATCGTTGGCACTGCGCAATGGTAGGGCGGCCCGCCCTCGCGACCGGTCTGCATGAAACACGCAAACAGTTCACCGCCTTCACGCAGCCAGCCATGCAGCTTCGCCTCGTAGGCCGACCACTGCTCGGGCGCCAGGGCACAAAGAGATGTCTGGTCGTAGATGCCGTCCACTGGCCCCTCTGGTTGCCAGGCGAGCATGTCCGCCTGCACCACCTCCGCTTCCAGCCCGGCCTGCGCCAGTTCGCGGCGCAAGTGCCCTACCGGCGTAGGCGCCACATCCAGCCCGATCACACGGAAACCCCGCGAGGCCAAAGCCGGCACCTCGTGCCCAAAACCGCAACCGGGCACCACAATCCGCGAACCGGGTCCCAGCGCGGTGACCTCCAACCACCGCTCCAGCGAAGGGCTGGGCGCGCCGCGATCCCAACGGGTCGAACCCGCCTGATAGCGCGCCTCCCAGTCGGTCTCGGCATCCAGAACTTCGGAATCAACTGGCGAACCTTCGGAAATTGGCATCACTCCCCTTCTCGGCACAGGATAGGAAATGCATAGACCCTACCAAACCACGAATAACTCCCGGAGACCTCGATGGACCGTACTCAACTGCCCTATCGCATCCACCGCCAGGAACTCGGCCCGATGGAGAACTTCGTCTATCTGATCGAGGACCGCGCCAGCCATCGTGGTGCGGTGGTCGATCCAGCCTGGGATCCGGAGGCGATCATCCGTCAGGCCCGCGAAAATGAAGTCGACATCTCCGACATCCTGCTGACGCACAGCCACCACGACCACATCAACGGGGTCGAGGCAATCCTTGAACAGTATCCAAATGCGCGACTGCACCTGCTCAAGCCCGAGGCCGAGTTCTGGGGCAAGGAGCTGGAACGTCCGGAACTGCACCACGGTGGCGACGAGATGCGTCTGGGCGACACCGAGATCCGCTTCCTGCATACACCCGGCCACACCCCCGGCTCCGCCTGCTTCCACATGCCGGCGGGCGACGACCTGATCACCGGCGACACCCTGTTCGTCTTCGGCTGCGGCCGCTGCGACCTGGCCGGCGGCGATCCGGAACAGATGTTTCACACCCTCAACGGCCTGCGCGAGGGGCTTCCGGCCCATACCTGCATCCACCCGGGCCACAACTACGCGGAAAAGGCGGAATCCACACTGGCGGAGGAGGATGCGGGCAACCCCTTCCTGCACTTTGACGACAAGGACGCCTTCGTCCATTACCGCATGCATGAACACGACCGAGTACGCAGTACGCCCTATCACCCCATCCCGAGGGGATAAGGACGGCGGACGGGGCCGGAAAGCCACAACACACTCACCGCGACGGCTTGCTTGCTGCCTCGGGGCCCATCGGGTCCACCGTGCATCCCGTCGATGCGAGCGCAGCTGGATAGACTTCCTGGCTACGAACCAGGTGTGTGCCTCAACGTACAGACGTGGGTGACAGCGCTCCGCAACATCGTTGGTGCGTTCGCATCGCTGGGTCCAAGTGCCCGCGTGATGCACGCGACATCGACTTCCGGATTGAACGCCGGACCCATCAAGGAGCGACACCATGAAAACACTTGCCTCACTCAAACTCGCCGCGGCCACGGTCCCCATCTTCGTCTTTGGCCTGGGCGGTGTCATGACCGGCGCGATGGCCGGCGAACACGAGAAGGACTCGGACGACCACGAGGTGATGGAAGAACGTGGCGCCGAAGGCTACGACCGCGACGCCATGGAACAACCACGTGCGGACGCCCGTGACGATGCCCCCCATATCCAGCGCATGCCGGACCAGGGGCTGCACGTCTCGGACCTGATGGACCAGAAGATCCATAGCCGTGAAAGCCAGGACGAGATCGGGGAAGTCCATGACCTGGTCGTCGATCAGGACGGCCGTATCGTCGCGGTCGTGATCGGCACGGGCAGCGGCGTTCTCGGCCTCGGCGGAAAGGACGTGGCGATCGCCTGGGACCGTATCGAGCGTACGTCCGAAGACGGAGAGGTCAAGCTTTACATCGACATGAATGAAGACACGCTGCAGGAAATACCGGAATACGAACGCGACTAACGCGTTGGTTGTCCTCGCCCCGAGGGGTACCACACTCCTCGGGGCCACCGACTCGCTACGCAGCCATTGGTTATCTCGCGCGTCCGGGTGGGGCCCAGCTCTTGCGCAAACCCCGTGCGCCACCCAAACCGCGTAGCCAGTTTCCAGCTAGCAGGGCCGCCCACTACTACGCCACCGCCCCGGACACACGCCAATCACCGAAACCTGGAGGTGAGCCCCGGCGGGCCAGGCCCCACCCACGGCTGGCGGTTCAGTGGTGGACCCGACTCACCTTCCTCTCGAACTCTACGAGCTGCCCTTCGGCCGCGGCCCGGCTCACGCCATACCGCTCCTGGATACAGCCCACCAACTCGTCGCGCTCCCCCGCCACGGTTTCCAGTTCATCGTCGGTCAGCTTGTCCCAACGCGCCTTGACCTTGCCCTTGAACTGCTTCCAGTGATCTTTCGCGATATTCCAGTTCATCTCGCACTCCTCCGAATGGCTGGTCGGCCTGATTGCCGCCCGATCCAGAACCCTGCGGAGCACACCCGTGCCCGTCTGTGCGGGACCGCACAAACCCGCCCGAACTTCACGCGCAACGTCCGCCTCCGTTCTACCCATCAAGGGTCCTTCCCATCTTGAAAAGCAGGATTTGGATCCACGGTTCCGCAGAACCCAGGGCTCTGTTGATTTTCGCCAACCAGAACACAGCGCGTCCGGATGTCTATGTGCGCCACCGTACAGATACCCCATCTCTGGAAACGTAATCTGATCCCGAGTATCGACCGGGACCATCCCGGCCACGCCCAGAACCCACCGAGACACCCCCCATCCCGCCCCGGATGGGAACCAATCAGGAGAAACCTAATGACCAAAAGGCTAATCGCGCTCACGCTCTGTCTGGCCGGAACACTCCCCCTCGCCGTCCAGGCCCAGCAAGCAGGATCAACGGCGAACTTTGGACCTTCCATGGGCGACCGCGAGTTCTCGCTTTCCGGAAGCGGCAGCAGTGACCGCAAGTTCGACAGCACCAACTTCGGTATCTCGGGCGATATGGGCTGGTACCTGCGCGATCATTTGATCGTCGGGGTCCGCCAGAGCATCAACTACGCCGACATCGAGGGCGAGAACATAACCAATGACTTCTGGAATGGCGCCACGCGCGGCTACCTCAACTTCCAGACGACGGACGGCCGTCTGCGTCCCTTTGGTGGTGGCAGCCTGGGCTTCATCTACGGCGACGGCGTCAAGGACAGCGCGTTCGCCGGCCTGGAAGGCGGCCTGAAGTATTACGTGCTGGAAAACACCTACGTCCTGGGCCGCGTCGAATACCAGTGGTTCTTCAGCCGCTCCAGTGATGCAGAAGATGCCTTCCGCGATGGTGCGTTCGCCTACACCGTAGGCCTCGGCTACAACTTCTGAGCCTTCTTGCCCGGGGTAGGGGCAGTTCGAAAGAACGCCTGCTGCCCTGCCCCGAGGCACACCACGATCAGGGGGCAGCCGCCCCCCGCCACCATCCAATCGGGCCGCAAAGTCGCTTCATAACTGCTCGAAGAGCAGGTTGACAGAGACTTCTGTGCGTCCACGATCAGGCCCCTTTCGTTCACTACCCAATGCACAGCGCCCTTGTCTCGGACGACATGGGGCGACACCGCGAGAACACGCAAACGCGCTTCAATCAGCGTCTCGCTGAAGATCCTTTTGAACACCTCATATGACGTATCGAAATCATCGTTACGCCATTGATCTCTCGTATTTTTTCTGTCTCCCGTTACCTGAAACCCAACGCGCCCGGGGGCGAATGTGCGGCAACGTACAGATGCCCTCTCGGTTGCGACCGCAATCTGCCGTTTCGGATGCAAAGCGGGCCCTCCCGGTCGCGGTCGCACTCCAAAGTGCTCTGCGCCATGCCAACGCGGCGGGTAACGTTTCAGGAGGCAGGTAATGATGAAAAAGGTAGCCGCAGTCATGCTCTGCCTGGCTGGACCGTTCACCCTTTCCGTCCAGGCTCAACAAGGATCAGCCGCCAACTTTGGGCCCTCCATAGGCGACCGCGAATTCTCGCTTTCCGGAAGTGGCAGCAGTGACCGGAGGTTCGACAACACCAACCTCGGCATCACGGGTGATATAGGCTGGTATCTGCGTGGTCACTTGGTCCTCGGCGTCCGCCAGAGCATCCACTACGCCGACCTCGAGAGCGACTTCCTGACCAATGACTTCTGGAGCGGAGCCACTCGAGGCTATCTCAACCTTCAAGACACAGACGGCCGGATCCGTCCCTTCGCTGGCGGGAGCCTGGGCGCAGTCTACGGCGACGGGGTCAACAACAGCGGGTTCGCCGGATTGGATGGGGGCTTGAAGTACTACCTCCTGGAGGACACCTACGCCCTGGGTCGCATTGAATACCAGTGGTTCTTCAGCGGCTCGAATGACGCAGAGAATGCGCTCCTCGATAGTGACTTTTCGTACACTGTCGGACTTGGCTACAACTTCTGATTCGCGTCCGGGACCGGGGCTTTCGGGCGCACGCTCGAATCGTGAAATCCACACCGGAACAACGGCGCACCGGCCATGCCTCCGTGGGCTTCGGCGACATGCAGAATTTCGCCCACGTCCGCATTCGTGAACGCGACGGAGTGCGAAGTACGCTATATCGCCCGATCGTGCACGGCTGGGAGAGCCAGGCAGACCAAGCCGAACGCAAAGAATACCCCGCGACGACTTGCATCCTTCGGGACCAATCGCGATAATGCGCGCCTTCAGTCGATGCGCCCGTAGCTCAGCTGGATAGAGTACCTGGCTACGAACCAGGTGGTCGGAGGTTCGAATCCTTCCGGGCGCGCCATATTCCAGAGAAAAGGATCAGTGACTTACCGTCGCTGGTCCTTTTTTCGTTTTGGGCCAGGTCACGCCCCGTGACACTCTCGTGCCACTTCTGTGCCCCCCCCCGAAAATCAAACACAACATGAAGGATATTGGCTGCACTGTGGTGAAAGCGGAACGCGAAACACGCGAGGCCTTTTCGGTTGATGGAAAATACCGTCAACGGGAGGAGACCGCTCTGAGTGTTTTGGACCGCTGCATTGCACATCTCGACATGGACGCCTTTTTCGCTTCCGTGGAATTGCTGCGCTACCCGCAACTGCGGGGCCAGCCGCTCGTGGTCGGTGGGCGCCGTATCGAAGCCCCGGCTGTGGGCGACGGCGGCGGGGTCCAGTTCACCCGCCTGCGCGACTACCGCGGCCGGGGCGTGGTGACCACCGCGACCTACGAGGCGCGGGCCCTCGGCGTGCATTCCGGCATGGGATTGATGACCGCTGCCCGTCGCGCGCCGGATGCGTTCCTGCTGCCGGCCGATTTCACGGCCTACCGGCACTACTCGGGGCGATTCAAGATGGCCGTCGCGTCCCTGGCGCCGCAGATCGAGGACTGCGGGATCGACGAGATCTACATCGACCTGACGTCCTACCGCAGCGGCCCTGCGCGGATCGCCCGCCGGATCAAAGAGGCGGTGCGTGCCGCGACGGGGTTGTCCTGCTCGATCGGAATCGCTCCGAACAAGCTGCTGGCGAAGATGGCTTCGGAGTTCGACAAGCCGGATGGTCTCACGCTGGTGGGTCCGGCGGATTTGGCTGGCCGGATATGGCCGTTGAAGGCGAGCAAGATCAACGGGGTCGGGCCGAAGTCCTCAGAGCGCCTGGCGCGTCTGGGCATTCACACCATCGGCGATCTCGCCCGAGCAGAGCTCGGGTCTCTGCAAGAACACTTCGGGTCCAACTACGCCACCTGGCTACACGCGGCCGCACGCGGGCGGGACGACCGGCCGGTGGTGACAGAGGCCGGGCGCAAGTCGGTCAGCCGGGAAACGACGTTCGAACGCGACCTGCATCCGCGTCATGACCGCGCGCAACTCACCGAAACCCTTGTGGCCCTCTGCGAACGGGTGGCCGTGGATCTCCAGGCGCTGGGCGTGCGCGGACGGACCGTGGGCATCAAACTCCGCTATGAGGACTTCCGCACGCTGACCCGCGACCACACGCTGCCCGAGCCAATCGACGAACCGGAAGGCCTGCTGGCCGCGAGCCGGGAGTGCCTGCGCCGGGCGCCTCTGGAGCGGCCACTGCGGCTGCTGGGCGTACATGTCAGCGCCCTGGTGCCGGTTGGCAAGGGCGGTGAAGATCCGGGACCCTGGGCCCAGGGCGAGTTGGCCTTCGAGGAGTGAAGCGCTTGGCGTCTGGCAAGGCGCGGACGCCGAGTCGCAAAAAGCGTTGCGCCGGGGAATGCACGCTATCGACGCGGTTCCGCGCTAGTCCTGCCCTTTACCCATACGTCGCGCAGACCCATCAATGCAGGGCGATGTCATCCGATTTCATCTCTCAAAGCGTAGGCGTAGGCGTAGGCCGTCGTGGTGAGTTTGGCGTAGCCGTGCCACATCAGTGGGTATCCGGGCGGCGTTACCTTTTTGGCCTGGAGGTTCGGCGAGGGATGGCTTGGGTAGCCCCCAACCCGTTGGGGCGACCGGAAGGGATGCTCTCAGTCCGCTCACCTCCCTGTCCAGACGGTTCCACATAATGGTCGACCGACTCGTGTCCGACGAGCGCTAGATACTCGTTTGGGCGGGACACCCCCTGTGACACCGTAGTCGACGTCTTCCGTTCTTGTTTGTCCCATCTCAAGAACAAGGCCGCGCCGATTTTCCGGGGGTTACGTTATTACCAGGGTACCGCGATCCCACTTGAGGTCGCTTTAGCCTGTTTCCCGAAGTATGGAAAATTCTGGCTACGAACGAAGTCGGGCGCGCCATATTTTCGAAAGAGGGCATCCACATCCGGTGCGTTTTTTCCTTTCTTCGGGCTGCAGGGAATCTGTAACCACTCACGCCAAGACCCAATGAGATGCCAGGGAGAGTCACGTCACAGCGATGCCAGGTAGGCGCGCATCGAGGCCAGGCCCTTGTCCGTCAAAGCGACACGCATTCGCCGGCGATCTCCTGGATCGGGATACCGAGTTGTCAGACCGAGACGCTCGAGGGTATCCAGGTAGCGGGAGGTGGTCGTCAACGGCACTCGCGCGCCTACCGCGAGGCTGGAGACATAAGTCGCATGGCCAGTCAGGTGGTTATGGGTCAGATCGAGGAGCATGTCCCAGGCCGGATCGGAAAAGAGATCGGACGGGAAATGCTGTAGCCGTCGTCGCTGCAGGGCCAACACCTCTCCGACACGTTCCAGCATCTCGCCGTCCGACAGATCGATTTCGTCCGGTTGCGTCGAGCCTGCCCCGCGCCTGTGGCTGGTCGACCCGAACGCCTTCAACTGGCGGTCCATATCGCGCATCTGTTTGCGCAAATGCTCCATCGCGGACGACACGTTATCGACAAAGCCACTTCTCTCGCGCTCTTCGCGTGCCCGGCGGATCGCCCGGGTGACCGCTCCGTGCAGGACTTCGCGACTGACCGGCTTGCTGAGCACGTCCTCAACATCGTGGCGCAGCGCCGTCACGGCCGCATCCGCATCCAGGTGACCGCTCATCACGACGATGCGAGGGCGCGCGCCATCCTCCGCGATGTCATGTATGGCGCGGATGAGCGCGAAGCCATCCATGCCCGGCATTCGAAGGTCCACGACAACGACCAGAATGCCGGGGTGTCCCTGCAGCCATCGCAGGGCCTCACGTCCGTCCCTCGCCGAAACGCACGGGATATCCGAAAGCGACAGGCTGCCCTGGAGTTCATCCAGGACATCGGGGTCGTCATCGACCAGTAGCGCAATCGGGGCAACCGCCGATTCGGCAAGTGACGTCGTGTTCATGCGGAGCGTTATCCATTGCCGGGTTGAAGTGTTATACCTGCGCGCTCAATGCATCATCAATGCATTGGCTCGTCAAAAGCACTTCTTTCATTCTGGAAAGACGCTCACAAGGTACCGCGAGCAGCACCCGCCTCTATTTGCCGGCTAAAGCCACTGGATAAGCGGACCCGCGCGGGGCAATCCCACGAAGGTGCCTTGCATCGCATCGCCACAATGGCCCCATTCTGGCAGAAGTCTCATTGTCGCTCGCTTCCGCTTGGCGGCTGGTTCCGTATGCTGGAGCCGACACGAAACGATCGTCGAAATGACCCCGGGGCTCAGCATGACGCCAGTGGACCACACGCAGCCTGCCACCATGCCCAGCGCGCCACTCATGCTGATTGTGGACGATGTGCGCGAGATTCGGGAGGAACTGATCGCCAGCGCCGGCCTTCATGGCATCGCGGCCCATGGAGCCCCCGATCTGGCGGAAGCACGGCGCCGCCTGAGAACGGCTCGCTACGACCTGATCCTGCTCGACCTGAAGCTCTCGGAAGGGGACGGGCTCGCCCTGTTGCCCGAACTCGCACGGATGGAATCAGCGGCACCCGCGCTGGCGTTTCTGTCCGGACTCAACGCGGACATCCTGGGCGCCGCGGGCGACGTGGCGGCCCAACTCGGGCTGAACGTGCTCGCCCCACTCGGAAAACCCATCCGGCGCGCATCCCTGACCGCGTTGTTTCGCCAACTGGAACAAGAGCCTCGCTCCCGCCCCGGGGTCGAGCTCCCAGCCACCATAGGGCGGCGCGAATTCACCGAAGGGCTCGCACAGAGGCGGCTGATCCCCTATCTCCAACCCCAATACTGTCTTCGCAGCGGTCGTTTGCTCGGATTCGAGAGCCTGGCTCGCTGGGAGGTTTGGGAACTCGGCCAAACGCTGACACCCGTGGCATTTGGGGCCTATCTGGATGACCCAGAGTTCGCATGGCCCGTATTCGAACAGATCTTCCGCCAGGTCCTGCACCACGCCTCCGCCCTGCAAGAACGGTTCGGCGCTCACCTGCGCTTTGCCGTCAACGCCGGTGCAACGATCTTTGGACACGCCCGCTTCCCGGGCGATCTGGTTCGGGCATGCACCGAGGCGGCTCTGCCCGTTCATTCACTCACCATCGAACTGACCGAGAGCGCACCGTCACTCAGCGTCGAGCAGCGCCTGGGTCTCGCCCGGGCACGCATCGCGGGGTTCGGGATCTCTCTGGATGACTTCGGTGCCGGCTCGGCAGGTCTGACACGGCTCGCCCAGTTGCCCTTGACCGAAGCCAAGGTGGATAGCTGGTTCATCCGCAACGCCACAAGCGACCGGCGCCGTCAGGCCCTGTTGCGGGATATCGCCATCCTTTGCAACCACCGGGCCATCGAGAGTGTCATCGAAGGGATCGAGGACCAGGCAATGCTGCAGATGGCCCAGCGGTTTGGCTTCGGTGTCGCACAGGGATACCTGTTCGGGCATCCAGTGCCGATCGAGCACGCCATGGAGTGCGCCGATCACTTTGCCCTGAACACGGAATCCACCTCGAAGAGCGACGCCCCGAACCGGACCATCCGCACGACGGAGGTCTCCCTGGAACCCGAGGCCCTCGTTTCATCGCATGCAGAGACGACCCACGAACCATCCGCCTGGTGCCTGATCGTCGACGACGATCCCCATATTCGCGAAGAGATGTCCGCGATTCTTACCGGCGAAGGCGTGACGTGCTGGCTGGCCGGCAGCGTCAGCGATGCCGAGTGGCAACTGGCAAACATCGACGATGTGGCGGTCATGTTCATCGACATCGACCTGCCCGACGGCAACGGGCTGCAGTTACTTCAGCATCCGGTCTTTCTCGACCGTCAGCTCGCACCCATTCCCATCATCCTGACCGGGCATGGCAACGAGACGACCGCCAACCAGGCCCGCGAGCACCATGCCGAATACCTTGAAAAACCGGTATCGCGAGAACAGATCCGCACGGCATTCAGGCGGGCCTGCGCGCGCTCGCCGTCGCGAAACACCTGTCGATCCTCTGCCACCGCGGCGCTGCACCACTGATGAACCCCCGCCTGCTACGCATCGGCTTGTTGCTCGCACTTGTGATCCCGATCGTGATGTTCGGGATCCCCTGGGCCGGCCACACCGTCATGGCTTCGCCTCCATCGACCGGGGGCCCCTGGTACGTACTTGGGGGCCTGGTGGCGGGGCTTGCCACAGCCTGGCTGATCGGGTTTCTGGGCTTCGACGTAACGAGCCCCCATACCGCCGGGCAAGAGAGTGACAGGCCCAGGCCCGCCGATGGGCCTTCCACAGTCGAGGCAACGCAACGTCATCAACTGGCGTGCCTGACCGGCCTCCCCGCCCCCCTCGCCCTGTGGAGCGGGACGCTGCAGCCGCAGGGGCGCCCCAGGGTGGACTCCGTCAGCGATGGCTATACCAGCCTCACCGGACTGAATGAACCTCCGGACGACTGGTTCGGGACGGCCGTGGAAGAGGACGCATCGAACATCGAGTGCGCCCTGGAAACGCTGCGCGCACAGGGCCGCTGTGAAGTCGACTATCGTATCCAGCTTCCTGACGGGACCCTGCGCTGGATCCACGAGCGACTGGCCATTTGCGACAAAACAACGGACGGACCCTGGACCATCGCCGGGCTCGCCCTGGATGTCACGGGCGCCCGCCTCGGTCCGCAACGCCTGCTCGAAAACGCTCGCATGGCCACCATGGGCCAGATCGCACTGGGATTGACGCACGAGTTCAACCAGCCGCTTCAGGTCATCCAGCTAGCGGCGGACAATGCCCAGGAATTCTTGCGCAAACCCGGTGGCGGTCAGCCACCCTCCTACGCCGTTGCACGGCTCGAACGGATCATGGAGCAGACCGAGCGGGCGGCCGAACTGATCCGCCTGTTGCGGTTGTTCGGACCGCAGGCGACAGCCCTTCAAGCCATCCAGTTGCGGGATGCGGTTGACCATGTCCTCACGTTGATGGGGCAACAACTCGAGATGCGCGACATCCGGGTGCAGTGTCAGTTCGCGGAGCTACCCGCAGTCCACGCCGCACGCGGTGATCTCGAACACATTGTGGCCAACCTCCTGTTCAATGCCCGCGATGCGCTGGAGACAAAGCCTGGTTCCCGCATGCGCAATGGACAGGACACCATCTGGATCACCACGTCCCGCGAGATATACAACGGTGCCCCCTGGGCGGTGCTTGCGATCCAGGACACCGGTTGTGGTCTCCCCGAGGGGCCTTCGGCGCGCCTGTTCGAACCGTTCTACACGACCAAGGAGCAGGGCCTCGGACTGGGCCTCACGCTCGTCCAGGGGATCGCACAGGCGCGCGGTGGCCATGTCGAACTGGCATCCACGAGCGGTGGCGCCCGCGTCTCGGTTTATCTACCGCTGCCCCCCAACGCACAACCGTAAAAACATCCTTTCCGTCCGCCTTCTACCATTCGAGGAACCCAAACCGATGGCCTTGCTCACTTGGCCCCGCCCGCTGACCGATGACCCGGCCTGCATGACCCATCGTGCGCTTTTTCTGGACCGAATCGAACGCCTGCTTCCGTGGGAGACGCTGATCCAGCAGCTGATCGATGCCGGCGTTGCCGAGGATCACTTCCCGGCAGGGCTGAACACCCACCTGCGCATCCATTGCCTGCAACAGTGGTTCACCTATACCGACCCGGCAGTCGAAGAAGCCCTGTACGAAATTCCCCTTTTCTGTGCCTTCTGCGGGACCGAAACATCGGTCGAAGGCAAACGGATCAACGAATTCAGAGACACGCTGGACGGGCTTGGACTGCTCGACTCACTGCATGATCGAGTGAACCAGACGCTACAAGGCGCCGGCCTGACGCTCAAGCCCGGGCGGGTCGAGGATCCGGTCCTTTTGCGCGACCCGGTGGCAGCCGGGCTGGGCGATCCCCTCGCGCTCTCCCCGCGTCCGGAAACCTCCGTCCCCATGGACCGTGCCTAATGCGCCAAGGGCATCCCACCAGACTGGGACAAACATGCCTGGATGATTGGCTGCGGCGGCAACATGCTGGAAGCAGGACGAGCATTCGGAAACACGGAGACTCGACATGCCTAGCCGCGACGCGAGGAAACGCGCCATCCACCGCACCCATGTCAGGCCCAGACCACCGGCAGGTCACACTCAGCTGGGTGGCATGCGTCGGCTGCCGGCATGGTTCACGAAGCGCCATGCCCACCGGACTGCCCCCCTGCAGCACCTATTTGCTCCACTTTGGGTCGATTTTCTCCGGCAGTCGACCCCACGTGGAACGGGATGTCGGCGATGAAACCCTGGCTACGCCCTGTCCAGCGCCTGCGCGACTGGAACCCCTCGCTCTCGGGGATGACCGACCTCGTCCACGCCCTGCGCCGCAACCCGAAAGAGTCGGCGGCGCTCGTGGTCCTGGTGTTCGTCAGTAGTCTGGCCTTTCTCTACGTCGACGACAGCCAGCAGGGCACCTTCACGCTATTCCTGTTTGCCCCCGTTATCCTCGCAGCCCTGGCGTTTGGCATCTACGGAGGTTTTTTCGCAGCTCTGTTTGCGGCCGCGCTGATCGCTCCCTATTCCGCCCTGACCCTAGCGCCGGAACACGCCTGGCTCTGGCTGGATTGGGGCATCCGCGCCACGTGGCTGACCGTGATCGGGGTGCTGGTCGGTATGCTCTCCTGCGCGGTCTGTAACCTCGAGGGCCGCGTCAACCTGCTGCGAGGGCTCAATCCGGAAAATGGCGACCCCGATTACGAGTCTGCGCAGAAACACGTCGAGGTTCTGCTGAGCAGCACAACCGGTCGTGACCAGTACGCGAATGTCACGGAGGTGCGGGTAGCGAATTTCAAGGCGTTGCAGCAGCGCTTCGGCACACGGCGCATGGATGAAGTCATGCAGGTTCTGGCGGAGCGAATCCGCCTCGTGATGCCCGCGGGCACCTTCGTCAGTCATTCGGCCCCGGACTCGCTCTCCGTAGTCAACAGCTCGCATGCACCCTGGAACCCCGCCGAGCAGACCGAGCGACTGCGCTCGGTCCGCGAGACCCCGCTCCAGATTGACGGGCTCGAGATTCATACCGAGCTGGTCTCAAGCACGGTCAGCCAACGCATGGAACCGCTCGCAGCGAGCCCCGGCATGGGCGATACGGCCGCCCCGCTCTCCAACATGAGCGACGCCGCAAGCCGCCTGCTGGCGCGTGCGCGCGATGCGCTGACGGCCGAGTCCGATCTGAACTCCGGTGGACCCGCCCCTTCTTGGCACGGCGACACGCAACTGCTGGGCGAGATCGCCAAGGCCATCGAGGACCAGGAAATCCAGGTGGTCTATCAGCCGGTCCTCGAGTTGCGCAGCCGCAAGTTCCTCAAGCTCGAGGCCTTGCCCCGCTGGAACCATCCCATCCGGGGACTCATCCCGCCCAGCCGTTTCCTGCCCCTGATCGAACACGCGGGGATGGTCCAGCATTTTGCCCGCTGGGTAGTCGAGGACGTTGTGGAACGTCTGGCCGAGTGGAAAGCCCAGGGTTACGAGCCCGTCGTTTATCTGGACCTGCACCCTCACATGCTGCATGACCACACCTTCTTTGGAGAGGTGGCGCGGCAGCTGCGGACCCATAACCTATCCTTGGCACAACTGGGCTTACAGATCCACGAACGCTACGTGATGTCCTTGAAAGGTCGGCAACTGCGGCATCTGCGCCATCTGCGAGCGTCCGGCATGCGCTGTGTTGTAGACAGCTTCCACGGCAAACATGTGCCGCTCACCCACTTGCGCACCCTCCCCCTGGACACGATCAAGCTGGATGCCAAGGCCCTGTGCTACACCTCCGGGAAGCTGCAAGACCCGCGCTCCATCCAGGCCATCGTGCGGATGGCGCATGACCTAGGACTCTCGGTGATTGGCGCCGGGATCGAGAATCCCACGCAACTCGGCGAATTCGTGCAGCTGGGTTGCGACGAACTCCAGGGTCCCCTGCTCGGCAAACCGCTCGAACATACCCAGATTGACAGCCTGATGGATGTTCAGTATTCCCAGATCAAGCCGCTTTCGCCCACCCTTGTGCCCGAGAGCGAAGAAACGGAACTGGATCCAGCCTACTCGTCACATTGAAATGGCGTGACCGGAGAGCGGACCGCCGCTGGCGCACGTCCGGCATTCAAAGACCAGCGGCGGCGGCACTCGCTCACCGATGACCGCGGCTCGCCCACTGCTCAGCCCCCTTTGTGCAGCGCCTGATGCATGGCGGTCAGGAGCTGTGCCTTGCGATAGGGCTTGCGTAGCACCGGTGCAGAGCTTCCGGACGGATTGCCCACCATCGGCTCGTCACCGGTGTAGCCGGACGCCATGACGATGGGCAGGCCCGGTCGCACCTCGCGGGCTTGCGCAACCACATCGGTTCCCGACAAACAGCCGGGCAGCACCACATCGCACAACAACAGGTCGAGCTGCGCATCGCTCCGGAGAATCTCGATCGCCGTGTCGGCGTCCTCAGCTTCGCACGTCTGAAAACCCGCCTCGCGGAGAATGCCCGTCACCAGCTCCAGGATCTCGGGGTGATCCTCGACGATCAGGATGACCTGCCCCCAACCCTTGTCCAACACGTCCGGTACGGGTTCGACAATCAAGTCGGCCGGTTCGCTCGAAGCGGGCAATAACAAGGTAAAGGTGGTCCCGGACCCCGGCTCGGAGTTGACCTGAATCGACCCTCCCGACTGCTGGAGGAAACCGAACACCATGCTCAGACCCAGGCCGCTGCCCTGCCCCGTCGCCTTGCCACTAAAGAATGGCTCGAAGATACGGTCCAGCTCGTCCGGATACATTCCGGTGCCCGTATCCCGCACCGTTACCACCAGGAAATCGCCGTCGCCTGCGTCAGCGTCGAGCTCACCCACAGCAGCGTCACCGTCCGCGTTGCGCATCCCGATCTCCAGCACGCCCCCTTCCGGCATCGCATCGGCAGCATTGAAGGCGAGGTTCAGCAGGGCACTCTCCAGCTGACTTCGGTCCATATGCACCGGCAGGATTGATTCATTCGGGGTCAGGATGACCAGTCGGCTCTGCTGCCCGAGCGAGGCCTCGAGAATCGGCCGCATCTCTTCGAGGAGATCCTGGAAATCCAGCCTCTCGGGCAACAAGGTCTGGCGTCGGGCAAAGGCTAGCAGGCTTTGCGTGAGGTTCCGGCCGCGTTCCGCGGCCTGCTCGATGACCCTCAGCAGCCGAGCCGGTTGCGACCCTTGGGGCACATGCTCTGCGAGTCGATCGACGTTGCCCAGAATGACGGTCAACAGATTGTTGAAATCATGCGCCAGACCACCAGTCAGCCGCCCCGTCGCCTCCATCCGCTGCGCGTTCATCAGCTCGCGCTCCAGCCCCCGTTTCGCCGTGACATCGCGCTCGACCGACACCCAGTGGGTAAACCATCCCGTCTCGTCGGCCAAGGGCACGATATCCAGCTCCAACCACAGCTCCTCGCCGCTCTTGGTGTAGTTCAGGAGCTCGGCCCGCACCGGGCGCCACTGCTCCAGAGCACGCCGAATCCGGCGCAGTTCTGCGGGCTGCGTCCCCGGTCCCTGGAGCATGCGCGGCGTATTCCCAATGGCTTCGTCGCGCGTGTACCCGGTGCGTCGCTCGAACGCCTCGTTCGCAAAGATGATCCGTGGCCCCGGATACTCAATCGGCTCGGCTTCCGTGATCAGGACAATGTCGTTGATCCGCGAAATGGCCGCGCGCAGCAGCTTGAGCTCCTGCTGTTGCTTGCGCTCCTCGGTCACATCCAGAAGGTATACGGCCAAGCCGTCCGGCAATGGATAAACCCGCACATCAAGACACACACCGCGGGCTTCGAAATGGGCCTGAAAGGTGACCGCCTCCCTCCGCCGCATTGCCCGGCGAAACTGCACCCCGAACGGGTCGCTCGGCGAGAATCGCCCCTTGCCCCAGATGTAACGGGCCTCTTCCGGCCCGCCTGGCAACCCGAGCAAGCTCCTCGCCTTGAGGTTGGCGTAGGTCAGCGCATACTCCCGGTCCACCGTGAAGAATGCATCCGTGATGCTCTCGACGGTATCCTGCAGGCGAAGATCCAGCGCTCTAGCCTCCTCACGCAGTTGCACGAGTGCAGTGATCTCGACCCCCGACGCCAACCAACGCTGGACGGTCCCATCCGCCGACGTCTCCGGGATCGCCTGAACCAGATGCCAGATGTACTCGCCATCCGCCCGGCGAAAGCGCACCTCGCGCAGATAGGGCTCTCCGTTCTCCACACACCGGCCCCAGTGCTCGAACGTGGCTTCGCGATCGTCCGGATGGAAGACATCGCGCCAGGCGTTCAGAAATCCCTCCTTGGAGGTCCCCGTAAATCGCGCAAACTGGGCCCCGACATAGTCCAGCTCGCCATCCGGTCCAGCGGTCCAGACCTGGATCGGCATCAAGTCCACGAGCTGTTCGTAGCGCGCTCGTTCCTCACGCAGAGACTCCAGCCGCCTGCGCTCCCGTGCAAAGACGGACTGGTGGTAGTAAAAGACAAAGAACACCGCCAGCACAGCGGCCGTTGCTCCCAGCCGGTTCGCCAGCACGTACCCCATCGAAAAACCTTCTGGCGCGGGGGGCGACAGCAGGAGCCCGACCCAGATCGCACAAATGGTCAATGCGGTCACCGAAGCTAGAAAGCGACCACCTCCGGCATAGAACGCCAGCACAAGCAGCGGTATGTAGAGAAATCCGTGCGCAAAGCCGAGCTGCGTCACCCACTCGGTCGCCAGGATGAGCGCCATGCCGGAATACACCGTCGCGGCCAGGACCCAGCTCCGCGGCTCTGAAGCCTCCATGTTCGTCATTGCGTCCAACCACCTTCAAGCCAAATACGCATTGACCAACAAGCACCCCCGCGGATGAACCACCCCGGATTTTCGGAAACTCGCTGGTTTGGGGCACGCCGCGCGAGCGGACCTCTGAAGTCGTTGATGGTACTCCGCTTGAGTTCGACCCCGTTTCCGCGGGCCGTTTGCAAGGGGCTTTTTGTCGCTGCGAGTTCCAGTCGAGCCGATCGAGTGTCAGGCAGGTCAGGCCCCAGGCTAAACCGCACCTCCAGCGGGTCGCCGATCGGATGCGGGGCCAGACGAAGAAGGCGCCACGTCAGGCATGTGGGTCGCGCGGTCGAAACCACTTCTTCTCCTTTGCCAAATGCGGCGCTGACCAATGCATCAAGTCCATCTCCTGCCCAAACGCCATAGCCTTCAGCACCTGAGAGCACTCTCCCGCACCCACTATTCGGGAAACCCCTCTTCCCCCAGCCGTGCTGCGCTCCCCGCCCCTGGATCCCCCCCCCCAGAGGCGGGGTGACTTCTTGCCGGGTCCAGGCCTGATCCGACCGCTCCAACCGAGCCCCTCACGCCATCCGTGTCCCCTGCCCAGGCTGGCGGCCTCGACTTCCCGCTGGATCACGTTTGACGCCAGGCAACCGTGCGCTGGCGAACATACGGCGCTGACGCAAGGTGCAAGACTGAAGTCGTTGCCTACGACGGGGTAGGCCAGCCCGGCCCTGACCCACCTGCGTCCGGACAAGGAGAAGGTCATCGACATCAAGGCGTTCGGATCTTCCTCGCGTACGCGCGAGGCGCTTCGCCACGACCGCGACACCGAGTTGCTGCGTTCGGAGCTTCTGAGCGTCGAGCAGCTCAAGCGGCATGCGGTCACGCTGGCCGAGCAGCACCGTATCGATCCCCGCCCCGGACCGGACCGGCTGCTGCCGCGCCTGGCGGACAATGAACGGGTCCTGATCGCGGCCTACGACGTCATCACCGCGACCCGTGCCGAAGTACCGGGCCAGCGAATCGTGCCGGACGAGGCGTGGCTGCTCGACAACTTCTACCTGATCGAGCAGCAGATCGCGATGGCACGACGGCATCTGCCGGACGGCTACAGCCGGCAGCTGCCGCACCTGGCCGATGGCCCCTCGGCGGGCTTCCCGCGCATCTACGACCTGGCGCTGGGACTGATCTCGCACATGGATGGGCGGGTCGATCGCGACAACGCCACCGAGATGATCGCTGCCTATCAAACCGTCGAGCCCCTGAAACTCGGTGAGCTGTGGGCGTTCCCGATCATGCTCCAGCTGGCCTTGCTGGAGAACCTGCGCCGCGTCGGGGTGCGCATCGCCCAGCGTCGCGTGGAACGTGACGCGGCCATCACCTGGGCGGACCGCATGCTCGCGGCCGCCGAACGCGAACCCGCGCAGCTGATCCAGTTGCTGGCCGAGTTTGCCAGTGCCGATGTGCCGCTGACGGCGCCGTTTGTGGAGGAGTTCTACGGCCGGCTCCAGGCGCAGGGGCCGTCCATGGCCTTCGTGCAGACCTGGGTCGAGCAACGGTTGCAGGAACAGGGGGTCACCACTACCGGGTTGTCCGAGGCGTATGGACGCACGGCGGCAGCCAACCAGATTTCCATCGCCAACTGCATCGGCAGCCTGCGGTTCATCTCCTCGATGGACTGGAAGCAGTATGTCGAGTCACTCAGCGTAGTGGAACGGATCCTGAGCGAGGATCCAATGGGCAGCTACGCCGGCCAGGACTTCGCGACCCGCGACCGGTATCGCCACGTCATTGAGGAAGTGGCGCGCCACAGCGGCCGCAGCGAACCGACCGTCGCGCACGAAGCCATTGGTCTGGCGCAAGCGGCAGCCACACACCAGAACCCCCGCGACCGCAATGCGCATGTGGGCTACTACCTGGTCGACCGGGGACGTCCGGACCTGGAGCAGGCAGTGGGCTATCGGCCCTCGTGGAGATCCCGCATCCGCGGGGTGTTCCGGGAACACAGCCTGCCCCTGTATCTGGGGCCCATTGGGTTGCTCACGCTCCTCATCGCAGGGGGTGCGGCAGCCCTTGGGGGCTTCTTCGGCGCCGGTTCCGGGTGGAACTGGCTGCTTGCGCTTCCGCTCTTGATCGCCGCCTCGGCGCTGGCGATCGCCCTGGTGAACCTGCTGTACACGCGCGTTCTGCCACCACGGGCCTTGCCCCGCATGGATTTTTCCCACGGGATTCCCGACCGCCACCGCACCATGGTGGTCGTACCCACCCTCCTGGGAAGTCCGCAGGACGTCGATGATCTGCTCGAAGCCATGGAGATCCGCTATCTCGGGAATCGCGATCCCAACCTGTTTTTCGCCCTGCTGACGGACTTCCGCGACGCGCCCGAACAAACCATGCCCGGGGATGAGGCCCTGCTCGCCCATGCGCGCAGTGCAGTCGAACAACTCAACCAGACCTACAGCGACGACCGCCCCTGCATCTTTTACTTGTTCCACCGGCCCCGGGTGTGGAATCCGTTCGAACAGATATGGATGGGCCATGAGCGCAAGCGCGGCAAGCTGGAGCAGTTCAATGCGCGGCTGCGAGGCGAAGCCCTGACCGCCTTCTCCGATCTTGTTGGCGATCCGTCCGTGCTCGCTTCGATCCAGTACGTCATCACCCTGGATACCGATACACAGCTACCGCGCGACGCCGCCCGCGCCCTGATCGGCAATCTGGCGCATCCGCTCAACCGCCCGGTCTACGACCCCGACAAGGGTCGCGTGGTGGAGGGCTATGCGATCCTCCAGCCCCGCGCGATGATCAGCCTGACCAGCGCCGAGCAGTCGCACTTCAGCCGGTTGTTTGCCGGTGAGTCCGGCCTCGACCCGTATACCCGTGAAGTGTCGGACGTCTACCAGGATGTCTTCTGCGAAGGCTCGTTTATTGGCAAGGGCATCTACGACGTGGATGCGTTCCGCCAGGCCGTCGACGGACGCTTCCCGGAGAACCTGATCCTCAGTCACGACCTGCTCGAAAGCGGGTATGCGCGGTCGGCCCTGGTGACCGATATCGAACTGATCGAGGAACACCCGGCCAGTGTTGCCATCGAGGCCAGTCGGCGCCACCGCTGGATACGGGGCGACTGGCAACTGGCAGGCTGGCTGCGCCCGCGGGTACCGGGGCCGCCCGGCCCGGACGGATCCATGGGACCGCGCCAGCCGAACCCCCTCTCGGCCCTGTCGCGCTGGAAACTGTTCGACAACCTGCGGCGCAGCCTGGTCGCGCCCGCGCTGGTGCTCCTGCTTGCAGGGGGCTGGCTGCTGGGACCAGCGTGGCTGTGGACCCTGCTGGTCGTGGCCGTGGTGCTCCTGCCCACCCTGCTGTCCAGCATCATCGAGCTGATCGACAAGCCAACCGGACGCGACTGGGCGCCACACTTGAACCTGACCGGACGGTCGACCGGCCGGCCGCTGCTGCTTGCCCTGCTGACCCTGGCCTTCCTGCCCTACGACGCGCGGATCAGCGTGGGTGCGATCCTGCACTCGGGCATCCGCATGCTGTACACGCGCAGCGGTCTGCTGCTGTGGTACCTGCCATCGTACGCGCGCCGCAACGCCCGCCAGACGCCGGCCGGTTTTTTCCGGGAGATGGCGAGCGCACCCGGTCTTGCCGTCGTGCTGGGCGTGCTACTGGCCCTAACCGGCAGCCCGGCGGCGGTCTGGCTTGCCGCCGCCCCGATCCTGCTGCTGTGGCTGGTCTCGCCGGTGATCGGCTGGTGGATCAGCCGGCCGCTGAGCGTTTCCACTCCGGACCTGAGCGCCGATCAGCGGGCCTTCCTGCGGGCCGTGGCCCGACGTACCTGGCGCTACTTCCTGGACTTCGTCGGCCCCGAAGATCACTGGCTCCCACCCGACAATTTTCAGGAATCCCCCGCCTCGGCCATCGCCACGCGGACCTCGCCGACCAACATGGGCATGGCGCTACTGGCCGATCTGGCGGCGGTCGATTTCGGCTATCTCACGACCGGGGAATGCCTGGAACGCATCGGCAACACCCTGGGCTCGATGGAGCAGCTGGAACGCTATCGCGGGCATTTCTACAACTGGTACGACACCCGCACGCTGCAACCCCTCCAGCCGCAATACGTATCGTCGGTGGACAGCGGTAACCTGGCCGGCAGCCTGCTGACCCTGCAAGCCGGCCTGGAGGAACTGAAGCACCAACCGATACTGACCGCGAACGCGTGGCAGGGCCTACAGGACACCCTGGAGGTGCTCGCCGAACACTTGCCCCCTGCTTCCGCGCCCGAGTTGACGAAAACCGTCGGCCGGCTGCAGGAGACCCTGCGCACCCTGATGCTGAACGCCCCCCCGCAAACCCTGGAGGCCGCCACCCGTGCACTCGGCGAGCTTCACCGACTCGGAGGCATGCTCCTCGAGGAGCCGTCGCCAGGTACCGAAATCGACCCTGAACTGGATGCCTGGACGCAGGCATTCCAGCGCCAGGCCAAGGCCCTCCAGGAAGAGTTCGCGCGGCTGGTTCCCGCCACGTGGCCGGACAACGGCCTCCCGACGCGGGCGGAACTGGCCCGGGCGGATACTGGAGGTGGCGGGGCCCGGGCGCAGATCGACCGCATCGATGACCTGATCGGGCGTTGCAGCGCACTGGCGACGATGGATTTCGAGTTTCTCTACGACGCGCCGCGCGACCTGCTGGCCATCGGCTATGACGTCACCGAACGGCGGCGTGACCCATCGTGCTACGACCTGCTGGCATCGGAAGCCCGCCTGGCCAGTTTCCTGCTCATCGCGCAGGGACAGGTGCCGCAGAAACACTGGTTCACGCTCGGCCGCCTGCTGACTCGCCATGGAGGCGACATCAGCCTGATCTCGTGGAGCGGCTCCATGTTCGAGTACCTGATGCCGCAGCTCATCATGCCGAGCTACACCAATACCCTGCTGGACCAGACCGGCAAGGCGGCCGTGGCACGCCAGATCGAATACGGCCGTCAACGGGCAGTGCCCTGGGGTATATCCGAGTCCTGTTACAGCGCCACGGATCTCCATCAGGTGTACCAGTACCGCGCCTTCGGCGTGCCCGGCCTCGGCCTGAAGCGGGGGCTGGGCGATGACCTGGTGATCGCACCCTACGCCAGCGCCCTGGCCCTCACCGTGGCACCGCAGGACGCCTGCCGTAACCTCCAGAACCTGGCGGATCAGGGATTCCTCGGCGCCTACGGGTTCTACGAGGCGATCGACTATACGGCGACCCGGGTGCCGCACGGCAATCCGCATGCCGTTGTGCGCTCCTTCATGGCGCATCACCAGGGCATGAGCCTGCTCGCCTTTGCCCATGTCCTGCTCGATCAGCCAATGCAGCGCCGTTTCATGTCCGATCCGCTGGTGCGGGCGACCGAATTGCTGCTCCAGGAACGGGTGCCAAAGAAGGGCGCCACCGTGCACCCGCACGCCGCGGAGGTCAGTGCCGCCGCTCGACCCTCCGGCGCGGACACCGGTTCGATCATGCGCATGTTCACCGACCCGGACACGCCGATGCCCGAGGTTCATCTGCTGTCGAACGGTCGTTACCACGTCGTGGCGACACATGCCGGCGGCAGCGCCAGCCGCTGGCGCGACCTCGCCGTCACCCGCTGGCGCGAGGATGCCACCACCGATGGCTGGGGCACGTTCATCTACCTGCGCGACCGCGACAGCGGCACCTACTGGTCGACAGCCCACCAGCCCACCCTGCGCCCCGCCGACCACTACGAGGCAATCTTCGTCCAGGGGCGGGCGGAATACCGCCGCCGCGACCACGCGATCGAGGCCCACACCGAGATCTGTGTCTCGCCCGAGGACGATGTCGAGATCCGCCGCGTCACCCTCACCAACCAGTCGTCCAGTACCCGCCACATCGAGGTAACCAGCTACGCGGAGGTGGTGCTGGCGCCGTTGAACAACGACCTCGCGCACCGCTCGTTCAGCAATCTGTTCGTGCAGACCGAGATCCTGCCGGAGCGCCAGGCGATCCTCTGCACGCGGCGCCCACGCACGCCGGGCGAACAAGTGCCCTGGATGTTCCACCTGATGGCGGCCCCGGGTGCGACAACCGACGAACCCTCCTACGAGACCGACCGTGCCCGCTTCATCGGCCGCGGGCGCAGCGCAGCCAACCCGCTGGTGCTCGACAACCCGGACAGCGAGGCGACCCTTTCCAATACGGATGGGCCGGTGCTGGACCCCGTGGTCGCGATACGCCGCACCCTGACCCTGGCGCCCGACGAGTCGGCCAGCGTGCAGATCATCTCCGGGGCCGTGGACACCCGCGAGACCGCACTGGCCCTGCTGGAAAAGTATTGCGACCGCTACTTTGTCGAGCGGGCATTCGAGATGGCCTGGTTCCAGAGCCAGGAGGTGCTGCGCCACATCAATGCCACCGAAGTCGATGCCCAGCTCTTCGGCCGCCTGGCCAGTTCCGTCGTCTACGGCAACGCCCTGCGCCGCACCAAGCCCGCCACCATCGCGCGCAACCGGCTGGGCCAGTCCGGGCTGTGGCGCTTCGGCATCTCGGGGGACCTGCCCATTGTCCTGTTGCACATCCGCAACCTGGATCGCATCGGCCTGGTCAGGCAGATCCTGCAGGCCCACACCTACTGGCGTCTGAAGGGCCTGGCCGCGGACCTGGTGATCGTGAACGAGGACTTCTCCGGCTACCGCGCCCTGCTCCAGGATCAAATCATGGGGCTGATCCACGCCGGACCCGAGGCGCAGGTCGTCGACCACCCCGGCGGGGTCTTCGTGCGGCGTGCCGAAGAACTGACCGAGGACGAACGGGTCCTGCTGCAGACGGTGGCGCGGATCGTCTTCAGCGACACGGCCAAGACCCTGAGCGAAGAGATGGACCGGAGGCTGTCGGCCAAGTCGCTGGATCGGCGGGTCTCGAACAAGGGACGATCGGTGGATCGGCGCCGCTCGAAGCCGGGCCGATCGGTGGACCGGCGCGTGACCGCAACGCGTGCCTCCGATCTGCTGGAACCCGCCAAGCCTGCCACCCCCGAAGCGGTTCATCCGCTGGCGTCACGCGAGCGGGTATTCAGCAACGGGCTGGGCGGCTTCACCCCCGACGGGCATGAATACGTGGTCACCCTGGAGCCCGGCCAGACGACCCCGGCGCCGTGGGTCAACGTCATCGCCAGCCCCCACATTGGCACGGTCGTCAGCGAGAGCGGCAGTGCCTACACCTGGGTCGAGAACGCGCACGAGTTCCGCCTCACCACCTGGCACAACGATCCGCTCTCCGACGCCAGCGGCGAGGCCTTCTACATCCGCGACGAGGAGACCGGGATGTTCTGGTCACCCACGCCGCTGCCAGCCCGCGGCCAATCCGGCTACGTATGCCGGCACGGGTTTGGCTACAGCGTGTTCGAGCACGCCGAATCGGAGATCGCCTCGGAGCTGCATACCTACGTCGCCATGGACGCTCCGGTGAAGATCGTACGGGTCAAACTGAGCAACACATCGCAGCGGCCACGCAGCCTGTCGCTGACCGGGTATTGGGAACTGGTGCTCGGCGAGTGGCGGCACGCGAACATGATGCACATCGTCACCGAAGTCGATGCGCAAACCGGGGCGCTGCTGGCCCGCAATGCCTACGGCCGCGAATGCGCCAACCGGGTGGTGTTTGCCCATGTCGGCGGACGCGAGCGCTGGATCAGCGGGAGTCGCAACGAATTCATTGGCCGCAACCGCTCGCTGGCCAGCCCGGAGGCGATGCGCCGTAAGCGGCTGTCCGGCAAGACCGGGCCCGGCCTCGACCCGTGCGCCGCGCTCCAGACCCGGATCGAACTGGCTGCAGGAGAGGAACAAGAGATCGTGTTCGTCTTCGGTGCGGCCGCCAACGCCGACGAGGCGCGCCAGTACATCCAGCGATTCGGCGGACGCGCCGGCGCGCGCCACGCACTCGAAGCGGTCTGGGAGTTCTGGAATCACACGCTGGGCGCGGTGCATGTGGACACCCCCGACCCCGCCCTGAACGTGCTGGCCAACGGCTGGCTGGTGTATCAGACGATATCGTGCCGGCTGTGGGGCCGCAGCGGCTATTACCAGTCCGGCGGTGCCTACGGGTTCCGGGATCAGTTGCAGGACACCATGGCGCTCGTCCATGCCACGCCCTGGCTGGCCCGCGAACAGCTGCTTCGCTGTGCCGGACGCCAGTTCCCGCAGGGCGACGTGCAGCACTGGTGGCACCCGCCCAACGGCCAGGGCGTGCGCACCCGGTTCTCCGACGACTACCTGTGGCTGCCCTATGCCGCCTGTCGCTACGTGGCAGCCACCGGGGACACCGGCGTGCTCGACGAGTCCATCGCGTTCCTGGAGGGCCGCGAACTCCATGCGGACGAGGAGGCCTATTACGACCAGCCGCAGACCTCGTCGGAATCGGCCAGCCTCTATGAACACTGCGTGCGCGCCCTTCGGCACGGGCTGCGTTTCGGCGAGCACCACCTGCCGCTGATGGGTTGCGGCGACTGGAACGACGGCATGAACCTGGTCGGCAACGAGGGCAAGGGCGAGAGCGTATGGCTCGCGTGGTTCCTGTTCGAGAATCTCGAGCAATTCGCCGACCTCGCGCGCAACCACGGCGACGCGGACTTTGCCGAGTTGTGCACCGCGCAGGCCGAAGCGCTTCGCGACAACATCGAAGCCGAAGCCTGGGACGGTGCCTGGTACCGGCGCGCCTGGTTCGACAATGGGACTCCGCTGGGTTCGTCCAGCAACGAGGAGTGCCAGATCGATTCGATCAGCCAGAGCTGGGCGATCCTCTCCGCGGGTGGCGACCCGCTGCGCGCCCGCCAGGCAATGGCGGCGGTGGACACGCGCCTGGTGCGACGCGACGCGCGGATCATCCAGCTGCTCGACCCGCCCTTCGACCACTCCGACCTGGAACCGGGGTACATCAAGGGCTACATCCCCGGTGTGCGCGAGAACGGCGGCCAGTACACCCATGCCGCGATCTGGACCACGATGGCATTCGCCAGGATGGGCGACACGGAACGCGCCTGGGAGTTCTTCGCCATGCTCAATCCCATCCACCAGGGCAGCACCCCGGAGGCGATCGAACGCTACCGGGTCGAGCCCTACGTGATGTGCGCGGATATCTACGGCGCCCCACCGCACACCGGCCGCGGCGGCTGGACCTGGTACACCGGGGCGGCCGGCTGGATGTACCGGCTGACGGTCGAGACCCTGCTGGGCCTGCACCTGGAGGCCGACCATCTGCGCATCACGCCCCGCATCCCTGCGGACTGGGACGCCTACCGCATCCACTACCGCTACCGCGAGACGGTCTACCACATCACCATCCGGCCGACCGCGGAACGCGAAGGTCAGGCGACCCGCATGACCGTGGACGGTGTCGAGTGCCCGGATTCACGCATCCCATTGGTGGACGACCACCAGGAGCATCATGTCGAACTCCATCTCGTTACAAAGGCGTGATCGCGCCCACACCAACCAGCGACCGATGCCGCATGGCCCACACGGCCCGGCCCATCGGCCCGGAGGGATGGCACCGCCCATTGAACCGGCCGCGTGTTCGCTAGCGCACAGACCCCCTGGAGGGTCGGTGCCAGGGTTGGGCATGAGCGTTCGACCCCGCGCGGACACCGCGCCGCCCTGCCATCTGCATGCGTCCGGTCGAATCGTTTGTGATGAATCTTTACACCTGGTGGTACACGCAGACGGCCACGAGGCGTGCCGAACCCCGAATGCGACAGGGACGATACCATGAGGCTTGAGTACCAGATGAGGGATGAGTACCAGACCAAGAACGCATTGCGGCGCGCGGCGGAGGCCCGCCTCGCAAGGGTCGCTTCCCGGGAGCCCCCCGAATCGACCCAGGCGCTCGTGCACGAACTCCGGGTTAACCAGATCGAACTGGAGATGCAGAACGAGACCCTGCGTCAGGCCCAGCATGAACTGGAGGAATCGCGTAACCGCTATGTCGATCTCTTCGAATCCGCCCCGGTGGCCTATGTCATCCTTGCGCCCGATGGCCGGTTGACCGACGCTAATCAGCTCGCCACCCGGCTCCTGGGCCTCACCCAGGCACAGTTGCTTGAACATTCCTTCGACCAGTTCATCGCTTCCTGCGACCGGGAGCGGTGGCAGGAACGGGCCGCGGCCGTGTGGGCGGGCCGCCTCGACGCACCCCAGGAGCACGAACTTCTACTCCAGAATGCGGAGGGCTCACAGTTCCCGGCCCAACTGCAATGCGGCGTGCTGGACCGCTCCCACACCGGGACCACCATGCGCATCGCGTTCTTCGACATCACTGAGCGCGCCGAGGCCGCGGCAGAGATCCACCGGCTGGCCTATTTCGATGCGCTGACCGGCCTTCCCAACCGTCGGCTCCTACTGGACCGCCTGGCCCAGACGCTGGCGGCATCCGAGCGCAAGGGCCTCTACGGCGCGATCGTGTTTCTCGACCTCGACGATTTCAAGGTGCTCAATGATACCCGGGGTCACGACGCCGGCGATCGGCTCCTCGCCGAGTTGGGACAGCGCCTGCGTGCCGGGCTGCGCGAAGGCGATACCGTGGCGCGCATGGGCGGAGACGAATTCGTGGTCATCCTGGATGGCCTGGGGCCGACGCGGGACAGCGCCGCCCTGCTCGCCCAGAGCGTTGGCGAGAAACTGCGTCAAAGCATTGCCGAGCCCGTCAATCTCGGCGACTTCGCGTTCCACTGCACGACCAGTATCGGCGTGCGCCTGTTCGGTCCGGGCGAAGCCGAAGAAGAATTGCTCCAGCATGCCGATCTGGCCCTGTACCGGGCGAAATCGGCCGGACGTAACCGGGTAATCTTCTTTGACCCGTCCATGCAGGCAGTGCTGGATGCCCGGGGCATCCTGGAGGACGCACTGGGCCAGGCGCTAAGCAAGGGACAGCTCGAACTGCACTACCAACCCCGGTTCGATGGAACACGGCGCGTGGTGGGGGCCGAGTCGCTGCTCCGCTGGCGACACCCGAAACACGGATTGATGGCGCCTGGCGCCTTCCTCGGGATGGCCGCGCAGACGGGTCTGATCCTGCCCATCGGACGCTGGGTGCTGGAGATCGCCTGCGCCCAGCTCGCCGCCTGGGCGCAGGATCCCACTACCCGCGAACTTACCCTGGCGGTCAATATCAGTGCGCTGGAGTTCCGGCAGGCCGATTTCATCGATCAGGTCCGCCAGGCACTGGAGTCCACTGGCGCCAATCCGGAAAAGCTGACCCTGGAGCTGACCGAGGGCGCGACCCTCGACAGCAGTGAAGCGACCATCGCACGGTCGTGCCAGCTTATGGACCTTGGCGTTCGCTTGTCGGTGGATGACTTCGGACGGGGGTGGTCGTCCCTGTCTCGCCTTACACGGCTGAGGCTGCAGGAAATCAAGATCGACCGATCGCTGGTGGCCAACATGGGTCAACCGGGCAATGACGCCACCCTGGTTTCGGCCATCCTCGCCCTGTCCAAGAGCCTGGGGCTCGCGACCGTTGCCGAAGGCGTGGAAACCGAGGCACAGCGCCGTCTCCTCGCCGATCAGGATTGCGATACCTTCCAGGGTTTCCTGTTCAGCGCGCCACTGCCACTGGATGATTTTCAGCGGCTATTGCGCAAGGCAGGGCCGCGCCCTTAGCCGTTGCGGTGAGCAGTGCTCGTCGAGGTTCTGTTCCGCATTTTCTGTCGCAGCCGTTCCTGCCCGCTCCAGATTCTCGCAAGGGCACTCCTGGAGAAGGTAGTGCCATCGCCCCCCTCTGCGCAGGTACCCATGCGGTCGAGGGCGTCACCGGCGGCGTTTCCGAGCTCGTTGGCGGTCATGATCTCTCCTGTCTCCGGACTGAAAGCGAGTTCCACAGCGCGGACGGCCCGTCTCGTCCAGGCTCCCCCGAGTAGAAAACCGACAGCCCGCTACCCGGGCTGACCCGACTTAGGGAAACGCTACCGAACAAGAATGCCATCCCCCCGGGGACGACTCTGTTCGCCGCCGAACAAAATACCCTTCCGTGCACTGCCCCTCCGATCGCCCACCGGCCCAGGCGTGGTCTACCCGCCCCTTGGTCCACACGGGTTGGGTGGCCCACGCGCCGGGTGAACTCAAGCCCGCACGCCTGCTCGCCGGCCCCGCCTTACTGCCTGGCCTTTCTCGCTTCGGGGAAGACCCGCGATGTGTGCGGGATCGTACAGACAGCCCATCGGGCACGCGCCAGACTTTCTCACAGGTGCTGGTCAAGAAGACCCGGCCACAAAACGGCCCACAACACTGAGGGAAACGCCATGACACTGGGAACCATTCTGCTCATCGTCCTTGTCCTGCTGTTGATCGGCGTGATCCCGACGTGGCCGCACAGCCGGAACTGGGGCTATGCCCCGGGCGGGGTAATCGGCGTGGTGCTGATCATCCTTCTCATCCTGCTACTCACCGGCCGGATCTAGTCCCGATCGTTACTGCCGACGGACATGCCGCCACCGACACCCCGAAGCCCAGGCAGCACCAGACCGACACCGTCCACGGTGACTTGGTCCATACCCATCTGGAGAACAAGAAATGAGACAGTTGCGATATTTACCCCCGATCTTCCTGACCCTTTTGCTGGCCCTGCTCCTCGCGGGTTGCGCTGCATCGAATGAAAGACAGACTGTCGGCGAGTACGTCGACGACAGCGTGATCACCACCAAGGTGAAGGCGGCATTGTTCAACGAGCCATCCCTGAGCGGCTTCGAAGTCAGCGTCGAGACCTACGAGGGCCGCGTGCAGTTGAGCGGCTTCGTCAGTTCCCAGGAGGACATCAACAAGGCCGTCGAGATCGCACGTGGCGTCGAGGGCGTACGGTCGGTCGAAAACGACATGCAGCTCAAATAGCGGTCGGACCCCGCTACGCACGCTCGGCCACCCTGCCGAGGCCGCGATCGCGGTGACGCGCCGCCACTCGTCCATGCTCCATGACGGCCCGCCCATTGGGGCGGGCCGTCATCGGTTTGCCCTGGGGAAACACTGATTAATGTACACGTTCGCGCTCGAGTCGCTTTTGCGTGCGAACAAGGCGCGGTGACTGCCGTGCAGTCATTCTGCACAAGGGAGCCGCAACGCCGTTCCCACGCCCGTTTTTGTCAACAACGGGCGCCCGAGCCCCTGCGCTCGATAGCTCGTGGGGTTGGCACCCCCTGTTCCCCGATCCTGCGTTGCGCCGCTTGCGGGTAGAACCACTACCCGCTACACGACGCGCCTTGTCTCGGCAAACAGGGGGCACCAACGCGGGCGTGCGATAGATCAGCGTCTCCCTAGTCCCGCAACCCGGCTTCCAGCCTCTTGGTCTCGGTGATATCGACCATGGTGATCACCACCCCGTCGATCACGTTGTCCACCCGCCGATAGGGCATGATGCGGACCGTGAACCAGCGCCCATCGTCGGTCGTGATCTGTTTCTCCGAGACGGCCAGGGTGCGCAGGGTATCGCGGGCATCGTCATGCAGTTCCGGGTATTCCAGGCTGGTGGTCAGATCGCTCAGCGGCCGGCCGACATCGCTCTCCCGGAGTCGGAAGACTCGGGCCGCCTGATCGGTATAACGCCGGACATCCAGATTCTGATCCAGGAACAGGATGGCGATATCGATGCTATTGAGCACGTTCTGCATGTCGCTCTGCGCGAGCGCGAGATCGTCCAGCTTGGCCTGCAGCTCGGCATTGATCGTCTGCAGTTCCTCGTTCATGGACTGCATCTCTTCCTTCGAGCTGTTGAGCTCCTCGTTGGACGATTGCAGTTCCTCGTTGGCGGATTGCAGCTCCTCGGTCGCAGCCTGCGACTCTTCCCGGGCCGTGCGCGCCTCCTCGCGCAAGGCCTCGATCTCGGCGCGGTATTGCTGCAGCTCGGCGGCATGCGCGGCCGGCATTGCCCCCTTGCCCTTGTTCCTGCGCCCACCCTGCCCGGCCGTGCTCGGGGCCAGATCGCGGAATACGATCATGGTCATGCCCCGCAAGGGGGATGCGTCATGAAAGGCATGCACGGTGACATCGACGCGCTGCACTCCGGCGTGCGTGGGCACCTCCAGGCTATGCAAGTGCACGGGGCGGTCGGCCTTCGCGGCCTTTTTCAACGCGCTGGCCAGAGGTCCACCCAGGCCTTCGCGCGCCATGGCGAAGATATTCCAGTTGGCCTTGCCGGCGGCCGGCTCGAGGTACTTTCCGGTATGGCCGCTGACGTAGACGATATCCCCATCGGCATTGAGCACGACCGCGGCCGGCGCGTATACCTGCAGCAGGACCTGATCGGCCTCCGCCTGCAGCGCATCGGTGGGTTGGGAGGAAACCTCGGATGGGGACACGGGACGCTCCTTGCTCGGGCCGGACAGGGGCGGGAAGGCATGAGGCAGGAAATCGCGCCCACCCATGTAGGTGTGATCCTGGCGCTGATAGAACCGCAGCCGCGACTCGATCGGCGTGAACAGATGGTTGAATTGCCCGACGGTCTCGGAAGTCCCCAGAAATAGTACGCCACCCGGGCGCAGACTGTAGTGGAACAGGGGCAGCAGCTTGCGTTGCAATACTGGCCCAAAATAGATCAGCAGGTTGCGGCAGGCAATCAGGTCGAGCTTGGTGAATGGCGGATCGAGGATCACGTCATGCTGGGAAAACAGCACCATGTCCCGAATGCCCGGTATCACCTGATAGTGGTGTTCATGGGCGGTAAAGAAACGCGCCAGCCGTTCGGGCGACACATCGTCCGCGATCGCGAGTGGGTACCGGCCCCGGCGCGCGGTCGCAATGCCGTCCGGGCTCAAATCCGACGCGAAGATCTGCAGCGTGACGGCAGGCGGCGGCTGCGATCGCTCCATGACCTCGGTGAACACCATGGCCAGCGAATAGGCCTCCTCGCCGGTCGAACAACCAATCACCCAGGCGCGAAGCTTCTCTGCCCCCTTCTGTCGCTCCAGAAGCTCGGGCAGCACCGTATCCGCCAGATACTCCCAGGCGGCGGGATCACGGAAGAAACTGGTCACGCCGATCAGCAGTTCCTTGAACAGCAGTTCGGCTTCCTGCGCGTTGTGTTCGAGGAACGCTGCGTACTCCTCCAGCGAGGCGATGCCATGGATGGCCATGCGCCGTTCCGTCCGGCGCTGCAGCGTGCTGGGCTTGTACAGCGAAAAGTCATGGCGAATCCGCTGCTGCAACGCGGCAACGATCCGTTCCAGAGGCGTGGAGATGGCCGAGGGGAGCGCCTCGCCCGAAACGGCGCTCGCCTCGCGCACGACGGCCAGGATCCGTTCCGGCAGCTCGCTCGGCGTCGCCACGATATCGGCACACCCCGCATTGATCGCGCTTCGGGGCATCGAGTCGAACTGCGCCGATTCGGGGTCTTGCACCGCCGTCAGGCCGCCCACGGCCTTGATCGCCTCCAGGCCCGCCGTTCCGTCCGAGCCCATACCGGAGAGCACGACACCGATGGCGCGTTCGCCTTGCCCACCGGCCAGCGACGAAAACAGGATATTGACTGGCAAGCGCATGCCCCGTGGCTCTGCGGGTGCGCCCAGGTGCAGCGTCGTGCCGACCACGGTGAGTTCCGTGTTCGGCGGAATCACATACACGTGACCGGGCTCGACGCGCATGCCCTGTTCGGCCGCACGCACCGGCATGGCGGTGACCCGTTGCAGCAGTTCGGGCAGCAGCCCCTTCTGGGTGGGATCAAGATGCTGCACCACGACACAAGCGATGCCGCTGTCCGGCGGTATGCGGTGCAGGAACTCCTCCAGCGCAACCAGACCGCCGGCCGATGCCCCGATACCAATAATGCGCACCGCCTCCGGAGCATCGACAGGGGAACGGTTACCCATACTCAGCGCCTCCCGGGCAGACTCATCGCGGCGATGATTCGCACCTCGAGACGATCAGCAATACGTCCTCGCCCCCCGGGCCCAGGCTCGCGGTCATTCGCAAAAGTTCTGCGCCATCACCCCCTCGGCTGCTGGATTCAACCGAACAGCAGACGCCCCCGGCGCCTTCCCGGCACGCATCAACCACGCCCTGGATCGCCGACTGGCTGCCCTGCGCGAACCACGACGCCAGGGGCTCGCCCTCGAGTCCATCCGGTGCCGTACCGAGCAGCTCCGCTCCGGCGCGATTGCCTTCGCGGATTCTTCCATCGAGCCCGACAACCAGGTACCCCACCGGCGCAAACTCATAGAGACTTCGATAACGAGCCAGGGCCTGGTCCAGCTCCTCCTGGTCAGTTCTCAGCTGGAAATTCTGCAGATCCAGCTCGACCTGGTGGGTCTGCAGTTCACTCAGCAGCCTGAGCGCATCCGCGGCGGTATCGGGGTCGCTTGCCAGGCGGTAAAGGAGCGTCAGCGAATCCGGGCCCACCGTCCAGCCACCGGTAGGCGGAGCCGAACCCTCTTTAAGCCGGGACTCGGCCTCATGGCGCAATTGCAACTGTCTCTCGAACTCCGGGCTCAGCTTCCGCATCGGTCCTCCAGTCAAATCCATCCCGAGGTCACCGCCCCTGGTGCGCGCATAATAGCCCGGTGCCGGGCCGCTCTGCTTCCCGGCGGACGCACCGCGATCGCAGCTGGTGACCGGTGTCACTCGCGGAAAGTCCGGGTCAGGTGGAATCCTTGATGTCCTTCTTCAGGTCGCCATATCCCGCCTGGAGCTTTCCACCCGCCTTCTGAGCGCTTCCTTTCACTTCCAGTTCCTTGTTGCCAACGACCTTGCCGGCGGTCTGCTTTGCCTGGCCCTTCGCCTCTTCGACGCGGCCCTTGATCTGGTCCTTGTTCATGTCCTTCTCCCGTTAACGGTTGTCGATAGGAGTCACGTCCGGGATAGCCGCCCGGCCCATCCGTCATTCAGTTACGGGGGCCCCGGCCCGCGTCCCGGATGCGGTCTCCGGCGCGCTCAAGCGACTCGCCCACGTTCTCGGCGTTTCGCTAGCGCCAAGCTACGCGGGCCCCGAGCCCTGCGTCTGTCTGCTGCCGAACACACCCCGGCAGCAAGACGCAGCCTGCCCCGAGCAAGACGCAGCCTGCCCCGAGCAAGACGCAGCCTGCCCCGAGATTGGCATTCGGCAGTGCGGGCGTCTGTTCGCCACAAGGCGGACAATGCGGCGAACACTCAGCGCTCGCTGCCAGCTCGAATGAGCCCCGAAACTCCCTGTGCGGTGCCGCACCGACGGGCCATCCGGCCACGCATACGCTTAAAGGCGAATCACCGGGTTCGGACAGCCTGTCGCCGAACCCGTCCAAACCAAGGAAAAGCTCATGAACCAGATCATTTACATCGTCGGCGCCATCGTTATCGTCCTGTTCATACTGGGATTCTTCGGACTCCGATAGGCCTCGCATCGTCGCGGCGAAGGGTCCGCCTTCGGCTTTGCCGGGCTGTACCGCACAGCCCGCCGGCCATTCAGGGAGCGATCACAGGCCCCATCCGCCGGACAGGGTGCAGCCCGGGCACTCTGTCCGGCATGGCCGGTTGCGCGCCAGGGAGACCCTGATCCATTCGCACGTCCGCTCCCCGTGCGCGACGCAGCCGTCGAGCGCCCTGCCGGAGACCCCGCTCTGCATGCCTACGCGCGTACCGGAGGCGTCTCCGTGCTTGCGTGTTCGAAGGGGACCAGACGTTCCCGCTCCTCGTCCCACAGGGCGAGCCGGGCGCAATGGAGGCTTTGCTTCAGCGTGACACGGCTGATCTTGCGAAGCTGCGGATGGTCTTCCAGCACCTCGGGCAATCGGTAGAATGGAATGCGGCTGGCGAGATGATGGACGTGGTGGATCCCGATATTCGCGGTCATCCAGCGTAGCGGGGCGGGCAGATCATAATAGGAGCTGCCGTAGAGCGCCGTTTCCTGGAAGCTCCACGCCTCGTCGTGCGCCCACCGCGTATTCTCGAACTGGTGCTGGACATAGAACAGCCAGACACCGATCGCGCCCGCCAGAACCGCGATCGGCAGGTGCACCAGGAGAAAGGTGCCCGCACCCACCAGCCACATCATCCCAACGACGACCAGCGCAATGCCTGCATTGGTACCCATGGTGCTCAACCAGGGCATCCATCCCGCGCGCAGGAACCCGACGGGTAGGCGGTTGCTCAACATGAAAAGGTACACCGGACCCAGCCCGAACAGGATCAGCGGATGCCGGTACAGCCGGTAACGCAGGCGTTGCCAGGCAGACAGGGCCTGGTATTCCCGCACACTCAATGTATCGATGCTCCCCTCGTCCGCCCGATCCAGATTGCCCGAGTGCGCGTGATGGAGGGCATGCGTGTGGCGCCAGAAGTCGTAGGGCGTGAGCGTGAAGATGCCCAGCGCCCGTCCCACCCAGTCATTCGCGCGCCGGGACGGGAAGAATGACCCGTGCCCGCAGTCATGCTGGATCATGAACAGCCGCACGAGAAATCCGGCAGCGGGAATGGCCAGCACCAGGCCAACCCAGTAGCCGGCGCTCACACTGGCCCAGGTCAGAAACCAGAAAAGGCCGAACGGGATCACGGTAACGACCAGTTCAAACACGCTGCGCGCGAGAAGCGGCGTCCGATACGCGGACAGTGCGCGCTGTAACGCTCGGGGATCATCGGCGGGTTCGACAACCGCTGCTTGTGGCTCCATGCTGGGACTCCGTACTTGGCTCGACTCCGGCGGCCGGGTTCGCACCCCACCGCCGGCGAGCCGGTTTCTAACACCGGGCTTTCGGTCTCGATCCAGGAGCGGGTCCGAAAGCCGTACACTTCCAGCCTATAGTGGGGCCAGGCGCGCTCACCGTATGTTCGATCCCACACACTGCGCCCGCAGTACCATGGCAGTTTCGCCCCCTCCCCCCACGAACCTTGTCGTCTGTTCGCCTCCGCGAGTCCGTGCAGACACCCTGGTCACGCCACTTGGACACGCACATTGAACGTGGAACGTCCAAACCTCTGTAGCACCCGGGTGTTACTCGATCTGCCCGCCATTCAGGCTCGGCTCCGCGTGGCCCGGGGCGACACGCATGCGAGTGGACGCCCCCCGAAAGAATCCCGTCGGGTTTACGTTTACGTGAATAGAGCGTTGACGCCCAGCATCCGTGAGGCTATTAAAGCAACATGGCTTGGTAATGATCGAATCCATGAACACTTCAGCCAGCAGCGATGGGGCACCGTCGCGCTTGCGGCCACCGGGGGGGGCTTATGTACTGATTCAACCTTCGGGCAGGGGGGCCAGGATGCCGTACTCCGATAGACTTCGCGCGAACGAGTTGCTCGCAGGACTTCCGCTCGACGATTACGCGCATCTTTCCCCGCACATGGAGGCGGTACCCATGCCGTTGGGGGAAGTCCTCGCCGAGCCCGGACACCCGATGCGCTACGCCTACTTCCCCACCACCGCCATCGTGTCCCTCCTCAACGTGATGCAGGATGGCGCAACGACCGAAGTTGCCGTGGTTGGATACGAGGGCATGATCGGGGTCTCCTTGTTCATGGGCGGCGAGAGCACATCCAGCCGCGCTGTCGTGCACAGCGCCGGACACGGGTTCCGGCTGAAGGCCCAGGTCCTGAAAGACGAGTTCACCCACGGCGGGCACATGCAGCAATTGCTGTTGCGCTATACCCAGGCGCTGCTGACCCAGATGGCACAAACGGCGGTATGCAACCGCCACCACACCCTGGACCAGCAACTCGCCCGCTGGCTGCTCCTGAATCTCGACCGTCTGCACGCGAACACCCTCGAAATGACCCAGGAACTGATCGCCCATATCCTGGGCGTGCGCCGGGAAGGCATCACCTGCGCCGCCGGAAAACTGCAAAAAGCGGGCCTGATCGAGTACCACCGCGGGCACATCACCGTGCTCGACCGGCCCGGTCTGGAAGCGTGTGCCTGTGAATGTTATGCGGCGGTGCGGGCGGAATACCATCGTCTGCTGTCGACGTCGCCTGATCTGCAAACGGGAGGCCGATTAAGCGTGTCTCGCTGACAGCCCCCGCGATCGCCATGGATTCAGAGCCTGGTACCGGGCCCATCCACCACGAACGTCGCGGGCCCGGGTGCCATTCGCATGCTCTCGCACGCCTCCCCATCGCCGCAGTTATACAAGAACCGCCGCAACCTCCAGCCAGCCCTCCTGCCGCAAACCACACGATACGATCCCGGGCGCCTCGACCCGCCGTACCCATGAATGGGCGTCTCCCTCCGCGACGGCATGCCGGTCGATCCCCCTCGACGCGGTAATGATCGTGTTTCTTGCGCCCCGGCCCGCCGCACCCTAGCGTGGCGGGCTTACTCAGGCACGGATCGACCCATGCGCCAGATGTCTCCCCGAGAACTACAGGACTACCTCGCCCAGGCGGAGCACCCGCCGTTGCTCCTGGATGTACGCGAGCCCTGGGAATACGAGCACTGCCACATCGGGGGCTCGCAACTGCTCCCGATGGGCCAGATCCCGACGGCCTATCAGGATCTGAACGCCGAGGACGAGATCGTGGTGATCTGCCACCACGGGGTGCGCAGCCAGCAGGTCTGCGGATTCCTGGACCGGGCCGGATTCCAGCACGTGATCAACCTGACCGGCGGCGTCGATGCCTGGGCGCGCGATGTCGATCCCCACATGCCGACCTACTGACCCGCGTGTCCCGCAGACCGGCCCTGTCGATCATCATCCCGGCCTGGAACGAGGCCGAATGGCTGCCGCGCACCCTGGCGGCGGTGCAGGAAGCGCTATCCGGCATTGACCGGAACAGCGAGATCATCGTGGTCGACAACGCCTCGACCGACCGCACGCCACAGATTGCCCAGGCCGCGGGATGCCGCGTCGTGTTCGAACCCGAGCGCCGCATCAGCCGCGCCCGCAATGCCGGCGCGGCCGCAGCCTGCGGCGATTACCTCCTGTTCGTCGATGCCGACACCTGGCCCGACCGCGCCCTGTTGCAGGCAACACTGGACGCGCTGGACAGCGGCGAGGTCTGTGGGGGTGGCGCTCGGGTGACCTTCGACCACCTCAGCCACCGGATCTATCGCTGGGGTGCCACCGCGTGGAACACCCTCTCCGCGCGCCTGGCTCTGGCGGCTGGCTGCTACGTCTTCTGCACCCGCGAGGCCTTCGCGGCGGTGGGCGGCTTCAGCGAGGCCGTGTACGCGGGAGAAGAGGTGTTCCTGTCCCGCGCGCTGAGACGCTGGGGCCGCGCGCACGGCCAGCGCGTTGAGATCCTGGAAACGCCCGTACTGACCTCCGGCCGCAAGGCGGACTGGTTCCATCCGGGCCGCCACGTCCTCGTGGTGACGCAGGTCCTGCTGTTCCCCTGGAGCCTGCGCTCACGCCGCCTCAGCTGGTTCTGGTACACCCGCCCACGCCGGCATTAACAAAGCACATCGAACTCCAGAACTTGGCCTCTCAGGATGATGGCACCAGCAGCGTCAGGCGCCGGGCCTGGCGGCATACCGCCTCGGCCGTGCTGCCCAGCAGCAGGTCCGTGACCGGGTTGCGGCCGCGCTTGCCAATGACCACGAGATCCGCGGCCTTTTCCTCGGCCACCCGACCGATCACGACCGAGGGCTTGCCCTGGCCGACGAGCACGGTGTCGAAGGGGCGCTCACCGGCCCGCTGCGCCAGCCCCTCGACGTGGGCCTCGATGGTCCGGCGCTCCTCGACGCGTTCGGGATCATCGCCCCAACGCCCGACCGCCACCACCACCCCGCGCCGACACTGAGGCAAGACCTGCAGGAAGACCTCCTCGGCAGCCGCTGCGGCCTTCGAGCCATCCGTCGCCAGCAAAGGGCGACACACCGGGGCCTCGGCCAGTGCCACATCGCCGCCGGTGGGTGCCAGCAGCAGCGGGCGCCGGGCGCGGCGCGCCAGATCCAGCACCGTGCTTCCGAGCAAGATATCGCGCAGCGAGCTGTGACCATGGCTGCCGGCCAGGATCACGCCGGCACCACGCTCTCGGGCCACGCGCTCCAGTTCGGAGGCCACGGCGCCCGCGCAGACGGCCGTATCGATCTCGAAACCTCGCTCACGAAGCCGGGCGGCCATTTCCTCCAGGCGCTCTTCGTAATACGGGCCATGCCCCAGCTCGGGGGCCTGGGTGTACCCCCCGACCAGCACGTGGACCAGGGTCAGCCTGCGGCAGCCCAGCGCTCGCAGGCGTTCTAGCTGGCCCTCCAGACGGGCCGAGGCGGGCGAGAAGTCCACTGCAACCAGAATATGTTCGAACATCGCGCTCTCCAGCCTTTAGTTTTGGCTTTGGCCCATTTCGCCTTCCACCACCAGCCGGCGCCAGCGAAACAGGCCCTCCCCATCAATACGATAGGGACCCGCACCGAGATCATCGGCGACGAAGACCCGAACGCCATCGATCTCCCGGACGGTATAACCGTCCGCATTACGCGGTGCGCCCGGTTCGGCCACCGGCACCGCGGCCTGGCCGCCACAGCAGCCGTGGCGCGTAGACAACCGCAGCGTCACCTCGCCGCCCTGCCCGGCCAGCCAGTCGCGTGCCGCATCGGTCAGGGTAACCGTGGTCATGCCGGTTTCCCCTCGGTGTCCGCCGGGAACCAGTGGCGGGTGCGATTGGCGATGCGCACCAGCGCCAGCATCAGCGGCACCTCGACCAGCACACCCACCACGGTCACCAACGCCGCACCCGACTGCAGGCCAAACATCGCGATCGCCGCGGCCACCGCCAGCTCGAAGAAGTTGCTCGCGCCGATCATCGCGCCGGGGGCGGCCACCGCATGCCGCACGCGCCACGCCTTGGCCCAGTAATAGGCGATGTAGAACACCAGGAAGGTCTGGATGATCAGCGGGATCGCGATCAGCACGATATGCCCCGGGTTCTCCAGGATGCGCTCGCCCTGGAAGGCGAACAGCAGGACCAGCGTCACCAGCAGGCCGATCGGCGTGACCGGGCCCAGACGTTTCATGAACACGTTGTCGAACCACTCGATGCCCTTTTTGCGGATCAGCCAGATGCGCGTCAGGTAGCCGGCGACGAACGGAATGACGATGTACAGCAGCACCGACAGCGCGACCGTGTCCCAGGGCACGTGGATGTTCGACACGCCCAGCAGGAGCACCACGATGGGGGCAAAGGCGAACAGCATGATGATGTCGTTCACCGCCACCTGTACCAGCGTGTAGGCGGCGTCGCCGCGGGTCAGGTAGCTCCAGACGAACACCATCGCGGTACACGGCGCCGCGCCCAGCAGGATCGCCCCGGCCAGGTATTCACGCCCCAGGTCTTCCGGGATCCAGGCGGCATACACCACCATGAAAAAGAACCAGGCGATCGCGAACATGGTGAACGGCTTGATCAGCCAGTTCACCGAGGTGGTGATGGCCAGGCCCTTCGGCTCCCGGCGCACGCCGAGGATCGCGGAGAAGTCGATCTGCACCATCATCGGGTAGATCATCGCCCAGATCAGGATGGCCACCGGGATGGAGACCTGGGCGTACTCCCACTGCGACAGGGTCTCCGGCACCACCGGCAGGAACTGCCCCAGGGCGACGCCCGCCACGATGCACAGCGCCACCCACACGCTCAGGTAGCGCTCGAAGATGCCCATGCCTTCCTTCGTCGAGATCTCCTCGACGGAGGCGTTCCAGTCGGTCATTGCTTCCTCCGTATCTCCTGGGTAACGCGTCAGCAGCAACCCTTGGCTTCATTGTCACTAGCTGGCTCGCACGAGACGGTTGATGTCCCTTCCGGTACACAGCAGTCACCGGTCCCTTCATCCTGTGCGCCGAACATCGGGATGCTCCCGAGCGTTTGATAACTCTCCCACGCGATCCCGGCCGGATCGGTAGTCCAGTACTTGTCGGATTGCGCGTAGCAGCAATGCGTGCCCATCTCCTCGCGCACGTCCGCGTCGATGGCGTCCAGACGCTGGCCCAGCTCGTCGAGCTCGCCCGCCTCTTCGGCCTGGATGCCGAGGTGGTTCAGGCCCACCGGCGCACCGCGGGCCGACACCGCGAAATTCACCCGCGGGTCCTCCAGCATCCATTTCGCGTAGTCGCCCTTGACCACGCTCGGCTGGGCCGCGAACAGCTGCGAGTAAAAGCGGATCGCCGGTTCCAGTTCCGGCACGGAAACGTGCAGGTGCATGCGCTTCATGGATCATGACTCCTTGATTCCCTACATTTCGCGGATCGGCCCGGGGTCCCACGGGCCATCCCGGGTGAACCCGGTCCGGCTCGGTTGTTGCGGTCCCCACCCGGGCGCGTGGTCTATCGGACGTGCCGGCCCGGCACTGGCAGAGCCGCTGTGGCTTCCGTATCCCCTGCACAATCCAGGGCCGCAGGCAACGCGCAGCTGTCGGAGTCGGCCGCACAGCAGTTTTCGGTCAGGTAGGCGACCAGGTCCTGCATCGCGTCGAGATTCACCCGATAGCGCTGGTAGCGCCCTTCCTGCGTGACGGTCAGCAGACCCGCCTGCGTCAGGGTCTTGAGGTGAAACGAGAGGTTCGTGCGCGGCAGTTCCAGGGTTTCGGCGATCTCGCCGGCGACCCGCCCAGCGTGGCCATAACGCACCAGCAGGCGCACGATATCCAGGCGAATGCCGGAGGCCAGCGACTCGAACATGTGGGTGGCGGTGACCTTATCCATAGGCCGATATTTCAACGATCCTTGTATCGTTGTCAAGTCACAGGACCCAGGCGCCGTTGCCGCGGGCGCGCACCTTTTTCTCAAGAACCGCCCGATGCCTCCCCGCTCAGCCTGCAGGGTCTGCGCCGGGCCACCCGGTCGCCGCCGGTCTGTCGGGGTTTTCCCGCGGGGCATCGAGGCCCGGTATACTGCGCGGTCTTCCGTTCAACTCCGACCACGACGCCCGAGCCGCCATGAACCCGCGCCTGGACCGGCTACAGCCCTATCCGTTCGAACGCCTGCGCCGGCTGTTCGCGGACCTGCAACCGCCTACGGACCGGGAGCCCATCGCACTGTCGATTGGCGAGCCGCGTCACGCACTGCCCGATTTCGTCGAACCCGTCCTGCGGGCCTCCCTCCAGGGCTTCAACCACTACCCGACCACACGCGGCGAACCGGCCCTGCGCGACTCCATCGCGGCGTGGCTGCAACGGCGGTTTGACCTCGGCAATGTGGACGCGGAACGGCAGGTGCTTCCGGTCAGCGGAACGCGCGAGGCCCTGTTCGCGATTGCCCAGGCGGTCGTGGCGGAGAAGCCCGGTGCCCGCGTGCTGATGCCGAATCCGTTCTACCAGATCTACGAGGGCGCGGCGCTGCTCGCCGGGGCCGCGCCGGCCTTCTACGACCTGGCGCCGGAGAACGGCTATCTGCCCGACTTCTCGGCGGTCGACCCGGCCACCTGGGAGGCCGTGCAGCTGGTCTACATCTGCAACCCGGGCAACCCCGCCGGGGCCTGCATGTCCGAGGCCGCGATGCAGGATCTGATCCGCCTGGCCGAGCGCCATGACTTCATCATCGCGGCGGACGAATGCTACTCCGAGATCTACCACCCCGATGGCGAGCCGCCGGCCGGCCTGCTGGGGGCCGCGGCGCGCATGGGCAACGCCGCGTTCGACCGCTGCATCGTCTTCCACAGCCTGTCCAAGCGCTCCAACCTGCCGGGGTTGCGGTCCGGTTTCGTGGCCGGCGATGCGGCCCTGCTCGACCGCTTCGCGCTGTACCGGACCTACCATGGCTGCACCCTGCCGCCGCCGACCCAGGCCGTCAGCCGCGCCGCCTGGTCAGACGAGGCCCACGTGGCCGAGAATCGTGCCCTCTATGCCGAGAAATTCGCTGCGGTGGTCCCGATCCTGGAATCGGTAATCGACGTGCGAGCACCCGCCGCCGGCTTCTACCTGTGGCCGCGCGTGCCGGATGGTGACGACGAGGGCTTTGCCCGACGCCTCTACGGCGAGGCGGGGGTCACGGTCCTGCCGGGGCGCTACCTCTCCCGGACCGACCCGGAGACCGGGCACAATCCCGGGGCCGGGCACGTGCGCATGGCGCTGGTCGCCGCGCCCGCCGCCTGCATCGAGGCGGCCGAGCGGATCACCGCGCTTTATCGTTAACGCCACTCATCAAATTATTTTTCATTGCCTTAAAGGGAATACCTAATGTCCGATATCCAGAGCACCATCGAAGCCGCCTTTGAACGCCGCGCCGACATCAACCCGCGCAACGTGGAAACCAACGTCCGCGACGCCGTGAACGAGGCGCTGGATATGCTGGACACCGGCCGTGCCCGCGTCGCCGAGAAGAAGGACGGCGACTGGGTGGTGAACGAATGGCTCAAGAAGGCCGTGCTGCTGTCGTTCCGCATCTCCGAGAACGAGTTCATCAAGGGCGGCTTCACCAACTACTACGACAAGGTCCCGTCCAAATACGCGGACACCTCCAGCCGCGACTTCCGCGAGGCCGGCGTGCGCGTCGTGCCCCCGGCCACCGCCCGTCGCGGGAGCTTCATTGCCCCCAACACCGTGCTGATGCCGTCCTACGTGAACATCGGCGCCTATGTCGATGAAGGCACGATGGTAGACACCTGGGCCACGGTCGGCTCCTGCGCCCAGATCGGCAAGAACGTACACCTCTCCGGTGGCGTGGGCATCGGCGGCGTACTGGAGCCACTGCAGGCCGCCCCGACCATCATCGAGGACAACTGCTTCATCGGCGCGCGCTCCGAGGTGGTCGAGGGCGTGATCGTCGAGGAAGGCGCGGTCATCTCCATGGGCGTGTACCTGGGCCAGTCCACCCGCATCTACGACCGCGAGAACGACGAGATCCTCTACGGCCGCGTGCCGGCTGGCTCCGTGGTCGTCTCGGGCAACCTTCCGTCGAAGGATGGCAAGTACTCGCTGTACTGCGCCGTGATCGTGAAGCGCGTGGACGAGAAGACCAAGGCCAAGGTGGGCCTGAACGCCCTGCTGCGTGATGTCTGAGATCGCGCTCTACGGCATCGCCAACTGCGATACCGTCCGCAAGGCCCGCCGGTCGCTGGATGCGGCCGGCGTGGGCTATCGTTTCGTGGACGTTCGCAAGGACGGGCTGGCGGCGGATCGGCTGCGCGGCTGGGTCGATGCCGTCGGCTGGGAGACCCTGGTCAACCGGCGCGGCACGACCTGGCGCCAACTCCCGGACGATCAGCGCGAGGGACTGGATGCGGAACGCGCCATCGCGCTGATGCTCGAACACCCGGCGCTCATCAAGCGGCCCGTCATCGAACAGGACGACGCGATCACCGTCGGCTGGACACCCGAGACTGCGGCCCGGTGGGGAGCAGCCTGAGGCACCCGCGGCCATGCTGAGGCGGGCCAGCATCCGTTGGCGGGCCTTGCGCTGGCGCGCCCACAACTGGCTGGCCCGTCATCCGCGCCTGCATTCCGGGCTGCATGCCGCCGGGAGCATGAAGAGCGGCCCGGAGGCGCTGGCCCGCGGGGTCGCGATCGGGCTGTTTATTGGCCTGACCCCCACGGTCGGCTTCCAGACCGTGTTGATGATCATTCTGTGCATTGCACTGGCGGGCAATTTCCCCACGGCGTTCGTGGCCTCGTTCGTCAGCAACCCCTTCACCGCCGCGCCGCTGTATTGGGGCTTCCACGAACTCGGCGAGGCCGTGTTCTACTATGTCCCCCTGATCTCGCACGACCCCGACGCCTGGTATCTGCAGGGCATCGGGGACGAGATCACCTATACCCTGATGGGCAGCCTGCTGATCGCCACGCCAACCGCCATTGCCGGCTACTGGGCCTCCCGCCGCCTGTCGGCCGCCTGGCAACGCCACCGCGCCCGGCGCCGTGCCGAACGCGCTGCACGGCGGGAGCGTTAGAGAGCCACTACGGGACCTCGCTCCGAAGTCGTTCACGCCACACCGAATCACCCGGGTCCGGGTCACCAGCAGGCGCCTCCAGCCACGCATCCAGCAGCTCCACCTCGCCACCATTGCGCTCCAGCGGGGGCACGTCGGCGTAGGGATCGGGGTTGAGGCGGCCGTCATGCCAGGCCCAGGTGAAGTACCCCAGGTTCACCAACGCGAGAAACAGGATCAGCCAGCGCATTCGGCGCTCTCCCAGCGCGACAGTTCCCAGAGGCCGTCCAGCACCAGGTTCGGGAAGATCGTGGACTCTGCACGCAGCACCGGCGCCAGCCAGTAGGCATCGCCCCCCGTCAGCCAGCAGGCCGCGCCCGCCCGCTCCGCGGTCCGTGAGCGCGCGATCAACCCATCCAGCGCGCCGGCCAGCCCCAGGCTCCATCCGCGCTCCAGGGCCTCGGTGCTGTTCAGGCCCGGCGCGGTCTCCAGGTCATCCGGCCACTGCGTGGCCTCGCGCGGCGCAATGCGATCTGTCAGACGCGTCTGCAGCGCCTCCCAGCCGAGCTGGCGCCCCGGCAACAGATAGCCTCCCGCATGGCGACCGTCCGCCTCCAGTACATCCACGGTGACGGCGGTGCCGGCATCGACCAGGATCATCGGCGCATCGCAGCGGGCCCGCGCCGCGACCAGCGCGCAGTAGCGATCGACGCCCAGCTGCCCCGCCGCATAGTCGATCCGCAGGCCATGCGGGCCGTTCGCCGGCACCGTCACCGCGTGTACCGGCGCGTCGATCCCGGCAGCCGCCAGTTCGACCGAGAACGCCGCCTCGCGCTCGCCGGGCCCGACCCGCGACAACCAGACGGCCGTGAGCGGGGCCTCGCGCGCCATCGAGGCCAGGCCACGGACACAACCGGCCGGGTCACGATTCGCCCCGGACCCCAGCACTTCGCCCTCCGCGTTGCGCACCTGCCACTTCACACGGGTACTGCCGATATCCACCAGGGCAATGTCAGACATGTTCGCAACTCCGTACCGAGACCTCGCCCGAATGCAGGTGCCGGATCGCACCGTCGTCGAACTGCACAACCAGGCAGCCACTCGCCGGATCGATTCCATGCGCCTGTCCGCGGACGCCGTCATCCAGGATTTCGATCGGCCGGCCGCGCAGGCAGTCCAGCCGTACCAGCTCACGCTCCAGCGGCACAAGCCCTTCGCCCATCAACAGCGGATGCAGGCGACATTGCTCCGCGATCACCCGGGCCGCAAGCTCCAGGAGATCCGGAACCGGACCGGGGAGCTGGGTCGCGAGATCGGTCACCGCGCGGCCCAGCTCCAGGGCACCGGCGCCTTGCCGGTTGAGACCAATCCCCACCACCAGCCAGCCTGGCTGGCCACCACTCGCCGCGCGCTGCTCCACCAGGATGCCGCCCAGCTTGGCGGCATCGACCATCAGGTCATTGGGCCACTTGAGCCGCACACCTTCCAGGCCCAGCGCTTCCAGCGCACGGATGACCCCAACGCCAACCCCGACCGGATAGGCGGGCGGCACCCGCCCCTGCATGATGGGCCATGCCAGCGACAGCGCCAGGCTCGCCCCCGGAGGCGAATGCCAGACGCGACCGCGCCGCCCGCGGCCCGCTGTCTGGGCCTGCGCCACGCAGGCGCGTGGCAGATCGCCCGTCTCGGGGCGGGTCTCCAGCAGATAGCGGTTGGTCGAGTCCACCGACTCCAGCACCTCGACCGCCGGCGCCGTCACACCCGCCCCGTCGACCAGGCGTTCGACACGCGCTTTCAGGCGTGCGCTCTCCGGCGCCATAATGCAAACTGTGAACGCGCTCTCGGTCATCGGGATCAGTACTCGGCTCGCATCCGGGCCAGGGGGAACAGGGCTTGCATACAAGGCACCATGGTAAGCATTCCGGTCGGACGGTGCTGCGCCTGCTGATACTGGTGGCGGGGCTGGCTCTGGCCGGCACCAGCGCGGCCGAGCTCTACTCCTTTCGCGATGCCTCCGGGGCCCGGGTCCTGACCGACGAGCGCCCGCAGGGCGTTCCCTACGAGACCATCCGCTCGCCCGGCGGTGCCGGCACGGTCACCTCGACACCCGTCGGTGGAAACTGGTCACCCAGTCAGATCTTCGTGTTCCAGGGCCCGGGTGGAGAGCGCCTGATCACCAACCAGCGTCAGCAGAATAGCGGCATGGAGCTGATCGCCACCTACGGCCGACCCACCGCCCGCGCACGTTGCGGTGCCCGCGCCCGCAATGCCCTGGCCACCGGCGGTGGCGATTTCGCGGACCTCATCCACAACGCCGCCCACCGCCAGGGCGTGGACCCGGCGCTGGTGCAGTCGGTGATTCACGTGGAGTCCTGCTTCGATCCGCAGGCGGTATCCCGGGTGGGCGCGCACGGCTTGATGCAGCTGATGCCCGCTACCGCCGCCGATCTCGGGGTGACCGACCGCTTTGATCCCGCCCAGAATATCGATGGCGGCACGCGCTACCTGGCCGCCATGCTCGATCGCTTCGAGGGGGATCTGGATCTCGCCCTGGCCGCCTACAATGCCGGCCCCGGCGCGGTGGAACGGCATGGCGGCGTGCCCCCGTTTCGCGAGACACAGAACTACATCCTGCGCATCCGCGCCCAGTATGGCGGCAACGGGCGGCCGAACTGAGCCACCTCAGAGCTTAGGGAGACGCTGAGTTAATCGCACGTTCGCGTTGGTGCCCCCTGTTTCCCGAGACCAGGCGCGTCGTGCAGCGGGTAGTGGTTCTACCCGCAAGCGGCGCAACGCAGGATCGGGGAACAGGGGGCACCAACCCGACAAATCATTGAAAGAGCGGGCTCGGCCGCCCGTCGTTGATAAAAACGGGCGCGCGCACGGCGTTGCGGTTCCCTTGTGCAGAATGACTGCACGGCAGTCACCGCGCCTTGTTCGCACGCAAAAGCGACTCGAGCGCGAACGTGCGATTAACTCAGCGTCTCCCTAGGCTTCTCCCGCCCGCAGTTCCAGCACTGGGTGAACTGCGGCTCGATCACCTCGCCGCAGCGCGGACACTTCCAGTCGCGGCCGTCGTGTTCGGGCTCGCCCTCCAGGTATTCCAGGATGATGGCGCGCGCCTCCTCGGCCTGTTCCTCGTGCACGACCATGATGCGGGCCCAGGTCTCGGTCGGCGGGACTTCCCCGACGGCACCGTAAAGCCCGGCCTGGTTCACGTAGGCCGGGATGCCGGCCTCCTGCAGCAGGGTCTCGATGAACCCGGCCATCACCGGGTCGGCGGCAGAATAGACGGTCCTCATGATCGCGACCGTAGCACGCAGCCCGGACCCGGCGCAGCGGCGGCAGTGCCTACTGCACGGTGCCCTGGTTGGCAGCCTGGAAGTACTCCATCGCCTTCTGGATGGCGAAGAACGGGGCCTCGTCGAGGGCGATCTGCGTATGCGGCAAGTTGATGTCCGCGTAGTACTTGCGCATGGCCAGCACGTGGATCGGCAGCTCGCGCGCGAACATCGGGTTTTCGAAGTTGAAGTACTGCCCGAGCCCCAGCACGAGGTCCTGGCGTTCTTCGGCCGTCAGGCTCTCCGGCGACACCACGACATCCGGCAGCTGCCCGGCCTGGCCATCGACCGAGACCACCACCTGGCGATCGCCTTCGGCCGCGGCGGGGATATCGTCCCCAGTCACGAGCTGCAGGTTCTCGGACAGGTCCAGGTAGCCCTTGGACAGGATATGGCCGTGGGGCTGAAACACCTTGCTGGACATGTTCACTGCCCACAGCTCCAGGGTCTCCTTGAGGTCCTGGGCCGCCTGCACCTCGCCCAGGGCGAACAACTGCCGGGCGTAGAGGATGTCCCAGACCCAGACCTGACCGTATTCGGGCAGCTCGCCTTCGGCGACCACCGAGACCTTGTGCAGCTCCGGCTGTGCCTCGTCGCGCGCGAGCAGTGTCAGGGTAAATTCGGCCAACGGACTTCTCCTTACGGCAGCGCGTTTCGCGCCGCATGATCAAGCATTCAAGTATAGCCACCAGCGCCGAGACAGCGCAGTTCAGGTACGCCGCTCGGGGACTTCCAGGACCGTTCCGGGCCGTCCCAACCGCCCCCGGTTCACGGAACTGACATAATGCCGTCATAGACTCTCGGTCCCACTTCTGCCGCGAGTCGTGCATGCCGGATGCCGACGTGACCCAAACCGACCTGTTCCTCAACCGCGAACTGTCCCTGCTGGAATTCAACCGCCGGGTACTCGCCATCGCCCAGGACCCGGCCTTCCCGCTACTGGAACGCCTGCGCTACCTCAGCATTTCCTCCACCAACCTGGACGAATTCTTCGAGGTCCGCGTGGGCTCGCTGCGCCAGCAGGTCGAACTGAACGTGCAGGCCCCGGGCCCGGATGGCCTCTCGGCCGCCGAACAGCTGCGCCAGATCGCGCCGCGCGCCCACGACCTGGTGGAACAGCAGTACAGCACCCTGAATGACGAACTGATCCCGGCACTCGCAGCGGAGGGGATCCACTTCGTTCGGCGCACACACTGGGACGCGGCCCAGCGGGACTGGGTGCGGGAGTACTTCCGCCAACAACTCCAGCCGGTCCTCAGCCCGATCGGCCTGGACCCCGCCCATCCGTTCCCGCGCATCCTCAACAAGAGCCTGAACTTCATCGTCACCCTCAAGGGCAAGGATGCCTTCGGGCGGGAATCCGGCCGCGCCGTGGTCCAGGCCCCGCGTTCTCTGCCACGCCTGGTGCGGCTGCCGCGCGAGGTCGCCAGCGGCGACAACGACTTCGTGCTGCTGTCGTCCATCCTGCATGCGCACGTGGACGAGCTGTTCCAGGGCATGAAGGTCACCGGCTGCTACCAGTTCCGGCTGACCCGCAACTCCGACCTGTTCGTGCAGGAAGAGGAGATCGACGACCTCCTGAACGCCCTGGAGGGCGAGCTGCCCCAGCGCAACTACGGTGCCGGCGTGCGCCTCGAGGTCGCGGACAACTGCCCGCAGGAGGTCGCGGAGTTCCTGCTGCAGCAATTCCACCTGGAGCCGGACGACCTCTACCAGGTCACCGGACTGGTCAACCTGAACCGTCTGATGGCCGTGCACGAACTGGTGGACCGGCCGGACCTCAAGTTTCCCCCGCTGGTCCCGGCCCTGCCCCGCAGTGACACGAGCGGCAGCGGCATCTTTGCCTGCATCCGCGACCAGGAGCTGCTGCTGCATCACCCCTACCAGTCGTTCATGCCGGTGGTCGACTTCCTGCGCCAGGCGGCCGCGGACCCGCGGGTGCTGGCCATCAAGCAGACGCTCTACCGCACCGGAACCCGCTCGCCGCTGGTCGAGATCCTGATCGAGGCGGCGCAGGCCGGCAAGGAGGTCACCGTCGTGATCGAGCTGCGGGCGCGCTTCGACGAGGCCGACAACATCGAACTGGCCAACCGCATGCAGGACGCGGGGGTCCATGTGACCTACGGCGTGGTCGGCTACAAGACCCACGCCAAGCTGGCGCTGGTCGTGCGCCGCGATGGCGACCGCATCACCCGCTACGCCCACCTGGGTACCGGGAACTATCACTCCGGCACCGCCAAGGCCTATACCGACTTCGGCCTGCTGACGGCCGACCCCGTGCTTACCGAGGACGTCCACCGCGTGTTCCTCCAGCTCACCGGCCTGGGCAAGGTGACCCGGCTGCGCCAGCTGCTCCAGGCGCCGTTCCGCCTGCACGCCGCGATGCTCGAGAAGATCCAGCGCGAGATCGACAACCACCAGGCCGGGAAGCCCGCCCGCATCATCGCGCGCATGAACTCGCTCAACGAGGCGAAGATCATCCAGGCCCTCTACAAGGCTTCGCAGGCGGGCGTCCCCATCCAGCTGGTCGTGCGCGGCATCTGCAGCCTGCGCCCCGGGGTGCCCGGCATCTCGGAAACCATCGAGGTGCGCTCGGTCCTGGGCCGGTTCCTGGAACACTCCCGCGTGTTCTATTTCGAGAACGGCGGCGACCCCGAGGTGTTCCTGTCCAGCGCCGACTGGATGCCGCGCAACTTCTTCCGCCGCGTCGAGGTGGCCTTCCCCGTACGCGACCCGGAACTGCGCGACCGCGTCGCCGAGGAATCCCTGTTCAACTATCTGCAGGACAACGCAACCGCCTGGGCACTGCAGCCCGACGGCAGCTACCAACGCATCCGGCCAACCGCGGGCGAGACCCCCTATTCCGCCCAGGAATCCCTGACCGCCCAACTGTCGGGTGCCAGCACGGGCTGAGCGACCCTCTGTCTCGCCGACTTCAGAATCCCTCATTGGCCACGAGCTTCAGCCAATGGCAGGGAACGTTCTCCCGGGCGTTGGCTCCCTTCCGCCGCGGTAGGGTGCCGTTGAGCGCAGCGAAACGCACCATTTCCCGCGTCATGCCAATCCCTTGATGGGATTCGCTGCGCTCATCCCATCCTGCCATCCTGCGACCCGGCGGCTGGCTGAACGTCATGGCTAGTCAGGTCAGGATTTGTCGTGGTCCCGGTCCGCTGAAGCGGTGCCGGAACGCGGGACATCGTGCATCCCGCCCAGCAAGCTGACCTCGGCGTCGCCGTGCCGCAGCAGGTCCTGCAGCAGGACCACGATCCCGGCCACGCAGAGGAACAGCCCGAAATTCAGGCCGATCGACTGCACATGGCGGAGCACAAAGAAGAATTCCGCCTCCTGCGCCGGAATCCACAGGATCGGCGCCATCACCCCCAGCAGCGCCACGAATGCGTACACCATGAAGCGAATGAAATGCACCGGGACCCTGCGGATGCTCAAGCCGTAGACGATGGTCGCCACGATCAGCACACTCGCCGTCGCCTGAACCGCAATCATGGCCCGGTCGGTGATGAACACGTACCGACCCTCCTCGTAGGTGGCTTCGCTGAGCCCGCCGAACACCGCCACCAGCAGCGCATTCCCGATCACATAGACCAGGCTGAGCAGGAAGGGCAGTGCCAGCAACCGGTTGTGTCGCATCAACCGAAACCCGGTCGCCGACCACCAGATGCCGATCCACAGTGGCACCGCGAGTACGTAGATCCAGACCACCAATGTCAGCATCCTGCGTTCCTTGTGTCCGGTTCGGAATAGGGGCTCACTCGAACTCCAGTTCCAGCTTGTGGCGGGCCCAGTCCTCGCGTTCCGCATCCAGATCGGCGCGCGTTAGCGGGTGGGTATCCAGCCAGTCGGGCGCGAAGGTCAGCGTCAGACCCTGCTGCGTCGCCTCGATGCGCTCCAGCGGCACCGGATCCGGCGCGCGCGAACGATGCAGCAACACGGCCAGACGCAACAGGGCCGCCATGAACAGCAGCGGCCGCGCGCGATCCTCTCGCACCCCGGACAACAACTTGGGCTTCAGCCCGCCCCGGTGCAGGCGCACCAGCCACGCCAACTCGGCCTGTTCGGGCTGCGAGAAACCCGGCAGGTCGGCCCAGGTGAGGATGTACTCCCCATGTTTGTGGTATTTGCTGTGGGCCAGTGCCAGGCCGATCTCGTGCAGTTCGGCCGCCCAATCCAGGCGTTCCGCGTCGTCCTCGCCGAGCTCCCAGGCGGCGCAAACGGCGCTCACCAGGCGCGCCACCGTCGCCTGCACCCGCTCCGCCTGGGACGCATCGACCGCGAACCGCCGGCGCAGATGGTGAATGGTGCTGCCACGCACGTCCTCGTGCCGAAAACGTCCCAGAAGGTCGTGAATCACGCCCTCGCGCAGGGCCCCGTCCGAGGGGTGCAGCCGCTCGATCCCCAACGCCTCGAAGGCACCCAGAAGCACCGCAAGGCCACCGGCAATCACGGGCGCCCGGTCCTCGGCCAGACCAGGCCATTTCAGCCGCTTGATGGCACCCTGCTCGATCAGCGCATCGCGGAGCCGCTCCAGGTTCTCGCGGCTTACACCCGGCGCCTCGTCCAATTCCCCCTCATGCACCATGCGGTCCAGGGCCAGGATCGTACCCGACGCCCCCAGCGGCTGCTCCCAGCCGGCCGCGCGGTAGGCACTCGCGATGGGTTGCAGCTCCCGCTGCGCCTGCAGTTGCGCGGCCGCGAAGGCCTTGCGCGTCAGTTTCCCATCGGCGAAGAAACGCTGGGTGAAGGTCACGCAGCCCATCTCCAGGCTCTCGGCCAGGACCGGCTCGAAGCGCTCTCCAATAATGAATTCGGTACTGCCGCCACCGATATCCATCACCAGCCGGCGGCCGCTATCGTCCGCCAGCGCATGCGCCACGCCCAGGTAGATCAGCCGCGCTTCCTCGCGCCCGGCAATGATCTCCACCGGATGCCCCAGGGCCTCTTCCGCCGCGCGCAGGAAGGCGCGGCTGTCGTCCATCTGGCGCAAGGTGTTGGTGCCGACCACGCGCACGCAGCCGCGCGGCAGCTGGCGCAGTCGCTGGCCGAAGCGATCCAGACAAGCCAGGGCACGCTGCCCCACCTCCGGATCCAGCTGTCCATCAGGATCCAGACCGCTGGCAAGACGCACCGTCTCCTTGATGCGGTCGACCTTCAGGACCTCGCCGTCCTGGCGCCGTGCCACGATCATGTGAAAGCTGTTGGAACCCAGATCAACGGCCGCAACCGTCTCGGCATCGTTCTCCGTGTGCATGTTCAATCCGCCTCACCGCCGGCCAGCCGTTCGAGGATACGTCGGGGCAGGTGCCAGGCGAGCTGCATGGGGCCCGGCAGCGCGCCCGTCAATCCGCAGGCATCGCCCTTGCCCATATGAACCAGACTCCGCCCGCCCGTCGTGCCCAGCAGACAGCTTACGAGCAGCGACAGGTCCGGCTCGTGTCCCACGATCACCAGGCCGCCATCCGCCGGGAGATTGCGGGCCAGGGCCTCGACCTCCAGCCCCGTGGGTTGTCCGGGCGCCAGCCATTTCTTCTGCCGCACCGGGACATCCAGCGCCTGGGACAGGGGGATCGCCGTCTGACGGGCACGCAGATAGGGACTGCAAAGGAGCTCGACCGATCCCGGCAGCAGATCCCCGAGCGCCTGCGCCATGCGTACCGCACTCACCTGGCCCTTGTCGGTCAGCGGCCGGTCACGATCCGCCCCGTCCCAGTCGCCGGGGTTTCCGGCCTGGGCGTGCCGCACCAGCACCAGCCGCGGTGCGCGCATCCCGCTCAGTCCGCCCCCGGCCGCAGCAGAAACAGGGAGTACCACTCCTCGGGCGCCGACCACTGTGCCGCATGTTCGAGCCCGGCCGCCGTCAGCAGACGGTCGATGGCCTCGCGGCTGAACTTGCGCGAGATCTCGGTCCGGATCACCTCGCCTTCGGCGATCTCCAGAACCGCCTCCGGCTCCGACACGCGCACCGTCTGCTGCCGCCGCGACACCAGGTGCATCTCGATCCGCGAGAGGTCTTCGACGAACGGAGCGCGATGCTCGAAACCCTCCGGATCGAAGTCCGCCCCCAACTCGGTATTCAACACCGACAGCAGGTTCAGGTTGAATGCCGCGGTTACCCCCGCCGCATCGTTGTAGGCCGCCTCCAGGACCGGGCGCGGCTTGACCCGGTCCAGCCCCAGCAGCAGCCGGTCTTCGGGGTTCATGGTGTCGCGGATTCGTCGCAGCAGTGCAGCCGCCTCGGCGTCCTCGAAATTCCCCAGACTGCTGCCGAGAAAGGCAAACAGGCGCGGACCGTCGGCTTGCGCACCGGAAACATCGGCCAGATGGGTCAGCGCCGCCGCATAGTCCCCGCACAGGCTGTCCACCCGCATCTGATCGAAGCGCTGCAGGAGTCGCGCGCCGGCCTCGTCGAGGATCTCGCCACAGACATCGTTCGCGACGTAATGGGGCGCGGAGACGCGGGCTTCCAGCGCCGCCAGCAGGTACTCGGTCTTGCGCGACGTCCCGCTGCCGAGTTCAAACAGCGTGCGCGCCCCGGACGCCTCCAGGATCGCTTCGGCATGCCGCTCCAGCAGGTCGGCCTCCAGGCGCGTGGGGTAATACTCCGGGGTATCGCAGATCGCATCGAATAGCTGCGATCCGCGCGCATCGTAGAAATACTTCGGCGGCAGGGACCGGGGCGGCTCGAGCATCCCCGCGCGGAAATCGGCCAGCAAGTCGGCGTGGGCGTCGCGTTCCTCCACCACCTGGCGGCTGTAACGAGGGGAAATAGAGACAGCACTGGGTTCGGCGGACATCCGGGCTTCCGTATCGGGGTGGTTTGCGGCACGCTAGCACGAAACCCCGGACGCCCCAACTGACCCTAGCCATGTGCCGACACCTCGCCTATCTGGGTCCTCCGATCACGCTCCGCAGCCTGATCCTGGATCCGCCACACAACCTGATCGAGCAAGCCATGGCCCCGCAGGAGCTGGTGTATGCCCGCGTCAACGCCGACGGCTTCGGCTTCGGGTGGTTTGGCGAGGGGGGCGTTGCGCGCCACTACCGGCGCGCCGATCCGCTCTGGCAGGATCCCAACCTGGTGGATCTGGCCAGCGACATGACCCAGCCCCTGTGGGTTGCCGCCATCCGCAGCGCAACCCCCGGCTTCGGCGGCGACACCGTCAACGCCCAGCCATTCGCCCGCGACGGCCTGCTGTACAGCCACAACGGCCTGATCAGCCGCTTCCGTCCCGACATCCGGCGCCAGATCCAGAACATCCTCAGCCAGGAGGTCGAATCGAGCATCGAGGGAACCACCGATTCCGAATACCTCTTCGCCCTGGTCCGGCAATACCTGGCCGATGACGACAACGCGACGCTGGAGGGCGCCCTCGGCGAGGCGTTCTCCACCGTGGAGACCTGGCTGGGGGCCGACACCGCCCTGCTGAACGTGATCCTGTCCGACGGCCGCCGCATCATCGCCAGCCGCCATGCGGTCAATGCGCCCTGTCCCAGCCTCTACTACACCACCGATGACGAGACGTTCCCCGACGACAGCGTGGTCGTGGCCTCCGAGCCCCTCACCGACCGCGAACGCTGGCGCCCGGTCCCGCCCGGCCATCTTCTGATCCTCGATCCCGACGAACCGCCGGAACTCCTGGCGCTGTAACACGCTCCACCGGATATGAATGCCGCCCATCCGCAGCCAAGTGCAAGCCCGCACCCATCCGACCTCCTGGACTGCCTGGCGACCCAGCACGACCGCCTGAACACGGCACTGGAGTCGACACCGGGGAACGAATGGCGCAATCAGTATCACCCGGACCTGAGTCCCATCGGGTGGCACTACGCCCATTGCCATTTCATCGAGGCGGTATGGCTACACGAACGCATCCTGGGTGAACCACCGCCCGACCGGCGCGACTGGCACGATCTCTACTTCCCGGAACAGAGCCCGAAGTGGCGCCGCGGCGGAAGACTCCCGACGCGCCAATCCCTGCTGGAATGGGGCCAGGCCAGCCAGCAACATCACCTGGACTTGTTGCACAACCATCCGGCGGTGCGGCGCCATCCCCTGCTGGAGCGGGACTACCTGACCGGTTTTCTCGCGCAGCACCACGCCATGCACCTGGAAAGCCTGGAGCAGGTGCGCTGGTTCGCCCGCCTGCATCGCCCCGCCCCACCCCGAACGCAGGAGCCAAAACCCGCACTGGCGGCCGGCGGCGACTGGATCGAGTGCCCGGGCGGCGAACATGTCAGCGGCAGCGACGCGGCGACCGCCTTCGACAACGAGCGTGGCCTCCACCCGGTCCGGCTCGCGCCCCACACGATCCGCTCGCATCCGGTCTCCAATGCCGAGATCGCCGCGTTTATCGAGGCCGGAGGCTACCGCCCGGGCCCCCACTGGGACCCGCCGGGTCGAACCTGGCTGGAACAAACGGGCATCGAGGCACCTCTCGGATGGTGGAACCTACCCGACGGCACCCGGGTACAAACCCTCCCCCACGGCACCCAGACACTCGATCCGCATGCACCCGCCGTCGGACTCTCCTGGTTCGAGGCCTCGGCCTACGCCCGCTGGGTGGGTGCCCGCCTCCCCCACGAACACGAATGGGAACACGCCGCCCAGGCCGGGCGGTTGCGCGCCACGGGCCAGGTATGGGAATGGTGCGGCAACCCCTTTCAGCCCTACCCGGGCTTCCAGCCCTTTCCGTACAAGGAATACTCCCTGCCCTGGTTCGACGGCGAACACTACGTTCTGCGCGGCGGAAGCGCCTGGAGCGATCCATTGCTCACCCGCTCTACAATGCGCAACTTCTTCACCCCCGAAAAACGTCACGTGTTCGCCGGCCTCCGGCTTGCGCGCAATCTGTAGAGGTTCATGAACATGCCACCGAAGAACACCCCCCTCGCGTCCCGCCCGTCCTGGCTCGTCGCCGGGCTCGCCGCCCTGGTCCTGGCGTTTCCGGCTACGGCCATCGCAAGCGACGGCGGAACCACGCTGGCCCTGACCGGCAAGGCCGAGCGCCAGGTCGCCAACGACCACATGACCGTTCTGATGACGACCGAGGCCCGCGCCCCGGAGGCCGCCACGGCCGCTGCCACCGTCAACCGGAACATGCAGGCCGCACTGGAACGCGCCGGCGAACAGGATGGGATTGACGCCCGCACCATCGGCTATTCCACCCGCGCCATTCACGACTCCGACGACCGCAGCCGCATCAATGCCTGGCTGGTCCAGCAGAACCTGGAACTGACCGGAGCCGATTTCGATCGGTTGACCGAACTGGTCGGCGCGCTCCAGCAGCGGGACCTCAACGTCAGCCAGATCCGATTCTCCCTCAGCCCCGAGGCGCGCCAGGAACATCGCGAGGCGATGATCGAAGAGGCGATGGAAGACCTGAAGGAACAAGCGCGCGTCATCGCCCGCTCGCTGGGGGCCACGCACCTGCGCACGCTGGAAGTGGAATTGCCGGACGACCACTACGATCGGCCACAGCCCATGATGGCCATGCGCGCCATGGACGAGTCAGCCAGCCAGCCGTCGCTGGAGGCCGGGCATTCCACCCTGACCCTCAGCGTACGTGGACGCCTGCAGGCCCTGGGCGCCGAGACCCTGCGCGTCACCCCGCGTTAGCACCTACCTCACCGTAGGGTGCTGTGAGGTGCCAGCCGAACCGCACCGTTCCCATGCAGGCCCCGGTCCACGAGCGCCCCGCGCCACGATCGGTGCAATTCGCTGCGCTCATTGGCACCCTACGTCGTTCATGATCAGGGATAGCCCTCGGATATGTAGAGTCCGTAAACCGCCCCTCGGCGAGCTACCAACGGGCGCCACAAGGCCGTACACAGCCCAAGCCGAGGCCCGCAACAAACAGCCCCCAATCCTCATCCCGGCCACAGCTCTCCCATTCTCGTCATCCCGGCCGTAGCGCAGCGAAGAGCCGGGATCTCCCCGCGCACGAACACCCCGACATCTGTGCCACCTCCAACGATGCAGATCCCGGATAACCGCTGCGCGGTTTCCGGGATGACGACGGTGAGGATCCGGGCGGCCGATGGGCTTGGGACTCCATGCCATTGCCCTTTATGCGTTGCGTCTCCCTGAGGATCGAAGCACATCAGGGGCACCGCAACCGCCCCGCACTCCTCCGCGCCTAGTAGAGGCATTGACGGAAAAATGAACGCGTGCGGGAAACGGTGTGATTCGCGGACGGACTCGGGGGCGGCTTTAGCGGGCGAGTTCCAGCACCAGTTCGCCGTCGCGCACCTCGATGGACTCGATGCCCGCGCGCAGTTGCTGGAAGGGCTCCAGCGCCAGCAGGTCCTCGTCCTTCAGCCTGCCCAGCCATGCATCCGGCAGCGGGATTCCGGCGACGCTGACGCCGACCAGGCGCGCATGCACCCGCCCATCCTCGGTCTCGAAGCGCACCCCCGAGCGTACATTCAGGACACGACCTCCCAGCAGTGGGATATCCGCCGGAACATCGATGCGCACCCGAGTGCTGACCTGCCCCGGCGTAAGACGCATGGCCACGCGTCCGGCCAGGTCCGGGTCCTGGGCGATCAGGGCATTCAGTTCGCGTTCGCTGAAGCGCACGCTGCGCGCCTCGGCGCGTTCCTCGTAGAGTTCCGGGACCAGCGGCTCGGCCTCGGCATCGAGATCGATGATCGGGTCTCCGGGCGCCTGATCCGGGCGGGGCTCGGCATCGCGCGGCCCCAGCGCCTGCAACTTGGCCTCCAGCTCGGCCTGCTCCTCGACATCCAGCGTCACCGCCTCGGGCTCGCCCGACTGCAGGTGGATCACACCCCAGAAGCCGGCCCACAACGCAGCCAGGATCAGCAGGACGATCAGGTAGCGCGGGGGACGCCCGGTAGAACGGTACTGGATGGGCGCGGAGGGTTCGTTGTTCTTGGCCATGCCGGACTCTCGCAGATCAGGACGGCGTCATGGTCGCACAAAGGCGCAACCATGGCCCGCCCGGCCAGGGAGACGGATCAGAGGAAATCGAACAGCGACAGTCGGTTCACCTGGGTATAGGTCTGCTGCGCGGCCTGCAGGGCCACCTGCTGCTGGTTGAAGCGGCTGATCGCCTCGGCGTAGTCCAGGTCGCGAATCTCGGACACCGCACTGTTCAGGTCCACCAGCCGGTCCTCGTTCAGATCCTTTTGCTGGTCAAAGGTCTTCAGGCGCGACCCCACCTCGGCGCGGATGTCGCTGAAGTTACCCAGCGCGGCATCCAGATCGGCAAGCGCGGTGTTGCTGGCCGTGGCGAGATTTGCCCGGCTGCGGCCGCTGGCACCGCCCTCTTCCAGGGCCGCAATGATCGCGTCCAGGGTCTCGAACACGCTCTTGTTCTCCGCCGGACGTGACACGACTTCGTCACCCGCCTCCGGCGTACCGCTCAGGGTGATGCTGCGGCCGGCGAACTCGATCGACTCACCCGGCACGTAGGGGACGGCTAGCTGGATCTCGGCATCGTCCTCATCCTTAATCATGTATTCCAGCCCGTCGGTACCGAGTTGGAAGGTGATGGTGTAATCCCCCGCATCGAGCTCGGAGGAATCGACCACACCGGTGCGCTCGACCACAAGGGTACTGTCCGGTTCACGGGTTCTCACTTCGGCCCCGACCCTTCCGTCATTCTCGGGGATATCCATGAACACGCGCGCGCCAGTGTCGCCCACCGGGATCTTCCGGTTGGCCGAGATCGCGACTTCGCGGACACTCCCCGTCCCTTCGGCGCCGAAGTAGTCAACCTCGCCATTGCCGTCCTGACGGAAAGGCTGATCAAGGGACTTCGTGCCGGCGAAGAGATATTCGCCGTTCGGATCCTTGGTGTTGGCGATGTCGAACATCCCTTCGCGCAGCTGACGCAGCTCGCCAGCAAGATAGCCGCGCGTCTCGTTGGTCTGGCTGTCGTTGTTGCCGGCCACAACCAGCTCGCGCGCCCGCTGCAGCAGGTCCGTTCCGCTCTGCAGGGCCGATTCCTCTTGCTGCAGACGCGGTTGGGTGTTGTCGATGTTGCGCTGGTACTGCTTGGTCGACTGGATGATCCGCTCGAACTGATTGACCTGGGTCGCACCGCTCGGGTCGTCGGACGGCGACAGGATGCGCTCGCCCCGCCCCATCTGCAGCGAGGTCCGGTTGAGCTCCGTCTGGCCGCGCTGGATCTGGTCGATCCCGGTCTGGAAGATCTGGGTGGTCGAAATGCGCATGTCCGTGTCTCCGGGTGGGCGCTAGCGGCGGACCGCGCCGAGCAGTGTATCGAACAGCGAATTGCTGACCGAGATGACCTGGGCCGCCGCCTGATAGGCCTGCTGATAGCGGATCAGGTCCGCCGCCTCTTCGTCCAGATTGACGCCGGATACCGCCTCGCGCTGGGCGCGCGCCTGCTCCAGTTGCGCATCGGCCGATTCCTGCGCGACCTGCGCCTGGCGGGTGCGCGTGCCGACATTGGCCAACAGGCTGTTGTAGCCATCCCCGAAGGTACGATCACCGCCCACCAGCCGTTCATCCGACAGATCGTTCATCGCCAGCATGTTGCGGTTATCGCCCGGGTGGTCCTCATTGCTTCTCACCACGAAGGTATCCCCTTCCGCTGGCGTGCCGCGGATCTCCATCTCCCAGCCTTTGAACGCAATGGTTGTCACGCCGTCAGGGCCGGTCTCAACGGTTGGATCGTCATCACCGTCGACAACAAACCCATCCCCATCAAACTCGACGGTAACCGAATCCAAGTCGAGGGCGTCGGCGTCCACCGCGCGAACCGAGGCGATCGTGGCATCCCCTTTGTTGTCCTCGCCGAGGTCGGCCCGCACGGCGGCCGCAGCCGCAATCCTAGAGGGGTCTGTCATCTCCACAGACAAATCCCGCGCGCCGTTGCGCGTCGGCTGGATCAGCCACTCGTCCCCTTCCTCGGCATCATCGATCGCATCGGTATTTACTCGGATCCCGTCGAATTCGAGCACGCCGTTGTCGGATGTTTTCGAGGTGCCATCAGACAACCGGGTCAACTCGTATTCGCCCCCGACATTACGCAGACGGTAGTCGGACGTTGTGATGGCGCGGACATCCGTGATCTCCACTTCCGGGACACCACCGGACTCATTTCCCGGGAACCCACGCACGGTCGGCTCACTGATCCCGAAGATATTCGCACCCAGATTGCCCTCCAGGTCCAGCCCGAGGTTATTTTGCTGGTTGAATTCCTCACCGATGCTGATCGCGAGCCGGCCCAGGGTGTTCTGCGCTTCGTCGATGATCCCGCCGCGTGTCTCCAGCAGCGCGCCCAGCTCGCCGCCCTGGATGAAGCGGGAGATGTTGACCGGATCGCCGCTGGTGGCCAGTCCGATGTCCGGCGAACGCGGGTCCCCGGTCAGCGACTCGGCGACCAGTTCGCGGTTGTTACCGCCCAGCACCAGCGCCTGGCCATTGCCGACGAACACATTCACCGCGCCGTCGTCCTGTTCGGTGATGCGGACGTTCACCTTCTCCGCCAGCTGATTCAGCACGCGATCGCGCTGGTCCAGCAGATCGTTGGGGCTGCCTTGCGTCGACTTGGATACGATCTCGCGGTTGAGCCCGGCGACCGCCTCGGTCAGCGAGTTGATCTCGTCGACGTTGGTGCGGATCTGGCCGTTGATGATGTCGCGCTGCTCCTCGATGCGCCGGTCGATCGAGGCGAAGCGCTCGGCCAGAGACTCCGCTTCGGTCAGGAAGACCGTGCGCGCGGCGCTGGAGGTGGGGTCGTTGGCCAGGTCCTGGCCGGCATCAAAAAAGTCCTGCAGCACCGGCGTCAGGCCGGAACTGGAGCTGCCCAGCAGGTCGTCGATGCGCCCGGCCAGCGACGCCTTCAGCTCGGCGTTCGACTGATCGGAGATCGAATTGCGCAGCTGGGTGTTCACGAAGTCGTCGGAGATCCGCCGGATCGTGTCCACCTGCACGCCCTGGCCCTGGAAGCTGCCCCCCAGGAACTGCGGCGTCAGGTTGGACAGCTCGGTGCGCTGACGGCTGTAGCCTTCGGTCGCCGAGTTCGCGATGTTGTTGCTGGTGGTGCCGATCGCGCGCTGGAACGCCAGCAGCGCGGAGGTGCCGATGCCGGACGCGCTCATGCCCGTGCCTCCCGCGACAACGCCTGTTCAATCACCGGACTGGGCCATTTCTTCTTCATGCTCTACCCCTTGGTACGGGTAACGGCCGCATCGGCCGCGACTTGAGTCGATCCGCTGTCACGATGCGCGGCCATCTGGTCGCGCACCCGCAGGACCTTGTCCGCGTAAGCCGGGTCGGTGGCATAGCCGGCGTCCTGCAGCTCGCGGATGTACTGCGCGTCATCGCCGGCCTGCAGGGCCCGGTGGTAACGCGGATTGTTGCGAATGAAATCGACGTAATCGGAGAACGACTCGGACGGATCGGCATAGGCCCGGAAGCGTGCCTGTTCGCGCTGGGCGACGCCCTCGCGGAACTCCAGCGTCCCCACGGAGACGCGATCGCCATCCCAGCGGCTGTCGGCCTTGATCCCGAACAGGTTGAAACTCGGCTGGCCATCGGCCCGCGACGGCACGTGCTGCCCCCAGCCGGTCTCCAGCGCGCTCTGCGCCAGCAGGATGCCGGGCTCGACGCCCAGCTCCGCCGCGGCATCCCGCGCCAGGGGTTCCAGGGTCTGCACAAAGTCCGCGGCATCCCGCGGCGGCCACGCGATGGGGGCCGGTTGCGGCGCCGCCTTGCGAGCCGCCTCCGGCGACACAGCTTCCGGGCGTTGCGGGCCCACCGGGCGCAACTCGAATTCCGCCTCGCCCTGCAACGCCCGCAGGGTATCCAGCTCCGACCGTCGACGCGGCATTTCCAGGGCCGCCTGGCGATCCGGATCATTCAGTGTCTCGGGATCGACAGGCTGCTGGGCGGAGAGCTGGCGCATCAGGGCATCACGGAGGCCGATGCCGTCGCCCTGGCTCATGGCCTTGGCGAACTCCTGATCCTGCATCTCCAGGTACATCTCGCTCTGGTCGTTGTCGAACAGGCCGTCGCCCAGAGAGGCCTCACGCATCTGCTTGAGCATCTGGCCGATCAGCATGGCCTCGAACTCGCGAGCCACGGCCTCCAGACCCTTCTGATCGCCCGAACGCGCGCCCCGGGCCAGGTCCTGCAGACCACTGGGGTCCGAGGCCATGGCCGCGCGGGCCTGCATCTGGGTATCGACGCCCGAGCCAATCATCAGATCACCACCAGCTCCGCACGCAGGGCCCCGGCCTCGCGCAGGGCCTCCAGGATCGCGACCAGATCGCCCGGCGCCGCGCCCACGTTATTCACGGCGCGGACAATCTCGTCCAGCGAGGCGCCCGGGTCGAACAGGAACATGGTGTTGTCGCCCTCCTCGATCGCGATGTCGGTATCCGGCTGGATGGCGGTCTCGCCCTCGCCAAAGGGCGCAGGCTGGACCACTTGCGGTGCCTCGCTGATGGTGACGGTCAGGCTGCCGTGGGAGACGGCCGCAGGGGTCACCTGCACACTGGAACCGATCACCACGGTCCCGGTACGCGAGTTGACGATCACGCGCGCCGGCGGTGTGCCGCGTTCGATCGGCAGGTTCTCCAGCTCGGCCACGAAACCGACCCGGTGATCCGGGTTCGCCGGCGCCCGCACCCGCACGGACGAGCCGTCGAGGGCATGGGCCACGCCATGGCCGAAGGTATCGTTCACCGTCTGCACCAGGCGGTTGGCGGTGGTGAAATCCGGTCGGTTGAGGTTCAGGGTGACGTGATCGCCCTGGGCGAACGCGGTCGGGACCTCGCGCTCCACGGTTGCGCCGTTGGGGATACGGCCGACACTGGGCACGTTCACGGTGATGCGCGAGCCATCGCTACCCTCGGCACCGAAACCGCCCACGATCAGATTGCCCTGGGCGATGCTGTAGGTCTGGCCATCCGCCCCCTTCAGCGGCGTCATCAGCAGCGTGCCACCGCGCAGGCTGGTCGCATTGCCCATGGACGACACGGTGATGTCGATCCGCTGCCCCGCCTTGGCGAACGGTGGCAGTTCAGCCGTGACCATCACCGCGGCCACGTTGCGCAGCTGCGGGTTGCCGGCGTCCGGCGTCAGCCCCAGCTGGCCCAGCATATTGTTCAGGCTCTGCACGGTGAACGGGGTCTGGGTGGTCTGGTCCCCCGTACCATCGAGGCCGACCACCAGGCCATAACCGATCAGCTGGTTATCCCGCACGCCGGAGACACTGGCCACATCCTTGACCCGCTCCATGTAGCTGCGCTCCTGCATGGCCACCTGCTGCTGCATCGCGGTCTGCGCCGAGACCGCGGCACTCCCCAGCCCCGCCACCAGCAGCGCCGCCAAGAGCAGTAGCCCCAGCCGGCGCCAGTCGCCGAACGGCGCAGCCGGTAAGCCTGAGGCGCGTTGTGTCGTGCGTGTGGAATCCATGTCGTACCTCGCCACGGTCATGCCGGGTCAGAAGGGCCAGATCGGGCTGTTGAAGAAGCGCGTGATCCACCCGGGTGTGTTGCTGTCCGCCAGTACGCCGGAACCGCCGTAGTACACGCGGGCATTGGCCACCTGGGTGGAGAGCACAGTGTTGTTGGTGGTTACGTCCACCGGGCGCACGATGCCGCGGAAGCGCACGTACTCCTCGCCCTGGTTGATGCCCAACCATTTCTCGCCCTGCACGACCAGGTTGCCGTTCGCCAGTACCTCGGCCACGGTCACGGTGATCTCGCCGTCGAGCTGGTTGCTCTGCGAGGAGTCCCCGGACCCGTCGAAGTCCCGCGAACTCGAGTTGCTCGCCCCAAACAACGGGCGACCATTGAACGTGGCATCTCGGCCGAAGGCCGAGAGATTGCCCAGCTCCAGGTTGGAATCCTTGCCGGTGGAAGTCGACGCAGACTTCTGCGCGTTGGTGCTCTCCGCCAGGATGACCGTCAGGATGTCGCCGACATTGCGCGCCTTGTAGTCCTCGAACAGCCCCTGGGAGTGGGCGGCCTGGTAGATGCCGCCATTGTTCTGCGACTGCGGGACCGGCTGCGCCGGCATCACCGGCTGGTACTCCGGGTTGTCGTCCGGCTTGGTCGTCTGAGTGGCGGCGCAGGCGGACAGCAACAATGCGGCGGTCACGGCCAGGGCCAGGCGGAGAACGGTTCCGAGGCGCGTCATCACATCACCCGATCGTCTGGTTGACGAACTGCAGCGACTGGTCGGCCGCGGAGATCGCCTTGGAGTTGACCTCGTAGGCGCGCTGGGTCTCGATCATGTTCACCAGCTCCTCGGCGATGTTCACGTTCGAGGTCTCCAGCGAGCCCTGCACCACGGTGCCGGTGCCGTTCAGGCCCGGCAGGGACTGCTGCGCCACACCCGAGGCCGCGGACTCGCGGAACAGGTTTTCGCCCACCGCCTGCAGACCGGCCGGATTCACGAAATCCGCCAGCTGGATATTGCCCAGCTCCACCGGGGCGGCCTGCCCCGGGATCTGCGCGGTCACCGTGCCGTCCTTGCCGATCGAGAGGGACTGGGTGTCCTCCGGCACGAACAGACCCGGCTGCAGCGGGTAGCCATTGGACATCACCACCTGGCCATCCGAGTTCAACTGGAAGCTGCCGTCCCGGGTGTAGCCCACATTTCCGTCCGGCAGCAGTATCTGGAAGAACCCGCGGCCCTCGATGGCCATGTCCAGCGAGTTGTCCGTCTGCTGCAGGTTGCCCTGCTGGAACATCTTCTCGGTGGAGACGGCGCGCACCCCGGTACCGATCTGCAGGCCCGAGGGCAGCTGCTGATCCTGAGTGGCCTGGGCGCCTGGCTGGCGCACGGTCTGGTAGATCAGGTCCTCGAATACCGCCCGGTCCTTCTTGAAGCCGGTGGTGTTCACGTTGGCCAGGTTGTTCGAGACCGTCGACATGCGCGTGTGCTGCGCATCGAGGCCGGTCTTGGCGATCCACAGTGCCTGGTTCATGGTGTTCTCCTGTCGTTACTCTCGAAGCCGTGCATCAGCCGAGGCCGAGCAAGCGGTTGCTGCTTTGTTCCAGCGTGTTGGCGCTGTCCATCATCTTCACCTGCATCTCGAAGTGACGGGACAGCTCGATCATCCGCGTGAGCGCCTCGATGGTGTTCACGTTGCTGCCCTCCAGCATCCCGGAGACCACGCGCACCTCGGCATCCGCCGGGGCCTCGCCCCCTTCCGCCAGGCGGAACAGGCCGTCATCCCCGCGCTGGAGCTCGTCGGTGTCCGGATTCACCAGGCGGATGCGTTCCACCGCCGCCAGGGCCTCCGGGCCCACCCCCAGGGGGCGCACGCTGATGGTGCCGTCGGTGCCGATCTCGATCTGCTCCGCCGGCGGGATGGCAATCGGACCGCCATCCCCCAGTACCTGGTGACCCTGCGCGGTGCGCAGCAGCCCAAAGGCATCCACATGCAGCGAGCCGGCGCGGGTGTAGCCTTCCTCCCCGTCCGGGCCCTGCACCGCGATAAAGCCTTCGCCCTCGATGGCGATATCCATATCGCGCCCGGTGCTCTGCATCTTGCCCTTGCTGAAGTCCACCGCATCGTTGCCGATCTGGGTGTAGTCGCGCGAGGCATGGCCCGGCCCGCGCACCGGCAAGGTATCTGCCGTGGCCAGCGCCTGGCGAAAGCCGTCGGTATTGGCGTTGGCCAGGTTGTGGTTGTTGATGGCCTGTGCGTGCATCGTCTCCTTCGCACCGGACATCGCGATGTACAGAAATCGATCCATGCTCAAGCCCTCTTCAGCGTCTCATCCGCGACTTAACGGATGTTGATGATCGTCTGGGTGACCTGATCGGCCGTCGAGATGGTCTGCGCGTTCGCCTGGAAGTTGCGCTGCGCGGTGATCAGGTTCACCAGCTCCTGGGCAATATCCACGTTGGAGGCCTCAAGTGCCCCGGACTGGATGGTTCCCAGGTTGCCGGTCCCGGGTGCCGCGAACACCGGCTCGCCGGCCGCGAAAGTCTCGGCCCAGTTGTTGTTGCCCAGCTGCTCCAGGCCCTGCGGATTGGTGAAGTTGGCCATCGCCACCTGGCCCAGTACCGTCGACTGACCATTGGTAAAGCGGGCGAACACCACACCCGAGTCGTCGATGTCCACGCCGGTCAGGCGCCCCGACGCGAAGCCGTCCTGATTGAGGTCGTTAACGGCAAAATCGCCGCCGTACTGCGTGGTACCGCCGAAATCGATTTCGAACTCGAGGGGGTTCGCGCCATTGTCAAACTCAACGAACACTTCGGGCGGGATACGGTCAACGCTTTCGATCGAGCCACTGCCATCGAAGGTAAGTTCGTATGGCGTGTCATCCGCTACACCGTCCACCGCGACATGAGCCGCCCATTGACCGACCTCTTCACCCTTGACGAAGTAGATGCTTGCATCACGCGCGGTGCCAAGCGAGTCATACAGTGTCAGCGACGTTGAAAAGTTGTAGGTATCGGGCTCATTCAAGTTGAATGGCTCCTCCGGCGGCGGTTCGGCATCGGAGCGCAGATTGAGCAGAGCTTCCACCGAAGTTGTCGCGTTGGGCGGTGCCGCGCCGGTCTGCAGGCGAATGTCTTCAAGCTGCCCCGTGTTGAAGTTCGGGTCGGCCGTATTGGGGTCCTGCGGCGGATAGCCCTGCAACTGCTGACCCTGGTTGTTCACCAGAAAGCCGTCGCGATTGACCTGGAACTCCCCGGCCCGGGTATAGGCCGTGCTGCCCTGGTCATTCAGGACGAAGAAGCCCTCGCCGTTGATGGCCAGGTCCAGGCCGTTCTCGGTGAACTCGGTCCGGCCCTGCGAGAACTGCTGGGTCACCGCCTGCAGGCGCGTACCGGAGCCGATTGCCGTCTGGCTGATACCGCCGAAGCTCTGGGCGAACACGTCACCGAACTCGGCACGCGAGCGCTTGAAGCCAGTGGTCCCCGAGTTCGAGACGTTGTTGCCGGTGGTCTGCAGGTCGGCCTGGGCCGCGTTCAGTCCGCTCAATCCGATATTGAAGGGCATGGGGTGTTTCCTCCGTCAGGGTTCTTGTTGCGGGGCGTCAGCCGCCAATCCGCCGTACATCCGAAAAGCTGATCTCGCCCAGGCCTTGCACGGTCAGTGCCAGCCCGGAGTCATTGCCCACCGCGACGCTCTCCACGCGGGCATCCAGGAAGGTATCCACGGCCTCGGACTGGGTCCCGGAGCGGGCCGTGGCCTTGAACTCGTAGACGCCCGGGGGTGCGAAGGTCCCGTCGTCGCGCATGCCGTTCCAGCTGAACTCCTGCAGGCCGCTGCCGGCGGCCCCCAGGTTCATGCGGCGGATGCGCTCGCCGGTCGGGCTGTACACGTCGATCTGCAGCTCCTCCGTGGAGCGATCCAGGTCCACCGCACCCTTGACCATGCCGTCCGGACCCAGCTCGCCGAATTCGACGGGAACCAGCACGTCCTTGCCTACCAGTGAGGCGGCCTGCAGCGTCTGGTTCTGGCCCAGCGACTGCGCCAGCTGCTGGAAGGACTTGGAGAGCTCCTCGATGCCGGTTACGGTCGAGAACTGCGCCATCTGGCCCAGGAAGTCGCCGTTGTCCATCGGCTCCATCGGATCCTGATTCTCCAGCTGGGTCGTCATCAGCTTGAGAAAGTCGGACTGGCCCAGGCGGTCCATGTCCTTGTCCTGTTTCTGCTCGGGGCGCGAGAGGCCCAGGCGATCCAGCAATTCGGGGGATATCTGTGTCATCGATGGCTCCCTAGCCTTGACCGATCTGCAATGTGCGCTGGAGCAGCTGACGCGAGGTCTCCATCACCTCCACGTTGGCTTCGTAATTGCGCGAGGCGGACATCATGTTGGCCATCTCCTCCACCACGCTGATGGCCGGACGGAAGATGTAGCCCTCCTCGTTGGCCTGCGGGTGATGGGGTTCGTAATGCGCATGCGGCGCCGCCTGCGACTCGGTCACGCCGGCCACCCGCACGGAGGTCGACGAACCGTTCGGGTTGGCCTGGTCCATCACGCTCTGGAACAGCACCTGCTTGGCGCGATAGGCCTCGTCGGGGTTGGTCGCGGCGGTGTTCGCGTTGGCCAGGTTCGAGGCCACGGTGTTCAGGCGCACCGACTGCGCCGACAGCGCCGAGGCGGAGGTATTGAACAGGCTGAAAAGGTTGCTCACGACATCGATCTCCCGATCAGGTCCGCGTTAAGGAAACACTGATTGATGTACACGCTCGCGCTCGAGTCGCTTTTGCGTGCGAACAAGGCGCGGTGACTGCCGTGCAGTCATTCTGCACAAAGGAACCGCAACGCCGTTCCCGCGCAAAAGCGGCCGAGCCCCTACTTTCCATGACTTGCGGGGGTTGGCACCCCAGGTTCCCCGATCCTGCGTTGCGGCACTTGCCGGTAGAACCACTACCGGCTGCGCACCGCGCCTTGGCTCGGAAAACCTGGGGTACCAACGCGAGTGTGTACATTAATCAGTGTTTCCTTAACGATCGCCCCGCAGGGCTTCGCGGATGCCGGAGACCCGGCGATTGAGGAATTCCAGACTGCTCTGGTACTGCACCGCGTTCTCGGCAAAGGCGGCCCGCTCCATCTGCGGGTCCACCGTGTTGCCATCCAGCGACGCCTGCGAGGGGACGCGGTAAAGCGCCTCGACCTGCCCGTTCATCGCGCCGGCGTTGGGGTCGAGATGCGCCGCCTGACTGCGCGCCATGGGCAAGGTGTTGCCGCCGCCGGCCGCGGATTCGAGCACCGCACGAAAATCGATATCCCGCGCCTTGTAGTTCGGGGTATCCGCGTTGGCGATGTTGGAGGCCAGCAGCTCCATGCGCTGCGCCCGCACATTCACCGCCTGCGGAGAAATACCCATCGCCTTGTCGAGAGAGAGACTCATCGCTTCCGTCCTGTCCGCCCGTGGCGGACCCTCGCTTGGAGAACGGGGCGCACCGATTGCGACCCTTCGCAGGGGGACTGAAGCAATCGTTATGCCATTCTCGAGCGGCGTGCCGCAGGGGCGCAGGCACAGCGGGCAGCCAGGGGAAGGGATGGAACGACTCGCCGCCCGCATTGCACGGGCGTTCCCGGGAATCAGCCCCGGGGCTGGATTACGTCAGGACTTCAGACGAAGTACCGAGCCGTACTCGGTTCGTACGGTCTCGAAAGCCTGGGTATAGGGCCCTGCGGTCTCGGAAGCGCCAAGAAACAGATACCCGCCCGGATTCATCTGCCGGGCGATAGCGTCAAGAACCTGTCGCTTGGTGTCGCCCGAGAAATAGATCAGCACGTTGCGGCAGAACACCAGGTCGAACTTGCCCAGCGCCGCATAGCTGTCGATCAGGTTGAGCTTCTGAAAGCGACAGCGCCGCTGCACATCCGGGATCACCTTGTGGCCATCCGCGACGGTCTCGAAGAAGCGCGCGCGCCGGCTCTCGCTGAGCCCGCGCACGATGCTCAGGCCGTCGTACACGGCCCGCCGCGCATCGTCCAGGATCTTCTCTGACAGGTCCGTGCCCAGAATGGAGACCGGTACCTTCCGGGCCGGCCGCGACTCCTCCCATTCCGAGACCACCATCGAGATCGTATAGGCCTCCTGCCCACTGGAGCAGCCCGCGGACCAGACCTTGATGCTGCCTCCCTTCGCGGCCAGTTCCGGCAGCAGCACGTGGCGCAGGATCTCGAACGGAAAGCCATCGCGGAACCAGGACGTCTCGTTGGTCGTCATCGCATCGATCACGCGGGTGCGCAGGCGCGGATTCGGGGCCTGCCGCATCGCATGCAGCAGTTCCGGGACGCTCTTGAAGTCGAACTCGTCGAGCAGCCGCGACAGACGACTGGAAACCAGGTACTGGCGGCTGTCACCCAACACCAAGCCGCAGCAGTCCTGCAGGAAGCGGGAGAACTCCTCGTAGTCGCGGGAATCGATCACCGAGTCATCCCTGAGCGCTGTCCATCGTGATTAGGCATCCTGATGACGAATCCTTGACCGGGGCCGCTTGGCCGGAAAACCGGGGTGATCCCGAAGATCGGATCGAGTATACGGCGTCGCGCGCATGGCACCATACACACCGACTTCCGGCCACCCGTCGCCGCTCCGGGCTTGCCGGGCGGCGACGCGGTTCCGCCCGACCGGTCATTCGGCCTGCTGACTCTCGCGCCCGGTCTGATCCAGTACGGCATTGGCCAGCTCATCGGGATTGAACTTGGAGAGAAAGGCATCCGCGCCCGCGCGCTTGACCATGTCGGTATTGAACTCACCGCTCAGCGAGGAGTGCAGCAGCACCTTCAGGTCCTTCAGCGCGGTGTTGTCCCGGATGCGCGCGGTCAGGGTGTAGCCGTCCATGCGTGGCATCTCGATATCCGAGATCACCATCTCGATCTGGTCACCCACCGGCCCTTCCGCGGCCTTCTGTTCAAGGAAATCCAGTGCCTCCTGGCCATCCTTGAAGACGTCGTATTCGAAACCGAGGCCCTTGATCGCGCCCTCGATCTGCTTGCGCGCCACCACCGAGTCATCGACGATCACGACCTTGCGCCCGCTGGCCTCTCTGGCGTTCTCGCGGATGGATGGCGAGACCTCGCTGGGCAGCGGATTGACGATGGAGAGCACCCGTTCGACGTCGATGATCTCGACCAGCTTGTTGTCGATCTCCGTGACGGCCACGAGGAAGGATTCGCGCCCGGTTCCGCGCGGGGGCGATTTCACATCCTGCCAGTTCACGTTGACGATGCGATCCACCGCCGACACCCAGAAGCCCTGCACCGAACGATTGAACTCGGTGACCACCACTTTCTGCTCCCCGTTGTCGACCGCCCCGACGGCGCCACGCAGGCCCATCGCTCGCGCCAGGTCAATGATCGGCACGGTACCGCCACGCAGCGACGCCACCCCGCGCACCACGCTCATGGAGCCGGGAATCTGACGCAGCGGTGGCGACGGAATCACCTCGCGGACCTTGAAGACATTGATCCCGAAGGTCTGCGACCCGCCCAGATGGAACAGCAGCAGCTCCATGCGGTTCTGCCCCACCAACTGGGTTCGCTGATTCACATCGTCAATGAATTGACTCATCGTGCCGCTCTCCTTGCCCCGATTGCTCTAGGCACCGGACAGGCCTCAAAGGCCAAGTGTGCACCGCGCAACCCCGGCCTGTCATTTGCATTCGCGCGCATGCGCCTGCTGGCGCCGCCTCATGGTGATAACGGCCGCCCGCGACGGGCCTTGAATGCACGCGTGGCGCCGGATGATCAGTCATTGGCACGACATCTGCATGTTTTTGCGTACTGAAACCGCACGCGATTCGCTCGACAACGACGCAAGATCCGTCAAACCCGAGCCATTCGCGCACAGTCCGACGCCCGCACCGACCTGGCTGCGCAGGACAGGACAAAACAGGACCGCGACATGAACCAGCGCCGACACATTTCAGAATTTTCTTCCGCTTCCAGGGAGACGCTGATCCGTTCGCTCGTTCGCGTTGGGGCCCTCTTCGTTCCGGAAAAAGGCGGCCGGTCCGGTGCCTCGCCAGCGAGCGCAATCGACTCGAGCGCAAACGTGCGAACCCTTCCGCGTCTCCTTGCCGGAGTCGCCCTCTTGTTCACCCTGGTGCTGCTGTCTACCAGCGTCCGGGCCGAAGTGCACCCGGTTGACGACATCCGTCACGCCGCCGAGCAGTTCCTGATTCAGGAACTGGGCGTTACCGATAGCGAGGAGGATGTTTCCATCGAGATTGGCCAGCTCGACAAGCGTCTGCGCCTCGTCCCCTGCACGGACGGCCTGGAAGCGCGTTTCCCACCCGGCGGGCGGCGTGACGGCAACACCGCTGTCCATATCCAGTGTGCCGGCCCGGTGACCTGGCAGTTATACGTGCCGGCAACCGTCGAACGTTACGCCGAAGTGCTGGTTGCGAACCGCACCCTGCCGCGCCAGCACACCCTCTCGGCGGGCGACCTGCGTTTCCAGCGAATCGAGACCTCGCGCCATGCCGGCAGTTATCATGAGGAAAAGAATGCCCTGATCGGCCAACAGACCCGCCGCAGCATCCGCCCGGGTCAGATCATCGGCACCCAGCACGTGAGCCCGCGCGAGATCATCAGTCGCGGCCAGCGGGTTACCATCCTGGCAGAGAACGGCTCGATCGCCATCCGCATGCAGGGCGAAGCGCTGGAGAACGGGACGCTCGGCGAGCGAATCCGCGTCAAGAACGCATCCTCCGGGCGCGTCGTCGAAGGCGAAATCCAGGCCTCCGGCCACATCCGGGTAGCGCTTTGAGGCCTCGCCACACCAGGCACGCCGATGATTTTCGAAGCGGACTGTGAAGCCCGTTACACTTTTCCGCCCCCGGGGCCTACAGTTTCAGCACCGCTGGCCGTAAACAATTGCAGCACAGTTACAACGACAGGAAGGCATCATGGATATCAAGGGCCTCAACACGAACAGCCTGCGCCCCGACAGCCAGAATCCCGGGGTAAAGGGTCGCGACGAGTCCGGCAACACGACGAGCCGTGCGCCGGCCTCCAGTAACGCATCGGCGCCAAACAATGATTCGGTCACGCTCACCGGGGCCGCCCAGGCGATGAATGCCGCGGCCGGCGCGGGTGACACCGCACCCTTCGACGCCGCCCGCGTTGCCGAACTGCGCGAGGCGATCTCCAGCGGCAATTATCCGGTGGACAACCAGCAGCTGGCCGATCGCATGATCGACCTCGAAAGCCTGCTGCGCTAACCCGGTCTATCGCCCATGAATGCCGACGCGCACCACAAACTGCAACGCTCGCTCGAGACCTCAATCCGGCTGGCTCATCAGCTGGAAGAGAGCCTGCTACAGGAGACGCGCGCAGTCGAAGCGCGCCAACCCGATACGCTGCAGGACGTGGTGACCGGCAAGCAGACCCTGCTGCATGAGCTGGAAACCGAGACCCGCAACCAGCAAGGCCTGGTCGAGGCCGCCGGCGAGGCCTTCAGCCCCGAGGGCGTCGCGCGCCTGTTCTCGAAGATGGACGATGGCGTAGTACTGAACGACCTGTGGCAAGCCCTGCGCCAGTCCATCGAACGCTGCGACACTCTGAATCAGGGCAATGCGCGCCTGATCGACCGTGACCGCCAGCGCGTGGAACTCTCCATGCAGATCCTCCGCGGCGAGGAAACCGGCCCCGCGGCCACCTACGACCCGTATGGCCGCGCCCGCCCCGGAAGCCGCGGCGGACGCCAGATCACCCAGGCCTGAGAGCCCGGTCCTGGTGGAGGCTGGCTTTTCGCGGCATCCACCAGTACCTTGCGTCCTCACACTTTCCTAACACTTCGGACGCATGGACGACACCGACTATACCGTCGACAAGCCGGACCGGATTGCCGGCATCCTCAAGGACCTCGACCACAAGCTCACCGTCGTGAGCGTTCGCGTGGATACCGACGGCCCCCTGTACACCTCGGCCCTGGTCCGTCTGGACCCAGCCGCCAAGGAACTCTTTCTCGACGAGCTGACCCCGCCTCGGGCGCACCAGCAGGTCCGTGCCGGCATGGACTTGCGCGTATTCGCGGCGCTGCGCGGGGTCGCAGTGCGATTCGGCACGCACGTATCACGCATCGAGCAGGAGCAAAAAGGCGCGCTCTACGTCTGCACCTATCCGGAGACTTTGCACTACCTGCAACGCCGCGAAACGTTCCGCGTGCACATTCCGATGGCACAGCGCCCTCAGATCGAACTCCATGCGAAGGCCTGGAGGGATCCCGTGATCGGCGAGGTTGCCGACCTCTCTGCCCAGGGCATGTGCATCGAGCTGCCCACCACCCTCCTGGATGCGCTTGAGGAGCAGGCGAACCTGGCCTTCGAGAACCTCTTGCTCCCCGATGTCAGGGAACGCCTTTCCGGGAACCTGCGTCTGGCCAACCGTCGCCGCAGCACACGTGATGGCTTCGAGTTTGCGGGCTTCGAGATCGTCGGCATGACCCAGTGGATGGAACGCCAGACCAACATCGCCCTGCTCCATTACCAGCGCGAGGCACGCCGCCGCTCGATGGATTGAGCCTGAGCCCAGGCGACGCCGCAACCTGCAACCCCGAACACAAAAAAGGCCGCTTGAAGCGGCCTTTTTTGATCGTTCCTGTTTGGTCGGGACGGCAGGATTTGAACCTGCGACCCTCTGCACCCCATGCAGATGCGCTACCAGACTGCGCCACGCCCCGAAGCCGCGAACTATATCCGATTCCCCGCCTTCACGAAAGCGTCGGCCACCCCATTGCAGCGAGATCCGTGCGGACCATTCGTGTCAAGTACACCGAGAGTGGCGTATTGATGCGATTCGCTACGCTCATCGCATCCTACAGAGGGGGAATTTCGAATTGGAGTTGGGTTCAGACGGACACCGTAGGATGCGACGAGCGTAGCGAATCGCATCAACACAACGCCCGGAAGCCACCCCCGCAGGGTCGGAGCCTCAGGCGCGCAACACGCGCAGAACCGACTCGAGCTCGGAGATGGTGTCCTGGATGATCTGCTGGGCCTGCTGACGATCACCCTTGGCCTCGTCGCCCGAGAGCTTCTGACGGGCACCATTGATGGTGTAGCCCTCTTCGTACAGCAATGCGCGAATCTGACGGATCAGGATCACGTCCTGACGCTGGTAGTAGCGGCGGTTGCCGCGCCGCTTGACCGGCTCCAGCATCGGGAATTCCTGCTCCCAGTACCGCAGCACATGCGGCTTGACCTGGCACAGCTCCGCGACTTCGCCGATGGTGAAGTAGCGCTTGCCCGGGATGGCGGGCAGTTCCTGGTGGTTACTCGCCTCCAGCATAGCTCTCTACCCGCTCGCGCAGTTTCTGTCCCGGCCGGAAGGTCACCACACGACGCGCGGAAACCGGAATCTCTTCGCCCGTCTTGGGATTGCGCCCTGGCCGCTGGTTCTTGTCGCGCAGGATGAAATTCCCGAACCCGGAAAGCTTCACGCCCTCGCCGGTCTCCAGCGACTGCCGCATCTCCTCGAAGAACATCTCGACGAATTCCTTGGCCTCGCGCTTGTTGAGACCCAGTTCCTCGTTTAGCGCGGCGGCGAGATCCGCCTTGGTTACAGCTGCCATCGGCTATTGTCTCAAGGTTGCGTTGAACCGGGCCTGGAGATGCTGCACCACCGCGTCGGTGACGCCAGCCACGTCCTGTTCGCCTAGGGTGCGATCAAAAGCCCGTAAAATCAAGCCCAAAGCCAGGCTTTTTTCGTCCGGATTCAAGCCTTTGCCCTGGTACACATCGAACAGGCGAACGTCCTGAAGGATCTCCAGGCCAAGCTCGTCGATGGCCGCCAGCACATCGCCCGCCGCCACCGACTCGGCCACCACCAGCGCCAGATCCCGACGGATGGACGGGTACGGCGACAACGGCGAGAACTGCGCCACCGGGGCTTGCACCACGGCAGTCGCGTCCAGATCGAACAGGTAGACCGGATCCACGTCGAAGCGCTCGCACAACGCCGGGTGCAGGCGCCCGACCCAGCCGATCGGCTGCCCGTCGACCAGTACCCGTGCGGATTGCCCGTCATGCAGCGCCGGATGACGTTCCGCGCGAAAGCCGAGCGCGCCGGCGACGCGTTCGCACAGGCCTTCCACGGTGCCCTTGGCGTCGAAGAAATCGACCTTCTTCGCCTCGCCTTCCCAGGCTTCCGGAGCCACCCTCCCACCAAGCAGGCCGGCCAGTCGCGGCTCCTGCCGCAGACCGGACGCATCCGGAACAAAGCGCAGGCCATGCTCGAACAGGCGCAGGTCCGATTGCTGGCGCGCCTGGTTGTAGGCGGCAGTGGTCACCAACCCGGACCACAGTCCCGGGCGCATCACCGCCAGATCGGACGAAATGGGATTCGCCAACGCCAGGGGCTCCACGTCCGGGTAGAACGCACTGGCGGCCTCGCGAGCGATAAAACTGAAGCTGATCACCTCATGGAAGCCCTGGCGGGCAAGCCCGTTGCGCAGTGACCGCAGACCCCACTCCGGCGTCACCGGCGCAACCGGCTTCGGGAGTGTCTGCGGCAGGGCGTCATAGCCGTGCACCCGGGCCAGCTCTTCGATCAGATCCTCCTCGCGTTCGAGGTCGAATCGGGCCCGCGGCGCGCGTACCGACCAGCCGCTCTCGCTTGTCTCGATGCGGCAGTCCAGTGCCTCCAGGATCCGCTCGACCTCGGAAGCCTCTAGGGTCACCCCGAGCAAGCGCTGGACACGATCCGGGCGCAGGACGATCGCCTGTTCCGCATGGGAGGCCGGCGTCGCGCCCACTTGCTCGACCGGGCCGCACTGCCCGCCGCAGAGTTCCAGCAGCAGCTGGGTCGCGCGTTCCATCGCCTGCGGGACCAGGGTCGGGTCGACACCCCGCTCGAAACGGTGGGAGGCATCGGTATGCAGGCCGTGGGCCCGCGCCCGACCGGCCAGGGCGCGCGGTGCGAAATGCGCACATTCGAGGATCACGCGGGTGGTGGTGGCATCGACCGCGCTGGCGGCGCCGCCCATCACTCCGGCCAGCGCCAGGGGGCCGTCATCACCCGCAATGACCAGATCCTGCGGCGACAATTTCACCGTCTGGTCGCCTCCGAGCAGCGTCAGGGTTTCCCCTTGTTTGCCCTGGCGCACTTGGATCGGGGCGCCCGTGCGATCGGCATCAAAGGCGTGCAGTGGCTGGCCCAGTTCCAGCATCACGTAATTGGTCACATCCACGATCGCGCTCAGCGCGCGTACCCCGGCACGGCGCAGGCGTTCGGTCATCCACAGCGGCGTCGCGGCCTTGGCGTCCAGGCCCTCCAGGACCCGGGCGGCATACAAGGGGCAGGCCTCCGGATTCTCGATGACGACGCTCACCCGGGCATCGCTGGCGACGTCCACGGCCGGCATCGCCGGGGCATGCAGCGGCCGGTCCAGCAATGCCGAGCACTCCCGCGCAATCCCGCGCATGCCCAGGCAATCGGCCCGGTTCGGCGTCAGGTCCACTTCCAGGATGGTGTCGTCCAGCCCCAGCGCCTCACGCAGGTCCTGGCCGGCCTCCAACGTCGTCGGCAGCGACATCAGGCCTTCGGCATCATCCGCCAGGCCAAGCTCGCGAGCGGAGCACAGCATGCCCTCGGAAGCCACGCCGCGTAGCTTGGAGCGCTTGATACGAAAATCGCCGGGCAATACCGCACCGACCACCGCCACCGGCGCCCGCATCCCTTCATGCACGTTGGGCGCGCCACAGACGATGGTCAGCGGCTCCGCCTCGCCCACTTCGACCCGGCACACGCGCAGGCGATCCGCGTCCGGGTGCGGCTCGACCGCCACCACGTGGCCCACCCGCACCCCACTGAACGCGGGCGCCGCCGCTTCCATCGCATCCAGTTCCAGACCCGCCATGGTCAGGCGATGGCCCAGTTGTTCCGGGGTCTCGTCGATCTGCAGCCATTCCTGCAGCCACTGCACACTGATACGCATTAGCCTGTCTGCCCGAATTGCCCGATGAAGCGGATATCGTTGTCGAAGAACAGCCGGAGGTCATTCACGCCATGGCGCAGCATCGCCATGCGTTCGACGCCCAGGCCAAAGGCAAAGCCGGTGTACTGCTCGGCGTCGATCCCCACGTGACCCAGCACGTTGGGGTGCACCATCCCGCAACCCATCACCTCCAGCCAGCCGGTGTGGCTGCAAACGCGGCAGCCGTGACCGCCGCAGTGCACGCACTGGATGTCGACCTCGGCCGACGGCTCGGTGAACGGGAAGTACGACGGCCGAAAGCGCGTGGCCAGATCGTCCCGATCAAAGAAGGCCTGAAGAAATGCACTCAACACGCCGCGCAGATCCGCGAACGTGATGTCCGTATCCACGCAAAGCCCTTCCACCTGGTGGAACATCGGGCTATGCGTCAGATCCGAATCGCAGCGATACACGCGCCCTGGCGCGATCACGCGAAGCGGCGGGCGCTCCTGTTCCATGGTGCGGATCTGTACCGGCGAGGTATGCGTGCGCAGCACGCGGTGGGCATCAAAGTAGAAGGTGTCGTGCATCGCCCGCGCCGGGTGATGCTCGGGGATGTTCAGGGCCTCGAAGTTGTGGAAGTCATCTTCCACCTCGGGGCCCTCGGCCACGCGGAAGCCCAATCCGGCAAAGAAGGTCTCGATGCGTTCCAGGGTTTGTGTAATGGGGTGCAGCGCGCCATCAGCCTGACGCCGCCCCGGCAGGGTCACGTCGACCTGTTCGCCCGCCAGCTGTTCCGCCAGTGCGCTCTGCGCCAGGGCCTCCTTGCGCGACTCGATTAGGCCGGCGACCTCGGTTTTGGCCTCGTTCACTTTCTGCCCCGCCGCCGGCCGTTCCTCCGCCGGTAGCTTGCCCAGCTCCTTGAGCTGTGCCGTGAGTGCGCCCTTCTTGCCGAGATAGTGCACCCGGACCTCGTCCAGCGCCTTCAGGTCCGTGGCCCCTTCGACGCGCTCGCGCGCCTCGGCGACCAGCTGTTGCAGTTGTTCCACGACTTCCCCCGACTGGTACGGGCCTCCCCGGCCCCCTATTCGCCTGCAAGGCAGCGGCCCCCGAGTGCGGGCCGCTGCCTTGCAGGCGCCTCGTTTCCTGTTCCCGAAACAAAAAAGGGAGGGCATCGACCCTCCCTTCTCGGGACCCGCCGGCACACCGCCGGCGGGCAGTCCTTCAGGCCCTGCGCCTCAGGCCGGCAGTGCAGCCTTGGCCTTCTCCGCGATCTTGCCGAACGCGGTCAGGTCGTGCACGGCCAGATCGGCCAGGGTCTTGCGGTCGATATCGATCTCGGCCTTGTTCAAACCGTTCATCAAACGGCTGTAGGACAGATCGAACTGACGGGCCGCCGCATTGATGCGGACGATCCACAGCGACCGAAACTGACGCTTCTTCTGGCGACGGTCACGGTAGGCATACTGACCGGCCTTGATGACGGCCTGGTTGGCAACGCGGAAGACGTTCTTCCGGGCGCCGTAGTAGCCCTTGGCTTGCTTCAGGACTTTCTTGTGACGGGCGTGAGCGGTTACACCGCGCTTGACTCGTGGCATGTCTCGATTCCTCGGTCAGTTCAACGGTACGGCAGCAGCTTGCGCACGGCCGGGGCATCCGACTCGTGCACCATTGCCGGACTGCGCAGGTGACGCTTACGCTTGGTAGGCTTCTTGGTCAGGATGTGGCTGCGGTGCGACTGGAACCGCTTGAACTTCCCCGACCCGGTACGGGTGAAGCGCTTGGCCGCACCCCGATTGGTCTTGATCTTCGGCATTACTCTCTCCGGCATTTTGGGCCGTACCCACTGCGGGCCGACCGTTTATGAAAAAGCGATGCGGGTATGCGGAAACCCGATCGCCCTTGTCGTCTGACGGACTTACTTCTTCTTGCCCGTCAGCACCATGATCATCTGACGTCCTTCCATCTTCGGCCGCTGTTCCACGACCGCGATATCAGCCATGTCTTTCTCGACCTTGTCGAGCAGCTCGCCACCCAGTTCCTGGTGGCGCATCTCGCGCCCGCGGAAGCGGATGGTCACCTTGCCCTTGTCACCGGCCTCGATGAAGCGGCGCAGGTTGCGAAGCTTGACGTTGTAGTCGCCCTCGTCCGTACCCGGACGAAACTTCACTTCCTTGATCTGGATCTGCTTCTGCTTCTTCTTGGCTTCCTGCGCCTTCTTCGCCTGCTCGAACTTGAACTTCCCGTAATCCATGATCCGGGCCACGGGCGGCTCGGCATTCGGCGAGATCTCGACCAGGTCCAGACCACCTTCCTGGGCCATTTCCAGGGCCTCTGCAGTGCTGCAGACACCGCGATTCTCGCCTTCGGCGTCGATCAGTCGGATCTGCGGACTCGTGATCTGATCGTTCAGGCGGACCGTTTTCGCTGCGCTAATAGCCTTCTCTCCAGTTCAGGGTTCAGTGTTGGCGACTGCCGACCTCCTCCCGGAGGCGTTCGCCGAAGTCCTCGAGGCGCATCACGCCGAGGTCTTCCCCACTCCGCGTACGCACCGCCACCTGCCCATTTTCCATCTCCTTGTCTCCAAGGACCAGCAGGTACGGCACGCGCTTGAGCGTGTGCTCGCGAATCTTAAAGCCGATCTTCTCGTTTCTCAAGTCGGCCTCGACCCGGAACCCCATCGCGCGCAGTGTCTTCGTGACCTCGCGGGCGTATTCATCCTGCCTTTCGGTAATGGTCAGCACCTCGGCCTGCACCGGGGCCAGCCACGCCGGGAAGTGTCCGGCATAGTGTTCGATCAGCACGCCGAAGAAGCGTTCCACCGAGCCTAGCAGCGCGCGGTGGATCATGATCGGACGGCGTCGCTCGTTGTCCTCGGCGACGTATTCCATGTCGAAACGCTCGGGCAGATTGAAGTCCAGCTGTACCGTGGAGCACTGCCATTCGCGGCCGATCGCATCGTGGATCTTGATATCGATCTTCGGACCGTAGAAGGCACCGCCGCCCTCGTCCACCGAATAATCCAGGCCCTTCTTCTCGATCGCCGAGCGCAGCGAAGCGGTCGCGTGTTCCCAGATTTCATCCGAGCCGACCGCATCCTCGGGCTTGGTCGACAGGTTCACGTCGAACTTTTCGAAGCCGAAGGTCTGCAGAACCTCGAGGGTCAGGTCGATCACGCCCATGACCTCGGCCTCGATCTGGTCCTCGCGGCAGAAGATGTGGGCATCGTCCTGGGTAAACCCGCGCACGCGCATCAGCCCGTGCAGCGCACCGGACATCTCGCGGCGGTACACCGTGCCCATCTCCGCCCAGCGCAGCGGCAAATCGCGATACGAATGCAGCCGGTCCTTGTACATCAGCACATGAAACGGGCAGTTCATCGGCTTGAGCTGGAAGGACTGGTGTTCGTCCTCCATCGGCTCGTACATGGACTCGGCGTAGAAATCCGCGTGGCCGGAGGTCTTCCACAGCTCCAGGTTCGCGATATGCGGCGAGACCACGAAGTCGTAACCGGCCTTCTCGTGCATGTCGTACCAGTACTTCTCGATCTCGCGGCGGATGCGCGCGCCCTTCGGGTGCCAGAACACCAGGCCACCACCGGCCTCGTCCTGGATCGAGAACAGATCCAGCTCCTGGCCGATCTTGCGATGATCGCGGCGCTCGGCCTCCTTCAGCCGATCCAGATGCTCCTTCAGCTGATCCTTGTTCGGCCAGGCGGTACCGTAGATACGCGTCAGCATCTCGTTGTCGGAGTCCCCCCGCCAGTAGGCACCGGCCACCTTGGTCAGCTTGAAGGCCTTCAGCTTGCCGGTGGACGGGATATGCGGGCCCCGGCAGAGATCGACAAAGTCGCCCTGCTTGTACAGCGAGATGTTCTCGCCCTGCGGGATGCTCGCGATGATCTCGGCCTTGTACTTCTCGCCCATGTTGCGGAAGTACTCCACCGCCTCGTCGCGGTCCATCAGCGAGCGCTCCACCGGCAAGTCCTGCTTGGCCAGCTCCTTCATGCGCTTCTCGATCTTCTCCAGATCCTCCGGCGTGAAGCCGCGGTCATAGGCGAAGTCGTAGTAGAAGCCGTTCTCGATGGTCGGGCCGATGGTCACCTGCGCGTCGGGAAACAGCTGCTTGACCGCCTGCGCCATCAGGTGCGCGGTCGAATGCCGGATGATCTCCACCCCTTCCGGGTCGCGGTCGGTCACGATCGCCAGCGCGGCGTCTGTGTCGATCTCGTGGCGGGCATCGACCAGTTCGCCATCGACCTTGCCGGCCAGGGTGGCCTTGGCCAGGCCGGGACCGATGTCCTTCGCCACGTCCAGCACGGTGACCGGGTGATCGAACTCGCGGCGGCTGCCGTCGGGGAGGGTTATTGCGGGCATTGCGAGGCTCCTTCGCCGACCCATACGCGGGGTCGAACGTCGCGTATCAGAAATTTGGAGTTGCCGGAAACGACAACGGCGCGAAGCATACCATGTGCCCCGCGCCGTCGGCAGATCTCCCGGGCTGTGGCCGGGATTACCGTGCGGTTGTTACATGTTGCCTTCGATGAACAGGTAGGTCCGGTTCACGTTCGGGCGGTGCCAGTCATCGTAGTGGCGCAGGTGCTTGAACTGTTCCAGATCCGCCAGGCGGTCGACCACCTCGCCCAGCGATTCCCAGTCCTCGATGCCTGCCGTCACCTCGCGCACCAGGAGTTCCAGGTAATCACCCGTATCCTGGCGTGCCTCGGCCATGTCGGTCGCGCGGCCGTGCCCCGGCACGACGATCTCCGGATCGATGGATTCCAGGTGCCGGAAGGCCTCGAGCTTCTCCACTGGATTGCTGAAGGGATGGATGCCCAGCATGCGCTCGGTGTAGACGATGTCACCGGTAAAGACGACGTCCTCGCCCGGAAGGTGAACCATGATGTCGCCCGGGAAGTGGGCATCCCCGGCATAGATCAGCTCGAAGTCCACACCGCCCACGGTCAGGGTGTATTCATCGGCATCGATGGGGTTCGGTGCCGGAACCGGCTGGGTGCCCTCCATCGCCTCTTCGCCCACGGAATTGGCCAGCGAGGCGATCTGCCCCTCCCCGCGATCGGCCTGGGTGCTCGCGGTCCGCTGCAGCGCAACCAGCTCCGCCCCCTGCTCGTGGAAGTAGCCGTTGCCCAGCCAGCGGTGGTCCTGGCTGCCCACCGAAATCACGTGCGTGATCGGCTTGTCGGTGACCCCGGCAATCGCCTTCTCCATGCGCTGGGCGACCTGGTAGCTCGGCCCCGAATCGATCAGCACCACGCCTTCGTCGGTCACCACGAAGCCGGTGTTATTGGTGAAACCGAGATTGGTCGGCGTGCGGTTCTCGAGCGAGCCGTAAAAGTAATGAACCCGGTCGGTCAGCTGAATCGGCTCCAGCACCTTCTCGATCGGACGATCCAGCGACTCTTCCTCCGCCTGCACGGCGGCCATGCCGAAGCCCATCAGGCCCAGCGCGAGGAAGGCCACCTGACCCTGGCGCAACAAAACATTCAATGTCATGGAAAACTCCTTGTGTCGTTCGCGCCCCGAGTCGGACAGCGCACGCAATATGTGACGGGATCGTTCGTTGAACTTCGAGATTGTGTCCGGCGGTGCGCGCTCCACGGCCGCCTCCCAACGGTAAACCCTATTATATACGCGATGGCAGATACTGCGTGCGTCTTAGTCCGTGCCCGGGTTCTCCAATCGACCCCGCCTGCGGCGCACGGCATTCACCAGCCAGCGCGCCAGGAGCGGAAAAAGCCCCGTGGCAACCAGGGACAGGACCAGCACCGGCGAGAGAATGCCCTCGATGCCATCAAGCCGCCCCAACTGCGTCCCGGCATTCGCGAACACCGCCGTGGCCGGCAGCATCCCCACGAGCGATACCCAGAAATACGTCCAGATCCGGATCGGCAACAGGCCCATCCCGGCGTTGATCAACAGGAACGGGAACACCGGAATCATCCGCAGCGCGAACAGGTAGAACGCGCCCTCGCGCTCAAAGCCCGCATTGATGCGCCCAAGTTGGTTCTTGTAACGACGCTGAACAGCATCGCGCGCCAGCGCCCGCGCCACAACAAAGGTCAGGGTCGCCCCCAGCGTCGAAGCCAGCGACGACAGCACGGTGCCCCAGACCACGCCAAACAGGGCACCGCCGGCCAGGGTCATCACCACGATCCCCGGCACCGAAAAGGCGGCCACCACCATGTACAACAGGAAGAACACCCAGGCCGTGACGAACGGGTGCGCGACCCGCCAGTCCTCCACCTGCAGGCGCGCGACCTGCAGGGTCTCCAGATCCAGACCCGGGCCCATCGCAACCACCAGCCAGACGGCGACGAGACCCACCAGGGCAACAACCAACCCCCAGTAATAGCGATTCAATCGCGACTCCTCGCGGTCAATTTGCCGGAACCATGCGCGGCAAACCCGTACACTGCAAGCATGCATGCACATCCGTACGACGAACTGAAACCCGGTGTCATCCTCGACGCGGTGGAAACGACCGGTCTGCGCTGCGACGGGCGCCTGCTGGCCCTCAACAGCTACGAAAACCGCGTCTACCAGGTCGGCATCGAGGACACCACACCGGTCATCGCCAAGTTCTATCGTCCGCAACGCTGGACACCCGCCGCCATCCGCGAGGAACACGGCTTTAGCCAGGAACTTGCAAGCCGCGAGATCCCGGTAGTCGCCCCTCTGGCCGATCCTGAAGGCGAAACCCTGCACGATCACGCCGGGTTCATGTTCGCCGTCTACCCGCGCTGCGGCGGCCGGGCGCCGGATCTGGAGCAGCGCGACACCCTGGTCCGCATCGGCCGCTTCATCGCGCGCATCCACGAGGTCGGACGCGCCGCCCGCTTTCACGAGCGGCCGGTCCTCGATCCCGTCCCGCGTGGCGAGGAGGCGCGCCAGGCCGTTCTCGACTCCGGCTTTCTGCCCCTGGAGCTGGAATCCGTGTACCGCGATCTCAGCGCCGACCTGCTGGGGCGAATCCAGCGGGACCTCGACACGATCGGGCCGGTCCCACAGCTGCGGCTGCACGGCGACACCCACCCCGGCAACATCCTGTGGACCGACGACGGCCCGCACTTTGTCGATCTGGACGACGCCTGTACTGGCCCCGCCATGCAGGACCTGTGGATGTTCCTGTCCGGCGAACCACCCGAGATGGCCTGGCAGATGCGGGCCCTGCTGGAAGGCTACGAGACCTTCGTACCGCTGGATCGCCGCCAGCTCGGTTTGATCGCCCCGCTACGCACCCTGCGCATCCTGCGCCACGCCGCCTGGCTGGCCCGGCGCGCCGACGACCCGGCCTTTGTCGACGGCTTTCCGATCTTCTACACGCCGCGCTTCTGGGAGGATCACATCCTCACCCTGCGCGAGCAGGCCGCCGCCCTCGACGAACCCGCCCTCGACCTGGGTTACTGAGGCCCGGTCTCACCGCAGGTTCCGGATCAGCTCCAGCACCGAGTCGCGGGTATCGTCGAGGCACGAGAGCACTATCAGAAAAGAGACAATGGCGCCGCCGTACCGAGGCAACTGCGCCCGTATCCGGTGGCGCCTGGGGGACAGCGATTTCCTGCTTCCCTTGCGGCTGCCCTGGACGTTGCCCATGTCCGGGCGTCCGGGTCTGCGACGTGCGCGTCCGGTCCCTCCGCCTCAGGCGGATGCGCGGTCAGTGCGGGTCCCCACAATGGCACCCAGCCCGTGGTAGTGCTGCAGCAACTGGCGTCCACTGGCCACCAGCTCGCCCGAGAGTTCCAGCCCGAAATCGCCGGCCACCCGGCGGATCTGTTCGTCGCCGGTCGCCGGTGTCTCGATCACCCGCCACAGCAGCCGGGCGCCGAGCGGGTTCAGCTCGGCAAACCGCACCCGCTCCTCCCCGGTGCGGTACGCCAGCAGGTAGGTGGGCGCCTCTCCCGGTTGATCGGGCTGGAAGTCGGCCCCGATCCGGTGCACCGGGTACTCGTAGGCCAGCAGCCGCGCGGCGGCCGAAAACACCGGAACCTGAGCCATAAGATCACCGTCCGGCGTCACATCCGGAGGTTGCGTGGTATGCGCATAGACCAGTTCGGTCTCCACCCGCTCGTAGTGGGCCAACTCGGCCAGGAAGGGCAGATCGCCGGGCTGCGCCGGGCGTTCTTCCGCCAGGTAGCGCACGAACTCCGCCGCCAACTGCGGAAAATACGGCGTCTCGCTGCCATGATCGCGATAGAAGTCGCGCACCAGCTGTTCCCAGGCGGCCGCCTCCAGCAGTCCCCGCAGGACCGGGAACCCCCGGGCCAGCAGGTTGGCCACGTTGTTGAAGAACAGACGCCGGTAGATCGCCAGGCGCCGGCTCTCGATCCCCTCCGGGGCCGGATAGCGCTCCGGGTCACGCAAGTGCCGCGCGAATGCCTCCTGCACCTGCTGGAAATCCGCCTCAGGCATGCAGGAGCCGCTCTTCCTGGCCGGCGCGCGCCCGCAACTGCAGATCCCGAATCCGGTCGGTCTCCGCCAGCAGTTCCTCCAGCGGCGGAAAGTTGAAGTCGCGCTCGAGCAGGGTGGGCACCGGCCCGATGCGCGCATAGGTGGCCTCCAGCACCGCCCAGACATCGGAACAGATCGGCTGGCCATGGGTGTCGACCCGCAGGTCCGGGGCCTCCTCCTCGTGCCCGGCAATGTGCAGGTAGCGCACTCGCTCCAGCGGCATTGCATCCAGGAACTCGGTCGGCTCGTAGCCGTGATTGATGCTGTTGACGACGATGTTGTTCACGTCGAGCAGGAGGTCGCAGTCGGCCTCCTCCAGCACGGCCCGCACGAAGGTGATCTCGTCCAGTTCGGCCCCCACCGGGGTGTAATAGGAGACATTCTCCAGCGCCACCCGGCGCCCGAGGATGTCCTGCACCTGGCGCACGCGATCGGCAACGTAGCGCACCGCCTCCTCGGTGAACGGGATCGGCATCAGGTCGTACAGATGCCCCTGGCCGTCGCCACAGGCGGAGAGATGCTCGCTGTAATCCTCGATCCCGTGGGTATCCAGGAAAGTGCGCAGGTCCTGCAGGAAGGTCTTGTCCAGCGGGCGCGGCCCGCCGATGTCGAGAGACAGCCCGTGACAGACGAAGGGCTGGGCCTCGGTGTATTCGCGAAAGATGCGGCCCAGACGTCCGCCCAGGTGCATCCAGTTCTCCGGTGCCGCCTCGAAAAACCCCAGACGTTCCGTCGCCTCCGGGGCCTCGGCCAGCGGGCCCAGCAGGGCCCGCCGCAAGCCGAGCCCGGCGCCGCTGACGCGGGCCGGGTTGGCAGGGTGGACGACCTTAGCCGCCACAGGTCCCCTCGCCACAGGCGCCTTCGGAATCCTTCTCGTCGCCGTCCGAGCCACCGCAGGTGCCCTCGCCGCAGCTGCCTTCACTGTCCTTGGTATCGCTCGCGCCACCACAAGTGCCTTCGCCACAGGAACCCTCGGCCAGCATCAGCGGCGACTGGCCGCCCTGCTGATAGCCGTGGTTCAGATCGGCCGAGGCAAACACCGGGCTGGTGGCCATGGCCATGCCGATTGCCGCCGTGCCGACGGCACCGGCCAGGGTCTTGGTGGAAAACAGATCGTTCTTCATGGTCGTACTCCTCGTGTTGCGATGATGGATCCGCTGGACCCGTTGTGTGATGGCTGCTGAAACAGCTCTTGGAGTTATCCCCTGCTCATCATCCTCCGACGGATGTAATAGTCGATGCTGACGTAGCGTCCCGCTCCCCAGAAGAACAGGACCAGCAGCATCACGAAGAAGGTCGCGGCCATCTCGATCCCGTTGTTCACGATCGCGAAGTTTCCGGTCTCGGTCAGCCAATTGTAGTTGCCGTGCTCCTGCAAAATGGACTTGGCCCGATCCAGGCGCATCTGTGCCTCCTTGATCCCGGAACAGTTGAACAGGCACATCATCGGATCGGAGATCCGTTGCCACCCGTGTTCCAGATGCACGGTCACGGCCGCCACCACCATCGTGATCATCAGCGGGATCGAGAACCAGCGCATCGCCAGTCCGAGCAGCAACGCGATCGCACCCAGCACCTCGGCATACGCGGACAGCATCACCATCAGATAGGGGAAGGGCATGCCCAGCCCCCAGTCCGCGTTGCCGTACCACATCACCACGTTCTCTTTCGGCAGGATCCCGTCCAGCTTGTTGGTCCCCGCCATCCAGAACACCGGCGCGAGGTAGAGCCGCAACAGCAGGGGCGCCAGGAAGTCCGCGCCTCGCGTCCAGTCCAGCCAACCCTGCAAGCGCACTGCCAAGGTTCCAGTCGCAGCCATCGTCCTGATCTCCTTTTCCCCTTCTACTGGGTATAAAGCCTAGACCGCGGGCTCACGCTGTACGCGGGGTGATCCGCCGGCTTTTATGTCCGATCGTCCGGGACCACGCGGAGAGGCCCGTGACGCCCGGCAACCGGGCGCCCAAAGGTCTAAGGTGAAGAAAGGCAAAAGGAAGGTTTGATGGACATCAGCCCCCACGAAGACGTGCTGTCGACGGTTCTGGCCGCCTACAACTTGCGTGCCCGCATCGACACCAACCCGCGCCTGTGCGGGGAGTGGCAGCTCAGCACGACGGGCTCGGGGAATGCCAGCTTTCACCTGGTGGGGGAAGGCGGATGCTATCTGCACATGGAGGCGATGGCCCCCGTCTGGATGGAGGCCGGCGATCTTCTCCTGCTGCCGCATGACGACTGGCACCTGATGTCCAGCCGCGACACCGTGCCCGACCGCGACAACCACCTGACGCTGGTGGAAGGCGAGGATCCGCCGGATATCCCGGTCACACAGCTCCTGTGCGGCCACTTCGAGTTCGATTCCGGCCGCCGCAACCCGATCCTGGCCGCGCTCCCCGATCACATCATCATCCGCCGCCGCGAATCCGGCGACCGGCTGTCACACCTGGCGGACCTGATGAACATCGAACTCGCGGAACGTTCCTCGGGCTACCGGCCCGTGCTGGACCGCCTCGCAGACACCCTGTTCGTGATGGCCGTGCGCCACCACATCTGTTCGCAACGCGAACACTCGGAGGGATCGCTGCTCGCCGCCCTGGCCGACGACCGCATCCGCCGGGCACTGGATGCCCTGCACGCCCACCCGGAGGCGGCCTGGACCCTGGAGGGGCTGGCCAGCGAGGCGGCCATGTCGCGCAGCAGCTTTGCCGAACGTTTCCACGCGCTGGTCGGCCAGACGCCCATCGACTACCTGACCCAGTGGCGGATGGTCCTGGCGGAACGCCTGCTACGTGACGGGCGGGAGTCGGTCGCGGGCGTGATGGACGCGGTGGGCTATACCTCGGAGGCGGCCTTTCGCAAGGCCTTCAAGCGGGTGCACGGTTTCGGGCCGGGGCGCATCCGGCAGCTACTGCGCCGGCTCGGTGCCGGCCAGGCTTGAGCCAAAGAGCGGATCAGAAGGTGTTGGCGACGCTGGCCACGCCCGGCGCACGCGACCGAACCAGGCGTTCGACCACATTCTTGAGATCCAGCGTGGAGCGCGGACAGCCCACACAGGCCCCCTTGAGTCGGACCCGCACGGTGCGGCCATCGAGCTCCACGAACTCGATATCGCCCCCGTCCTGCATCATGATCCGCCGTGCCTCCTCGATCGCGGCGCGCACCGCGTCCACGTCGATCGGGCCATCGGCCGGCACGTCGGCCGCCTCGCGTTGCGCATGGGTCTGGGCCCGGTCCAAGCGCAGCGCGAGCTCCGGATCGAGTTCCTCGATCGCGTCCAGTTCATCCTCGCTGTACACGTGATCGGGCTCGTCACTCAGCAGATGTGACACGTCCACCATCACCTGCGCGTTGTCGGGTCCAGCCATGTTCGGGCCTCCGGGTACTCGGCTTTTCGCCAGTATAGCAACGCCGCGCTCCACCCCTGCGCGAAGCCGCACCCGCCAGCCGGGATCCACCACCTCGCGCGCAGGCGACCAGCGCAACCGCACGCGCAGACGGCGCAGGTCCTCCGGATGCATGCGCCCGGCGTGCAGCCACAGGCGCCATACCCGGCCGGTACCCCGCATCCGGACCACCAGCACCACCAGCCGACGCAACACCCGTGTATCGGGAAGCACCTCCACCCAGTCCACCTGCTCCTGGCGCAGGCCCTCGGCGGTGGCCAGCCAGGTTGCACCCTCGGGCGTCTGCCCCAGCCAGTCCCAGGCCGGCGGTTGCGAGCGCCATTGCCACCACCAGCCGGCCACGGCCAGTCCGAAGACCGGGGCCAGCGTCCACAACGGGCTGTACACCAGCACATAGCCGGCCACAGCCAGGAGCAGGTGGATCTGGCCCGCGAGCGCGAGCCGGGGGAGGACCGGGTCAGGTCGGAGCCGAAGCCTGAGTGGCGGCGCGGATCGCCGGGACAAGGCGGGCTATCCCCTCGTCCACCGTGGTCTGGCGACCCATGACCACATCCAGCAGCACGTTGTCGGGGTAATCGAGCAGGCGTTCGAAGGCATCGCGACCCTCCTGGTCCAGTTGCGCATATCCCTGCGCGAGAAAGTGGCCGAGCAGCCAGTCGTTCTCCAGCATGCCGCGGCGACAGCGCCAGCGTGTCCGGTTATCCGGTTCCATCACCGAAATGCCCCACCCGCGCCCCGGTAGATACCGTCTTGCCCTACGGGGGCTGGATACCCGTTGCGGATCAGGCCACTCACAGCGACTTCTTCAGCATGGTGCGGCGGATGTCGCTGATCGCGCGGCTCGGGTTCAGGCCCTTCGGGCACACCTGGGTGCAGTTCATGATGGTGTGGCAGCGGTAAAGCTTCCAGGCATCATCCAGCTGTTCGAGACGGTGCTCGGTGGCCTCGTCGCGGCTGTCGTGGATGAAGCGCGCGGCCTGCAAAAGCGCCGCCGGCCCCAGGAACTTGTCCGGGTTCCACCAGTAGGATGGGCAGGCAGCGGAGCAGCAGCCGCACAGGATGCACTCGTAGAGCCCGTCCAGTTGTTCGCGGTCTTCGGGGCTTTGCTTGCGCTCCACCTCGGGCTCCGGGCTGTCGTTGACCAGCCAGGGCTCGGCCTTGCGGTATTGCTCCCAGAAGTTGTCCATGTCCACGATCAGGTCGCGGATCACCGGCATGCCCGGGAACGGGCGCAGGGTCACGGGTGAGTCCAGCTCCGCCAGCGGCGTGATGCACGCCAGGCCATTGGTGCCGTTGATGTTCATGCCGTCGGAGCCACACACCCCGTGCTGACAGGAGCGGCGAAAGCCCAGGGAGTCGTCCTGTTCCTTCAACAGCAGTAGCGCATCCAGCAGCATCATCCCGGGCTCGACCTGGTCATCGGGCAGGCTGAAGCGCTGCATCTTCGGCAGCGTGTCCGTCTCCGGGTTGAAGCGGTAGATCGAGAACTCCATCGGTATCTCCTGTCGGTGACCGTGGCCACCGTTGTCACACGCTGCGGTAAGCCCCAATCAATCCTGTTCCCGCGCCTCGGCACAGGCGATGCATCGCTCGGCCGACGGGTCGATCTCCAGCCGCGAGCGGGCAATCGGTTCCAGGCAGTCGATGCACAGTCCGCCCTCGCCCTCCTCCAGCCGCTTCAGCGCCCGGCGGGCGCGAACACGCTGGGCCTCGCGCCGCTGCTGGCTCGCCTTGGCCATGGCCTGGCCCTGCAGCGCGTCCATCCGCGAGAGCCGTCCGGTGCGCTGCTGGTCCAGCTCCACGGTCGCGCCGCTGTCGGCGGCGCCCGCGAGCGCGGCATCCAGCTCCGTCAGCAGCGCCTCGAGCTGCTCGTGCAGCCACGCCTCGGGTACCGGTTCGGTGGGGTTGCTCATGGTTCGTCTCCCATCGACCGCGTTGCACGTGGTTGAACGCGCGGGCTGCCATGCCCCCTGATGCGATTCGCTGCGCTCATCCGTATCCTACGGCCTGTATTGATGCACCGGTGTCGTAGGGTGCGTTGAGCATCGCGAAACGCACCGATGCCGGTGGGAATATCCGCCACATGATGCGATTCGCTGCGCTCATCCGCATCCTACGGTCGAGTCGACCCATCAATAGACGCGTTCCTTCGGCGGGAACGAGGCCACGGTATTCGGCTGGGTGCGCACCGGCTTGTAGTCCAGGCTATCGTCCGCCAGCGAGTACAGGCTGTGCTTGAGCCAGTGCTGATCGTCGCGCTCGGGGAAATCGATCCGCGAGTGGGCGCCGCGGCTTTCCTCGCGCCCCAGCGCGGAGCGGATGGTCGCGATCGCGCAGTCCATCAGGTTCTCCAGCTCCATCGCCTCCACTCGCGCGGTATTGAAGGTGCTGGAGTGATCCGCGATCACCGCATGGTTCAGGCGCTCGCGCAACGCACGGACCTTCTCCACCCCCTCGCGCATCACCTCGTCGGTGCGGAATACCGAGCAGTGGTCTTCCATCACCTTGCGCAGTTCGCGCTTGAGCGGCTCGACCTGCTCGGCGGAGCCATCGCCCGGGTCCTTGCGATCCCAGCGCGTGAGCCGCGCCATCGCCTGTTCCACGGCCGACTCGTCCAGCGGCCGGTGGTAACGGTTCTCGGCCAGGTACTCGAGGATGTGATTGGCCGCCGCGCGGCCGAACACCAGGATGTCGAGCAGTGAATTGCCACCCAGGCGGTTGGCCCCGTGCACCGAGACACAGGCCGTCTCGCCGGCCGCGTACAGCCCGGGGACCGGGTCCTCCGGCGTATCTTTCTCCGGCGCCACCACCTGCCCGAAGCGATTGGTCGGGATGCCGCCCATGCTGTAGTGACAGGTCGGGAAGATCGGGATCGGCGCCTCGATCGGATCGACCCCGAGAAAGGTCATGCTCGTCTCGCGAATCCCCGGCAGGCGCTGCATGATCGTATCGGCGCCCAGATGGCGCAGGTCCAGCAATACGTGATCCGCATTGCGCCCGCAGCCGCGTCCCTCGCGCACCTCGGTGGCAATGGAGCGGCTCACCACGTCGCGCGAGGCCAGGTCCTTCGCCCGCGGGGCGTAGCGCTCCATGAAACGCTCGCCCTCGGAATTGATCAGGAACCCGCCCTCGCCGCGGGCACCCTCGGTAATCAGCATTCCGCGCCCGGCGATGCCGGTCGGGTGGAACTGCACGAACTCCATGTCCTCCAGCGGTACCCCGGCGCGCAGGGCCATCGCCATGCCGTCACCCGTATTGATCAGCGCGTTGGTCGTGGTGCGGAACAGCTGTCCCGCCCCGCCGGTCGCGATCAGGGTGGTCTTCGCCTCGATCACGATCGGCTCGCCGGTCAGGATCTCGAACGCCAGCACGCCCAGCACGTAGCCCTGCGCGTCGCGCAGCAGGTCCACCGCGAAATACTCGTCGAAGAAGTGCGTGCGCGCGCGCAGGTTCTGCTGGTACAGCGAGTGCAGGATCGCGTGCCCGGTGCGGTCCGCCGCCGCGCAGGTGCGCGCGGCTTGATCCTGACCGAAATTCTGGCTCTGCCCGCCAAAGGCGCGCTGGTAGATGGTGCCGTTGTCCAGGCGCGAGAACGGCACGCCGAAGTGGTCCAGCTCGTAGACCACCTTGGGCGCGGCGCGACACATGTATTCGATCGCGTCCTGGTCGCCCAGATAGTCCGAGCCCTTCACCGTGTCGAACATGTGCCAGTGCCAGGAGTCCGGCAGGACGTTGGCCAGGGCGGCGTTCACCCCGCCCTGCGCCGCCACCGTGTGCGAGCGCGTGGGAAACACCTTGGAGACCACCGCGACCTTGGCATCGCCATTGGACAGCTGTAGCGCCGCGCGCAGGCCGGCCCCGCCGGCCCCGATGATCAGGGCGTCGAACTTGCGTCGCGCCACGTTCATGCCAGTCCCTTCATGCCAGTCCCGCCCGAATCAGAATGAAAAATGCCCACAGCCCCGTCAGGAGCAACCCGCCGGCGGCCAGCACGAACACCAGGAGCCGCGTGCCGGGCGCATGCACGTAGTCCATCACCACGTCGCGCAGCCCGATCCACGCATGCAGCAGCAACAGCAGCACGAACACCGCCGTCAGCAACCCAATCACCGGGTGCCCGACCACACCCAGCCATGCGGCATGATCCGCCGGCGCGGCCAGCACGAAGAATCCGAGGGCCAGGATCACGTACACGCCCACATACACCGCCGTGATGCGTTGCAGCAGCCAGGCGCGCTGTCCGCTCAGGAGCCTCATAGCACCAGCCCCAGCCACACCAGCACGGTGCCGAGGATGCCCGCGTACAGCGCATCGCGCGCCGTGCGCAGCGAGCCCGCGCGATCCTCGCCGATGCCGAATTCCATCAGCAGGTAGCGAATCCCGGCAAACAGGTGATGCAGAAGCCACCAAAGCCCCAGTGCCAGCGCCACCAGGCCGATCGGGTGATGAATGATCGCCACGGCCTGGGCGAAGCCCTCGGGGCTGGCCAACGAGCGGTCCAGCAGCCAAAGCAGCACGGGAATCGACAGAATCAGGAAGACACCGGTGATCCGGTGCAGAATGGAGACCACGGCATTCAGCGGCAGTCGGATCTTGCGCAAATCCAGAAAGACGGGACGTCCCTGCCGAGTCATGCCAACCCCTAATAGCCGGAAGAAAAGGACCGTCAGGCTGACACCCCGCGTGGGGTTCGTCTACCATCGATCCACCGAATCAGCTTACCACTCCATGCTGCCGTCGTGACCCCGTATCGCCGCCTCCCGCGCGGTACGCCCGGCGATGGCATGGGCAGCAGTCCACTGGAGATCCTCGATGCGCGAAGACTGGAAAGACCACATCACCGATGCGGGTGCCGAGTTCGAGGAGGACGACCTCCTGCACTACGGCAACCCGGAACGTGAACGGCGCATGGCCATCAACGGCGAGGTGATCTGCGACCTCTCCCATCGCGGCCTGCTGGAGGTTCGCGGCGACGACGCCACCGACTTCCTGCAGGGCCAGTTCGGCAACGACATCCGCGCGGTGGACGCGCAACACAGCCAGCTGTCCAGCTACTCCAGTCCCAAGGGCCGCGCCTACGCCGTGTTCCGCGTGCTGCGTACCCGCGACGGCTACCTGCTGGAGATGCCCGCAGACCGGATCGAGCCGGTGGCCAAGCGCCTGCAGATGTTCGTGCTGCGCGCGAACGTGATCATCGAACAGGCCGGGGATTCGCGGATCCACTTCGGCTGCTCCGGGCCGGATGCCGAGAAGGAGGTGCAAAGCGCGCTGGGTGTCTGTCCCGCCGAGGTCGAGGAGGTCGTCGAGAAGGACGGCGTCACCGTGGTCCGGGTACCCGGGGTCCACCCGCGCTTCGAGCTGTTCGGCGAGTTCGACGCCATGCGCAAGGCGTGGGACGGCCTGAACGTCCACGCGGCCCCGGTGGGCCCGCGCGACTGGGCACTGCTGGACATCCTGGCCGGGGTCCCCACCGTGGTGGAGGAAACCAGCGAGAAGTTCGTGCCGCAGATGCTCAACCTGCATGCCCTGGGCGCGGTCAGCTTCGAAAAGGGCTGTTATCCGGGCCAGGAGGTCGTGGCACGCATGCACTACCTGGGCAAGCTCAAGCGGCGCATGTTCCGCCTGGCGATCCATACTCAGACTCCACCCCAACCCGGCTCGCCTGTGTTCCAGGCCGGCGGCAACCCGGACCAGTCGGACGGCGAGATCGTCGCAGCCGAATTGCACCCGGACGGGCTGTACTCCGCCCTGGCGGTACTGCAGGTCGCGGCCGCCAAGGGCGAACTGCGCTGGGACGCACCCGACGGCGCCAAGGCCGAGGTCGTCGAACTGCCCTACGCAGTCCCCGAAGGAGCCTGACGCATGCGCTTTTTGTTCTTCTTTTTCGTCCTGATCCTGCTGGCACTGTGGGCGGCCTTCTTCAGCCGCCCCGACAACCCCACATTATCCAACTGGCTCTACGCCCTGGCCGGTGTATTGGCAGTGCTGTTCCTGATCGGCTATTTGCGCCTCGACGGGGTCATATGACCCGAACCCTCTGATCCGCATCGCCGCACCCCCGCGGGCCCGGCACCGGCCGGGCCACGCGGCTCAGGACGCCAGCCGGGTTCGGGTATCCGCCACTGGCTCGCCCAGGCGCGTCTCCAGGTCCCGCGCCTGGCGTGCATGACAACCCGACAAGGCAAACCCCTCGAGCCGTGCATCGGCGTGATACTCCAGGTGACGCCCTTCGCCGTCGCCCGAGATCTCCACCCACTCGCCCCCGTCCGTCTGCGGCGGGCAGACGTTCAACGGCAGGCTCCCGGTCTTGACCTGCACGATCCCGGCATCCGGCCGGTACACCGTCGGCTCGCCGGACAGCGTGCGCGCCAGTGCAGCTGCTTGCCCGCGCAGGGTCTCCACGTAGGGGCGTAACTGGCCGTCGAACTCGCAACCATCACCCAGGGCGAAGACCGCCGGGTCGGTGGTGCGCAAGAGTGCGTCCACCTCGATTCCCGCGTGGCAGGCCAGACCGATCCGCTCGGCCAGCTCGCGGTTGGGCACCAGCCCGAGCGCACTGATGACCACCTCGGCCTCTACGGATTCGCCGCTGGCAAGGGCAAGACGGGTCGTTCCCTCCGCAACCGGTTCGATGCGCTCGACGGTCGCCTCGGTGTGCCACTGCACGCCGCGGTCGGCCAGCGCCTTCTCCAGATCGCCGCTCAGCGACTCGGGCAGCAGATTCTGCAGCGGCCGCGACGCACACTCGATCAAAGAGACCGGATAACCACCGGCCGCCAGGTCGTCCGCCAGCTCGCAGCCCACCAGGCCGGCGCCGATGATGGCCACACGGGTATGGGCCGGTGACCCGGCCTGCGCCTCGAGGGCCGCACGCAGCGCGCGATAGTCCTCCAGCGTGTTCACCGACAGCGGCGCCCTGGCCCCACCCGGGAACGCCATTTGCCGCGGACGCGCCCCGGTGGCCAGCACCAGCTGGCCGTACGGCACGCCGCCACGGGCGGTGATGATTCTTTGCTGCGCCCGCTGGACATCGAGCACGCGGACAAACGGCATCAGGTCAATGCCGAGCCGGGCCGCTCGCGCCACGCCAGTCTCCTCCACCAGATCCGCGACCGCGACGCCCCGGGCAAAGGCATTGGAGATCCGCGGCTTGGTGTAGTAATCACCGGAATCGGCGGTCAGCAGGCGGATCGTGCGCCGCGGATCCCGCTCGCGCAGGGCCTCGGCCAGGGCCCAGCCCGCCATGCCGCCCCCGACGATCACCACCGCGTCCGGATCGGCCGCGCCGGCCCCGGCACTCCAGGCCATCGCGGCGGCACCGGCGTCCGCGGTGTCGGCGCGCGGCTCCAGGGCGGTGAAATCCGCCTTGGTCACATTACAGTCGGGGCAATACCAGTCGTCGGGGATATCCTCGAAGCGGGTCCCAGGGGCCAGACCGGAATCCGGGTCGCCCTTGGCCTCGTCGTAGATATACCCGCAGACCTTGCAGATATAGCGCTTGAACTCGTCGGTTTCGGTGCTCATCACGCGGCCTCCACGGCATCGAGAATGGCCTTCAGTTTCGGGTCCAGTTCGGACCCGATGGCGTCCAGGTCGGGGTTGGCCCACGGCGCGAACACGTCCCGTGCGGAGCGCGCGCTGACGCGCAGCATCTCCCCATCGCCGGAGACGTGGATGCGCAACGGGATGTCGATGCCGGCCGGCTTGCAGGCCTCCCAGACACGCACCGCGTAGCTCGGGTGAAAGATCTCCAGGATCTGGTCGGTCGGGACCTCGACCCCGATCTTCGCGGCATTGGCCTGGCCATTGATGTGCGAGACCAGCTTCAGGCCCTGGGCGTCAATCGCCTCCTTCAGGGTCGCGACCGCGGTCTCGAGGTCCAGTCGGGTAGTGGTTTCCAGCATGACGATTCCTTCGTTCGGTGCGGAGCCCCGGTGGCCCCGACCGTGGGTGGTGGACTAGTGCGCGTGGATCCGCGCCAGCTCCTTGCGCAGGTGCTTGATGGCCGGGGTCACGATGGCCACGAAGTACGACTCGCGCAGCTTGCGCTGGGCGGCAGCGTTCGCCAGATACCCGCGGGCCCCGGTATGCAGCAATGCCGACTGCGACGCGCGCAGTGACAGCTCGGAACCGGTCAGGCGCATCTGCAGCACATCGGCAAAGAAGCCTTCGGACTCGTCGAAGGGCGTTTCCGAAAGCGCATAGCAGGCTGCACGGCCATCCTCCAGCGCCTCTTCCAGTTCGCCCACCTGGTCATCCAGATAGCCATTCACGTGGGACAGCGTCTCGTTGGCGTCACGCATGGTCTGGATGCAGCCATCGATCAGCCCCAGCCCCATCCCCATCTGCAGCAGCACGAACCCCGGTCGGATCCGGCGGATGTACTCGGGCAGGGCGTCGGCCAGCACGTGCTCATCGGGCACGAACACGCGATCGAAATGGCAACCGAAGGTGCGCGAACCCTCCAGCGCGGTGAACTCGGGACAGGCCGTCAGGCTGAACCCGGGGTCGGAGCAGTTGATCAGCGCCATCACCGGCCGCGGGTTCGCGCCGGTGGTGCGGAAGATCGCGCCGAAGTAGTGGTCCTCGCCCAGGTTGGATACCCAGGGCAGCGCACCGGAGACCACATAACCGCCGTCCACACGTTCGGCGGAGAGCTTGAGGTCCTCGATATTGGCAAACCACTTCATCGGGTTGGACAGCGCGGTGGCGCCCAGTGCCTCGGCATTCGCCAGCCTCGGCAGAGCCTCGCGCTTCAGGGTGTCCGAGGCACTGTTCTCCACGTACCAGGCACAGGCGTTCTGGCACCAGGCGACAAAGCCGGTGGTCATGCACTCGGCCGAGATCACCTCGGTCGCGCGGATGGCACTGGCAATATCCGTGGTGCCGCTGGCGTTCTGGCTGGCCAGGTGGCGGTTAAAGACGCCGAGGCGACCGGCCTCGCGCAGGAAGTCTTCGGGGTACAGGCCTTCGCGGTCGATACGGGCGGTCAGCGGAGCCAGATCGCGCTCCACCAGCGCCTGCAGCGCGGCATCGGCATCCGCCGGCCCTGCGGCCGGCGACACCCCCGTCACGTCGTGAGTGCGGGTTTCAAGCATTGGGGTTTACTCCCGTTGGGCAGCAGGACCGGAATCAGGCCAGCTCGACACTGAGCTTGACCGGGTTGCGCATGGTGTTGGCTACCGGCGACCAGAAGTCGGCATGGGCGACCAGCTCCTTCAGCTGTTCCTCGCTGGCATCCCCTTCCAGGTTCGCCTTCACCCGGATATCGGAGAAGCCGAGGTGCTTGTTCACGTCGGTATCCCCGACGCCCCATACGGCGGTCACGTTGATGTCGCCCTCCAGGGTCAGCTCGAGCTTGGTCAGGGTGATACCGCGATCGATCGCGTTGGCGTGCATCCCCACGGACAGGCAGGCACCCAAACTGGCCAACGCGGCCTCGGAGGGGTTCGGCGCGGTGTCGTCGCCCAGCAGGTGCGGCGGCTCGTCGATCACGTGGGCCTCAAGGTCGCGCACGAAGGTCCGGTTGCGGAACTTGCCTTCGCAGACCGTGGTGGCCTTCAGCGTCACGATGTTCTCGGGGTTGGCCTTGCCCTTGGCGGCGAGGTTATTGAGGCCATCCTGGTCGATCGGCTCCAGGGCGTTGATGGACAGGGAGGTAGTGGCTTCGGCTGCAGACATGGTGGTGCTCCTGATGGTTGGGATTCGTGGATCCCCGGCATTCGACCGGGTCGTCCATCCCGGTGCAGAAGCCGTGCCAAAACCGTGCGGACCGCACCACAAAGCCATTTCCAGCCGGGCCATCCGAATCCAACCCATCCCCCGTCGGACAATCCGTCCGCTTTGTCCACTCGAATTGGTCCGCATTGTCCGGATTGTCCACTCCTCGCCCCCGCGCCGGATCCCCCCGCTTCTGCGATGCCTCGTTCGCCGCTCCCTGTATTGCGCACCAGCGCGCCGTTTCGCCCCCGGGCCGGACGAAATTCCCGGGCAACACGACGGGTTTGGCACGCCCCTTGTAAGGAACCCCTTTGAACGCGCCGCCGATCCGATCCATCCGGCGGCTCATGAACGAAGGTCAAGAGGGAAACGCCATGGGCGCCGCCATCTCCATCGACTACATCACCCACCACTATCCCGGGCAGGAAGCCCCCACGCTCCAGGACATCCAGGTCACCGTCGCACCGGGCGAGACCGTGGCCCTGATCGGCCAGAGTGGCTGCGGCAAGTCCACCCTGCTGCACATGCTCGCGGGGCTCCTGCTGCCGAGCGAAGGCTGCGTGCGCATCAACGGCCACCAGGTCATCAAGCCGAGCCCGCGCTGGAACATGATGTTCCAGAAGCCCTCGCTCTACCCCTGGATGACGGTGCGCAAGAACGCCTCGCTGGGCCTGATCTTCCAGGGCCGCAAGACCGACATGCGCGAACGCATCGACCAGCTGCTGGAGACCGTGGGCCTGAGCGAGAAGTCCGAGGTCAACGTGCAGTCGCTCTCCGGCGGTCAGCAACAGCGCGTCGCCCTGGCCCGCAGCCTGGCCACCGACCCCGAACTGCTGCTGCTCGACGAACCATTCTCGGCCCTGGACGCCTTTACCCGCGTCGCCCTGCAGGACGAAGTCACCCGCCTGGCCCGGGAACGCGGGATCTCGGTGGTGTTCGTCACCCACGACATCGAAGAGGCCGTCGCCATGGCCGACCGCGTGCTGGTCATGGGCTCCAACCCGGGGACCATCACCGCCGAACTCCCGATCGACATTGCCCACCCACGCGATCGCAACAGCCAGGCCTTCGTCGACCGCAAGGCCGAACTGATGGGCTACTTCGGCGCCACCCGCACCCTGGCCGCTGACAAGGGTTCAGCGGAGGCCGAAGCCCCGACGCCCGATACCGAAAGCGAACAAGACGAGTCTTCTTCATCCGAATCCCGAGCGCGCGTACGCGCCGCCTGATCCACCACCCCACTGCCCCGAACCCGAGCGAGGAACCGCCACCATGTGCAACTGCGACAACCACCATGACATCGACAGCGAACTGGACCGGCTGCTGGATCGCAGCTTCTCCCGTCGCAACTTCCTGCGTACCGCCGCCGTCGGCGGCCTGGCCGGGAGCGGGCTTGCCCTGCCCGGTTCCCTGTTTGGGGCCGAACCCGGGAACCTCGAAGAGCCCGAAGGCGTCGTCAGCGACTTCGACGGCGTCGTGCGCATCGGCTACATCCCGATCACCGACGCCGCCGCCCTGCTGGTCGCCCACTCCGAGGGCTATTTCGAGGACGAAGGACTGGAGGTCGCCGATCCCCAGCTGATCCGCGGCTGGTCGCCGCTGATCGAGTCCTTTGCCGCCAACCGATTCAACCTGGTGCACCTGCTGAAGCCGATCCCGCTGTGGATGCGCTACCAGAATGACTTCCCGGTGAAGATCATGTCCTGGGCCCACACCAACGGCTCGGCCGTAGTAACCGGCCGCCATGTCGACGTGCAGAGCTTCGCCGACCTCGGCGGCAAGAGCGTGGCCGTGCCCTACTGGTATTCCATGCACAACGTGGTCATGCAAATGGCCCTGCGCGATGCCGGCCTGACGCCGGTGATCCGCGACCAGGGCGACGCGCTGGAGGCGCACGAGGTCAACCTGATGCTCATGCCGCCGCCGGACATGCCCCCGGCCCTGGCCGCGCGCTCCATTGATGCCTACATCGTCGCCGAGCCGTTCAACGCCGCCGGCGAACTGCTGGCGCGCGGCAACGTGCTGCGCTTCACCGGCGATATCTGGAAGAACCACCCCTGCTGCGTGGTCTGCATGAACGAGCGCCTGACCACCCGCGAACCGGAGTGGACCCAGAAGGTGATGAACGCCGTGGTCCGCGCCCAGGGCACCATCCAGCAGGACAAGAAGAGCGTCGCCACCATGCTCTCGCGCGATGGCAAGGGCTACTTGCCGATGCCCGCCAACGTAGTGGAACGCGCGATGACCAACTATCACGACGACAGCACCTACGCCGACAGCGGCGCGATCCGTCACCCCGAGTGGGAAAACGGCCGCATCGACTTCTCGCCCTGGCCCTACCCGTCCGCGACCAAGATGCTGGTCGGCGCCATGAACGAGACCCTGGTCGGCGGCGACACCACCTTCCTCGAAGGCCTGGACCCGGACTTCGTCACCGACGACCTGGTGAACTACGACTTCGTGCGCAAGGCGATGGAAAAACACACCGCCTGGCAGGGCGCCCCGGGCGTGGACATGGATTCACCCTATGCCCGCGAGGAGGTGGTGGTCCTATGAACCGCGAAGCCACACTCTCCGTCGACACCGCGACCGTGGAGCGGCTCATGCCGGTGCTGCGGTTCGCGGACCAAGCGCGCCGGGCGCTGCAGTACCCGGCGCTGGGCATCGCCGGCCTGTTCGCCCTGTGGTACTGGGGCGGCTGGGCCATCGGCAACAACGAGGACACGATGGCCTTCGCCAGCTTCGCCCCCGGGCCCACGCTGGCGGCCTTCTGGGACATCGTCAGCTCCGGGGCCGTGTGGTCGCCGATCGAGTCCAGCCTGTACCGCGTGGGCTGGGGCCTGGCCTACGCCATTGCCATCGGCGTGCCACTGGGCGTAATGATCGGCTACTTCCTGACGCTGAAGCAGGTCACCCACGTCCCGTTCCAGTTCCTGCGGATGATCTCGCCGCTGGCCTGGATGCCGGTCGCGGTACTGGCCTTCGCCACCTGGGATGCAGCCATCATCTTCCTGATTGCCATCGCGGCCGTCTGGCCCATTACCTACGCCACCGCGCACGGGGTGCAACGCATCGATCCGATGTGGCTCAAGGTGGGCAACAACCTGGGCGCCAATCCGTACCACACCCTGCGCTACATCGTGATGCCCGCGATCGCCCAGGATGTGTTCGCCGGGATCCGCCTGGCGGTGGGTGTGGCCTGGATCGTACTGGTGCCGGCCGAGTACCTGGGCGTCACCTCGGGGCTGGGCTACGCCATCAACGATGCCCGCGACACCCTGGAGTACGACAAACTGGCCGCATTTGTCCTGGTCATCGGCATCATCGGCTACATGCTCGACGCCATCTGCGTACGCCTGATCAAGCGCAGCAGCTATCACGCCGAGGGCTGATCCCTCCAGGCCATGCCCGGGCCCGGCCGTTCCTGGCCGGGCCTTTTTGTGCGCCCGCAAAGCGGGCAAGCGCAACCCAACAGTGCAAGGCCCTGCCCCGCCTCGAGGCAACCGCGTCATCCTGACCCTGCCAGACGCCCCCGAACGCCCACCAACACGTCGTTTTCGCACTGGCAGGCTTTCTGCATAACCCACGGCATGGCACTCCACCGCATATCCGATTCGACCCCACCGGACCTGGCCACCCGGGAGCAGGAGATCACCCTGCTGCTGGAGGTTGCCAAGCTCATGGGCCGCTCCGGCGACCCGGATGCCGCGATCTACCGCATCCTCGGGATGATGTCCCAGCTACTGGGGCTCAACCGCGGCCGGGTCCTGTTGCCGGATCCGAACAGCGGCCAGCTGCGCATCCGCCACGCCTACGGCCTGACCGATGCCGAGCGCGACCGCGGCAGCTACAGCCTCGGCGAGGGTGTCACCGGGCGCGTCATGAAGACCGGCCAGATCGCCCTGATCCAGGACATCGACAACGAGCCCGAATACCTCGCGCGCGCCATTGACCGTTCCACCCTGCCGCAGGAGACCGTCGCCTACATCGCCGTGCCCATCGTCCAGGACGAACACGCCATCGGCGTGCTGGGCGTGCACCGGCTGCGACGCCGCTCGCGCCAGTTCCAGGACGACCTGAACCTGCTGCGGGTGATCGCGAGCATGATCGGCCAGGTGCTGCGCATCCACCAGCTGATCGCCGAGCGCACCGCCGAGCTGGTCTCGGAGAACCGCTACCTCAAGAGCGCCCTGGATACCCAGGGCGGGCAGTACGGCATCCTCGGCGAGAGTCCGGCCCTGCGCCATGTCCTCAAGCAGGTCCACCGCATCGCGGACACCCAGGCCACGGTGCTCGTGACCGGGGCCTCCGGCACCGGCAAGGAGAAGATCGCGCGCATGATCCACCGGATCAGCCAGCGCAACGCGAAGCCGTTCATCTCCATCAACTGCGCCGCCATCCCGGCCGACCTGCTGGAATCCGAGCTGTTCGGCCACGAAAAGGGGGCCTTCACCGGTGCCTCCAGCGCCAAGACTGGCAAGATCGCCCTGGCCGACGGCGGCACGCTGTTCCTGGACGAGATCGGCGACATGCCGGAGGCGTTGCAGTCGAAGATCCTGCGTGTACTGCAGGAACGGGTGGTCCAGCCCATTGGCGGCAACCGCGATCTCCCGGTGGACGTGCGCGTCATCGCCGCGACCCACCAGAACCTGCAGGCTGCGGTGAATGCCGGGAATTTCCGGCTCGACCTGTTCTACCGCCTCAACGTGATCCCGCTGCACATGCCGGCCCTGCGCGACCGCGCCAGCGACATCCGCCTGCTCACCCGCCACTTCCTTGACCGCTACACCCACCTGCACGGCTGGAACGTGGTCGTCGACGAGGGCGTGCTGGAACGCCTGGAGGCCTTCGACTGGCCCGGCAACATCCGCCAGCTGGAGAACGTCCTGGAGCGCGCGGTACTGCTGTCCACCGACGGCCGCATCGGCACGCCGCTGATCGACGAGATCCTGCACGAGGAATCCCGCATCAGCCCGTTCGAGGGCGAGGGGCACGGCCTCCGCGACGAGCATGCACCGGCACCATCGCGGCACAACGAGCCCCGAACCCTGCCCTCTCCCGGCGCGTCCTGCACCAGCGCGGTGCGCCCGTATCAGCGCGTGCACGCCACCGAGGCGGAGCGCCTGAAGCGCGCGATCGAACAGACCGGGGGCAACAAGACCCGCGCCGCGATGGACCTGGGCCTGACCCCGCGGCAATTGCGCTATCGCTTGAAAAAGCTCGGCATAGAAACCACTTAGGACCATCGCTCAGACACCAGCGGACCTTTTGTCCGCTTCGTCGACAATGCCGACCAATGGTCCGATCTCCCGGCGCTCGCGCGCCGCCCTGGCGGCCCATTCCCCACGCTTGGCATGGCACCTGCAAAGACCCTCGACATGCGCGGCAACGATGCCCGCATCGATTCGACCCACGAGGAGAGCCGACCATGCCGACCAAGAGTCTTCACGATCCCTTTGACGCCAATGCCGACCTGCGCCACGGCTCCAGCTGCCGCCACGGGCACACCGGCCCGGGCAGCTGCAGCTGCTTCGACACCGCGTCCCCGGACCTGGAAGAGAAACTGGAACGACGCGCCACCCATGAGCCCGTACAGGCCGATGCCCACGCCACCGGCGAGGACCTGAGTGACGAGGCCATGGTCGATCGCGCGGTGGAGAGCGCCATCGTCCGCGGCATGTTCGGCCACAACGAGATCAACCGCCGCCGCTTCCTGCAGATGATCGGGGGCGGCACGGTGGCCGCCGCTCTGGGCTCCATCCTGCCGCTGGACAAGGTCAAGGCCGCAATCAAGGACGGCGGGCCTCTGGAAAAGACCAAGCTGCGCGTCGGCTTCGTCCCGATCACCTGCGCCACGCCGATCATCATGGCCCACCCCATGGGCTTCTACGAGCGCCACGGCCTGGATGTCGACGTGATCAAGACCGCCGGCTGGGCGGTGGCCCGCGACATGTCGCTGTCCGGTGAGTACGACGCCTCGCACATGCTCTCGCCGATGCCGCTGTCGATGACCCTGGGCTCCGGCTCCTCGCGCGAGCACTACATCATGCCGGCGGTTGAGAACATCAACGGCCAGGCCATCACACTGCACAACAAGCACAAGGACAAGCGCGATCCCAAGGACTGGAAGGGTTTCACCTTCGCCGTGCCCTTCGAGTACTCCATGCACAACTTCCTGCTGCGTTACTACGTCGCGGAGCACGGGCTGGATCCCGATCGCGACATCAGCATCCGCGTCGTCCCGCCGCCGGAGATGGTCGCCAACCTGCGTGCCGAGAACGTCGACGGCTACCTGGCCCCCGACCCCTTCAACCAGCGCGCGGTCTGGGACGGCATCGGCTTCATTCACATGCTGACCAAGGAGATCTGGGACGGCCACCCGTGCTGCGCCTTCGCCTGCTCGGCCGCCTTCGCCGACGAGCATCCGAACACCTTCGGTGCCCTGTTCCGCGCGTTGATCGAGGCCACCCAGTACAGCTCGGATATCAACAATCGCGCCGAGATCGCCGAAGCCATCTCCCCGCGTGCCTATCTGAACCAGCCGCAATCGGTGGTCGAGCAGGTGCTGACCGGGCGCTATGCCGACGGCCTGGGCGAGGTCAAGAACGACCCGCACCGGATCGACTTCGACCCCTTCCCCTGGCACTCGATGGCCACCTGGATCCTTACCCAGATGAAGCGCTGGGGCTATGTGGATCGCGACTTCGACTACAACCGCCTGGCGGAAGACGTCTTCCTCGCCAGCGAGTGCGCCGAAGTGATGACCGAGCTGGGCTACGAAGCGCCCAGTGACACCTACAAGAACTTCGAGATCATGGGGAAGGTGTTCGACTACACCGACCCGGAAGGCTATCTCGACAGCTTCGATATCCGCAGGAGCTAAGCCATGTTGAGCAATCTCAACTTCCGGGCGACCGTTCTCTCGCTGGTGATGCTCGTGGTCTTCCTGGGCGTGTGGCAGCTGGCCACCGCCCCGGAGGTCATCGCGCCACAACAGGGCGAGCTGAGCGAATACGAACAGCTGATGGGGGGCGGGGCCGATCGCAGTTCCAGCAGCGGCATCCCGGCCCCCACCCAGGTGTTCAGCCACGCCTTCGGCGAACTGAGCAACCCATTCTACGACGCGGGCCCGAACGACAAGGGGATCGGCATCCAGCTGGCCTACTCGATCTACCGGGTCCTGCTGGGCTTTGCCCTGGCCGCGCTGATCGCCATTCCGCTCGGCTTCGTGATTGGCATGTCGCCGCTACTGAACAAGGCGTTCGATCCGTACATCCAGATCCTCAAGCCGATCTCGCCACTGGCCTGGATGCCGCTCGCCCTGTTCGTGATCCGCGACTCGAACATGTCGGCGATCTTCGTGATCTTCATCTGCTCGATCTGGCCGATGCTCGTGAACACCGCCTACGGCGTCGCCTCGGTGCGCAATGACTGGCTGAACGTCGCCAAGACCCACCAGCTGTCGAACCTGCGCACCGCGTTCACGGTCATCCTGCCCGCCGCGGCGCCGACCATCCTCACCGGCATGCGCATCTCCATCGGCATCGCCTGGCTGGTCATCGTCGCCGCAGAGATGCTCGTGGGCGGCACCGGCATCGGCTACTACATCTGGAACGAGTGGAACAACCTCGACCTCGCCAGCGTGATCTTCGCGATCATCATGATCGGCATCGTCGGCTTCCTGCTGGATGCCTCCCTCGCCCAGGCCACCAAATTCGTGCGCTACGCCGACTGAGTCAGCGTGGCCCCAAAAGGAGACCAATCATGAGCAAGGGATTCCTCGAGATCGAGAACCTGAGCCAGCGCTTCCCGCAGCCCGATTCCAGCGACCTGATGACCGTGTTCGAGGGCGTGGACGTGACCATCAACAAGGGCGAGTTCGTCTGCCTGATCGGTCACTCCGGCTGCGGCAAGTCCACCATCCTGAACGTTCTCGCCGGCCTGGCCACACCCACCGACGGCAACGTGATCATGGACAATAAGGAGATCACCGGACCCAGCCTCGACCAGGGCGTGATCTTCCAGAACCACAGCCTGCTGCCGTGGCTGTCGGCGCGCGACAACGTGATGTTCGCGGTGCGCGCCCGCTGGCCGAACTGGAGCAAGGCGAAACGCCTGGAACACGCCGAGCGCTACCTGCACATGGTCGGGCTGGATCACGCCATGGACCGCAAGCCCGCGCAGCTCTCCGGCGGCATGCGCCAGCGCGTCGGCATCGCCCGGGCCTTCGCCATCGAACCCAAGCTGCTGCTGATGGACGAGCCCTTCGGGGCCCTGGACGCCCTGACCCGCGGGGTCATCCAGGAGGAGCTGCTGAAGATCTGGTCGGAGACCCACCAGACCGTGTTCATGATCACCCACGACGTCGACGAGGCGATCTTGCTCGCCGACCGCGTGCTGCTGATGACCAACGGGCCGCATGCCCAGGTCGCCGAGTCAGTGAAGATCGACATCCCGCGGCCGCGGGAACGCGCCACTTTGCACCAGAACGACGCCTACTACCCGATCCGCAACCACCTGGTCGACTTCCTCGTGAACGGCGCCAAGGAGATGTCGGCCAAGGCCCAGGCGGCCGCCGCCCGCGGCGACAACCCGCGCCACAGCCCGCGCATCGTCAACCCGGCCAAGCCCGAGGCCAGTCCGGAACCCGGCCCGCGCATGGTTCGCGCGGTCTGACCCCAGTCCATCCATCGCATTCAAGGAGCACATGATGAGTCTCAGCAAGAGCGCCATGACCACCACCATCCTCGAGGCCAAGGAGAACCGCGGAACTACCTGGGCCGCGATCGCCGAGGCCACCGGACTGCACGAGGTCTACGTGACCTCCGCCTGCTACGGCATGAACCACCTGGAGGGCGACCAGGCCGACAAGCTGGCCACCTTCATCGGGCTCGGCCCGGAGGTCTCGCAGGCGCTTCAGGCCTTCCCGCACAAGACCTGGGACAAGACCATCCCCACCGACCCGGTGATCTATCGCTTCTACGAGGCGATCAACGTCTACGGCGACACCATGAAGGCGCTGATTCACGAAAAGTTCGGTGACGGCATCATGAGCGCCATCGACTTCAGCATGGACATCGACAAGGTCGAGGACCCGAAGGGCGACCGCGTGAAGATCACCTGGAACGGCAAGTTCCTGCCCTACAAGAGCTGGTAGCGTCCCCATCGGTCACGCGGCGGCCGGGCACGCTGCGTGACCGCCCTTTCCCGCGAGCCGGTACCCCAGCGCCCGTTCGCGCCCGAACGTGTACGGCAAGTCCCTTCGCATAGTAGGCTCTTGCCGATGCGCCATCCATCCACCCTGCCCCGTCTGCTGATCCTGCTGATCAGCCTGTCCGTTGCTGCCTCCGCAATGGCGGAAAATAGTGACGACGCCAGCGTATACACCATCGGCGTGCTGGCCTTTCGCGATGCCGAAGAGACCACGGCCCAGTGGCAACCCACAGCCGACTACCTGAGCACGCAGGTCGACGCGGCCGAATTTCGCATTCAGGCACTTAACTATCCGGACCTGGAGCAGGCCGTCGCCACCGGAGGTGTTGATTTCGTCCTCACCAACACCGGCCATTACGTGCGCCTGGAGGCGCAACAAGGCATCACCCGCCTGGCCACCCTCATCGCCGAGGAGCAAGGCCAGCCCATTCGTCAGTTCGGAGGGACGATCCTGGTCCTCGACGAACGCAATGACCTCCAGTCACTGGACGACCTTCGTGGGCAGCGGTTGCTGGCGGTGGAAGAAGACTCTCTGGGCGGTTGGCTGGCCGGTTACGGGGCCCTGCGCAACGCTGGCGTGGATCCGTTCGAGGACCTGGCGTCGGTTCACTACACGGGCATGCCCCACTACCGGGTGATCGAGGGCTTGCTAACCGGCGAGGCCGACGCCGGCATGGTGCGCACCGGCGTGCTGGAGGAACGGCTGCAATCGGGCGACCTGCCCGCCGACACACTGCGCGTACTGGCGCCCCGCAAGACAGCGGGGTTTCCATTTGCCCACTCCACCCGGCTTTACCCTGAATGGCCGTTCTCGCGTCTTGGACACACCCCTGACCAACTGGCCGAAGCCGTCACGATCGCCCTGCTGAGCCTGCCCGCGGATCACCCCGCGGCGCGTGAAGGCGGCTACCACGGCTGGTCGGCCCCGTTGTCCTACGGGGCGGTACACAAACTCCTGGAAGAACTCGGCTACCCGCCCTACGACCGCACCGTGGCAATCAGCCTGCGCGCCTACTGGGAGGCCCGGCCGGAGGTCCTGCTCGGCTTCATGGCGGGGCTATTGCTGCTGAGCGGGTTGGCTGCGCTCTACTACCGGCGTCTGACTCGGCGGCTTTCACTGGAGGTCGAGCAACGCCGCGCGGCGGAGGGCCGCCTGCGCGCACACGAAGCTCGCCTGGCGTACCAGGCCGGGCATGACCCGCTGACCGGACTGCCCAACCGCACGCTGCTGCAGGAGCACCTTGACGAGGCCATGCAACAGGCTCGCCAGCGGCAAGGCCTGGTGGCCATCCTGTTCGTGGATCTGGACCGCTTCAAAAACATCAATGACAGCCTCGGCCACCGCGTCGGCGATGACCTCCTGCAAATCCTGGGCGAGCGCCTGAAGACGCGCTTCGAGGCCCGCACCGTGGCCCGGATTGGGGGCGACGAATTCATCGCGGTAATCGACGACGCCGCAGAGCATCAAGAGCTCGAGGCCCGCGCCCGCCAGCTTCTGGAGCTCATAGCCGAACCCTTTGCCGTCGGCGGCTGGACCAACTTGCAGGTAGGCGCGAGCATCGGTATTGCACTGTTCCCGGAGGACGCCACCGAAGCCGGTGAGCTTCTCACTCAGGCCGATGCGGCGATGTACGAGGCCAAGGACGCCGGGCGCAACACCTTCCGCTTTTACCGTACCGCCCTCACCGATGCCGCCAACCAGCGCCTGGAGATCGAGAACCGGCTGCGGCACGCCCTGGCCCAGAACGAACTGGAGGTGTTCTACCAGCCTCAGGTACACATGACGTCCGGGAAGATCACCGGGATCGAGGCACTGGTGCGCTGGCGGGACCCCGAACGCGGCCTGATCGCGCCGGACGTGTTCATACCGCTGGCCGAGGAAACGGGCCTGATCGCCGCCGTCGGGGATTTTGTTCTGCGCGAGGCCTGCCGCCAGGTCGTGGAATGGGATCGTCAGGGCCTGCCGCCGCTGGAAGTCTCGGTCAACCTGTCGGCGCGCCAGGTCGCCGCACCGGGCCTGCTCCATCAGCTCCGCCAGGTCCTGCACGAATCCGGACTCCCCGCACAACGCCTGACCCTGGAGCTCACCGAAAGCACCCTGATGGAACAGGCCGACACGACCCGTGGCACCCTGCAGCAGATCAAGGGCCTGGGCATCGCGCTGGCCATCGACGACTTCGGCACCGGGTATTCGTCGCTGGCCTACCTGAAGGAATTCGCGATCGACATCCTGAAGATCGACCAGACCTTCGTGCGCGACCTGCCGGAGGACCGCAACGATGCCGAGCTGGCCATGACCATCATCGACATGGCCCACAACCTGGGGCTGGATGTGCTCGCCGAGGGGGTTGAAACCGAGGATCAGCTCGGATTTCTGGCCGCAGAGGGCTGTGATGCCTGGCAGGGCTATTTGTGCAGCCGCCCCCTGCCCGCCGCATCCCTGGCCGAGCTCGTGAGCCACCACGAACCCGAACCGTTCGCGCGCCGGGCCCCGGTAAAGGCCGCCATGGCCCCACGGGGCCACCTGCGCAGCTGAACCTGAAAAAGGAAAAGGCCTGCGAAAGCAGGCCTTTTCCTTGGTGTTTGGTGGAGCGGAGGAGGATCGAACTCCCGACCTTCGCATTGCGAACGCGACGCTCTCCCAGCTGAGCTACCGCCCCAAACAGGACGCGCATTCTAGCAACTCCGCCGGGTGGCGGGAAGCCCCGCCCGCACAAGATTCGCGAGACGCCCCGCCGTGCCTCGGGATCACCTTTTCGCGCCGCACGTCACGGAACTTGGGCCTGGACCCGGTCTAGCATTAGGGCATGTCCGTCACCCACCTCCAACGACCCGGGGCGACCGACCCCAGCCTCCGGCTCGCGGGTCTGGCCACACGACGGCCCGCTGCTCGCTCGATATACTGTCCGACATGAGTTTGTCCGTTCGCATCCTTGGCGCCAGTGGCGGGATTGGCCCGGGCCGGCGTACCACATCCATCCTCATCGATAACGACATCCTTATCGACGCGGGCAGTGGCGTGGGCGATCTGACCCTGGAGGAGCTGCGGCGCATTCGCCATGTCTTCCTGACCCACTCGCACCTAGACCATATCGCCTTCCTCCCGATGCTGGCGGACATGGTCTACAGCCCGGATGCCCCGCCCATCCACGTCCACGGCCTCCCGGCAACACTCAAGGCCCTGTGCGATCACGTCTTCAACTGGGTGATCTGGCCGGACTTCACCCGTCTGCCACGGCCCGATCAGCCCTTGATCCGCCTGGAGTCGCTGCAACCCGGTCACAGCATCGCGGTGGAACATCGCGAGATCCAGGTGCTGCCCGCCCGCCATACCGTGCCCGCAGTCGGCTACAGCGTCACCAACAGCGACGGGGCCGCCTTCGCCTTCAGCGGCGACACGACCTCCTCGCACCTGCTCTGGCCCGCGCTGAACGCCCTGCCCCACCTCGATCTGCTGATGATCGAGACCGGCCTCCCAGACGAAATGGAGGGCATGGCGGATCTGGCCAAGCACTACACCCCGCAGCACCTGGGCGAGGACCTGGCACAACTGCAGCACCGCCCGCGCATTGCCATTACCCATCTCAAGCCCGGCCACGAACAGGCCATCCGCCAGCAGCTCGCCCGCTCGCCGCACCACGACGGCATGATCTTCCTGCACGGCGACGAACGCTTCGAACTCGGCGCCCACCCTTAGCGGCTATCGCTCGTCATCACGAGGCCCGCAGGGTCGCGGCGATCGGTCGCGAGCCGCCCGAACACGCCACAGGCTGGTTGCCGCCGCACCACCTCCCGTTCACACGCCTGTAACATCCCTGTTATCTAATGCGGACCAGGTAATCACGAGACGGGGCCATGGCCACTCGAATTCTGCTGGTGGAAGATGATGCAGCGATCCGCGAGATGCTGCAGGTGCCGTTCCAGAAGGCGGGCTACGAGGTCCGCGAGTCCGGAGATGTCCGCTCGGCAAAATCCCTCCTGCTGGAAGACCCGCCGGATCTGATCCTGCTGGACTGGATGCTGCCGGACATCAGCGGCATCGACTGGGCGCGTACGCTCAAGACCAGCCCCGTCACCAAGGACATCCCGCTGATCATGCTGACTGCCCGCGGCGAGGAAGAAGACCGCGTGCGCGGCCTGGATGTCGGCGCCGACGACTACGTAACCAAACCGTTCTCGCCGCGCGAGCTGGTCGCGCGCATGAAGGCCGTGCTGCGCCGCACCTCGCCCACCACCAGCGAGGAACCGATCGAGATCGAGGGCCTGCGTCTGGATCCCGTCTCGCATCGCATCACCGGCAACGGCGCGGCCATCAGCATGGGCCCGACCGAGTACAACTTGCTGCACTTCTTCATGACCCATCAGGATCGGGTGTTCAGCCGCGAACAGCTGCTGGACAAGGTCTGGGGCACCAACGTCTATGTAGAGGAACGCACGGTGGATGTACACATCCGCCGCCTGCGCAAGGCGCTGGCCGACACCGGGCATGACCACCTGGTGCAAACCGTGCGTGGTTCAGGGTACCGTTTCTCGCAACTTCCCTGACCTTCGGCGGTCCCCGTGCAGCCCCGCAAGACCTGGCCCGACATCCTCATTACCAGCCTGCTGATCGCGCTGCCGCTCCTGACGCTTGGCTGGGCCACCGGCCAGTTCTGGCCCACCCTGGCGTTTCTGCTTGGGGCTGCACTGGCCTGGAACATCGCCAACCTGCTGTGGCTGGAGACCTGGCTGCGCCGGGGCGGCCGTGCCGACCCACCGGACGTGCGCGGCCTGTGGGGCGTGATCTTCGACCACCTCTACCGCCGCCGCAGACGCCACGAGAACCGCGTGCATCGGTTGCGCCAGCTGCTGGAGCGCTACCGGGACTCGGCGAAGGCCATGCCCGACGCGGTAGTGGTCCTGAACGATGACCTGCGCATCGAGTGGCTGAACGACATGTCCTGCCAGCTGCTCGGGCTCCACTGGCCGCGCGACGAGGGCCAGCGCATTACCCATCTCCTGCGCCACCCGGAGTTCCTGACGTTCATGGAACGTGCCCGCGAGTCCCTCGCGCGGGTGACCGTGCCCTCCCCGCTGGACAGCGAGCGCCAACTGGAGATGCGCATGCTCCCCTATGGCGACGCGCAGTACCTGCTGCTGGCCCGGGACACCACCCACCTGCACCGCCTGGAGGTCATGCGGCGCGACTTCATCGCCAACGTCTCGCACGAGCTCCGCACGCCGCTGACCGTACTCTACGGCGTCACCGAGAGCCTGGAAGACGAACTGGAGGACCAGCCTCAGCTCGCGCGTTCGGTCCAGATGCTGCGCGAACAGTCCGAGCGCATGAAACTGCTGGTGGACGACCTGCTGCTGCTCTCACGCCTGGAGACCGGCGAAACCACCGGCCCGCAGGACTGGTTCAACCCGTTCCCACTGTTCCAGAAGCTGACGGACGAGGCGCGCATCCTTTCGGGCACGGAAGCGCACGCGATCGTACTGGACGCCGACCCCAAACTGGAGTTCCAGGGCAACCCGGACGAACTGCGCTCGGCCTGCGCCAACCTGCTGTTCAATGCCGTGAAGTACACCCCTGGCGGGACCACCATCACCCTGCGCTGGCGCGCCGACGACGACGGTGGGCGCCTGAGCGTCGAGGACACCGGGCCGGGTATTGCCAGCCATCACCTCGGGCGCCTGACCGAACGTTTCTATCGCGTGGATGCCGGGCGCACCCAGTCACGCGGCGGGACAGGCCTGGGCCTGGCCATCGTCAAGCACGTCCTCGCCCGCCACGAAGGCCACCTCGCCATCGAGAGCCAGGTCGGCCGCGGCAGCCGCTTCACCTGCCTGTTCCCCCTGACCCGTATCCGCCGCGCCGAACCATCAGGCCCCTCCAACTAGCGTCATTGCGAGGGCCCGCAGGGCCCGTGGCAATCGTCCGCAAACGCCCCGAACCCATGGGCCTTTCGGACCGATTGCCGCGTCGCTTCGCTCCTCGCAATGACCTATACCAATACCCGTCATTGCAAGCGCAACGAAGTAATCACCCCCCACGAACCCGGCCCCATCCCTACCGGGCCAGATGTCACGAGGCTGTCACATGCGCGTCACGCAACTGCAAGCACCGCTCCCGATAATTCGTCATCAAGGACCGAGCCACTCGGCCTTGAAAACCTCAAGCAAGCCCAAGGGAGTACACCCATGTTGTTGAAGCGAAGCATCCTCGCGCTGGCCACGGCCACAGCCCTCGCCATCGCCCCGCTGACCGCCGCGGCTGAAGTCGATGCCGACATCCCGGCCTACGAGACGGTCTCCGGCATCTCCGGCAACCTGTCGAGCATCGGTTCCGACACCCTGAACAACCTCATGACCCTGTGGGCGGAAGAATTCCAGGGCTTCTACCCGAACGTGAACGTCCAGATCCAGGGTGCCGGCACCTCCACCGCCCCGCCCGCCCTGACCGAAGGCACCGCCGACTTCGGCCCGATGTCGCGCATGCCGCGTGACAGCGAACATGCCGAGTTCGAACAACGCCACGGCTACGAGATGACCGCCGTGCCGGTCGCCATAGACACCATCGCCGTGTTCGTGAACCGCGACAACCCGATCGAAGGCATGAGCATCGATCAGGTCGACGCCGTCTTCTCCTCCACCCGTCGTTGTGGCGGTGCCGAGGACATCACCCGCTGGGGTCAGCTCGGACTGGAAGGCTCGTGGGCCAACCGTGACATCACCCTGTACAGCCGTAACGCCGTCTCCGGCACCTACGGGTACTTCCGCCAGCACGCCCTGTGCGATGGCGACTTCAAGAACGCCATCAACGAACAGCCGGGTTCCGCCTCGGTGGTTCAGGGCGTCTCCGAGTCCCTGAACGGCATCGGGTACTCCGGCATCGGGTACTCCACCTCCGGCGTGCGCGCCATCCCGCTGGGCACCGAAGAAGGCAACTACTTCGAGCCGAACGGCGAGAACGCCGCCTCCGGTGACTACCCGCTGGCCCGCTTCCTCTACGTGATGGTCAACAAGCACCCGGAAGACGGCCTGACCCCGCGCGCCGCCGAGTTCCTGAAGATGGTGCTGTCGAAGGAAGGCCAGGAGGTCGTGGTGCGTGATGGCTTCATCCCGCTGCCGGCCACGGTCGCCGAGCGCGAGCGCAAGAACCTCGGTCTGGAATAAACTGGGCGCAGTACCCGCGCCCAGGGAATGGGTGCAAAGGCCGGGACCCAAGGGTTCCGGCCTTTTTTGTGCAGTGCGCGCAGGCCTTCCTCGCCCACCGGTCAACCAGCCGTCACATGGATGTCACGTCCCTGTCACATAGCGGCCGTAGCATCACGCCCCGACATCCAATGGTTTTGCACGCCCTTCGCGGCGGCTCTCAGGGGAACTTCATGTCCACCGCCACCATCGCCCCGCGTCTCGCCGGTTTCCAGCGCTGGCGCCGCACCAAGGATCGCTCCGCGCGCTACATGATCGGGTTTTTCGGTATCGCCGTCGTCGGCGCCCTCACCCTCATGTTCGTCTACCTGCTGAGCGAAACCCTGCCGATGTTCCAGGGCGCCAAGCTCGACCCCCTGACCGAGTACGACGCCCCCGGCGGCGCCGATACCCGCACCGTGCACCTGGCGGTGAATCGCCACCGCGAAATGGCCGTGCGCATCACCGACGACCGACGTGCCGTGTTCTTCCGCCCGAATACCGGCGAGATCGTGCGCGAACAGACCCTGCCGATCCCCGATGACGTCCGGGTCACCACTTTCACCGCGGCCGAGCCGCGCACCCGCCTGGTGGCGCTTGGCCTCGACAACGGGCAGGTCCTCGCCATCGAGTACGAATACAACGAACGCTTCACCCCCGAGGGCCGCGAATATGACCCGCGCGTGGTCTACCCGCTGGGTGACGAAGACTCCGCACTGCTGGATATCGACGGCGATGGCCCCGCCATCAGCGTGGTCGGAATCCAGCGCGGGTCCAGCGGTATTCGTGTCGCCGCCACCACCGAAGACGGCCACATCCGTCTGGTCCAGTTCGAGGAGACCACCTCGATGATGACCGGCGAAACCCAGGTGCGCCGCAGTGCCTACGACATGCCCGCCCTGCCAGAAGGCAGCACGGCCACCCGCATCCTCCTCGACATCACCGGCCGCATCATGCTCGTGGGCGACGACCAGGGGCGCCTGCACTCCTACGACATCCGTCGTCCGGCCAGCGCGACCCTGGAAGACAGCAAGCGCGTCATTCGCGGAGACGATGCCGAGGTCACCTCGCTCGAGTACCTCCTGGGCACGGTGTCGATCGTCGTGGGCGGCTCGGACGGATCGGTCACCCAGTACATGCTGGTGCGCGACGACAACAACGTGAACCGCATCACCCGCGTGCGCGAATTCCCCGCGCACACCGGGCCGGTCACCAACATCCAGCCCGAATACATCCGCAAGGGCTTCCTGACCGCCGACGAAACCGGCCAGATCAAGATCCACTACCCCACCTCGCAGCGCACCCTGGTGGAACGCCAGATTACCGATCAGGCGCTGCATCGAGTGTACGTGGACCCGCGCAACCGCCTGCTGATCGCCATCGACGAGGCCGAGAACTGGCACCTGCAGCGCCTGGAGAACCGTCATCCGGAGGTCTCCTTCCACGTGCTGTGGCAGAAGGTCTGGTACGAGGGGCGCTCGGGTGGCGACTATGTCTGGCAGTCCTCCTCGGCCACCGACGAGTTCGAACCCAAGTTCTCGCTGATCCCCCTGACCATCGGCACCATCAAGGCCGCCTTCTACGCCATGCTGTTCGCCACCCCGCTGGCGATCATGGGGGCGATCTACAGCGCCTACTTCATGTCGGCGCGCATGCGCACGCTCACCAAGCCGTCGATCGAGCTGATGGAGGCGCTGCCCACGGTCATCCTCGGCTTCCTCGCAGGGCTGTGGCTGGCCCCGTTCATCGAGGCGAACCTCCCCGCCGTCGCGAGCATCCTGATTCTGCTGCCGCTGTCCATGCTGCTGATGGCCTTCGTCTGGACCCGTGTGCTCCCCGAGCAGGTCCGCGCATTCATACCGGCGGGCTGGGAGGCCGCGATTCTGATCCCGGTGATCCTGCTGGTGGGCTGGTTAGCGGTGACGCTGAGCCCCCTGATCGAGATCTGGATGTTCGGCGGGGACGCGCGCCAGTGGCTGACCGACAACGGCATCACCTACGACCAGCGCAACGCCCTCGTGATCGGCATCGCCATGGGCTTCGCGGTGATCCCGACCATTTACTCGATTTCCGAGGATGCCGTGTTCAACGTGCCCAAGCACCTGACCCAGGGTTCGCTGGCGCTGGGGGCCACACCCTGGCAGACCGTGGTGCGCGTGGTCCTGCTGACCGCCAGCCCGGGGATCTTCTCGGCGGTCATGATCGGCTTCGGCCGCGCCGTCGGCGAGACCATGATCGTGCTGATGGCGACCGGGAACTCGCCGGTGGTCAATTTCAACATCTTCGAGGGCATGCGCACGCTCTCCGCCAACATCGCGGTCGAGATGCCCGAGGCCGCGGTCGGCGGCAGCCACTTCCGCATCCTGTTCCTCGCCGCACTGGTGCTGTTCGCGCTCACGTTCTTCGTGAACACGGTCGCCGAGATCGTGCGCCAGCGCCTGCGCAACAAGTACGCCTCCCTTTAAAACGCATTCCAGACAGGTCTCGATCCGATGAATAAATGGTTCAAATCCGGCACCCCCTGGATCTGGCTGAATGCGGGCGCGGTGGCCACCTCGCTGGTGATGGTCTTCGGGCTGATCCTGATGATCGCGGTCAACGGCCTGTCGTTCTTCTGGCCGTCCAACGTCGCCCAGTTCGAATACCAGACGGCGCAGCAAAGCGAGCCCACCCAGGTCATGGGCGAGTTCCAGCGCTCCGAGACGATGACCGCCCAGGCCATGCGCGACGCCGGCTTCGACGTGCCCGAAGGCCAGGAGATCGTGGTACGGCACCTGGTCAAGCGCGGCAATCGTGACCTCGACTCGCGAGACTTCCGCTGGTATCTGGACGACTTCATGGGCGAGCGCGAGATGCCTCGCGATGCGGTGGTGCTGGAACGCCTGCAGTGGGGCAACTTCTACGGCTTTGTTCGCGAGTTCCGCGTGGACGGCGAGGCCGTGGCCACCGGCAACGAGGCCCGCGTGCGTTTCGAGGCGGTTATCCCCGAGACCCGCGGCCTGGTCCGCCAGATCGAACGCATCGAACGCGTGGACATCGGCGCGATCAATTTCCAGATCGAGCAGATTCGTATTGCCCTGCGCGGTATCGAGCGTGCCACCGAGCTGTCGATCGAGGAGCGCGCCGAGCGCGAGGCGGAACTGCAGGCCGAACGCGCGGAACTCGAGGAGCAGTACGCGGAGCTGGAAAACGAGCGTAACGAGCTGCGCCGCGAACTGCGCCGCTACGCCATCCTGATGGAGACCGCCGACGGCGCCGAATCCGTGATCGCACTGGCGGATGTCGTGAACGCCTGGTGGCCGAACGACATGAGCATCCCGCAGAAGCTCGGGCACTACGTGCACACCTTCTGGGAGTTCATGACCGGCTATCCGCGCGAGGCCAACACCGAAGGCGGCATCCTGCCGGCGATCTTCGGGACCGTGCTGATGGTCCTGATCATGTCGATCGTCGTAACCCCGTTCGGCGTGCTGGCCGCGATCTACCTGCGCGAGTACGCGAAGCAGGGCCCGCTGGTGCGCATCATCCGCATCTCGGTGAACAACCTCGCGGGCGTCCCCTCCATCGTATTTGGTGTATTCGGCCTCGGGTTCTTCGTCTACCTGGTCGGCGGCAACATCGACCAGATGTTCTTCCGCGATGCCCTGCCCTCGCCCACCTTCGGCTCGCCGGCGATCATCTGGGCCTCGCTCACGCTCGCGCTGTTGACCCTGCCGGTGGTAATCGTCTCCACCGAGGAAGGCCTGACCCGCATCGGCGCCAGCATCCGCCACGGCTCGCTGGCCCTGGGCGCGACCAAGGCGGAGACCCTGTGGCGCCTGATCGTGCCGCTTTCGGCGCCGGCGATGATGACCGGGTTGATCCTGGCCGTCGCGCGCGCGGCCGGCGAGGTGGCCCCGCTGATGCTGGTCGGGGTGGTCAAGCTGGCCCCCAGCCTGCCGGTGGACGGCAACTTCCCGTACCTGCACCTGGATCGCGCCTTCATGCACCTGGGCTTCCACATCTACGACGTCGGCTTTCAGAGCCCGAACGTCGAGGCCGGCCGGCCGCTGGTCTACGCGACCGCCCTGATCCTGGTGATGCTGATCATCGTGCTCAACCTGACCGCCATCTCGATCCGCAACTACCTGCGCGAGAAGTACCGCGCCGACAGTGACTGAGATACGACATGCACAACGTCTCTCGCATACATCGTCATTGCGAGGCCCCGCAGGGGCCATGGCAATCGCCTTCCGGTACCCCACACGCCGGAGGCACCCAAACCGATTGCCACGTCGGTGCGCGCCTCGCGATGACGGTGTTTTTCCGACCCCTCGCGGTGCCGGGATGCGTCGAACCCCATTCCCCATGGAGTACCCGAAATGAGTGACACCCAGACCCACGCCGTCAACGTGGCCCAGAATAACCAGGCCCCGCGCGGCCTCAGCCTCGACCGAGAGGACATCTGCCTGACCGCGGAGGGCCTCAAACTTTTCTACGGCGAGGACCAGGCGCTCAAGGGCATCGACATCCGCATCCCGAAGAACCGCATCACGGCATTCATCGGGCCTTCCGGTTGCGGCAAGTCCACGTTCCTGCGCTGTTTCAACCGCATGAACGACCTGATCGATTCCGTACGCATCGAGGGCACCATCCGCCTGGACGGCGCGGACATCAACGACAAGTCCGTGGATGTCCCCGAGTTGCGCCGCCGAGTGGGCATGGTGTTCCAGAAGCCGAACCCGTTCCCCAAGTCGATCTACGAGAACGTGGCCTACGGCCTGCGCCTGCAGGGCGTGAAGAACCGCCGCAAGCTGGACGAGGTGGTGGAGAAGTCGCTCAAGCGCGCCGCGCTGTGGGATGAGGTGAAAGACCGCCTGCACGAGAATGCCTTCGGCCTGTCCGGCGGCCAGCAGCAGCGCCTGGTCATCGCCCGCGCCATCGCAATCGACCCCGAGGTCCTGCTGCTGGACGAGCCCTGCTCCGCGCTGGACCCGCTGGCCACGCTGAAGATCGAGGAGTTGATGATCGAGCTGAAGAAGGACTACACGCTGGTCATCGTCACCCACAACATGCAGCAGGCCGCGCGCGTCTCCGACTACACCGCCTTCATGTACATGGGCGAGCTGATCGAATACGCGGATACCGACACCCTGTTCACCTCGCCTGCCAAGAAGCAGACCGAGGACTACATCACCGGCCGCTTCGGCTAGGGAGACACTGATGAATCCACACCTCCGCGTTGGTGCCCCATTTTGTGCGAGAGCAAGCGCTACAAACAGGCCGACAAGGCCCATGCCGGTACCAACACTCTGGAAATGGGGCAACAACCCCGTATGTCCTCACTTAGAGGTCGGGGCTCGGCCGCTTTTGCCCGCTGCCAGCGTTGCGGCTCCCTTGTGCAGAGTCACTGCACGGCAGTCACCGCGCCTTGTCAGCGGGCAAAACCGACTCGAGCGCGGACGCGTACATTTATCAGTGTCTCCCTAGGAAAACACCATGGACAAGAGCTTCTTCAAGCAACACATCTCGCAGCAGTTCAACGCCGAGCTGGAAGACATCATCAAGCAGGTGATGGCCATGGGCGGCCTGGTCGAGCAGCAGCTCGCCGATGCCGTCCACGCGATGGTCGAGGGCGATGCCGAACTTGCCGAAAAGGTCATGACCTCCGACTACGAGGTCAACGCCAAGGAGGTCGAGATCGACGAGGAGTGCACCCACATCCTCGCCCGGCGCCAGCCGACCGCCTCCGACCTGCGACTGGTGATCGCGGTCATCAAGACCATCACCGACCTGGAACGCATGGGCGACGAGGCCGAGCGGGTCGGCCGCATGGGCCTGCACCTGCTGGACGAGGACCGCAACAGCGCCCCGATGTCGGATATCGCCAGCATGGGCGAACATGTCCGCGAGATGACCCGCGGGGCCCTGGATGCCTTCGCCCGTATGGACGTGGAACAGGCCGTGCGCGTCGCCCAGCTCGATATCCAGATCGACAGCCTGTACGAGACTGTCACCCACAAACTGATGCGGCAGATGACCGCCGCCCCGGACTCCGTCCCGCGCCTGATGGACATCGTCTGGGCCACCCGCTCCCTGGAACGTATCGGCGACCGCGCGCGCAACATCTGCGAATACGTCGTCTATTTCGTCAAGGGCAAGGACGTGCGCCACACCAGCTACGAACAAATGGCCGAGCAGGCCACCGGGGACCGCCACTGACCCCGGCGACTCGACTCTGCCCACGCGCGGGAGCCCCAATTCGGATGCCCCCGTGCGCGGATGTTTGCTTCGTCCGGCGATCCCCGCTTGAATGGGGCCATGTGGATTACTCGCTCACGCCCTCGACCATTTCCGCTTCCCGCCTGGCTGTTCGTGGGCGGCCTCATTGCCATGCTGGCCGTGCCCAGCCTGCACGCGGGCCCCGTGACCTCCTCTGACCCGCTGCCCCCGGGCGAACCCTCCGCGGCCGTCCTCGAACTCCTGGAACGCGACAAGCTTCCCGAAGGCGTGGTCTTCGAGATCATCGAGAACTACCGCGCAGCGCTATCCGCGCTTCTTCCCGAGATTCGGGCCAGTGTCACCCGCCTGCGCGAACGCGACCCCGACTACCCGGTGGCCGTCGTCTCCCACGGTGCGGAACAATTCACCCTGACGCGTAGCGAGGCGACGCAGCACCCCAGCCTGCACGACGAGGTGGAGGCCCTGGTCCGCGACGAAGGGGTGAACGTGGCAGTCTGCGGCACCTTTGCCGACTGGCGCGGCCTGGACGCGGAGGCATTTGCCGACTTCGTCGAGGTCGCCGAGCGCGCCCCGGACCGCCTCGATGACTATCGCGAACTGGGCTTCGAAGTGATCCGCCTGCGCCCGTCGCTACTCGACGCGCCCCCGGAAGACCCTTGGGAGTTCGACTTCGGCACCCCCTGAGCTTGCCGATTCACAAAGATACCCACCACGAAGACGCAAAGACGGTCGAGAGCATGTAACCATGGAGGTCACGGCCGGACACCGAGAACGGCAGGATGGTTAACGGGATCGGAGCTTTGATGCGGGCTGAGCAGCACGGATCGGTGTGCCAATACCCTTTTCTGCTCACTCTTGCCCCACTCCACGCCGCGCCCTCTGTAATACGCCGTGGTAAGACCGCCCTTAAAACCTTCTTCGTGCCTTCATGCGCTGCGTGCAAAAAGCGCTCTAGGGAAACTCTGATCAATGAACGCGTTCGCGTTGGTACCCCAGGTTTTCCGAGACAAGGCGCGTCGTGCAACAGGTAGTGGTTCTACCTGTAAGCGGCGCAACGCAGGATCGGGGAACCTGGGGTGCCAACCCCGCAAGTTATTGAAAGCAGGGGCTCGGCCGCCCGTTGTTATCAAAAACGGGCGCGCGCACAGCGTTGCGGCTCCCTTGTGCAGAATGACTGCACGGCAGTCACCGCGCCTTGTTCGCACGCAAAAGCGACTCGAGCGCGAACGCGTTCATTGATCAGTGTTTCCCTATGGTTTGAGGGTGAAACTAACGCCGCCATCGCTCGAGATGCTGTAACGGTGTCGGGCTCCTGTGGCATCCTTTCGCCATGAGATTCCTGATTCGCACCTTCTTCCGTGGCGTCCGCCTGATTCTGACCCCGTTCATGCTGATCGGTGAGCGCGTCTCGCGCCCACGCGGCATCGAACGGGACCCGGCCGAGCAAGCCCGAATCGACGAACAGACGCAACGCCTTGCCCTGTATCACTTCCCGGCGTGCCCGTTCTGCATCAAGGCCCGCCGCGCGATGCAGCGCCTGTCGCTGGATATCGAACTGCGCAACGCCCAGGCCACCGGCCCCTGGCGCGAGGAACTGCAGAACGAGGGCGGCCGCCTGCAGGTGCCCTGCCTGCGAATCGAGGAAGAAGACGGCTCGGTGCGCTGGCTGTACGAATCCGATGCCATCATCCGCTACCTGCGCGAGCGCTTCGATCCGGCACAGACGACCGATCCGACCCCTGCGCCCAACAGTCCGCCGCGTTCCTGATGTCGAATCGGCTTCCGAAGGGTCTGTCCATGCACCATCGCCTCCACCGTTCCCTGCTCGGCGCCACGCTCGGGCTGGCCCTGCCCTTCACCGTCGCCAGCGCCGAGCCGCCGATCTTCGATGCCCACCTGCACTATCGCCCGGCGGTGGCCGAAACCTTTGGCATCAGCGACGTGGGCCGCACCCTGGCCTCCAATGACGTGCGCAGCGCCATCGTCATGTCGACCGAAGGCGGCTTGATTCGTCGCCTGCAAGCGGGCTCGGATACCCGCATCGTGCCGTTTCTGGAAGTCTCCCACCGCCTGGGCAAGAAGATGGACTGGATGCACGTCGAGGACCTGGGCGCCCGCATTGCCGACATGCTGGACGAATCCGACGTGGCCTGGCGCGGGCTGGGCGAGTTTCACATCCTGGCAGACGACCGCTTCGGACCCGGCTTCGAACAGTTGCTGGACCTGGCCGTCGCCCGCGATCTGACCATCATGATCCACGGCGACCCCGCCGTGATCGACCATGCCTACGCCACCCACCCCGAGGTCCGCATCCTCTGGGCCCACGCCGGCAGCTACGCCTACCCGCCCCTGGTGCAGGACTACCTCGAGCGCCACCCGCGCATGAACATGGACCTGTCCATGCGCAACCCGCGCATCAACCCCGGTGGTCAGATCGACGACGCCTGGTTCGAGCTGTTCCTCACCCATCCGGATCGCTTCATGATCGGCGTGGACACCTTCACCACCACGCGCTGGGAACAGTACACCCACCTGAAAGACGAGACCCGCGCCTGGCTCGACCAGCTGCCCGACAACGTCGCCCGCGCCATTGCCTTCGAAAACGGCGAACGCCTCTTTCCCGCTCAGTAAGGGCCTTTATTCACCACGAAGCCGACGAAGGCACGAAGACGGGTAAAAGGCCTGAACCACAGAGGTCACAGATAACGGCAAGGACAGTGACGAAGGATCACGATCGAACTGTGGTCTGACATCGTACGGCCATCATCCGACCTGTTCCTTCCCAGCCCTTCTCCCAGCCCTTCTCCCAGTCCTCTGTGTCCTCCGTGGTCCAATCGCCCTTGACCTGGCCCTTCTTGGTGTCTTCGTAGACTTCGTGGTGAAACAGCCCTTTTCCCCACACGCATAAAAAAGCCCGCGCTCCCCGAACAGGGAGGCGGGCTCGATACCATCAAATCGTGTATCAGACCTTGAACTGACCCACGCGCTCCTGCTGCTGGGACGCGAGCTTGGACAGCTCCTCCGAGGCATTGCGGATCTGCTCGGAGCCCGCCGCGGTCTGGTCCAGCACCTCGGTGATGTTGGCCACGTTGCGGTTGATCTCCTCGGCCACGGTGGACTGCTCCTCGGCGGCGCTGGCGATCTGCGTGTTCATGTCGCTGATGCGGGTCACCGACTGGGTGATCGCGTTGAGCGATTCGCCGGCGAGGTTCACCTGCTCGACACTCTCGTGGGCCTTGGAACGCCCATCTTCCATCGCCTGCACCGCCTCGCGCGTACCGCTCTGGACCCGCTCGATCATCTGCTGGATCTCGTGCGTCGAGTCCTGCGTCCGGCTGGCCAGGGTGCGTACCTCGTCGGCCACCACGGCGAAGCCGCGGCCCTGCTCGCCAGCGCGGGCCGCCTCGATCGCGGCATTCAGCGCCAGCAGGTTGGTCTGGTCGGCAATGTCGCCGATCACCTCGAGGACCTTGTTGATCTGCTCGGCATCCTGCGACAGCCGGGTGACCACCTCGGCCGCATTGTCGACCTGCCTGGACAGGCCGTTGATCGCGGTGACCGTCTTCTGCACCACCTGCTGTCCGGCCACGGCGTCCTGGTCCGTAGCCTGGGCGGCCGCCGCCGCATCCGCGGCATTGCGGGCGACTTCCTGCACGGTGGCGGTCATCTCGTTCATCGCGGTGGCGACCTGGTCGGTCTCCGCCTTCTGACGGCGCACCTGCTCGTTGGTCTCCTCGCTGGTCGCGGACAGCTCGTTGGACGCCGCAGCGACCTGATCGGAACCCGCCGCCACTTGCTGGATCAACACGCGAATTTTCTCGACAAAGCGGTTGAACACCACCGCCAGATCGCCCAGCTCGTTCCGGCCGGACACCTCCAGCTGGCGCGTCAGGTCACCCTCGCCACTGGCGATGTCGTCCAGACGCTCCACCGTCTGGCACAGCGGGCGCACGATGCTGCGGGTCAGGAACCAGGCCAGCAGCGCGCCCAGAACCACCGCGATCACGCCGACCATGACCACCGTGCCGGTGGCGTTGCGGGTCATGGTCACGTAGGCGCTGCGGTCCACCATCAGTTCCAGCACACCCACCGCATCGCCGGAGAAATCGCGCACCGGCCGGGCAATCACCGCCATCGGCTCGCCCTGGTAGGTCACGTTGCGCACCAGACGCTCGCCCTGGAGCACTTCGCGCATCTCGGCCGCATTGAAGGTCGCTTCGCCTTCGATGGTCCCGCCAAAGCGGTTGAACCGTCCCTCATCGCGCAGGTAGAGCGCGACCGGCGCTCCCAACTCCTCGGTGAACTGCTCGAAGAAGGGGTCGCCGAAGGACAGCCCGAACTCCACCGAACCCACGTGCTCCCCGTTGTGAGCGATCGGGACCACGCCGCGGATTCCCAAGCCGGCCACGCCCTCTTCCAGGCCCGAGATCGGGGCCCGGCGGTCGTTGGTGTCGACGACCGTCTGGCGAAAACCGGACAGGTCATCGCCATAACGATCCGGGCGATGCACGCGCAGGAAGGAGGTCGCCGGCGGCGTGTGGAACTGATACTGGCGCACGCCGTAATCGGCGCTCAGGGACTCGAAACTCGGAACGGTCAGTGCGGCCAACCGATCGCGATCCCCATTGGCCATGGCCTCCTGCACATCCGGGATGCGCGCCACGGTCTCCGCCATCGCGGTCGCGCGCGCCGACTCCTGGTCCAGCCGGTCCAGCAACTGGCCAGCCAAGTCGTTCAGCTCACGCTGCTCCGCCCTGTCCGCCATCGTACCCAGGGCATTCATCACCACGACCAGGGTCAGCACCACGGCGAGGACCACCACGCCGATGATGCCCACCATGAGCCGTACGCCAATTCGAATATTGTTGAACATGTCTGTGCGTCCTTCGGTCCGCCGGTCAGCGCCAGCTCGCAAAATAATGGGCCGTTCGCCCTCCCTAGCGGCGGCGAATCCTAGAACTTGAGCATGGAAGGCTTTTCATCCCCACAAGAACGTCGGGGACACGGCCATCACAGAACGAATCCGCGCAGCAGCTACAACAGCAGGGCCTCGGCGAAGACGTAGACCGCCAGGCTGATCAGCACCAGCGCCACCACGGAAAGCAGTGCCCCGCCCCGCACCATGTCCAGCACCTGCAGGCGGTTGCTGGCGAACACGATGGCATTCGGCGGGGTCGCCACCGGCAGCATGAAGGCCACGGAAGCGGCAAAGGCGACGGGTAGTGCCAGCATCAGTACCGGCACGTCCATGCTCAGCGCAAACGCGGTGACCAGGGGTAGCAACGTCGCGGCCGTGGCCGTATTGCTGGTTACGTGGCTCAGCGTCATGGTCAGCAACACCACCCCGGCCATGATCAGGATCAGCGGCCAGGTCTGCGCGATCACCAGGGCATCGGCCGCCAGCTCCGCCAGACCACTGGACTCGATGGCCGCCCCCAGGCTCAGGCCGCCTCCGACCAGCAGCAGAACGCCCCAGGGCAGCTCGCGGGTGTTGTCCCAGGCCAACAACCTGCGCTGCCCCATGGAACCCGAGGGGATCAGGAACAACAAGCCGGCGCCCAGGATCGCAATGCCGGCATCGGTCAGCGAGATGGGCAACCAGCCCTCCAGCAGCGGCCGTGTCAGCCAGGCGAGCGCGACCAGCACGAACACCGCCGCCACGCGCTTCTCTGCGGTCGACCAGCGCCCGACCGTGGCGCGCTGCTCGTCCAGCAGGGCGCGCAGGCCGTTCAGTTCTATCCGGTGCACCGGGAACACCCAGCGCGTCAGCAGCCACCACGCGAGGGCCAGGAGGATCGCCGCCAGCGGCAGGCCCAGGGTCATCCACTCCAGAAACCCGATCTCCATCCCGTGGCGATCCCCGAGATAGGCCGCGGTCAGGGCGTTCGGCGGCGAGCCGATAATGGTCGCCATGCCCCCGATGTTTGCGGCAAAGGCGATCCCCAGCAACAACGCCAGGGCCGGGCGCCGCGACTCCGCACTCGCCCCCGGCCCCTGTGGCGATGCACCACGTTCAATCAGGCCCAGTACCGACAGGGCGATCGGCAGCATCAGCGCCGCGGTCGCGGTATTGCTGACCCACATGGACAACCCGGCCGTGGCCAGCATGAAGGCCCCGACCAGGGCGTGCAGACGATTCCCGGAACGGGCCACGATCGCCAGCGCCATGCGCCGGTGCAAATCCCAGCGTTGCACCGCCAAGGCGATCGCAAAGCCACCCATGAACAGGAAGATGATCGGGTTCGCGTAGGGCGCGGTCGCGTTCTCCATGGAGGTGATGTCGAGGACAGGGAGGATCGCGATCGGCAGCAGCGCCGTGACCGGCAGCGGCAACGCCTCGCTGATCCACCAGGTCGCCATGAACAGCGTCAGCCCCAGCACCCACCAAGCGGCCGGATCGAACCCCGTCGGCGCTGGCACCAGCAGGAACAGCACAAAGATCGCCGGGCCCAGCATCAGGCCGATCCGGGCGCGCCAGTCCACCGTCGAGCCCTTCGCCACCGCCGCTTCGCCTTCCTGCCCCGTCTCGTCGGTATCCGCCATGCGCCTCGTCTTGTGGGAAATCCGCCGGGGTGAAAACCAACCGGCATCATCGGGAATTGCATCGCCCGGGCAACGTGACTATCGTTAACCCGTTATGCGTCGCTCCCGGTTCGGGTGCGACGCCGCCTCAGTTTCTCACGACACCGTACAAGGAGTCTTTCATGGCCTACGAACTGCCCGATCTGCCCTACGCCAAGAACGCGCTGGAGCCGCACATCTCCGCCGAGACGCTGGAATACCATCACGACAAGCACCACGCGACCTACGTGACCAAGCTGAACGGCCTGTTGCCGGGTTCCGAGTTCGAAAATGCCTCGCTGGAAGACATCATCAAGAAGGCCCCGGCCGGCGGCATCTTCAACAACGGCGCCCAGGTCTGGAACCACACCTTCTACTTCAACTGCATGGCCCCGAACGCCGGCGGCGAACCTTCCGGCAAGCTCGCGGACGCGATCAACAGCGCCTTCGGTTCGTTCGATGCCTTCAAGGAGAAGTTCAACGAATCCGCCGTCGGCAACTTCGGTTCCGGCTGGACCTGGCTGGTGCAGAACAGTGATGGCTCGGTGGAGATCGTCAACACCTCCAACGCCGCCAACCCGCTGCGCGACGGCAAGACCCCGCTGCTGACCTGCGACGTCTGGGAACACGCCTACTACATCGACTATCGCAACGCGCGCCCGAAGTACCTCGAGAACTTCTGGGCCGTGGTCAACTGGGACTTTGCTGCCCAGCAGATGAAGTAAACCCCAAAGGGTTTATATACTAGGCGCCTTTGGCCGCATGATGCGGCTGCGCCTTTCATCGAGCCGGCGGTCCTCCGCCGGCTCTTTGGTTTCGGAGAACCCAATGAACGACGCCCTGCAGAACACCTACAAGCGCCTGCCCGTCGCCTTTGAACGCGGCGAAGGCGCCTGGCTGTGGGACACCGACGGCAAGCGCTATCTGGATGCCCTGTCCGGCATTGCCGTGTGCGGTCTCGGACATGCCCACCCCAAGGTGGCCCAGGCCATCTGCGACCAGGCCAGCACGCTGGTGCATACCTCCAACCTGTACCGCATCCCGCTGCAGGAACAGCTGGCCCGGCGTCTGTGCAAGCTGGCCGGCATGGACCGCGCGTTCTTCTGCAACTCCGGAGCCGAGGCCAACGAAGCGGCGATCAAGCTCGCCCGCCTGCACGGCCGCGCCCGGGGCATCGCCGAGCCCAAGATCGTGGTGATGGAGGGCAGCTTCCACGGCCGCACCCTGGCCACGCTGTCCGCCACCGGAAACCCCAAGGTGCGGGCCGGGTTCGAACCGCTGGTCTCGGGCTTCGTGCATGTCCCGCATGGCGACTTCGATGCGGTGGAGGCCCTGGCCGAAGACCCCGACGTGGTCGCAATCCTGGTTGAGCCGGTCACCGGCGAAGGCGGGGTCCATGTCCCGCCCCCTGGCTACCTGCGGCGCCTGCGCGAGCTGGCCGACCGCAAGGACTGGCTGCTGATGCTGGACGAGATCCAGGCGGGCATCGGGCGCACCGGATACTGGTTCGCCTTCCAGCACGAGGGCATCACGCCGGACGTGGTCAGCCTGGCCAAGGGTCTCGGCAACGGCATCCCCATTGGCGCCAATCTGGTGGCCGGTGCGGCGCGCGAGCTGTTCAGTCCCGGCATGCACGGCACCACCTTCGGCGGCAATCCGCTGGTGTGCCGGGCGGCGCTGGCCGTGCTCGACGTCATGCAGGACGAGGCCCTGTGCGAACAGGCCGCCCGCCAGGGCGAATTCCTGCTGGGTCGCCTGCGCGACCGCCTGAGCGATCACCCGGGCGTCGTCGCCGTGCGCGGCCGCGGCCTGATGATCGGCATCGAGCTGGACCGCCCGGCGGGCGAGCTGGTGATGGCCGCCCTGGAACGCGGCCTGATCCTGAACGTGACGGCGGACCGCGTGATCCGCCTGCTGCCGCCGCTCATCATCGACGACGACCAGGTGGAACAGATCGCCGCCACCGTAGCCGACCTGGTGGATGCCTTCCTGTCATCGTCTGTCCCCAAGGAGGTCTCTGCATGAACCCTCGCCATTACCTCTCGTTCCTCGATCTCTCCGGGGATGAAACCCGTGCCCTGCTGCAACGGGCGATCGAGCTCAAGCAGCAGCTGAAGTCGGGCGGGCACCACGACGACCTGCTGCGCGGCAAGACGCTCGGCATGATCTTCGAGAAGTCCTCCACCCGCACCCGGGTGTCGTTCGAGGTGGGCATGCAGCAGCTGGGCGGCAACGCCCTGTTCCTGTCCCCGCGCGACACCCAGCTGGGCCGCGGCGAACCGATCGAAGACACCGCCCGCGTACTCTCGCGCATGGTCGACTGCGTGATGATCCGCACCTACGAGCACGAGAAGATCGAACTGTTCGCCAAGCACTCCTCGGTCCCGGTGATCAACGGCCTGACCGATCTGGAGCACCCGGCGCAGCTGCTCGCCGACCTGCAGACCTACGTCGAGCACCGCGGCGACATCCGTGGCAAGCGCGTGGCCTGGATCGGCGACGGCAACAACATGTGCCACAGCTACATGTACGCCGCCCGCCAGCTGGATTTCCAGCTGGTCGCCGCCTGCCCGGAAGGCTACGACCCGGAGCCCAGCGTGGTCGAAACCACGCAGGAACACTTCGAGCTGACGCGCGACGCCCGTGCCGCGGCCGAGGGTGCGGATCTGGTCGTCACCGATGTCTGGGCGAGCATGGGCCAGGAGCAGGAAAAGAGCGCGCGGCGCCGGGCCTTCTCCGGCTTCTTCGTCGATGCCGACCTGATGCGGCTCGCCAACGACGACGCCCTGTTCATGCACTGCCTGCCGGCCCACCGGGAGGAAGAGGTCTCCACGGATGTCCTGGAAGGCCCGCAAAGCGTCGTCTGGGACGAGGCCGAGAACCGCCTGCACGCCCAGAAGGCCCTGCTCGAATTCCTGATCACCCTCAACGCCAGCTAGCGTCCTTCGCGCCCCCCTTTTATCCACTACGAAGCACACGAAGAAGGGCAAGGGCGGTTGACGACGAAAGGCACAGAGGAAACAGAGCAGGTCCAGGGTGGAAAAATCGCCTGATTAGCGACGAGAGTCAGCCAGTCACGGGGATCATCCGGGGACGTAAATGGCCCGTCGCAGGTCGCTTAAATCCGGACGTTTTGGGAATGTCACCCTCCCCGGCCCTGGCCCCTGCACTGTCATCCCGGCCGGAGCGAAGCGAAGAGCCAGGATCTCCCCCGTCGGGGCAACCCCAGCCGCTGCGATCCCGGATAACCGCTACGCGGTTTCCGGGATGACGAAGCAGGCGGCGCGGGGAGTCCTGGAGCGCGTACCGCTGCGCTCCAGGGCCACCTTCGGCCGACGGGTGCGGTACACACCCGGGCCCGCACGGTTCCTGGGCCAGGCTGACCCATGTGGCGAATCAGGAAAAATCGAGAAGTAGTGGGATGCGGCCTCCGGGCGCCAAGCCTGTTGTCCGCATCCCATCAGCTTTCCTGCCCTTCTCTGTGAACTCTGTGGTTCCAGGCTATTGGCCTCCTTCGTGGGCTTCATGGTTGGCGTAACGGCGTCGGGATCACGCGCTAACGCGGCGGGCATGGAAGCGGCGGCGGGATTGCCAGCGGTAGAGCACGCGCCAGCCGAGCAGGAAGGCGAGGATGGCCGCGTACAGTGCGACCTCCGCGTAGTCGGCGCGTGCCAGCCACAGGAAGTGCAGCACCGCCAGCACCCCGGCCAGATACACCCCGCGGTGCAGCCAGACCCATTTCTTCTTGAGCCAGCGCTGGGCGCCGTCGGTGGAGGTCAGCGTCAACGCCAGCAGGATCACCCAGGCGGCGAAGCCGACCATCACGAACGGGCGCTCAGTCAGGTCGTAGAGCACCAGTTCCCAGTCAAAGAACAGATCCACCCCCAGCCAGATCAGGGCGTGGGCGGTCACGTAAGCGAACGCCACCAGCCCCAGCATTCGCCGCAGCCGCACAATCCACGCCAGCCCCGTCATCTGCCGCAGCGGTGTGACCGCCAGCGCGATCAGCAGCGCAATCATCGCGTGGGTGCCGGAGAGTTCCAGCAGCTTCTCGATCGGATTCACGCCCAGCCCGTCGAACCAGCCCAGCGTACGCAAACCAATCCAGGCCGCCGGGACCAGCGAGGCCAGCAGCACCGCCCACCAGACGCCACGCGGTGGCCGGGCGCGCGCCCGGCGCGTTGAGGACGTCATGCCGTCACCGCGTCAGATGTACCGCGTCAGGTCCATCCCCTCGTACAGCGAGGCGACTTCATCGGCATAGCCGTTGAACATCTCCGTGCGCCGGCGGCGGAACTCGCCGATCCGGCGCTCGGTGCGCTGTGACCAGCGCGGATGGTCCACGTCCGGATTCACGTTGCTGTAGAAACCGTACTCGTCGGACTGCGCCTGATTCCACAGGGTCGGCGGCTGGTCCTCGACAAAACGGATGTGCTGGATCGACTTGATGCTCTTGAAGCCATACTTCCACGGCACCACCACGCGGATCGGCGCCCCGTTCTGATTCGGCAACACCTCGTCGTACAACCCCACGGCCAGAATCGTCAGCGGATGCATCGCCTCGTCCAGGCGCAGCCCCTCGGTATAGGGCCACTCGAGCCCGCCACTACTGCCGCGGCGGCGGCGCTGGCCGCGCAGGTTGTCCGGATCGTAGATGCTCTCGAAGGCAACATAGCGGGCACCGCCGCGCGGCTGCGCCTTCTCGATGATGCGATTCAGCTCGAAGCCGATCCACGGGATCACCATGGACCAGCCCTCGACACAGCGCATGCGATAGATCCGCTCCTCCAGTGACCAGGGGCTGATGAAGTCCTCGACCGCATACTCGCCGGGGTTCTCGCACAGCCCGTCCACGGTGATGGTCCAGGGGTCGGTCTTCAGCTGGTCGGCGTAGGTCTTGGGGTCACTCTTGCCCGGCCCCATCTCGAAGAAATTGTTGTAGCTGGTGATCTCGTCATACGCGGTCTTCGACTCGTCCGTGGAGTAGTCGCTGCCCTCGAACTCGAGCGGGTAGCCGCGCAGCGCGGCCGAGGCCGGCAACGCCATGCCCAGTCCCCCCAGGGCAAGACCCGCGCCCAACCCGACCCCGGCACGCAGGAACTCGCGCCGCCGCGCATAGACCTCCGGCGGGGTGATCTCGCTATGGGAACACTCGGAACGACGTCGGGTGCGGATCAGCATGGCCTGCCCTCGCGACTGGTTGGGATGACAGTGAGAAGCGCTGTCACTCGTGCACGATGGACCAGAAGCAGCGTCCCGAGTTCGGCGTGCCATGCCCATAAGACAATCCGCCGAACAATAAGAATTTTCTGCTTGCGCAGCGCCGGGAACGATATATAAGGCTTTTCTGATACCGCAGTCCGGGGTGGCCCGGCCGGCTTGTCAGGAGACCCGACAATGGATCCGACGATCGACGACGTGGCCGATGGTGCCGACGAAATCGCCAGCCTGTTCGACAACCAGCTCGTCAATGACCGCGGCCCGGCACGCCACGCCGCTCGCCGCGCCCTGGAACGCCTGATGGAAGAACGCGCCCTGCGCGCCCACCTCGAGGACGACTTCGACCTGGCCCCCGCCCACGAAGCCCTGGAGTGGTAACCCCCGGGGTGGCGCGCACCGCCACCCCATTTTCCAAACGCCCCACATCATCGATGCAATGAGCGAAGCGAATCGCATCAACGCCCGGGGGCAGAGCTACCCCCAAGCCAAGGCCTTCACCCGTCCTCATACCCCGTCAACTCCACGAAGCCCCGGCCGACCGGCTCGCCATCCGCGTCGAGGATATCCACGGCCCCTTCCCAATAGCGGACCACCGTGTCCATCTCCTGCTCGTCGCGCACCGCGACCACGGTCCACTCGCGCGCCGGCCCGCCATCCGGAGGCTCGATGCGCATCGACCATTCCACCGGATAGCGATTGCCGGACGGCTGGGTGGCGTAGCGGGTGGGTTCGAGTTGCATATACTCTGGCTCCAGTAGGGCGTCCTCGGCATCCACCGGCATCCAGCGACCTTTCGATAACTCGTGCGGCGTCCCATCGGGGCGGCGCAACTGGTAATACATCACGTCCAGCCCGTCATCCAGCTGCAGCGCAAACCAGTCCCAGCCCGCCTGATCCTCGGCCAGCGCACTGGTGCTCCATTCGCGATCCATCCACGCCTGCCCGGTCACGTCCAGCGTTGCCCCCGAGGCACGGCGCACCTCGCCGGCCACCGCGATACGCGGCATCGAGTAGTAATACGAGGCATCGCCCGGCTCCGGCCCCTTCTGGCTCAGGCCGGCCTCGCCCTGCAACACCGGCTCGCGCGCAGGCTCCAGTTCCAGGGACAGCACGTAGTCCTCGACCGTGAAGCGCAGCGTCCAGCGCGCCCCCTCCAGCCCGGCCAGTTCCCAATCTTCGGCCCAGACACGCCCTACCGGCTCGGTCGCCCCGGCCAGCCCGCCGCCATCGCGCACGAACCGCTCCTCGGATGCGTAAAACCCCGCGTAACGGTCCAGCACCGCGGTATGCACCATCCACAGATCGGGGCTGGCCCAGGCCGACTCGTGCCAGACCGGATCCCCGGCGAGCCCAGGCGCCAGCCCCACGCGGAAGAACGTCACGTGAAAACCGAACCGCTCGCCTTCGGGCCCGTCCAGATTCCCCGTCAGATACCACCACTCGTTGCGAAACCCCGGATGCGGCCCATGATCGCGCGGAAACTCGAACGCCCGCGGCGCATCGGCGCGGCGAAAGCCCGTGGTGTCCTCACCCCCGAGGGCCTCGCTCACCCGCAGCCCGGTCACCCCCGAATCGTCCGCCTCCGGCGGCTCCACACCCCCGCATGCGGCCAGTAACCCCACCAACAACATGACCAGAAGCCCCTGTAGGAGCGGGCTTGCCCGCGAAGCCCCCGCCCGCGCTGGATTCTGCCGCGAGCCATTCGCTGGCAAGCCCGCTCCTACAAAATCAAACCACCGCATTACGGCACCTCCCTAAGCGCCGGCACCAGCCGCATCCGCGCCATCCGCCAGGCGGGGATCACCGACGCCAGCAATGCAGCCCCCACGCCCAGCAGTACGGTCTCCCCGACCTCGACCCAGGGCAGGCGCAGGTCCATCCCCCAGCCAAAGGCCTCGCGGTTGATCACCTCGATCAGCAACCAGCCCATCCCCAGCCCGAGCGGGATCGCCGCCAGGGCGGCGAATACCCCGAGCACCCCGCCCTGCAGCACCACCAGCCCGCGCACGCCGCCGGGCAACAGGCCGAGGCTGCGCAGCGTGGCGAACTCGCGCGCCCGTTCCATCTGCAACGCAATCAACGCCCCCAGGATCGCGATGAACGCGACCACCAGCGTGATCACCCGCAACAGATGCGTGATCGCAAAGGTCCGATCGAAGATCGCCATCGACTCCTGCTCGATATCCCCCGGCCGCGTCACCAGCGCCGCGTGGTCCTGCGCCGCCAGCCACGCCTTCAGGTGCTCCACCGCCTGCTCGGCGTCGGCACCATCCGGCAGGCGCAGCCCGAACGAGCCCACCCCGTCCGCGGGCACGCCCCCGCGCGCGAACGCCGCCTGCGTCATCAGCACCGTGCCCTGCGGGTTCCCGTAGTCGCGATAGATCCCGAGGATCTCGAATGCCCGCCGCCCACCAGACGCGGCCAGCGAAAGCCGATCGCCCACGCCAACATCGTGATGCGCGGCAAACGGCTCGGTCACCAGCACGGCATCGTCCGCAGCCAGCCGTGCCCCCAGCGCCTCGCGGGGCACGGCCGCCTCCAGCAGCGGCAGGTAGTCCAGCCAGTCGGCATGCGGACGCACCACGTACAGGTCCACCAGCCCCCGGTCACTGACGACCTCCTGGCTGGTGCCGGAACTGACCGACACAGCACCCGACCGGGCCACCAGCTCGGCCGTCCAGTCCTCCGGCAGGCGCGCCCCACCGCGCGCCGAGGCCGGGGCCGCCGGCACCACGTACAGGTCCGAGGTCAGTGCCTGCCCCAGCCACTGCTCCACGCTGCCGCGAAAGCTCCCCACCATCACCGCCACGCCGATGGCCGCCGCCAGCGCCAGGGTCAGCGCCGAGGTGGCGGGCGCGCTGCGCGACAGGCTGCGCTCCAGGCTGCGGACCGCAATGCGCGGCAGGGCCGCCCCGCGCACCAGCACCGCCAGGCCGCGCAGCGTCCCCGCCAGCACCCAGGGCAGCAGCAACACGAACCCCGCAATCAGCAGGAACAGTGCGACAAACCCGCCCACCAGCGCCCCGGCACCGGTCACGATCAACCCGACGCCCGCCAGCAACAAAACGATAGACGCCAGCGCCAGCCACGCGGCCCAGCCACGGGCACGCCTTTCCAGCCCTCCGCGCCCGGTGCCGGCCGGGCTGGCCACCCGCGCCGCCTCCCAGGCCGGGGCCAGTGCGGCCGCCAGCGACAGCCCCACGCCCAGCAGCAGCACCGCGGCCAGCGCCAATGGCCGCGGCGTGACCCCGGTCACCGCCACCGCAAAGAAGTGGTCCGTCACCGTCTGCGCGACCTGCGCGACCAGCACCTGCGCCAGGGCCACCCCCAGCAGCGCGCCCAGCAGCGTGCCGATCACGCCGACCAGCAGGGCCTCCAGCAGCACCACGCCGAAGATCGCCCGGCGCCCGACACCAACCAGGCGCAGGCTGGCAATCACCTCGCGCCGGCGCAGTACCGCAAAGGTCTGCGTGTTGTAGATCAGAAACGCCGCGATCAACAGCGCCAGCAGGCTCATCGCGGTGAGGTTGATGCGGAACGCCTGCGCCAGCTGGCGCGCGGCCTGGCCCCGGCTCTCGACCGCCACCAGCTCCAGTTCCGCGGGCAATACGTCGGCCAGGGCCCCGACCTCGTGATCGGCCAGCCGCACGTCGATCCGGTCCAGCCGCCCCAGCCGGTCGAGCAATACCTGCGCCGTGGCGATATCCGTCACCCAGAGCGCGGCGCCCGCATCCTCAGACGCGCCATCCCCATCATCATCACTCGGGTCCTCGTCCCGTTCGGCGGCACGGTCGATCAGCGTGACCTCGCGCTCGCCCCCGGCCGCCTCCAGCGCCAATCGAGCCCCATGCGCCTCCCCGCTCGCCCGGAACCAGCCCGCAGGCGGCAGGATGGTCCCCGGCTCGGTCACCAGGCGCTGCACCGGGGCATCGCCGATATCCGAGGCCGCCCCGCGAAACGGCCCCTCGGCCAGCGGATCGACGCCCAGCACGTAGATGGTCGTCCCATCCGGCAGTCGCGCCGGGCCCTCCACGATCGGGGCCGTATCCCGCCACCCGGCCATGCGCAGCTCGCGGTAAAAGGCCTCGTCGAAGCCGCTCGCCGGCCCCAGCACCTGATGCGTAGCGGCCCCGGCCACCTCGTCCATCGAACGGTCGAAGGCCCGTTGGGCGGACTGGTTCGCCAGATCCACCGCCAGCACCACCGCCACGCCGATGATCACACCGACCAGCGTCAGCACCCGCTGCAGCGGCCGCCGACGCCAGTCGCGCAGCCACGCACGCAGAACGAGAGCGCTCACGCCGGCAACCCCTCCGCCGATTCCGGAGGTTGAAGGACCCCGTCGCGCATCGTCAGCACCCGATCCAGCCGCCCCGCCAGTTCATTGCTGTGGGTCACCAGCAACAACGAACAACCGGTCGCCCGTACTTGCTCCAGCAGCAGCCCGAACACCGTCTCGCCGGTGCGCGAGTCGAGATTGCCGGTCGGCTCGTCGGCGAGGATCAGCGCCGGCTCGTGCACCAGCGCCCGCGCGATCGCGACCCGTTGCTGCTCGCCGCCCGACAGCGCCTCCGGATACCGCTCACCCTTGTCCCCCAGCCCGACCGCTGTCAGCTGGCGTCCGGCGCGCTCGCGGCGGGCGGCCGCATCGGCCTGCGTTGCCAGCTCCAGCGGCAGCATCACGTTCTCCAGCACCGTCAGCGTCGGAATCAGATGGAACGACTGGAACACGATCCCCACGCGGGCCCGGCGCAGCCGCGTGCGTGCCGCCTCGTCCAGCCCCGCGAGCGCCTCGCCCGCCAGATGCACCTCGCCGCGATCCGCCGCCTCCAGCCCGGCCGCCAGATGCAGCAGGGTGGACTTGCCACTCCCGCTCTCGCCCACAATCGCCACGCGCTCGCCGGGCGCCAGCTCGAAGTCCACACCGTGCAGCACCTCGCCCTCGCCGGGGTAGGCAAACGCCGCGCCGATCAGCCGCAGGACCGGCCCCGAAAACGCTGATGACTCAGCCATACAATCCGCCTTTTGTTGTCCGTTCCAGCCGGGGTGTCGCGCCGTCCCGGGAGACACCCGGCCCCGACTCCACATGACCATGAAGAGTAGATGAATGTTTCAAAATGCCACACAAGCGGTTGATTGAGGCCCGGCATCCGTTAGAATAAGCGGCATCTCCACACACGGGAACGCGCCTTGACACGCCGATCAAGCAGCCGATCACGCAGCCGATCTATCTGCGCCTAGCGGCAAGCGTCCGTTCCCTAACCGGTCGCTTCCCGTCAGGCCTCTTTGATCAAAGAGCCGGGAACGGCCGGGCCCCACCCGACCCGAACCTGCACCATTCACCGCATTCGTGCGGCGCCGCGATGGCCTGTGCCCGTGCACAGTCCGCGCGCTGCCCCGATGCCGCCGGGAGAAGGGCATGGAGCTTCACCTCGAGCAGTCCATCATCGAGCTGAAGGAGCTGTTGCGTCTGGACGACCGCGACGGGCTCCACGAACTGCTCGACTACATGCGCGTGCAGGATATCGCCCACGCGCTGATGGAGCTGGGCGAGGAAGACCTCATCGCCGTCTTCAACCTGCTGCCCCCCGGGCGCAAGGCGGACGTCTTCGCCTACCTCGACACCGGGCACCAGATCCGCCTGCTGGAGGCCTCGCCGCGCGAGGACGCCCGCTTCATCCTCTCCGAGATGGAGGCGGACGACCTCACCGCCCTGCTGCAGACCCTGGACCCGGACACCCTGCGCGGCTACCTGCGCCTGCTGCCGTTTCGCGCGATCCGCCGCGCACTCAAGCAGCTCAACTACCCGGAGGACTCGGTCGGCCGCGTGATGTCGCCGGACGTGGTCGCGGTGGACCCGGACTGGACACTCAAGCGCGCCCTGGCCTTCATCCGCCGCAACGCGGACGAGCACTCCAACAACGTGATCTTCGTGGTCGATCAGGACCGCGTGCTGCTGGCCGCCATACCCATCCGCCACTTCCTGCGCGCCAGCGCCGAAAGCCCGGTACGCGAACTGCTGGGCGAAGCCGACCCGATCACCATCGCGGTCTCCGAACACGCGGTGGAGGCCGCCCGCCGCATCCAGCACTACGACCTGGAGAGCCTGCCGGTGGTCGGCGAGATCGGCGAGCTGCTGGGCGTGGTCACGGTCGACGACGTGATGGACCTGATCGAGGCCGAGTCCACCGAGGACTTCCACAAGCTGGGCTCGGTGGGCACCCTGCCGCTGTCCCCGCAGGAGGCCAGCCCGTTCCTGCTCTATCGCAAGCGCATCGGCTGGCTGCTCGGTCTGGTCGCCTTCAACACCATCGGCGCGCTGATGATCTCCCAGTACGAGGACATCATCGAGGCGGTGGTGGTGCTGGTGTTCTTCCTGCCGCTGCTGATCGCCTCCGGCGGTAACGCGGGCGCGCAGAGCTCCACGCTGATGGTGCGCGCCATGGCCACCGGCGAGGTCACGGCGCGCGACTGGCTCCGGCTTTGGGCCAAGGAGATGGGCGTGTCCCTGACCCTCGGGCTCAGCATGGGTGTCGCGGTATCGCTGGTCGGGCTTTGGCGTGGCGGGCCGGAGATCGCGCTGCTGGTCGCGCTGTCGATGACCATCATCGTCACCGTGGCCAGCATCCTCGGCATGCTGCTGCCGGTGGTCCTGAACAAGTTCCGCCTCGATCCGGCGACCGCCAGCGTACCGCTAGTCACCTCGCTCGCCGACATCGGCGGTATCCTCATCTACTTCACGCTGGCCACCGCCCTGCTCGGCCTGGCAATCCCATAGGACCTCCCGGATGAGCCCGACCGAACCGGATCTCGACACCCTGCCGCAGGCCCTGCAGACCGCGCTGACCGCGCCCACCGCGGAGGCCCTGCAGAGCCTGTGCGCCGAGCACGCGGCGCCGGATCTCTCCGACGCGCTGGAGGCCCTGCCGGCCCAACAGATGGAGGCCTTCTTCCAGCGCCTGGATGTCGAGTGCACGGCGGATATCTACGCCCACCTGGAATCGGATCACCAGTCCCGCGTGTTTCAGGCGCTGGACGACGAGCACGCCAGCCGCCTGGTCGCGGCGCTGTCCTACGATGACGCGGTCTCGGTGATCGACGGGCTGGAGGACGAACAGGCCGAATCCCTGCTGGAGACCCTCCCGGACGAAGACCAGGAGGCCCTGGAGACCCTGCTCGGCTACCCGGAGGAGAGCGCCGGGCGCCTGATGACGCCCGAGTTCGCCACGGTCCAGCCGGACTGGTCGGTGGCCGAGGCGATGGATCACCTGCGCGAACAGAGCGACCTGGCCGAGACCATCAACACCATCTTCGTGGTCACGCCGACCGGCGAGCTGCTCGGCTGGGTGCGCCTCAAAGGACTGCTGCTGTCGCGCCCCACCACCAGCGTGCGCGAGCGCATGAACACCGATGTCGTCAGCATCAGTGCGGAGGAAGACCGCGAAGAGGCCGCCCACCGCATCAGCCATTACGACCTCGACGTCCTCCCGGTGGTCGACGACAACGGCCACCTGCTCGGCATCATCACCGTCGACGACGTGATGGACGTACTGCGCGCCGAGACCACCGAGGACTTCCACCGCATGGCCGCGGTGGGCGATGTCGTGCTCTCGCTGCGCGATGCCAGCATGCAGCTGCTCTACCGCAAGCGCATCGGCTGGCTGGTCATCCTAGTCGCCGTGAACATCCTCTCCGGCCTGGCCATCGCCCACTTCGAAGCGGCCATCGAGACCGTCGTCGCACTGATCTTCTTCCTGCCCATGGTCATCGCCTCCGGCGGCAACGCCGGCGCCCAGGCCTCCACCCTGGTCGTGCGCTCGCTCGCCACCAACGACATCAAGCCCCAGGACTGGTGGCGCCTGGGCGGCAAGGAGATCCTGGTCGCCTCCGCCCTCGGCGCCACCCTGGCCGGCGCCATCTGGCTCTCCGGCAACTGGCTGGGCAGCCTCGAGGTCGCCAACGCCATCGCGCTCGGCATGTTCCTGGTGGTCCTGTTCGGCTCCCTGTTCGGCCTGCTGCTGCCGTTCACCCTCACCCGCCTGGGCGTCGACCCCGCCGTCGCCAGCGCCCCGCTGATCACCTCCGTGGTCGACGTCGTCGGCATCACCATTTACTTCGCCACCGCCGTCGCCATCCTCGGCCTCTAGCTCCCCAGCCCCGGTAGGATGCGATGGGCGCAGCGAATCGCATCAACCCCGCCCCACCCCCAACGCCCGGTGCGTTTCGCCAAGCTCAACGCATCCTTGTGTCTTGCGGTTCACGGATCGCTACCATGAACCGTACCGGGCTCGGGGTAACCCGATCGCATCCTGAGGTCACGAACCTGTTTCGTAGATGGGCCCCTGAGTCCTTTTTCATCTCGAAGTTTGAACGGTATCCAATGCCCCCCGTGAGGGACGGGTGAGGCTGTACGGACAAGGTGAGAGGACGAGATGGCACATATCGGCATTGATGTCAGCAAGAACAAGCTCGACTGTATGTGGATCCGGGATCTGAAGGCGGGCAAGGTCAAGCCCAAGGTGTTCCCGAACCGCCGGGACCAATACCCGGAGCTGCTGCACTGGCTACAGCGCAACACCGGCGAGACGCCCGAGATGCTGCAGGTGTATCTGGAGGCCACCGGCATCTATCACGAACCCCTGGCGTACTGGCTGCATGAGCAGGGCGTTCGCGTCTATGTGCTGAACCCGGCTCAGGTGCGCTTCCATGCCCAGGGCATAGGGGTACGCAACAAGACCGACCGCAAGGACAGCATGATGCTGGCGCGCTACGGCATCGAACGCGCGCCACGACCCTGGCAGCCTGAACCGCCCGAGGTGCGTGAGCTCAAGCGCCTGCTCAGCCGGCTGGAGGCGCTTGAACAGGACATCCGGCGCGAAGGGAACCGCCTGGAGAAGGCGCAGTTCAACGAGGACACCCTGGCCCAGGCATCGATCGACAACGTGCTGCAAGCCCTGCGCGAGGAACACCGCCGGTTACAGCAGCAGATCGATGATCACTTCGACGCGAACGACCATCTGAAGCGGGACCGCATCCCCGGGGTCGGCCCGGTGTTGTCCGCGTCCATGACCGCGACGCTGCGCAGCCGCGTGTTCACCAGCGCCAGGCAGGCGGCGGCGTTCCATGGGTTGGTACCGGTCCAGCCGGAGTCCGGGACCTCGATCCAGCGGCGCCCGCGGCTGGCGAAGGCCGGCTCGGGGCGACTGCGCAAGACGCTCTACATGGCCGCCGTGGTGGCCACCCCCTACAACCCGGACGTGCGGCATCAGTACCACCGGCTCCTGAGGCTGGGAAAGGCCAAGATGTCCGCGCCATCGGGGCGGCCATGCGCAAGCTCCTGCACATCTCCTTCGGCGTGCTCAAGTCGCAAACCCCGTATCAACCCCGTAATGACACGCCTTGCACCTCATAGAGCAAGACGGTATCTACGAACTGCCCCGAACGCGTAGGAGCCGAGCCTCTCGGCAATCACGACCTCACCAACACCCCTCCGCGTCATCCCGGACACCGCACCACCCACCGTCATCCCGGCCGCAGCGCAGCGAAGAGCCGGGATCTCCGCCGTTCGAACACCCCCAAATCACGCACCCGCCATCGACCCCCGCTATGACAACCAGCGGCACCCCAGCCCCAAGGTGACAACTCACGTCACTTACCGTGACCATTTTTGTCACGTGACACACCCAGGAAGCACGCGTGCGTGACTCATGCCACAGACCCCACCGCGCCCGGGCGCCGTTTTCACGCATTCCCGCACTCTTGGCACGCCCAATGCATCTCCCCAGACAGCTGCCCACGGGGTGGCCGGGCCTCCGGCCCAGCTTTTATGACATCAAGGGAGAACGACCATGCAGAAGAAATCCGTCCAACAGGGCTTTACGCTTATCGAACTGATGATCGTGGTGGCGATTATCGGTATCCTCGCCGCTATCGCTCTGCCGGCTTATCAGGACTACACCGCGCGCGCTCAAGCGTCTGAAGGCTTCACCTCCACTGCTGGGATTCGTGCGGACATGGCGGTCTTCCTCTCCGAGCAGGGCTTTCTGCCGGGTGATGGTGACGACACCGAGATCGATAACGCCGTTGACGCTCTTGCCGGCAGGTACTTTTCCGCTGGCGACGTAACCCTTGCCGGATCGGGCGAGTTGCGAGTCACCTTCGATGATGGCGTACACAACGGCAATACGCTGAACATCGATGCTGTCGAAGCGAACGGTCAAATCAGCGAGTGGCAGTGCGGCGGCCTCACCAGCAAGTACCTGCCAGCCGCCTGCCGGTAAACCCGCGTCACAACGCAGTTTGCATAGCGAATCACACGCTATGTACAACAAAAGGGGCCCGCAAGGGCCCCTTTTTTGTAGACGTACGCTCCCCTGACACACGAGAATGGTTACGTCGCTGCAACACCCAGCGCCCCAGACCCGGCCACCCCATGACGAGAAACCAGCAAACGACTCTGTTCCTAGGCCTGGCATCGGTTGTTGCCGCAGCGACCCTCGCCGCATACCTCCCCGGCCTTGCGGCCGGACTGCATTTCGACGATGCGCGCAATCTCGATGAGCTGCGGGAAATCAAGGACATCGGCTCGGCTCTCGCCTTCATTCTGGGAGGAGATTCCGGCCCGCTAGGGCGTCCAATCGCCCTGCTCAGTTTTGCTCTACAACATTCGCACTGGCCGGAAAACGTACGCGCCTTCCATGGCGTCAACATCGCGCTGCACCTTCTGAATGGGCTGCTCCTCGGCCTGCTCGCCTACCAGCTGGCTCGCCTATCGCCTGCGTTCGGCCAACCAGAACGCGCCCGCTGGGCCGCGCTCGGCGTCGCGGCAGTCTGGCTCGCACTGCCGCTACTCGCATCCAGCAGCCTTTTCATCATCCAGCGAATGACCACCTTGGCTGCAACCATGGTCCTTTCCGGATTGCTGATACACCTGCTGGGTCGTCAGCTTTCCGCTGAATCGCCCCGGAAGGGGCTGGCCCTGATGACTCTGGCGGCAGGCGTCGGGATCGGGCTTGGCACGCTGACGAAGGAAAATGCCGCAGTTTACGTGTTGGTGGTCCTAGCGCTCGACCGAACGCTGCTCGCGGGACTCCCGGTAGATCGCGGTTACCGCCTCTGGCGCATTCCCTTCATCATTCTTCCGGCCGTCCTCCTAGTCTTCTACATGCTGGACCGCCTCGTCGGGGGGCTCGACGGGGGTACTGGCATCCGCCACTTCACAAGTCTTGAACGTCTGGCCACGCAGTCGGTAATCCTGCTGGATTATCTACGCCTTATGCTTGTACCGCAGAGTCCTGCGTTCGGCCCATTCCACGACCACTACCCCATCTACGGGGGATGGCCCGCCGGGCTGGCAATTGCACTCACTGGCGGCTGGTTCGCCCTGGCCGCCCTAGCCATCGCCTTCGGCCCCCGCTGGCCGTTCCCCGCGTTTGCGGTACTTTGGTACCTAGCAGCGCATTTTGTTGAGTCAACTTGGCTCCCATTGGAGCTCTACTATGAACACCGGAATTACCTTCCGGCTGTGGGCGTCGTTATTGCGCTCGTCTTTGGGTTAACTCGCCTCCCCGGGCGCCAAAGTATTCTGGCAGGCTCCGCGCTCGGCGCGTATACCGTGGTGCTGCTCTTCGCCCTGGTGCAGGTCACCGCCCTTTGGGGTAACCCTCGCCTCGCCGCGGAAATATGGTGGGCCCGTGACACCGGCTCCTTGCGCGCCGCTCTATATCTGGCCAACTATTACAGCCACGAGGGATACCCCCTGATCGCCGCACGGGTGATCGATACCACAGCGGAGCACAACCCGACACAAGCCACCCTTCCGCTTACCTCTGCGCACCAGCTTTGCATCGCAGGGGTGGAAGACCGCTCGCGGGAGAGGTTCAACTCCATTCTTCGTCTCGCCCCCAACGCGCGCTACCTCAACCACCAGCCCGACAACGACGCCCGTGCACTTGAGTTGCTCCTGAATGACATCGTAGCTGGCCGATGCAAGGCCCTTGGACTCCACGAGGTGCATGCACTGGCCCAAGCGTTCCTGGAGAATCCAATCGTACAGAATCGATCAAGTACCGCCGCCAACTATCATGTAATCCGCGCGATCGCTTTCCGCCATCAAGACGATCACCTCGAGATAATGCAGCAACTGCTGGCGGCCATTGAGCGCAGCCCGAGGCTCCAGAACATCGAAACGGCCTCACGGCTGGCACATGAATCGGGCCTACGCGACTGGCTGCACCGGATTCATCGGACGCTGCCGCCTCCACCCCCCGCATGGAAACCGTTTGAACGCAAGGCATGGGAACAGACGGCGAACATCGTGGAACAACGTGTCCGCGACCTAGAGAATGGAAACCCATGACAATCGACCCACTTCAGGCCGACCAAGACCACTCATCACCGTCGCTCAGCGTTGTCGTTCCTGCCAAGAACGAGTCTCGGGCCATCGGAAAGGTTATCTCGAGCATCTTTCGGATCATCCCCGACGCGGAAGTACTCGTGATCGACGATGGCTCCACGGACAACACAACCGAAATAGCGGAAAAGGCCGGAGCCCGAGTGATCGCTCAGCCCTATAGCATGGGGAACGGCGCGGCGATCAAGCGCGGCGCACGCTCGGCGCATGGCGAGATTCTCGTGTTCATGGACGGGGACGGGCAGCACAATCCCCAAGATATTCCCCGACTGCTGGAACAACTCGACCGAGGCTACGACATGGCAGTCGGCGCACGCCAGAAGGGTTCGCAAGCGAATGTAGGCCGAGGGCTGGCAAACCGGTTCTACAACCGCCTGGCCAGTTACATGACGGGGCAGAGGATCGAGGACCTCACCTCGGGGTTTCGCGCTGTACGGGCCCGGATGTTTCGGGAGTTCCTGCACCTGCTACCCAACGGGTTCTCCTATCCAACCACGATCACCATGGCGTTTTTCCGCGCCGGCTATCCGGTGACCTACGTACCGATCCATGCAGCCAAGCGGGTCGGCAATAGCCACCTGAAGCCGCTGCAGGATGGTCTCCGCTTCCTGCTGATCATCTTCAAGGTCGGCACGCTGTATTCGCCCCTCAAGCTGTTCGTGCCCGTAAGTTTCGGCTTTTTCCTGCTCGGCGTCGGCTACTACCTTTTCACATTCATCACCATGAGCCGTTTCACCAACATGAGCGCGCTGTTGCTGACCACCTCGGTCATCATCTTCCTGATCGGCCTCGTCTCCGAACAGATCACGCAGCTCATGTACAAGGATGCCATCGCGGAAGACGGCTAGCGGCTTCATGCAAAGCTGCCCAGTCAGACAGCTGAGCACCGGATCCACAGCCGCTTCCGAACCACGAGCTACAGCCACACGTTCCAGACCACCAGACTCACGCTGGTCACCACAGTCGCCCCAGTCACGCCAAACAGAAGCCCCCGGCCCGAGCCCACACCCTGCGCGCAGGGCCAAAGACCGCGCACCGCGGCCCACCCACCCGATACCGGCGCCGCCGCGCAGCAGACGCACTGCCAAGACCATCACTTCTCCACATCCCCACGCGGGTGAGTGCGACTCTTGACCGCTCTCCCCGCTAGAGATCCACTGCCTCCTGCCCCGTCAGTCATCCGCCGATATCTCCCTTGCCATGATACGCTATTCAGCGTCTCGACCGGCCCGGAAACGGGCCGGTCAACAAGCCCCGCAGGGAAAGGAATTCATGCCCGAACCCCCCACGGACAGCCCACGCCTGGTGGCGATCCTGGGCACCCGCGCCCAGACCATCAAAATGGCGCCCCTGCTCGGCGAGCTGGAGCATCAAGGCTTACCCTATCGCCTGCTATTGACCGGCCAGCACCGCGAAACCATCGACGAACTGCTGGATGAATTCGGCATCCGCACTTCGCGCGAGTGGCTATACGAAGGGCCGGAAGTCAAGGGGATGGCTCAGGCCGCGAACTGGATGTTCCGTACCGCATGGACTCTCTGGCGCAGCCGCAACGACTGGGCAGCTCGGCCACGCAGGAAAACCATCGTCCTGACCCATGGCGACACCTTTACAACCCTGCTGGCGGCCAGCGTCGGCTGGCTCGTCCGCGCCCGGGTGGCGCACGTGGAAGCCGGCCTGCGCTCTTACGACTGGCGACACCCATTTCCCGAAGAACTTACCCGCCTGATCGTCACGCGCTTCGCGAAAATCGCCTACTGCCCAGGGGAGTGGGCCTGCGGCAATCTCAATACCCGTCGGCAGACAATCGTCGATACCGGCGCCAATACCATCCTCGATGCCCTGCGCACCGTCACCTCCGCCCCTGCGCGGCCCGAGGCACAGATCTATACCCCCTACGTCGTCGTCTCCGTACACCGCTTCGAGAACCTCTACTCGCGTGAACGGCTCGACATCATCCTGGACACCGTTCAGCACCTGGCGGAACGCCTGCGCGTGGTCCTCGTCCTCCACCCAACTACCCGGAAACGTCTGACCGAACTCGGCGAACTGGAGGCACTTGAACAAAACCCCAAGATAGAGTTGCGCCCGCGGATGACCTACGTCCCTTTCATGCAAATGATCGGCCACGCCAAACTGGTGATCACCGACGGCGGCAGCAACCAGGAAGAACTCTCCTACCTGGGCATTCCGACCCTCCTGATGCGTATGGCGACCGAACGCCAGGAAGGCCTGGACGACAACGTAATCCTGAGCCGCTTCGACCCCGAGCTCATCCGCGAGACCATCCAGCAGGCCATCACCGCGGATACCGCCACCCCCCAAAGCCAACTGCCTGCCAGCCGGCCAGCGGCAGCCATTGCCCGAGACATTGGCGAGCGTTTAGAACAGAGCATCGACAGCCACGAATGAAAGTCCTCGTCCTGACAAAACGCCACCACATGGGCATGGACGCTTATGCCCAACTCCATGGGCGATCATTCGCGATCCCGGAGATCCTGGCTGAACAGGCTAAGGCGGAAATACGCGGACTTGTCGCCGATTACCATCCGGAAGAACCGCCATCTGCGGGACCGGCGCGAGCTCATGCCGACTGGCGCCTTATCCCCATTCGATCGGGCCCATTCCCCCGCTATGACCGTTATTGGAGCGCCATCCGCAAGGCCCTCCAAGAGTTCCGTCCGGATGTGGTCTGGGCAGGAGCCGATGCTCCCATCGTCATCATCGGCCAACATGTCGCCGCGAAAACCAATATTCCCTGCGTAATCGACCTCAAGGACAACTACGACTCTTTCCGCGTTACCCGGATTCCCGGGATGCGTGCCGCCCTCCATCGAGCGATCCGCCAAGCACACGTGGTCACCTGCGCCTCTACACGCCTGATTAAATACGCGCGGCGCCACGGATCGAGCAACAACGTTCTACTGCCAAACGCCGCCGACGGAACCATTTTCCACCCCAAACCTTCCGAGGAGGCCCGCCAGCTTTTGGGCCTGCCAACGAACCAACACTACATCGGCACGGCCGGTGCCCTTACACGCGATCGAAATATTGCCGTACTATCTGAAGCCGCTAGGATCCTCGCTGACCGCATTTCTGGCATTGCCCTGCTCGTCGCGGGCCAACGGGATACGTCCTGGCACCCACCACCCAACCTCCCGGTGTACGACCTGGGGCACGTATCCATCACCGACGCTGGGCTGATTTTCAACGCGCTTGATGTCGGGGTCATCTGCAACATTCCCGGGGCCTTTGGCACTTATTGCTACCCGCAGAAGTTTCACGAGATGCGTGCCTGCGCCCTGCCCATAGTCGCCGCGCGCACCGGACCATTCGAGGGGGACCTCGATCTTCCCCAAGATGTCATGACCTTTTCACCAAACAGCCCAGCGGATCTAGCTGACCGCATCGAGCTTCAACTCAAGCTCAAAGACTCTACCGAACACCACTCACCGGCAACGTGGCTCCATCGCGCCCATGACCTCCACGCCGTTTTCGAGCATATAGCCCGCCCTACCGCGCCGATTACCCAGAACTAGCTGCTGGGTCCTCAGTACTTGTACGCTGCCTTCGGATATCCCAGCCCGACCACCGGGGCCCGCCCTTTGAGCGTTCAAACCAGTGTTTCCCTAGCACCGTCGGCTCTGCATACCGCTTCTCAACCGCATACCTTCGGACAGCGTGGCGACGACAATTGCCAGCATGATGTTCACCACTCGCAGCGCTGGAATCACTCCATACTCGCGACGTAGCGCAACTAGCTGCGCCAGGGACCCCCGTGCCAATCGGGTTCGCTCTCCTCCACGCATGCTCGAGGTGTGATCCTTGCTCGACTTGGCTTGGAGGTCATGTCGACCACCGGCCTTACGTCGGACTTTCGCCAAGAGCGCGTCAAGAGTGTTACGGGCCGGATGTCTGACTACCAGCGCCTCGATGTAGACGATGCGGTATCCGCAAGCGTGAACGCGATGTCCCCATTCGCGATCACCACTGGACTTGAGGTCCGCATTGAAGGGCCCACAGTTGGCAATGACACGCTTGGGCACTACGAGGTTGGCCGTCGCGCCGAACCCATATTCCTGAACAAAACGGGCCTGCCGCAACCCGAAATAAAGATCATACAGCTCTGCTGGGTTCGGTCGTACCACCGCCTCCGGGAAGAGCGAAATCTTTCCGGCTAACACCACGTCGTGAGCTTTGTCATCAAGAACCGCGACGGCTGTTGAAAGCCACGTGCGGCTGGGCAAACAATCCGAATCGGTAAATGCAAGGATATCGCCCCGCGCTTCCCGGATCCCACGATTCCGGGCCGCATATGAGCCAGGAGACAATTCAACCACCAGGGTCACCTGAAGATCCTCGGGTAATTCCGAGGGTAGAGGTAGCGGCGGATCGGAGCCGTTGTCAACCACCACAATCTCGAAATCGGAACGCGGGCAATCCTGCTCCGAAAGCGCCCACAAGCAACGGAGACACCGTTCGGAATCATTGTAAGTGGGGACAATTACGCTAAACCGAGGAAGAGATAGCGCTTGCGCTAGATTTGGCATCCTGATACCTCAAGATTCTTGGTACACCAGCGAAGGGTGAAGATAACGACGCCGCAGTGGCTACAACGCTCTTACACCACTTGACGCGACACTACCGCACTGGTCAACCAGCCCCCCCGGCGTGCCATGGAGAATCGTCAACCGGGCCGCCTGTTCGCGCGGGCAACGGCGCGTTAAGGAGACGGTGATTAACGCGCCTTCCTGCCTGGCATATAGCCCCCCGCCGATCTGAAGGTAGGAGGAGTTTTCCGGTCTTACGGTCGCGCTACCCCTACGGTAGTAACTCCCATCGTCGCGCACGGTATAGGCTGCGCAGCTGCGCGGTGCTCTGGGCCAGACCCCGGTAGTGCAACTTGGGGTAGCCGAAGAGGTTCCTCACCATACGGAACGGGTGCGCGACGAGGGCACGCAGCTGCGCCTTGCAGCGCTCCCCGGGCCGGATCCCATCCTTGTCGGGACCGTCCGGCGGCGCCGCACCGTACCGTACCGCGCTAGCGTGCGATGTCGCACTGGGGCCGATGCTTCGTCTACCGGTTCTCGGCGCCGGAGTAACCGGCATCGCAATGCAGATTGTCTTCTGCGCCATGGAGCAACTCCGGGACCTGCGAGACATCCGGGATGTTGGCCGCCATGGCCACCACGATGTGCACCAGCCCGGTCACGACATCGGCGCCAATATACACCTTCATCCCGAAAAACCACTGGTTGCCCTTCCTCGCCTGGTGCATATCCGGATCGCGGGCCTTCTCGCGGTTCTTAGTCGAGGGTGGGGCCGTGATCAGCGTGGCGTCCGGGACCGCCTCGCAGCTCAGGTCGATGCCCACAAGAATGGCGGTTCGCCTGGCTGTCGTACGCCGCATCCTCAATTCCTTAATCAGCAGGTTGAAGCATTGTGCTGCTCCACGTACATCCACAACATCCGCTTCAGTTCGATCAGGGGGCGGCCGCGTTTCCCCTTCGGATTGCACTTCTCGATCGCCTCCAGCTGCGCCGTCCACGGCGTGATCGCGTCCATCTCCTCCAGGAACCGGTCCCGCCATGTCCACCTGCGCTCGGCCGAGTAGTCTAGGTCGGAAAACTGCGCTGGGACGTCGCCTATCACATCCCTAGTGTAATTATCCCAAACTCGGCGCGACGGGCGGGAACGGCGGCAGATGAAATCAGCGCCTCCTTAAGAGCCCCCAGCCCATAATCACTACCAAAGCTGAAGTAGGGTTCGGCGCTGTGCGTGCCGGAGCCCGCATCACGCGAACCGAAGCATGGCCTGACTCTTGCTTGCTATGTGACGTAGCCCTCGAAACGGTGACTTGCCAAGGAGAAACGCAACATGCACAAGCACAACCCGGATGGATTCACCCTCATCGAACTCATGATCGTCGTCGCCATTATCGGCATCCTTGCCGCCATTGCCCTGCCGGCCTATCAGAACTTCACCGCACGGGCCCAGGCAACGGAGGGCCTCACAGTCACGGCAGGCCTGCGCACCGACATCCTCGAACACATCTCGAACAGCCTTGGCACAACCCCGGACCCCGCCAACTATAGCTTCGATTCCAAGTACGTCGACAGTATTACAGCCAATCTGGACCCCGGCGAGGACGGATCGCTCCTCATCAAGTGGGACACAAGCTCATCGGCACTGGCTGGCTCCATGCGACTCACCCCAAGCCTCGACGGAACCATTGATACATCCTCCCGAATCAATGGTTGGGTCTGCAGTGGAGATAACGGAATGGACCCTGCTCACTTGCCCGGGGGGTGCCGCTAACCAAGACTCCTGGTCGGCATCCGCGGGGCGTGAAAGGCACTAGTGGCACGACAAACTTTGTCACCCTGACTGACACGGGGCGTCAATGTATCGCTCGAACTCACCCAAATGACCGGCATTATCTGGGACACCCACTTTGTTGACATAAGCCGGACTCCCTGAAGCAATCGCTCGCAAGCCCCGCGTCTGCAACTCGTCCCTCACGCCAACCGATTTTTCGGACGGTTGCGCCAAGGTACGATTGACCATCTACATGGTCAGGGGAGTGCGGAATGTCCGAGACGACGGTTAGTTTGGCGAACGCCAAAGCCCACCTGAGCGAACTGGGGGAACGGGCCGCTGCAGGTGAATCCATCCTCATCACCAAGCGCGGCAAGGCCATCGCGCGCCTTTCCAGCGCCACCGCCCCCAAGAAACCGATCGATGCGCATGCGCTCCGCCAAGTAACGGATACCCAGCACAACCGGACCGATTAGAGCTTCATGCGGCGAGTCCGTGACGGTGCCCGCTGCTGATGCGCCGAACCTCGGGCAAACCCACCTTGCTCGCCCCGCTCTAACGGAACCCTGGAACGCGGTTTCGCTACGCCCTGAAAAACTCCAAGGCATTCACTATCCTAACGACAGGAACGTAACGAATCTGCGTTGCTGCAAGGCCTACTCCACGGAAGGAGTTCATCATGACCCAGCCCCGCTCGACCCTCGTCTCTCTGGACGATACTCCTTGGTACCACGTCGTTTCCCGCTGCGTCCGCCGCGCGTTTCTCTGCGGGCACGATGCCCACTCCGGGCGATCCTTTGAGCATCGCCGCAGCTGGATCGCCGATCGTCTGAAGCAGCTTGCGTCGGTCTTCGCCGTCGATATCGCAGCCTATGCGGTCATGAGCAACCACTTCCATATCGTTGTGCGAGTGGACGAGGCGCGCGTCGAGCGCCTGGAGCGCGACGAGATCCTGCGTCGCTGGACACAGCTCTTCACGGGGCCGGTGATGGTGCAGCTGGTATCTGGCCGATCCACAGGGGCTCGGTGCGGCCGAGATGAAGGTCGTGGATGCCTGGGTCGAGACGTACCGCTCCCGACTCAATGACCTATCGTGGTTCATGCGCGTGCTGAACGAGTCGATCGCCCGTCAGGCGAACGCCGAGGACGGCGTGACGGGACGGTTCTGGGAGGGGCGCTTCAAGAGCCAGGCCCTGCTCGACGAGCAAGCGGTTCTGACGGCCATGGCGTACGTGGACCTGAACCCGATCCGGGCCGGGATGGCCCCCACGCCGGAGGCCTCCGAGTACACCTCGGTCGCGGAACGGCTTGCCCTGCTGCGCGCGACGTCCGGGGATGGAACAACGGTAGCCGGACGCGCCGCCGCCGACCCCGCGGTTCCAGGCGACAGCACTGCGCCGGGACACACCAACGCTACGAGATCCGACACACGAGCGAACCGGCCACTCTCCGTTCCGCACGAAACAGAATCCTTGCAGCCGGAGACGGTCCTGGACCAACTGGTCAGCGCCCCGCTACTTCCATTCGACGCCACTGGCCGCGCGGAGTGCGCCGTGCCCTTCGGCTTCGAGGACTATCTGGAGCTCGTGGAGGCGACGGGGCGCGTCATCCGCGAGGACAAGCGCGGCTTCATCCACGATGGCACCCCGCCCCTGCTGGCGCATCTGGGCATTGATCCCGATCAGTTCGTCCGTGCGGCCAGCCGCATGTTGCAGCAATTCGGCAGCGCCATCGGAACACCGACCCATCTCACGGCCCGGTGCGATGCCCGCCAAACGCGCTATCTGCGAGGCATGAAGGCTGCCCGGCAGCTCTTCCCTCGGTCGGCAGCCTGATCCCGACCCCCGGAACCAAGACCAGCCATTGGCCCAGCAATGATTTTGTACATACAATAATCAAATGGAGATTGAGTTCGACGCGGACAAGGATGCCGCGAACCAGGCCAAGCACGGGGTCTCACTCGCGCTGGCCGTGAGCCTGGAGTGGGAGACCCTTCTGGCCATGGAGGATCGTCGAAAGGACTACGGCGAATGTCGCATGCTGGGATACGCCCTGATGGGTGATCGCTTGTACTGCGTCATCTCCACGGACCGAGAGAATGTGCGAAGAATCATCCGCCTGCGGAAGCGCACACAACCGGGAGACCGTCGTTATGCCCAAATCGTTGACGTTACGTAATGGCCGTCGGGTCTTGCTGAACAACCCGGAAGAGGAAACGGCCATTGAGGCCCGCATCGAAGCAGACCCTGAGACACACGCGCCTGACGAGGAAGAAACGCGGGCACTGCGGCGCCCCGGCCGCCCCCCAATGGTGGTCACCAAGGAACGGATCACGATTCGCCTGTCGCCGGAGGTTGTGGAGGCCTTCCGCGCGACCGGAAAGGGCTGGCAAACCCGCATGGATGGTGCCCTGAAAGAATGGCTCAGGGAGCATCATCCAACGACGAAGTCCTGAATTGCCGACGCCTCGCAGGACGCCAGGTGTTGGACCCTTGATATCTCTCCCCTCGGGTCCGCCCTGCACAGCTTTAAAGCCCGACGCGCTATCGAGTGAAACCGACCCGCGCAGTCACACCCGCACCCCGTGCTGTTGGATCTCCGAGCGCAGCGTCTCGCTTGCCTCGCTGATATCAACCAAGTCAAAGCTGTACAGCGTCGGAAGCTCCTCGATGCGCTCCCGAAGCCGGCCCCAATCGCGGCTTGTCGCCTCTCCCGAAGGGATCACGGCCAGGTCGATGTCGGAATGCGGCCGGGCTGTTCCTTTGGCCCATGAACCGAACCCAATCACTTCAGAAGCCTCCCCAAGCTCTTCCCTCACGAACTCCGCCGCCTCGGATGCCAAACCCGTGACGCGGTTCAGGGCCAACTTCGCATCCTGATCATGGGCTGCCGTCACGCGGAAAGTCATCCATCCACCAATCACTCAACTGGGTACGAATATAGCATCCGCCGGGGCTTCGCTCGCCGCCTAGTCCAGGCGCTCACGCCTGGCTAGATCACCTCGCCGCTCAGAAACTCCCTCGCCACACGATTAGCGAAACAAATCAGCGGCTGGCGCCGGGCGGTGGAGCAGGAAGCCCTGGCCGATGGCGCAGCCTTCCTGCAGCAGGAAGGCGCGCTGGGGTTCTTCTTCCACGCCCTCGGCGATGAGGTCCAGTTCCAGGGCGGCGGCCAGCGCGATGATCGCGCGGATGATGGATTCGTTGTGGCGGGAATGGCCGATGTCGCGCACCAGCGACTGGTCGACCTTGAGGCGGTGCAGCGGCAGGCGGCGCAGATGCGCGAGGTTCGAGTAGCCGGAGCCGAAGTCGTCCATGGCCAGACGCACGCCGAGGCCGTCCAGCCGACGCAGGACCGCCAGGGCGCGCTCGGGGTACTCCATGATCATGGTTTCGGTCAGCTCGACCTCCAGGCGTTCGGGCGCGATGGCGAAGCGCCCCAGGGTCTCGCGTACGGTGGTGACGAGTTGCTCGTCGTGCAGCTCGCGCGCCGACAAGTTTACGGCGATCAACGGGATGTTCCGGCCCGCCTCGTCCCAGGCCGCGAGCTGGCGGCAGGCCGCCTCCAGAACCCAGCGATCGATCGCCTGGATCAGGCCGGTCTCCTCGGCCAGCGGGATGAACTCTGCGGGGGATACCATGCCCCGGTGCGGATGGTTCCAGCGCACCAGGCTCTCGACCCCCACGCACTCGCCACTGGCCAGGTTGAATTGTTGCTGGAAGTGGAGCACGAACTCGTGGTTGACGATGGCCTGCCGCAAGTCGTTTTCCAGAAACAGCCGATGCTCGGTCAGAGTGCCCATCTCGGCGTCGTAGGCGCACCAGCTGTCCCCTCCCCGGCGCCGCGCATCCTGCATCGCCAGCTCGGCGGCAGTGAGGAGTTCTTCGCGCGTCTGGCCGTCGCCAGGGAAACGCGCCACACCGACACTCGCCGTGAGTACCAGCGAGCGCCCCGCGATCTCGAAGGGGGCTCGCAGGGTATCGATCAGCGACTGCACGAAGCTGCCGAGGGCTTCCTCGGGCGGGCTCTCGATGATCAGGCAGAATTCGTCGGCACCGATGCGGGCTACCGTGTCCTCGGGCGAAAGGGCCTGGTTCAGGCGCTGTGCAATGCCCTGCAGCACGGTATCCCCCGCCGCGGTCCCCAGGGTCTCGTTCACGTTGCGGAAGCGGTCCAGATCCATCAGCACAACCCAGCGCGCCTCGCCGTCCGCCATGGCGCGCTCCACCGTGTGCCCCAGGCGGTCCTGCAACAGGGCGCGATTGGGCAGGCCGGTGCGCGCATCGTAGTGCGTCATCTGCCGCAGCTGTTCCTTCTGTTCCATGCTGGCAGTCAGGTCGGTCCAGCTGCCCACGATCTCTAGCTCACCGCGCCCGTTGCTCCCTTCCACCACACGCATCTCGTCACGCACGTGGCGCAGCTTGCCCCAGCCGTCGAACAGGCGGAACTCGCGAACGAGCTCGCCATCCTCCAGCAGCCGTTCGTTCTCGCGCAGGACGTTCGCGCGATCCTCGGGATGCAGCTGATGCTCGAACCAGCCAGGACGCATCGCATCGTCGAGGTCGACTCCATACAGACGCTGGAGGTTGGGGCTAACCCATACCGGACAAAAGTCGTGAGCATCCAGCTGGTAAATCACCGTAGGCCCACTGTCCAGCACATGCTCCAGGCGCTGGTTGACCGCGCTCAGCTCGCGGGTTCGCAGACGCACCTGCCAGCGCAGCAGTAACCCCGTAACCGTCAGCAGCACGACCAGAGCCAGCGCGATGATCAGCGCCCACACCACCCATCCCGGCAGCCCCGGTTCGCCCTCCGCGAGCAGCGTGGCCGCAAGGGCCTCCTGGTAGGGCGAGCCCGCCAGGGGCTTCCAGCGCTCCAGATAGGCGTCGATCAGTGCCAGACGCTCCGCCTGTGCCCCCGGCGCGGCCGCGTAGTGCAGGCCCACCTGGCCGAAGGTGATCGGCGTCTCCACCAGCCCGTAGGCGCGGGCGTGCTGGCGTCCGTAGAAGTTATTGCTGACGGCGGCAGCGGCTTCGCCGGCCGGCACCGAGGCCAGTACCGCTGGCAAATCGCTGTAGGGAACCAGTTGGTACTCGAGACCCGGGTTGCCGATTTGTTGCCGGCGCAGGTGGCTTTCCTGCACCGAACCCTCCAGCACGGCGATGCGCCGCGAACCCATGGATTCCAGACTGCTGAACCCCGACTGCGGGAACGCGTATACCTGGCTCCAGCCCTGGACGACCGGAATCTGGTGAAACCCGAAGAACGCCTCGCGCGTGTCGGTCCGGGCCACATCGGGCATCAGATCCAGTCGGCCTTCGCGCAGATCGGCAAGGCATTGCGACCATTGGCAGGGGACGTACTCGATCTGCCAGTGCTCGCGGCGGGCGATGGAGTCCAGCAGGCGGACGAACAGGCCGTCGGCCTCCCCGTGCGCGTCCACGCTGACCTTGGGCGCGTTGTCGTACACGCCCACGCGCAAATCCGGCGCGGAGGCCGCGGAGGACGGCGCCCCGAACGCAACGAGCAGGCAGGCCAACGAGAGGCCAAGGCCGCGGAAAACGCGCATCTCCCGCACCCACCGTAGCAGGGGCCGCCTGGTTCGGGCCGATTGGGGCAAATCCGTTGCGCGCACACACACTCTCGGGAAGTCGGACTCCCGCATAGTGCCATGCACTGATCGGCAATGCGCGCCCGATGCGCGAGTTCGGCTCTGGCGTCGTCCGAAGCACCCGCCCCACGAAAAACGGGGGGGCTTTTGCCGCGCCTCGCACATTGAGGGAACGGGGCTTCATGCAGGACCCTGACCGGCGACAACACCTCGGGTGCGGGCGCCGCAAACGCGAAAGGCCGCCCCAAAGGGCGGCCTTTCGCAGATGCTGCAGTGATGGAGGCTGGGGTCGGAATCGAACCGGCGTACACGGATTTGCAATCCGCTGCATAACCACTCTGCCACCCAGCCTGTATCGGGTGGGTTTCGGCCCCACAGATGCTGGCGCATCTCCAGAGGCCGAAACAGAAAACCCCGGCGAACCGGGGTTTCAAAAATCTGTTGGAGCGGGAAACGAGATTCGAACTCGCGACCCCAACCTTGGCAAGGTTGTGCTCTACCAGCTGAGCTATTCCCGCTCTTCGTTATCGGCGCGTATTCTACCGCACATTGGCCGCAGGTCAATACCCACGGTAACCAATCGCATCTCCGCCGTGCACCGCCCGGTCGAATACGACCACCTGGTTGCGCCCGGCGTTCTTGGCCACGTACATCGCCGCATCCGCCGCACGCGACAACGCAGGGCCATCCGCCGCATCCAGCGGGAACAGGGCGACCCCGATACTGCAGGATATCTGAACCTCGGTCCCGTCGCAGTCGAACGGCTCGGCCAGCGCAGCCCGGATCTTCTCGCCGATTGCCACGGCCTGCGCACGACTCGTCTCCGCCGACTGGAAGCGTGGCAGCATCACCACGAATTCGTCGCCCGCGATGCGCGCCGCCACATCGCTTTGCCTTATGGAGCCCAACAGCCGCCCGGCCACCAGACGCAGGAGCAGATCCCCCATTGCGTGACCATGCTGGTCATTGACCGGCTTGAACTCGTCCAGATCCACAAACATCAGCGCGACCTGCTGGTCCTCACGGCGCGCGCCGGTCAGCTCGTGATCGAGGATCTGGTAGAACAGGGTCCGATTGGGCAGGTCGGTCAACGGATCGTAATGCGCCAGGCGCTGCATCTGCGCCTCGGTCTCCTTGCGCTCGGTGATGTCCCGAGCAATGCCGAGGAACGCCGTCACCCGGCCCGCGTCGTCCAGCACCGGCGAGACATTGCTGGTGTGCCAGCGGTAATGCCCGTCCTGGTGGCGGATGCGGTACTCGATACCGCTTTCCTTCTTCCCGGTGTCCGCAATCCGTTGCAGGAACGCGTAACACGCGGGCAGATCCTCCGGGTCCACATATTCGTCGATCGAGTGATCGATCGCCGCGCTGACCGGATGGCCGAGGTTCTCCGTCCAGTTGGGGGAGACGTAGGTGAGCACGCCGTCCGGGCGCAGCGAATAGATCACGTCGCTGGCAGTCTCGACGAAGGCACGGAACTGCGCCTCGCTTTGGCGCAGTTCCGTCTCGAGCTCCTTGCGCGTGGTGATATCGGTGGCGAAGCCGGTCCAAATGATCGTGCCATCCGCCAGCCGACGCGCGGTGTCATAGGCGGACAGCCAGATCACTGTGCCATCGCGGCACTGCATGCGGAATTCCTGAAGCCAGGGCTCCGAATGCTCGACCGATTCCATTGAGCTCCCCATCACCGCTTCGCGATCCTCGGGGTGGATACAGTCCAACAATGGCGCCCCATCCTTCTTGAGGGCCCCACGATCCACACCGAACCAGCCCTCCACCACTTCACCCACATAGGGAAAGTCGAAGTGCCCATCGGGCGTCCTGCGCAATTGATAGACAAAACCCGGCAACAGACCCTGAAGGGCCTCCAGGGTCTGCGTGTTGTCAAGATCAAGATCAGAAACGGGCATGGGCAGTCCACGCGCAGCACCGGGCAGGTGTCCGCAGTGTAGCCCCAAAGCCCCGGCCGACAAACAGGCCGCCCCTTACTGCGAGCGCGCGGCCGCCAGCATGTACTGGATCATGGAGACCAGGGTCAGGGCGGCGGCCAGGTACAGCAGCCACTCGCCGATCACGAACGTCGGCAGGCCGACAATGGGCTCGGCCCACAGCAGCAGGAAGATCGCCACCATCTGCGCGGTGGTCTTCACCTTGCCCACCCACGACACCGCCACCTTGGCGCTGCCACCGACCTCGGCCATCCACTCGCGCAGCGCGGAGATCGCGATCTCGCGCCCGATGATGACGATCGCGGCCAGCGCAATGCCGAGCTCGGGGTTGTGGTCCACCACCAGCACCAGGGCCGCGGCGACAATCAGCTTGTCCGCCACTGGATCGAGGAATGCCCCGAACCGACTGGTCACCTCCCAGCGCCGGGCCAGATAGCCGTCCAGCCAGTCGGTCACGCCCGCCAGGGCGAAGATGATGGCCGCCACGATTCCGCCCTGCGGCATGGACAGGCCGTAGAACGCGAGCACCAGTAACGGGATCATCACGATCCGCGACCAGGTCAGCCAGGTGGGCAATTGGGGAAACATGGCAGTGGCTCAACTCTCGTGAAACTGGTCGTAAATCGCCTGCGCGAGCCGGCGGTGAATCCCCGGCACCTTGGTCAGCTCCTCGACCCCGGCCCGGCTGACCCCGCGCAGGCCGCCAAAGTGCTTCAGCAGCGCGCTGCGACGCTTCGGCCCCAGCCCCGGGATCGCCTCCAGGGTGGACTCCTTGCGCGCCTTGGCACGGCGGGCGCGGTGCCCGGTGATCGCAAAGCGGTGGGCCTCGTCGCGGATCTGCTGGATCCAATGCAGCGCACCCGAATGCGCGGGGAGTATAGAGGGCGCCTCTACCCCGCTCAATATCAGGGTTTCCATGCCCGCCTTGCGCTCCTCGCCCTTGGCCACGCCCACGACCTTGATGTGGTCCAGCCCGAGGTCGGCCAGCACGTTCAGCGCCTGGGTCACCTGGCCCTTGCCGCCATCGATGAACAGGATATCCGGTTCCTGCCCCTCGCCCTTCTTGAGCCGTGCAAAGCGCCGGCTGAGCGCCTGATGCATGGCCGCGTAGTCATCGCCCGGTTCGATCCCCTCGATGTTGAAGCGCCGATAATCCGACTTGATCGGCCCTTCCGGCCCGAACACGACGCAGGAGGCCACCGTGCCCTCACCGCCGGTGTGCGAGATGTCGAAGCACTCCATGCGCTTGGGCGTCTCCTCCAGGCCCAACTCGCTGGTCAGCGCATCCAGGCGCGCCGTCTGTCCCGCCTGGCTGGCAATCCGGGTCTTCAGGGCCAGTTCGGCATTGCGCCGCGCCATGTCCAGCCAGCGTGCGCGGTCGCCGCGCAGCGACCAGGCCAGGGCGACCTTTCCGCCCCGCCGCTCGGCCAGGTAAGCCTCCAGGGTCTCGGCGCCCTGCGGCTCGTGCGACAGCAGGATGCGCGCCGGCGGCTCGCGTTCCGCGTAGTACTGCGCCAGCACCGCGGCCATGATCTCGTCGGTCTCGGTCGCCTCCGGCACGTTCGGGAACAACTCGCTGTTGCCCAGGTTCTGCCCATTGCGCACGAAAAAGATCTCCACCGCGCAGGTCCCCGCCTCCTGCGCCAGGGCAAACACGTCGGCATCCCCCTCGCCGCCGGAGACGAACTGCTGTTCGGAGATCTGGCGCAGCCGTGCGATCTGGTCGCGCAGGCGCGCGGCATGCTCGAAGTCCAGGCGCGTCGAGGCCGCCTCCATGCGCTCCATCAGTTCCTCGATCACGGCCTCGCTCTTGCCTTCGAGGAACTTGACCGATGCCTCGACGTCGCGCGCGTAGTCCTCCGGGGAGATATGGCCGACACAGGGCGCGGTGCAACGCCCGATCTGGTACTGCAGACAGGGGCGCGAACGGTGCGCGAACACGCTGTCCTCGCACTGGCGCACCTGAAAGAGCTTTTGCAGCAGCGCCAGGCTTTCGCGCACCGCGCCGGCCGAAGGGTACGGCCCGAAGTAGCGCATGCCCTTCTTGCGCGCGCCGCGATGAAACCCCAGGCGCGGGTATTCCTGGTTCGAGACGTAGATGTAGGGGTAGCTCTTGTCGTCACGCAGCAGCACGTTGTAGCGCGGCCGGTGACGCTTGATCAGGTTGGCTTCCAGCAGCAGCGCCTCGGCCTCGGTATGCGTCACCGCAACACGGATATCCGCGATCTGCCGCACCATCGAGCGGATGCGCGGCCCGCGGTCGTCGCTCCCACGAAAATAGCTGGGCACCCGGCTCTTCAGGTTGCGCGCCTTGCCGACGTACAGCACGTTCCCGGCCGCATCCAGCATCTGGTAGACGCCGGGCGACTGCGTCAGCGTCTGCACAAAGCGCTTGTGATCGAATCCGGTTTCGGAGGTACTCATGATCGTTTCAGGATACCGGAATTCCCCCGCCGCCCGGCATAGCCCGCGTGCGGGTCCGGCGATGTCCGGGCTGGCCTGATACTCCGTTTTTCGCTTGTCTCGCCGCCCGAAGGCCAACGTATCGCGTCTCGCAATGACGGGGAGACTGGAGTCCCCTGATCGCGTACTCCCTACCCGAGGTAGGTGCGAATGCGAGCGAAGAGTTCGTTGAACATGGCGGGGGTCAGGCGGCGGGTTTGGGTGTTGTAGCGCGAGCAGTGGTAGGAGTCGATCAGACGGGTGTGTGCGTCCAGCTCGTGTTCGGCGCCGTGGGCGAAGCGCAGACTAGACAGCGGCAGGCCCTTCGCACGCAGGATGGCGTCGTGGGCGATCTTGCCCAACGCCAGAATTACCCGCGGCTGCATGGCCGCCATCTCGGCGGCGAGGAAGCCGTTGCAGGTGCGGATCTCTTCGGTGGTCGGCTTGTTCTGCGGCGGGAGGCACTTGACCGCGTTGGTGATGCGGCAGTCGATTAGCTCCAGATCGTCGTCCGCGCGCACGCTCTCCGGTGCACTGGCGAAGCGGTGTTCGTGCAGGGTCTGATACAGGAGGACACCGGCATAGTCGCCGGTGAACGGGCGCCCGGTGGCGTTGGCCCCGTGCATGCCGGGTGCCAGGCCAACGATCAGCAGCCGCGCATCCAGCGGGCCGAAGGACGGCACGGGCGCGGCGTGATACTCGGGGTGCTTCGCCCGCACGCCCTCCAGAAAACCCGCCAGGCGCGGGCAGGCGCGGCAGTCCGCGGCGAAGATCTCGCTAGGAGGCATCCGGCCACTCGCGATAGGGATTCCGGGCGAGTTCGGTGTTGTAGTAGCGCGGGTCGTGCGAGACCTCCTCGCCCAGCCAGTCCGGACGCGGGAATTCGGCGTCGCTGCTCGGCAACTCCAGCTCGGCCACGATCAGGCCTGCATTGGCGCCCTCGAACACGTCGACCTCGTATTCCCAGCCTTCGACGTCCACCCAGTGGCGGGTCTTTTCGACCTGCGGGCCGGCCAGCGTGTCCAGCAGGCGGTGGGCCTCGTCCACGGGGATGTCGTACTGGTATTCGTCGCGTTCCACGCCGAGGGTCGCGCTCTTGATGTTGAGGTTGGCACCGCCCTCGTCCACTCGCACGCGGATGGAGGCACGGTCGTTGCCGCACAGGTAGCCCTGCCGCATGCGCTGCGCACGCACGACACGCTCGCGCCAGGCATCACTGGCCAGCAGGAATTTGCGTTCGATCTCGCGGCCCATGCCGAATGCTCCTTGTGTTTCCCCAGGACGCCGAGGACCCTCCCGGTCGATCGCCACGGCGCTGCGCGCCTCGCGATGACGCGTCCGCGGACCCCGGTTACATCCGGATGAGCGCGGAGCCCCAGGTGAATCCGCCGCCAAAGGCCTCGGTCAGAATCAGGTCACCCTTCTTGATGCGACCGTCGCGCACGGCGGTATCCAGCGCCAGCGGGATGGACGCGGCCGAGGTGTTGCCGTGGCGATCCACCGTGACCACGACGTTGTCCATGGACATGTTCAGCTTCTTCGCGGTCGCCTGGATGATGCGGATGTTCGCCTGGTGCGGCACCAGCCAGTCCAGCTCGGATTTGTCGATCCCGTTGTACTCGAGGGTCTCGTCGACGATCTGGTCCAGGGTATTCACTGCCACGCGGAAGACGGCTCGGCCTTCCATGCGAATGAAGTCGAGATCCGGGTTGCTGTCCGGCTGCGACACGCCACCCGGAACCTCCAGCAGGCTCTTGTGGTGGCCGTCGGCATGCAGGTGCGTGGAGATGATGCCCGGGTCCGGCGATCGCGACAGGATCACGGCACCCGCACCGTCGCCCCACAGGATGCAGTTTCCGCGGTCGGTGTAGTCGGTAATGCGCGAGAGCGTCTCCGCCCCCACGACCAGCACATGCCGGATCTCGTCGCTCTGCATGAAGCGGTCGGCAGTGGCCAGGGCGTACACGAACCCACTGCACACCGCCTGGATATCGAAGGCCGGACAGCCCCCCACACCCAGCTTGGCCTGCAGGATGCACGCGGTGCTGGGGAAGATCTGATCGGGGGTGGTGGTTGCGACCAGGATCAGGTCGAGGTCGGCGGCGCGGATGCCGGCGGCGTCCATTGCGCGCTCGGCGGCCTTCAGCGCGAGATCCGAGGTCACCTCGTTCTCGGCGACGATATGCCGCTCGCGGATTCCGGTGCGGTCGCGGATCCAGGCATCCGAGGTATCGACCATCGCCTCCAGCTCGGCGTTGGTCAGGATGCGCTCGGGCAGGTAGCTCCCGGTCCCGCTGATGCGTGCATGCTTCACTCGCTTGTCTCCTGGCCCAGGAGCTGGCCAAGCTGCTTGTCGATCCGACTCGAGATGTTCGCCTCGGCCTCGATGCGGGCAATGCGGATCGCATGCTCGAAGGCCAGCTCGTCGGCGCTTCCGTGGCTCTTGATCACCACGCCCTGCAGTCCCAGCAGCGAAGCGCCGTTGTAGCGGCGGTGGTCGAACCGATGACGGATCCGGCGCAGTACCGGCAGTGCGAACAGGCCGGACAACCGAGAAAACACCGATGCATCGAACTCCGCCTTCATTTTGGAGGAGATCATCTTGGCCACGCCTTCGCTGATCTTCAGCGCGACGTTGCCGACAAAGCCGTCACAAACCACCACGTCCACATCGCCACAGTAGACATCGTTCCCCTCGACGAAGCCGATGTAATTGAGGCTGGATTCTTCCAGCATGCGGCCGGCCTCGCGCACGCGGTCATTGCCCTTGATCGCCTCGGAGCCGATGTTCAGCAGGCCGACCCGCGGGGCCTCCAGACCGTCCACCGCATTCGCCAGCACCGATCCCATCACCGCGAACTGATACAGATGCGCGGCCTCGACATCCACATTGGCGCCCAGGTCGAGCATGTGGGTATGCCCGTTCATCGACGGCAGGGCCGTGGCGATGGCCGGACGATCAATGCCGGGGAGGGTCTTCAGGACGTACCGCGCAGTGGCCATCAGACCACCCGTATTGCCGGCGGAGACGCAGGCCTGGGCCGCCCCGTTCTTCACCTGGTCAATGGCGACCCGCATCGAGGAGTCGCGCTTGGTACGCAGGGCCACGGCCGGCAGCTCGTCCATGCCGACCACCTGGCTGGCATGCACCATCTCGACCCGCTCGCGTTCGCTCGCGGACCAGCCGGATATCCCGGACTCGATGGTCTCCTGGTCACCGACCAGCAGCAGGCGGAAATCGTCTGCGACCTTCAGTGAACGGCGCGCAGCCGGAAGGATGACGGACGCACCGTGGTCGCCGCCCATCACGTCCAGTGCGATGGTAAAACTGGCAGTCATGCTCGGGCCCGACGGACGACCGCACAGCGGCCGTATTCAAACGCGGAAAGGCCACGGCGCAAACGCAGCCGTGGCCCCGGGACGGTCATTCCCTGGACCTTAATCTTCGTCTTCGTCGACTTCGACGGCCTGCTGGATCACCTGACGACCGCGGTAGAAACCATCCGGAGTCATGTGGTGACGACGATGGATCTCGCCGGTGGTCGGGTCGGTCGACAGAGTAGCGCCCGTCAGACTGTCGTGGGAGCGGCGCATATCGCGCTTGGAACGAGTCTTGCGGCGTTGCTGAACAGCCATGATGCATCTCCAGATTGATCAAAATCCCGTGGCGACGGGAGTGAGCCCGGTATCAAATCGGGCGCAAGTATAACGGTTCGGCCCGGACAATGCCCCGGCCGGCGCTCACGTCATGAGCCGCCCCGGTCCGGGCCGCCCTTCTTGAGTTGTTCGAGCACCGCGAACGGATTTTCGGCGCCCTCGCCTTCCTCGAATTCGGCCCCGGCGGCGGGTTCGCAGTCCGCATGGCGCGGCACCAGTGGCCACGCCAGCAGGATCTCTTCCTCGACCCATGCCGCGGGGCGCAACAGGCCATCCGCCTCGAGAGCGACAAAGTCATCGCCCTCGCTCATGCCCGCCGGAGTGCCTTCCGGTGGCAGCAGCACGGCATCCGGTTCAAGGCGGAATTCCCATGCCATCGGCTGCAGGCAGCGCTGGCAGGTCTGCCACAGCTCGCCGGTAATCATCCCGCTCAGCCGTATCTCGTCCAGCGCCCCGCGTTCCAGCTGGAATTGCGCGTGCACCCGCAACGGGTGTCCCGGCAGGGCATCGGCACGCAACCGCGGCAGCTCTTCCGCACGCAGGTCACCCTCGAATTCCAGGTGCCGCGCACGCGGTTGCCACGGGTCAAGAGAAACGGGGATGCGACTCATAAACGGCTCGGTTGCAAGGGCGCGGAATATACGCGCGCGAGGGCGATCTGTCAAAGCGAAACAGAAACTTGCAGCCGCCCCAAACGACGTCGATACTCGGGTTGTCATCGACCTGCCCGGGGCCTTCCGTTTGATTCGCAAGCTGCTCATTGCCAACCGGGGCGAAATCGCCGTGCGCCTGATCCGGGCATGCAGCGAACTGGGGATCATCTCGGTCGCGGTCTATACCGATGCCGACCGCCACGCCCTGCACGTGAAGAAGGCCGACGAGGCCTACGCCATCGGCCCGGACTCCATGGGCGGCTATCTCAGCATCCATCGCCTGATCAGCGTCGCGCGCGCCGCCGGCTGTGACGCGGTGCACCCGGGCTACGGCTTCCTCTCCGAAAACCCCGACTTTGCCGCGGCCTGCGCCGCCCGCAATCTGATCTGGGTCGGCCCGGATGCGTCGGTGATCCGCCGCATGGGCGACAAGGTGGCCGCGCGCCGGGCGATGATCGAGGCCGGGGTGCCGGTCACACCCGGCTCGGAGGGCAACCTGGAGGGCGTCACCGCGGCGCTGGAGGTGGCCGAGCGCATCGGCTATCCGGTGATGCTCAAGGCCACCAATGGCGGTGGCGGACGCGGCATTCGCCTGTGCGAGGATGCCGCCGCTCTGGAGCACAACTTCGAGCGCGTGCGCTCCGAGGCCACCCGTGCCTTCGGCAGCACCGAGATCTTCCTCGAGAAGGCCGTGGTCAATCCGCGACACATCGAGGTGCAGATCCTCGGCGATGCCTACGGCCATGCGATCCACCTGTTCGAACGCGACTGCTCGGTGCAGCGCCGCCACCAGAAGCTGGTGGAGATCGCCCCCTCGCCGCAGCTGGACGAGGCGCAGCGCCAGTATCTGGGCGAGTTGGCGGTGCGCGCCGCGCTCGCCGTCGGCTACCAGAACGCCGGCACCGTCGAGTTCCTGATGGACGCAGATGATTCGTTCTATTTCATGGAAATGAACACACGACTTCAGGTAGAACATCCAGTTACTGAGATGATCACCGGGGTCGACATCGTGCAGGAACAGCTGCGCATCGCCGCCGGAGAGCCGCTGCGCTACGAACAGTCGCAGATCACCCGCCGCGGCTATGCGATGGAGTTCCGCATCAACGCGGAAGACCCGAAGAACGACTTCCTGCCGAGCTTCGGCCGCATCACCCGCTACTTCGCCCCGGGCGGCCCGGGCGTGCGCACCGACGGGGCCATCTACACCGGCTACACCATCCCGCCGCATTACGACTCGATGTGCGCCAAGCTGATCTGCTGGGCCCTGGAGTGGGACGACCTGCTGGCCCGCGCCAATCGTGCCCTGCGGGACATGGGCGTGTTCGGGGTCAAGACCACCATCCCGTTCCACCTGGCCATCGTTGACCACCCGACCTTCCGCAGCGGGCACTTCGATACCGGGTTCGTCGCGGCCCACCCGGAGCTGACGCACTTCCCCGGCAAGCGCTCGGACCGCCAACTGGCGGTGGCCGTTGCCGCAGCCCTCGCCGCCCACCACGGGTTATAACCCCGGCCACCGGACTGACCATGGATCGAGTTCACATCACCGATGTCACCCTGCGCGACGGCCACCAGAGCCTGATCGCCACGCGCATGCGCACCGAGGACATGCTGCCAATCTGCGAGCAGATGGACGCCATCGGCTTTCACTCGCTGGAGGCCTGGGGCGGTGCCACCTTTGATGCCTGCGTGCGGTTTCTCAAGGAGGACCCCTGGGAGCGGCTGCACCAGCTGCGGGCCGCGCTGCCGAACACCCCCCTGCAGATGCTGCTGCGCGGACAGAACCTGCTCGGCTATCGCCACTACGCCGACGACGTGGTGCGCGCCTTTGTCGAGCGCTCGGTCGCCGGTGGCATCGACATCATCCGCATCTTCGACGCGATGAACGACGCGCGAAACCTGCGCACCGCGATCGAGGCCACCCGCGAGGCCGACGCCCATGCCCAGGGCACGCTCTGCTACACCACCGGCCCGGTGCATTCGGCCGCCGAATTCGTCGCCCTGGGCCGCGAGCTGGTCGCGATGGGCGCGCAGAGCATCGCGATCAAGGACATGGCCGGGCTGCTCACCCCCAGCGCCACCCGCGAGCTGGTCACCGAGCTGGTGGATGCCCTGGACGTGCCGATCCACCTGCACGCCCACGCCACATCGGGGCTGTCCGAGCTGTGCCACTGGCAGGCCATCGAGGCCGGCTGCCGGCATATCGAGACCGCGATCTCGGCATTCGCCGGGGGCACCAGCCACCCGCCAACGGAGAGCCTGGTCGCCGCCCTCGCCGGCACCGAACACGACACCGGTCTGGATCTGGTCGCGCTGCAGAAGATCGGGCTGTACTTCCACGAAGTGCGCAAGAAGTACCAGCGCTTCGAGAGTGAGTACACCGGCGTCGACACCCGCGTGCAGATCAACCAGGTGCCCGGCGGGATGATCTCCAACCTGGCGAACCAGCTGCGTGACCAGAACGCGCTGGATCACTTTGATGCGGTACTGGAAGAGATCCCCCGGGTCCGCGAGGACCTGGGCTACCCGCCGCTGGTCACCCCCACCTCGCAGATCGTCGGCACCCAGGCGGTGATGAACGTCCTCGCCGGGGAGCGCTACAAGACCATCACCAACGAGGTGAAGCAATACCTGACCGGGCACTACGGCCGGGCGCCCGGCCCGATCAACAGCGTCGTGCGGCAACAGGCCATCGGCAATGCCGATGTCATCGATTGCCGCCCGGCCGACCTGCTGAAACCGGAGATGGCCACCCTGACTGACGAGATCGGAGACCTCGCCGGGGGCCCGGAGGATGTCCTGACCTTCGCCCTGTTCCCCGAAGTAGGACGGCAATTCCTGGAGCAGCGCCGCGACGGCACGCTCAGCCCGGAACCGCTCAACCTGCCGGAGAACACCCAGGCCGGCTGCCCGGCCCCGGTGGAGTTCAACGTCACCTTCCACGGCGAGACCTATCACATCCAGGTCAACGGCTCCGGCCATCACCGGGAGGACACCCGCCCAATGTACGTGACGGTCGACGGGATGCCGGAAGAGGTCCAGATCGAGACCCTGGACAGCATCGAGACCGCCGGCAACGGCGGCGCCGAACGCAGCCGCGGGGGCAGCGGAGGCAAGAAGTCGCGCCGTGCGACCCGGCCGGGCGACGTCACCACCTCCATGCCCGGCACCATCATCGACGTGCTGGTGGCCGAGGGTGACAAGGTCGAGGCCGGGCAGCCAGTGCTGGTGCTGGAGGCGATGAAGATGGAATCGGAAATCGCCGCCCCCGTGTCCGGCACGGTCACCGCAGTGAACATCACCAAGGGGGCCGCCGCCAATCCGGACGACGCCCTGATCGAGATCGACGGCGACGATGGCTGATACCGCACGAAGACTGGTCCTCGCCTCCACCTCGCGCTATCGCGCCGAACTGCTGGAGCGGCTGCATCTGCCCTTCGAGACCGCGCGCCCGGCGGTGGACGAGACCCCTCTGGCGCATGAATTGCCCGAGGCGATGGTGGCGCGCCTGGCCGAGGCCAAGGCCCGGGCGGTCGCCGATGTCTATCCCGACCATCTGGTCATCGGCTCCGACCAGAACGCCAGCCACGCCGGGCAGGTCCTCAGCAAGCCCGGCGACAGCGTCCGCGCCGAGGCGCAACTCGCGGCGCTGTCCGGGGAAACGGTTACGTTCCACACCGGCCTGTGCCTGCTGGACACGGCCACCGGGATGGTGCGGACAGGCCAGGTCCCGTTCACCGTGACCTTCCGCGAGTTGAGCCCCGAGGAGATCCGGCGCTACGTTGCACTGGACCAGCCGCTGGACTGTGCCGGCAGCTTCAAGTCCGAGGGGCTGGGCATCAGCCTGTTCGCACGCATGAGCGGCGACGACCCGACCGCGCTGGTGGGGCTACCGCTGATCACCCTGGGAAACTGGTTGCGCGAAGCGGGTGTGGCCGTCCCGCCCGCAGCGGCCTGAACACCGGCCCGGCAACCTCCAAGAACGGGCGCGCCCGCGTCTAGCCCCAGTCGTTCCGCGGCTTGTGCGCCAGGACCTGCACCACCGCGCCGCGCCCGGTGTGGAAACGCCCCTCGATCACGTCGCGTTCGCGTTCCACGGCCTCTTCGAACTCCAGCCCGTCCAGCTCCTCGGTCAGCGCCTCCCGCGTCATCATCAACTCCGCAATGGGCGGACCTCCCGTGCCCCATTCGAGTTGCGCCGGCGTATAGGCCTCGAGGATGAACACCCCGCCCGGGCGCAGGCCCGCGACCACCTCGGCGTGCAGGCGGCGCCGAACGTCCGGGGGCAAATGGCAAAAGATCGATACGATCAGATCCCAGGAGTCCGGCTCGATCGCGTAGTCGGCAAGATCCGCCACCAGGGTCTCGATCTGCACCCCGCGGTCCTCGGCCAGGCGCTGGGCCTTCTGCAGGCCGACCGCGGAGCTGTCCACCGCCAGCACGTCGAACCCCTGCTGCGCCAGGAACACCGCGTTGCGGCCCTCCCCCTCGGCCAGGCACAGGGCCCGCCCGCGCGGCACGTTGGCCACTGCCGCGCGCAGAAAATCATTCGGTTCAGTGCCGTAGACGTAGTCGTCCTCAGCGTAACGTTCATCCCACATCCGTGCTCTCCTTCCGTTCCCGGGAATCTGTCCATTCGTGCCGTCTGCCAGGCACTCCTGACGTGGCGCGTGCTTGCGCTCGCGCGATTGCCGGAACCCCGGCTTTACCCTACTCTTGCGCGTCCCCAAGGACTCCAACGATCTTCGACACCATGAGCGAAACCCCCACGCTGCGCGCACGCCTGGAACACTTTATCGAGGCCCGGCTGACCCAGCGCTTCATCATTGGCCTGATCCTGCTGAACGCCCTGACCCTGGGGCTCGAGACCTCGGACACCGTAATGGGCTGGATCGGCCCGGTGATCCTGAGTGCGGACGCCATCATCCTGTCAATCTTCACCGCCGAGGTGCTGGCCAAGCTGTTCGTCTACCGCCTGCGGTTCTGGCGCAACCCGTGGAACGTGTTCGATTTCTTCGTGGTGGGGATCGCACTGATCCCGGCCTCGGGGCCATTCTCGGTGCTGCGCGTGCTGCGTCTGTTGCGCCTGGTCTCCATGGTGCCGAAGCTGCGCTTCATCGTGGAGGCGCTGCTGCGGGCGATCCCCGGCATCATCTCCATCATGGGATTGCTGGTGCTGATCTTCTACGTGTTCGCGATCATCGCTACCGGCCTGTTTGGTGAATCCTTCCCACAGAAGTTCGGCACGCTCGGCGCCACCATGTACAGCCTGTTCCAGGTGATGACGCTGGAGGGCTGGTCCGAGGACATCGCCCGCCCGGTGATGGACATCTACCCCTGGGCCTGGGCGTTCTTCGTGCCCTTCATCCTGATCGCCACCTTCACCGTGCTGAACCTGTTCATCGCCATCATCGTGGACGCCATGCAGCGCATGCACGACCGCTCGATGGAGATCGAGCAGCAGATGATCCATGACAGCGTGCACGAAGAGAACCAGGCCCTGCACGCGGAGATCCACGAGATACAGCAGGAAACCCTCAAGCTCCAGGAACGCCTGACCCGCATGCAGACCATGCTGGAGAAGCGCGTGCGGTGATCAGGCGCGAAGCCTCCCGTCCGCTGTGATGCGAACGGGAGGCTTGGTTGCAAGCACCCTCCCACAGGGGCCAGGAAAGGCCCCGCGGGCCCGGCGAGATCAGGCGCTGACGGCGGCTGACTCCACGGCGCGCTCGCCCAGGCGGCGGCCCGTGGCGTTGAGCACGGCCTGCAGGGTGGCGGCCGTGGTGTCCTCGCCCAGGGCGACGCCCACGGAGCGTTCGCCATCGACCTGCACGTCCACGGCGGCCATGGCGCGCGCCTCGGTGCCGGACTCCATCGCGTGCTCGTCGAAGTGGGTGACCTTCACCTGCACGCCACGCTCGGCCTCCATGGCGGAGGTCAGCGCCGCGACCGCGCCGTGGCCCTCGCCCCGCAGGCGGGATTCACGCCCGGGCGGGCCCATGGTCGCATCCAGCCGCACCACAGGACCGTCCTTCTCGATCTCGTAACGCACCAGATCCCAGCCGGTAACCGGCGTCAGGTAATGCTTTTCGAACAGCTCGTGGATGCGCTTCGAGGAGACCTCGATCTGCGAGGTCTCGGCATCCTTCTGCACGATGCGGGCGAACTCGATCGCCAGCCAGCGCGGCAATTCGATGCCGTAGTCGCGCTCCAGCACATGCGTGACCCCACCCTTGCCGGACTGGCTGTTGATGCGCACGACCTCCTCGTAACGCCGGCCCAGGTCGCTCGGGTCGATCGGCAGGTAGGGCACGTTCCAGTGGCCGCCCTTCTCCTTGTAATGCGCCAGGCCCTTGCGGATCGCGTCCTGGTGACTGCCGGAGAAAGCGGTGTAGACCAGCTCGCCCGCCCACGGGTGGCGCGGGTTGATGGGCATGTCGGTGCACTCCTTGTACACGTCCATCAGCCGCTCCATATCGGACAGGTCAATGGTCGGGTCAATGCCCTGCGAGTACAGGTTCATGCCGACGGTGACCAGATCCATGTTGCCGGTGCGCTCGCCATTGCCGAACAGCGTGCCTTCCAGGCGGTCGGCCCCGGCCAGCAGGCCCAGCTCGGCCGCGGCCACACCGGTGCCCCGGTCGTTGTGCGTATGCAGCGACACGCAGAAATGCTCGCGGTACTGCACGTGGTCGCAGAACCACTCGACCTGGTCGGCAAAGACGTTCGGCGTGGCGGACTCGACCGTGGCCGGCAGGTTGATCACGACCTTCTGGCCCTGGTCCGGGCGCCAGATCGCATTCACCGCATCGACCACCTCGACCGCGAAGTCCAGCTCGGTGGTGGAGAAGCTCTCCGGCGAGTACTGGAAGATCCAGTCGGTCTGGGGGTACTTCGCCGCGTAATCCCGCACCCAGCGTGCACCGTTCTCGGCAATGCCGCGCACGCCGTCGCGATCCATGCGGAAGACCTGCTCGCGCTGCGCCGGGTTGGTGGAGTTGTACACGTGCACCACCGCGCGCGGGGCGCCCTCCAGCGCCGCGAAGGTCTTCTGGATCAAGTCCTCGCGCGCCTGGGTCAGCACCTGGATGTACACGCCCTCGGGGATGCGGTCTTCATCGATCAGGCGGCGGGTAAAGTCGTAGTCGATCTGCGAGGCGGCCGGGAAGCCGATCTCGATCTCGGTCAGACCGATTTCCACCAGCACCTCGAAGAAGCGCATCTTCTGTTCCACGCTCATCGGGTGCACCAGCGCCTGGTTGCCGTCACGCAGATCCACCGCGCAGAAACGCGGGGCGGCCGTGGTGCGCTGGGCCGGCCAGCGCCGATCGGACTTGTCGATCGGCGGGAACGGGGCGTACTTGGTGTGATCGAAGGCCATCGTGTTCGTCTCCTGTAAGGGGCGCGGCCTCGCCGTGTGGTCGGGTGCCGCGCTCCGGATTTCTATCTGTGCATTATCCTAACGCATTGTCCCCGGCATAACCTTGCGTTTTTCCCTAAGAACGCAATAGTTGCGCACTATCCTTGCGCAATAAAGCCACTTTAGAGCAATATTCAACCATGAAACCCGAACCACACCGACTCGACCGCTATGACCGCCGCATCCTCGAGATCCTGCAGGAGGATGCGAGCCTGTCCAATCAGGCCCTGGCCGATCGCGTGGGGCTCAGCCCCTCCCCCTGCCTGCGTCGGGTGCGTGCGCTGGAACAGGCCGGCGTCCTGTTGAGCCGCGTAGCCCTGCTGGATCGGCGCAGCCTGGGGTTGGAACTGACCGCCCTGATCCATATCGGCATGGACCGCCATACCCCGGAGCGCTTCGCCCACTTCGAGGAGACCGTGGCGAGCTACCCCGAGGTCCAGCACTGCTACCTGATCACCGGCCAGTCGGCGGACTACATGCTGCAGGTGGTCGTCCCCGACATGGATGCCTACCAGGAATTCCTGCTGCGCCGCATCACCCGACTGGAGGGCGTGGACAGCGTCCATTCCAGCTTCGTGCTGCGCCGCGTGGTCGACCGCACTGCCCTGCCACTGGACTACACCCCCACCTGAATACCACCTCAAGACCCAGGGCGGGTTGACCACGAAGGCACGAAGAAAGGCAACGGCCGGCAGGATGTGATGAGCGAAGCGAATCGCATCGTGTAGCCATCCCAAGGGTGGCGAGGTTCGCGGATCGATGCGTTTCGCTTCGCTCAACAGCATCCTACGCCCGGGTCGCGACACCTCCTTGGGTTTTCTCCGTAATCCTCTGTGGTGCAACCGCACTTGAGCTTCTTCGTGCACTTCGTGGTGGAACAAACCGGCCGTCAGGAGCAAACACGCACTCCGGATGGATGCGCCGCTCTTGTCCTCGCGCCAGCCACCCCTGTACTGTATATATAGACAGTAACCGGAGGGTGCCCCGTGTCGCTCACTGCACGCCAGCAAGCCATCTTCGACTACATCGCCGAGACCATCGCCACCCAGGGCACGGCACCGACCCGCAGCGAGATCGCCCGGGCCTTCGGCTTCCGCTCGCCCTACGCGGCCGAGTGCCATCTGAAGGCCCTGGAGAAGAAGGGCGCGATCGAACTGCTGGGCGGCACCTCCCGCGGCATCCGCCTGCCGGGCGCCGCCCGTGGCGCACCGGCCGAACTCCCTCTGGTCGGGCGCGTCGCCGCCGGCTCGCCGATCCTCGCCACCGAGCATATCGAGCGCCACTACCGGGTCGACGACGCCCTGTTCCGCGCCCGCCCGGACTATCTCCTGCGCGTACACGGCGAGAGCATGCGCGACGCCGGCATCCTCGACGGCGACCTGCTGGCCGTGCGCCAGACCCCGGAGGCCCGGCCCGGCCAGATCGTGGTCGCCCGCATCGAGGACGAGGTCACCGTCAAGCGCTTCGCGCAGGACGGCCCGAAGGTGCGCCTGCTCCCGGAGAACCCCGACTTCGCCCCCATCGAGATCGACCTCGAGCGCCAGGACCTGGCCATCGAGGGCATCGGCGTGGGCGTGCTGCGCGATCTCGACCCGCAGGCCTAGGGAAACACTGACTCATGTACACACTCGCGTTGGCACCCCAGGTTTTCCGAGACCAGGCGCGTCGTGCAACAGGTAGTGGTTCTACCCGCCCGTTTTTGATGGATTCGGGGCGCAACGCAGGATCGGGGAACCTGGGGCGCCAACCCCACAAACGATTGAAGGCAGGGGCTCGGCCGCCCGTTGTTGATGAAAACGGGCGCGGGAACGGCGTTGCGGCTCCCTTGTGCAGAATGACTGCACCGCAGTCACCGCGCCTTGTTCGCACGCAAAAGCGACTCGAGCGCGAGCGTGTACATGAATCAGTGTTTCCCTAAGCCATGAGCGCGCTGGATACCCTGCTCGACCACCCGGCGCTCTGGCGCGGCCGCAGTGCGGCTCCGGCCACGGATGCCCCGGTCTGGCCCAGCGGCCATGCGGAGCTGGATCGGGCCCTGGGCGGCGGCTGGCCGCGCGGCCAGTTGATCGAACTGCTGGGGGCCCCGTTCGGCTGTGGCGAGACCCGGCTGCTGGTCCCCATGCTCGCCGCCTGCGGCCGCGAGGGCTACTGGATCGCGCTGATCGCACCGCCGGCCACGCCCTGGCTACCCGGCTGGCAGACACTCGGCATCCCGCCGGAGCGGGTCCTGCTGATCCATACCGAGCATGATCGCGACACCCTGTGGGCCGGCGAGCAGTGCCTGCGCGACCCGGCGTTCGGCGTCCTGCTCGCCTGGCTGCGCGGCCCCGTGGAGACGGCCCTGCTGCGCCGGTTGCGTCTGGCTGCCAGCGAGAGCCGGGCCTGCGCGATCCTGTACCGGCCACCAAACGCCGCGGCACAGCCCTCGCCGGCCCACCAGCGCCTGCGCTGGCAGCCCGCGGCCTCCGGCCTGGAACTGCACTGCCTGAAGGGGGCCGGCCACTGGGCCCGCTCCGGCCACCCCCTGCAGGTTCCCGAACCACCGGAGGCCTGAGATGGGCCAGCCTGCCCGTCCCTCGCGTGCGACCACACACCCGGAGCCGGTCCGACAACAACTGAGCCTGCTTCCGGCCGCAGCCCTGCCCGTCACCGCACCCCGGCCACCGGAGACGCATACCGCCAACCGCGCCGCCCGGCCGCGGCAGGAACACTGGATGGCAATCGACCTGCCGCACCTTGCGCTGGACGCGCTGGCCCGGACGGAGCCGGACCCCGGGCGGCTGCAGCGCCCCCTGCTGGTGGTGGAATCCGACCCTGCCCCCCGGGTGCACGCCGCCAACCGCGCCGCCCGCCAGGCGGGTGCCCGCCCCGGCATGGCGCTGGGGGATGCCCTGGCGGTGCTGGATACCCCGGAACTGGTCGAGCATGCCCCGGACACCCTGCAGGCCCAACTGGAGATGCTGGCCGGCGTACTGCTGCGGTTCTCCGATCACGTGCACCCGGAGCCGGAGGCACAGCGCATCCTGGTGGAGGTCGGGCGCAGCCGCCGCCTGTTCGGCGGCCTCGAGGCCCTGCGCGACCAGGCGCGGGACACCCTGACCGAACTGGACTTCCATCCCCGTATCGGACTGGCCCGCAGCCCCGCCGCCGCGCGCCTGCTGGCCCGCCTGCGCAACCCCGCGATCGCGGAAGACCCCGAGGCCCTGCGCCGCATCCTGTCCCCGGTTCCGCTGGAGGCCCTGCCACTGGCCGCCGCGACCCGCGAGGGCCTGCGCGCCGTGGGCCTGCGCCAATTGGGCGATCTGCTGCGCCTGTCGCGCCCCGAACTGGCCCGACGCCACGGACCGGAGTTGCTGGACCTGCTGGACCGACTGCTGGCGCGGCGCGCGGAGACCCTGCCCCGCTTTGCGCCACCCCCGGTGCTGGATCTGTCCCTGCGCCTGGAGCACGAGATCCACGCCACGGCGACCCTGGCCTTCCCGCTCAAGCGGCTGCTGCGCCAGGCCGAGGCGCAGTTGCGCGGCCTGAACCGCAGCCTGCAGGGGATGACACTGGAACTGGCCCACCGCGAGGCGTGTACCCGCATCTCACTGGAGCGCGGGCAGCCGGGCATTCGCACCGACGAGTGGCTGCCCCTGTGGCAGACCCGACTGGATCGCGAGACCCTGCCGGCGGCGGTGATCGGCCTGCGCCTGCAGGCACCCCGCTTGCTGGACCCACCGGCCCGGGGCGACAGTCTGCTCGCCGCAGACCCGGCGAGCAGACCACCGGCCGATCAGCTACCCGCCGTGCTGGCTCGCCTGCGCGCCCGGCTGGGCGAGCAGGCCGTCGCCCGTCTGATCAACCGCCGCACACCGAGACCGGAGGATGCCCAGCGGCCGCGACACGATCTCGCCACCACTCCGGCCCCCACCGCTCCAACCCCGGGCCAACGGGCCTGCGGAACTGCCCTCTGGCTACAGGGCCCCGAGCCCGCCGCGCCCCCCGACCAGCCCCAATGGCTGGGACGACTGGAAGATGGCTGGTGGGATCACGGCCAGGACGCGCGCCGCGACTACGCTTGCAGCCGCGACCGTCAGGGCCGCCGGCTCTGGCTGTACCGCTGCCTGCGCAGCGGCCAGTGGTATCGCCAGGGTTACTGGGGCTGAGGGGGGACGCCGCCTCAGCGGTGGTATTCGCCCGCGCGCTCCGGCTGGTACTCGACCTCCTCGATGCGCACGTGCATCTGCCCCCCGCCCGGGCGCGGCCACTCGATCTCGTCGCCCTCGGACAGGCCCAGCAGCGCACTGCCCACCGGCGCCAGGATCGACAGCGTGCCGCCACTCTCGTCCACATCACGCGGGTACACCAGTGTCATCGAGAACTCGTCGCCGGACTCGATCACCCGGAACCGGACCTTCGAGTTCATCGTCACCACCGAACCCGGAACCTCGTGCGAATCCACGACATCCGCGCGATCCAGTTCGGACTCGAGATCGGCCTTGCCGGGGAAACTGCCATCCGGAAGGGACTCCAGCAGCTTGTCCAGGCGCTCCATGTCCGTGGTGGAGACAATGATCTTCGGCTTGTTCACTTTCTTACTCCAGAATGCAGAACGCGCCTCCGGGGAGACGCGCCAGGCAAATAATATTCAGGGAATTTCCGGAAACCGGGAAACTTACTCGGGAGACTAGCCAAGACCCGGCAAAAAAGCCATAGCGCCCATCACAGTGCTCGTAAGCGGGAGCCGCACATAGGGAGACGCTGATTAATTCGCACGTCCGCGCTCGATCGATTTTGCTCGCTGACAAGGCGCGGTGAGCGAAGTGTAGCCGAGCTACATAAGCAAGCCGCAACGCGGTCAGCGGGCCCATTTTCGTCAACAACGGGCGGCCGAGCCCTCAAGGGGTTGGCGCCCCATTTTCCCCGATCCTGCGTTGCGGCGTTTGACCGTAGAGTGACTACGGCGCTGCGCACCGCGCCTTGTCTCGGAAAAAACGGGGCACCAACGCGGACGTGCGAATTAATCAGCGTCTCCCTAGCCTTTGCCTTGCGCCCTCACCGAGGCCAGGTCTCCCGCCACGCCGCGTAGCCCCCGCGCAGCACATGCGCATTGATACCCATCGTGCGCAGGCTGTCGGCCACGAGCTGGGACCGGCCGCGACCGCCACAGAACACCACGACGGGCTGGTCCGCATCCGCCATATGAGACTCGATACCGGCCTCTAGCTTGGGCCGCGGGATGTTGATCGCGCCCTCGATCGTCCCCGCGGCCGCCTCCTCGGGCTGGCGCACATCCACCAGCAGAAACGGTTTCTCTTCCTCAAGCCAGCGCGCCACCTCCCCTGGTTCCAGATGCGGCAGGCTTTGTTCCAGCTCGCGAATACGCTTCTCGAAAAGACTCACAGGAGGACTCCGTTGGCTGCGTGAACCGCAAGTTTAGCGCGCGCCCGGGTCACAACGACGGACGTACCAGCAGTGGGACCACCCGAAGGGTGAACAGGACCAGCCCGACCAGCGCCGCCACCGCACCCACCGCCGTTAACATCGCAACGCCCAGGATCCAGCCGAGCCCCATGCCCAGCACGGCCAGATGCACCAGGACCTGCGGCGTCCAGGCCCACAGCCAGCCACTGGCGATCGGGTGGCCGGTAAAGCGCGGCAGCATGTGCTCGCCAAGCCCCATGATCAGCAACAGAAGAAAACCCAGGGTAAAGCCATGCAGCGCGGCCGGACGCGCCGCACCCTCGAGGAAGAACCCGCCCAGTGGCAACGCGGCACCCGCGATCAGCAGCCAGATCATCGCGCCCAGCACCGAGGCCCGGCTGGAGGCCGACAACCCCAGCCCGACATGGCGCGCGGCCTTCTGTGTGCGTTCCGGGGCCTCCGCCACCAGTGCGGTCGCGGCAGTGCGATCCAGCAGCCCGATGTGCTTGAGCTCGCCATCCACCACCACGGCCGGGATCGACCGGATGCGCAGCCGGGTCGCCAGTTCGCGCCCTTCGGGCTGGCCCATGTCGACCACCGCGAAGTCGATCTGTTTGTTTTCCGACACCTCGCGCCAGATGCGCTCGGCATCGTGGCAGGAGGCGCACCACTCGGACACCAGCAGTTCCACTTTCATGATCCCGCCCTTAGTCCGCGCAGCGCATGCAGTGGATGTCGTAGCGATCGACCCATTGTTTCAGACCGGCAATCGCCTCGGCCCCGGTATGTAGCCGCTCCAGCGCCGCTTCCGGATCGTCCGGGCGCATCACCACGACCCAGGCATCGGTATAGGGGGCCACGTTCACCAGCCCCGGATCGGCCTCCACGGCCGGATTGATGCGCTCAATGGTGCCGTCGAACGGCGTAGGGATGCCCCCCGCCCACTTGCCGGACTCCAGCCGCGCCACCGGCTTGCCCGCGGCGCGGTGCGAACCCGGCTTGCGAAAGCGGAAGTATTGCACCCGCCCCGCCATGGTCTGGGCGGGATCGGTAATCCCGAGGGTAAAGGTGCCGTCGTCCTCCGGACGGACCCAGACATAATCCAGGTCATAGAACAGGTCGTCCGGCAACTCGCAGCCGTTGTATTCCGTATGACTCATTACGCCCCCTTCGGACCGTAGTGACGCACGGTGAGTGCAATGTTCAGTGCGAACAGGATCATCGCCCCCCAGGCCATCGCCCCGCCGACCGCGACGGTCGGGTTATGAAAGGCCAGCCAGCCCGCGATCATCACCAGGAGCCCGAGATTGGCCAGCAGGAACTGCACATGGCCCAGGCGCTCGGAGAACAGCGAACGTCCGGAAAAGCGCGGCAACACATGCAGACCCACGCCATAGATCATCATGGTCACGAACCCCAGCAGCATCAGGTGGCCATGGATGCGCGGCACATTGCCGGGGATCAGGCCGGGATGGGCCAGCCAGAGGATGCCGAGCAGCCCGCCCAGCAGGGCATAGGCGAGGGCCGCGAGGATGAACATCCGGTTCCGAGGGTGCATCAAAAGCTCCAGGCCAGGTTTCGCACAGCATACTTTAAGCTATATTCAGTTTACATTGATCGAGATCAAGACGGGGCGCGAGCGCTTCGGCGAAAGTCGCCTGCTTGTTGACCACTCTGCGAAGGTCCGATACCCCATGCACGCGCAACTCCACGAAAGTGTTCCCGGATTCCAGCAGCCCATCGAGTTGCTGCGGGCGTGCCATCGCCGAATCCTCAACTCTCTGGACATCCTCGAGCGCCTGCCCGCCCATTTGGCCGACAAAGGCGCCGACGAAGAGGCCCGAGGCGCCGCGCAACGGGTCCTGAACTACTTTCACGAGGCAGCGCCCAACCACCACGCGGACGAGGACCAGGACCTGTTCCCCGTGCTGCGCCAGCACTGTGGCCACCCCGAGAGTCATCCGCAACTGTGCGAATGGCTGGACCGCCTGACCGCCGAACATGACGAGATCGAGGCCGGCTGGGATCGACTGGAGCCGGCCCTGCAACGCATCGCCGCGGGCCAGCCGGCGGACCTCGACGGGGCCGACGCCTGGATACGCCAATACCGCATCCACCTCGATCTGGAAGAGCGCGCCGTACTCCCCTTTGCCGAGCACCTGCTAAGCCCGGAAGACCGCCGCGCCATCGGTGCCGCCATGGCCGCACGCCGGGGCATCACGGGCGCAGACCGTGGCTGAATTCGTACTCGACCTCCGCGGCCTGGCCGAACATGCCCACACCCGCGCCTACTACACCCTGCGCGAACTGCGCAGCGGTCAGGTCTTCGAGGTCTGGCTGGATCAGGAACCGAAGATGCTGATGGACGCGGTCAGCCTGCAGCTGCGTCAGGCCATCCACTGGCGGGTGCTCGAAGACGGCCCGCCCTTGTGGAAGCTCGCGGTACAACGCCGCGAGGACGTCGCCCCGGTGGACCTGGTCGACCTGCTGGAACGCGATCACCTGCGCATCGACCGCCTGTTCGCCAGCGCCCTGCACAAGGTCAACGCCGGCGACCTGGAAGGCGCGGCGCCGGATTTCCACGCCTATGTCGACGGCCTGCGTCGCCACGTGGAGGTGGAAAACGAACTGATCGTCCCCCTGCTGGACCTGCCCCGCAGCCCGAACGGCCAGGATCCCACCTCGATCATGCTGCGCGAGCACGACGAGATCCTGGAACAGACCGCGATGCTGGAACACGAATTCAGCGAAGGCGCGGACGAGGCCTGGGCCGTGGCCCCGTTCTTCGCCCTGATCTCCGGCGCGCTGGCCAAGCACGAGGGCCGCGAGGAACAGAACCTGTTCCCGCACTGGAGCCGCGCCCTGCGCGAACAACCCGATGCCGCCGCCGAGTTGCTTGAACGCGCCCAGACCCTGCTAACGGCACCCGACCCGGCACCCCACAGCAACTGAGCGCCCCGCATGGCTGCGCGGCCGCCGCAGCCCGGCACTCGAGTCAATCCACGGCTTCCCGGGCGCGATGCGGCGCCGACAGGCGCGCCAGCGCCCAAAGCCCCAGCAACGGGCCGGGCAGCAACAGCCACAGGACCCAAACCCCGCCATCCGCCCATAACCAGCCGGTCAGCCAGATGCCCGGCAAGGTCAGCGCAAAGCCGATTGCATTCATCACGCTCAACGCGGAACCCACGGCATCCTCCGGCGCGCTGTCCGCGGCCAGCGCGGAGAACTGGGGCGAGTCCGCGATCACCGTGAGCCCCCACAGCGCCAGGAGGCTGAACAGCAACCAGGGCGACTGCCCCGCAAGCAGCGGGTACAGCAGACAGGCCAGGCCCGAGGTTGCCAGTGCCACCCGCGCCACACGCAGGCTTCCCAGGCCCCGACTCAGGCGACCGCCCCAGACACAGCCCGCCAGACCCAACGCGATCACGCCAAAGGCCAGCCACGGAATCAGGGCCGCATCGGCCTCCATCCGTGCAAGCTCACGGGCTACCAGCAGAGGCACCAGCGTCCAGAACGCATACAGTTCCCAGCAGTGCCCGAAGTAGCCCCCGGCCACGGCGCGAAAATCCCGCCGTGCCAGGGCATGGAAGCCCTTCCCGAGCCCCGGCGTGCGCCCCGGTGGCGGCAGATGCGGGCCATCCCCCAGACGCAGGATCATCAGCGCGGCCAGCAGGGCCAGGCCCGAGGCCAGAAGCACGGGCACCGCCCACGGGAAATCGAGCGTGGCGCCACGCAGCAGATGCGGGAGCGCGGTCCCCAGGGTCAGCATTCCGAGCAGCCAGGACAGCGCCCAGCCCTTGTACTGCGGGGTCCAGCCGATTACCAGCTTCATGCCCAGCGGATAGACCCCGGCCAGTGCCAGCCCGACCAGAAAGCGCGTCAGCAGGGCCAGCTCCCAGACGCCGGCGAGCAGGATGAAGATGGCGTTGAGCCCGGCCCCGAAAAGCGCCGAAATGGCGAACACACGACTGGCGCGAAAGCGATCCGCCAGCCCCGTGGCGGCGACCGCCAGGGTCCCGGTGATGAAACCGAGCTGGGTGGCCATCGTGAGCCAGCCGATCTCGGCGGGCGACCACCCCAGTGCCTGCTGCAGCGACAGCCCGACCCCGTTGACCGAAAACCACAGCGACGTCCCGAACAGCTGCGCCACCACGATCACCGCCAGCGGATGGCGGCGGATCATGTCAGCCATCGAGGGATGCCGCCCCGAAGGACACCACGCGGCTCAACGACTGGCGCCGCGTATCCAGCGCTTCAGCAACGCGACCAGGGCACCCCCGGAGACCAGGCCCAGCAGGTAGATTCCGACAATCAGCAGCGCCAGTGGCAGGGTTACGTACAGGGTGAGGAAGTTAAGCGTTACGAGACGCAGGTTCTGGATCGCAAAGATCGCAACCACCGCGACGAACACGATAATCAACAGGGTGTACAGGTAACGCATGGGACCTCCCTGGTCAGTCGGACATGCCTCTCAGGTTCCGGCGCCCCGCCGCGGGCGTCAACCGGCCGGGCGGTGGGTTTCAGGCCTCGGCGTGGGTGCAGTGCCGCCGCACCGGACAGGCATCACAGCGCGGCCGTGGCCGGCAGCGCTCCTTGCCATGTTCCACGATCAGCGCATGCAGGTCGTTCAGCGCCGCCACATCCGGCCCCAGTGCCACCTCGACGTGCGCGCGCAGCGCATCGTACGGAGCCCGTGCCTGCGGCAGGTCCAGACGTTCGAACAACCGGCGGGTATAGGCATCCACCACGAACACCGGGCGCCCGAAGGCGTACAGCACGATATCGTCGGCGGTCTCCGGCCCGACACCCTTGACCCCCAGCAGCGCCGCGCGCAGCGCGTCGGTGTCCAGCGCCGCCAGACCCTCAATCCCGCCGGACGCCTCCAGGAAGGCCAGCAGGTGGCGCAAGCGATCCGCCTTCACGTTGAAATAGCCACTGGGACGAATGTGTTCGGCCAACTCTTCCCGGCTCAGGGCCATCAAGCCCTCCGGCGACAGCGCGTCGATACCGCGCAAGTTGGCCAGCGCCTTCTCGACGTTGGTCCAGCTGGTGTTCTGCGTCAGCACCGCGCCGACCATCACCTCGAACGCCGTCTCCGCCGGCCACCACTGCAGGTCGCCGTACTCCGCGCGCAGGGCATCCAGAAGCTCGGGGATCCGCACGGGGGCTACCGCTGACGGCTACCGCCCGGTTTGCCACCGCCGCCCGAGCGGCCGCCGGGTCGACCTCCCGCAGGCTTCGCGCCCCGGGAGCCGCCGCGCCCCGCGGGGGACGAAGACTTGCCCGGCTTCTTCGGCGGCGACGAACTCCAGCCGTCCTCGCGCGCCGCCCGGCTGGTGCGGGCCTTGCCCGCCGGCGCCGCCTTGCCGGGGCGTTGATCCCGCGGTTTGCCGCGCGGATCGCGTCGCGGGCCGCCGCGACCGCGCGTGCGCACGGAGTCCGGCACGGGCAGGTCCGCCGCCTCGTACAACCCGGCCACCTCGCGGGTCTCCAGATCCCGCACCGCACCGGTCTTCAGCCCGTGCCCGAGGACCACCGGCCCGTAGCGCACCCGGATCAGGCGGCTGACCGTGACCCCGACCGCATCCCACAGGCGGCGCACCAGCCGGTTGCGGCCTTCGCTGACCACCACATGAAACCAGTGATTGGCGCCTTCCCCACCCTGCTCCTCCAGACTGTCGAAATGGGCCGCGCCATCCTCCAGTTCCACGCCTTCGCGCAGCATGTCCTGGGTCGCCGGCGGCACCTCGCCCAGCACGCGCACCGCGTACTCGCGTTCCAGGGCCATGCTCGGGTGCATCAGCCGGTTGGCCAGTTCGCCATCGGTGGTGAACAGCAACAGGCCCGAGGTATTCAGATCCAGCCGGCCCACGGCCACCCAGCGCTGCCCCTTCAACCGCGGCAGGCTGGCAAACACCGGCCGCCGCCCCTCGGGGTCCGAGCGGCTGCAGATCTCGCCCACCGGCTTGTGATACACGATCCACCGATGCGGATGCTCCGGGCGCCGCACGATGCGCCCGCGCACGCGGATCACGTCGTGCTCGTCGACCTGGTCGCCCAGCTTCACGGTGCGGTTGTTCACCTGCACCTCGCCGCGCTCGATCCAGCCCTCGATCTCGCGCCGCGAACCCAGCCCGCGCGCCGCCAGGACCTTCTGTACCCGCTCCGACATTCCCGGAACTCCAGCAACTCATTAAGATGGACGCCACGATACACCAACAGGACGTTGCCATGACCGATTCCGCGCCGGAAACCACGCCCGTCAAGACACCGCTGAACATCGCCGTGCTCACCGTCTCCGACAGCCGCGAACTCGCGGAGGATCGCTCCGGCGACGCCCTGGTGGAACGCCTTGAAAGCGCCGGTCACCGGCTGGCCGAGCGCAAGATCGTGAAGGACGACATCTATGCCATCCGCGCCGAACTCTCGCGCTGGATCGCCGATCCCGCTATCGACGCGGTGCTGACCACCGGCGGCACCGGCATTACCGGCCGCGACGGCACCCCCGAGGCCGCATCGGTCCTGCTGGACAAGACCATCGAGGGCTTCGGCGAGCTGTTCCGCATGCTCTCCTTCGACGAGATCGGAACCTCCAGCCTGCAGTCGCGCGCCCTGTCCGGCGTCGCCAACGGGACCTATCTCTTCGTGCTGCCGGGCTCCACCGGCGCCTGCCGCACCGCCTGGGACCGCATCATCCAGGCCCAGCTCGACGACCGCACCATGCCCTGCAACCTCACCATGCTGATGCCGCGCCTGAAGGAGGTTTGACGAGACACGATCAATCCGGGGCCGGCCCGGACTCGTCGGGCGCGAAGCATACCGGCGAGGCGCGCTCGCCCGTTGGTTCCTCCTCGGCCCGTTCGGCGTCGAGGAGGGCACGCAGGACCGCCACATGGCTGTGCTCGACGTCCCGGGTTGCCGTCAGCAGCGTCAGGCGGCCGTGACGGGCATACCCCAGCAAGCGGCCCCAGGCCTCGGGCGCCGCTCCCAGTTCCGCCCGGTACCGGCGACAGAACTCGCGCCAGCGCTCCACATCGTGGCCGAACCAGCGTCGCAGGTCGGTGGACGGAGCGAGCGACTTTTCCCAGGCGTCCAGCAGGAGCGCCGACTTTTTCACCCCGCGCGGCCACAGGCGATCGACCAGCACACGCGTCCCATCCCCGGGATCGACCGGGTCATAGACGCGCCGGATCCGCACCCGTTCCATACGGCGATTACCGGTCCACGTGGGTCTGCAACCAGTACTCCAGCAGGGCGGCGTGCCAGAGCTTGGAGCCCTGGATGCGGGTGAAGTACTGATCGGGCGCATCCAGCAGCTTGTCGATGTAGGCCGGCTGATAGAGGCCCCGCTCGCGCGAGGCGCGCGAGGTGAGGATGTCGCGCATGAACTCGAGGAAGTCACCGCGTACGTACTTCAGTGCCGGCACCGGGAAGTAGCCCTTGGGCCGGTCCAGCACCGCGTCCGGTAGCCGGCCACGAGCGATGCGGCGCAGCACGTCCTTGCCGCCATCGCCCAGCTTCAGATGCGGCGGCATCGCGGCGGCGGTCTCGACCAGCTCGTGGTCCAGGAACGGCACCCGCGCCTCCAGGCCGAAGGCCATGGTCATGTTGTCCACGCGCTTGACCGGGTCGTCCACGATCAGCGTGGTCACGTCCAGCGCCAGCACGGCGTCGATGAAGGAATCCGCGCGGTCGGTCTCCAGTTCGGCGAACTGCTCGCGCAGCCAGTCACCAGTGACGTCGTTCGCCGGCGGGTGACGCAGCATCTCGGCCATCTCCGGATGATCGCGGTCGAAGTAGTGGCGCCGGAAGCGTTCCACCCAGTCGCCATGGCGATCCTCCGCCATCTGCGGATACCAGAAGTAGCCGCCGAAGACCTCATCGGCGCCCTGACCGGACTGCACGACCTTCACATGCTGCGAGACCTGCTCGGACAGCAGGTAGAACGCGACCGCATCCTGGCCGAACATCGGCTCGGCCATGGCACCCACCGCCTCCGGCAACCGGGCCAGCACCTGGTCGTTGGGGATCAGCGTGGCCTGATGGTCGGTCGCATAGCGCTCGGCGACGGGGTCGGAATACTCGAACTCGGAGCCCTTCTCCTCCGGCTGGTCTTCGAAGCCGACGGTAAAGGTCCGCAGGTCCTGGGCGCCCTCCTCCATCGCCAGCGCGACCAGCAGGGAGGAATCCAGCCCACCGGAGAGCAGCACGCCGACGGGCACATCGGCCACCTCCAGCCGCTTGCGCACCGCCTGGCGCAGCGAATGCTCGATGCGTTCCTGCCACTCGCCGTCCGATACCGGCTCGGACGGGCGGTGTGCATGCAGCGTCCAGTAGCGCTGCAACCGCTCCTGGCCCCGCGCGTCGATGCTCAGGTAGTGCCCCGGCTCCAACTTGCGGATGCCGCGCAGCACGGTGCGCGGCGCGGGCACCACCGCGTGCAGCGAGAACAGCATGTGCAGGGCCTCCGCATCCAGCTCGGTGTCCACGTCGCCGGCCGCCAGCAGCGCCTGGGTGTTGGAGGCGAAGCGGATGCCCTCACCGACGCGGGCCAGGTACAGCGGCTTGATGCCCATGCGGTCGCGCGCCAGCAACAGACGCTGGGCGTTGCCATCGAACAGTGCGAACGCGAACATCCCATGCAGTCGGGCGACGATGCCCTCGCCCCACTCGGCGTAGCCGCGCAGGATGACCTCGGTGTCGCCGGTGGAGAAGAAGCGGTGGCCGCGTCCTTCCAGTTCGCTGCGCAGCGCACGGAAGTTGTAGATCGCGCCGTTGAACACCAGCGCAAGCCCGGTCTCCGGATCGAACATCGGCTGGTGCGCGCGCTGCGACAGGTCCAGGATCGACAGCCGCCGGTGGCCGAGGGCGACCCGACCAGAAGCCCACAGGCCGTCGGCATCCGGCCCGCGCCGTTCCAGACAGGGCAGCATGCGCGCGACCGCCTCGCCGCTCGCGCGCCGTTCACCCCAGACGAATTCTCCTGCGATCCCGCACATGATTGGTTCCTTGCTGGTTGGGACTTCTTGGGTTGTGCTTCGTGGCCATCGTCCGACGCGGGCGGGGCTTCGCGGGCAAACCCGCTCCCCCAAGCGGCGATCAGGACGATCGCTCGGTTCGAAACGCCTGCTCCAGTGCGTCCATCAGGGACTGACTGGCCGCGCCGGCGCGGTCGCGATCGGCATGTGTAATGTAGAACGGCACCGCATGCCGCGCCCCGGCCTCCAGATTCAGTTCGACCAGGCCTCCCGCGGCAAGATCCTCGGCGATCCGGTCCTCCGGCATCCAGGCGAAGCCGATCCCGGAGCGCAGGATCTCGCAGGCCGTACCCATGTGCGACACCGTCCAGCGCTGGTCCGCCTCCACCCAGCCGCCCTCACCGGAGGCCTGGGCACCCGAGTCCCGCACCACGACCTGGCGGTGCGGCTGCAGATCGCGCCGGGTCAGCGGCGCTTCACCCTGCGCCAGGGGATGCGAAGGGTGCGCCACGCACACCATCGACAACTCGCCCAGGCAGGTCCCGAGGTAGCCGGATGGCAGTTCCGGACCCAGCAGGATGTCCACCGCCGCTTCGCGCAGCAGATCCGGCCCACCGCTCAGCACCACCTCGTGCAGCTGGATGCGAGTGGCCGGGTAGGCCCGCGAGAAGACCTCCAGGGCCCCGATCACTGGCGCCCGCGGCAGGAGCTGATCCACTGCCAACCGGATTTCGGATTCCACCCCGGCGGCCAGCGCACCGGCCAGGGTCTCGATCTCCGCCGCCTCTTCCAGCAGGTGGCCGGCCCGGCGCAACAGCGCCGCGCCGGCCGCGGTAAGCACCGCCTTGCGGCCCTTGATCTCGAAGACGTCGACGCCCAGCTGTTCTTCCAGCTTTTGCACCGCGTGGTTGATGCTCGACGGACTCTTGTGCACCCGTTCCGCAGCCCGCGCAAAGCCCCCGGCGTCCACCACCGCCTGCAGCATGCGCCACTGTTCGAGAGTGACGCGGATCAATCTACCCGCTCGCGCTGGTGCCCCGGGTTTCCCGGGACCTGGCGCGGCGCGCCACCGAGCGTGATGCTACCGGCCGATTCTGGTCTGTCTTGGGTCGCAACACAGGGTCGGGAAACCTGGGGCATCAACCCCACACACCATTGCATGACGCGCCGCGGCCGCGTTTGCCTTCTACTAACGTTGGGCCCGCTGGCGGCGTTGCGCGTCCCTTGTGCAGAGCGAGGGCATGGCAGTCGCTCTGCCGGGTCCGCGAGCACAATCGACTCGAGCACGAACGGGACCATTGATGCGCGCACCCCTAGTGTTCCTCGGGGCAGCCGCAGCCCGGATTGTGGGTCCGCGCATGCCATTCCTCGCGCATGCGGGCATAGGCCGCGCCGGTCAGCAGGACCAGGTGTACGGTGGAGGGGTAGATCCGCCCGTCCAGGCGCAGGGTCTCGGTGAGCTCGGGGTCGCGGCCTTCCGGGATGTAGAAGAAGTCCACGCCCTCGCGCAGCTGATGCTTGCGCGCCTTGAACAGACGGAAGGCCGTGCCCTTGGGCACGCCGTTCCATGCATCGACCTGGCGCAGACTCAGGGTCGCATACCCGGCATGGATGATCGGCTCCGGCGTCGGCCCGGCCGCGGAACCTTCCTGGCCGTGAAACCGTCCCGCGCTACGAGGGTCTTCAACTGTATCGGTATCCATGCTGGCATTATGCCTGCGCGGACATCCCGGCTCATCAAGGACACCCAATGGAATTTCTTCAGGAATACGGACTTTTCGTCGCCAAGGCCGCCACGGCCGTCATCGCCGGGCTCATTGTGTTGAGTGCGATCGCCGGCCTGGTCGGCCGGTCGCGCGAGGGCAAGCCGGACCGGTTGCACGTCAAACGCCTGAACGATCGTTTCGAGCGGATGGAGAAGACCGTGCGCCGGGCGGTGGAGCGCCGCCGCGGGCGGGTGGAACGCCTGCGCCACTGGGCCGCACGCAAGCTGCCGCGCAAGGGGATGGGGGACTCGACCGCCACAACCGAAACCGAACAGACCGACAAGCTCGGTGGCACCCGTTCCGACCGCGAGGCGGATGCCGAACGCTCGCGCGTGTACGTCCTGCGCTTCGACGGTGATATCCGCGCCTCCAGCGTCGAGAGCCTGCGCGAGGAGGTCACCGCCATCCTCACCATGGCGCGACCGGAACAGGACCGCGCCATCGTCTGCCTGGAGAGCCCCGGCGGGCTGGTGCCCTCCTACGGGCTCGCGGCCGCCCAGCTGGCACGCCTGCGCGAAGCCGGGCTGGACCTGACCGTGGCGGTGGACCGCGTCGCCGCCAGCGGCGGCTACATGATGGCTGCGGTCGGTCACCGCATTGTCGCCGCGCCATTCGCGGTGCTCGGCTCGATTGGCGTGGTCGCCCAGATCCCCAACTTTCACCGCTGGTTGTCGCGCAACGATATCGACATCGAACTGCTGACCGCAGGCGAATACAAGCGCACCCTGACCATGCTTGGCGAGAACACCGACGAGGGCCGCAAGAAATTCCGCGAACAACTGGAAGAGGCCCACGAGCTGTTCAAGACCTTTCTCGCCCGCTACCGCCCGCAACTGGACCTGGACCAGGTCGCCACCGGCGAACACTGGTACGGCGAACAGGCCCGCGAGATGGGGCTGGCCGACGAACTGCGCACCAGCGACGATCTGCTGCTGGAGCTGACCCGCGAGGCGGACGTATTCGAGCTGATCTACCATCGTCCGCAGACCCTGGGCCGGCGCATCACCTTTGCGATGGAATCCATCCTCGAGCGCGTTTTGCGCACCCAGGGGCCGGAAACCCGGATGTAAAGCCCACCTGCCGGGGAACGCTTCGGCGGGCGAGAACGTCAACCCCACACGAACTACTACAAAAATCGGAGCCCCCCCATGAAACGAAACAACCGCCCACTGACCCGTCTTCTGCTGATCCTGCTGGCCGCCGCCAGCCTCCTGGCCACGCCGCTTGTGGTCGGCGCGGACGACAACCTGCCCTGGGGCTCGGCCGAAAAGATGGACCGGCAGTACGATCCCCGCAAGGTGGTCTACGACGTGTATACCAGCAGCCCCAGCGAACTGGAGGGCGTACTGGACCGCGTGAGCATGCTGAACAACATCTACGAGGCGGACCCGTTCGAATCGCACATCGTCCTGGTGCTGCACGGTGCCGAGGTCCCGTATTTCACTCGCGACGAGTTCGGCGAGCACGAGGAACTGATGCGCCGCGCCCGCTCGCTCACCCAGGCCGGCAATATCGAGTTCCGCATGTGCGAGGCCTCGGCGCGCCTGCGCGGCATCGACGTGGAAGACGTGCATGGCTTCGTGAACGTAGTACCGATGGCCGATGCCGAGATCATCGAACTACAGCACGAAGGCTATCTGCTGATGCAGTAATCCTCGAGCGGTGTTCGGCCACCCAGGGCCGAACACCGCACACGGGCGTCGTCCCACGACCCGATCACGCTTCCGCCGACCGGTCGCTGAAAATTCTGCATGGGTCGCCTACCTTTTCCGGACGTGATGACGAAACCACCCGGTCGATCGTCGCCACCCGCTCGACGCGCCCATTACTGCACGAGGACGTTGTCATGAAGAAGACGCTACTGACCGCTCTGTTGCCCCTGGCCCTGATCGCGACCCCGGCGCTGGCCGCCGACGTACCCGGGATGATCGCCAAGGCCAGCCCGCATTCCGCCTCCGAGACCCTGGATCGGCTGGAGAATGCCCTGGCAGCCAACGATATCGGCGTCGCCTTGCGCTGGGACCACGCCGCCAAGGCGGACGGCGTGGATATCGAACTCGGCCCGACCGAACTCCTGATGTTCGGCAACCCCGCGCTCGGCAGCCACTTGTTCACCAGCCAGCAGACCGCCGGCATCGACTTGCCGATGAAGGCGCTGGCGTGGACCGACGCAGACGGCCAGACCTGGCTCGCCTACAACGATCCGGAATGGATGGCCGAGCGCCACGGCATCGACGACCGCGATGACATCCTCGATACCATGAGCAACGCGCTGGACAATCTGACCAACGCGGCAATCGCCGAGGACTGAGCACCTGCTCGATCCCCGCCGCACGGGCGCAGCCCCGCTGAGGTTCACTCGCGCCGGGCGGGCGATTGGTTATAGTGAGGCTTCCATCCTTTCCGGGAGCCGACGTGAATCGCCCGTCCCCTTCCAGCCAGACCTCACCCGACATCCGCGACCGGCCCATCCTCGGCTGGCGCGAATGGGTCGGCCTGCCCGACCTCGGCATCCCCGCGATCAAGTGCAAGGTCGATACCGGAGCCCGCAGTTCCGCGCTGCATACCTTCCAGATCGAACCCTTCACGCGTGATGACCATGATTGGGTGCGCTTCGGCATCCACCCCCACCAGCACGATACCGAGACCGAAATGTGGTGCGAGGCGCCGGTGCTGGATGTCCGCAAGGTGACGGATTCCGGCGGGCACACCGGGGAGCGCTACTTCATCGCCACCCGGGTGCAACTCGGTGCCGTAGTACTGCCAGTTGAACTCTCCCTGACCAGCCGCGATACCATGCTCTTTCGCATGCTGCTCGGCCGCGAGGCCATGCGCGGTCGCTTTCTTGTCGATCCCCAGGCCTCGTTTGTCGCCAGCCACCGACCGCAAATCCCTACAGCCCAGCAGGCGCCTGAATGAAACTCGGCATCCTTTCGCGCAACAGCAAACTCTATTCCACCCGACGCCTGGTCGAGGCGGCCGAACAGCGCGGCCACGAGGTCCGTGTGGTGGATCCGTTGCGCTGCTACATGAACATCACCGCGCACAGCCCGCAGATCCACTACAAGGGCGACATCCTCGACCAGTTCAACGCGGTCATCCCGCGGATCGGGGCATCGATCACCTTCTACGGGACCGCCATCCTGCGCCAGTTCGAGATGATGAACGTCTACCCGTTGAACGAGTCGGTGGCCATCTCGCGTTCGCGCGACAAACTGCGCAGCCTGCAGTTGCTCTCGCGCCGCGGCATCGGCCTGCCGGTGACCGGGTTTGCCCACTCGCCGGACGACATCGATGACCTGCTGGCGACCGTGGGCGGCGCGCCCTGCGTGATCAAGCTGCTGGAAGGCACGCAGGGGCTGGGCGTGGTGCTCGCCGAGACCAAGCAGGCGGCCGAGAGCGTGATCCAGGCCTTCATGGGCCTGAAGCAGCACATCCTGGTGCAGGAATACATCCAGGAGGCCAAGGGCTCGGATATCCGCTGCTTCGTGATCGGCGACAAGGTGGTCGCGGCGATGAAGCGCCAGGCCAAGGACGGCGAGTTCCGCTCCAACCTGCACCGCGGCGGCAGCGCCTCCCTGTGCCGCATCACCCCGGAAGAACGTGCCACCGCGGTACGCGCGGCCAAGGTCATGGGCCTGAACGTCTGTGGCGTGGATCTGCTGCGCTCCAACCATGGCGCGGTGGTGATGGAGGTGAACTCCTCGCCCGGCCTGGAGGGCATCGAGAATGCCTCGGGCAAGGACGTGGCGGGCATGATCATCGAGTTCATCGAGAAGAACGCCAAGCCCAACCGGACGAAGACCAAAGGGAGCGGCTAGTGTCCTCGAGTCGCAAGGCTACACGTCACTCGCAGCGGGTGGACCGCACGCAAGAACGACCCGCGCGTGCGTTTGCACATTGTTCGGTGGCTCCCTGATGCCCGGCATACCCCGGTCGCTGCGCAACAAGCCGATCACCATTGGTGGCACCACCGTCCGCCCCGGCGAGCGGCGCACGGTGGAACTGGAACTGGGAGCGCTGTACACCCACACCCCGACCAACATGCCGGTACAGGTGCTGTGCGGTCGGCGCAAAGGGCCCGTGCTGTTTGTCAGCGCCGCCATCCACGGCGACGAGATCAACGGCGTCGAGATCATCCGCCGCCTGCTGAAAGTCCCGGCCCTGCGGCGCATGAAGGGAAGCCTGATTGCCATCCCTGTGGTCAACATGCACGGCTTCATCAACCAGAGCCGCTACCTGCCCGACCGGCGTGACCTGAACCGCTGTTTCCCCGGCTCGCAGAAGGGCTCACTGGGGGCTCGCGTTGCGCGCCTGTTCATGCGCGAAATCGTGCAGAACAGTACCCATGGCATCGACCTGCACACCGGCGCCATCCACCGCTCCAACCTGCCGCAGATCCGCGCCAACCTCGATCACGCCGAGACCCTCGATCTGGCGCGCGCCTTCGGGGCCCCGGTGATTCTCAACTCGGCCCTGCGCGACGGCTCCCTGCGCGAGGCCGCCGCGGAACGGGAAGTCCCCATCCTGCTGTACGAGGCCGGCGAGGCCCTGCGCTTCGACGAGCTCTCCATCCGCGGCGGGGTGCACGGCATCATCGAGGTGATGCGCCATCTGGGCATGCTGCCGGCCGTACGCCGGCGCCCGCGCAAGGAACCCATCATGGCGCGCACCAGCGGCTGGGTCCGCGCGCCCCAAAGCGGCATCCTGCGCACCTTCGTGCGCCACGGGGACCGCGTGGTCCGCGACCAGACCCGCCTGGCGATCATCTCCGACCCGTTTGGCGAAACCGAGACCGAGATCCTCGCCCCGGCCTCCGGCATCATCATTGGTCAGCTCAACCTGCCGCTGATCAACGAGGGCGATGCGCTGTTCCACATCGCCCAGTTCAACCGTACGGACCTCGCCGTGGAACGCCTGGAGACCTTTCAGGAAAACCTGGAGGCCAGCGACTACCCCTACGCCGATCAGCAGCGGCTCGAGACACCCTGAAGGAGACGCTGAGGGACACGCCGGGGCGCGGCTCTTGCGCCGGCTATCCGGCTCAGTGGCCGATGTCCTCGTGCCACAGCTCGGGGTGCGTCTCGATAAACGCACGCATCAGTTCGCGGCAGCCCGGGTCCTGGACCACGTCCACCTGGATGCCGTGACCGCGCAACCACGCCTCCTCCCCCAGGAACGACTCGTTCTCCCCGATCACCACTCGCGGAATGCCGTAGAGGACGATCGCGCCGCTACACATCGCGCAGGGCGAGAGTGTGGTATAGAGCGTGCATTCGCGATACACCTGCGCCGACTGCCGGCCGGCGTTCTCCAGCGCATCCATCTCCGCATGCAGGATCGCGCTGCCCTGCTGCACTCGCCGGTTGTGCCCGCGCCCAATCACCTCGCCCCGGTGCACCAGCACCGACCCGATCGGGATCCCCGCCTCGCCCAGCCCCGTACGCGCTTCGTCGAGCGCCATCTCCAGAAACGGATCCATCGTCGTCACCCAGTTGTCGCAACGAACTCAGGCTGACGGTAGCTGATATGGCATTGCAAGATCGATCCGACCCACGCGTGAGACGCTGATGGAGCGGACGTCAGATGTGGGCGCTGAACTGGCCCCGCCGCGGCTGGCCGAGCAGATGGAGGAAATCCGTTTCGCGCAGCCGGACGAGCGACTCGTGATCGCCAGCCTCGAAATACACGTTGCGCGGTTCCAGCATACTGTCATCAAGCAGGGTTTCCAGCCCGTAAGCGGCGCCCAGAGCGGGGATTGCGCCGCGTTCGCAGTCAGCAAAGACGCTGGCCACCTCGTCCTCGGTAGCCAGGCCCACGTGCTCGCCCAACAACCGGTGCAACTGCCCCAGTTTTACGCGGCGCGTGGCCGGCACGACGGCCAATCGGTACTGTCCATCCTCCTCGACCAGCAACACCGCCTTGGCCACGGCGTCGCCCGGGACATGGGCCGCCTCGGCCGTGCGGCTGGCCGAATTCGAATGCGGATGGGGCACCAGCTGGTAGGTCACCGCATGTTCGTCCAGAAAGTTGTTCAGGGTCCTGGGGATACTCATGGCGCACCCTCCGCAGTGTCTTCCTTCGACTATAGACCCCATCGGGATCGCCCACGTCTGCACGGATCGAGCAGGTCGGTACAATCAGGCACATGACTGCCTTTTCCGTACTCGACCTGGCCCCGATCACCGCTGACGGGGACGCCACCCACGCCTTGCACAACACCCTCGATCTTGCGCAACACGCCGAGGCCCTCGGCTTCCAGCGCTACTGGCTGGCGGAACACCACAACATGCCCGGCATCGCCAGCGCAGCCACGGCGGTGGTGATTGGCCAGGTGGCAGCCGCCACACAGCGCATTCGGGTGGGCGCCGGCGGTATCATGCTGCCCAACCACGCCCCGCTGGTGGTCGCCGAACAGTTCGGCACCCTGAACGCGCTGTACCCGGGCCGCATCGACCTCGGGCTGGGGCGCGCACCCGGCACCGACCCGACCACCGCGCGCGCCCTGCGCCGGGCCCCGGATATCGACCCGGACCAGTTCCCGCGTGACGTCGCCGAGGTCCTGAGCTATTTCGACGACCCCCAGCCGGACCAGGTGATCCGCGCCATCCCCGGCGCCGGCCAGCACGTGCCCGTCTGGATCCTCGGTTCCAGCCTGTTCGGTGCCCAGCTGGCCGCGCAGATGGGCCTGCCGTATGCGTTTGCCTCGCACTTCGCCCCCGGGCATTTGATGAACGCACTGGAGCTGTACCGCAGCCAGTTCCGGCCGTCCGCATGGCTGGATCGCCCCTATGCGATGCTCGGCTACAACGTGTATGCCGCCGACACCGACGCCGCGGCGCGGACGCTGGCCAGTTCCATGGAACAGGCCTTTGTCAGCCTGCGGCGGGGTCGGCCCGAACCGATCCAGCCGCCGATCGAGGGCTACCGCGAACGCCTCGACCGCGCCGAACGCGCGATCGTCGAACAGACCATGGCCTGTTCCGCGGTTGGCGCGCCGGATACGGTCGAAGACGAGATCCGCCGGTTTCTCGAGCAGACCGGCGCCGACGAACTGATCGTGACCACCTCCACCTTCGACCATGCGGCGCGCCGGCGCTCGCTGGAACTGACCGCGGAGGTGCGCGACCGCATCGCTAGATAAGCACGGGTCGCCGGTTCACCTGACCGGAATGCGTACCCTATGCTTGAGACAAGGGCCGTAGTAGCCGAGACCATTCAGCACGGGAGAGACACATGCGCGTCAAGGTTCGCGGCGTCACCATCGAATGCACCATGGGCGACATCGCCGCCCAGCGCGACATGGACGCGGTCGTCAATGCCGCCAACGCCTGGCTGCGGCCCGGCGGCGGCGTGGCCGGGGCCATCCACCGCGCTGCGGGGCCCGGCCTGGAGCGTGAATGCCAGCCGCTGGCCCCGATCGAGCCCGGCCAGGCCGTACTGACCGATGCCCACAACCTGCCCAATCGCTTCGTGATCCACTGCCTGGGACCGGTCTACGGGCACGACGAACCGGCCAGCCGGTTGCTGGCTGCCTGCTATCGCAACGCCCTCACCCGCGCCGAAGAGGCCGGGGCCTACAGCATCGCATTTCCCGCGCTGTCCACCGGGGCCTTCGGCTACCCCGTCGAGGAAGCCGCGCGCATCGCCCTGGAAACCGTGATCGCCGCCACGCCCAGACTGGATGCCGTCGGCCATGTCCGCTTCGTGCTGCACACCAAGGATGATCACGACATCCACGTCCGGATCCTGGAGGAACTGACCGCATGATCGCGGCCGGGCGCAGCGCAACCCCAAACGACGATGGCCTGGCGCTCTTCACCGACTTCTACGAGCTCTCCATGCTTCAGGCCTATTTCGAAGAAGGCCTGTACGAGCCAGCGGTCTTCAGCCTGTTCGTACGCCGCCTGCCGCAACGGCGCAACTATCTCCTGGCCTGCGGACTCGATACGGTGCTGGAACAACTCGAAGGCCTCCGTTTCGAGCCGTCGGATCTCGACTACCTGGCCGCCCTCGACCGCTTCTCCGAACGGTTCCTGCGCTGGCTGGAGGCTTTCCGCTTCACTGGTACGGTACGCGCCGTGCCCGAGGGCACCCCGGTCTTCGCCAACGAGCCCATCCTCGAGGTCACCGCGCCACTCCCCGAGGCCCAGCTGATCGAGACCCTGGTGATGAACCAGATTCATCTGCAAACGGTGCAGGCCAGCAAGGCCGCCCGCCTGGTGACCGCGGCCGGCGGGCGGCCGGTGGTCGATTTCGGGGCGCGCCGCATGCACGGGCTGGATGCGGCCTTGAAGGGTGCACGCGCCTTCCATGTTGCGGGCGTCGCCAGCACCTCCAATGTACTGGCGGGCAAGCAGTACGGCGTACCAGTGAGTGGCACCATGGCCCACAGCTACATCCAGGCGCACCATGACGAAGCCGAGGCCTTCGGCGCCTTTGCCCGTCTCTATCCGGAAACGGTGCTGCTGGTCGATACCTACGACACCCTCGAAGGGGTGCGCCGGGTCATCAAGCTGAGCGGTGAGCTGGGCGATGACTTCCGCGTACACGCCGTCCGCCTCGACTCCGGCGACCTGGGAGAACTGGCCCGCCAGGCGCGGCGGATGCTGGATGAAGCGGGCCTGCAACAAGTCGGGATCTTCGCCAGCGGCGGGCTCGACGAACACCTGATTGCCGAGCTACTGGCACACGGCGCACCGATCGATGCCTTCGGAGTCGGCACCAGCATGGGCATTGCCCCCGATGCCCCCGACCTGGACATTGCCTACAAGCTGGCCGAATACGCCGGCGAAGGGCGTCTCAAGCTCTCCAGCGGCAAGCCCATCCTGCCCGGTGCCAAGCAGATCTATCGCCGCCGGGAAGGCAACCGGTTCGCGGGCGACACCATCGGACGCCAGGACGAGACCCAGCCCGGGGAGCCGCTGCTGCAGCCCGTGATGCGTGACGGCCAGCGCCTGCCGGGCCATTCTCGTGACCTGGATACACTGCGCGAATATGCCCGGGCGCAGCTGGAACAACTGCCCCCCGGGATCCGCGCCATCGAGCCCGCCGAAACGCCGTATCCCGTAGCCATCAGTCCCGCGCTGCAGGCACACCAGGATGCAGTGACCCGCACCATCCAGGCCCGCTACGCCGCATCGGGTCGAACGTCCGAAACTGGAGACGGAGACCACTCAAATGACTGACGATCCGCGCAATCACCTGCAAGCCGGCGACGCCCTGCTGGTGATCCACGTACAGAACGATTTCTGCCCCGGCGGCGCGCTGGCTATCGAGCACGGGGATACCGTGATCCCGGTACTCAACCGCTGGCTGGAGGCGGCCGCCGCGCTGGATATTCCGGTGTATGCCTCGCGCGACTGGCACCCAGCCGGGCATGCGAGCTTCGTGGAACAAGGCGGGCCCTGGCCCCCGCACTGCCTGCAGGATTCGCCCGGGGCACGCTTCCACGCCGATCTGGCCCTGCCGGCCGGCACCGTCAAGGTCACCACGGGGGTACGCTTCGACCAGGACCAGTACTCCGCCTTCGACCAGACCGGGCTGGCGGGCGAACTGCGCAACCGGGGTGTGAAACGCATCTGGATGGGCGGACTGGCCCTGGACGTATGCGTTGCGGCAACCGCCCTGGGCGCACGCGAGGAAGGATTTGACGTTCACCTGATCCCTTATGCCTCGCTGCCGATTTCGCCGCAGGGCGGCACGGAGGCGCGCGCGAAGATGAGGGCAGCGGGCGTGGAGATCGCCGAGCATGGCTGAACCCGGCAAGATGCCCGTGCAGTTGATCTCGGTCGAGGAAGTGGTCCGCCGCGCCGACGACCTGGCACGCCAGATACGGGCCAGCGACTTTCGGCCGGACACGATCGTGGCCATCGCCCGCGGCGGATTCATGCCGGCGCGCTTTTTGTGCGACTTCCTCCACGTGCACAAGCTGCTCAGCCTGAAGGTCGAACACTACACCTCGGGGGCCCGTGAAAAACAGCGAGCGGCGGTGACGGTCCCGCTGGCCGGAGATGTGCGCGGTGAACAGGTCCTGCTGGTGGACGACGTCAACGACTCCGGCGACACCCTGGTGGCCGCCCGCCCCCACTTGGAGGGCTTCGAGCCGGCCGCCGTGCGCACCGCCGTGCTGCATGAAAAGGCCAGCACCCAGTGCCCCGCCAATTTCCACAGTCAGGCCGTGCAGGAGTGGCGCTGGATCCTCTACCCCTGGGCCGTCATCGAGGACGTCGGCCAGTTCACCCGCGAGATGGACCCACCCCCGACCACCGCCACCGAGCTGCGCACGCGTCTGCAGCAGGACTACGGCCTCGAGCTCGACGCGACCCAGTTGGACCGCGTAATCCGCTATAACGACCTGCCCTTTTCCGCGTAGGACGACGCGGACCGGGATCCGCCCGGGTTGGCAATCGGGTTCGGGGAACGGATGATATGGACCCAACCCGGTCGTGCCGGGTCACGAAACCCTGTCCGACCCAACGGCCACTTCCACCCGGCCCACCAACCTGGCACCGAGACCGCCCATGTCGTATCTCAAGGACTACCCCAACCCGGAAGGCTACTTTGGCGAATTCGGCGGCGCCTTCCTGCCGCCGGAGCTGGAACCGCATTTCGCCGAGATCAACCACGCCTATCGGACCCTGGCGCGCTCCGGCGATTTCCTGAACGAACTTCGCTACATCCGCAAGCACTATCAGGGGCGCCCGACGCCGGTGTACTACGCCCATAACCTGAGCCGTTCGGTGGGCGCGCATATCTATCTCAAGCGCGAAGACCTGAACCACTCCGGCGCGCACAAGCTGAACCACTGCATGGGCGAGGCGTTGCTGGCCAAGCACATGGGCAAACGCAAGCTGATCGCCGAGACCGGGGCCGGCCAGCACGGCGTGGCGCTGGCCACTGCGGCAGCCTACTTCGGCATGGAATGCGAGATCCACATGGGCGAGATCGACATCGCCAAGGAAGCGCCCAACGTGACCCGCATGAAGCTGATGGGGGCCCAGGTGGTGCCGGTCTCCTTCGGTGGACGCTCGCTGAAGGAGGCCGTGGATTCCGCCTTCCAGTCCTACCTGTCGCAGGCAGACGAGGCCCTGTTCGCGATCGGTTCCGTGGTCGGGCCGCACCCGTTTCCGCTGATGGTGCGCAACTTCCAGTCGGTGGTGGGCATCGAGGCGCGCGAGCAGTACCTGGAGATGAGCGATGGCGAGCTGCCCGATCACGTGGTCGCCTGCGTCGGCGGCGGGTCCAACGCCATGGGCATGTTCGCCGGCTTCATCGAGGACGCCCAGGTGCAACTCAACGGCGTGGAGCCGCTGGGGCGCGGCACCAAGCTCGGCGAGCACTCCGCCACCATGACCTACGGCAAGCCGGGCATGATCCACGGCTTCAAGTGCATGCTGCTGGCCGACGCGGAGGGCAACCCGGCCCCGGTCCACTCCATCGCCTCCGGGCTGGACTATCCCGGCGTCGGCCCCGAGCACTCCTACCTCAAGACCACCCAGCGCGTCGCCTACCACGCCATCAACGACGACGCGGCCCTGGATGCCTTCTACCAGCTCTCGCGCACCGAGGGGATCATCCCGGCCCTGGAAAGCGCCCATGCGGTGGCCTGGGCCATGAAGCACGGCCGCGAGAACCCCGGCACGACGATCCTGGCCAACCTCTCCGGTCGTGGCGACAAGGACATCGACTACGTCGCCCGCGAGTTCGGACACGGATAGCCCGCCTCGCCAATACGGCTCGAAGGCGGCGCGACGGGAACTTCAGGCCAGGTTGCGCCGGTCTCAGTCTTGTTGACCACGGGCGGAGGCCTCGCGATGGCAGGCGGATGGGCAAAAGACGGTGCGGAGCAGGAGCAGATCGACAACACGGTCGAGGACGCCCTGCAACGGGTGCGCAGCCAGATTCCCACCGGGGAAGGTCTGAAAGAATGCGAGGAATGCGGCGCGCCGATTCCCGAAGGCCGGCGCCAGGCCCTGCCGGGCGTGCGCCTGTGCCTAGGCTGCCGGGAGGCGGAGGACGCGGCACAGCAGGCCACCAGCCCCTACAACCGGCGGGCCTCCAAGGACAGCCAGCTTCGTTGAGCTCGCCCTAGAGATACTTCATCCGGCCCCGGATGGACTCCAGATCGGATGCGACGTCCTTAAGGGTCGCGCCATCGTCGTCACTGCCAACCACGAGCCCCTTGCCGGAAACCGGGATCACGCTGTCGATCTGAAAGCGCCCGGTGGTTCCGCGCAGGAAGCACTCTTCGTCGAAGAACAGGCGATCACCATCCGGCCCGATCTCGTCGGACTCGAGCGTGTCGTACCCGATCAGCCGGGCGATGTCGTCGCGTCCTTCGATGTCCACGGCTTCGATCGTCTGCTGCTCTGGATCAATCAACAAGGCCTTCATGCGGTTCCCCTCTGCACGGGTGGTTCATCGTCGGTACCACGGTAAAGGTCCGGCGGCCGCGCGGCCACCGCACACGTACTCCGCATGCACCTATACTCCCTGGAGATGATCGCGCGGAGGCTTTCCCGTGACCCATACGGCGTATATCTCGCATCCCGACTGCCTGCTGCACGACTCGGGGCCCCACCACCCGGAACGGGCCGACCGCCTGCACGCCGTTCGCAACGCCCTGCTCGACGAAGGCCTGATGGAAGGCCTGCACCTTCTGGATGCCCCGCCAGCCACCGATGCGCAGCTCCAGCGGGTGCACACCCCGACGCACGTCGCCCGCATTCGCGCCAACGCCCCCGCCCTAGGACATCACGCGCTGCTGGACCCGGACACGGCCATGGGCGAACACTCGCTACAGGCCGCCCTGCGCGCCGCCGGGGCCGGCATCGAGGGCGTGCGGGCCGTCATGGAGGAGGACGTGGACAATGCCTTCTGCGCCATCCGTCCGCCCGGCCATCATGCCGAACGCGAACGCGCGATGGGCTTTTGCCTGTTCAACAACATCGCGGTGGCCGCTGCGCATGCCCTGGAGCACTACGCGCTGTCGCGCGTGGCCATCGCCGATTTCGACGTGCACCACGGAAACGGCACCGAGGACATCTTCCGGGATGATCCCCGAGTGCTCTACTGCTCCAGCTTTCAGCACCCGTTCTACCCGGACACGCCGCGAGCCGAACGGGACCATCTGATACATACCCCGCTTGCCGCCGGCACGACCGGGGCGCAGTTCCGCGCGGCGGTCCGCCACGACTGGTTGCCGGCACTGGAACAGTTCCGCCCCCAACTGGTGCTCGTCTCGGCTGGCTTCGACGCGCATCGGGACGAAGCCCTCGCGGGCCTGAACCTCGACGCGGACGACTTTTCGTGGATCACCCACGAACTCACCCGCATCGCCGCGCGGTATGCCGGCGCGCGTCTGGTCTCGATGCTGGAAGGCGGCTACGCCCTCCCGGCCCTGGGCCGAAGTGCGGCGGCCCATGTGCGCGCGCTTTGTGAGGCCCCGCGCCGCTAGGGAAACACTGATCAGTGTTTTCTTACGCCGGCACAACAAGAACCGGCCGCGGCCTTTGCAATCCGCCGATTGCCGGTCTTTACTCAACGAGATTGCCACCGCGGCAGTTGGTGTGGCCGCCATACAAGACCAAGAAGCGAGGAGAAGACGGTGAGCGAGAATCCGCACGATCTCGAAGAGCAGAAAAAGGAACTGGAAGCGGAATACGACACCGAGCACGAGATCGGTGATCAGAACATCAACCCGCTTGGGCTGGACCTGCACAATCCGGTCTTCGTCACCAGCGCCCTGTTGATTGTCGTATTCGTCATCCTGTCCCTGGTCTTTCCGGAACAGGCCAACGAGCACCTCGACAACACGCGTCAGTGGATCGGCCGCTCCTTTGACTGGCTGTTCCTGTCGGCCGGCAACATCTTTGTCCTGTTCTGCCTGGCCCTGGTCGTCCTGCCCATCGGGCGCATCCGCATCGGCGGCCAGGACGCCAAGCCGGAATTCTCGGTCATTTCCTGGTTTTCGATGCTGTTCGCCGCCGGCATGGGCATCGGTCTGATGTTCTGGAGCGTAGCCGAACCGGTGGGCTACTTCACCGAATGGTTCGGCACGCCGCTGGGGATCGAAGGCGGGACCGAAGAATCCCGGCAGGCGGCGCTGGGGGCCACCATGTATCACTGGGGCCTGCACCCCTGGGCGATCTACGCGGTCGTCGGCCTGGCGCTCGCATTCTTTGCCTACAACAAGGGCCTGCCACTGACTATCCGTTCGGCGTTCTATCCGATCCTCGGTGAGCGCATCTGGGGCCCGATCGGCCACGTGATCGACACCCTCGCCGTGCTGGCGACCATGTTCGGCCTGGCGACCTCACTGGGCCTCGGCGCGCAGCAGGCCGCCTCGGGCATGGAGTTCCTGTTCGGCATCGATTCCGGCCTGAACACTCAGGTCGCCATCATCATCGGCGTGACCATCATCGCCCTGCTGTCGATCATGCGCGGCATCCATGGTGGGGTGAAGCTTCTCAGCAACATCAACCTGGTGTTCGCCGCGTTGTTGCTGCTGTTCGTGATGATCGCCGGCGGCGTCCTCGCATTCCTCTCCAGCATCGGCACCACGGTCACCGGGTACGTGCAGTACTTCATCCCGCTCAGCAACCCGGTCGGGCGCGAGGACGAGACCTTCTACCACGCCTGGACCATCTTCTTCTGGGCCTGGTGGATCTCCTGGTCGCCGTTCGTCGGCATGTTCATCGCCCGCGTCTCCCGCGGCCGTACGGTGCGCCAGTTCGTCACCGCCGTACTGCTAGTGCCGACCCTGGTCACCGTCGTCTGGATGAGTGCCTTCGGCGGCTCCGGCCTGGCCCAGGCACGCGACGGCGTTGGCGCCCTGGCGGACGGCATCTCCGACTCCTCCCTGGCCCTGTTCCAGATGCTGGAGCACCTGCCGTTCACCGCCATCACCTCGTTCCTGGCGATCGCCCTGGTGCTGGTGTTCTTCATCACCTCCTCGGACTCCGGTTCCCTGGTGATCGACTCCATCACCTCGGGCGGCAAGACCGACGCCCCGCAATCCCAGCGCCTGTTCTGGGCCACCACCGAGGGCGTGGTCGCGGGGGTCCTGCTGGCGGTTGGCGGCGCGGCGGCCCTCAATGCACTGCAGGCGGGGGCGGTGAGCACCGGCCTGCCATTCGTCGTCGTGCTGCTGCTGATGTGCGTCAGCCTGATGAAGGGACTGTTCCACGAACTGGCCCTGATCCGCATCGAGGAAGCCAAGACCTGACGCCGGCCGCCGTCTGGATGGTCACCACAGGCCATCCAGCCTCCCCACCCGGCCCCCGCGCCCGCCGGTCTCGGCGCCGCGGGGGCCGTTCCGTTCGGGACAACCACCCCCGGAATCGGGCATCCTCTCGCGGATGAGTCCACACGCCCCGGCCCAACACCCATGAGCTTCCGTCAAGCGGTCGCGCGACACCCGCTGCTGGCCGGGATGGCCTTTCAGGCCGCGCTGATCCCGCTCGCCCTGATCCTGGCCCGGGTGGCCGGCATCCCGCTCGACGAGCGAATCGACTGGAGCCTGGAGGCCGCAGCGCTGGGCGCCCTTGCCGTGTTGCCCATGCTGATGCTGCTCGGCACGCTCGCACTCAGCGGCTGGGAGCCCTACCGCGCACTGGCCGACCAGGTCCGCGATTTCGTGCACCAGCTCTTTCGCAACGCCCTGCCTGGCGCCGTGCTGCTGATCGCCATCCTCGCCGGCGTGGGCGAGGAACTGCTGGTGCGGGGCGTGCTGCAGGGCTGGCTGACCGAACGTTGGTCACCCGAGTGGGCCATCGTCGCCGCGGCAATTGTGTTTGGACTCGCCCATTCGATCAGCCGCCTGTACTTCGTGTTCGCCACCGTCATCGGGCTCTACCTCGGGCTGCTCTATCACCTGACCGGCAACCTGCTGGTGGTGATCGTCACCCATGCCCTGTACGACTGGATCGTCATCCACTGGTACCTGCGTTCCCGCGATGCCGGCAGGCGCGGCGCATGATCATCCAGCAATCACCCAGGGGGAACGGGCCCGCCAAGTCCCGCCTTGCCACTGCTGGATGACACTCCACGGGCCGGGGGTCGACGTCACCGACTGCCTGTCCCGGGAGCACGCGACAGGCTTCCGGACTACGGGATCGGTGCGCTGGCGCGCCGAACGAGGACGGGGTGGGCGCGTTCAGAACGCGCTCGGGCCATGGCCCGAGCGCGTCTGTTCCATGAATTGAGCCAGGCGCGCCGGCCGCCCGAGATAAAAACCCTGTACCAGATCACAGCCCAGAGCGCGCAGGCGCTCGAGGGTTTCCTGATCTTCCACGCCTTCGGCCACCACGCTCAAGCCCATTTTCTGGCCGAGCCCGATCATGGATTCCACGATGCGCTGGTGCGGCCGGCTGGACACCAGTTCGTGGACAAAGGTCATATCGATCTTGAGCTCATCGAGCGGCATGCGCAGCAGCCGCTCCATCGACGAATAGCCAATACCGAAGTCATCCATGGACACCCGCAAGCCCAGGTCCTTCATCCCGTGCAGGGCCGCACGCGCCTCGGCGTCGTGACTCTCCATCACCGCGGTTTCGGTCAGCTCCACCGTGACGCTCTCCGCCGGCACCTGCCAGACCTCCAGTGACTGGGCCACCAGATCCACCACCTCCCGTTCCTGCAGGTCATCGGCAGAAAAATTCACCGAGATCCCCGCGTCCAGTCCGGCCTGGCGGTACTCGGCACACTGGCGCAGGGCCGTGTTGAAGACCCAGTGCGTCAGCCGGGGCATCAGGTCCGTTCCCTCCGCCGCGCGCACCATGGTGTCCGGACGGATCGAGCCGTACTGCGGGTGATCCCAGCGCAACAAAGCTTCCACCGACTGCACGCAGCCCGATGCCAGCGCGACCTGTGGCTGATACTCGAGGTGCAGGCTTCCCTCCTCGATGGCCTGCCCCAGCTGGGACCACAGATCCACGCCCTCCAGCATGGTTGCCGCCGCCTCCGGGGCATACAGGCGCAGGCGCGCCCGAGCCCGCCGCGCCTGCCGAACTGCGGCATAGGCATGGGCCAGCAACTCCTGCGGGCGCACCACCCGGGGGCCCGCCAGCGCCAGCCCGGCACGCGGCCAAAGCAGCACCTGCCGCTCGCCACAGGCAAACGGTTCACTCAACACCCGCAGCATCTTGTGGGCCGCCAGCTCGGCGAACCCGCTCCCGGCCACGGCCAGCTGCGCACAGGTGATCTGATGGCGTCCAGTGATACCGACCAGGCCGTCCGCCAGGGCGCGGGCCAGTGCCTGACCCGCGTTCCGGATCAGCTCGTCTCCCGCGGCATACCCCAGGGCCGCGTCCACGTCCCTTAGCCCCTCCAGTTCGATGACGGTCACGGCTGCTTGCGCCCCGGCGTCCTGCGGGCACGGGGAAACCCCATCCAGGGCACGGAGAAAATCTTGATAATCCAACAGCTTCGACATCGGCAGAGTTCCGGCGGCTACGCCCATGCGGCGAAATCAGTAGATGCGGATCCCATGTACGGAATGCGCATCTACTTAAAGATAATAGCGCGCCGGATCGACCCCGTAGGCACCCGCCGGAAGGTCGCGCAGGATCTGGCGCCGCGCCTCCTCGGAATCCGGCGCAGGCGAGCCCAGATCCAGCTCCCACGGGTCGGGATACGGCATATGGGACGGATCGAGGATGCGCATCACCCGGGGCATGAAGCGCTGCGTGCGGCGGTGACTCAGCACGATCGCGACCTCACCGTTATCCAGCTCCACCAGGCTGCCCACGGGAAACAGCCCCACGCAGTGGGTGAACTGATCCACGAGCGCCGAATTCAGCCCCCAGCGCGCGTTCTCCCGCAGTTCCTTCAGGGCCTCGAAGGGGGTCCCGGCCAGGCCGCCTTCCGTCAGCATCTCCTCGTAGGAATCCACGATAGCCGCCATGCGCGCATAGGCACTGATCTGGTTGGCCACCAGACCCCGTGGGTAGCCACGCCCGTCCTCGCGTTCGTGGTGCTGGGCGACAATGTCGCGCACGCCCTCCGGGATCCCGTGGGAGCACTGCAGAATGGTCTCGCCATATTCCACGTGCCGCTGAATCTCGCGCCGCTCATCCGGGGACAGCCGCGTGCGGCGCCCCAGGAGCGTCCGCGGCATCTGCATCTTGCCGATATCCATCAGCAGCCCCCCCAGCCCGAGGACCGACAATTCGGCTCGATCCAGCCCCATGTGCCGACCCAGCGCCAGAAGATGGATCGCGACATTGAGCGAGTGGGCGTACAGCACGTCGTCCGAGTGGCTCAGCCTAGCCAGCAGCAGCAGGGCGTCCGGGTTGCGCTCCACGCTCTCGCGCAACGCCTCGGACGCCTCCCGGGCCGCCGACAGAGGGACCCCGGGATTACGCTCCATGCCGGCACGGATCTGCTCCAGAACACGCCCGACAATCGCCTGAGCCTCCTTTGCCGCCGGGAGCTCCTGCTCCACCGAGCAGTGATCGCGATACACCGTCATACCGCGGAACTGGGCGGCCTCGGCCCGGCTCGAGGCCGTCGCGGCAGCCCGCGCGGATCCCGCGGCCGGTGGCAGCCGGCTCAACGACTCCGGCGCGCTCTTATCCAGATCAACGAATACATGCACACAATGCCGGGCGAGCTCGTCGACATCGTCCTGCGAGCGAATCCGCACCCCCTCGACCAGATAGGGCGTCTCCAGCCACGGGCGATCGAGCCGGCTGACGTACATACCAACCTGCAGGTCGGAAACCGGGATCTCCTGCTGTAACAGTCCCCAAGGCATACCACTGTTGTCCAACTGTCGCATCTGGCCGCGACGATGTTCGGCCAGCTTTGCATCACCTCTACCTTAGCGCCGCTCCCCGAGGCGGAACAGCGCTTTAGTACAGAACCCGCTAGGCGTTCGCAAATGTCGGCACCGGCTGGCCCAATCCGGCGGACAGAGGGCCGCGCTCGACACTGCGGCGGCCGCCGCCACCCGCGGACGTGCGCGGGTGAAGGCGGCGTCAGTCGCGCGCCTGCCGAATGGCCAGAGCCATCTGATTGCGCACCGCTTTCAGGGCCCGCAGGACCGTCGGTTCCACGGCGGCGCCGGCCGGCAATTCCAGATACAGCAGCCCGATACAACGATCACGCACCGCCAGCGGCAGCAGCAGAAAACTGCGCGCATCCAGAGCCTGGCGGAACTCGTCGGGGATATAACGGCTGATCGAGGCCTCGTGGCTGTCGGTGATGACCAGGTCCTTCTTCTGTTCCAGGGCCAGCGACAGAATGTCGCCCTTGCCCGCAAGCGTGAGTCGCAGCCGTCCGGACAGCGTCTCGGCATCCTTTCCGAAGGCGGTATGCGCCACCAGCACCCGATGCTCGCGATCGGCGAGCATCAGCATTACCCGGCGCAGACCGAGTGTCTGGTACAGGGTCTCGAGCGTTGTCTGCATCAAGGTGTTCAGCTCGAACTCGCCCACCATGCTGTCCAGCATGTCGGTCAGGGTCTCCATCAGTGCCGCGGCCTGTGCGTCGGGATCGGCGGTGGCGGATACCGCCGCTTCGCCGCTCGCCCCCGCGGGCTCGATATCCGCCGCGTCGCTGTCATCGATCTGCACACCCAGATTCGCCTTCAGCCGGTTCAGCGGCTCGCGGCCCTCCGGCGGCAGCTTGACCACCGTCAGGAAGTGATCCATGTGCTCGCGCCCGGACTTGATGGCCCGCTGCATGCCGCGGGCATCCACGCCCAGGGCACGTTCGTAGCGCTTGCGCAGATCGGTGAGCAAGGCGCCCTGCTGGTCGCGATCCGCCTGGGTAATGCATTGCCCCATCTCCGACGCCAGGGTGACGATGCGGTGCAGGCGCTGGTCGGCATCCCGCGCTGCCGGCAGCGTGCCCGAGGGAGCCCGTTCCACCGACGTGACGATCTCGCGCGGGAAGTTCCAGTCCTCCAGCACGCTGCGCGCCAGGGCCTCGTAGGAGATACCGAGGACCTGACGGGCGGCACTGCCCTCGCTCGTACCCTGACCCACACGAATGCGGATTTCGTCCGCCTCCTCCGGCAGGTAGTACAACACCAGCATGCGGCCGATATCGTGGAACAGAGCGCAGACAAAGGCCTGCTCGCTCTCCACCCCGCCGACCTGTTCCGCCAGGTCGCGCGCCAGCATGGCGCTGAACAGTGTGCCGACCAGCGCCTCCATCAGGCGTCCGGAATGACGTCCGCCCTTGAGGTTTTCGAACAGCACCAGCCCGAGCGCCGCCGTGCGCACCTGCTCGAAGCCCAGCAGCACGATCGCGCGCGAAACGGTGCGGATATTGCCGCCAAAGTTGCTGTAAAAGGGGGAGTTCGCCAGCCGAAGCAGCTTCTGCGTGGTAGCGTAGTCCTTTAGCACGGCATTCGACAGCTCGGCCACCGAGCGCTTCATGGTGTCGTCGGAACACTGGGTAATCTCGCGGATATGGCTGGAGATGCCGGGGAAATCAGGCTTGCGTCGGATCCGCCGCAGGATGAAGTCCTGCGATCCGTCGCCCGTCTGGCCTTCGCCCTCGACGGCCACCACCAGCGCCTCGCGAAACTCGCGGGCCGATGCAAAACGCTCGGCGGGATCCGGGCGGGTGGCCCGAAGTACCAGGGCGTCGAAGCGTTCGTCGCCATTGCCGGTGCGACCGGAGGGTGGCTCCAGCGCCCCCGCCTGCATCGCCTGCCGGATCGCCGCGGGGGTATCACCGGCAAACGCGCGCTCGCCCGTCAGCATCTCGAAGAACAAGGCCCCCAGGGAGAACACGTCGGACCCTTCGGTCGCGGCCTCGTTTGCCAGCCGTTCCGGCGCCAGATAGTAGGGTGTATCCGGCAGGTGGCTCTCGCCGCGCGCGGCCACGTCGGGCAACGCCATGCCCAGCCCGGTGATGCGCGCATGCCCCTCGGGGTTTACGGTCACGTTCGCCGGCTGCAAGGCCCCGTGCAGGATGCCCTGCTCGTGCGCCGCCGCCGCCGCATCCAGCAGCTCGCGCATCAGGGCCAGGGCGCGATCGATCGGCAAGGGTCCGCGCGCCAGGATTTGCTCCAGGGTCTCGCCCTCGACGTACTCGAACACCAGGTAGACGCCCTCGGCGTAGTCCCCCGCCTCGAAGATTGGAGCGATGTTCGGGTGTCGAAAGCGGCTTAACCGGCGGGCATCTTCAAGCAATGCCTGGCGGGTCGAAGCGTCCGCCGCGACGTTGGTCAGCGTTCGAATCGCGACCTGCCGATCCAGCAGCGGGTCGTGTGCGACATAGAGCCCGTCGCGGGCACTCGTACCCAGCGTCCGCGTGATCCGGAAGCGTTCGATCTCGGGCACGGCCATGCGGTCAACCACCGGCCACCCCCCGATTCCCCATGCCCACGTTATCGACCCGAGCGATTGTCAGCCCCACCATGTACGGATCCATCCGTCTTCTCCCTGTATTTCAGCGGGGCCCACCCCGGCCCCCTACCGACCCTCCGAGGAGGGCCTCCATCTCAATCAGCTGGGTCGCGCGCGTGTTCCTTGAGGATGTCCAGCGGGATCACCGCCAGGGTCTCCTCGTGCGTCGCGCGCAGGAAGACCCCGGGCGCCGCCCCCGCCCGGTAGGCCTCCAGCCAGCGCGCGGCGCACAGGCACCAGCGATCCCCGGCCTCCAGGCCGGGGAAGCCGAATTCCGGAACCGGCGTGATCAGATCATTCCCCCGTGCCAGGGAGAAATCGAGAAACTCGCGGGTGAGCTCGGCGCACACGGTATGCATGCCCTGGTCGTCGTAGCCGGTGGCACAACGACCGTCGCGATAAAACCCGGTGACCGGTCCGCGACTGCAGGGCTCCAGGGCCCCGCCAAACACGTTCTTCGAGGGAAATGGCTGCATTGAGGGAATCTCCGTCTGCTATTCCTACAGGATAACGGAGACCCGGCCTCCCAACGCGAGCGTTTACTCCGTCCGGGGGAATTCAGTCGGCGTCCGGCCAGCCCCATTCGTCCAGAAACGTGCGCAGGTTCCCGGGCTGGTAGTCGACATCCTGCCGGTAGCGTTCCAGGGCACTTGGATGCACCTCGGTCGGGTGACCCGACTGGTACAACGGACGCCGATAGCGCCGTCGCAGGCGATAGATGTGCCGCCGCGAGCGGTGCAGCGACGCCAGCGGGTCGGGGCGCAGGTTATCCGGCAGATACCCCTCCACTTGCAGTCCGGCCATCCGGGCTTGCTCGATCATCCACGCCAGCGGGGCCTCTGACGCGAGACGCCCCTCGGCATCCGGGGCGTAGCCGCCGCCCACGTCGGCATGCACGCCACTGAACCACAGCTGTTTCAGGTCCAGCCCCGGGCGCGGATCCCACAGGGTGGGCTCAAAGTCGGCTCGTGTCTCGTCGATCGCCATGGCATGGCGGGCGATGCGCACGTTGGACCCCAGCTTGGTGTCGTAGAACTCGTCCGTACGATCGAACATTCCTAGCAGAGAGAACGGGATTCCCAACGCGCCGACCGTATCCCAGACACCAACAAAGCGGATCTCCCGCGAGGGATGTGCATGTTTCGCGCGAAAGGTACGCGAGGCTTCGCCCTCGGGCGCATGGCTGGCGCCGGTGTTCTTGTAGTGCCGAAAGGCCTGCTCGATCAACCGTGCATCCGGGCGCTTCAGGACCCCGCAGTTGTTGATCAAGCCGCACAGGCTGCGAACGGTGTACGCCCCGCGGCTGAAACCGAACAGGAATATCTCGCTGCCGGGGGCGTAGTTCTGCACGATGTAGCGATAGGCATCCTGGATGTTCTTGTGGATGCCACGCCCGGTCACGCCACCCGAGATCTTTGCGTAGTACGCCCCCACGCCCCAGTCGTAGTAGACCTGCTGCGGGTCGCCCATGGCATCGGCGGGCGCAATGGCCCGCGCCAGGCGCAGGACATTGGTCGGCACGTCCGACTCGACGTCCTCCTCCGGGCGATTCCAGGTTCCGTCCGCACAGATCACGATCCGCCGTGTCATTCGCTGGTCTCACATCCTTGTCGTCGGGCGGTCCCGGCGATCATTCAGCGCACGGCATACCGCCGTGTGATGCCCCCCTCAGGAGCCGATCTCGATCCGGCGCACGCCCGGCCGGGCGTCGTCCTTGCGCCGGGGAATGTCGATCTTCAGAACACCGTTCTTGAACCGCGCCTGGATGGCATCGATATCGGCGTCCCCGGGCAGGCTGAGGATACGGCGAAACTGTCCGTAGGCCCGCTCCACCCGATGGTAGCCCGCGTCGTCTTCCTCGGTCTCCTGGCGCTTCTCGCCGGAGATAATCAGGTCGTCGCCATCCACCGTCAGGTCGATCGCGTCCTCCTCGATCCCCGGCACCTCGACGCTGATCCGGTAGGCCTCGCGGCTCTCCGCGATATCCACACTGGGCTTGAGCAGCATCGAGGCGGCGGCATCACCCCCGCGCATCCCGAGGGCCGAGCCAAAGAAATCCTCGAACATCCGGTCCATCTCGCGGTGCATGCGCATCAAGGGGTCGGCGCCCTCGCGCCGAGCCGGCACGACCTCCGTGCTCGCGGTCTCCTCGCGCTTGAACCAGTTCCACGGCTTGAGCTTTTGCAGGTCCATGGTGATCACCTCCGTTGCAAATCCTGTCTACCGAGTTAACTAGGTCGCGGAGAGGGACTTTTCAAGCCCTGCGAATCAGCCCCCCCGAAAATCGGCTAGCCGCACCGGCTGACGCCGCGCGCCCCAGTTGCCGGGGAGCGCCTCGAACACCCCGGGCACCGATGCCCCGCAGGCGTTGCAGCAACCATCGGCGGTCAGTTTCCAGTCCGAGAGTTCGTACCCGTCGCGGCCAATCACGCGTTGCCCGCAGCCCGCACACCAGGTGCTCTGGCCCTCCGTGTCATGCACATTGCCGGTATACACGTGATGGAGACCCTGCTCGCGAGCGATGCGCCGCGCCCGCTGCAGCGTATCGATCGGCGTGCGCGGGTGTTCGGTCATCTTGAAATCCGGATGGAAGGCGGTGAAATGCAGCGGCACATCCGGCCCCAGATGCTCCCGGACCCATTGCGCCATGGAGGTGATCTCCGCATCGCTGTCGTTCTCCCCCGGGATCAGCAGCGTGGTGATCTCGACCCAGGTATCGGTCTCGTGCACCAGCCATTCCAGGGTGTCGAGTACTGGCTGCAGATGGGCCCCGGTCAGCTTGTGATAGAAGCGCTCGGTAAATGCCTTCAGGTCCACGTTCGCCGCATCCATGGCGGCAAAGAATTCGCCGCGCGCCTGCTCGGTGATGTAACCGGCCGTCACGGCCACCGTGCGGATATCCCGGGCGCGGCAGGCCGCCGCCACGTCGATGGCGTACTCGTGGAAGATCACCGGGTCGTTGTAGGTAAAGGCCACCGCGCGACAGTCCAGCGCCTCGGCGGCACGTGCAATGGTCTCGGGATCAGCGCGATCGGCCAGCGTGTCGATCTCGCGCGACTTGCTGATGTCCCAGTTCTGGCAGAACTTGCAGGCCAGGTTGCAGCCGGCCGTGCCGAACGACAACACCGGACTGCCCGGGAGGAAGTGATTGAGCGGCTTCTTCTCGATCGGATCCACGCAGTAGCCGGAGGAACGCCCATAGCTGGTCAGCACCACGGCATCGTCGAGATTGGCGCGCACAAAGCATGCGCCGCGCTGTCCGGGCTTCAGCTTGCAGTAGCGCGGGCACAGATCGCACTGTACGCGGCCATCCTCCAGGGCATGCCAGTAGCGCGTGGGGACGGTGAATGCGTCGTGTTCGGGGATGTCGTTCATATCCAGTCCAGACCGTGATTCATGGTCTTGAATATGAGGACACAATCCCAATATTCAACAACATAATTCTTGATGGAGCCCCCCAATGACGGCACAGCCCCGCATCCGCGAGCCCGCCATCGCGGGCCAGTTCTACCCTGCCGATCCCGAGGAGCTGCGCGCCACGGTCACCCGCTTGCTCGATGCCGTCCCACTCGTAGCGGACGCGGCGCCGCCCAAGGCCCTGATCGCGCCGCATGCCGGCTACCCGTACTCCGGCCCGGTGGCGGCCTCGGTCTATGCGCACATCCGCCCCCTGGCGGGGAAGATCCAGCGCGTCATCCTCTTGGGTCCGTCGCATCGCGTGCCCTTCCGCGGCATCGCGACCACTACGGCAACGGCCTACCGCAGCCCGCTGGGAGACCTCCCCGTGGACCACAAAGCCCTGGAAGCCATCGCGGACCTGCCCGGCGTCCAGTTACTGGACATCGCCCACGGACCGGAACACAGCCTGGAGGCCCACCTGCCGTTCCTGCAGGTGGCACTGGGGACATTCGAACTCGTCCCGCTGGTGGTCGGGGATGCCTCGTCCGAGCAGGTCGCGAGCGTGCTGGAACGGCTGTGGGGCGGCCCGGAGACCCTGATCGTCGTGAGTTCGGATCTCTCCCACTTCCACGACTATGCCACCGCGTGCCGCCTGGACACGGCCACCACCCGTGCCATCGAACAGCTGGACGAACACGCGCTGGGGCCGGAACAGGCCTGCGGCTGCCGGCCGCTGGCGGGCTTGTTGCGGCTCGCGCGGCAGCGCGGTCTCACCATCACCACACTGGACCAGCGCAACTCCGGCGACACCGCCGGCCCGCGCGACCAGGTGGTCGGCTACGGCGCCTGGATGCTGCAATGACGCACACCATCGACCTGCCCGCGCCGGCGCGCGAGCGCCTGCTGGAACTGGCCGCGGATGCCATCCGGCGGGCCGCGCACCATGCCCCCGCCCGCCCCATTGCACTGGAACAGGAGCCCGACCCGCTACCCGATCCCGGCGCCAGCTTCGTCACCCTGAAGCAAGGGGAAACCCTGCGCGGCTGCATCGGCACGCTGGAGGCCCACCGGCCCCTGGCCGCGGACGTCCTGCACAACGCTCGCGCGGCGGCGCTCAATGACCCGCGCTTTCCGCCGCTGCGCACGTCGGAACTGGCCGGTCTCGCCTACTCGGTCACGCTGCTGACCGCGTCGCGACCCATGGAGGCCGCGCAGCGCAAGGGCCTGCTGGATCAGCTACAACCGGGCCGGGACGGCCTGGTCGTTCAGGCCGGAGCGCGCCGCGCCACCTTCCTCCCTGCGGTCTGGGAACAACTGCCCGACCCCGAGACCTTCCTCGATGCCCTGCTGCAAAAGGCCGGGCTGGCGCCGGGCGGCTGGCCCGACGGCCTGCAGGCCTGGCGCTACGGGTCCTTGGAGGTTGCCGGTGAACTTTGAACCGAGTGTGACGCTGTACCTGATCGTCGCCACCGTCGCGGTCTCCCTGCTCGCATGGCAGAACCCGCGCTGGTTGCAGGCGATGATCCATCACCCGCCATCGGTGCAGCGCGGCGAATACTGGCGCCTGGTGACCCACGGCTTCATCCATGCCGATGGCACCCATCTCGCATTCAACATGATCACGCTGTTTTTCTTCGGCATGGCCATGGAGCGCGTGCTGGTGCCCGCGATCGGCATGGGCGGCTTCGTGCTGTTCTATCTGGCCGCCATCGTCCTCGCCAGTCTGCCAAGCCACCTGAGCCATCTGCGTGACCCGGGCTACCGCTCGCTGGGCGCTTCCGGCGCGGTCTCCGCGGTGCTGTTCGCCTACATCCTGCTGCAGCCGTGGTCGCTGTTGTTCGTGTTCTTTATCCCGGTCCCGGCCATCGTGTTTGCGGCGCTCTATGTCGGCTATTCGCTCTATGCCCAGCGCCAGAACCGCGACAACATCAACCACAGCGCCCACCTGTGGGGCGGCGCCTGGGGCATCGCCTTCATGCTGTGGCTGGAACCCGGCCTGCTGGCGCGGTTCTTCCAGGAACTGCTCTCGCCCCTCGGGTGACCCCGGTTACTTGTCGGGCGCCCCGGGCAGTTCTAGCCTCTGCGCACTTTCCTCCCCGACACCGCAGGATCCCGCCATGCAAGACGCCATCGCCACGCTCCCCAAGGTCGAGCTGCACCTGCACATCGAGGGCTCCCTGGAACCCGAGCTGATGTTCGCCCTGGCCGAGCGCAACAATGTCGAGCTCCCGTATGCATCGGTCGAGGAGGTTCGGGCCGCCTACCAGTTTCACGACCTGCAATCCTTCCTGGATATCTACTACGCGGGCGCCTGCGTCCTGCTGACCGAGCAGGATTTCTACGACCTGACCTGGGCGTACCTCGAACGCTGCCGGGACGACCACGTCCGCCACACCGAGATCTTCTTCGACCCGCAGACCCACACCGAACGCGGCGTGCCCTTCGCGACGGTCATCGACGGCATCCACCGCGCGCTGGTCGACGGCGAACGGGAACTCGGCATCACCAGCCGCCTGATTCTCTGTTTCCTGCGCCACCTGAGCGCCGAGGCCGCGATGGAGACCCTGGAGACCGCCCTGCCCTGGCGCGAGCACATCCACGCGGTCGGGCTGGACTCCGCAGAGCTGGGCAACCCGCCGGAGAAATTCCAGGCCGTGTTCGAGCGCGCGCGGGCCGAGGGATTCCCCGCCGTGGCGCATGCCGGCGAGGAGGGGCCACCGGACTACATCTGGCAGGCACTGGACCTGCTCAAGGTCACGCGCATCGACCACGGCGTCCAGGCCGAGCAGGACCCCGACCTGATGCAGCGCCTGGCGCGGGAGCAGATCCCGCTGACCGTCTGCCCGCTGTCCAACATCAAGCTGTGCGTGTTCGAGCGCCTGGAACAACACAACCTGAAGCGCCTGATGAACGCGGGGCTGTGCGTCACCATCAGCTCGGATGACCCGGCCTATTTCGGCGGCTACGTGGGGGAAAACTTCCGCGCCACGGCCGCGGCCCTGCAGCTGGACCTGGATGACCTGGAAAAACTGGCACGCAACGCCGTCGACGCCGCGTTCCTGGAAGCCAGCGCAAAACAGCGCCTGCACGACGAGATCGGCGACTGGCGGGCCCGGCAGGCCGCCTGAACCGCGAGTGCGGGTCCGGGATTCCTACCCGGAGAAGCGTGTCGGGCGGGCCGGAAGACGCCCCTTCGCCACCAGGCGCTCGATGCGGGTGAACACCTCTCCGCGGCCGAAGGGTTTCTTCATGAAGTCGTCGGAGCCGATGCGATCGAGGAAGAACTGCTCGACCGCGTCCTCGTTGCCGCTGATCATGATCACCGGCACCTTCGCGGTGGCGGGGTCCCGGCGCAGTTGACGCAGCATGGCAAACCCGGTCATCCCGGGCAGGAGGATATCCAGGAAGATCAGGTCCGGTGGATTCTCGCGCGCCAAAGCCAGCGCCTCCTCGGCATCGCCGACGCCAATCGGCTCCAGCTCGTTCTGCTTGAGCATGCTGGTGAGCAGCGCGACCACCGTGCGCGAATCATCCACCACCAGCACCCGCAGCCCGCGAGCGGCCTCCTGGCGTGCCTTTGTACGCCGCTCGCCAGCCTTGCCGAACCGCAGCAGACTCCCCATTCGCTGCATGTAGCTCATGCCGGACTCCTTTCCCCTGGCCGTAGTGTGTTGTCGCACGCCAGATGACCGCATTGTTCCCGTGCCCGCACGCGCTGTCCAGCGCGCCTTGACGGCTCGTTTGAAGCCCGGTGCGAAGACGCGCATTATCCTGGTTTGCCTGCGGATCACTGAATGGAGTCAGGGCCCAGCATGACGGCAGACACGCTCCGGCCGCCGGGCACGGCCGCGCCCCGGCGAGACCGCCCAATGGACGGCCCGCCATGAAGATCCTGGTCGTCGACCACTCCCGCGTATTCCGGGCGCTGTGGAGCCGCATGGTCCTGGCCGCCGGACACAAGCCGATCATGGCCGCAAGTGGTGCGGAGGGCCTCGCCCGCATCGAGGAAAACGACCTCGAGCTGGTCTGCGCCTCCATTACCCTGCCCGACATGAGCGGGATCGAGTTCTGCCGCCAGGCACGCGCCAAACCCGCCGGCCATGATCTGCCGCTGATCCTGCTGACCACCAAGCAGGACCACGACATACGCCGCGCGGCCTTCGAGGCCGGCGCCACCGATCTCCACGACAAGACCAACATCCGTGACCTGTTCCACCAGGCCGCACGCTACGGCCGGCCGGTGGAACACGCCCACGAGGGGCATGTGCTGTATGTCGAGGACAGCCCCACCGTCGCCCGGGTGATGACTCGCATCCTCGAGGGTATGGGTCTGGAAGTAGCGCACTTTCGCAGCGCCTCCGCCGCCCTGAATGCCTTCGACGAGGGCACCTGGGATCTGGTCCTGAGCGATATCCTGGTCGAGGGCGACATCAGCGGCATGGGGTTGGTCAGCCGCCTGCGCCACCGCTTCCCCGACAAGACCAGCCTGCCGATCGTCGCGATGTCCGGCCTCGACGACCCGAACCGACGCGCCGAGCTCTTCCGCCTGGGGGTCAACGACTTCGTGACCAAGCCGGTGCTGGAAGACGAGGTCCGCGCCCGCATCGGCAACCTCCTGGCGAACAAGCGCCTGCTCGAGGAAGTCCAGAGCCAGCGCCAGAAACTCTACGACATGGCGATGATCGATCCCCTCACCGGCCTGCGCAATCGCAATGTCCTGGCCGAATGCGCCGCACGCTTCTTCACCGAAGCCAACCAGAAGGACATGGCCCTCAGCCTGATCCTGCTGGATATCGACCATTTCAAGCAGATCAACGACAGCCACGGCCACCTGGTGGGCGACGAGGTCCTGGTTGGCATCGGCGAACTACTGCGCACCACCGGGCGCGAGGTCGATGTGGCCCTGCGCTTCGGCGGCGAGGAATTCCTGCTGGTCCTGCCCGAGTGCGACCTGTTCGATGCCCATACCCGTGCCGAGGAGCTGCGCCAGCAACTGCGCGAACTCCAGCCCGCCGGACTGACCATTACCGCCAGCTTCGGCGTGACCAGTCGTCCCTGCGGTCGCGAGATCGACATGAACGACCTCTTCCGGGTCGCCGACCAGGCCGTCTACCAGGCGAAGAGCGAGGGGCGTGACTGCGTCGTCTCGCGCACCCTCGATGCTGGAGCCGAATCCGACTTCCAGGACACCCGGACCGCCGACGACTCGCCCGGGCCGGGGCAACCGACCCCCGAACCGTCTGTCTGAGACGCGGACCAGGCCCGCCACTCAGCCCTGGATACGCCAGCTGCCGTCCGGCTGCCGACAGGCGGTCCCGTACACCTGCTCGGTCTGGCCTCCGATCACCGCATCGATGGTGTACTCGCGGCACGGGCCGGCGGTGGTCTCGTAGGTCCGCGTCGGCACCACGGTGTACTGGTTGCCGCTGTCGGGATTGACCCACCGCGAGGGCACACCCGTCCGCACACTCTCCAGGGTCTGGGCCGTCTTCAACCGGTCGACCTCGTCCATGGACTGGCCCACCGAGCCACCGATCGCCGCGCCCGCGAGGGTGCCGGCGATGATCGCCGCGGTCCGGCCACGCCCGGAGCCGACCTGCGAGCCAAGCACGCCCCCCAGCACGCCGCCGATCACCATCCCGGCCTGTTCCTGCGACCCTTGATAGGTCGCACAGCCGCCGAGACCCAGGACCGCCGCCAGGACAATCGCGAAAGAAACATTGCGCCACATGAGCATTCCTCCACCGGCGACCCGTATCCGAACCCGTGGGGGACCGGGACCCGTACCGGCTCTGGCGTCCCCCTGACCGGAGTATAGGCCACCCGGGGCCCACGCTCCGGCGCCCGGAAAACCAGGCCGGGCGGTCAGCCGGGCGGCTTCGGCGGGCCGGACGCGGCGCCCTTCGGCTCCGGCTTCGACGCATTGATCGCGCGCTGGAAGACCCAGCTCTTGATCTCGCGGATCTGCTCCACCATGGTCCGCGACAGCGGTACCGTGTTGATCACGTTGCGGATCACGTCGCGCTGGTTGAACACCCGCCCCTCCTGGTAGGCGTCGATCCGCGCCGACTTCACCGCCTGCTCGATCTCGGCCCCGCTCCAGTCCTCGGTGCTGGCCGCCATGTAGTTCAGGTTGAAGTCCTCCAGGTTGCCGCCGTGACGCTCGACGTGGATGCGCAGGATCTCCTTGCGCTCATCCACATTCGGCAGGTCGAGGAAGAACAGCTGGTCAAAGCGCCCCTTGCGCATCAGCTCGGCCGGGAGCTGCTGGATGCGGTTCGCGGTCGCCGCCACGAACACCCGGGGCGACTTCTCCTGCAGCCAGGTGAGAAAGCTGGAGAAGATGTTCACCTTGCCGGCGCTGCCCGCGGCGTGACTGTCGAAACCGAAGGCGTTCTCCAGCTCGTCGACCCACAGCACCATCGGCGCGATCTCCTCGGCGATCCGGGTGGCCCGGGCAAAGGCGTATTCCGGGGTACCGAAACTGCCGGACAGCACCAGGCTCATGTCCAGCCGCACCAGCGGCAGCCCCCAGGCGGTGGCGATGGCCTTGGCGGCCATGCTCTTGCCGCAGCCGCTCACCCCCATGAACAGCACCCCGGCCGGCAGCGGGACGTTGTCGTTCCAGGCCTTCTCGGTGAACAGGTCGGCGCGTGTGCGCACCCATTCCTTGAGGTTCTCCAGACCGCCGATATCCTCCAGCGAGCGCTGTGGCGGATAGAACTCGAGACAGCTCTCCTTGCGCAGGATCTGGCCCTTCTCCTCCTGGATCTCGGCCAGCATGTCGGCCTCGGGCAGCGGCTTGCCACGGAACAGCCGCGCACTCAGGTGCCCGACCTCGTTGAGCGACAGGCCGCGCATTCCCGCCGCCACCCGGAACAACTGCTCGCGCGGGACCGCCTCGGCGCCGCGGGTGTGTTCGAGCTGCTCCAGCACCTCGGCCTCGGACGGCAGGTCCACCTCGACCAGGAAGACCTCCTTTTTCAGGATCTCCGGCAGCTTCAGCAACGGGCAGCTGAGGAACACCACGTTGCGCCCCTTCTTCAGCTGGTAGTACAGGTCGCGCACTCCGCGCACCAGCGCCGGGTTGTCATCGAACCACATGGGCAGATCCTTCAGCAGGACCATGCGCGGGGCATCCGTCTCGCCGGCCGCCACCCGCGCCACTGCCGCTACCGGGTCCGTCGTCGGTGCATTCGGGTCGTCGTGCTCGCCAAACCCGTGACTCGCCGACCAGACCTCCAGGTGGCCGTCTTCGCCGTAGAACGAGCGTGCGACCGAACGCAGCAGCCGCTCCATGCGATCTTCGTCCCAGCCGAGAAGGTAGAACACCGGATAGTGCGACTTGAGCCCGCGCAGGATCTTGTGTGCCGTCTGATTCTCCAGCTTCTTGCTCAATGCGCGTCTCCTCCCCGGGTACCTGAGCCGAGTGTACCGATCCGCGGCGCCGATGCGACCTGCCACCGAACCTTGGGATTGCGCATCCGCTACTCTGACCGCATCACGCCGGACGCTCCCCGGAGGCCCCGCTCAATGACGCACCCCCGCCCCCGACCCAACGGGTTTTCCCGCGCCAACATCGGGCGCGGCCTGCTGGTGCTGCTGATCGCGCTGGGCATCGGCAGCGCGCTGTGGGTGGGCGATCCGGTACGCCTGCTGGCCTGGGGCGATGCCGTCGCGGGCGGCCCCTGGGCCACGGCAGGGCTGGTGCTCCTGATGGCCCTGATGCTGACCTTTGCCCTGCCCGGCACGCTCATCCTCTGGTTGATCGCCCCGTTCCATCCGCCCCTGTTAGCCATCGGTCTGCTCCTCGCAGGTAGCGTCAGTGGTGCCTGGGGTGCGTACCGCGTGTCCGCCCGCCTGGCGCGCCATCCCGATCACGAACGCCGCGAAGACGCCTGGCTAGCCGATTTCCTGCACCGCCACAGTGGCCTCGCCACGCAGATCGCGCTGCGCGTGCTCCCCGGCTTTCCCCATTCGATGGTCAACTACGCCGGCGGCGCGCTGGGCCTTCCACTTGGCCGTTTCCTGCTGGCAGCCGTGCTTGGGCTCGCCGTCAAATGGAGCGTGTACGCCACCGCCATCCACGGGACCACCGACGCCCTCGCGAGCGGCGAGGCCCTGCAACCGCAAACCCTCCTGCCCCTGTTTGCGCTGGCGGTGCTGTTGCTACTGGGCGCCGCGCTGCGCCACCGGATTCAGCGCCGCCACTCACGGCACATTGAGACCGACGAATGACACAGCGGATGGCGCTGACCCGCCCACCAAACCGAGAACGGCTTCCCGGAGTCTACCCAGTCAGCCTGTGACCACCCGTCAGGTTGGTTACACTGTTGCGCACCACTCAAGCCCGGCCACCGCGTGACCCACGATACTGCCCCGCAGCAACATTCGGACATCGGCGACGTCAACCAGCGCTTCTACGATGGCTTGTGGGCGGACACGCGTCTGGTGCACCCGGAGCGCTTCAACACCTGGAGCCTGGTGTCCAGCCTGGCCGAATCGCATACCCGCCGGCTCGAAGTCGGGCCCGGCATGCGCCCGCGCCTGCCGATCGCCGGCACCCACTTTGTCGATATCAGCCCACCGGCCCTGGCGGCACTGGAAAGCGCGGGCGGCATCACCCACACCGCCCCCATCTCCGCCCTGCCCTACGCCGACCAGAGCTTCGACCTGGTGTGCGCGCTGGACATCGTGGAGCACGTGGAAGACGACGAGGCGGCCCTGGCCGAGCTCTCGCGGGTGGCGGCACCCGGGGCCCGGGTACTGCTCTCCACCCCGCTACACCCGGAATACTGGACACCGTTCGACGACATCGTCGGCCACTACCGGCGCTATGAACCGGCCAAGCTGACGCAACTGCTGGAACGCCACCACCTGCAGATCGAGCAAAGCGCAATCTTCGGCATGAAGCCCAAATCCTCGCGCCTCAATGACCTCGGCATGTGGTTCCTGCAACGTCATCGGCCGGTCGCGATGAAGGTCTACAACCGCTTCCTGATGCCCCTGGGACTGCGCCTGCAAAAGCCCCTCGAATTGACCCCCGGCATGGTCGCCACCGACGGCGTCGAAGAGGTCTTTCTGGTCTGCCGCCGCGCCTCCTGAAGCAACACGCCCCCGGCTGCCCCTGACACGACCCGGGTCGGTGGCGACTCAAAGCCCCGCTCCGCACCGGGCCTGCTTGATGGAAACCCTAGTCCGGGCGTACTGTCTATGCAGGTAATACTCCCGCGAGACCATCCAATGCTCGACCTGCTGCGTTCACGTTCCACCTATAGCGATCAGCGCTTCCAGTTTTCCCTGCTGGTGCTGGCCACCGGCTTCGTGCTGACCCTGCAAAACCCGCAGGCGCAGGAATCCGCTGCGGAACTGTTCTCCAAGGTGGAGTTCCCGAATTTCGCCCAGGTCCAGGACATGCGTCCGCAGCTGCCGCCACCGTGGATGGAAGGCGATCAGCTGGTGAGCGAAGACAGCGAGTCGGTCCCGGTCGTCACCCTGCTTGAACGCGAAGATGCCCGCTCCGCCGATCCGCGCGAACGCCCGACGCGCGCCGCCGGCGCAGAATAACCCCGGCGGGGGTAATCAGAGCCCCGCCGCGCAGACCCGGTTGCGTCCCTCGCGCTTGGCGCGGTAAAGCTGCCGGTCCGCCTCCCCCAGAAGATCCTCCGGCGCCACGGATCGCCCCCCGTCGACTGCGGATACTCCGAGACTGACCGTCACCGCATCCGTCACGTTATCCGGGTGGCCCAGCTGCAACGATTCGACCTTGCGGCGCACCCGTTCGGCGACCGCCCGCGCACCCTCCAGCGTGGTGTCCGGCAGGATGCAGGCAAACTCCTCGCCGCCATAACGCGCCACCAGATCGGTGGGCCGGTGTGCCGCGGCGCGCAATACCTCCGCGACCTGGCGCAGGCAGTCATCCCCACGCTGGTGGCCAAAGCGGTCGTTGTACGGCTTGAAGTGGTCAATATCGATCATCAACAGCGCCAGGTTCACCTCGCGCCGCGAACCGCACTCGCGCTCCAGCACGGCATCGAATTCGCGCCGGTTGGCGAGGCCGGTCAGGCCATCTACCCGCGCCTGGCGTGCCAGCTCCGCCTCCACCTCCTTGCGCGCGAAGGTGCCGGCGATGATATCGGCTACCACCTGCAGCACGGCGATCTGTTCGGGGCTCCACTCGTAGTGCCGGGCCACCGAATCAAGGCCCAAAAGCCCGAAGGCCTTCTGATCACTGATCAACGGGATGAGCAACAGGGACTCGATATCCTGGCGCCGGAACTCGGCCTGCTCCACCACCGCAGCCTCGGGGAGCGCACCCACATCGGGGACGTGCACCGGGTGTCCCTGCCGAATCTGGCGGGTCACCCAACCATGCGCCTCCATGGGTATCCCTTGCATCTCGTCGAGAAAGGGGCCGACCCCGGGCGCGCACCACTCGCTCACCAGGTCCATCGTCTCATGGTCCGGGCGAAAGCAGATCACGTAGGCTCGCCCCATCCGGAAGAACTCGCCCAGACGTTGCAGGGCCTGCACAACGGCCGCGTCCACCGCGTCCGCCGACAGGTCCGCAAACTGCGCGGAGATCGCCGAGACCACCTCCTGCAACCGGTATTGGTGCTGTGCCCTGAGTTCCAGTTGCTTGCGCTCGGTGATGTCCTCGCCCATCACGCTGGCCCCAAGCAGCGTGCCCTCGGTATCGAAAAACCGCTGGGCATACCAGGACAGCGTGCGCTGTTCGCCACTACGGGTGCGGATGGTGGACTCCAGGCCCGCGATCTCGCGGCCTTCGTGAATGATGGCCTGCCCCTCGGCGTAGACCGCTACGCGATAGTCCGGGTCGGGGAAAAGCCATTCCCAGATACTCGCGTGTCCCACGACTTCCTCGCGGCTATAGCCACTGATCCGTTCCGCCGCCCGATTCCACAGCGTCACCCGCCCCTCGGGATCCAGGGTATTCACCCAGACCGGGGCGTATTCAATGATCTGTGAATGGAAACACCCGGAGGGGTCTGCCGCCATGATGATCCTCGCAACGGGAAACAATCGGCGCGTGGCGCAACGCCGCCCGGCGAACACGCGCAATCCCGTTCGCCCATCTCAATGAGGTTAGCAACATTCCCCGCCCTTCGCGCCAGAAAAGACGGCCGTTTGTTAGGCTGCCGTTGCATTCCCTGACGAGACGCTGATTCGCATGACCGAATCCTTCAAGGCCCTGCTCCTGGAACAGCAGCCCGACGGCCCGGTGGCCACGATCCGGACACTCACCCTCGACGACCTGCCCGCGGGCGAAGTCCTGCTCCAGGTTCACTATTCGGGGCTCAACTACAAGGACGGCATGATCCTGCAGGGGCGGGGCAACCTGGTGCGGGATTATCCCCACGTGCCGGGCATCGACCTGGCCGGGACCGTGCTCGAATCGGCGGACCCGCGCTACCGCCCGGGCGATCCCGTCGTGCTGACCGGCTACCGTGTCGGCGAGGCCCACTGGGGCGGTTACGCCCAGCGCGCGTGCGTCCGCGGCGACTGGCTGATCGCTCAGCCGTCCGGATACAGCGCGTGCCAGGCGATGGCCGCGGGCACCGCCGGCTTTACCGCCATGCTGGCGGTGCAGGCCCTGGAAGATCACGGATTGCAACCGAGCACCGGCGAGGTTCTGGTCACCGGTGCCTCCGGCGGCGTGGGCAGCATCGCCGTGCGGCTCCTGGCACGCCTGGGCTACACGGTCACCGCCGTGACCGGACGCCCGGAGAACGCCAACTACCTGCACCAACTGGGCGCCAGCACCATCTTGGCTCGCGAGGCGCTGGCCGACGCGCCGGCCAAGCCGCTGCTGGGCGAACGCTGGGCGGGCTGTGTGGACACGGTCGGCGGCGACATGCTGGCCCATGTACTCGCCGGGATGGCGTACGGACGTTCGGTGGCCGCCTGTGGCCTGGCCGGCGGCGCGCAGCTCCAGACCACGGTCCTGCCGTTCCTGCTGCGCGGGATCAACCTGCTGGGGATCGACTCGGTCCTGTGCCCCGCCGAGCGGCGGCGGGGCACCTGGGAGCGCCTGGCCGCTCTGCTCCCCGGGGCCGATCTCGACGCCATCACCAGCGAGATCGGCCTGGAAGACCTGCCGGACTACGGCGAAGCGATCCTGAAGGGCCAGATCCGCGGCCGTACAGTAGTCCGGCTGGATTAACCCCCGTCGAACTCGAACCGACTATGCTGGGCATACCACCCTGGAGGCGCCCGTGACCGAACTCGAAACCCGTCTAAAGCACATCCGTGACCGTCTGGCCGAGCTGGAGGCCATGGCCCGCGAGGACACCACAGAGGCCGCCCACCGGGTCACGGCCGAGTTGACCCGGGAGCTCAATCAGGCAATCGAGGACGCCGCCGACAGGACCGAAGGCACCGACACGCCTGCGGCCAGCGAGCCACGTGCGCCCCGCGACCCGGTCGAAAAATGCCCGCGCTGCACCCTGCGCAGCTTCACCTTCCAGGACGGTACGATCCGAGAACGTGCGAACCAGCCGGGGCATTTCGAGGCGCAATACCACTGCATGAGCTGCGGCCACGAGGCCTGGCGCGAACTGGGCAGCCGCTGATTGATTACCGTCGGCACCCTACGATGCTGACGACCGCGACGAAGCCACCTTTGCCCGGCTAAACCTGGCTCTGGGTCCAGCGCACGATATCCGCCGCCCCCATCGCGCCCGCCTGGCGCGCCACTTCGCGTCCGCCGCGGAACAGCGCCAGGGTCGGGATACTGCGGATCGCAAACCGCCGGCCCAGCTCCGGCTCCGCCTCGGTATTCACCTTCGCCAGCCGCACGGTCGGCTCGAGATCCGCCGCAGCCTGGCGGAACTGCGGGGCCATCATCTTGCAGGGGCCGCACCACGGCGCCCAGAAGTCCACCAACAGCGGGATATCGTTGCGCTCGAGGTGGCGGAGGAAATTCGTGGCGGTCAGTTCCAGCGGATCCTGGCCGAACAACGACCGATGACACTGGCCACACTTCGGGCCGGCACCCAGCCGTGTCGCAGGGATTCGATTCACCGCGTCACAATGCGGACAGACCACGTGCAGGGCTTCACTCACGGCAGCACCTCGTTCCAGGCAGAAGAAGAAAAGGCCAGCACCCTGATCTTACTCCGCGAGCGCGTGCCTGGATCCATCAGGCCGCGGGATGCCGGGCGAGAAAGTGTTCGGTGCGTTCCACCGCGCGGCGTTCGTTGCGGTCGTTCCAGGATTGCCCGACCAGTTTGCGCATGGTGCCCTCGATGGTCCGCGTCACCAGCAGGTTGCTCAGCATCCGCGCGACATTCGGCAGGTCACGCGGAAACGCCCGCAGTGCCATGGAAAAGCCGATGTCGTCATACAGCACGTAGTGCCAGAACCCCGGCGGGATATAGAGCACGTCCCCGTGGTGCAATTCGGCCAGGTGCCCCCGCACATGCCGCAGGGCCGGATGGCGCTGGTAGTCGGGATCCTCGAAGTCCACCGAGGCCAGCGCACTGAACGAGAAAGGCACGTGATACATGTACGGCGTGTACTCGGGAGCGACCAGCAGTACGCGTTTCGGCCCGCCAAAGTGGCACAACAGGATATCCGGGCGGTCGATGTCGAAGTGCATCTGCACGCGCGCGTCCTTGCCGCCCATGAACAGCACGGGCAGCTTGCGGAACAGTCGCAAACCGATGTCGGGAAACTCGAAGTCGCGCGCCAGCGTCGGCCGGGCGGCAAACAGATTGAAGAAGAACAGGCGCAGATCGCGCTCGCCCCCTTCCAGAAGGTCCAGATACTCCGCCAGCGGCATGTGCAGGGACGCGGCGTGCTGATGCTCGTTGTCGCGCGCGGGCCGGCTGTCGTACAGCGGCACCACGGCATCCCCGGCGACCTCGCGAAAATAGTCGGGTGTCCAGCGCTCCCGTGCCGGCCACTCTCGGGTCAGCTCCTCCAGGATCACCGGTTGCGCGACCGCCTTGTACTGCCGCAGGAACGTGTCCGGTTCGACAAGCCCGACCCGCTCTACCGGCGTAGTCTCGATCATTTCCGCTCCCGTTTCCTCGCTCGGGGAAGCCCGTCAGCCTACCAAGCCCGCCCGCAGCGCGCGATGCTGCGCTGCGGCAACAGCCAGGCAGACAGCAGATGCGTGAGCCACCACACCCCGGAACATACCGCCATGACCACCGCCAGCCATGCCACAGGGTGCATCCACTCCTGCACCTGCCCACCCGGACCCAGCACCCAGTTCACGTTGTTGTCGGCATCCGCGAGCGCGAAGGTCAGCAACAGGATGACCCAGCCTAGCCCCACCATGTAACGCCAGGCACGGGGGTCATACCCGAGACGCCAGACCATCCAGATCAGCACGAACGGAAGCGGCAGGTGGTAAAGCGACAGCAGGCGCACGAACAGCGGGATCTCGGGGTTGAACATGTAGTGCACAACCCCCAGCGGGGCCCAGCCCCAGACCGCCATGCTCAGCAGGAAATCCAGCACCCAGCCCAGCTCCAGAAGCACGACGGCCACCAGCATCATGCTCGCGATCCGGCGACTCTCCAGCCAGGCCGCCAGCAGCCCGCCCAGTAACGCCACGTTGGAAAACCAGAGGAAATTGAACCAGCCATGCACCACGGCATACACCGGAACCAGCACCAGCAAGAAGGCAAGATAGCTCCACTTGAAGGCGCGGGGGACCCTCTCGCCACTCCCTGTTGTGACCCGCATGCGCGACCCTCTGCTTGCCCGTCCGTGCATTCGGGCTCAGGGTAGCAGCATGACACCCACACGCCCCGGAAGCGCATCGCCCCATGAAACGGCTGTCGTTCCTTTTCCTCGCCCTGTTCCTGGCCACCGCCCCGGTCGCACTGGCTGCAGACACCGCTGAACCGCCCACCCCCACCATTGGCCTGGCGCTGGGCTCGGGCGGGGCCGGGGGGCTGGCGCATATCGCCATGCTGCAGGTGTTCGACGACCGGGGGGTTCTGCCCGACCGCATCACCGGCACCAGCATCGGCGCCGTGATCGGCGGCCTGTACGCCGCGGGGCTCGATGCCGACGAGATCTTCGACCTGTTCGACGACTTTTCCGGATCCGAGCTTGATGCCCTGACCGGGCTGGCGCGCTCCGAGATCAAGCTGCTGGACCTGGTCCCCCTGCGACTGGGCCGCAATGCCCTGTTCGATTCGGGCGAGTTCCTGCGTTTCCTCGCCGAGCACACCGAGGCGCGCGACTTCGACGACCTGCGCATCCCCTTCGCCGTGGTCGCCACCGACTTTCGCACCGGCGAGAGCGTGGTGATCGACCAGGGCGACCTTTTCCTGGCGATCGAGGCAAGCATGGCAGTGCCCGGCCTGTTCGAACCGGTCCGGCACGACGACGGCCAGACCCTGATCGACGGCGGGGCCTCCAATCCACTGCCCTATGATCTGCTGCAGGGCGAATACGACTACGTGATCGCCGTGGACGTGTCCGGCAATGGCTCGCCGAACGCCACCGAGGACATCGGCATCACCGACCTGCTGTTCAAGAGCTTCAGCATCATGCAGGGCTCCATCATCCGCCACATGACCCGCCTCGACCCGCCGGATCTCTACCTGGTACCGGATACCGGTGGCATCCGTTTGCTGCACTTCAACCGGATCGACGAGATCCTGGAGAAGGCGGAGCCCGCCGCCGGGGAACTCCGCGACCAGCTCGATACCTGGGGCATCCAGCCCCCGGCCCCCAGCCGGTAATCCGTGCCCAGAAGCCCTGTTCCATGCCCTATACTCGCGGCATCCACCGTAACGGACGCGGTGCCAAGGGAAGCCAGCAAGAACCGTGACCAGCGATAACCCCGATCCCCGGCCAGACGCAAAAGATCCGCCCCCGGGAACCGGCGACGGACGCCATGAGCTGTGGTTTACCCGACGCGATGATCAGGTATGCGGGCCCTACCCTCAGCGCTCGATCGGGCGCTTCCTGATCCTGGGCCGGCTGCGCCCGGATGACCAGGTCAGCCTCGACCGCGAGACCTGGTGGCGCATCGACCAGCGCCCTCACCTGATCCCCGAAGAGTTGCAGAACGCCCACACCCCGGAGGGCCGCGAACGCCTGAACCAGGCCCGCCTGCGCGAGGACGAACGCCGGCGGGAACGGCGCGACGACAACCCGCCCGCCGAGATCCGCGAGCGCCGCAAGGGGGACCGCCGTTGTCCCGAATCGCCCGCGACGATCTCCCATCGCCAACAATGGGCCGAGATACTGGAACGGCCGGCGCCGCCCTGGAGTGAGTGGGTCCGCGGGCCGCGGCCCTGGATCGCGGGTGGCCTTGCAGTCACCCTGGCCATCGGCCTGCTGCTCGCCTTCGGGATTGCCTTGGAGCGCGACCCCGGGCCCAACTGCGAACAAGCCGCGGGGCCCGGGGTCAACTGGAACTACTGTGACAAGGCCGGTGCCGACCTGCGCGATGCCGACCTGACGGGCGCGTCACTTCACAGCACCCGCCTGGCCGGCGCGCGCCTGCACGGTGCACGGCTGACCGACGCGGATCTGCGTTTCGCGGACCTCGCCCTGGCCGGACTGGAGGGCGCGAATCTCGCTGGCGCCAACCTGACCGGCGCGGACCTGATCCAGGCTCGCCTGGTCGACGCCAACCTCGAGAATGCCAATCTCGCCCACGCCAACCTGACCGATGCCGACCTCTCCGGTGCCCGGCTGGACGCTGCTTACCTAAGCCGCAGCATCTGGACCGACGGCCGCATCTGCGCCCGTGACTCAGTCGGGAGCTGCGACTGACCCGCGGGCGCGCCCTCCACGTGCCACGCCCGGATCCGGATCGATTCCCAGCTCCTCGGCCACCTCCGCCCAGTACGGCTCGGCCTCGCAGGAACAGCAGTCGCACCAATCGGTGACACCGTCATGCATGCTGATCCGGCTGCGCAGGGCCTGCGGCATTCGCGTTCCGGATGTTTCGTGCGACATCGTCGCGCCCCCATCTCCGCCCTCTTTCCGATCCTGGTTCATGGCAACACCTCCCGGCACGGACTCCTCATTCTGACCATAGACGTTGCCGAATCTCCGTGACATTACGGGTACCGGCCTGAGGTCCGCCCCGTGCTACTCTCGATCCGTTCGATTCCAGCCCCTGGTGAATATGATCACCCGACGCGACAAGGTCCTGCTCTCGGTCTCCGCCGCGACCCTGCTCGGCATCCTGCTGCCGCTCGCCGCCCTGGGCTGGTTCCTGTGGCAGGAGTCCGTGGTCGCCGAGGAGAAGCGCCTGGCCGAACTCTCCCAGCGCCTGGGCGAACAGACCGAAGCCGCGCTGGTAGACGCCCGCGAACTGCTGGACAGCCTCAACCAACTGGACCTGGAACCCTGCTCCCCGGAGCACCTGGAACGCCTTCAGGACGCGGCCATCGCACGGCCTCATGTGCGTGCCATCGGGTACTGGCGCGCGGCCGAACGCCAGTGCGGTGCGGGGTTTGTCCAGGGCGAGGCCCTCACACCACCGCGTGCCAGCCGCATCTACGACACCGGCGTGGTCGCCTGGTGGCCGAGCGCGGACACCGCCGTGGGCGGTGTGGAGCTGTTCCTGATGCGCTTCGGCCAGCATGATGTCGCGATCGACCCACGCCTGTTGATCAGTCCGGGCCTGCTGGACAAGCAGCGGGTCGGCCTGTGGGTCGAAGGCCTTCCCATGAGCCGCTATCCCGCTGACGCCGACCTGCCATCACCCGCCGCCACCCCCATTGGCCTGAGCGTCGACCGCGCCCAGGGACGCATCGTCAGCCGCTTCTCGCTGGACACGATCTTCCCTGTCGACATCATTGCCGTGCAGCCGCTGGCGGCCTTCTGGGATCGCTACCTTTCCACCCTGATCGTGGCGGGCATCTTCGGGCTGCTCCTGGTGACCCTCTGGCTACTCCTGGTCCTGCATTACCTGCGCCGCCACCTGAGCCTGGCCAGCGAGCTGCGCGAGGCCATTGCCAACGAGCGCCTGAGTGTCGAGTACCAGCCCATCGTCGACCTCGCGGACGGCCGTTGCCGGGGTGCCGAGGCCCTGGCCCGCTGGCATCGCGAGGGCGACGAGACCATCCGCCCGGATGTCTTTGTGCCGCTCGCCGAGGACACCGGGCAGGCCACCGATCTGACCCTGGCGATCCTGCGCGCGATCCTCCGCGATCTGGGCGACAACCTGCGGGCGCATCCCGAGCAGGCCATCAACCTCAACATTACCGGCCACGACCTGGCCTCCGACCGCTTCGGGGATGCGTTGCGCAAGGCCCTGCGCGAGGCAGGTGTCGCACCCTCCGCGATCAAGCTGGAGCTGACCGAACGCTCCCTGCTCAACGAAGACGCCATACGCGCCCGCCTGCGGGAACTGCGCCGGCGCGGCCACCACATCGCCATCGACGACTTTGGCACAGGATATTCGAGCCTTTCCTACCTGGAACGTTTCGAACTCGATACACTAAAAATCGACAAGACCTTTGCCGATGCCATCGCCCACGAAGCGGTGACCAGCAATGTCATCGGCCACATCATCGAGATGGCCCGCTCGCTCAATCTGCAGATCGTCGCCGAGGGCATCGAATCGGCCCACCAGGTGGAATGGTTGCGCGCGCAGGGCGTGGAAGGCGGACAGGGCTACCACTTCAGTCGGCCCTTGTCCGCCGAGGCCTTCCGCGACTGGTGCCGCCAACACTGAGGAGACCATGTTCCAATCTTCGAACACCCGTCGCTCGGGCCGCATCCTGGCGCTCCCCCTGTTACTGTCCGCGATGGCCTCGGGCTGTGCCCTGTTGCCGGTGGAGCAGGATGCACCGGCTCCCACTGGCGACCGCCCCGCCTCCGAACCCACGGCGCCGGAAACCGATACGGCGCCACCCGCAGGCACCGATAGCCAGCCCGAAACGGATACGGATACGGATACGGCCGCAGGTACGGATACGGATACCGAGACGGAAACCCGCTCGACGGAACCCACCGAACCGTCGCTGGGCCTGCACATCGCCCGCTCGTCCAGTGCCGAAAGCGAACGACGCGTCTTCCTGAGGGAACAGGGTCACGAAACCCTGGACCCCGGTCGCCTGGGCTACTACATGGACGTCCTGGGGGCCCGCCTGCGCCAGGAGTTGTCCGGACAACCCAGCGCGATCGATCATCAGGATTCGGGTATCCGTGTGACCCTGCCGGAAGGTGCGGACCAGGCCCGCGCACTGGATACCATCGGCCGGCTGCTCGACGAGTTTGGTGCCAGCCTGGTGACCGTCATCGCGCATGGACACGGCATGGACGCATCCGACACCTCATCGGAGGGCACGGAGGACGATGCGATGGCGGCGGGCCGCCGCCTGGAGAACGCCGGGGTCGCCCCCGAACGCCTGGTCCTGCGCGTCTTCGGCACCACCACTCCGGCCGGGAACCTCGGCAGCGAGGCGTTCTCCCCGCAGATCGAGCTGCTGATCCAGCCCCTCGCCGCCAGCTGATCAATCCAACCACCACGCAATACCGCCTGCGCCCCGAAGAAGGACTTGATTCGCCATGAACGCGACCGCAGCCGACCAGCCGGAGAACACAGGGACGGCCCCGGGACCGGGCATCGAATCGCCCACCACGCACCCCGAGATGGAACCGGACAGCACCGTCTATCGCACGCTGCTGGAATCCACCCGCGCCATCCCGTGGAGGATCGACTGGGCCACCATGCGCTTCACCTATATCGGCCCGCAGATCGAGGCGTTGCTGGGCTGGACGCCGGAGAGCTGGGTCAGCATCGACGACTGGGTGGAGCGCATGCACCCGGACGATCGCGAATCGGTCGTCAACTTCTGCGTCACCCAGTCGCAGTCCGGGGTCGACCACGAGGCGGACTACCGCGCCCTGACACGGGACGGGCACTACATCTGGATCCGCGATGTGGTCCACGTAATGCGCAAGAACGGCGAGGTCGAGGCCCAAGGGCAACACTGACCAATGTACACGCTCGCGTTGGCACCCCAGGTTTTCCGAGACCAGGCGCGTCGTGCAACAGGTAGTGGTTCTACCTGTAAGCGGCGCAACGCAGGATCGGGGAACCTGGGGTGCCAACCCCGAAGGGGCTCGGCCGCTTTTGCGCGCGCACAGCGTTGCGGTTCCCTTTTGCAGAATGACTGCACGGCAGTCACCGCGCCTTGTTCGCACGCAAAAGCGACTCGAGCGCGAGCGTGTACATTGGTCAGTGTTGCCCTCCTCGGTTTCATGTTCGACATCAGCGAGCGCAAGCAACAGGAAGAAGAACTACTGCGCCTGAAGTCCGAACTGGAGGCCCTGTCCTACCGCGACTCGCTCACCGGCATCGCCAACCGTCGGCAGTTCGACCTCGTACTCGAACGCGAGTGGGCCCACGCCCGGCGCGACAAGCGCCCGCTCTCCGCCATCATGCTCGATATCGACCATTTCAAGGAATACAACGACCGCTACGGGCACCCGGCCGGCGACGGCTGCCTGCAGCGGATCGCCACCTGTCTCGCCGGCGTCGTCGGCCGCGAACAGGACCTGCTGGCACGCCTGGGCGGGGAGGAGTTCGTACTGATCCTGCCGGACACCGATATCGACGCGGCCCACGCGCTGGCCGAGCGCTGCCTGCAGCGCATCCGCGAGGAGGCGATCCCGCACGCGAGTTCCCGCGTGGCCCCCACACTGACCGCCAGCGCCGGGGTCGGCTGCCTCACCCCCAACGAGACCCGCCACGCCACGCAGGTGGTCGAGGCCGCGGACCGCGCCCTGTACCAGGCCAAGCGCGGTGGGCGCGACCGGGTCGCCATTGCCGCGGCCGACACCGCCGAACCCAGGCCCTGAACCATCCCCATCGCCGGTGATCTGAACGGATAGCAACCGGCCCAAGCCCCGCACGGGGGCCGGAACGCAGTCCATTCGCGGCCGGGCCGAGCGCCAGGGCCGTGATCCACGTCCAGTCCTCGCGCAGCGGGCGCCGGGCCACGTGGAAAACATCCCGGATTCGGACCAGACTCCGGGGAAAGCGGCACCCCGGAGAGAGGGATCGACATGACCAGCCTGCATCAACCCGCGCGGGAACCTGCGCTCTACCGTTTTCTCGGCATCGTGTTGCCGCCGGTGGCGGCGTACCGCTACGGCGCCGCCGCCCACAGCTGCGCCGCGCCGATCGCCATTGCCTGGGCGGCCGCCCTCGTGTCGATCGCCTATGCCCTGCTGACCGGCCTGGCCGGCATCTCCGGCTACGGCGGCTTTCCGCTGGCAATCGGTCTGTTCCTGTGGGTGTTTGCGACGGTATGGACCTTCCTCGTCGTGCGAAACGTGCAGGCGGATCCCTCCCTTACCGACCCCCGGACACACGAACAACGCGTCCGCCAGCGCGAGGACGCCCACGACCCGCTGGATCAACTCGATTCCGGCGAACGCCCGCGCTGACATCTCCGCCCGTACCCGGGCCCCACTGAACCGCGCCGCGTTGACGCCGCTTGACCGCCCCTGAAATCTGCCTCTTGAATACGGTTTGCGCCTTCAGAATTCCCCTGACAGACTCGGGACAACGCGTTCGGGTGGAAGGGGCCAGCAGGACGCGTCCGACAGGGGAAATGCATGAGCAATTCGTCCGGGGTGAAGGTCCAGTACGAGGACCTGGTGGAAAACCACCCCTTCATCATCATCTGTTATCGACCCGACACCACCATCTTCTATGCCAACCGGGCGGCCCACGAGTACTTCGCGGCGCGCCCCGGAAGCCTGCTCGGGCACCGCTGGATCCATGACCTCCCCGAAGAGCGGCAGCCCGAGAACCGTGCCGACCTGCTGCGCTATACCCCCGACGCGCCCGTGCGCACCATCGAGAACCCGGTGCGCCGCGGCGACGGGGCCGACCGCTGGATCCGCTGGACCAGCCGCGCCTTCTTCAACGAAGCCGCCGAGATCACCCATTTTCAGACCCTCGGAATCGACGTCACGGACCGCAAGCAGGGCGAACTCCTGCGCGAAAACCTGCTGGGGAGCCTGGCCGAGGGCGTCTTCGGCATCGACGCCGATGGCAACTACACTTTCCTCAACCCCGCGGCCTGCGCACTGCTCGGGTTCGCCAGCGAAGACGAGGCCCTGAGCCACAATTCGCACGAACTGTCGCACCACAGCCGGCCCGACGGCCAGGCCTTCCCCGCCATGGAATGCCCGGTGTACCGAGTCTTGCGCACCGGCGAGCCGTTGCAGGCCTGCGAGGAGTATTTCTGGAGCCGCGCGGGACACGGGTTCCCGGTACTGATCAACGCCGCCCCGCTGTTCGATGCCCGCAACCGGGTTACCGGCGCCGTGGTCTCGTTCCAGGACATCACCGAGCGTCGCGCGGCGCGCGAGGCGCTGGAACGGCGCGAGGCGGAACTGCAGGAGGCGCAGCAGATCGCCCATCTGGGCAACTGGATCTCGGACTTCGACGCCGGGGGCATCCGCTGGTCCAGCGAGGTGTTCCGCATCTTCGGCCTCGAATACGACCAATGGGGTGCTACCCACGAGGCGTTCATGCAGGCGGTGCACCCGGACGACCGCGAGCGCGTGCAGCGCGCGGTCGACGACGCCCTCACCCCCGGAGGACCGGAATACGACATCGAGCACCGCATCGTCCGCCCCGATGGCTCCGTCCGCATCGTCTACCAGCGCGGGAGCGTGGACTTCGATACCCAGGGCCGGCCCCAACGCATGGCCGGCGTGGTGCACGACATCACCGAACGGCGCGAGGCGGAGCGCCACCTCCATTTCATCACCTACCACGACGCCCTCACCGGCCTGCCCAACCGCACCCGCTTTGCCGAACGCGCCGACCAGGCCGTCACCGATGCCGAGCGCCTGGGGCGTCCACTGGTGCTGGCCCACATCGGCCTGGATCGCTTCAAGAGCGTCAACGAAGGCATGGGCCAGGCCACCGGCGACGAGGTCCTGCAACATGTGGCCCGGCGCCTGGAAAACCGTCTGCCGGTCGGTGGCGTACTGGCACGCCTGGGCGGCGACGAGTTCGGCGCCCTGCTCCCGGTGGAGTCTCCCGGCTCGGTCGCCGGCGCGGTCACCCGCCTGCTGGAGCCGCTGCGCCAGATCATCAAGGCTGGCGAGCACGAGCTCTATGTGCCCGGTTCCGTCGGGGTCGCCGTATATCCCCACGACACCCAGGATGCGTCCGACCTGATGCGCCGCGCCGAATCCGCGATGCACCAGGCCAAGCGCACCGAGGGCAATGCCATCCAGTTCTGTTCCGGCGAGCTCAACAACGACGTGCGGACACGCGTCTCGCTGGAGGGCCAACTGCGGCGCGCGGTCGATCACCAGGAAGGTTTCTTTCTCCACTACCAGCCGCGGGTGGCGGCCGGCGATGGCCGTATCGTCGGCGTCGAGGCCCTGCTGCGCTGGGAGGATGGAGCCGGAACGGTGCATTCGCCGGGCGCCTTCATCCCGATCCTCGAAGAGACCGGGCTGATCGTCGAACTGGGCCAGTGGATACTGACCGAGGCCTGCCGTCAGTGTCGGGCCTGGCATCAGGCCGGGCTGCCACCGGTCCGCGTGTCCGTCAATCTGGCCGCTCCCCAGTTTCGGGATCGCCAGATGGCGCACAGCATCGACCGGGTATTGGAACACACCCAGCTGAGTGCGGACGCCCTGGAGCTGGAGGTCACCGAGAGCATGCTGATGGCCGATACCGACCAGGTCATCCGCACCTTGGGGCAATTTCGCGAGCGCGGGGTGCGCGTAGCCCTGGACGACTTCGGCACCGGGTATTCATCGCTGGCCTATCTGCGCCGTTTTCCGCTGGATGTGCTGAAGATCGATCGCTGCTTCGTCGCGGACCTGGAGACCGAGTCGAGCGCGGGCGCCATCGTGCGCACCATCCTCAGCCTCGCGGATAACCTGGGCCTCGAATCCGTCGCCGAGGGCGTGGAGACCGAGGCGCAGCAAGCCTTCCTGCAGGAGGCCGGTTGCCAGACCCTGCAGGGCTTCCTGTTTGCCCGCCCGCAGCCAGCCGCCGACTGCCAACAGATGCTCGCCGAGCCCGCATCGTCCGCCGCCGCGCACCCGGGCCGCAGCGCCTGAATCAGCCCGGTCCACGCGACCCGCACGGTCGGAACACCCTCGGGAAACACTGATTAATGTACACGCTCGCGCTCGAGTCGCTTTTGCGTGCGAACAAGGCGCGGTGACTGCCGTGCAGTCATTCTGCACAAGGGAACCGCAACGCCGTTCCCACGCAAAAGCGGCCGAGCCCCTGCATTCAATCGCTTGTGGGGTTGGTACCCCAGGCTCCCCGATCCTGCGTTGCGGCCCTTGCCGGTAGAACCACTACCGGCTGCGCACCGCGCCTTGTCTCGGAAAACCTGGGGTACCAACGCGAGCGTGTACATTAATCATGTGTTTCCCTCGGTAACACAGGGCCACATGCAGTACCGACCGGCCGAACGCTACGATAATCCATCATCAACGGGAGACCACCGCGTGCGCCTAGCAATCGTACTGGCAGGAATCATGCTGATCGCCGGCTGCAACGCGCTGCCGCGGGGCGATGATGCCCCGCGCGAGATGGCCTACATCTGCGCCTACGGCCCCGAACTCACCGCCACCTTCGAGGGCGAGCAGGCCGTGCTGGCCTTCAACGGGGCCCGCGCTCGACTACAAGCCACCGAGACGGCCTACGGCGGGCGCTACGCCAATCCCACCGACGACATCGTGTTCTGGACCCGCGACGACGCCGCCATGCTCGAGATGCTGGGCGTGTTCTGGAGCTGTCGCGCCCTGCCCGACCGCGGATGACCGACGCAGCGACCCGTTTCGTCCTGCAGGCCACCAGTGCCCGCACGGCGGTGCGCGGCCCGGTCATCCAGACCCTCTGGAGCGGCTACGGCGAGATCGTGCGCTACCTTCTTGAAGGCGGCGACTCCCCCACAGTCATCCTCAAGCACATCGTGTTCCCCGACGAACTGGACCATCCGCGCGGCTGGAGCAACAACCGCTCGCATCAGCGCAAGCTCCGCTCCTATCAGGTGGAGATGGCCTGGTACCGCGACTGGGCCAACCAATGCGACGCCAGCACCCGTGTCCCCCGCTGTCTGGATACCGCGACCATCGGCGGCGAGCACCTGATCGTGCTGGAGGACCTCGACGCTGCCGGTTTCCCGCAGCGCAGGGACCACCTGACCCGCGCCGAGGCGCGGCTCTGCCTGCGGTGGCTCGCCCGCTTCCACGCGCGTTTCATGGGGCGGGAGCCCACCGGCCTGTGGCCCGAGGGCAGCTACTGGCATCTGGCCACCCGCCCGGACGAATGGGCCGCCATCGAGGACCCGGCGATTCGCGAGACGGCAGCGGCCCTCGACAACGCCCTGACCGGCGCCCGCTATCGCAGCTTGGTCCACGGCGATGCCAAGGTCGCCAACTTCTGCTTTGCGCCAGAGGGCGACGCCGTCGCAGCCGTGGATTTCCAGTATGTCGGGGGCGGCTGCGGCATGCGCGATGTGGCCTATTTCCTCGGGAGCTGCCTGGACGAACGGGAACAGGAGAACTGGGAGGCCGACCTGCTGGATGCCTATTTCGCGGCATTGCGCGAGGCCCTGAACGAACGGGGCAAGGGCACGGAAGCCGACGCCATCGAGCACGAGTGGCGTGCGCTGTTCCCCATTGCCCAGGCCGACTTCTACCGCTTCCTGGTCGGCTGGATGCCGGATCACTGGAAGATCCACGACTACAGCCGCCGCACGGCACTGGCCGTGGTCCGGCGCCTTCAGGAAGGTGGCTTGTCCGACATCCCGTCGGGGGCGGATTCGAGCGCTTCCGCGACCTCCAGCCAGTAGGGCCCGACCGCACAGCGACCCCACAAGCAATCGGCGACCGCCGGCGCATCCGGAACCGCGGGGGCATTTGGAGTCGGCAGATCGGCCCTGGGTCGGCTCACGTCGTTCATCGCGGGCCGATGATGGCACACCCGAACATCCCTTACGGTGCGGTAGTGTCCGCCGCGGGGGACGCCGCAGCCCCCGAGAAACCGGGCCCACGGACATCCGCAGGCGCCCAGTCGCGTCCGCTGTCCCGACCGGTCACCCACCACTCGTGCACGAACAGCCGCAGCGGCCCGCGCACCCGTTCCTCGAAGCGCGTAGGCAGGGTGTACCCCTCGATCTCCGCGTACTCCAGGAAGGTCGTATCCACGTGGGCACCCTGGGTGGGGCCAAAGCCGTTCAGGGTGACATGCACGCGATAAAGCAGGTCGGTTTCGGGGTGGATCCACATCACCACCTGGTCTTCGTCCGCCTCGCCGAACCCGGGCTCAATGGTGGCCAGTACCCGGCGGTAGTTCACACCGCCCTCGCGCTGGTCCGCCAGCCGCTCCATGTCGGTCGCCCGGTGTTTGACGAAGCTCGGACCGTAGTGGAACAGCTCGCCGGCGTCCGTGGTCATCGCGCTGGCGCGAATCCGGTCGCGGTCCGAACTGCGCTCGCCATCGTAGTACAAGCGGAATTCGTCACCGTGGCGGAAGACGCTCTTGGTGCCCTCGGGTCCGGTGTAGTGGACCGCATACAGATCATCGGCGGGGCGATAACGCTCTTCGCCCTGGCCACGGTAGTCGCCGTCGGCTACCAGCGGCTGGAGGCGCTGGATCACGCGCCCCCACTCGCCATCGGTCGCCTGATTCAGATCACCCGGGTATTCGCGCAGGTCCCCGCCGTGGGCCGCAAGCGTTCGCTGAAACAGGGCCTCCGCACTCAGTCCGTCGTCGAATTCCGGATCCGGACCGGGCTGCGGGAAGGTTCCCCCGCACCCAGCCAACAGCACCGCGAGTCCCAGCGACAGGACGGCCGCCAACACCCCTGCCCGTGTACGCTTATCCATTACCTGGCTCCTTGCACAATGAATCTGTACCGCCCTTTTACATTGCGTGCAACGGCGGTTGCCGTACCCTTCCGCAAGGGGTTCGTCATGTCATCCATCCCCGCCGCATACGCAGACGCCCTCCCGCCACGAAAAGTACGGATCACGCCGTGCGGGACGCAATCCGCGAGGTCGTCGCCACATCGAGTTCACCCCGCGTGGCCAGATCCTCGATACCAGCGTGCTCTTTCCCAAAACAGTAGGCCACTCCCGCGGAGAAATCATCGGCCAGCACCACCGGATGTCCTGCAGTGGCACCAGGTTCGGGGTCTGGTCCATCGCCTCCATCCCTCGTGATAACCAGTAGGGACTGATCCAGGCGCCCGCGACCGCTGGACCGGGCACCTTGAACGCGGCTCGGGGTCTGAAGATCGGATCGCATGCATTCGTGAGGCATCATGTCCTTCGCTCGCACACTCTGGCTTGCCGCCCTGCTCCTGTTCTCGGCGCCGGCCCTGACACAGGCCGAGGGACCCGAACAGGCGGTACTGGCCGGCGGTTGCTTCTGGTCCATGCAGGCACCCTTCGATGCGCTGGAAGGCGTGCTTGAAACCGAGCTTGGGTATACCGGGGGGCATACCCTTGATCCCGGGTACTGGCAGGTGGTCACTGGGCGCACCGGCCACGTCGAGGCCGTGCGTATCCTCTTCGACCCCGGGCGCATCGGCTTCAGCGAGATCCTGGAGGCCTTCTGGCGCAGTATTGACCCGCTGGATCCCCACGGGCAGTTCTGTGATCGCGGGCCCCACTATGGAACCGCCATCTTTCCGCAGGATGCCGCCCAGCGCGCCATCGCCGAAGCCTCACGGGCCGAGCTGAACCGCTCGGGCCGCTTCGACCAACCGGTGGTGACACGCATACGGGACGCTGCACCCTTCTATCGGGCCGAGGACGAACACCAGAACTACTACCGCAACCACCCGGACCGCTACGCCGACTACGTGACCCATTGCGGCCGGGAGGAGCGCCTGCAAGCGCTATGGAGCGTACCGAACAGGTCGGGGCCGTGAGATCCGACACCATGGCCCATGATCAACGCGACTCTCCTGTCGCTGAACGCGCAGCGCAACCTGCGGCTTTCCCAGGGCGCCCTGCAGGTGGCCCTGCAACGCCTGGCCTCCGGGCGCCGCATCAACTCGGCGCGCGACGATGCCGCCGGAATGGCCATCAGCGAACGCTTCACGACCCAGATTCGTGGCCTGAACCAGGCCATGCGCAATGCGCAGGACGGCATCGGGCTGGCCCGCACCGCCGAGGGCGGGCTGGGGTCCATGAGCGGCAACATCCAGCGCATCCGCGAGCTGGCCCTGCAGGCGGCCAACGGCACCCTGTCCGCCTCCGACCGCCAGGCCCTGAACCGCGAGGCCCGGCAGTTGCTGGCCGAGACCGACCGGGTGGTCACCCAGACCACCTTCAATGGACGGACCCTGCTCGATGGCAGCACCCCCACCGCGTTCTTTCAGGTTGGCGCCAACGCCGGGCAGACCCTCGCCGTGGACCTCGGCGACGGCATGGGCACGCGCCAGCTCGGCGCGATCGCGACCAGCCGGTCGGGGGATCTGACGGCGCTGTTCGCCAGCGGTCCGTTCACGGTGGCGGGCGACTTCCGCATCCGCATCGGCGAGCGGCCGGAGATCGACGTCCCGGACGGGGATTACGACTCGGTCGCTGCCCTGGCCACCGCCATCAATCGCGAGCTCGGAGACCCAAGCCGCGCCTCCGCCACCTTCGATGGGCGCCTCGAAATCACGGCACGCGAGATCATCACCATCAGCGGCGACGCGTCTCCTTTATCCGTTGCCGCCGGGCAGACCGGACCACAGCTCATCCAGGTCCGGGAACGGCCATGCCGTGGGGTCCTCGCGCCCGGCAATAGCCTCCTGAACGTGCGTCGCCGAGAGGTCCACGACCTTCGGGGGAATGCGGCACCCCGAGCTGGTTGAGTAAAAGACCTTCACGACCGGCTTGAGCAACGAACCCGCGGACTGGTCCACGACCACACCGATCCGCCCGGACTCCAGTCGCACCAGGGACCCCACGGGGTAAATACCCAGGCTCTTCACGAACGCCTGGAAAACGGTTGGATCGAAATGGCCTTGAGCCCACTCGGCCATCTTGCGAATGGAGTCGCCCGGGTCCCAGCCCGCCTTGTAAGGGCGATTCGACGTAATCGCGTCATAGACATCGCAGACCGCGCCCATCTTTGCGTACAGGGTAATCTGGTCCCCAACCAGCCCCTCGGGATACCCCGAACCATCCATCTTCTCGTGGTGATGCAGACAGACATCCAGGGTGACCGGGTAGAGATCTTCTTCGGCCGCCTGCAGGATGCGACGCCCCTCCGCCGGATGGCGCTTCATCACGGCAAACTCTTCGGGGGTGAGCTTGCCCGGCTTGTTGAGCACCTCCAGCGGCATCGCGGCCTTGCCGATGTCGTGCATCAGACCCGCCTCACCAGCCGCCAGGACCGCGTCGTCCTCAAGTCCCAGTTCGCGGCCCAGCGCCACAATCAGCGCGCATACCGCCACCGAATGCATGTAGGTGTAGTCGTCCGCGTTCTTCAGCCGCGCCAGGCTGACCAGCGCCCTGGAGTTGCGAGCCACCGAGTCCGTGATCTCCTCAACCACCTTGCGCGCCAGTTCCGTGTCCACGGCGCGGCCCATGCGCGCCTCCCCGAAGATCGAGGTCATCGCCTGCCGCGATTTCCGGCAAATGGTCGCCGCCCGATCCAGTTCCTCCCGCATGGACGCGGGCTCCCAATCGCGCCCGGCATCCGGGACCGACTGCAGCGACGCCTGCACCTCGGCATCCCGCTCCGCCGGCGTCATGGCGGCCTCCGCACCCTCCACGTCCCGCCCCCTGGTGGTGTCGATCCAGACCTCGCGGATACTGCTTTCGCGCAGGGTCGCGAGGTCCTTCGCATCGTCCAGCAGGAAGCGCGTGCGCCAGAAGGGATGCTCCATCCACGAGCCACAAAGTTCCCGGATGTACATTCCCTCGACGACATGTTCCAACTTGATCTTCTTCAGCATTCGGGGCCCAGGCTTGCAATGGCTGGCCGGGGCTGTGCCCCGGGCGGCGGATTATCATCCCGATCTCGATTGCCCACAACTCAGACCTAACACCGCCTAACGAGAGTCCTTTCTGGCCACCCGGGCATCGCGAGGAGGGGGCATGAAAAGCCAGATCATCGAAGGCGAGGGCCCGCCTTTTATATGCACCAGGAACGACCCCGCAGCGTTCATGGGGTACCGATTTGCCAGATCCGCGCTGCCGATCTGCAGAACGGTGTTCTGACTCACATGTACTACACTCGGGATACAGGCGCGGTCGCTTGGACGACTGGACATGCCACCCTGAAGCCGTGCCGCTTTGTCGCACAGCCAAAGGTGTAATAACCGGCCCGGGATTGGCCAAAGGAAGAGCGCGATGTCCAGGTTTCCCTCGGCCCTGCCCTCCACCGGTAGCATCCGCTACACCGACTACCTCGCCCGCACCACACTCCGTGCCTGGGTGGGCATGTCCTTCGTGGGCGCTAGTCTGCTGATCTTGGGTGGGCTCGCCCTGTCCTGGCTGGTCGTCTACACCGCCGGTGGCGCCGACAGTATCGTCCCGCACTTTTATTACGTGCCCATCCTGTTCGCCGCGGCGCGCTTCGGCGCGGGCGCCGCCCTGGTCGTGGCCCTGGTGGCCGGCGTGCTGGCCGGACCCATGACGCCGGTGGATGTCACCGCCGGCATCGCGCAGGAGACCGAACGCTGGCTAACCCGTACTGGATTCTTCGTCGGCATCGGCCAGCTGATGGCCTGGCTGGTCATCCCCGCGCTGCACCCGGTCACCGAGGAACTGCGGCGCATGCGCCAGGAGTTCGATATCCGGCGCGGGCTGCGGCACAACGAATTTTTCCTGCGCTACCAACCGATTTACTCCCTGGCGCAGGAGCGCCATGTCGGCGTCGAGGCGCTGATCCGCTGGCAACACCCCATCCGCGGAGAGCTATCCCCGGCGGAGTTTCTGGACGTGGCGGAGGATTCCACGTTAATCCATGACATCTGCGATCTGGCCCTGGACGAAGGCTGCCGCCAGGCGGCCGCGTGGAAGGCCCTGGCCGCCGAACACGGCCGCCCCGCATGGTATGTGGCAATCAACCTCTCGGCGCACGACATCGTCCGCCCCGAAATGGCGGCCCATGTCGCGGCCGCGCTGGATCGCCATCGGCTACCGCCGGAGTTGCTGCACATCGAACTGACCGAAACGGTACTGGCGATGGACGCGGCCACCGATGCCCTGAAGCAGCTCAAGTCACTCGGCATCCAGCTCGCCATCGACGACTTCGGCACGGGTTATTCCTCGCTGGCCTACCTCAACCGCTTCCCCATCGACATCCTCAAGATCGACCGCCAGCTGATCTCCGGACTCGGGATCGATCCATCCGCCCACGACCTCTCGCGCGGCATGGTCCTGCTGGCCGAGTCACTGGGCCTGCGGACCATTGCCGAGGGCGTGGAGACGAAGGAACAACTGGCAATCGGCCGCGAACTGAAATTCGATTGCATCCAGGGCTACTACTTCGCCCGTCCGTTACGGGCCGAAGAGATCCCATCCCTGCTGCTTTCCGACACGCCGCGCATCGGCCATCTGCACGCAGTGCGCTACTGACCGAAATAGTCGCGCAGGAGCTGGGTCGTGCGGGCGGCCGGATCCTCGCGGATGCGGCGCTCCTCGTCCGCGAGGATGGTAAACAGGCCATCCAGGGCGTGATCGGTCACGTAGCGATCCAGATCGACGTCCAGCCCCGACAGGCCCGGAATGCGGCCCGCCGCGTCGCGCAGCGGCTGGTACACCCGATAGACGTCGGCCCGCTCCATCTGCTCCTGCACAATCGGCATGTAGCGCTCGCGCAGGGTGGACTCCGACGCATCGCGCAGATACTGCGTGGCGGCATCATCGGCCCCGCGCAGCACGCCATACACATCCTCCGGCCGCATCCCGCGGATGGCGCTGACAAACACCGGAACGGCCTCCCGCGCTGCCGCCTCCGCCGCGCGGTTCATCCGCCGCTCCAGATCGTCCACCTGGCTGGCAAACCCGACGCGCCGCAGCGTATCGCCGGCCTGCTCCAGCTCCGGCGGAAGACCGATGCGGATCAACGCGTTGCCCCAGTAGCCATCCTCGCGGCCGGTCCGCTCCACCGTGCGCTCGGTGCCCACCCGCAGGGCCTCACGGATCGCCTCCTCGGCACGATCACCACCACCCCCGTCGAGGCCGAAGTCGCGGACATCCAGCCCGGCGCACGCGGTCAGCAGAAACGGGATCAGCAACAGGGGCAAAAAAGGCAAAACCGGGATCTTCATGGAGCGTCTCCAGAACTACGAGTTACGGACATAACGACCCAGCGAAGACGCAATTAAATGTACGTCCGAATCCGCCAAAACCGTGTCACTATGCGCGATAAATGCGGGCAGGGCCTTGGGGTTCAGCACCCATGCGTCGCTTTTCTTGGACTGAGCCGTGGGCTGGATGAACCAACCGGGGAACACGACAACCGGGCGCACCGGAACCTTCTTCCCCGTAGTTTCTTCGATCCTCTCACGCACCCAGGAAGCACAGGCTCGAGCCTGTCGGATCGGATCCCTTTCGGGCCGTCGCCCCATAATCTCGACGTGCTCGCCATCGAACACGATCTGCGGCTCACCTGTCACTGGCTTCGAATAAGCCTTCGTCTCAATGGCGTATACACCGCTTGGATGGACCACCACATGGTCCACATTGAAACCCTCCCCTGGAAAGTCATGAAGCACTTGCGCACCGTTAGCCCGCAGGCGTTCAAGATACTGCCCAACCGCTTTTTCTCCATCCAAACCCAACTTCATCGCCCGAACCTTCTTTTTTGTCCGGACGACCTTGTAGGCAGCAACCATCACAGCGACCAACGCCACGACGGAGAACACCCCAGGGATCGGCTCCGTCCCGGTAACGCTTCGGATCCACTCCAAAGCCGTGAACGCCAGAAGCACGAGAGCGAAAAGCACGTACTTCATCGCTTCCCGGTCAACTGTTTCATCGATGTGACGTGCCAACGACTCCCCAGGGTTACGCAGAGGCTTGGCTTTTAAAGGTGACTTTCCCGCCATCGTGAATTCCTTGTTCGGCGAAATCTCCATGTGCACTGTGCCTAGCAGGCTCCGAAAGAGAAAGCTGACCCGACCCTTGCCGAGGCGCGACACATGTCGGATGGTGATACGCCATGAGCCGCCGCACACGTCCAAAGCCTCGCCTGCGCACTCGCCTGATTGTGGTGGGCATGCTCGTCGTACTGCCGCTAATGGTCCTGGCGGCCTGGCTAAGCTGGACGGAACAGCACCCGGAACAGGAACGCGAGCTGCGCATTGAAGTACAGGATCGCCTGCACGAGTGGTTTCCCGAGGCAATGGAGTTGCCGGAGGAACTGGTGGGTTTCGTGCCCCGCTCCGAGACATTCGGCACATCCGCGCCACCCGATGTATTGATGCTGCACGGCCTGGATGAACCCGGCAACATCTGGGACGAACTGGCGCAGGCCCTGGATGCAGCCGAGCTCAACGGCTGGGAGTTTCGCTACCCCAACGATCAGGCCATTGAGCACAGCACCGACCTGCTGGCCGAATACTGGGGCGAACTGGATCCGGACCATCCAGTGATCCTGATTGGCCACAGCATGGGCGGCCTGGTGATTCGCGACTTCATCACCCGCTACCGCCACCCAGTAGGCGCCGCGCCGAGCGCGAAGGGACCCCGCATCGACGGCGTGATCCTGGTGGCCACCCCCAATCATGGCTCCGAGTGGGCCCGGCTGCGGGTCTGGCTGGAGGTACGCGAGTGGCTGGCCGACATCCAGCAGCAGCGCTTCTCGCTGTTTGCCGGCCTGCGCGACGGCACCGGCGCGGCCAAGATCGACCTGCGCCCGGACAGCCGCTTCCTGGCCGAACTGAACGCACGCCCCTGGCCAGACGACATACCGATCCGCATCATCGGCGGCAAACTGCCCGAACCCACCCCCGCCATGCGCGAGAGTCTCGCCGCGCTGGACGAACAGATCGACCTCGAGGCGGTGGCCGGGCGCATCAGCGAATGGTGGGAGCAGACCGACGACGAACTGGGCGACGGCGTGGTGCCGGTCGAATCCCTGCACCTGGACGGGCATCCGGGCCCGCTGATCCTCGAGGCCTCGCATCGTGGGCTGCTGGTACCCGGCCCGCTGACGGACGAACCCCCGGCCATCGACGCGATCCTGGAGATCCTCGACCACTGGCACCACGGCCCCGACACGTGAGGCCCGCCACCAAGCGGCCACGCCGGCCGCACGCCTCGCCACCCTGCGGGCCGTCACCCGGTGTCCGTGCGGAACCTGGATCCGCATCGCCGTTCTCAAGGGAATGGACATCCCGCTGCTCGTCATTGGCGCGTCGCTCGTCGCCAGCCTGACCGCCTTCTTCTCCGGCGTACTGCCCTATCCCATTGGCTGGATCATCCTGGGTATCGCCTTTATCGCCCGCCTGCTGTATCTGCGCGGGCGCTGAGCGAGCCGCCGTCACCCGGACGCGGACTTGTTGTATCGTCGAGACTCCGCGCCAGCCCGGGAGTGCCCCTGCATGACCACCACCCGACTCATCGGCATCTACACCGGCCGCGTAACCGCGGACTACGCCAGGGGCCGCGCCAGCGCCATCGATAAGCAGCCTGTGGAAGGCCCAGTCGTGCTGGGCCCCCTCGGCCTGGCCGGTGACGAACAGGCGGACCCGGAAAACCACGGCGGCGCGGAGCGCGCCCTGCTCCACTACAGCCTCGATCGGTACGCCGGGTGGCAGGAGCAGTACCCCGATCGCGCCACCCGCTTCGTGCCCCCCGGCTTTGGCGAAAACCTGGCCAGCCACGGCATGGATGAACACAGCGTGCACATCGGCGACATCTATCGCATCGGCACCGCCCGGGTACAGGTCAGCCAGCCCCGCACCCCGTGCTGGAAGCTCGACGCCCGCTTCGACGTCCCGGGCCTCGCGCGCGAGGTCCAGGAAACCGGGCGCTGCGGCTGGTTCTACCGCGTACTGGAACCAGGCACCCTCACCGCGGGCGACATGATCGAACGGCTCGAACGCCAGCCCGAAAGCCTCAGCATCGCTGCCGCAATGGCCGCGGTCTATCGGCGCCGGAATCACCAGCACCTGCAGCAACTCGCTGATTGCGAGACCCTGGCCCCCAACTGGCGAGACAAGGCGCGTAGGAAACTGCACGGCGCCGCCGATGCCAGCAGCCAGCAGCGGCTGACTGGCGAGCCACCCTCCGCATAAGCCGCCTCTCCACCCGCAAGTCATCGATTACGGCCGCATCCCCGGGCCTCAAGCCAACACCTGAGCCAATGATGGCTGCCCCCGCCCGCTTCCCGCCTGCACGCGAACCCCTCCACAACTTGCCGCCTACATCTGTGAACTAGCGTTCAACTCCTCACGCACAGGGTTTATCCGACCCCCAACCAGCGTTATCCATGGCTTGCACGCGACCGATGCACCCCCGAGGGGTGGCATCCAGTCGGTGCGACTTTTGCCAAAAATGCAGGAGCAAGAACCATGTGGAACTATCGAAAGACCGGCATTGCCATTGCCCTGAGCTCGCTGTTCACACTCGGTGCCCTGGGCGCCGCCCAGGCCCAGGATCTAGGCTCCTCTGCCGAAGGCGCTGCCGAAACCGGAGCCGAAGCAAGCGGCGGCATGGGTAGCGAACGTGGCATGGGTAGCGACCGCGGCATGGGTGACGACCGTGGCTTGGGCAGCGACCGTGGCTTGGGCAGCGACCGCGGCATGGGTGACGACCGTGGCTTGGGCAGCGACCGCGGCATGGGGGCCGGCGCGGGAGCCGGCGCTGACACCGACATGGACGATGATGGAGTCGACGCCGAAGGCGATGCCGAGGCCGGAGGCGGCTTCGACCTGGATAGCGACGACGAAGAAGACAACAACTAAACCCACCCTGAACGAGAGGCCGGCCCCAACGGGTCGGCCTGTCATGGCCTGGCCGCCAGGAAAACACTGATCAAGGAGTATGTTCGCGTTGGTGTCCCATGTTTTCCGAGACAAGGCGCACCAACCCCACAACGCCTTTAAAGACGGGGCACGGCCGACCGCTGTTGGTGAAAACGGGTGCGCGCACGGCGTTGTGGCTCACCTGGGGCAAAGTGACCGCACGGCAGTCGCCGCCCTTTGCTGACACCCAAAAGCGACTCGAGCGCCAACATGCACCTTGATCAGTGTTTCCCCAGGACACCGGGCTCGCTGCCCTCATCCTTGCTGGAGCCTGGTGGATGCCCCTTCATCCTGTTCCTGTCTGTCCTCTCCGTTGCCTTCCATGGCTATTGGCTTCGTCGGAGATACTCACCATCAGCCCATGACCAGGTTCACCAGGGGGAACAGTCCGAACCAGAGCACATAGCCCAGGGATGCCGCCATTAATCCATCGATGCGCCCCCTGGGGTCTTCGCGGTGCAGCGCACGCCACAGGAGCCAGACCAGCCAGGCGGCATACGGGACCACCACATACCCGATCCCGGCATAGGCCCCCTGCGCCCATCCCAGCGCATCGAACGACGCGCCGCTGGCGGCCGCCAGGATGGTGAACGACAACGCCACCCAAAGCGCACCGTCGTTCCCCAGGCGCACGGCCAGGGTGCCCTTGCCCACCGCGGCGTCCGCCTCGCGGTCGGGAATCCCGGATAGCGTGATCGACGGCACAATCGCCAGGAACAGCGGCAGGCTCAACAGCCAGGGCAAGGACGCGGTCCAGTCGCCCGCCAGGAACACATAGCCGCACAGCAGCACGCCCAGGCTGTGCGTAAGCGCGACATCGAGCTCGCCCAGCCCCCGATAGCTAAGCTTCAGCGGCGCCGCCGTGTAGCCGATCGCCAGAATCGCGAGGACGGCCATCACCGTCAGGATCGCCCCCGAATCTCCGGGTGCGGTCGCCAGCAACGCCACGAACGCGAGGGCGAAGCCCACCAGCGCGACGGCAATCCCCACGCCCAGCTCGCGCGCGGACAACAGCCCCTCCACCAGCACACGCGACCCACCGGTAAAGGGACCATAGAACCGGTTTTGCCGGTCCGAGCCGAAGTCCACGCGTTCGTTCACCAGCACCGTGGCCACTTCCAGAAGAAACAGGCACAGGTACCCGAGCCAGAACACCGGATTGCCGAACACCCCACCCGCCGGGGCGGCCACCAGCGCCCCCACCGCGTAGGCCACAAAGGTCATCGGATAGAACTGCAAGCGCAACGCCTGGAGCCAGGCACCGGCCTTGTGCGCAAGCCACTCACCCGCACTTTCGCGCCCCTTGGCCAGACGCAGCCCTTCCTGGCGTGCGCGCTGCAACCAGGCTTTGCGCTGGGCCTCGTCGCTATGGCGCACCGAACCGAACATCAACGAGCGCACCGGCCGGACCCCACAGAACCCCAGCGTGGCGCGCGCCATCGCATTGGCACCTGGCTGGCGATAAACCAGCCGGTGGATCAGCGGCGGCGTATCCATGGTCGTGATCAGTTGCGCCGATCGGCCCTGAAGCAACCCTTCGTACCCGGTACCGCCCTCGCAGGAGCGAAAGGCGAATTCCGGCGTCATGATCCGGTCCAGAAAACCCTTGAGCAGCGCCGGCATGGTGCCCCACCAGGTGGGATAGACAAACACCAGATGATCAGCCCACGCGACGAGGCCGCGTGCGGCCTCCAGATCCTGTTCGAGTGGCTGCTGATTGGGCGAAGGGGTGTGGACGTGCGGATCAAATTCCAGGCTCGCCAGATTCAGGGACTGCACCTCGGTCCCGGCCGCGCGCGCCCCTTCGCTGTAGGCTTCGGCCAGCGCCCCGCACAGGCTATCGGTGCGCGGGTGGCCGAGGATGACGAGCACCTTCAAGCGGGGTCACTCCGTACGGTGGTCATACCTTCGTTCTCCAGCCCGCCGCGGTGACAACCACCGACGTCATGGGTACCGCAAGCCAGGCCCTGCCCGCGAATCGGATTCCACCCTGCCGACGACGTATCCCTGCATGACGAAACCCTCCGTACCACGCTACTCATCCATACCCACGACCCCACACAAGTCCTCCGTCCGCGCCGACCGACCGTTTTAGGGCCGATCCCGCGGGTCGAGGAATTCGTCCACCACAGCGGCTCCACCCAGAACATAGCCCGCGTCGGAGAGGCTTGCTACCGATCCGTCATACCCGGAAGCGCCGTTCCGTTAGAGAGCTCACAAGATCCGGTCCACCGGAACAGTTCACCGGGCGTATACGAAGCGGTCGCGGCGACCTGCGTCTGCGGGTGGCTCAGCGACGCGGGTTACGGATTCCGAGCGCAGCGGTATCCCGTTGCGGTTCGGACGGCCGGCGCAGTTCCACGACGATCATGCGGAGCGATACGGCAAAAAGAACCGCCCCCAGCACCAGCATGCCGTCGACCAGCCAGCCATTCGCCAGAAACGGAAAGATCGGACCATCAGTACCCCCGAGCTTTTCGGCCAGTCCCAACCCCAGCAGGAGCGCCCCCGGCGTCTGCACCATCGCCGCACGGCGGAAGGGGTGCATCCGCACAGTCGACCGCTGTGCCGCGGCCACCGTGGACTCCTGGACGGCATCCGGCGCGGCCGTTCTGGCCGCCTTCGGCGGCGGTGAGCCCGGCGCGATGCCCCTCTCAGCAGTGTCCTCGGGGCCCCCTGCAGGGTGGCGATAGGCAAACACCCACCACATCAACAACGGGCTGCCAAGGAACGCAAACAGCACCAGCCCGAAAGCCCCCGCCCCGGATGTCTCGCCACCGTTCAGCGCATGCGCGAGCCATACCGTGGCAAAGGGCAGCACCAAGGTCGCGAAGGCATACAACACCCGCACGCCAAGCGCGGCGCGCCGTCGCGACAACAGCATCACCAATGCGGCCAGTACCGCGAAACTGTATACAACCAGAAGAATCATGAACGCCTCCCTGCGTCATGTGATTGGAACGGTCCGTCGCTGCGGGGCCTGGCGACCCCGCCTGCCGATCCTACCGTCCTGGACCATCCGTTGCTCGTGCCCCCCCTGCGCCTTGCCAGCCTGACCGCCAGCCTTTGCAGGCGTACTGTCCTGTCTGACCGAGCCGATCAGCCCGCGTCGTCCAGGCCTGGAAACTCGAGTTCGTAGCGCAGCTCTTCCTCTGGCTGCCGGATGAAGTTCCCCTGCACCAGGTCGATCTGGGCCTGCCACAACAAGGCCAGACCATCGGCATCCTCCACATAGCTGGCCATGGTGTAGGCACCGACCTCCTTGGCCTGACCCAGGAGGCCGTTGAGCCGTAACGAAGGCGTGGCGGAGTGATGCAGCCCCACGGTGAGTTCCCGCGCGATCTTGACGTAGTCGGGCCGCATTTCGGCAAGCATCCGGCGCGTATCGGCATCGGTACTGGCGCCAAAGTGTTCCAGGGCGATGCGGATCTCCAAATCCCGAAGCGCATCGCCAAAGGCCGAGAGCTGATCCATCCGGCCCAGCACATCGCCCTCGCGGAGTTGCAGAACCAGGCTTCCCGGCCATACCGGGTGCACGGCAAGTTGTTTGCCCAGCCAGGGCAAAAAGCTCGAATCGCCGAGCGAGCCGCGGGACATCTTCACAAACAGCCGCGACTGCGGATGGCTCACGGTTCGGGCATTGAGGATGCCAAGGGCATTACTGATGACCCAGCGATCGAGATGCCGGTCGAGCTCGAGCCGTTCCGCCATCTCGACGAACTGTCCCGGCAACAGGATCTTGCCATTCGGCTCGCGGATTCTCAGCAGCACCTCGTGACGCTCGATCTGATCGGACCCACTGATATTCGCGATCGGCTGAAACACCGGGAACAGTCGCTTTTCCTTGATGGCATGGGCAATGGTGCGCCGCCAGTGATTGCGCTCTTCGACCTCCAGATCCGGCGTCAGCAACTCCGGATCCAGTTGCACCCGGTTGCCGCCGCTGTCGCGGGCCTCGCTACAAAGCGCGATGGCACGGTCCAGAGCCTTGAGCGGACGTTCCCACATCACCTGTCCGACACCGATGCTGGCCACAACGGTTCCACCCGGGAAACCGGACACAGCGGCACCGGCAGTCTGCTCATGCACGCGTTGCGCGAGTTCGACGATCTCCTTCACGTCCTTGCGCTGGGCAATCGCAATCAAGCCCGCCTCACCATGGCTCACTACCAGATCACCCGGGGCCATGGCCTCGCGAACCCGGCGCACGAACTGGTTGCGAGTCTGCTGGTAGTCGATCGGACCGAGGCGGGCGAGGAGTATCCCCGGGTCATCGAACGCCCACTGCAGGACCACCGCGGCCCCCTGCGCAGGATCAAGGCCGTCGAGATGGCATAACACGAGACGCTCGAATTCCAGGGGATGCACCAGTGTCGGCGAGCGATCACGCACGGCCTGGCCGTGCGCTCGCGACCGGATACGGCGGTGCCATGCAGCCCGCGCACGAACCCGGCAGACGATGTCCGCATCGGTACTGGCGGGCGGCAGGTAGTCGAGCACCCCATTGCCGGGCGAGCCATCCGGTGCCCCCGGCACACCCAAAGCCAACAGAGGGATATCCAGAGACATGTCGTGGGGCAACAGCAGGCGGCCGATCTCCTCCGCGGTGACCCCCGGCAAAGACCCGGCGATCACGACCGCCTCTGGCCGACTATCCGCCACTCGATCAACCACCTCCAGGGGGTCTACGCTGATACCTACCTCCAGCCCGGCCTGCCGCAACATGGACGCAGGCTCCTCGACAGACCCGGCGTCCGCGCCGAGCATCAGCACCCGGTACGGGATCAGAAAGTCGTCCTGCACCAGCCCGCGTATGGCCCCCACCAAGTCCAGGTCCGTCACGGGCCGCTTCAACAGGGCATCGGCACCGGCGCGGAGCACATGCAGCTCGGCCTGTCCTGCTGCTCCTCCGCTGGCTGGCGCCAGGATGACCAGCGGCACGCCCGGCAGCGAACCGTCACGCAGGTGGACAAGCCGCGACAGTTCGGCGTCATCCATCGCCGCCAGTTCGGCGATCATCACGTCGGGTGGGGTCGCGTCGCCCGGATGCGGCAGGGCTGCCTCGTCGACGCACGCAACAACCGCATAGCCGTGTATTCCCAGCAGCAAGGCAGTCTCGCTCTCCGGCGAAGCATCCGCCCCGAACAGGCATACCAGAGGCCGCTGGATCGTCGGGGCCGGCGCGGCCGTCTCGGCGTCGTACGCGGCGAGCGGCACTTCGCCCCGCACACTTTCACGCAGCCGCAGAACCAGGGCTCCAATGGTCTCGAGATCGGCCGGGTTGGGACGCACCGTGGTGGCCGCATACTGCGCCAGACGCTCATCAATCCGGCGAGCGGTGGTGAAGGAGTCATCCATTGCCGAGCCGGTCAGACCGCTCACCAAAGCCCGCGTTATGCCCCGGACATCCATCACGTCCTGTGGCCGGAACCCGCGCTGGCGCACGATGTACCAGCGGTCCCTGAGGTCATCGACCACCTTCGGAAGTTTCTTCAAGAAGTCCGTATCAAGGGCATCCGAGGCGCCCCCGGATGACTGGGTTTCGGAGTTCTGCATCATGTAGACCCGGACGTGAGCAATTCAGCGTCACTATAGACAAGTATCCACGGCCCATGGGGCCGAGCGTCCGGCCCTGACCTCCAGGACGCTGCCCGACCCAGCGAGCTCTTCGCGGGGCATAACGCCGAGGGGCCTTGTGGCAGCCTGATTCGGTTATTCCCGAACCGAGCCCCGGGTTAGGATGACGCCTTGCGCATAACGGGAGAGGGATCGTGCTGTTCTGGCTCACGTTGTTGCCGTTCGTGTTGCTGTTCGTGTGGCTCGTGCCGTTGCGGCGGCCGGCCTTTGAAGCGGCGCCCATCGCCTATCTCGCCACCCTGGTGCTGGCCGTTCTGGTCTGGCAGATATCGGGCACGGTGCTGGTAGCGAGTCTGCTGGATGCTGCCATCGTTTTCGTGGAGGTCCTGCTGATCATCCTGATGGCACTGCTGGTGCTGAACGTGATGATCGGGACCGGGCACATGAGTGCAATCCAGTCAGTCATCGCTAGCGTCTCGCGCGACCACCGGGTGCTGGCCATGCTGCTGGGGTGGGGGCTGGTCGGTTTCGTAGAGGGCATCGCCGGCTTCGGCACCCCCGCGGTACTGGCGGCACCGCTGCTGGTGTATTTCGGCATGCGGCCCCTGAAGGCGGTCGCCATCGCCCTGATCGGCAACAGCACCGCCGTCCCCTTCGGTGCGGCCGGAACGCCCGTGATCATCGGCTTCGCCGGCCTCGGCCTGGATACGGAGACCACCCGCTCGGCCGTGTTGCAGACGGCGGTCATCCACACCGTCCTCGCACCGTTCATTACGCTATTCATGGTCTGGGTGGCGACCCTCGGCGAGGAACGCGGGCGCTTCCGCGAGTTCGTGCCCTTCGCCGTGCTATCGGCGCTGGCGTTCGGCATCCCCTATCTGCTGGTTGCCTGGCTGGTGGGGCCGGAACTGCCCGCGATCATCGGCGGCGTGGTGGCAATGGCGGTGATTGCCCTGGCGGCCCATCGCGGCTTCCTGCTACCTGGGCACGAACGGCGCCCAGAGGTCGAGCGGGCCCCAGTCGGGCGCGTGCTCCTGGCCTTTGTGCCGTTCGCGGTCATGGCCGTGGCACTGATCGCCTCGCGCACCATCATGCCGCTGCGCGAGGCCCTGCAGTCCGTGCGCTGGTCACCGGGCGAGTTCCACGGCATTGAGCTGGGACAAAGCCTCGCCCCGCTGTACACACCCTATTTCTACTTTGGGTTGGCCCTGCTCACCGCGCTGATCCTGTTCCGCGTGAGCCGCGCCACGCTGGGTCAGGCGGTGGCCGCCACCTGGGGCAAGCTGCGCGTGGCGGCCATCGTGCTGGCGTTCATCATCGCCCTCACCCAGCTCCTGCTGAGCTCCGGCTCCAACGCCGCCGGCCTGCCGTCGATGCCACAGGTGCTGGGGCAGGGCCTGGCGGAATCACTGGGCGGGACCTTCGTGATGTTCAGCGCCTTCCTCGGCGCGCTGGGCTCGTTCATGACCGGAAGCGCGACCGTCTCCAACCTGCTGTTTGCACAACTCCAGGCAGACACTGCCGATGCCGTGGGCATGGCGCTCCCGACCGTACTCGCCCTGCAACTGATCGGCGCCGGGGTGGGCAACATGATCTCGCTGCACAACATCGCCATGGCGGCCGGAGCCGCCGGTCTGCAGGCGCGCGAGGGTCAGGTGATCCGCGAGACCATCATCCCGGTCATCGTCGTCTGCCTCGGAGCCGGCTTGCTGGCACTCGCCTGGTAGCCAGGGGCGGCGTCGGCCCGCGCTACGGGTTACCGGAAGGCGACACTGGGGCGCCTTTCCGTGGCCTCGGCTACCACCGATAACAACTGGCCTCCTTGCCCATAATTTGCATCCCGATACGCTCCGCCGCGGGGCCACCCGCCACTCCGTAGCAGACATGCAGCGGCAACAAGTGCTCCGCCCGCGGATGGCAGTACCGGGCGCCCGGCGCGCCATCCCAGTGCACGAGCTTGGCCGCCCGTGCATCTTCCGCGTCCGCGCGCCCGCAGCAGACGGCCTCCAACCAGGCCTCGAACGACTGGTTGAGCTGCCGGGACTCCTGCGTATCGGGCGTGAAAAAGGCGCGCAGGTTGTGGAACGAGAAGCCAGACCCCACCACCCACACACCGGATTCATGCAGCCCTGCCAGAGCCCGTCCAATCTCGATATGCTGCGCCGGGTCCAGCGTCTCCACCAGGGAGAGCTGAACGCATGGGACCTGCGCCTCGGGATACATGATCTTCAGCGGCACGAAGAGCCCGTGATCGAACCCCCGCTCCGGGTCCAGGTGCGCATCGATGCCCGCCTCCTGCAGCCGTCGATGAACCTCCGCGGCCAGTGCCGGCTCGCCCGGGCAGGGATACTCGATGGTGTACGACTCCCGGGGAAACCCGTGGTAGTCGTAGATCAGCCCCGGATTCGCCCCGGACGTGATGGTCGGCACCGACGCCTCCCAGTGCGCACTCACCACCACCAGCGCATCGGGCACCCGCACGCGCCCGGCCAGACCCTCCAGATTCGTCACCATGGCCGTGTGCCCTGGGTCCCCCAGCAGTGGCAGCGGCCCACCGCCATGGGACAAAAACAACGCCTGCGTCTTGTCCATCATTCGCTCCCGCCCTTGCATCCCGGTCGTCCGGTCACCCACACAAGCCCGCTACCTACCTACGCCCGTCTCCATCAACGCTGAAACCGGCACCCCTGGAGCCGACAAGCGCCCTCAGTAGCTTCCAGACCAACGACCGCCCTGCACTGATCGTCCGATTCAGGGCTGGGCCCGTCACCCCAACCCCTTCGGGGCGCGCTTCAATGATCGCGCGACCAATGCCAAACGGCATACCGAAGTCCTGCAGGGCCCACTTGCCGGAACGTCGCTACGCGTGGACGTCCAGGACATCACAATGCGGAGCGATGACACGGCCTTCACCGCAGCCCTGTTGCGGGTCTCGAACATCGCATCCATGCCTGCGGGCCTCCCGGACCGGGGGGACGGCGCCCTGTACACGCGCATGAGCTTCCTGCTCGAACACGACGATCATCACGGCTGGCAGATTCGGTTCGGGCAAAACACCGCCGTGCATCGGTAGGCACGCGGAACCGGCACACTGGCACGGCAGCGAACAAGATCATGGAGACCCTCTGGCTTCGTCTCCACCGGACATGACGCGGTAGCGTTCGGGTGACGCCTGGATCTCGCGATGTCCGCCCATGCTCACTCCGATGGATGCGAGACCACTCCCGCCCGCACCATGTTCCACCCCGCATACACCAGGCCGCGCGCCAGAGGTGCCCCCGTCTCCACCGCCGTCACGTGGGCATCGGTCCTCCCAGAAGGTGCCTTTGCATCCCTTGTGCTGGTTGAAAGCCTGACCGCCCCAGCCCGCGCTCAACGGCATGGCATCCGCAATCTCGGCGTGAGACGCAAGGAGACGCTGATCAGCCGCCCCTCGAATCGCCAAGTTTTCGACGGTTACCGCAGCCAACCCCGTTCACAGGCAAATTTTCCGTCGAGAAATTGACATATATCAGATTATCTGGATTTTCTTCTTTTACGATGCAAGCCGCTAGGTACTGGCGGGCCCAAAACCCCGCCCTCCAGCAGGCGGGGCCCCGAATGCCCCGAGACATTTGGTCTTGTTTAAGTGGTTGTTAACTTGAGGAGGTATTGCCATGAACAAGCTGGCCAAAGCTCTTTCTACCGCTGCGCTGATCGGCGCCTTTGCGATCCCGATGCATGCCTCGGCCCAGTGGTGGGGTCCCGGCTATCACGCGCCGAATTATGGCCCCTACTACGGTCCCGGCTACGGGTACGGTCCCGGCTGGGGTCGCGGCGTAGGTGACTGGTTCGGCCTCGGCGACATGTTCGGCGACTTCGACTTCAGCATGCGCGGTCGCGGACATGGATATGGCAGCGGGCATGGATACGGCGACTACTACGGCCGTCACTACGGGAACTACTACCCGCATTATGGCTATGCCCCGTATTACCACCCCGCCCCCTACCAGGGTGCAGCCTGGGCTCCGCAACAGATGGCTGCGGATCAGCCTGAAGATCAGGACAACTGATCGCGATCGCGCCTTCCGGCCGCTAGCCAACCGGCCCGGTCTGCCCATGGCAGGCCGGGCCGGTCACGTTCCTGCACCCCGCATTTCACACCGGATCTCGCTTCCCAGAAAATCATGGGCTTCCTCATCTAGCCTGAAATTGACGCTTTATCCTCGTTTCATCGCTGTTTTCGACGTTTCGCGTGTTCCGCCCCCGTTTTGCGGCCAAACCTGACCTATAGTTCTTTCAAAAACCCCGCCGGGCCGCAGATCCCATGACCGAGACCTCGGACATCCGCAGGAAGAGCTTCGTCGCCCACATGGCGACGGTCTTCATCAACGCCCTCAACGACAACTTCTTCCGGCTGGTGGTCATTTTCATCGCCATCCGCGAGTTCGTCGCCGAGGGCGAAGGCACCTTCTACTACAGCCTGGTCGGTTTCGTGTTCCTGCTTCCGTTCGTGCTGTTCTCGCCATGGGCGGGCTACATCGCCGACCGCTACAGCAAGAAGATCGTGATCGTCTGCACCCGCATGGCCGAGGCCGCGGTGCTGCTGACCGCCGCGCTGATGCTGATCACCGACAACTTCCCCGGCCTGCTGGTGACCACCTTCCTGATGGGCCTGCAGAGCACGTTCTTCAGCCCGGCGAAGTTCGGCATCCTGCCGGAGCTGGTGCGCTACCAGCAGCTATCGCGCGCCAACGGACACATCCAGCTATGGACGTTCCTGGCGATCATCCTCGGCACCGCGCTGGCCGGCTTCGTGATGGAATTCGCCGGCGAGGCGCTGTGGGTCCCGGCGGCCCTGATCGTGGCGCTGTCCGTCACCGGTCTGGTGACCAGCTTGTTCATCGCCCCGACCCTGGCCACCGACAACCCCGCGCCGTTCCGCCTGAACCCGTTCGCGACCGTCATGCAGTCGGTCACCGAGATCCGGCCACACCGCGTCCTGTTCATGGTAATCCTCGGCATCGCATGGTTCTGGGCTCTGGGCACGCTGTACCAACTCAACGTCCCACTGTTCGCCGAGGTCCATCTGGAGCTGGGCGAGCTCGCGACCGGCATCATCCTGACCACGCTGGCGCTCGGCATCGGAACCGGCAGCATCCTTGCCGGCTACCTGTCGCGTGGCGGCATCGCCATGCACCATGCCCCGGCCGGCATGATCGCGGCGGCCCTGATTAGCGCATTGCTGTACTTCGCCACCGACAGTTACCCCGCGACGCTGGTGCTGATGGCCCTGCTGGGCATTGCCTCCGGTTTCTTCATCGTGCCGATCACCGCCTACCTGCAGGGTCACAGCCCCGCTGACCGGCGCGGCCGCTTCATCGCCGCCAGCAACTTCCTGGCTTTCTCCGCCATGCTGGTGGCACCGGTCCTGTTCTGGCTGCTTACCGGGCCCGCCGGTGCCACGCCCGCACATGTGTTCGTGATCGGTGGACTGGCCTCGCTGCTGGTCGGGCTAACGGCCCTGCGGCTGTACCGCCGCCACCGCGCGGAGGCGGATGCCTGAGCCATCAGCCTGCATCCCGCAGCCGTTCGATCAGGCGCTGGGCGTCGCGGGGCGCGGCGCCCTCGGCATCGTTGTCGAAGTAGACATGCACCTCACACCCCTGCGCCAGCCACTGCCGCACGCGGTCGGCCCACTGGTCCAGCAGGCGGTCGCTGTAGGCCGAGGCATAGGTGCGGGTATGCCCGTGCAGACGGCAGTAGACCAGCGGGCCCGCTATGGCCTCCCAGCACGGCCAGTCCGGGGCATCGGACTGGCAGATCCCCACTCCGGCCGCGTCCAGCTGCCCCGCCACCGCCACGGTAAACCAGCTGGGATGGCGAAACTCGATCGCATGCCGCACCTCCGGCCAGAAGCCCAGCGCGTTGGTGAACGCCTCCAGACGCTCCTGGTTCACCGCGAAGTTCGGCGGCAATTGCCACACGACCGCCCGCAGCCGGCTCCCCATCGGTTGCATGCGGTCGCGCAGCAGCCGAACCGAGTCCCCGGCGTCCTTCAGTCGGTGGATATGCGTGACGAACCGGCTGCCCTTGATCGCGAAGCCGAAATCCGGCGGCGTCTGCTCCGCCCACCGCTGCACAGTCGTACTCGCGGGCAGGCGGTAAAAGGTGGCATTGATCTCCAGCCCGCTGAAATTCCGCGCACAGTGGGCGAGCCACTCGCGCTGTGGAACCCCGCGGTAGAAGTCGTCCTTCCACGCCCGGTAGTTCCAGCCGGACGTCCCGACATACGCACAGGCCATCGAGACCTCCTTCAGGCGTGCCTGCAACGAGTGTAGCCACAGGCCTGACGCCCTATCCGGAGGGTGCCCCAATCTCGCCTGCACTCATGCAGTGGAGTCGCGTGCGGAAAGCGGGCGGCCCAATGTCCGCCCGTTCCCGGACGGCTCGCGCCCCCCGGTCACGGACGGTGACGACTCGCCCCGGTCGCCACCCCGCCTGCGATCATGTGCGCCACCCGCAGTGGTTCCGGCAACCGGCTATGGACGCGCTGGTCTTCCAGGAGCCTCTGCGCCGCCTCGGGACTCAGCCCGCAGCGCTGCACGTACAACCCCGCCAGCGGTTCCATGACGCCGGCGGCCTCGATCAGTCGCCACTTGCGCACGCCCCCTGGAACAGGCCCGAGCAGCGCGCGACGAATCGCGGGCAGATCCGGTGCGTGGCGCGCCACCGCGAGGATCGGTAACCCGGTGCGCGCGTGCAGCGCCGGCAGGTCCACCACGTTGAATCCGGCCAGGGTGATCCCCTGCAACAGGATCGCGTGCAGTTGCGGTGCAAACGGACTGTCCAGCACGCATTCGGCCAGACGCGCGGTGGCGTTGGCTCCGTCACGGCGCACCCGCGTCGAGATCACACCGTCCAGCCGCATGCCGGCGAATACCGCACCGACCACCAGCACATCACCCCGATGTGGCCGCGCGAACGGCGCATCATCGAAACCCACCACGTGTGAAAGACGCTCCTGCATCCGCTTCCCGGTCTGCCGCCTCTCGCGCCGCGGCGTTTCACAGTTCCACTGGTGTCCGCCCAGGCCTCGCCAACCCGGAGCGCACTCGGGGCGGGCCCCACCCGCAGCGGCCCCGCCCGCTCCGGCGGCCCATAACGGACTCGCCTCGAAGGGCCACCGGTTGCAGAGGCGCCCGCAATACCCTACATCATGGCAGATACAAGCCCCGTTCCAGAGCAGACCGTGACCGACGAACTGCAACGCATCCGCTTCCTGATCAAGCGTGACGGCGAGGCCGCCACGCGGGAATGGGTCGAGCGCACATTGAACATCTACCGCGAAGCGCTGGCCGGTGCGGGCAATCACCCCCCGGCAGCGCACTACCGCTCGGAGTTCGAGCACTCCATCCGCCGCTTCGAACAGTGGCTGCACGGCAACATGAGGGACGACACGATGACGTTATCCGTCGAGGAGTTCTCCCGGGCGCGGGAGATGGTCAGCGGCCTGCTGGAGGAACTGCATTTGGCGACCTACACGTTCGATGTCGAGCCGCACGACGATGGCTGGGAGATTCGGGTCGAATGCGCCGCCGAGGACGGCTGGATGACCCAAACCTTCGCCGCTAGCCGCGAGGAGCTGCGGCGCGGCGACGACGCCGGTGTGCGTCAGCGGCTGCTTGATGCCTGGGCCGGGCAGCTGGCCGGATGTCGACGCACGCGCTGACTGGACGCCTGACCGTTCCCAAAAGGCACAGACAGCCCTTGAATCCACGCCGGCCCGGGACATTTCGTACTTCTGCGCGGTCTCACCCAGTACCTGGACGACTGATCATTGACACCCCACATCTGGCACCTACCTAGAGCGCACAAAGGGGGCTCGCCATGCGCCCGGACCTGATCACGGTATTTGGCGGCACCGGCTTTCTCGGCAGCGCGATCGTGCACGAGCTGATCGACGCCGGACATCCCGTGCGGATTGCTTCGCGCCGGGCGGCGTTACCCGCCGCGCTGGAACAACATGCCCAGGTGGAGCACTGCAGCGCCGATATCCGTGACGATGCCGCCGTCACCCGGGCACTGGAGGGGGCCAGCGGCGTGGTGAACGCGGTCAGCCTGTATGTGGAACACCGCGACCTCCGCTTCACCACCATCCACGTGGAAGGCGCTGCGCGCCTCGCCCGATCGGCGCGCGCCGCGGGCCTGGCGAGAGTCGTGCAGATCTCCGGGATCGGGGCCGACAGCCAGTCGCGCTCCGCCTACATACGCGCCAGGGCCGAAGGCGAGTCGGCCGTGATCCGCGAGTTCCCCGACGCCTTGATCGTGCGTCCCAGCGTGCTCTTCGGCCCGCATGATGCCTTCCTGCGCAACCTGGCCGGCCTTGCGCGCCTGCCGGTGATCCCCCTGTTCGGCCGCGGAGAGACCCGCCTGCAGCCGGTGCACGTGGCCGATGTCGCCCGCGCCGTGGCCAGGCTGTTCACCGCCACCCCGCCTGCACACCCGCTCTTCGAACTCGGTGGTCCCGACATCATGACGTACCGCCAGATCCTGACTCGGGTACTGGTTCACCTGGAACGCCAGCGCCCGATGGTGCCAGTGCCCTTCGCGCTCTGGCACGCACTGGCCCGGCTCGGCTCGCTGCTACCGAACGCACCCCTGACCCGGGACCAGATCTTCCTGATGCAGCAGGACAACGTCGCCGACGAAACGGCGGGAAGCTTCGCCGACCTCGGCATCACGCCCCGCAGGCTGGAGGATTCCCTTCCGGACTGCCTCCCGGCGGAATGATTCCCGGATGCGCCGCCGCGCCGTGCGAAACCCAGGAAGCAGGGTGTCCTCTTCCTGCTCTCTTCCCGTCCTTTCCTGGTCGCCCCGGATGCGGCACGCCGGACCGCGGCTATATCCGGCGGCGCACACCTCACAAGCCCGCCAAATGTGCACCGCAATTGCACCATCGTTGAAACCGCCCTATGTTCCTGAAGATAACGTCCTGCAATCGTGGTGACCCAATGGCACGAGCGCACACCTTCAACCGAATCACTGTCCGGCCACTCGCGCTGTTAACCGCCCTGTGGCTGCTGGGCGGCGCCGCCGTCGCCGAGGACGCCCCCGGCGCCCAAATTGCGCAGGGAGGCAATGATCGCGGCGCGACCGCCTGCATCCAGTGCCACGGCGAACAGGGCCAGGGCCAGGCACAGCCCCCATTCCCGCGCCTGGCGGGGCTCCCGAAGGCCTACTTGGTCGAGCAGATGACGGCCTACCGGGAAGGCCAGCGCCCGAATGCCACCATGGGCCAGATCGCCCAGCATCTGGACGATGACGAGATCGAGGCGGTCAGCCGCCACTACGCCGAGATGAAACCCGCGGGCGGGCCGCACCGGGTGCCCGAAGACCTGGTAGAAAAAGGGCGCGAGATTGCGCTCGAAGGGCTGCCGGAGCGAAACATCCAGTCCTGCGCCTCCTGCCATGGCGAACAGGGGCGCGAGCGCAACCCCAGCCTGCCACCGCTCGCCGGCCATCCCCCGCGTTATCTCATGGCACAGCTCCAGGCCTATGCCCAGGGGGCCCGCAAGACCGCCCTGGCCGGTTTGATGCAAGGCATCGCCCAGGAGCTGGAGGAAGAAGAGATGGCCGCCGTGTCGGCCTACTTCGCCTCGATTCCCGCCCGCGAGGAATAACCCCTTTGCTGCCGCCCGGACCGGACATCAACGAGCCCCGGGGGCGCAGGGCCGTGGGGGCCCGGCTTCCGTCCATCCCGCCGGCGGGCTCAATCCCTAGATAGCCCCCCGACGCGTAGCGAGCCTCGACCGCAGTGCGGAAATGTCCCGGAGTGGGTATCTTGTTGGCGCGGGACAAGGCAATCCCGCTGTCGGGTCCGGTATCTCGCGGCCCGGATGAGTCAAAACAGGGAGAGAAACATGCCAGGGAAACTGATCGTGGGCGGCCTCGTGGTCGCCGCCGCCGGTGTCGGGTATTACCACTACGAGGTCCGGCAGGTCGAGCAGAAGCTCGACGACATGGTGGAGATGCTCCAGCCGCTCGGCACGCTGCACTACTCCGACGTCGGGTTCGGCCTCGGGGGCGAACTGCACGTCAACGGGCTGCTGTTTGAACCCAACAACACGGCCATCGGCCGCATGCGCGCTGACCGCATCACCCTGGAAGCCGGAAACCTGTGGCGGCTCGCCCGGCTTCGGCACACGCTGGATGCCCGACGCCTGCCGCGGCAGCTCGGGTTTTCCGTGCACGGGCTGACCCTGCCGGCCGGCATCGCCACAGGCGCGCAGGGCGACACGCCTGCGCTGTGGCTCGACACCGCCGGCTGCGGGGCCTATCAAGCCGCCCCGCCGGACGCCCTGATGGCCGCACTCGGCTATCGCGACATCCCGCTGGACTTCGGCGCCCACTACCACCTCGAAGAGGACCGCAACAGTCTGACCGTGCACAGCACGTTCGGCATGGGCCCACTGGGCCAGGGCACCTCCACCGGACGCTTCGACATCCAGGCCGCCTCGAACCGGGCCCGCGATCTCGCTCCGGCGCTAATGACCGCCTCGCTACAATCCTTGACCGTGGGGTACGCGGACCGGGGGTACTACCCTGCACTGATGGAATTCTGCGCGAACGAGATGGAGATGGCTCTCGAGGACTATACCGAGCACCACAAAGGCGCCTGGGTCGAGGCCTGGCGCCCCTTCGGCGTGCAGCCCGGGCCCACGATGGTCGATGCCTACGGACGCTTCATCGAGGATCCCAAGGACGTTTCGCTGCGCATTGGCCCGATCGACAACCCGGCGCTGCTCTGGGCCAACGTCGACACCCCGACCCACCTGCTACGTCGGGTCGAGTCCAGCCTGACCGTGGCCGAAAAACACTACGGTCGCGTCGATCTGCGCCCCGTCACCCCGGGCCCCGCCAGACCGACGACGACCGAGAATACGAACTTGAACACGGGCCCGGCCGCCTCGACCACGGCACCCGATTTATCGCCTGTCCCGAACATCGCACTGAATGCCCTGGGCGACCACATCGGCCGCAATATCCGCATCCAGCTCGCCGACGGGCGCACCCGCGATGGCGAACTGCTCGGAATCGAGGAGGAGCACATCCGTGTGCGCCGACGCTTCGGCAGCGGCTACATGGTCGTGCCACTCGCGCTGTCCGACATCGCCGAGGTGCGCCCACTCCGCTGAGGCCAGCGCGCCCCGCCATTGCAGAAAACTGCTGGAGCACAACATGGCATTGCACCACGCCACACCCGGAGAAATCGTGGACGTTCGCCCCCTGGGGAAAGAACTGCGCGAATCAAAAAGTGCAACGCTGCTGCGTTCGGAACATTTGCAAGTCTTCCGCGTCGTGCTCCCCAAAGGCGAAGAGTTCAGTGATCACGCCGTACCCGGAGAGATCACGGTCCAATGCCTGGAAGGCTCGGTCGATTTCCGTATCGGGGAAGACAAGGTCCAGCGACTCACCGCCGGCGCCCTGATCTATCTGAATGGGGGTCAGCCCCATGCCCTCAAGGCGCTGGAAGACGCGTCAGTCCTGGTGACCATCTACCACCCACGATAGCCTGATCAACCGATATTTGGCGTGATTCCACGCCACCATCCCGTACTGCACCGGGCCGGTTCCAGGCCCAGGCGCCACTCAGCGCCTGCTTGAGACGGAGCCGACTGCCTCTGCGCGCTCGAGTAGGCCGCCCCCCGAGTCCCATCCTCGCGCAGGCGAGATGACCGGGGCTGACCTTGCCCTTTACCCATCCACTGCCAGCCGAAATGCTCGGGGTCGAACCTTGCCCTTTGCCCATCCGCCGCCAACCCGCCGACCTGCTAAATCCGCAGGTAGAATTCTTAGCCCTGCCGGCAGCGACTTCACAGGGTGTTCCGGTACATCCGCCCGCCCTTCATGATCAACCACAACGAGTTCTCCGGCTCCGCCAGGAAGGACAGATCCCGCTCCGGCTCCCCGTCGACCACCAGCAGGTCTGCCAGGCCGCCGGGCTGAACAACCCCCAGACCGCTGCCGTAGGGCGCGCGCGGCCCGGATAACGCCAGGCAGCGGCCGTTGTCCCCAGTAGCCATGCGCAGTACCTCGAGGGGTTCGTAGAAGCGGGTCATCTTGGCCAGCTGACGCCCCTGGGTATGGGTCTTGTCGGGGGCAAACAGGATGTCCGTGCCCCAGGCGGTCTGTACCTCATGCTCGCGTGCCCACGCGTAGGCCTGTTCCGTACCCCTGGCCACCCGCGTCTGCTTCGCCACCTGTTCCGGATCCCGGTAAACGTTGGAGTCCTCGTCCTGGAGAAATGGCTGCAGGCTCCACCAGACGCCCTCGCCCGCCATCATGCGGACCGCCTCCTCGTCTGCCAGCTGGCCGTGTTCGATGCAGCCGACACCCGCGCGGATGGCGCGCTTGATCCCTTCGGGCACGTAAACGTGCACCGTGGCGTAGGTGCCCCAGTCCCTGGCGGCCTCGACACCCGCGCGCAACTCCCGCTCGGTGTACTGCACGCTATCCAGGGGATCGTAGAGGGAGGCCACACCGCCACCAGCCATTAGCTTGATCTGGCTTGCGCCCAGCATGAGCTGTTCCCGCGCGCGACGGAGCACCTCGTCGGCGCCATCGGCGATCACCGAAACCCCGGAAAGCTCCGTCTGGGTGGGGCCAGACAGGGCCGTGCGCGGTACTTCATGGCGCATGCGGAAATCACCGTGCCCCGAGGTCTGGCTGATCATCGCGCCGGAGGGGAAGATGCGCGGCCCCGGGGTAACGCCTTCGTCAATGGCGCGCTTGAGAGCGAAGGCGGGGCCGCCCACGTCGCGCACCGTGGTGAAACCACGCATCAGCGTCGCCCGCGCCTCGCGCGCCGCCTGCAGGTGAATGTAGGCCGGATCCGCCGTCAGGGCGGTGCGCATGTCCACCCCCGCCAGGGTGGTATGCCAGTGGGCATCGATGAGTCCGGGCATCACCACCCGTCCTCCGCAATCCACACGCAGCACACCCTCGGGCGCTGCGTCCGGCGTGATCAGATCGACGATCCGCTCACCCTGGATCAAAACCGCCACGCCTTCCCTCAAATGGAGGGACTGGCCATCGAACAGGCGCAGATTCACCAGTAGCAGGGGGCGATCCGGCAGGCCCGGCCGCTCATCCGGCCCGGCCGCTACTCGGAACCCGGCGAACATGCCCACCAGCGCCGCCATGCCTCCCAGCATACGCCGGCGGCTGATGTCCGCCTCGATACGCTGCATGGCGCGCATGGTCTCCGGCCGGCCGCACAGGCACGACATGCCCCCGGGGTGTTCGGTACCGCAGCAGGGGTGGGAGTGGACAGGCTCGTGCATCACTGGGCTCCTTGGGCAAGGCCGCTGACCAGTAAACACCGGGAGACGTCCGCGCCGCCCGATCCCTAGTTCAGATTAGCAGGGATGAGTGCATCCTTGACCCTCATTCTCATCCCTTTGTCTCTTTCGAAACATTGTCGGAAGATGAGCCGTGACGGCGATATCGGACCCCACGAATCCAGCTCCCCGGAGCAGGTTCAAGCGCTAGTCAGCGCGTGGCTGGGGCGGAACCGATTGCTTCTGCGAGCTGGAATAGACGCTCAGGGCGGTCACGGTCAGCAGGATCAATCCCATGCCAAAGACCTGGAGTGCGCCCAGGGTCTCGCTCAGGAACACCACGCCGAACAGCGACGCAGTCACCGGCTCGACCATCGCCACGATGGACGCGACGGCGGGTGCCGTGTGGTTCAGGCCGATGATGTAGAAAATGAACGACAACCCGGCGCCCAGCACGCCCAGTATCACGAACAACGGCCAGCTCGGCGTGCTCAGCACAGCCACGGTCTGGTCGGGATCGCCCAGCCCGAACAGGATGACGACCAGGACCGCGAACGCGATCACCAGAATCGCCTGCGGGCTGCCGTGGGGTGCCGCGAACTTGAAGCCGAAGATAAAGACCGCGTAGGACAGCCCGGAAGCCAGACCGGCCCCGGCGGCAATCGGCGTCACGTCACCGGCGCCGATATCGTAAATACCCGTCAGCAGCACCACACCCAGCATGACCATCGCGATCGCGAGCCACTTGAACAGGGTGGGTTTTTCGAGCCCGAGTGCAAAAGAGACGAGATAAACGAATACCGGCGCGCAGTACATCAGTGTCGCAGCCACCGCGACACTGCCCTCGGCGATGCTCAGGAAGTAGAAGGTGAAGTTGCCCGCGACCCCCAGGCCGGCGATCGCCGACCAGAACCACATGCGGCCACTGGCCAATCCGCTGCCATGCGGGCGAATCGCAAGCCAGGCGAGCACGAACAGCAGCCCGATCGCACCCCGGTAGAACGACACCACCACCGGATCCCAACCCTGGCCCGTGAGAATGCCCCCAATCCCGCCGGACAGCCCCCAGGAAAACGCCGCCAGGGCGACGAACAGCGTGCTCAGACCCACCACTTTTTCGGATGAAAGCGACCTCAGCGGGGTCGGTGCGCCCTGTGCCATTCAGCCAGTCCCTATCGTGGGTCGTGAGTGAGTCCCGACCCGTCGATCTGCTGGTCGGCGACATGTTTCGCGTTGACCCCGCGATGGGTCAGCGAAACGCCGCACAATATAACAGCGCCACGCGTCGTGATGTTGTGAGACATCAACGAGCGCGGGACATTAGAGAAGCCCTTGCCGCTTGGGTGGAGGCGCGGCGCGAAAGGACGGCCTGAGCCCTTGCCGCCCTCGCGGCTCCCGGGCAAATCAGTCGTGGACGATGATGCGCGCGCCGGCGGGGTCGATATCGACGCGGGAACTCGAATACTCGCAGGCGTCCGCGATTTCCTTCAGCTCTGGCATATTGTTGAGCTCCGCCAGTTTCCGCAACAGGCCGCCTTCGCAGTCGCATTGCATCCCTCTGTCGGGATCGGCTGTGCACTTGAACTCACCCCCATCCACCGACCAGTCCATGCCCGATGGCATCTGCAGGATGACGGGCTCCTCGCGCATTACCTGCACCTTCACCCGATCCGTGTTCTCGCCACGCTCCCAATCCACGGTCGGCAAATTGTCTCTGGCCATCATGTCACTCCTTCCATCCGAATATCCCGCGTAGTGTCACGCGATCCATGCCCAGCGTACGAGGCGCCTTCCGGCCCTTGCTTTGATGCCAGGCCCCTTCCACTTTCCGCCAAAATGGGCTGATGTCAGGATGCAGTCCGTACGGTGTCAAACATAACGAAGATCGTTGGTGTCCTTTGTTGCTCGCACATCCATTGCGCCACTCAAGCCGACGGGGGACCCATTTGTGCGGGAAATCGCCGCAGCTGCTCCCTTGGCGATGCCGGCCTGCTACATCCGAAGGTAGACCCCATAGCGCGGGCTCGCTGGCACTCAGGCCGACACTCCTGTACACAGGGGGCGCCTGTCACAAACACCATCCGGAGCTTGCATGTCCAGGAAACCGTTCCTACTGATCGCCTTGCCCCTGGCCGCACTCATGGCGGCCCCTGCTTGGGCCGACGACGGCGAGATCCAGCGCATCCTGGAGGCCAAGGGGGCCGCATGGGAAGCCGGCGATGGCGAGGCCTGGGCACGCGACTATGCGGAGAACGCCGGGGTGATCAATCTCGTCGGCACGCGCCTCGAGGACCGTTCGAGCAATGCACAACGGCATACGGACTTGCTGCAGGGCCCCTTTGCCGGAACCTCGCTAAGCGTCGACGTACAGGACATCATCCTGCTCGGCGACGACACCGCCTTCGCGGAGGTCATGTTTCGGGTTTCGGGCATTGAATCCATGCCGGACGGCCTGCCGGACCGCGGCGACGGCGAGCTGCACACGCGTATGAGCTTCCTGTTCGAACGCCACGATCACCACGGCTGGCAGATCCAGTTCGGACAGAACACCGCCGTGCACCCATAACAGACGGCGGCGGCGACGGGGTCGGACCACGATAACCTACTGACTTAATGTAGTTATATCGCGCCAAACCCCCTTTCTAGACGCTTATCCGCCCTGTTTGGTGGTCAAGACCGTGTATCCACCCGATAACCTGCGCCGGTTTAGGACTGGCCACCCATCCCGCGATCCACGACGTCACCCGCCATCTCGCCCTCCCCACATGGCGTACCAGCAGGTGCACGCGCAGCGAGGTGACCATGGCGTTCAGCACACACAAACCGTAGTGCTGCCGCGCGTCATACAGCCAGTACCGCCCGAGCCTGCGGTCACGGGCAAACTTCAGCAGGAACTCCTGCTTGAGACAGCGATGGACCACATGCCAGATTGGCCCAGACAGTGATGGGCTTCCCTCCCTGAAATAGCCATTTGACGGTCGAAATGGCGGCTTCAAGCCCGAATTCGTGCCCTAGGCCAGATATGTTCACCGCCTTTTCCAACCCTTACCCTGGTCCGCCCCCCCGATGCGCAGCCACTCTCGACGATTCAGCCCTTCAGGGTCGCGATGGCCTGCACCGTGTTCTCCTTCACCGGGCGCGGCCGCTCCGGCTTGAAGTTCCGGATGTACTCGACCACCTCGGGGCCGGTGAGCACGGGTACCGACAGGTCGGACGAACGCCCCAGCGAGACATCCGGGTGGGTGAACAGCACGATCGGCTGGATCCAGCGCTTCGCCTTGCGGCTCTTCAGGTATTCACTCAGCAACCACACCTGCTTCTTCACCTGCCTGATGGGATTGCGCATCTCCTTGCCATAGCGGTTTCCGCGACGCCCCGTCTTGCTCACGGTCCATTGCGGCCGGCTCTCGTCACAGTTGATCGCCCCGTTGTTGTGCTTCACCTCGATCACGAACACCGCCTCCGGTCCGGTCACCACCAAGTCGGTCTCCACCATCCCGGTGCGGGACTGTTCGCTGGGCAGATCCACCTGATTGAAGATCGCGAATGAATCCGGGAGCTTCGAAAGCCAGTCCAGGGCCGCATCCTCGCCGCGCGCCCCCGCCTCGATTACCGCGCTGCCACCGATGCTTCCATACAGGGCCGCCACGCCCGCAAGCGCTACGAGCCCTACGAGCGGATGAATGAAGAAGGCCGCAACCGCGACCGGAAGGCCCATGATCAGGACCAGATTCCGCCCCTTCGCCTGAATCGCCTTCGACTCCTCAGTCAATCGATTCGCGGTCACATACCGAGTATTCGCCATGGCCCCTTCCTTTTCATTTCCGGAACGAATCGAACGCCTCCACGATGCCAGATTGAGCCCGGCTACTGGACCGGCTTCGTTCCGCGGCAACCGGGATACTGCGTACACCCCCAGAACTCCTGGCCGACCCTGGAGCCGCGACGTGCCTTCCGCTTCATCATCGCCTCGCCGCATTTCGGACAGGCCGGCCCGGCCGGGGCCTCATGCCATTCGCGTAGCTGCTGCACGTGGGTCCGGTGCGTATGCCGAGAAGGCTCCAGCCGGCGACCCTTCAGCTGGTCCACCAGGGCCTGCACCTCGTCATCGCTCCACACCTTCGTGCGGAACGAACGGATGTAGCCCAGCAGCCCGAGGCCCCGGACCACGTTCTCGGGCATCGGTGTCTTGAAACGACTGCTGCCGACAAAGACCACCACCGAATGGATCGTCTCGGGCTCGACCTGCAGCGCATCGGAAATCGCCCGTTCATGCCGGTAGTTCTGGCGCAGCGGATTCTGGAAGCGAAACGACCGGCGGTAGAAACGTTGCGTCCATTGAGCCTGCCGCGCATCGCCAAAGATCCACCCGCGCATATTCTTCGTCTCGATGACGAAAATGCCGAAGCGGGACACCAGCACATGGTCCACCTGCGTCGTGCCGTCGCCCGTCTCCAGCGTGACATCGTGAAGCGCGTGCCCCGCCTTGCCGTCCAGCCCAACCGACAGAATCAGGCGAACCACAAGCTCACCCACCCAGCCCTTGACCATCGGCAGCCGACCGATGGCGAACAGCACGACCAGGATCCAGGCCCACCAGAATCGCAGCATCCCCTCCAGAAATGCCCCGCCCAGATTGATCTCCATCACATCCCCTTCTTGGCTCTCCGGACTAGTAAAGCTGGACCAAGCGTCGGCCCCCAAAAAGGTCATGGGTGCCCTCTTCTTCATGGGAAGCCAATCATTCCTGCGCCAGATCCAGGCACAGCTGGATATCCGCGCCGTCGATCACTCCGTACGCACCGACTCGGACGCTTCACACCTCGCCGAAGACCCCGCACGTTACAGCCCCACTCATGGCCGAAAATGGCCACTCCAAGGCCCAAACCCTTTGCCGATCAGGGCGCAACCTGTTCATTACACCCTACGCCTGGAGGTCCGACCCGGTCACTCCGGATATAGACTTAGGGTACCGGCGGGACTGGTACCGCTCATCTGACAGGAGAATCGCATGCTGCGCATCGCTGCTGTGTTGCTGGGTCTCTTGCTGCTTGCCGGCTGCATCAGCACCCAAAGCTGGGAGGCGACGCGCGTGCTCCAGGACATCGAGGCCGGCGCGGGACCGAGCACGCTGAAGGACCGCACCCCCGAGCCCACGCGCCAAACGCTTACCCTCGAGACGGACGAAGGTGACATCGCGGCCGACCTCTATCATCCCCAGCAGAATGTGGGGGCCCGCATCGTCCTCGTGCCGGGCTTCACGCCGCAGGGCAAGGACGACCGCCGGCTGGTGCAACTCGCCAATACGTTGGCGCGGGCGCGCTTCCTGGTGCTGGTGCCCGACCTGCAGGGCTCGAAAGACCTCAGCGTGCGCCCCGACGAGGCCGCTGCCATCGGTGATGCCGCGGCCCTTCTGTCCCGTCTGGAGGTGGAACGCGCAGCGGATGAACAATACGTGGGGGTCGCGGCGATCTCTTATGCCGTGGGCCTGGCCGTCCTGGCGACGCTGACGCCGCAGGGGGAAGAGGCCATCGACTTCCTGGTCGCGATCGGCGGCTACTACGACACGAAGAACGTGATCACCTTTGCCACCACAGGGGCCTTCCGGGAGCCCGGATCGGCCCACTGGCAGACGCGCACGCCTGACCCGCAGGCGAAGTGGATCTTCCTGCGCGGCAATCTGCACATGCTGAATGACCGCGAAGACCGCGCGATTCTCGAAGAAATCGCGCGACGGCGCATGGGCGACCCCAAGGCCCCCATCGACGACGTGGCCGATGATCTCGGGGATGAGGGGCGAAGCCTATTGGCGTTAATCCTGAACGATGACCAGGAGCGCGTGCCGGAGCTCCTGGACGATCTGCCGGCCAGCGCGCAGGCGGCCATCGAGATGCTGTCCCTGACCAACCGCGACCTCTCGCATCTTTCCAACGGTGCCATCCTGATCCACGGTCGGGCCGACACGATGATCCCGCACACCGAAAGCGAGCGCCTCGCCCGTGCAATCGGCGACGCCGACCTGCACCTGATCGATGGCTTTTCCCACATCGATCCGCAAGGCGTGGGACTTATCGGCCAGTGGCAACTCATCCGCGCGGTGATGGACCTGATCGCGCGGCGATCGAATTGACCCTGTGGATGGTAACGAGGTCCGACCTCGTCATGCGGAATAGAAATTCTCGCCACACAGGAACGCACGGCGAACACAGCGACAAATGCAGTGGTAATACGGCGTCGCCTCGATCGAGACGAGCTCCTTCCTGGCTCGCGTCATCAGGACCCTCCTTGGTCCATGAACTCACCCCAAAACCTAGCCAGACCGCCTCAGACCGTCAAGAAGATCATGGGTGTCCACTTCTTCTGGTTTCTCAGCGGAAACTGAATTTCCAAGAAGCACCGCTCATCTGTGCGCCATCCAACAGATGAATCGTTTCCATGTGTAGTAGTTTTTTCGTGTAGTAAGAAGATCCTGCGCACTCGACACGGAATGGCCGCCCGGGATCGCTAGGGGCGATTGCCTCCGCATGAAGCTCCATCAAAGCCGGCCGACATACGTTGGGATCTCCAATTGATCATTAGAGGACTTACGAGCGCCCGCACTAAACACCCGCTTTCAACCGCTGCACCCGGCTGGCGGCGGCACACCCCAGATTCAGGATAGGGGACTCATCGCAAGCCAACATTCCGCCGGCGACCACATCAAGCCACTCGTAATCCAAATTCGCAGCCATCACCGGACTGTCGGTGGGCCTGAAAGCTCGCCCTAATACCTAGAACATTCGCCCACCCAACTGCCCGCCGAATCCCCCTTACCTACGTAATTTCTCGATGGATGCCATGGCGCACGATCTGTTCCAACAGGTACTCAGCCTGCTTCAGACCTATCCGTATCTGTTCATTTTTGTCGGCATGCTCGTCGCGGGCGAAGTCGTGCTCTTGCCGGCGATATACCTGGCTGCGACCGGGCGCCTTGATCTTGCTGCAGTCATCTCGCTGGCAATATTGGCCACCGTCTTGTCGGACCTCGTCTGGTACGGGCTGGGAAGAAAATTCCCCGCTTCTGCACTCGACCGCATCCCTGGACGCCACAGCAACAACGCCGTTCGTGGTCTGGAACGCCTGTTCAATCGCAAGGGCGTGCAGATCTTGTTTCTATCCAAGTTTGTATATGGAACACGGACGGCGGCCCAAGTGCTTGCGGGGGTACACGATATGCGTTTTCGCACCTATATCATCGTCAATTTCCTCGGCGTCCTAACCTTATTCGCCGTCTTCGTTGCTCTCGCCTATTCGGTCGTCGGAACGACGCGTCGACTTGCCGATTTGGTTGAGGATCTGGAGATCGCCTTCCTGATATTCATCGTCATTGCGGTGTCCGCCAATTATATCGCGAGCCGGGTCTTGAGGAACCGATGGTCTCGGTAGTCATACCAGCCTTCAATGAGGTCGGAACCATCACCGATGTCATTACGTGTGCACGCCAGCATCCTTGGGTTGGGGAAGTCCTCGTGGTCGATGATGGCTCTACGGATGCGACGGCCCAGGTCGCAGAGGCCGCGGGCGCCCGCGTCATCCGTCTGGCTCGAAACACGGGCAAGGCGACTGCATTGGATGCAGGCGTGTGTTCGGCGAAATCTAACGTCCTGTTATTTCTCGACGCTGACGTGACTGGCCACACACAGCAGACCTTGTCCCGGATCATGCAGCCCGTCATCGAGGGACGCGTCGAGATGAACGTTGGCTTGCGCGCGCGATCGACGCTGATGCTAAACCAGGCGCTGCGATTCTTCCCAATTATCGGCGGAGATCGGGCATTGACCCGCCGGCTCTGGGAGGCCGTCCCGACGAATGGCGTGCGGGGTTTCCAGATCGAGATCGCCTTGAACTACACCTCCAAGCAATTCGAGAAGGGGATGGCATTCGAACTAGTGCGTGGTACGTTCCATCACATTAAAGAAAGGAAATATGGTGTCGTGGCTGGCGCTACCCAACGCGCGATAATGATCCGACAAATCCTGTCGATATCATTCCGGCTTTACATACTTTGCTGGATCAAGCAGAGGGCTGTACGCATCAGGAAGAGGAACAAGGTCGATAGCGGAATTGATTTTTAGATAATGTCTGATTCCCACCGCCAAGGAGGCTCTAATTGGTCTTCACGTTCGCGCAGACATCGGGGGTCAAGACGTCGGGGTCAGGCCTTGCCTTTTTCCATCCACCGGAAGCCTAGGAGGAAAAAGGCAAGGCCTGAGCCCAGAGCCCCTGCTGTGGATGACAACGAGGTCCGCCCCCGTCATGTGGTCATGAATCTTATCCTTTGGCAGATATGGCCCTGAGGGTGCTGGCGATTGGCATGGCTTCCCTCCCTGGAATGACCCATTTGAAGACAGAAATTGCAGCTTTAAGCCCGAATTCGGGCCTTGATCCGACGATTTTCTTTTCCTGTTCCACCGTTGGCGTGGTCCCGCCGCTCCTCCTATTCCCGGCGCCCACCAGCCCCGCGCCGCACAAGCGGCCCGGGGCTTTCGGCCGCTTCGGCGTTCCGGGTAGCCGCTACGACGACGAACGCGCATTCACCGCGCCCCGGCCGCAGGGGTTCGATATCCCGCATCCCGGCAAGCGGCCCCGCAAGGGTCTGTACCCACCCATCGATCGAGAAGCCGCCATGCACAAGCAGCTGTTCCACTTCGTCCGCGGAATAAAAAGTGGCGTCGCGGTAAAACACGCTCTCCGACTGATGCGCCAGGTACTCCTGCCCCAGTGGACTGTCGCGGTCGATAAAGCCGATTACCAGACGGCCACCAGGCCGTAGCACCCGCTGCGCCTCGGCAAGCATGCGCGCGGGAGAGTCGACAAAACACAGGGTTGTCTCCACCAGGGCATAGTCGAAGCTGCACGCCTCAAAGGGCATGTCTTCGGCCGTCCCCTCCACGATCTCGATACCCCGGGCAGCCGCGTGGGCCAGCATTGCCGGGGAGGGATCGAGGCCCACCTGCACCCCGAGCGGCGCGGCGAAGCGTCCCGACCCTACGCCGATCTCGAGCCCCCGGCCTACCCACGGCACAAACGCGCGCAGGGCCAGCAGTTCGGAGAGATAGGCCGGTTCGTGCTTGTCGAACCACGCCTCATAGCGCTCATGGTGCGCGTCGAATGGGGCCACCCTGGGCATCGGCCAGTCACTCCCGCTAATACGTCGACGAATCTGCGATTGGCGTCCGGCTATGACGTAGTAGTACGCGTCTAACCGCGGCCGCGCGCGGTGGCGCGCAGCAGCTTCATCAGGATATAGCGTTCCCGAAACCGGGCTGCCAGCTCCGCCGCATCACGGGGCACAAAATCGGCCCAGGAAAGCGTCAGCCTCTGCCTCTTGGCCTGACTTCCCTCCCTGGAAGTCCCATTTGATGGCCGAAATGACCGCTTTAAGCTCGAATCGCGCCCTTTCTAGACCGGTTCCCTTCGGCTTTTCCGTACGTTACCGAGGTCCGACCCCGTTATCTTCCTCAGAGAGCCAAGTCATGGGTGTCCTCTTCCATTTCATGCGGCGGGCGTGCCTCCTCCGCGGACGAGCTCGGTCAGCGCATTCAGGGCGTCGCTGGCCGTGAAGATCCCCAGGAACCGGCCATCTTCATCGTTGACGATCACGCTGCCCACCTTGTTTTCCGACATGGCATACGCCACTTGGTCCAGAGGCGTGGTCGCCGTCACCGTCAGCGGGTCGGACGCCATGATGTCGGAGGCTCGCACCTGATTGATCTCGGTGAGCGGCAACCCGAGGACCACGCGGACCTCGCGGTCACTGACCAGCCCCACCACCGACTCACCGCGCACGACCGGAAGATGGCGCACCCCATGCCGCTCCATCAACGCCCGCAGCTCGTCGATCGCCATATCTTCGTTGGCAGTGACGGGGTCGGGGGTGGTGAACTCCTCCACCGGTACATTCATCGACGCCATGTCCAGCACTCCTGTGATTGCTGCAGCCCACGGTACCAGATACACGCGAGCGTATCGGGCCCGGCCCTTCCCGAGGTGATGCGTCCCTGTGCAGTTGGCCTTCAATGGCTGCCCCCCCCTTGTCTCCCTGGTTCTAGCGCTTGACCTCCATGTGGATCTCGATGGTGCGCAGAAGCTTCTGGCGGTCGATCCAGCCAATGGCCCGGCCGGATGCCTCCAGCACCGGGATCTGGTTGAGGTTGTGCTCACTCATGAGCTGCAGGATCTCCTCGGCCTGCGTATCCGGCGCGACGTGTCTCAGCGAATCCGCGCGGGTCATGATGTCGGCGATCCGGGTGGTCGCCCACCGCTCCCGCGGCACCTTGCGACTGTCGCTCAGGGTCACCAGCCCTTGCACCCGCTCCGGCTCGCCGACCAGAAAGGAGCGGCGCCCGCCCGGCAGGACGCCCTGGTCGATCCACTCCTGGATGGATGCATCCGGGCTGACGAAGGGCGGCTCCGGATCGGCCAGATCCCGCGCACGGACATCCGCCAGCCGGTCGCGCATCTCGTACATCCGCCCCTGCCCTTCAGCCATGGTCAGCAGGAACCAGGCGATCAGCATGATCCACACGCCGCCGATCAGGTTGCCGATCACCACGAGATTCCAGAAACCGAAGCCGAACAGGAGGTACGCCACCATCCGCCCGCCCCAGACCGCGGCCGCCACCGCCTTGCGCGGGTCGCCGGTGATCTTCCACACCAGCGCCCGGAACACCCGCCCCCCGTCCAGCGGAAAACCGGGGATGAGATTGAACACCGCCACCACCAGATTGATGAACGCCAGCCAGCCCAGCGCTACCGACACCGGCTCGTACCAACCGGAGGTGGCCTGCGCGAGCCCCCCGAAGATCAGCGCCAGGCCCACACTGACTGCTGGCCCGGCGATGGCGATCCAGAACTCGTCGTCCGCGCGCTCGGTGTCCCTTCCCATCTGGGCCAGCCCGCCGAAGATGAACAAGGTGATCGATTCCACCGGCACACCCCGCCGGATGGCCACCACGCTGTGGCCTAGTTCATGGGCCAGAATGGAGGCAAAGAACAGCAGGGCCGTTACCCCCGCAGTGCCCACCACCATCGGCAGGGTCCACTCCGGAAACTGGTAGTGGAAGCCGGTGCTCATGGTCGCCAGCAGCAGCAAGACAATAAACACCCAGCTCACGTGGATCTGAATGCGGATGCCGCTGATGTGGCCAAGGACCAGGACCGTCTTGAACATACTTCCGCTCCTTGCAAGGGGGAGCGGCCCCGTATCGAACTGCCAGGACCACCTGACACCCATTATGTGGCCCCGCGGCACCGCCCGCACAGGGGAGAGACCCGTGCGACGCCGGGGTCAGACCGTGCCCCATCAAGGACACTCTGGCGGGCCCACAAACATTCGACCCGAAACGCCGATACCCTTGATAAAGTGCCGGCCGCGATCCATCGCCGCCTTCCGCATGCGCTCGACACGGCCCAGTGCCGCCACGTGGTAACTCCTTCCACCTCTGCGGACGTGCCGGACAAAATGTGCCGGATCGATCTGCAGGCGTTCCAGGATCGGCGGGATGTGCTCCGGAATCGCCCCGCGCTTGTCCTCGCGGATCGCGCGCCCAGTCCACTCGACCAGTTCCAGGTAATCGTCAGTGGTGAAAACCACCGCATTGGGATGCCCGTCATCGCCCTCGTGGCCCAGCGTCGTCAGGCGGGGTTCCGTGCGCTCCCCGTGTCGACTTCCCCGGATTAGGTCCACGCATAACTAGAGGTTTCCGGGGTGTGTTGTCGACTTCCCCGGATTAGGTCCACGCATAACTAGAGGTTTCCGGGGTGTGTAACTGCCGGTATTCGACCGGCGTCAGGTCCCCCAGCGAATCGTGAGGGATGGTTTCGTTGTAGTCCTGCAGCCACTGCTCGGTGTGTTCCCGGACTTCGGTCAGCGTTCGGAAGACGTAGAGGTCCAGGACCCCGCGGCGGTAGCTGCCGTTGAACCGTTCGATGAAGCCGTTCTGCATCGGTTTGCCCGGCTGGATGAAGCTCAGTTCCACGCCGCGCTGTTCGGCCCAGTCGGCGATCGCGGCCGAGACGAACTCGGGGCCATTATCGAGCCGGAGCT